>CAYWQS010000005.1:0-168204 GCA_964460395.1 uncultured Solibacteraceae bacterium | reverse complement strand
CCTGTACTTTGCCCATCGTGCTGCCGAATACGGTGTAATCGTACTTCAGCGTGGTTTCCCCTTCTCGCGAATCGTCAGAAAACACGAGTGGTGATTGAGCAATGACTTCACTGGCCGGGGCGTCCACCGGTGGCACACCGTTCCTCACCAGGTCCCGGACTGCCTGTGTAGTGCTCGCTTCGGAATGCGTGAAGCCGAATAGCCCCACGCCCTTATCGCCAAACAGCCTCTGCCAGTTGAATCCGTTCGCACTGCGCCAGCCTTGGTAACGGATGTCGAAATTGAACAGCTCGTTTTCGGCCAGTTGATCGCCGGGGTTGTCCACCCGCCCGAGACGAATCTTGTCTACCCCGGTGACGGAAACGCCCCAAATGCGGTCTCGTGGCGTCAAGTCGTAGACAGTCTTCGCGTTAAAAGTGTAGACAACAGGAACGCCTCCGATGCCGGTGTCGTCGGTGAACAGATCGAGAAAGCTCCTGCGGGCCGAAACTACCCACGAGCCCTTCCCTTGCTTGATGGGTCCCTCCAGAATCCCTCCCGCACCGGCAAATCCAACAGTTGCCCGTCCGGTGAACTGTTCCCTGCTCCCTTCCCGCTGGGTCACCTGAAGCACGCTTGAGGTTCGGTTGATGTAGGGCGCGGGATAGCCGCCCGTCAAGAAAGTCGTGTCCTGAATCATTGCCGCGTCCAGGATACTCAGTGACCCGCCAGCCGAAGCGAAGTTGGCAAAAGCATTGATATTGGGAATCTCAATGTTGTCCACCACGAACAGGTTCTCCAGTGGACTGCCGCCTCGGACGATAATGTCGTTCCTGAAATCGTCCGCCCCAATCGCCACACCAGGCAGGGTCTGAATGTATCGCGCCACATCTTGCAATGCACCAGCCGACTTGAAAACCTCCTGTGAGGTCACCAAAAAGCCGGAGTTCTTCACCTCCACCGGCGCCACATACAACGATTCGGTCACTGTCACGGACTGCTGCACTGCTTCGAGGACAGGCATGGTCAGATCCACCTTGCCCTCAAGACCGGCCCGCACTTCGACCTCCGAGGTCCGGACAGGTGGCCGGTTTGGAGCTGTCAATTCAAGTGAATACGTACCTGCCCGCACGTCAGCGATACGAAAAGCGCCTCTCTCGTTGGTCTCGCCGCACCGATCGTTGCCGACGAGACAAACCTTCACCGCAACCGCCGGAGTGTTGTCTGAGTTCAGAACAGTTCCAGCCAGGCTCCCAACTCCGGTTGTGTCCTGCGCCAGGGCGAAGAAATAAAGAAAACACAAGGCAAAGGTTACGGCAATCAGACGCATAGATTAACGATTCTTCATATTCTGAGCATGGCTCAAAATATTTCCTCGATCCGAATCGCGTACACTCTTATTGAGGAGTCTCTATCATTAGCGAGGTCGCAGAGTATCGCGTAGCCGGGATGGACTGCGCTCAGGAAGTCTCCTTACTCCGAACCCAGCTCGGCAAAGTCAAGGGAGTCCGTGAGCTGACGTTCGACCCGTTTCAGGGGCGCATGACTGTCCAGTTCGACCCGGCCTTCACCACTCGGGAAAAGATTGAGAAGGCGGTCGAGCAGGTCGGGATGCGCTGCGAACCTTGGCATAAGCCGGCCAGTACCCCCGACGGTCAGTCATGGTGGACTCTGCCTTCGTTTCCCGTCTGGGTCAGCGGCGTATCCTTGCTGGCGGCAGTCGCTATCCACGTAGCAGTCACCGGCGAATTCGTGGAGACCCTTCTAACCCACGGACACAGCCAGGACATGGGTGAGGGACCGGTAGGCCACGTGCACAATATGCCTCTGGCCGCCCTGTCGTTGTATGCGCTTTCGGCAGGCGCCGGTCTTTTGCAGGTGCTGCCGAAAGCCTGGGCTGCAACTCGCCAGTGGCGGCCGGACATGAACACGCTGGTGGTGGTTTCGGCTGCGGGAGCGCTCGTTCTTGGGGAATGGGTGGAGGCGGCCACTCTTAGCTTCCTCTTTGCCCTGTCGGGGCGGCTGGAAGGTTGGAGCCTGGAACGGGCCAGAGAAGCCATCGCGAAGCTACTGCGTGTCGCGCCCTCCCGGGCAGCGGTGCAACACAAGGATCACTTCCACGAGACGCTCGTTGAAAATCTCCGCGAAGGGATGGTCGTTCGAGTAGATGGGGGAGCGAGGATTCCCTGTGACGGAACGGTGATCGGAGGGGAGTCCCGGGTGGACCAGGCATTGATTACCGGCGAGTCCGTGCTGATTCCGAAATCGCCGGGGGCGCATGTGTATGCCGGAACCGTGAACCAGGAAGGTACGTTGATAGTGCGAGTGGACCGGCGGACCGGGGACACCGTGCTAGCACGCATGATCCGGATGGTGGAAAGCTCACAGGCCCGCCGGGCAAGAACCGAGCAGATGATCGAACGGTTCGCTATCCGTTACACACCGGCTGTATTTGCGCTGGCCCTGGCCGTCGCTCTGACCGGTCCTGCTCTGGCTGGCGGCGCGTGGACGGCCTGGGCCTACCGTGGAATGCTGGTCCTGCTGGTGGCCTGCCCTTGCGCGCTGGTAATTTCCACGCCGGTCACCACCATGGCCGCCCTCACATCCGCCGCCCGCGAGGGAGTCCTGGTGAAGGGAGGGGCTTTCCTGGAAGAGGCGGCGCATCTCCGCGTGCTGCTGACCACCCAACCCGGACCTGCACCGCACGGGGTAGAGCTAGTTCGGGTGGACGAGCACGCGGATGCGGAGGCCCGCCTGGAATTCTTGCGCGCCCATGTCATCCATCAACCTCACGTTGGATACGCTGGCGAAACGCTGCACGACGCGGAAGCCATCAAGGAAGCACCACTGGGCATTAGCCTGGCGGGTCCCGGTTCCGGCGCCGTCCACGAAGCAGCCGACGTGGTACTGATGCGCGGTGGGCTCCCTGGCATCGGATTCCTGGTAGCGCATGCCCGGCGGGCCAGAAAGATTATCGCCGCCAACATCATCCTGGCGGTCGCTCTGAAAATGGTATTTATCGGCGCGGCCTTCCTGGGACACGCCACCCTCTGGATGGCCGTGGCGGCAGACACTGGAGCGACGCTGCTGGTCACCTTGAACGGGCTTCGCATGCTCCGGGCCGTTAAACTGAAAACATGACGCGCCGCCAGTGGATCTGGTTGACGCCGGCCATTCTTCTCGGCACGGAAGGTACAGCAACCGTCAGGGGTAGGCTGCTGCAGGAAGATCAAGCGGCTTCTGCCATCAAAACTCCTGACGGCCGGATCATCCGGCTCAAAGGCGATCGAGAAACCATTGCAGTCCTCCACGACGCCCGCCTGTCCTCCGATGACTTCGAAGCCATCGGCCAATGGGCCGGGGCCGAGGAGTTCGAAATCAACCCGATTCATCTGCGCGCCATGTTCGTTTATCGCGGGGGGAAACGGCTGGTGATCACTTACTGGTGTGCGATTTGCTCGATCCGCAGCTACTCTCCCGGGCGTTGCGTGTGCTGTCAGGAGGAAACCGACCTCGACCCACGTGACCCTGCACTAAAGGACACTGACCCCACGCAATAGCGGCGTGTAAGACAATACGGGGCATGGCCCGGCTAGCCATGTTTATCTATCTGATTCTCATGACCCTCACTGCACAAACCTCCCCCTACACTGCGGAGCGCACCACCCAGCACGGTACAGACGTCATCGTCTTGCGCGATGCCGCACGGCGGGCTGAGGTGCGCATCGCGCCGGCGTTCGGAAACAACGCATACGAATTCACGGTCAACGGCAAGCGGGTGTTCTGGTCGCCTGTCTCCAGCCTGGCGGAACTCCAGGCCAAACCGGCTCATGCCGGCAACCCCTTCCTTTGGCCGTGGGCGAACCGGATCGACGGAATGAGTTACTTCGTCCAGGGACGCAAGTATCATCTCAATCCGGACTTGGGGAACGTCCGCCCTGGACCACGGCAGACTCCGATTCACGGCCTATTGGTTTACGATTCACGGTGGCAGGTGCAACAGGTGGAGGCGCGGCCAGGTGCGGCAGTGGCACACTGCCGCCTCGAATTCTCGAAGTATCCCGATCTGCTTGCCCAATTTCCGTTCGCTCACTCGGTAGACATGATCTATCGTTTGCGGGATGGCGAGTTGGAAGTGGAGACTGTCCTCGAGAATCAGGGAGCCACGCCTTTGCCTGTTTCACTGGGCTACCACCCATACTTTCAAGTGAATGACGCGCCCCGCGACGAGTGGACCGTCACACTTCCGGTGGAAACCAGGTACCAGCTGTCCGACAGGTTGATTCCCACCGGGGAGACCAGCCCGGCTCCGTATCCTCAGCCGCTTCGATTGCAGGGAGTGGTGCTGGATGACGTGTTCGGGGGTCTGCGGCGCGACACGGACGGGTTCGCCCGGTTTTCAGTACAGGGCAAACAAGAGCGCATTACGGTTGCATACGGCCCTAAGTACACGGTGGCTGTTGTGTACGCACCCGCCGGGCGCGGCTTCATCTGCTTCGAGCCCATGACCGCGATCACCAATGCCTTCAATGCCGCTCATGCGGGCTGGTACAAAGATCTGCAATTCGTACCACCGGGAGGAACTTGGCGTGAAGTGTTCCGGGTGAAGCCGGAAGGCTACTGAATACAAACGCGCAGCTTTGAGGCTGCGCGTTTACGTGACGGTCAATCTGCGGGCTTTACTTCGCGGGGGCTACCGGTTTTGCGGCCGGAGTGGCGACGGCGGGCTTTGCGGCAGCAGGGGGCTTCGCAGCCGGAACAGCTGCGGCTGGGGCGGCGGCGGACGATCCGAACCGCTTGTCGTAAGCTTCAACGATCGGCTGCGTAATGTCGATTCCGGCGGCAGCCCAAAGCACCGGGCTTTGCTGCCCGCCCACATCAATAACTACCGCGAGATTCCGGGCCTTGGCGTATTCATCGATGATCTGCACCATCCGGTTTCCGATCTCACCCACGAACTTCTGTTCTGCCTGGCTCAACTCCTGCTGCAGATCCTCCGCGTCCCACTGATAGCGTTTCTGCAGATCTTCGATTTCCCTCGAAAGCTTGTCGCGCTGATCCTGCGACATGGTGTTGGCGCCTTTGCTCAAGGTGTCGCGCTTGGTATTGATCTCACCCATGCGGCCTTCCATCTGTTTGGCGCGGGGTTCAAAGCGGGTGCGAATCTCTTCCCGCGCCTTGTTCCCGTCCTGGGTGGCTAGGATGGCGCTTTGAATGTTGATGATGCCGATGCCAGTGGGGGCGCTTTGAGCCAGCAGTCCCGGCGCCATGCCGGCAAGGACGAGCACAGGAAGCGCCGTCATTTTCAGGTCAATTCTCACGTTGATCAAACTCCTCTAAACACTTGAAATCGTAGCATGCGCCCGCCGGATCGCGCCTCGTCAGAAGGTCCGGCTGATGGTGAAGCGGAACATCGTACGGCGTTCCGGATAGGGCGAGGGCCGGGCGAATTGCAGGGCCGCGGCGTTCAGCGTCGCCTGGTTGGGGAACAAAGATGGGTCGGCGGCGATCGGGGGCCGGAACACGTCGTTCACGATCGTTGGGTTGTACGCCCAGTAGAGGCGGAAAGGTGCGTTCACCACCGGCATCATAATTTGGAACTCGAAGCCGGTGGAGGTGCGAATACGCTGAGTGGTGGGAATTACGAGAGCTTGGTTTTGGAAGCCCACTTGCGGGAACTCCCCGTTTAACTGCGTCAGGCGGCTGGGGTTCAGCCTTAGCTGGCTCGGCCTGGAAATGCGGTTTACGCCAGCATCGAAAAACAACGCCAGGGTGAGGGGGCCGAAAATGGGAATCCGGTACTCCACGTTTGCGATTCCTTGCGTGTCGCCGCCGGGGAACACGATCTGGTAAATGGGTATCCGCTGGACCATGTCGCGCACTTCCACTTTGCCGTCCACGATAACGGGCTGCTGCCGGGCTGAGCCATCGTCATTGAGCACAGCGACATTCGCTTCCGAAGGAATATACGCGAAGGGGCCAATGCCCCAGATTTCAAACCCGCGAACATCCTGCTCGCCGCCCATGAACACACGGTTGAAGGGTGGCGCCACGCGGTCCCCGTAGCCCGTGATGAATCGCCCCAGGAGGCGGTAGCCGAGAACGTGGCCGCGCTTCATGCCCGGCCAGAAGTGCGTGTAGGAAAGCGTCGGCTCGATCAGGTTCACGTTACCACCGAGCGGACCACCCGCAAAGCTGACCGACGCAGCCAGACTTCTGCCGCGGGATGGCGTCATGGGATGGTCGATCGTGTTGTAGATGTAGCTCGGGGTCACGCGGCTGGTGATGATGCCGCTCAGCGAGTTCGGGCCATCGAAGTTCAGGAAGTTCGAGAACTGGAAATAACTCGAGGAGGACGTATTCAGCGGCGTGATGTTGGAACGGTCCAGGCCGTAGGTCATGCTCACCCGCGCAAACGACCGGCGGAGAGGGTAGCTCAGGAACACCGTTCCCCCAAATCCGTTGGAGTTGTAGTTCAACAGGTTCTCGCGGCCCAGAGCATCGTACAGCGGGATCAGATTGCGGCCGGAGAACAAAGAGACTTCGCGGGCCTGATCATAGCTGAAGCGCTGCGTATAAACGGTGAAGCCCAACTGCATCGGACGGTCGAGGAAATAAGGCTCGGTGAAACCAAATGTGGCTGAAGTCAGCCGGTCTCCAATTTGCGCGTCCAGGCTCAGCGTTTCGCCCAGGCCAAGGAAGTTGTTGGTGGCATAACCGAACCCGATGAACGACCCGGAGATGCCGCTCACGCCACCGTTCAGACTGATCGAGTTCCGCCCGCGCTCCTTTACCTTGAGCGTGATGTCCACAGTGTTGTTCTTGGTGTCGCGAGTAATGTTTGCCGCTTCATTCTCTTTCAACTGCTCAAAGTAGCCCAGCTGGTTCAGCCGGAGAATGGACAACTCCCACAACTTGGTGTTGTACATGTCCCCTTCGTCAATCAGCAGTTCCCGCCGGATCACTTTGTCGCGCGTCGTGGTGTTGCCTTGGAAGTCAATGCGCCGCACGAAGAATTGCTTGCCTTCGTCCACGTTGATGGTCAGGTCGATTTTGCCGTCGGGCTTCGGATCGAAGTCCGGCTCAGGTACCGCATCGATGTATCCGAACTCGCCGTAATACTTCTGCAGCGCCTTAAAGCCCTTCGAGAGCTTCTCCGTGGAAAAGACATCGCCTTCGCCCATGCCGAAGACAGGCCGCATCAGCAGATCAGGAGTGCGGAACAACTTGACGCCAACGAAGTTGATCTTGTTCAGCCGGTACTGCAGACCCTCTTCGAGGTCCAGCCGCAGATCCGCGCGCTTGCCCGGCTTGTTTGGGTAGAACAGGGGGATACGGAAGTTCCCGCCGCCGGTATCCCGCATCGTCACTTCGCTGCCGGTCACCCTGGCGAGGAAATACCCCTGCGTCATGTAGAAATTCCGCACGCGCTCCTTGTCCTCGTCCAGCTTGCTGGCATCGAAGGTCTTGGAGAAAAGACTCTCGAGGAAGATGGACTTGGGAATGCCGACGGGTCTCAGGTTAGCCATGGCCCGCCGCACAATCCGGTCGCTGTATACCTTGTTGCCTTGTATGTCGATCTTGCCGACCTTGACCTTGGCGCCTTCGGCCACCCGGAAGGTAACTTCTATAGACGAAGGAGGAATCTGGCGGATCTCCGGAGTGACCGTGGCGAACTGCCGGCCGCGCTCCGCGAGGTATTCCCTCAGGACGTTGGCGGCTCGTTGGACGCGCGCCTGCTCATACTGCTGCTCCACACTGAGACCCACACGGCGCTCTTTAAAACGGTCGAGCACCTCGGAAACTGTAACGGACTTCATGCCCTCGTATTTGATGGCTCTCACCACGCGGCGTTCAGTAACCAGGTAGCGGATGATCCATCCGTTCTCGCCGGGTTCCCGCTCCACGTTGATGTCATCGAATCGCCCGGTGTTCCACAGCGCGAGAAAGTCGCGGTGGATGGCCTCGGGGTCGTAGCGGTCGCCCTTCTTGGTAAAGATCAAGGCGCGCAGGGTGTCCTGCGGCACCCGGCGAGAACCGCGGAACTCGATGGCTTCAATGACATCGGGCACCTCCCCAGGGGCCTTTTTCGCCGCAGGAGTCTCCGGCACGGGCTGCGCTGGCGACTCAGGCAGACGCTCGAACGGCCCGGGCTTTGGCGGGCTCGGCTTAGGGGGCTCGGTAGCCTGCGGGAGGCTTTCGAAGGGATTCGCGGGCTTGGCGGGTTGTGCGGGAGGCGCTTGGAAGGCTGCTTCCTCATTCTGCGGCGGCTGCGGCTGAGCGGCCAGCGAAAAGCCAGAAAGGAGAGCAATCACCCCGAAGGCGCACAGCGGAAGCCTGTGCAGGCCAGGGAGCCTGTGGGTCATCGGTCTCAGACAAGATCCTTTCTCAATCGGGGCCTTCGCGTTGGACGCTCGCGTCCGCGAAGCCGTTTCACCCGGAGCGGGTCGCCGCGTGAAATCGAACTTTCCATTTTACCGGAAAGGTTCGGACCTCAACAAACGGCCCCCTGCTCAGGGCGGACCCTCCTCTTCCAGCGCCGTGGCGGCAGGCGGCCCCTCCTCGCCGGGAGGCGTCTGAAGTTCAACACGCGGCGGCTCGCCAAAAACCTCCGCAATCGCGTAGTAGCGCCAGCGGTAGCGCAACATCAGCAGGAACCAGGCCAGATGAGCGGGGAGCATCGCCCGGCGATGGAAATATTCGTCCGCAAAGGGCGACAACGTTTGCCATAACCAACGGTCGGCGGCGAAATGCCAGGCCAGCGCCAGCATCAGCGCCCGGATCGCCATGCCCCAAAACGAGACTGGCCGGATCCAATACCCCAGAAAAAGACCCAGAAGGCTGTAGGCCACGCCCAGCAGCGCCGCGCCCGCCAAGGTGGCACGCGAAAGGCCCATCCGGAAAACCTCATCCCCGAAGAACGGGGTGGCAGCCACGTTGAAACAAGCCCACCAGTATTGATGAATCCAGGCGCTATAGACGCCGATCCACGCCAGGCTTGCCAACCCCGCCCACACACCACACTCCAACCCTGCGGCCATGCGGCACCAACTGTCAGGCCAAGGCGCACTTTCAGGACCAGTCGTTTCGTTGGGGCTGGAGGTCAGCTCGACGGACACCAGTGTGTCACCTTACTCCGGCTTGGAGTAGTAGTAGCTGTGATAATAAGTGTACTTGCTATAGAGTTCGCTGCGATTCGCTCCGTTCACTACAATGCCAAGCACATTCTTGCTCTGGCACAGCGAGCCCAGCGCCCGGGTCACAGAATCGATTGTAGTGGTGCCCATCCGAACCACGATGACCAGGCCATCCGCCATTGTGCTCAGCAGATTTGCGTCCGCAGCAAACAATAGCGGAGGACTGTCGAGAATCACCCAGTTGAATGCTTCCGAAAGCCGCTGCAACAGAGGACGCACAATGGGAAGGTTCAGCAGTTCCAGGGGATTCATCACCGCCTCGCCCGCTGGCATCACATAGAACTCGGTGCCTTCCACGCGCCGGATCACTTCGTCCAGGCGAGCTTTCCCCTGCAGAAAATCCGTCGCTCCCGGTGAACGCTGAAATTGAAAAAGGTTGTGGACAACCGGACGGCGGAAATCGAAGTCCGCCAGTAGAACACGGTTCCCCTCAAGGTGGGATTGAGCGAGAGCCAGGTTGCTGGCTGTAAAGCTCTTGCCTTCGGCAGGCGATGCCGAGGTCACCACCACGGTCCGGATCGGCTGTAAATTCTGCAGGTGATTCATGCGTGTGCGAAGGCTGCGGAACTCCTCCGCCGGTGCTTCGCTGGGCCGCGAAGAATCGAGCAGCGAGGCGTCGGGGGAGGGCAGAAACGGAATGGTCTGCACCAGAGGCAAAATGCGCAGAACATCAGGCACTTCCATGGATCCCGCTACGGGGACGCTGCTCACCGGGGCAGAAGGCGGCGTAACCCACGCAGGCGGGGCGGCAGTCTCAGTGGGAGGCGTTGCCGCTGGGTCCACCGGAGGCGCCGGAGCAGGGGTGGATTGAGTCAGCAGATTGGGGTCGGCTTTGCGTAACGCGTCGTGCACTCGGCTCATGCGGATAGGTCTCCGTTCCGGCTCAGGCCTTGGAAGTGTAGTAATAGATCACCGAACCTGACATCACCAGGATTCCGAGCAGAACCCCGGCCGACCAGGCCAGCCAGCCCAGCCTCCGGCGGCGGCGCACCACGAAATCGTTTTCCAGCAAAGGGATGCTCCCCAATACCGTTAATTTCGTATAGGCCCGTACATCCTTCAAGTTCTTCAACGAGCTATCCCTCATCTCCCGCAAGCCCGTCGTCACGAGGCCCAGAACAATGCCGGCGCTCAGACCTGCCAGGATAATGAGCGGGCGCTTCGGAGCGTATGGCTCGGTGGGCATGTTTGCCGGTTCGAGAATCTCGAGCGTTTCACCCTGATTCCGCGTTTCCAATTCCGTCGCCATGGAGGAGTCACGAAGCTTCGTATTCACTTGTTCATACCGCTCGCGAATCAGTTCCCGGTCCCTGAGCAACTGCATATATTCCTGCTGCATTGCCGGGCTCGACTCCAGCTTGGCCTGCAGTTGCCGGATTCGCGACTGTGCGTCCGCCAGTTGCCGCCGGACGTCCTCTGCTTCCATGTCCTTCGCTTGAATTGCAGATTCGACTCGCGCCTTCGCAGCCATCAGGTTCTGGATGTCCGCGTCGCGGTTGCTGCGCCCCGTTGCGGCAGGTGTCACCGGCAATTGCCCGGAAGCAGCCGCCGCTTCGAGACTCGCTGCGAGTTGTTCCCGCTGGCGCCGCTTCGCGGTCAGAAGGCTCTGCGTCCGCTGCACGTCGGGATGGTTGTCGCGGTAAGTTTCCTTCAAACCCGTGAGAGTGGCATCCAACCGCATAATTTCGCGATCGAGCTCGGCCAATTCCGGACTACGCGCGGCAGGGGCTGTACTGCCGCCCACCGCGGGCGCACTGCCCGGTTCCGGGGCGCTCCGAGCCGCGTTGAGTTGGTCAGCCACGATCCGTAACTGGGTTTCCAGTTGCAGCTTCTCCTGCCCTACCCGGCTGAGCGACAAATTCAGGTTCTGGATCCCCGTTTCCAGCGATGAGATGCGGTTTACCATCACCTGCTCCTGCTCTGGCAATTGGGTCCGGTTGCTCAGCCGCATCGCGGTGATTTTGTTTTCAATCTCGTCCAACTCCCGCTTCGCGGTCTCCACCTGGTCGCGGAGAAACTGCGTGGTCAGAACCGACTGTTTGGTCCGGCTGGAAAACCCTTCGTCAATAAACTTCGTGATCAGCCGCTCCGTAACCCGCTGGGTTTGCCTGCGGTCGGAATACCGGTAACTGATGTTGAATGCTGCAGCACCCGTGCGATCGCCGCGGCTCGACAACCCGCGCAACGGGCTGATGTTGATGTCCTTCCGCATCAACTCCACCACGTCTTCAATGGGCAGCCGTTTCCGCTCGGCAGGGTACAGATTGAAGGACTGGATCAGATCAATCAGGTTGGGACGCGACACAATCTCCTGGTAGAGCTGGTTCACCCTTTGACTCATCTCCTGGCTGACGTTGGCCTGTACCAGCCGTTGCGGGACCACGGGCGGCACCACACGGATCATTCCCGAAGACAGGTATGAGTCCGGCCACAAGTAGGCCACCACGACGCCCAGAACCAAGCCAATGAATGCTGGCCCCAGGATCCAGCTCCGGTGACGCCGCACAATCTCCAAATAGTCTTCAACGTCCAAAGCACGGCGCGGGACTGAAAGCGGAACTTCGTTCGTATTCGTTGTCGAAGTCATGCCTGGTAACGGCTCCCCTTATGGCACGAAGATGTGATCACCATTCTGCAGTTGAATGTTTTGCTGAAGGTTCTTGCCCTTCAGCACATCGTTGTAGTTGAACTTCAACCGCTCGTTGCCGCGCATCACGACAATCTTGCTCTTCTTCGCCCACTCGGTCATACCCGCGAAACTCAGAGCCTCCATGACGGTGATGGGCGTCACCAGCGGCATCGCTCCGCTTTTCTGGACCTGGCCGGACACAAAGTACTTTCGACTCAATACCTGCATTACGGCCACAGAGACTCTGGGGCTGGTCAGGATGGAGCCGTAAGCTTCTGTTAAGTCCTTGGACAACTCCTCCGGAGTCTTGTCCTTGGCAAATACGTCCCCGATTAGAGGCAAAGTGATCTTGCCATCGGGCCGCACTACGACGTTGCCAGAGAGATCAGGCTCCCTCCACACCCGGACCGCCAAGACGTCTTCAGCACCGATCTTGTAGGCTTTGGGATCAACCGGAGCCGAAACCGTGGCCGCCGGATCCATCGGCTGCTTTGCGGCCTCAGGCTGCAGTTCTTTGGCCCCCTCGGCTGGGCGCGGCTGCACTTGGCCCTGGAGCCAAACGGAACTCAGGGCCAGCACCAGAAGAGGTACCGCGCCCAATCGGAATCTCGTCAACAGCATCGCTTTTCAAACCCTCCGAATCCGCCCGGGAATCGATTCTTTTTATTGTATCCGAAGCAATCTTCGTGAAACCCTAAGGATTTGGAGGCCACCCCGGATTGAAGCGAATGAACTGGTTTCTGGCGAAGACCGA
This sequence comes from uncultured Solibacteraceae bacterium, assembly GCA_964460395.1. GTDB lineage: Bacteria > Acidobacteriota > Terriglobia > Bryobacterales > Bryobacteraceae > CAYWQS01. Next base: position 155,645 of record CAYWQS010000005.1, on the reverse strand, counting down.
CCCTGACACCTACTCCGTCTCGCAATTGGCTGCCGAGCAGCGCACGGTTTGGGACGGCGTGACAAACGCCCAGGCGGTATTGCACATCCGGGCCATGCGGCCCGGCGACCGGGTTTTCCTCTACCACAGCGGTGGTGAGTCTGCGATCGTCGCAATGGCGAAGGTCGTTTCGCCGCCGCGGCCGGATCCGGCCAACCCAAAATCCTGGGTCGTGGAGCTGGAATACCTCCGCGCCGTCAATCCCGCCGTGACGCTCAAAGAGATCAAGGATTCCGGGCTGTTCAATGATTGGGCACTCGTCCGTCAGGGCCGCCTCTCCACGATGCCCGTGCCATCTGCTTTTCTTGATTGGCTCCGCGCCAGGAACCCTAAACTCAGGCTCTGAAGCCGGCCGCAACCAGCATCCTCGCCACGCGGGAGATCGGCAGGCCGACGACGTTGAAGTAGCAGCCTTCGACCCGGTCGATAAACCGGCAGGCGCGGCCCTGAATGGCGTATGCCCCAGCCTTGTCCATCGGTTCACCGGTCGCTACGTATTCTGCGATCTGCTCGTCAGAAAGAGGGAGAAAACGTACCTGGGTCACTTCGGCGCAGGCCCATTCCTGCTCTTCCACGCGCAGGCACACCCCCGTCCACACCTGGTGGACCCGGCCCGACAGGATGCCCAGCATGCGCCGGGCATCGGCCGCATCCACCGGCTTTTCCATCACTTCGCTCTCGCACACCACTGTGGTGTCTGCGGCAAGTACAAATTCGAGTGGCCCCGCCTGGATCGCTCGAGCCTTGTCGCGCGCCAGCCTTGTAACGTACTCTTCAGGCGCCTCTCCCGGCAGACGGGACTCTTCTAGCCCCGCCACCCGAACTTCAAACACGTAGCCGGCAGCCGACAGAATTTCGCGCCGGCGCGGCGACTGGGAAGCAAGCACCAGCTTTGGGCTGCTCATACGGCCCTAACGCCCCTGGCCCACTTGTGCTTCCAGATCCGCAATCTTCTGGCGCAAACCCACTGCCAATTCGTCGTCCCCTTGACCGACTGCCACAGGCAACGCGCGTCTGGCGGCGGCCAGAGCCTCCTTCAGTTTTCCTGCCCCAGCGTACAAATCGGCCAGCCTGTCGAGCATTACTGGAACTTCGCCTTTGGTCAACTCAACCGCCTTCTCCACCAGCCGGATGCCCTCCTCCAACCGTCCGGTTCGCGCGTACGCACGCCCCAGGTTGAAGTTGAGTTCCGCGGACTTTGGCTCCGCCGTCAGACCTCGTTCGAAGTGATGAATCGCCCGCCCGAAATCACCCTCGCGCGCAAAGATGCTGCCCAGATTGTTGTGCGCGTTGGGATCGTTCGGCAATTCCGCCAGCGATTTTTCCAACAAGTCCCGCGCTTCCGCCAGACGGCCCAAGTTCAGATACACACCGCCCAGACTGCTCTGCGCCTGCGCATCTGACGGATTCAACTCCAGCGACTTCTCGAGTGCACCGGCGGCTTCCTCAAACCGTCCGGCCCGGGCCAGCGACACACCCAGATTGTTGTAGGTCTTGTACCCGTCCGGATCCAACTCAATCGCACGCCGGAACTGCGCCAGCGCCTCTTCCATGCGGCCCATCTCGCTGTAGGCCGCACCCAAATTGTTGAGCGCCGATGTGTCGTCGGGTTCCATCGCCAGCGCCTTCTTCCATTCCGCTACAGCCGCCTCCAAGTCGCCCGCGGTCATCAGATCGAGCGCCTTGTCCGATTGCCGGTAGAAGTCCGCGGCTGGCGCCTCAATGCTGAGCCACTCGTCCATCCCGATGTTGACGAACTCCGGGATGTTCACTGCGCGGTTGGCCGCCGTTGCGTCCTCGATTAACACCGGTGGAAAATCCTGTCCCTGATCGTCGATGTAGGTCAGAAACATCTGCGTATAGGGAGACCGGCTCTTGGAGGAGAACACCATCCACCGTCCATTCGGCGAGAAGCTGTGCCAGGAATTCATCAGCGGCGTGTTGCAATTCATCCGCCGGGGCGCACCGCCCTCAACCGGCACCATGTAGAGTTGACTGTCCGGGCGCATCAACAAACCATTGCGCGCCTGCACGTACACAATCCACTTCCCGTCCGGAGAAACCTTCGGGAAGCTGTTGCTCATCCCGTTGTTGGAGGCGCCCTTCACCGGTTCTGGCGTGCCGCCGCGCCCTTCGTTGAACGGGATGCGATAGAGGTCATACTTCAAAGGAGTCTCCGCAGGATCATTGGCCTTCTTCGCCAGCGGAACCCCTGGCTCGTAGGCCCTTCTCGCTTCAGCGCGGGCAAAGATCAGGTATTTGCCGTCCGGACTCCAGGCTACGTTGGTGTGGACGTACCTGGGGTCGTCCGCCCCAGGCAACGCCTGCAGTTTCCCGGTCTCCCGGCTGTACCAGGCCAGCACCCCACGCGTCGGGTAAAACACCTGCAGAAAGCGGTAGTCCTGAAAGTTGTTTACATAGAAATTTCCCGCCACGTCTTTGGGCTGGCGCGGCTGACCGGGAGCCGCCTGTTCCACTTCTTCTTTGCCCAGGTCCGACGGGCTCACCATCGTCACCACATAGCGGGCGTCCGGTGATACTTGCGACATAAACCCCACACGGATCTTGCTGCCCAGTTTGCCCCGGAATGAACTCCAAGCCACCACCTCCTTTTGCCGGATGGTGGCCGTCTTGCCGACTGGCACAAGCGCATAAAGCCCCTTGTCGTTTGCCGGCCCATCGAGATCCAGCCCCATCATCCGGCCGTCCTTGGAGAACGAATGGCAGTTCATGCATACCGGCATGTCGTCGATGAGCTTCCGGCTCTTGGTTTCACTGACGTAGCGCAATCGCCACGCCACAAGAGGCAGGGCGTTTTTCGGCAACGGCCGGATGACCCCCTTTTCAATCTCCGCCGGCATCAGCGGGACATCCCGGAAAAAGATTGGCGCCCCCACCGGCTCTTTTGCCGTCCGGATCGCTACCTCGCCGCGGCTGACCGGTTTTCCGTTGACCAGTCCCTCGATCACCACCACCGCCGGGCCTTGCACGGACCGCCGCTTGATCTCAGCCCATGCTGCTTCGCCTGGCCGCCAAGTGCGTAACTTCCGCTGTTCAGGGGAAAGAGTGGGTACTTCGTTGCTGGATGCGATGGCTCGCTCGTCGATCTCGCCAACCTTTAACGGCAGGTCCGGCGCCTCAAGCCGCAGGGGTGAGCCGCTGGAAAAGCGCACTTCCACTTGCCACGCCGTGCTACGCGGTTCCGATTCGGCGAACAAGAAGGTGGGCGGGGCGAAGTCAGGAGGGAACACGCTTCCTGACGCTGGATAGTCGATGCGTAACGGCGCGGTTTGGCCTGCCGCCAGACAGGCCATCAGCCAAAATGTGCAGACACACTTCATTGCGGCATCACCCCTGTTCGCCCTTCTGATTCCGTAGTCTACTTGAACCAGCCCCGGCTCTACTGATGGGTGGCCGGTATCGATCCGAACGCCTGGTCCAGGAACCGCAACGCCGCCACGGAGAGGACGCCCTGATCCAAGCGGAAGACCACTGACCCGCGCCGACCGGCCAGGGGAGCCAAAGCGGGGGCGAGCAGACTGAGTACATTGGCCACGGATTGCTGCGAACCCAGCGGAAGGGTGGCTGTCGCCAGCGGCGCTCCGTTCACATCCTTGGCCGTCACCGTCAGCGTCCCTGGCTGTTCGGCGGAATTGGTCACTGCGACTCCCGTAGTGAACCCCATCTCGTCAAAGATGAGTGTGGCGGCGCGGCCCTGCTCCGGGCGGAACGGCACCACCGCTTCCTGGTCGGGCCGCCCCGGCACCACCTGGCGGTAGACCCCGTAACCCGTCACGCCCGCCGGCGCGATCAACCTTGCCCATCCTGCATTCCCGGGCCCATCGTTGATCGGACGGATCACCACCGTGCCGCCCGCCGGTATCTGAAAGGTCCGGGAGGCAGCCGGCGAACCTCCCGTGTCCGGCGCCCAGAAAAATGGGGAGCCATCTTCAGTGAACGCTACCAGTGTTGCCACCGCCGCGATCTCCCCTGGATTGTGAAAGTAGAAGGTCGTCTGAAACCGTGCCTGGCCAATCTGCCCGATTACCAGCCTGGGCAGCACTTGCGGCGTAAGTTCCTGTCCCCAGGCCAGCCCTGTCGCCAGCCACCAAATCCCCAGCCACACTGCGACTCGCATAGCTCTATCTATTGCATGGTTTGAGTCCGCGAGTTTGCCGGCCCGATAGCGGAGTGCTGTGTCTGATTTCCGCATACAATCGCTGTGGAGGTATTCATGTCACTCCGCTTGGCCGCGCTGCTGCTGCTGATTCCCGCCTTGGCCCTCGATGGCCAGTCCCCCGCCCCCTACCGTTCGGTTGCCCGTCTGTTGTGGGTGGTACCCGATGTGGACGCCACCGCCGCCGCCTGGGCCCGTACGGGGAATCCCGTCTCGCCTGTCACACCGGTGGAGTTCACTTCGTCTCAGGGTAAGTACCGCACACGGCTGGCGACCCTGCGGTTTGAGAACGTCGCCGTCGACTTCGTCCAGCCTCTCGGCTCTTCCGATCCTATGGCCTCCTTTCTGAAAACTCGCGGGGCCGGCGTTTTCTCCTTGCTCTATCCCGTTTCAAGCCTGACCGCACTCGAAGCGGAAACACAGCGGTTGGCCGCCGCGGGGATCAGGCCCCTCACGGATCTCACCCGGCCTCTTCCAGGCGGTGCTGCTCTCCGATACGCCATCTTCGACACGGCAGGCGAAGGGAAATACTCACTCGGATTGTTGCTGGCCCCTGCTGATTTCGAGGCCAACCAGCCTCGCGGTATGAAGGTCACGCAGTTCGCCTTTGCCGCCCGCGACCTGGAAAGCATCTCAGCTTTCTGGGAGAAGATTGGCCTTCCAGCCATGACTTTCACCAAGCCGGAAGTGAGTGATCTCGTTTACCGCGGAAAACCGGGCATGTACTCCATGCGGCTCGGCTGGCAGCGGCATACGCCAGTTCCGTTTGAATGGATTCAGGCTCTTTCCGGACCGTCCACCTACCACGAGCATCTGGCGAAGTCCGGAGAAGGTTTTCACCACCTGGCGTTTAACGTGGACGACATGGATGCGGCCATCCGGCAGTGGGAGTCCTGGGGCTTCCCGCTATCGATGGGCGGAGCATGGGGTGAGAAAGGCAAGCCCGGTTCCGGCCGCTTCGCTTACCACGATCTGCGGCAAGCCTGCGGCGCCGAAATCGAACTGTTGTGGAACTACCGCGCCCCCTCCCCGGCCGCGCAGCCGCTGGACTTCGCCCGCCTCGACCCCGGCCAGATTAAGAAAAAAAACGCTGACCTGCACGTCGATCGCGCCTCCGGCCAAACCACAATCACCTTCCGCTACACCCAGGGAGAACCCGAAGTCCGCATTCCTGTTGCCGCGTTGGGGCTGCCCCCGGATTGGCGTGCCTGGAAGGCCTTTGTCTTCGACTATCACGCCACTTCCCTCGAGGCGTTTCAACTCGTCTTCTCCAACGCCGCCACCAGCAAGGCCATGGTGCTGGAGCCCTTGTCCGGCGTGCGAGCCCGGATGGTGATCCCCTTCGACGCCTTCATCCAAACCCGTACCATGACGCCACTGCTTCCGCTCGCTTATAAGGCCTGGCCGGAGCGCTTGTTTACCTTCGAGAGAGTAGACGAAATCGCATTCCGGATGCGCTTCCCATCGGAGGATTCGCAGCTCTCGATCACCGCGGCCCGCCTCACTCCGGATGTGCCGCCGGACGAATTGCTCGACCGTCGCCCCGTCATCGACGAGTTTGGCCAGTGGATCCCAGGCATCTGGCCGCGCAAAGCTCATTCCCTCGACCAGCTTCGCGAGCTGTGGGCCAACGATACCCTGCCAGCGGCCGACTTTCCCTATTGCCCTCTGGGCGGCATGGCGGCACGCCAACTCCGTGCCACGGGTTTTTTCCGCACTGAACAGGTGGATGGCCGCTGGGTGCTTTTGGACCCGCACGGTCATCCGTTTTACTCCGCGGGCATGGACCTGGTGGGGTACCGGCAGGGAAGTTTCGCCACCACCGTCACTGGCCGGGAACCGCTGTTTGCGCGATTGCCTCCGCCCGGCCCCGCATGGCTGACGCCTGGCCGCGATGTGTCTTTTTACGTTGCGAACATCATGGAGCGGCACGGCCCCCAATGGGACTCGAAATGGCGGGACCATATTCTCGCCCGCCTGCGCAGCTGGGGTTTCAACACGATTGCGAACTGGTCAGACCGCGAAGTGGCTATCGGCAGCGGAATGCCATACGTCCTTCCGCTCTCCGGTTGGACCACCAAAAAGACCTTCCCCTTCCCCTGGGATTTTCCCGACGTCTTCTCCGAAGAGTTCGCCCGCAATGTGGATGAAGCGGCCCGACGTCAATGCGCACCCCTGAAGGACGACGCCAACCTCATCGGGTGGTTCATTGGCAACGAGCCGCACTGGGCCCGCGAGTTCGGGTCCCTCCAACCTTGGGCCGATATGCTGCTCGCCGATCCTGAGCCCTCCGCCACCCAGGCGGAACTGCGACGGCGCCTGGCCGCCGATCCCGAAAATTCCCAGCGCATCAAAGACACCTTCGTCTTCGAATGCGGGCGCAAGTATTTCGAAACCATCGCCGCCGCCATTCGCCGCCACGACCCCAACCACCTCAACCTTGGCATTCGCTACGCCGGACGCCCGCACGACGAGTGGATCAAACTCTGCCAACTGTTTGACGTCTTCAGCATCAACATCTACGCGGCCGATTTCCGCCCCGACCCGGCCCAGATAGCCCACTTCGCAAAACTCAGCGGCCGTCCCGTCATGATCGGCGAATTCACCGCCGCCGCGCCGGGCCGTGGCCTGCAAGGTCTCTTTTATTGGGTGCACAAAGTCAAGGATCAGGCTGAACGTGGGGTAGCCTACAGCTATTACGTTGAGAACGCAGCGGCCGACCCGCATATCATCGGTTCCCACTGGTTCCAGATGGTGGATGATTTGCCCACTGGCCGGCCCTCCGACCTCGAACGGCTCAACTACGGCTTCCTCGATGTACTCGACCTGCCCTACTCTGAACTCGTCGAGGCCGCCCGCGCCACGCACCGCCGCATCTACGATCTCCAGTTCGGCCGCGCCAGGCCGTCCGCGCGTAAGCCGGTTTACAACTGACTGCCGCCGGGACCGCTGAGGCGCTCCCCAGTGATTTCACTCGCGTTTTCTAGGACAACTGGTTCGCGTTGACCGGTACTCCCTGGATTGGAACCTGGGCAGAGGCTGGGATAGGCTGGGGGGGAGAGACCATTCCCATGAGAAAAATGAGTCAACTTCTCTCTCGTGGCCTTCTGGTTGCCTCTCTCCTGGCATTGGGTTGCCCGGCAGAGGCCCTTCAGATCGCCGGTCCTCCCGCCAGCCCCGGCAAACCACCCGGCACTCCTGGCAATCCTCCGTCCAATCCGGGGAACCCGCCTGCTACACCCGGGAAGCCGCCAGAAACACCGGGCAACCCGCCCACGAATCCTAGCAACCCGCCCTCCACCCCCGCTAACCCTCCCTCGAATCCCAACACGCCTCCAGGGCCCCCGGCCAGTCCTCCATCACCACCCCAAAAACCAGAGGCTCCCCCTTCCAAGCCGCCTACCGCACCGGCCAAGCCGCCCGTCAATCCCTCGATTCCCGGGACGCCTTCCGTGTTATGGGGCCTGACCTCAGAGGAAATTGCCGCCGCTCTGAAGGAAAAGGGATCTGTAACGGTTCTCTTTGAAGTGAGTGCGCCCCTGAAGAACGTTGGCTTTTGGCTCACACCCTCCCTGCAGGCATTCCTCGATGTATTGACTCCTCCCTTCACGCTTCTCGAACCGGGCAAAGTGTACGACTTGGAACTCGCCTGGAAGGGGTCCGAACCAGCAACCACGATTGGCGGCACGCTTCATCTTGTGCCTGTGGATGAAGAAGGCAGCCGCCTGCGGCGCACATATCCCCAACCGCTTGCCGTTAACGTTCGGGCCGAGGGTTCGCCGGCGGATCCTTCATCTTCTCCAGGCATCCAGGACCTGACCATCGTCGACAGCGTGAGCTATGCCGGGCCCCCGATAGCTCCCCTGCAAATTGTGTCCATCTATGGGCTCGGCATTGGTCCGGAAGTGCTTCAATCCGCTGTTCCGCAGGATGGGAAGCTCGCCGACTACCTCGCTGATGTCCAGGTCTTGTTCGATGGCACCGCCGCACCCATCATCTTCGTATCAGCCACGGAGTTGAAGGTGGTTGTGCCGTCCGATGTCGCCGGCAAAGACGAAGTGACGGTGACTGTCACGTTCCGTGGCAAGGCCTGGGAGTTGACTGGAGTCCCGGTTAGTGAAGCGGCCCCAGCGATCTTCTCCATGAATGGCTTGGGACACGGCTTAGCCATGGCTTACGATTCCAATGGGCAAGCGGTGACTGAGGAGAATCCCGCTAAACCAGGCGATACAATCACATTCTTCGGAACCGGCGTCGGCCTCTGGAAGGATGGCTTTATCGACGGCACAATTTCCGATCCCGAAAATCTTCCGGTGCCCAAGAAACCTGTGGAGGTGAAGATCGGCGGCGCCGCTGCAGAGTTGCTGTATGTTGGGGGCGCGCCTGGGCTCGTCAACGCGGTGGTTCAGTTCACCGTGGTTGTCCCCACCGAGATGCCGGATCTGGACACCAGCACGAACCCTGCTACTGCCTTCATCGTGGCCTTCTCGGGCGGGCATCCTACGAAAGCGGAACTCTTCATCTACATCAGCATGTGACGTCAATGGACCCGGAGCGCAGGGCCTCACATACCCCGCGCCCCGGGTCCAATCCTTCGCTTTGTGCTAAACCTTCATTCATGCAAGTCATGAGGGGAAGGGCCGCGCACGACGTGGTGATTATAGGCTCGGGTGCTGGCGGCGGTACCGCCGCTCACGTGCTCGCAAACCTTGGCGTCAAGGTCACCGTTCTTGAGGCCGGGCCCGGCCTCAATCCGGCCCGTGACTACAAGGAACACAAGACCCCGGCAGACTACCCGCACCGCGGCGCTGGCGAGGGCGGAGAATCCTATACCGGCCGCAAGGACTTCGGCTTCTTCGGAGCGCCCAACGGGTACTGGGAAATTGACGGCGAACCTTACACCACCGGGGACGGCACGCGCTTCCGATGGTTCCGTTCGCGCATCGTCGGCGGCCGCACCAACCACTACGGCCGTATTTCCCTTCGTTTCGCGGATTACGACTTCAAACCCTACTCTTTCGACGGGCTCGGCGATGACTGGCCAATTTCCTACGAAGACGTCGCCCCCTGGTACGACAAAACCGAGCGCTTCATCGGCATCTGCGGCACGCGCGAAGGCATCCGTACCGCGCCCGACGGGCAGTTCCTGCCCGCCCCTGCGCCCCGCGTCCACGAAGTCCTCATTCAGAAATCGGCCGCGCGGCTCGGCATCCCCTGCATCCCGTCGCGCATGGCCATTCTGACAAAGCCGCTCAATGGCCGGCCTGCCTGCCACTACTGCGGCCAGTGCGGCCGCGGCTGCGTGACGGCATCCAACTACTCATCCAGCCAGGTGCAGCTCTTTCCCGCCCTGAAGACTGGGAACCTCACGATCGTTCCTCATGCCATGGCCCGCGAGATCCTCACCGGACCCGATGGGCTGGTGAACGCGGTCAGCTATGTCGATACGCGCACTCGTGAGGAAAAACAGATCCGGGCCCGCATCGTGATCGTTGCCGCCAGCGCCTGCGAGTCCGCCCGCCTGCTGCTCAATTCCAAATCCTCGCGCCATCCCAACGGGCTTGCCAATTCTTCCGGCGTCGTTGGCCGCTACCTGACCGACACCGCCGGCTATGCGCTGCGCGGACACGTCCCGGCCTTGGAAGGCATGCTGAAGCACGATACCGACGGTTATTCCGGCGGGCACCTCTATATGCCGTGGTGGGAGTTGGACAAGAAAAACAAAGACTTCCCCCGCGGTTACCATATCGAACTCGGCGGCGGCTATGGCATGCCAATGGTCGGCAGTTTCCATGGCGTCTGCCGCGAGCACGAAGGGTATGGCCCTTCACTGAAGAAAGCCATCCTGGACAGCTACGGTTGCACCATCGGATTCCATGGCCGCGGCGAGATGATTCCCAACGCGCACTCCTACTGCGAAATCGACCCGCACACGGTCGACCGTTTCGGTATCCCCGTTCTGCGTTTCCATTTCCGTTGGAGCGATCACGAAATCAAAATGGTGCGCCACATGCACGATACGTTCGCCGCCCTCATCGAAGGCCTCGTTGGACGTGTGCAGGGCCCCCGCCAGCTTGGAGATCCTGCTGCTGCCATCAGCACTCCGGGCGAGATTATCCACGAACTGGGTACGGTTCGCATGGGCAATGACCCCAAACGGTCCGCCCTGAACGGCTACAGCCAGGCCCACGACGTGAAGAATCTCTTCGTGGCGGACGCCGCCCCATTCGTCTCGAACCCCGACAAAAATCCCACCCTCACTATCTGCGCCCTCTCCTGGCGCACCTCCGAATACATCGCAGACCTGATGAAAAAGGGAGACCTCTAACCGTGAACCGCCGATCTCTCCTCAAGAGCGCTGCCTCCGCCTGCGTGGCCGGCAGCCTGTCGCCTCTGGAAGCCCAGCACGTCCACCATCAGGCCGCGGCCGCGAAGCCTGCCGCCGGCGCCTACCAGCCCAAGCTCTTCACCCCTCACGAGTGGAAGACTGTCCAGGCTCTCGCCGATCTCATCATTCCTCCGGAAGGCAGCGTGCCCGGCGGCGCGGGCGCCGGAGCGCCCGAATTCATCGATCTCCTGGCCGCCAACAACGCCCGCCTGAAGGAAATCTGGCAGGGCGGCCTGGCTTGGCTGGACGCTGCCATGCGCAAGCAGGCCGGCGTTAATTTCGCCCTTGCCTCCGCCGCCGAACAACGCAAACTGCTCGACCTCATCGCTTACCGCAAAAACGACAGCCCCGAAACCGGCCCCGGCATCCGGTTCTTCGACTGGGCCCGCCGAATGGTCGTCGACGCCTGGACCACCAGTCCCACCGGAGTTCAAGTCCTCGGCTACCAGGGCAATAAGGGCATGCGTGAATTCGAGATCCCGGCGGAGGCGCTCGATTATGCACTGAGGCGCAGCCCGTTCCGGCAGGCATAGCAGCCGGTGGTTGTTGGCTGCCTGTGGAGTATGCACTGGAGTAGATTCCACAGGATGGAAACGATCCAGGTTGTTCTCGACAAGACACCCCTTCAAGCGGCCGATCGGGCTGCCCGTCGCGCTGGCCAGAACCGTTCGACATTAGTGAGCGAGGCTTTGCGGAAGCACCTCGCCGCCCTCAGAATTCGTGAGTTGGAGCGACGGGACGAGTCGGGTTACAGGAGTGGCCCGGCGGATTCTGCGGGAAATGTCCTCTGGGAGGCAGAAGCGGCATCGCCAGCCGAATAGCACGCGGCGACGTTCGGCTGTATTCCTTCGTGCCTCCGGATAAGCGGAGACTTTGCTGTCGTGCTTACCCCGGACCGTGCGATCTCCTACCTTCCCAGCGCCACGGTTGCTCCAGTCACCCCCAAGATTCGCGGTGTTTCCTCCGAAGTGGTGCTCAGTGTGGAAGACGGGATGCAGGACGCCTGAGTCACACCCGCCCTTCACAACCTGGCCTCACAGATCAGGTTGAGCGGCGTCTCCACCGCGCGCCGGAACCGGCGGAAGCCCTCTTTCCGGTAAATTTGGGCGAAGTGCCTCCTGGTACGCGTCAACGGCCCTGTCGATGAAATCAGTTGGCGCGTGGGAAACAAGGATCCCGGCTTCTCCCGCCCCTAGACCGCTCCCGTTTCCGATAGGATCTACGCAGGAAAGGATCGAAGTCCCATGACCCGCCTGCTGCTCCTTGCGCTCACCGCATTGCCCCTCGCTTGCGCTCAAACCAACCTCGCCAACGGCAAGGTGAAGCTCTTTCTGCCCTACCAGGAATACTCTCAGGAAGACAATCAGCGCATCCTCAAGCTTTTCGCGCCGCTGCGCGTCGCCGATGTCTCCGACGGTATGGACGTCGTTGGGCTGGCCAATATCGGCATCGTCGACCCGGAAATCAAGGCCCTCTGGCGCGATACTGAGAATTTCACCCATCGCATCGTGGGCATTGCGGTGACTGCGCGCTATATGCCCACCAACAAGCGGTACGACAAGATGGACCCCGCGCTCATCGGCCGCCTCTACAACCAGGAGACATCCGAAGCCTTCCAGGACGTCCTGTTTCCCGGAGCCGTCCTCGTCATCGACGCCAATGAAGACGGGGAATCGCGCAGCATCGGCTCCTCCAACATTCAGGGCTGGCGCAAGCGCGGCATGCTGGGCGTCGTCACCTCGGGCGGGTTAGCCGACAGCGATGAGATCATCGCTGGCGAGACGCCTGCCTACTACCGCCGGCTCGCCCGCGGCATTCGGCCCGGCCGCAACGTGCTCGAATCCGTCAACCGTCCGGTCACTCTCGGCGGCGTCATGGTCCGCCCCGGAGATGTCGTGATTGCCGATGGCGACGGCGTTGTGGTGGTCCCCCGCGAGAGGGCCGAAGAGGTCGCCAATGCGTCGATGCAATTCCTCGACAACATCGGCCTCGAACGCTTTAAGAAAGGCCAGGCGAAATAGGCCCCCGTTCCCCCATGCAGCGACGAGCATTCCTGGGCGCGGGTCTGGCGTTTGCCCGCCAGACCCCAGCACGGCCCAACATTCTCTGGATCACCTGCGAGGACATGAGCCCCATCCTGGGCTGTTACGGGGATCGCTACGCCGCCACACCGAACCTCGACCGCTTCGCGCAGCGCTCCGCCCTATACCACCGGGCCTACGCCACGGCGCCCGTCTGTTCTCCCGCCCGCTCCTGCCTCATCACCGGCATGTACGCCAATTCCCTGGGGTCGATGCACCTCCGCGGCATGGTGCCCAAACCCGCATCCGTGCCTTGTTTCCCCGAGCTGCTGCGCAAAGCGGGCTACTACACCTCCAACAACGAGAAAGAAGACTACAATTTCGATCCTCCGCAGGGCTGCTGGGATGAATCCAGCGGCAAGGCCCACTGGCGCAACCGCGCCAAGGGCCAGCCCTTCTTCTCCGTCTTCAACATCATGGATACCCACCAGGGGCAGATCCGGTATCCCGCCGAGGAACTCGCGGCCCGCAACGCCAAACTCCCCGCGGAACTCCGCCACGACCCCGCGCGGTGCCCCCTGCCGCCTTACTATCCTGACACACCGGCCGTCCGCGGCCAGATCGCCGCCCTGTACACCCAAGCCACCCTCATGGACCAGAAGGCCGGCGCCATCCTCAGTCAGCTTGAGCAGGACGGCTTGGCGGACAACACCATCGTCTTCTTCTTTTCCGACCATGGCACTGGCCTGCCCCGCGGCAAGCGCTTCCTCCATGACACGGGGCTGCGAGTTCCCTTGCTCATCCGGCAGCCCGGCCAGGCACCGTCAGCCAACCATCGTTTGGTGAACTTTGCCGACTTCGCGCCGACCGTCTTAAGCTTGGCGGGTGTCGAGCCGCCCTCCACCATGCAAGGATCCGCCTTCCTGGGTCCTTTCGCCAAGCCTGCTCGCTCTCTCGCATTCGCTGCCCGCGACCGCGTCGACGAAGAAATCGAGACCAGCCGCACAGTCTTCGACGGGCGCTGGCAGTACATCCGCAATTACCTGCCCCACCGGCCGGTGCTCCAGCATGGCGACTATTCCGAGGTCGCGGCTGTCTGGACCGAACTCCGCCGCCTCCACCAGTCCGGGGCACTCCAAGGCTATCAGCGGCTGTTGATGCAGGACACGAAGCCGGTGGAGGAGCTGTACGACCTCTCGCAGGATCCCTGGCAACTCAACAACCTCGCCAGCGCCCAGGAGCACCAGGGCCGAAAGACCAAACTGCGGCAGGCCCTCCACACCTGGATGAACACGATCCGCGACACCGGCCTGCTGCCGGAAGCGGAGATGCTGGCCCGCGCCGCTGGTCGGCCGCCCCGCGATGTCCCGTTCCCCGTGGACCGCGTGCTCCAGGCTGCCGAAGGCGCCCGCCTGCCTGCCCACCCGGACGCCGCGGTCCGCTACTGGTCGGCGGTTTCGCTGATGGCTGGCCAGTACAACGCCGCAGCCGCGCGCACGCTTGCCCGCGATGCCAACCCCAGCGTGCGCCTCGCCGCCAGCGAGGCTCTCTGCCGCGCGGGTCAACTTGAGGAAGGCTTGCCCGGACTTCGCGAAGCCCTCGCCAGTACCGATGCGTGCCTGCAACTCGCCGCCGCCAGCGCCCTCTGGCATCTTGGCCCCGCCGCCGCAGCATCCGCAAAGCCAGACCTCCGCTCCGCCCTGCAGAAGAAAACGGATCCCGCCTACCAGCGCACCTACTTCGAATGGGCCGCCGCTAAAATGCTGCGCTAGCCGTACCTTTCCGTGCCCGTCGCCTAATCCCTGCGTGGTTGAATCACCGGCGGGGCAGTGCCTTGGCACTCAAGGTGCAGGTATTCGCACAGCCCGACTCCCAAAAACCAAGCATATTAGCGGTCCGGAGCCGCCAGGCGGATGATCACTCGGCATTCCTTCCCAATAGCGAGGAGGAAGGAATCGGTCGGATGCCCTTCGCCATCGGGGTCCACCTCCACCTCCCCGTCTCCAGGAACCTCAAGCTCCTTGGCGATCCCCGTCTCCGTCCGGGAGCAGCCTCCTGCGACTGAGATTGTTGCTTCATATCCATCCGCGCCGCGAGGCCGCAGCTCAAGGCTTTGACGGCGTCCGCCCTCCTCGCGCGAATAATTCAAGACCCCTGCCGGAAAAAGCTGTCCCTCCTTCTACACTGGATACCGCTGCAGTAATTTCGCCACCAGTGCGGTCCAGCCCGTTTGGTGACTGGCCCCTAACCCTGCACCGTGATCCCCGTGGAAGTACTCGTAAAACAAAACATGGTCGCGGAAGTGCTCGTCGTGATCCAACAGATCCACGCCGCCGTTCGCCGGCCGCCGCCCCTCAGCATCGCGCAAAAACAGCCGGCTCAACCGCTGCGACAACTCTCCCGCAATCTGCTTCAAACTCATCCGCTGCCCGCTGCCTGTCGGAAACTCCACTTGGAAACTCTCGCCGAAGAAGTGGTGGAAGCGGTGCAGCGATTCGATCAGCATGGCATTGACCGGGAACCAGATGGGGCCACGCCAGTTGGAATTGCCTCCAAACATGCGCGAGTCAGACTCCCCCGGCAGATAGGCCACCCGCGTCTCCTGCCCGTGCAACTGGAAGATGTATGGATTGTCCTGGTGCCGTTTCGAAAGGGACCGCACTCCGTAGGGCGACAAAAACTCCGCCTCGTCCAGCATGACCGCCAGCAGCCGGCGCAGCCGTTCCTGCGTCACGAGGCTGAACAACCCGCGCTCTTTTCCCGGCGCGTACACCGCCAGATAGAGGTTCTGGCAAAGGTCCGGGCGGTAGCGGAGAAACCAGCCCACCCTCCGCTGAAACCCGTCCAGGTTTTCCACCAGGTGCGAATCGATCGTTTCCGCCGCAAACAGCGGGATCAGCCCTACCAGGGAGCGGATCCGCAGCGGGATGCTGCCTCCCTCCGGGGTCCGGATCCGGTCGTAGAACAGCCCGTCCTTCTCGTTCCACAAGCCCGCACCACCCAGCGTGTTCATCGCCGACGAGATATAAAGGAAGTGCTCGAAGAACTTGCTGGCAATGTCCTCATACACGCGGTTGTGCTGCGCCAGTTCCAGCGCAATCCGAAGCATGTTCAGGCAATACATCGCCATCCAACTTGTGCCGTCGGATTGCTCTAACCGGTAACCTCCGGGGAGCGGATGACTGCGGTCGAACACCCCGATGTTGTCCAGCCCCAAAAAGCCGCCCTCGAATATGTTGTCCCCGCTTGAATCCTTCCGGTTCACCCACCAGGTGAAGTTCAACAGGAGTTTATGGAAAACCGACTCGAGGAACGGAACGTCGGGCCGGCCATTCCTTTCGGCATCGATCTCGTACACGCGCCAGCAGGCCCACGCGTGCACCGGCGGATTCACGTCCCCAAAGTTCCACTCATACGCAGGGATCTGCCCATTCGGATGCAAATACCATTCGCGCAGGAAACGGCCCAACTGATGCTTGGCGAAGTCGGCGTCGATCAACGCATACGGAATCATGTGGAAAGCCGTGTCCCACGCGGCAAACCACGGATACTCCCATTTGTCGGGCATCGAAAGAATGTCATCCGTAAACAGGTGCGGCCAGTGGCTGTTGCGCCCATGCCGGCGTTCCGGCGGCGGAGGGGGCGTCGCGGGGTCGCCCTTCAGCCAATCCTCCACCACATAGTGGTAGAACTGCTTGGTCCACAACAGTCCAGCGAATGCCTGTCGCTGAACTGACCGGGCATCAGCGCTCAGTCCTTCTGGTTGAAGCCCGCCATAGAACTCGTCCGCCTCCCGGCGGCGCGACTCAAACAACTCCTCAAACTTCTGCCACGGATCGCCCGCCTCTTCGGCTCTCTGCAAACGGGCACGAACCGTGGAGGTTTCCCCTGGTCCAAGCTCAAGCTGGTACCACGCCGCGCACTTGGTTCCTGACCGCTCCGGGCTCACTGCCTCACTTTGGCCATGGACAACCCGCCGGTGAAACGCGTCTTTGGTGAACGGACTGCGGTTCGGTGTGCCCCAGATCGCCTGCGCGTTGGTTTCGTTTTCCGTGAAGAGAAGCTCCGGTCTGGCAGAGAAGTGACACAACCATGTCCCTAACTTTCGTTCCGACAACTCCACCCGGCCTTCGCTGACTTCTTGCAGTTTCGGCTTCTCGCGGCCCTCAGTCCCCCATGCCCAGGTGTTGCGGAACCATACGGTGGGCAGTACGTGAAGCGCGGCCGCCTCCGGCCCCCGGTTGGTCACTACCCACTCGAGCAGTAAATCCCCGGCATCCGCCTTGGCCAGTCTGAATTCGATGTCGAAGTAGCGGGAGCCGCCAAAAATGCCCGAGTCCCATAATTCGAATTCCCGGTCGTGCAGGCCTCGCCGGGCGTTCTCCTCAACGAGCCGCCGGTAAGGAAACTCGTCCTGCGGATACTTGTACAGGGCGCGCATCCAGGAGTGCGTTGGCGTGGAGTCCAGGTAGTAGTAAACCTCCTTGACGTCCTCGCCGTGATTGCCCTGCCCGTTCGTGAGGCCGAACAGCCTCTCCTTCAAAACGGGATCCCGGCCATTCCAGAGGGCCACTGCGACGCAAAGCCGCTGGTGGTTGTCGCTGATGCCCAGCAGGCCATCCTCGCCCCAGCGGTAAGCCCGCCGGTGTGCCTGTTCGAAAGGAAAATAGTTCCAGGCATCACCCCCCCGGCTGTAATCTTCCCGCACGGTGCCCCACTGTCTCTCTGCCAGGTAGGGACCCCAGCGCAACCAGTGCTTGCGGCGCAGCCGCTGTTCCTCCAACCGGATCTGTTCAGCATTCATGGCGATATGGGTTTAGTGCGTGGGACTGCAACGCTGAATCTATTTAATCAGTGCCGGTCCAGTTCACGCTGATCCGCATGCACGGGAAGGGCGGCGGCGCCAGGTGTGCAGTGGTGCTTCGGGCCGGCCTTGGCCGCATCGAAAGACAGTCCCTTCAGAATTTCGTTGAACCGGAACACCAAACCGCCATACTCTAGCCCTGTTGCCATTGCGCGGCTGGGACTGGCGCGCCTGCTGAAAAGGAGGGGTGGTTTATGGCCATCATCAATCGACTGCGAGAACGCATTTACAAAGGGAAACCTTGGTACGAACGGCCGCGCTTGTCGGCCGTACAAACGCTGATCCAAATCCGCAAGGATCTGCGAGAGAAGAACCTCCATGACACCGAAGACGCACCTCTCACCGGCGGCCTTCCCCCGGTGGCTAAAAACGCGCCCGAGCGCATGGGCCGCACTGTCGCCGGCACTTACAACGACCTGAAGTTCCCGAAGATGGGCGCCGTCGATACCCGCTTCGGCCGCAACTTCCCCCTCGATAAAACCCGGCCGGACGTGGCCAACTTAATGAATCCAAACCCCCGGGTGGTCAGTACACGGCTGATGACCCGGACCGAATTCCAACCCGCCTCGATCCTCAACCTGCTGGCGGCCGCCTGGATCCAGTTCGAAGTCCACGACTGGTTCAGCCACGGAAAGGTGGACCCGGTGAATGGCGAGTTCGATGTGCCCCTGCCGCCTGGTGACGGCTGGCCGGAAGCCGTGATGAAGATCCCGAAGTCCGAACCGGACCATGAGCCTTCCCCAAACGCTGCCAATCGCCCCACGTTCCGCAACCACGTCACCCACTGGTGGGACGGGTCCCAGATCTACGGCAGCCGGCCGACGATCGCGGACAAAGTGAGAGCGCATGTTGACGGCAAACTCAAAATCGGCGATGACGGCCTGCTGCTCTATGACGACCACACCAAGCTCGACCTCACCGCGATCGTCGACAACTGGTGGATCGGGCTGAGCATGCTCCACACCCTGTTTACGAGGGAGCACAACGCCATCGCCGCGGAACTGAAGAAGCGGAATCCTGGCTGGGATGATGAACGCCTCTTCCGCGTGGCGCGGTTGATCAATGCCGCCCTGATGGCAAAGATCCACACGGTCGAGTGGACGCCGGCCATTCTGCCGAATCCGCTGACACAACTCGCCATGCGCACCAACTGGCACGGGCTCGTGGGAGAGGGATTGCAGAAAGCGATTCCGATCCTCGACAACAGCGAATTGCTTGGCGGAATTGTCGGCTCGAAGGCCGATCATCATGCGGCGCCGTATGCGCTCACCGAAGAGTTCGTGGCGGTGTACCGCATGCACCCGCTCCTGCGGGACGAGATGGACTTCTATTCCGTCGCCACCGGAGAACCCATCGGGCATTACGAACTGCCCGAGGTGGCCGGCCTCCCCACCCGCAAGATCACCGAAACCGTGCCCATGGGGGATCTCTTCTACAGCTTCGGACTGATGCACCCCGGGGCGTTGCGGCTCCATAACTACCCGAAGCACTTGCAGTTGCTCAAGAGGGACGACGGCACCCTGTTCGACATGGCCGCCGTGGATATCATCCGCGACCGCGAACGCGGCGTCCCGCGCTACAACGATTTCCGCGAGGGTTTGCGGAAGGAGCGGGTGAAGAGCTTCGCAGAAATGACCGACAACCCCGCCTGGGCCAAAGAACTCGAAGAGGTCTACGGCGACGTGGACAAGGTGGATCTGATGACCGGCTTATACGCCGAACCCTTGCCTCCCGGCTTCGGCTTTAGCGAAACGGCGTTCCGCATCTTTGTCCTGATGGCTTCGCGCCGCCTCAAGAGCGACCGCTTCTTCACCGACGACTACCGGCCCGAGTTCTACACGGACTGGGGACTCCAGTACATCAAGGACAACTCGATGAAGACGGTCCTTTTGCGCCACCATCCAGAACTCGCACCGGCCCTGGAAGGCGTCGCAAACATGTTCGCACCCTGGAAGCGGGTGAAGTAAGAGAAGCGTATGCCGGCTGACATTATTTTCGAGCCGCTGCGTTTTCGCAAACTCGAAACCAAGAACCGTGTCTGGCGCTCGAACATCTCAGGCCGCTTTGATAACTATGACGGCTCAGGCAACCAGGCCCGCATCAATTGGGAGGTAAAGTTTGCACGGGGTGGCGTCGGCGCCATCCTCTCCTCTTTTGTGCCCGTCCACATGCGCGGGCGCATTATGCCCAACTACGCCACCATTGACCGGGACGAGTGCATTCCCTTCTGGCGCGAAGTGGGCAAGCGGGTCCACGAGTTTGATTGCAAATACATATTGCAGTTGAGCCATGGGGGCCGCCAACGCGACATCGCCGGGATTGAGTGGGAGAAGGGCTTGAGTTCCACGGCGAAACCCGACCCTCTCCACGGCTTCGAGTGCGAGCCGATGACCAAGGCGCAGATTCAGGAAACCCTCGGGCACTTCGCCGAGGGGGCGCGCCGTGCCCAGGAGGCGGGACTGGACGGCGTGGAACTGCATGGCGCCAATGGTTACCTGATTACGCAATTCCTTTCGTCCGCGATCAACGACCGTAAGGACGAGTATGGCGGCTCCCTGGAGAACCGGGCCAGGTTCCTGCTCGAAATCTGCCGCGCCATCCGCAAGAAGGTAGGGCCCGATTTCCACCTGCAGGTGAAGATCAGCGCGACGGAACTCTGCAACGCCATGACCCGCGAGAGGCGCGGCAACACCATCGAAGATTCCGTACCTGTATGCCGCTGGCTGGAGCAGGCGGGCGTGGACGCCATCCATGTTTCCACCGGCGGCTACTTCGCTCACCCCCGCAATCCGGCAGGCGATCTGCCAGTGGAGGAGTTCGTCAAAACCTACGACGCCATGGTGTCCAGCGGCGCCAAGACTTACCGGAATTACCGCCTCATGCGGAACAAGCTTACCGGCGCGGCATTTCGCCGTCAGTGGCTCAAGGAGCGCGGTAAGGTCATCGAAGGACTCAACCTCGCCGACACGCACGCGATCAAGAAAGCGGTGGGCATCCCGGTGCTCTGCACCGGCGGCTTCCAGACGGCTTCCGTCGTGAGACAGGCAATCGCCAGCGGCCAGTGCGACGGAGTGACCATTGCACGCTCCTTGGTCGCCAACCCCGATCTGCTGGCCTTTTGGAAAGCCGGCAAAGAGCAGCCGGACCGCCCGTGCACCTACTGCAACAAGTGCCTGATCAACGTCATTGAGAATCCACTAGGTTGCTACGAGGAGTCGCGCTACTCCAGCCACGCGGAAATGGTGCAGGAAATCCTCTCGGTCTATTCGCCGCCGCCATTTCGCTAGGCCTACCCCGTAAGATGGGCGCATGCAACCAAAGCTGCGCTGGGGCATCCTGGGCACCGCCAGTATCGCTGTTCGCCGCATGATTCCGGCGCTGGCCGCCTGCGAAACGGGCGAAGCCGTGGCCATCGCGTCGCGCGACGCGGCGAAAGCGGCTCAAACCGCTGCAGCTTGCGGAATCAGCCGTTCCTACGGCTCGTACGAAGAACTGCTCCGCGATCAACAGGTGGATTGCGTCTACATCCCCCTGCCTAACCACCTTCATGTCGAATGGACGGTCCGGGCGCTGGAGGCGGGCAAGCATGTGCTCTGCGAGAAGCCGCTAGCGTGGTCGGCGCATGACGTGGAGCAGGTGATGGAAGTGCAACAGCGCTCCGGACGCCTGGCGATGGAAGGCTTTATGGTGCGTTGTCATCCGCGCTGGATCCGGAGCCGTCAACTCATCGAATTGGGTACGTTAGGCCCCCTGCGCAGCGTGCACGGCGTCTTCGCCTACTTCAATCGCGACCCCGGCAACGTGCGCAACCGGAAAGACTGGGGCGGCGGCGGCATCCTGGACATTGGTTGTTACCCCGTATATGTGGCGCGCTGGATGTTCGGCGCAGAGCCGCTCCGCGTGGCCGCAATTGCTGAGCGTGATCCTGAATTCGGCGTCGACCGCCTGGCCTCCGCCCTGCTGGAATTCGAGCACGGCCAGGCTTCGTTCGTATGCGGCACGCAACTCGCCCGCGCACAGCGGATGGAATTGCACGGCGAGCAAGCGCGGGCAGAAATCGAGATCCCTTTCAATCCGCCCACCGACCGCCCGGCCCGGCTTTGGCTCGACGAGGGTGACTTGACCGGCGAAACCAGGCGGCTGGAAGCGTTCGCCCCATGCGACCAGTTCGTTCTGCAGGCGGATGCTTTTGCCAATGCCGTCTGGGGCTTGGCCCCGCCGCCAGTTCCACTCGACGATTCCCGCCGCCAAGCCGCCGTGCTCGAGGCCATTCTGCTTGCTGCAGAGTCCCGCCAGTGGGCAACCGTTTCCGGGTAAGGCGCGTCCAACCAGATGTTATTCTGAGGGTGCCGAGTGTGCCTCCGGAATTCCCATGAAGATGAGAAGTACTTTACTTGCGTTCGCGCTCCTGTTCGCCGTGTTCGCGGCTCATGCCCAATCGTCAGGCAATCTTTTCACAAAGCCGCCGGCGGGCGTCGAAGAAGCGCTGCGGGCCCGGGTCAGTGAGTTCCTGAACCTCCACATGGAAGGGAAATTCCGCCAGTCGGAGCGGCTGGTGTGCGAGGACACCAAGGATCATTTCTACATGATGGACAAGCAGCGCTACAAAGGCGTGGAGCAACAGCACATCACGTGGGGTGAGGACTACAAGAGCGCCAAAGTCCAGGTCGTCCTCGATGTTACGTTGGGCACGCCTGTGGGCCCGCTGCCTGCCAAGTTCCCGACGCTTTTGCATTGGAGAGTGGAAGAGGGCAATTGGTGCTATTTCGTCCCGAAATACGATCGGGAGAACATCCAGACGCCCTTCGGGACCATGAAAGTGCCTGCCGAGGGCACCGCAGTGCCTGCCGGGCCACCGCCGGGAGCGCCGCCCAGCTTCAATCCAGAGCAATTGAAGGAAATGCGGAACGCCATCCGGATGACCTCCTCCGAGCTGCGGTTCGAAGGCAAACCGCAGACCCTGGAGTTTGAGTTCAACAACACGATGGTGGGGCCCGTGCGCCTTCGAATTCCTCAACCGCCGCACCCCAGCTTGGGCTTCGAAATTGATGACCTGGAAGTGCCGCCGAACGGTAAGCGAACCTTGCGGGTGAGATTCCAGCCCAAGGGGGAGATTTCAGGAGAACCGCTGAATTTTGTGGTGCAGGTCGCGCCGTTCGGCCAGACAATTCCCCTGAAGATCTTTCTGCGCTAAGGCGCCGACTTATTCCTGAACGGGAACACCTAGTTTCCGGGCAATCGCGCGCAGCAGCTCCCGGTCGGTTTGCGAGAATGCGCCGCGGTTGGCCGCATCCTGCCAAAGCTTGATGTTGCGAACGGATACGTTGCCCATGATGTCGAAAAACAGCTCATCGCCCTCGGGCGGTTCGTTGATCGGCATCGGGATGGGCAACTGATCAGTACCAGGCTCGTTGGTTCCTTTGTGCTCGGGGATATTCACGGCGGCCGCTTGCGCAGACGGGAGCATGATCGGCTCCAACACTGGCTTTCCTTCGGGCGAGCGAAGCGGGTGCCCGTTCATATCCAGAGCAATTACGTTGTCATAGACTACGTTCCGGCGGCCTGTGGAGAGGGCGGCGGGGTCGAACCAATATTTGGGCGGCTTGGTTGGGTCGAACGGCGGTGGTTCGTGGCCGATGACCGCAGCGTATTCCTCGCGCGTTCCGTAGTAACGGAAAAGAAAGAGCTTTTCAAGCCCGTAAGTGATTGCCGGTTGTGTGGCCATGCGATCTGCCTCCGCGCATGACCCTCTGTGGCCCGTCCGAGGGGGCCGGCCCTGGAACGCCTACAAACCGATGAATTCGCGGAAGAAAGAAATCGGGCCGCAGTGGGACCGGCTATTTTGGGCCTTCACCAGTTTCCTTCACCAGCCTCGCCAGGATTTCTCCGTTCCGCCCGATCAGTTGTAATTCCTGGCCTTGGATTCTGTAGGAGCGGCTGCCGCTAAGGGCCTCACTAAATCGCTTCTCGATGGTCATGGCTTCGCCCATGCACGCCATCATCGTGCTGGCCAGCGGCCCCAACTCGAGCTCGTTGCCCTTTCGTTTGTAGCTTCCCATGAGGCGGTTGCAACCGCCGAAACCGGCCACCCGGCTGGTTTCCGGAAGGAACTCCAGGTTGGGCGGCCGTTCCAGCTTCACTTCCGATTTGCCCAAAGAGGTAAGCCGCCAGCGCCCTAGCAGTTCGCCCGGAGGTTCGGAGCAGTGCCCCTGCGTATCCACGGAGATGAACTTCGTCACGATCAGGGTGGGTACGGTGCCCGGACCCTCCATTTTGGGTTTGTTTTGTATTTTTCCTTCGATCTTCACGAAAAGGGGTTCCCCGGGCGAGGGCCGGTTCTGCGTGTACGCCCTTTCCAATTCGAGGTAAGCCCCTTCCATGGCAACGGGATAGCGGCGGCCGCTCGCACAATCGGTGAACATCGCGGCGTCCGCCATGTAGATGAACATGCCTGACATCGGCCGGCTGGCTTCCGATGGCGACGCGGCAGTGCAACCGTTTACATTCACCTCGCCAGACTGGATCATGCCCTCGTTACCCTGGTTCCAAAAAACGGTGTAGCCATCCGAGTATTTCGCGCCCGAGGCCGCAGGCACCTGACGCAGACGCAGAGGGGCTTTACCCGGCATTCGGAGGGTCGCCTGCTTCTGGCTGACCGTGACATCAAACGTTTCTCCACCGGGGCAGCGGAAATTCCAGGTTTGAGCCTGGGCCGCGATGCCTAGAAAACCTATCAGACACAGAATGCGCATGTTGTCTCGACCTCTACCAGTCTGGATATCCACAACCACAGGGCGTGGCGGTTTGTCTAAGTCCCTTTGACGCGAAGAGCGCTGTTGCGGTTCAAATTTTTAGGTGGGCCGATGCGATGCGGGTTTCGTTACCAACTCAGCCTCAGAAGCGATACTGCCTGCCGGGGGAGCGGGAACTGAAGGCGGACAGACCCATCCTGCGCCGGACGCCAGGATGGCGGGGATATTGATTCCAAAAGCCCGGCCCTTTCCAGTTTGGAGTGCTGTTCAGGCGTGGGCGATTGGGGCGAACCCATCGCAAGCCAGGCCGTGTAGGCGTTGCTGTAATTCTCGTCGACCCGGAAATGTTCCAGCAAGATGCGATCCACTCCCGGAGAAAACCCCTTCACGTCCACGCTGACCTCGGCAGGCGGACCAGCAACATCATCGTCATGATAGTGCCAAAGCAATACGTGGGCCTGACGGGCGCCGCGTGTGGCGGTGACGCCTACGTCCGCCTGTCCCTTCACGCCAGACGCCAGCATGGCGTCAAGCGCGACCGAACCAGTGCTTTCCGCTTGCACCCGCTCGCCGGACATGAGCCCAAACATCCGGAACACGTTCAACACAGGCTTGGCGATTCCGTTGGTGGCAAGATCGCGGAACCCGTCAAAATAAGGCTGGCCTTCAAACTCGAATGCCCACGTGACCGCCCCCTCCAGCCGGATTCCATGGCGCAGGGCGAGTTCGTATTTCTTGGCAAAGGTCGCGGCCGTATAACTCGAATACATCGTTCCATTCCGGTAGGCGTTTTGGGGGTGAAAGCGCACAGAGCAAGCAGCGCAGCCTTCGGGGTCGGACTCGCCGAGGATGATGGGCAGGTGTTTCCACTCGGGGAATGAAGCCACGATGGCGAATCCCCGGTCGATGTCGCGAAGTTGAAACTCGCTGCCCATCTGAACATGGCCATCCACAACCTTGGGCCGGCCCTTGGCATGAAATGTGATGTAGTCCAGCGGAGAACCCGTCCGGCCAGTCGCGTAGTTCCTGCCACGGGCGGCGTGTTCCAGAAAATCACGCAGAAACTGGGCCGCTTTGGGCGAACCAGGCCCTGTAGTGGTGGGGCCTCCGATACGAATTTCCGGTAGAACGCGCTTGATGGCATCCGCCGAGTAATCGTACAAGCGAAGATATTCTTCTGTTGTGCTCTGCCAGTATCCGATGTCCGGCTCATTCCAGATTTCCCAATACCAACTGGCTACCTCCTGGCGTCCGTATCGCTCGATGCAGTGCCGTACCCAGGCTTGGAGCAAGCCTGCCCACTTGGCGTAATCACGGGGCGGATGCGCCCATCCGGTGTAAATCGAGTTGTAGGGGCGTTCCGGACTCCACTGATGGCGGTAGGGTTGGGGTTTCACGGAAAGCGCTTCCGGCATGAACCCGACCTCGACAAGAGGCTTCATCCCGCGCTCGATCAGGGTGTCGAAAATCCGGTCGACGATAGTCCAGTCGTAAACTGGCCGGCCCTGAGAATCTTCCGAATAGGCATTGGTGGAGCCCCACTTCAGGGCCGCGGCGCCGTCTCCAGACGTGAGCAGATTGTGCATCCGGACGTGCACGGTTTCCCTGTTCATCTCGGCCAAGGCCGAAAGCAGTTTCTGCCCATCGCGCATGTAGGTGTAATTCGGCTCGTCATATCCGAAGAAGTGGTGGATGGGGTGATGAGGGCCTAACCCATTCGCCAGGTCCACGGTGACCTTCACAGGCGGAGGATTCTGGGCTGACAGAAGCGAGCAAATGAGCAGAATGGAGAGTCTCATGAAGGGCAAGTCCGGTGTCTGCATCCCGGCCAGCAGTATACGCCTGTCTGGCGCCCGGCGGAGAGAGCCTTACGACTTGTTAGCGGCCAATCTCGATCGACCCGTTGGAGTTCGTCAGCCGCAGCGGACAGCCACCACCCGCAATCTTGCCCTCCAGACGGCCTTCCGAGGGCGTCCCCGCGGTAAGGGTTACTTCGAAGTCCGACTTCACCCGGCCGAACGTGGTGGCGGCCGTGACATCGTAGCCCACTCCTGCCGGGAGCGCGACGCGAAGCGATCCGAACCGGGTTTTGGCGGTAACAGGGTGACATTTGGGGACCAGGCCAGCAATAACGATGGATCCGTTGTCGGCCGTGGCTTCGACCGCCCCCCCGGCGCCCTGGATTTCTATGGGTCCAAAGGTAGTCTGTGCTTTCACGGCGCCCTTGGCATCCTCAATTCGTACCGCCCCGTTCCGGTTCTCGACCGTGACTGGACCGGTGGCTCTGGTCACGCGGGCAGCGCCAAATGACGTTTGGACAAAAACCTCTCCGCCCACATCTTCCAACTCTACCGGGGCGTTTCCCGACACCACCTTCGCCCCTTGCCGAATCCCGGACAGTTGTACAGTCCCAAAACTGTTCTTTACGTCCACGGGGCCAGCCGCCTTCAAGCCTGTAATTTTCCCGTTCTGCCCTGTAGCTGTCACGGATCCGCCCATATCCGTGAAACTGACGGCGCCGAAACTGGACGAGATTTGGGCCGGGCCACCGACTGTCCGGACTTCGACGTTGCCGTTCTGGTTGCGGAGAGTGATCCCGCCCTTGATCCGGGCAGCTTGAATCGCGCCGAAAGCCCCAATGATCCTGGTTTCGCCCCCCACATCGAACACGTCGATTGCGCCGTTACTGGCTTCGATCGAGGCCCCGCGAGCGACGGTTTGAACGCTGGTTTTACCGAACCTGTTAGACAGCGTCAGCTCATCCACACGGGTGACCGACGAGGCGCCGTTTGTGTTGGTGATGTGGACCGGTCCGCGGATGTCCGAGACGTCTGTGTCCCCAAAGGAACACGAGAGTTTGTGCTCGCCGGCCCCATCGAAGACCCGGAGAGGCCCGTTTTTGTTGGTGACTTCAGCGCCTGCGCGCAATCCGCTGACTTCCGTTCGGCCAAAGCTGCTCTGAGCATTCAGAGCAGCCGTGGCAGGCATGTTTACCTCCAGGCGGACCGAATAGGAGGCCCGGCTGGAGCGAAACCAACTCGATTCATCCGGATAGCGCGTGGTGACCAGGATGGCGTTGGGCGTACTCTGCACTGTGACATCGATCTGGGCTGCCAATTTCGCGGCTTCTTCCTGAGTCGAAGCAGAGGCGCGGACGAGAGCGAAGACCTGGACTTCGCGCACCGGGGCGCCGCGAACCACGAGATCTCCCATCCGGTGGGACACTTGGACCTGCTGTCCCTGTTTCCAGGCCTCTTGCTTTCTGATCTCCCGGGTGGATTCCTGGCGCTGCGCCGGCATGCATACCACCGCAGCCAGGAGCAGGCCGCTAAGGCGCGATACGTTTCTGATCGTCATGGAGAATTCCTTCGAGTGTTTTCTGTTTTTCGCGGTAAAGGGCCAGCAGTTCGTTTCTCAGGAACTGGTTGTACGGATTCCGGCCGGCCTCAGCCTGCAACGTGGCGATGGCATCGTCCAGCAGGAGAAGTTTCTCCCGGTAGGAGGCGATCAGCGGAGAGGCGCGGTCTTCGAGGCGCGGGACGGCACGTTCAGCCAGCCTATCGATGGACTGGGCATAGGCGCGCTCCGCGGACCGCACGTCCGCCAACGCTTCCTCCGTCAGAAGCAAAGGGTCGCGGGGCTGGGCGCGATAGACCAATGCGGCAGGAGCGGCAAGTAACAACAAAGCCGCAGCCGCAGCTAACCAAGGGCGCCGGTGCGGCAGAGGCGCGTGCTTCCGTTCCGCTTCCAGAGAACCGGCGATTCGGGGCCAAAGTTCCGGGGAATCCCAGTGCTGGCGCAGACCCGGCGCTTCTTCTTCCAGCCAGCGGTCGAACTCGTCTCGAATGGGCGTCATCCCTGTTCCCTCACCGGCTGCAGTAAGTCGCGCAGCAGTTTCCTGGCGGAATGCAGGAGTTGCCGGCATGAGTTCTCGGTCTCCTCCATCACCGCAGCGATCTCGGCGTGACGCAGTCCCTCAACTTCGAAAAGAAGAAACACCGTCCTTTGCCTTTCCGGCAGTTGCCCGATGGCCTTCTGCAGTGCCAGGCGGAGCGGCGGATTGTCGGGCGCCGCCCGCAAGAATTCACTTGGTGGCGCCACCGGGCGCCGCTGCCGCAACCGGTCGTGGCAGGTATTCACCAGAATCCGGATCAACCAGCACACCACGGGGCACCGGCCGTCAAAATTGGCGCTGGACCGGAAGAGCTTCACGAACGCGTCGTGCACGGCGTCCTCTGCCTCGGTCCGACTGCCTAAAAGGTTCGCGGCAATGGACTTAAGCCGGGCGCTGTTCTCGCGGTAGAGACGCTCGTAGGCCGCAGGACTGCCGTTCCGCAGGTCCGCCGCCAGCGCCGTTTCGTCTGCCGTAAGCGCGATCACCAGTCTCGTGGTGGAAGACGTAGCAAGTTGCCCTTTTGTGAAAAGAAATCGCAAAGGACCTGGATCACCGGAATAATCCGTACTCATGTGGCTTGAATCGGGCTGAGGAGTCGGTTAATCTGCGGCCCTGGGTTGCGGGGGAGGGAATGTCCGTTGCGGGATAGGGCCAGGGTGCTGGTGTGTGCCAGCACCAATAGAGCCCGTTGAGGTGTTACATGAAGATCTGGGTACTGGCACGGGAGTGCGTGGAGGAAGCCACTGCCGAGGCCATCCGGGCGGCTCTTTCGGAAGCAGGTATGCAGGCGGTGAAGCCTCCAGCTTGGCCTGCACCCGGAGACGGAGTGGTGGTGTACGCGGATGCCAGCGAGCAGTTGGTAAAGTCCTTACGGGACTTATGCAGGTGGAGCAACGGCCGGGTCGTGGCAGTTGGCATCGGATCCGTTCGGCAGGCCGTCTGGGAACTGCTCGAGGCAGGAGCGGCGGATGTGCTGTCCTGGCAAGGGCGAGAGACGGCTGAGGAGATCCGGGCACGGTTTCAACGCTGGGCCAGAGTGGCGCGTGAGGTGGATTCGCCGCTGGTCAGCGAGAACATGGTGGGGCAAAGCGCGGCCTGGCAGCGCGCCCTCAGGCAATTGGTGGAATCGGCCCTGTTCTGTCAAGATCCGGTGCTGCTGTCCGGAGAAAGCGGCACCGGCAAGGAACTGGCGGCACGTCTGCTGCATGCCCTCGATAGCCGGCGCTGCCGGCGCGAATTAGTCGTCGTAGATTGCACTACGCTCAACAAAGAACTGGCGGGCAGCGAATTGTTCGGGCATGAGCGGGGCGCATATACGGGGGCGGTGGCCGCGCGGGCGGGGGCCTTTGAACTGGCCGACGAGGGCACGCTATTCCTGGACGAAGCAGGAGAACTCAGCCTGCCGTTGCAAGCGCAACTGCTGCGCGTGATTCAGGAGAAGACTTACAAACGGGTGGGAGGCAACCAGTGGCGGAAAGCGAATTTCCGGCTGGTGGCCGCCACGAACCGGGATCTGCGCGCCATGGTTGAAGCTGGGCGCTTCCGCAGCGATCTCTACTACCGGTTGGCGAGCATCCCAGTGACGCTTCCGCCCCTGCGGGAGCGCACGGAGGACATCATCCCCCTGGCCCGGCATTTCGCCAGACTGTTGCGCGCCCCCGGGGATCCCACTCCCGTACTGGACCCGGCGCTTGAGGCGTATTTGCAGACGCGCGAGTACCCCGGGAATGTCCGGGACCTGCGCCAACTGGTGGCTAGAATCATGCATCGTCACGGGGGCGCTGCGGTATTGAGCCCCGGGATGTTGCCCGAGGGCGAAAGGCCTTTAGCTTCCGCAGGAGGCACGGCTTGGCCGGACGAGCCTTTCACCCAATCCGTAAGACGGGCCATCGCCAATGGTTTCGGGCTGCAGGCGGTTGCGCGGGAAGCAAAAGAGGCCGCGCTGGGCGCCGCGCTCGATCTTGAGGCCGGCAGTGTGCGCCGCGCCGCGGAACGGTTGGGAGTGACGGAAAGGGCGCTGCAACTACGGCGGGCCAAAGCGGCCGTCAGCTCTCTTCCCTAATCCAGCGCTGAATGTTTGCCAGAACGCTGTGGTTCAAGTGGATGGCACGATTGATGTCAGGCCTCTGCCCAAGCGGGGTATCGAGGGCACAGGTGAGGCTCCGCCGACGAGCGGCGCCCGAGTGAATTCCGACGAGATATCGTTTGCCGCCCGACTGCAACCAAATGGGGCTCCCGCTCTGGCCTCCGCAGGTATCGGCGTCATGCAGGAAAAAGCCGGGGGCGTTTGCGGCCGGGACCTCCACCACTTTCCCTTTGGAGCCGTACTGGACGTTACCCTGGCGTTTTGCTTTCAAGCAGGCATTGAGTTCGGGCGGTCCTGACGCAGGGCCGGAGCCGCACCGGCCCGGGGAGCCCGGGTAGAGGGGAATTCCATCGCATTTGTCGGCCGCATAGCCCGCTGTATGGACGCTTTTGCCCTGCAGTTTGCCCGAGGGGACAAATTCGATGACGGTCTTGTCACCAAGAGTGGGATGGCCCCACCAACCGAGTGGCTTGCTCCCGGTCGCTGTAAACACCCGGTTGCCCACATCCTCTCGCAAAATCAGCAAAGCGTAATCGTGGCAAAGGCTCTTGCCGGATTGGTAGAAGGAAGAGACTCGGAAGCCAGACTCGGGCGCAACCGCGTATCCAAACGGCAACAGGGGCTTGTCCATACGTTCCGCCGGGTTTACTGTAACCGCGTACGGCCGGATGACTTTCCCAGCAGGAAAGTCATAAATGTTGTGAGCGGCGGTGAGGACGTGCCGCGGCCCGATGAGCAGGCCCGTGCCCGGCTTTTGGGTATCTTTCCCGCCGTTCAAAGCCGGGTCCCGATAGAGGGCAAGAACGCGGCAAATCCAGCGGTAGGGCGGTTTGGTCACGTCACGAACGCGTGTCCGCGAGTCACGTGTACCAAGGATTTCGGCATCGATTTCCGCATCGGCCTCCGCCGCCACGGGGCGGCCGAGGCCGAGTTGGGGATGGACATATGCATCCGATGGGAAAGTGGTTGACGGCACAGAAGCACTTCCTTTCTTCCATCAAGCGCGCATCCATTTGCGGATGTCATCCAGGACTTTGGCTGACAGGCGGACGGCGCGATTCGTATCAATGGTTTCCCCGGCGGGAACCACGTCGGTGCAAGTCCCCTTGCCAGAGGCGAACGGTCCTGTGTGGACGCCAACCAAGTACCGCTTCGTCCCGGAAGTGACCCAGACCGGCGAGCCGCTGTGGCCCTGGCAAGTATCCATGTCATAGAGCAGGAAGGGAGAGGCGTTCGCGGCTTCGGCGGCGACGATTTTGCCCTTATCGCCGAACTGCGCCGTGGCCATGAGCCCCTTCTTCAGGCAGTCCACCAGGCTCTTGGAGGGCTTGCCTTTGGGCACGTACTGGCAGGAGGCGCCGCGAACGTGCTTTTCCATGGGCAGGTAACCACATTTGTCACCGGGATAGCCGACAACATGAGCAGTGCGCTTCCTGAGTTTGTCGGGAGAGATCACCTCGATGTAGGTCTGGTCCGAGGCGCCCCAGTGGCCAAGCTGCTTGTTGCCGAGGGACTTGAACTTCACATTGCCGATCTCGGAGCGGAGCGTGATCAGCGCAAAGTCGTGGCAGGGATTGCGGTTGTTGCGCCACTCATCGCGGATGTGAAACCGGTCCATGGCGGCGATGCCGAAAGGGCGGTCGGAGCGATCCTGGCCGGGCGCAACGGTACAGGACCTGGCGTCCAGCGTCGTCCCATTGAACTGGTTCCGTAGGTTGTGGGCAGCAGTCAGCACGTGGCGGGGGCTGATCAGCAAGCCAGTGCCGACGAATTCCATCGCCTTGCCACCCCACAGGCTGGGGTTCTGGTAGATCATCGAGAGACGGCAAATCCAACGGCAGGGAGCGCGTTTGGTGTTTTTCACAGGACTCCGGGAGTCGCCTTTGCCGATGATCTCCTCTTCCTGCTCCTCCCATTCGAACTCCTGCTCGACGGGGCGGCCGATACCGAGTTGCGGGTGGACATAGGCGGGCGAGAACTCGCCCTCCTCCTCAAACTCTTCCTCGAATTCTGTGGCGGGTTCTTCAAACTCGGAATCTTCGAACTCGCCATTGTCGCCGGCCTCAAAATCGGCCTGCTCCAATTCGTCAAAGTACTCGAATTCCGGCTCGTAGGTTTCGGGCTCTTCGTACAGTCGGGGCATGATGGGATCTCCTTTCTCGAATCGGGCGCGGTGCGTTCAGCGGGACCCGGACGCCTGCGCGCCGGCCAACCGTTCGCGCAGAAGCACGCCAGGCATGGTGGAGTTCACGGGTTCGGAGGTGAGATCGACGCCGGTGACGGCGCGGTAGGCGTGCAGGTAGCCCTGGATCTCGGCCTTCCAATAGTGAGCCCAGGCCTTGGCGACGTCGCCTGACACCTGGTCGTTCCAATCGCTGAAGCGGATGCTGAGCAGGACTTGCTCGCCGAAGACGGCAAGGTTTCTGAAATGGGTAACACTGGCAGGGTACCAGCCTTGCAGGTTCTTCATGGCGTCCACCTGGGGCATCCAGCCTTCCGAGTAAGGCACCATGGGGCGTCCGCGGAGGAAGTCGCGGATTTCCGGCCGGGCCAGCAGCCATTGCATTACCAGCATTTCCACCCGGGCGGTCCAGGGCAGATCGCCGTACTGGTTGTGCATGCCTTCCGCCAGCAGAAGGTGCACTTCCTTTAACGCGTTCAACAGGGGGAAGCCGTCGGGCACGATCATCGTGTTCGCTTCCTCCTTGAAGAAGATCGAGCAGCGGTAGAGAAGGTTATGGAAGGCTTCGAGGAACCGGGACCGGCTGTCAGCCGGTGAGATCTTCGGCACAGCCTTGCCCAAGAGGCTGATTCCGTAGTGGTGGTCGTATTCGTACACCCGCCGGCTGAGCGACAGACGGTTGATCTCATCCTGGATGAAACCCCACAGAAGGTTGCCGATCGGCCGGAGCGCATCGAGTTCGAGGTGAAGCAACGGATCCTTGTCGCCAGGGGCGCGCCTGTTTTGGAAACGCATGCCCAACGCGTTCATGGTCTGCACCAGGCCGCACTCCTCCATCCAATAGGACCAGAGGAGTTCGATCATACAAGGGCACGAGAGGCGGGACCGCACAACGCCCATGCAATAGGGAAAGTCGACCAGGGCGTTGCCGCTGAGCGCTCCATCGACAATCTTTTTCAAGTAAGGCAGAACGCGCACGCCCATGTGATCCTGCAGGTAGCCCTGCAGGTAATCCCCGGCGCGGTGGATGTCAATGGTTTCGCCCAGCCGGAACTCCTCGAGGCCCGGGGTCTCCGTTCCCATGTCTTCGAGGAAGACGCCGCACTCCATCAGCAGAAAGGCTTCCGTGGCGGTCTTCAGCAAGTTGTAGCTGTCGACGCCGTGAAAGGGCGCGAGCAGGGTGCGCTTGCGGAGGCGCAGATTTTGGTCCACGCGGCGCGCGGAATTCGAGGCGCAATCGCCGGGCGAATCGGGCGGCAGGTCCGATCCGGTGAGCGAATCGTTCTGGCACAAGACCCGTTGAATGAAGGCGTCGTACCGCGGGAATTCCAACGCGGCGCCGCGGTTCTTGATGGTGATCCAAAGGCCGGTGATATCGCCGGCTTGTGCGACGGCTTGTTGGGCGCGAGTATTCAGTGCGCCGCCGGCGATCTCCACCCGAAATGGTTCGGGCAGAGTAGGGCCGTTGATTCCGCCGGGATTGGATGGATTGCTCATAGATTTGCTCCTGTCAGTACTGGTTCAGCTTCATCTGCGGGCGCCCGAAGTGCCGGTTGGCCGGACCGCCGGAGTGCCCAGGTGGTTAATAAGCTGCGCAGCAGGGCCTGCTCCTGCGCGGCGGAAATGTGCCCCTCGTGACGCGCCTGCCCGATCGCGGCCAAAGCAAGCGTGGGCGCAATGGATTCCAGGGCTTTGAGCGAGAGCGTGGCGCCCGCAATCGCTCGCAAACGGCGGGGTTGGCGCGCCGCCTCCACCAATTCACTCAAAGGGATTCCCTCTCCCACTGGCGGTTCGAAGGCCAGCAGAAGTGAGACGAATCCAGGCAGAGCTTCCAACTGGCTCTCGATCAACCGCCGCTGCCCGTCGGGCAGCGGATGCAACGGGTAAAGTTGCTCCCAAGCACGGGCGACCGCCGCCCATTGCGGATCGGGGAAGAGCGCCTGTCCCAGGGCGGCGCTGATCTGCACACGCATCCAGGGGAATGGGTGTGGATCTTCCAGCCCGATGCGAAACACAAATGGCGTGGGAAGAGTGACCACGCCGATCAGCCCGATGGTAGACGTGATGCCCAGCTTCAATACCGACCAGAAATCAGCAACGATTTCGGAGATCCAGCGGGCAAAGTAGGCGTATGGCGAGTCATCATGATTGCCGGCGCGCAGCCGCAATTCCATCCGCAATGGCGCCACCACGTGAAGCAGGGCGGCAGCCTGGTGGCCCACCTCGTGCAGTAGAGAAGAGCCCACCCCACTGCCCACCATGCGTTCGCGCGGAACCCGAATGAGCGCCACGGGGTTCTCTCCGCCTCCTGGCAGCCGCGTCCGGGCCCGGCGGATCGCGGCGCCGTGCCCGCGATCCAAGTAACAGAGCACGGGAGGGACGCGACCACGGTGGTGCGGAATCTGCAGGCCATCGGCGGCCACAGCATCCAAACCTGCGATGTGCACGCCATGCTCGTGTTCACTCCGCTGCACCAACACGTCGGAGAAGATGTCGAAGTGCGACAACACCTGGTTGTAGCGAAGTTTCAGAAAGGCCAAGCGCCGTTGCACAGCCGCCGGGTCACCCTCCTGCTCGAGGCGGCCGATGAACTCCGCCAGCAAGCCGCGCAGCGACGCGATCTGGCGATCGAGGTGCGCCTGAATGGCGTTCTGAGCCTCCGCGCTTCCGCGCGCCGCACCCACCATGGTCATGTGGAGGGCGAACGGGAGGATGCGGTCCAGCCGGGCCAGCAGCGACTGGGCCTCTCCGGCGACCATCGAGAGGGCGAGCGTAGCGGCGTCCATGGTGTTCCTGTGGAAGTACAGCCGGACGTCCTATACGTCCAGAAGCAGGATCCGGTTGCCGCGGCGGACCCAACGGCCATGGGTGGATGACGTCTGGCGTTGTGGATGACGGGGGTAGCTGGGCCTCGAGTACCGGCCTGGACGAACCAGGCCGGGGGCGTGGCGCTGGGCTGCGCCTTGCACTGCGGCTTCGGCAGCCAGTTCCGGTTCCTCGCCTTCTTCCGCGCCAGCAGCTTGCGCCACTGCTTCCGCTCCGAAGCGGACGAAGCGGCGGGCCACTTCGAACTCCTGGTCCTCCGGCGTGAGACCTTCGAGTTCAAGCCCAAAGATCTCGCTGGCATCCTCGGGAGTGGGGGCGGCAGTGGGTTCGGCGGGTTCGGACGTTCCCTGGGGCGGAGGGGGAGCGCCGGGCCGTGGCTTGCGCAGGGCGGAACCCACTGCCCCGGCCACCGCGAGCGCCGGACCAAGGCCCGGAACCGCGGCGGTCGCCGCCCGTTTCAGCGCTTTCACCAGAAAACCGCCCACGGGAGACCGGACAAACCGTTTGATCCGGCGTCCTACGCGGCGGACCAGTTTGCCGAGGAATTGATCGAGTTCGGGCTCGCCGTTCACCTCAAGCAGTTCGGCGGCGAGTTCCATCTCCTCGACTTCGCTCAGCGGAGATTCTTGGGCGGAGGCGCAGCGGCACGGGCGCGTGGCAGCCTCGGTTTCATACTCGGATTGGTCATATTCGAGTTGGGTGCGATCGGTATTGTGCATGCAGCGTCTCCTTAGCGCCGCCGTGAAGAAGCGGCGCACCCAAGAGAACTGCACCCCGACTGCCAGGTTAAGTGCTTGATTTCAGAACGAAGCTGACGAAGCTGGATTCGGGTTCAGGCGAAAATGGCCTAACAAAAGCGAAGCCAGTTTCACCGGATGGGCTGGCAGAAGCTTTCAGCGGACGAATTCGTAGCGTTCGAGGGTGGCGGCGATGGCGTTGTTCTGTTCGTCGCGCCGGACGATTTTGCCCAGGCAGTGGATTTTGGCGCCTCCGCTGCCATTGGTGGCCGGGAACTGGATGTAGTACTCCACGGTCTGCCCGATCTCAACGGGAACTCCGGGATCGCTGAACAATACTCCTGCGGCACTCAGATTGACCGTTTCGCCGTCCTGGGCGATGGCATTGGCGCCAGCCCGGACAATGTGCGCGGGCAGGCGGATATTGAAGCGGGGTGATCTTCTTTTCTCCACGTATGACTCTTCGTCAAAACTGCTGGCTACCACCATACGACGGTTGAAACAAAACTTTTATAGACCTGGAAGTTTAGTACTCTCAGACGGTTACTCAGGGAAGCCGCGCCGCCGATGGCCATGCGGATCCGAATGGTAAATTGAAAGTTTCCCTCTTGCGCAAAACACTGGAAATCACTGCAGGCATCCTTTTGGTCATCCTGGGCCTGATTGGAGGGCTGATCCCCGTCCTCCAGGGCTGGATGTTCGGGATTCCGGGGCTGCTGTTGTTGGCCCGCCACTTCCAGTGGGCCAGGCGACTGGTGGATTGGGCAAAGGAGAAGTTCACCGGCGCCAGGGAAGCGGCCGAGAGACGCGAGAGGGGCCCGCAAGGCAAGTAGACCGCCATGCTGAAGAACATCTCGGTGCACGGGGCCCGGATGCACAATTTGAAAAACGTCAGTGTGGAGATTCCTCGCAACACGCTGACGGTGATTACGGGCCTAAGCGGGTCGGGGAAGTCGTCGCTTGCCTTCGACACCATATACGCGGAGGGCCAGCGACGATACGTGGAGACCCTCTCCCCCTATGCTCGCCAATTCCTGGACCAGATGGAGCGGCCCGAGGTGGATTCCATCGACGGGCTCAGCCCGGCCATTTCCATCGAGCAGAAGACCACCAGCCGAAGCCCACGATCCACCGTGGGGACGATCACCGAAATCTACGACTATCTCCGGCTGTTGTGGTCGTCGATTGGAACGCCGCACTGCCCCAACTGCGGCACGATGATTGCCCGGCAAACGACCCAGCAGATCCTGGAGCAGGTGTTGGGCCAGCGGATGAACGAGCGCATCATGGTGCTGGCCCCGGTGGTGCGCGGCCGGAAGGGTGAGTACAAGAAGGAACTGGAGAAGTTCAGCCGGGCGGGGTTCGTGCGGGCGCGTATCGACGGTGCATTGCAGAGTCTGGATGAGCCCATCGTCCTGGATAAGCGCAAGAACCACACCATTGAACTGTTGGTGGACCGCTTATTGCTAAGGCCGGGCGACAGCAAGCGGCTTGAGGCTTCCATAGAGACGGCCACGCGGCTAGCCAACGGATTGGTTCTGATTGCTGGCGTGAACGGCGAAGAGCGGCTGTATTCGCTCAAGCTGGCCTGCCCGGACTGCGGAGAGAGCGTTCCGGAGTTGGAACCACGATCATTCAGTTTTAACAGCCCTTACGGCGCCTGCGCGGAGTGCAACGGGCTGGGCAGCCAGTGGGCCTTTGACCCTGCCAAGGTGATTGTGGACAGCAGCAAGCCTTTGTTCGAGGGGGGATTGGGCCCTGGCGGCAGTTCCGTCATGATGCAGCAGGCGGTGAGCGATGCGGCGCGGCGGTTGAAGATCAACCTCTCGCGGCCGTTCGACGAACTGGCGGCCAGGCAACGGCAGGCATTGCTGGAGGGAGCAGGAGACTTCCCAGGAATTTTGCGTTTGCTGCAGAGAGCCTTCGAAGACTACAGCGACGGCTACCGCGATTACCTGATGGAGTACATGTCCGCGACCACCTGTGGTGCCTGTGCGGGCCGCCGGCTGAAGCCCTCCAGCCTGGCAGTGCGGGTGAAAGATGTGGGGATTGCAGAATTCACGGCGCTGCCTGTCTCGCGGGCCTTGGATATGGCGCGAGGCTGGAAGTTCAACGAGCGGGAAACCCAGGTGGCGGGCCGCATCCTGGAAGAGATCCGCAACCGGCTGGAGTTCCTGTCGCAGGTTGGACTCGACTACCTGAGCCTGGAACGGTCCGCGGCCACCCTCTCCGGCGGCGAGGCCCAGCGAATTCGTCTTGCCACGCAAATCGGCTCGCGTTTGCGCGGAGTGCTGTATGTGCTGGACGAGCCGTCCATTGGGCTCCACCCGCGCGACAACACGCGCCTGTTGGAGACCTTGGCGCGGCTGCGTGACATGGGGAATACGGTGCTGGTCGTGGAGCACGATCAGGAAACCATTGAGCGCGCCGATTATGTCATCGATCTCGGGCCGGGCGCCGGACGCCTAGGCGGGGAACTGGTGGCGGCTGGCACACCAGCGGAGATCGAAGCCGCGCCCCAATCTCTGACCGGCCAGTACATGAGCGGGCGGAAACGCGTGCCGGTGCCGCGGACGCGCCGGCCGGGGAGCGGACTCCGATTGGTGCTGAAGGGCGCCCGCCAGCACAACCTGAAAAATATCGACGTTGCTTTCCCGCTTGGCGCGTTCATCGCGGTGACAGGCGTAAGCGGCAGCGGCAAGTCCACGCTGGTTCACGACCTGCTTTACCGGGCGGTGTCGCAGGCGGTGTATGGTTCGAAGACCAGGCCGGGCGAGTTCGACGAACTCCTCGGCCTGGAACACATTGACAAAGTCATTGAGATCGACCAGTCGCCGATCGGGCGGTCGCCGCGTTCGAATCCGGCCACTTATACGGGCACTTTCGCGCCAATCCGCGAACTTTACGCGATGCTGCCGGAGGCCCGGGAGCGCGGCTACAAACCGGGCCGCTTCAGCTTCAACGTCAAGGGCGGCCGCTGCGAGGCCTGCCAGGGAGACGGACTGAAGCGGATCGAGATGAATTTCCTGCCCGATGTGTTTGTGCCCTGCGATGTTTGCCGGGGGCGGCGATACAACTCGGAGACGCTGCAGGTGAAGTACAACGGCGTGTCCATCGCGGATCTGCTGGAGACGACCGTGGAAGATGCCTTGGTGTTGCTCGAAAACTTCCCGCAGATCCGGCCGAAGTTGCAGACTCTCGTGGACGTGGGCCTGGGGTATCTGCACCTGGGCCAATCGTCCACCACGCTTTCCGGAGGGGAAGCCCAAAGAATCAAGCTCGCGCGCGAACTCTCGCGGCGGCAGACCGGAAAGACGCTTTATATTCTCGACGAGCCCACCACCGGGCTGCACTTTGAGGACGTACGGCGGCTGCTGGAAGTGCTGAACCGCCTGGTGGACCTGGGGAATACCGTGCTGGTAATCGAACACCAGACCGATGTCATCAAGAGCGCGGACTGGGTGATCGACCTCGGGCCGGAAGGTGGTGAGCGGGGCGGAACCATCGTAGCCGAAGGGACGCCGGAACAAGTGTCGCGGATCCGGCGCAGTTACACCGGCCGCGCGCTTGAAAAAGCGCTGCGAAACGGAAAGACTAGTTGAGGCACGCCCCTTGAGCAAGTACCCGGTCGCACCGCTTGATTTCGAGAAGTTGAAGACCATCGCCCTTCGCGAGCGCGGAGGCAAGGTGAAGGTGGAGCACTTGGCTCGTCCTCAGCAGGCCACAGGATCCTGGTCGGCCTGGCTGGACGGCCTGCCGCACGTTTTGGCGGCGGATTCGTTGCGGCAGGTAGTGACCGCGCTGACGGCTGCGCGAGCAGCAGGAAAAGCGATCGTGTGGGGACTCGGCGGGCATGTCATCAAGTGCGGGCTGGCGCCGGTGTTCATCGATCTGATGGAGCGCGGATTCGTTACGGCGCTGGCGATGAATGGGGCGGCCGCCATTCACGATTACGAATTGGGCCGTGCCGGCCACACCAGCGAGGACGTGGAAGCCGTGCTGCCTGACGGCCGCTTCGGCGCTGCTGAAGAGACGGGCAGAGAGATCAACGAAGCCGCCCGGCACGCCCAGTCAAATGGTACGGGCTGGGGCGAGGCCTTGGGGGCTTTGCTCGACAAGACTTCGCCGCCGGAGTTCCGGCCCGCAAGCCTGCTGCTTGCCGCCTGGAAGCGGGCAGTACCCGTCACCGTGCACGCCGCCATTGGCACCGATACACCCCATACTCATCCCGCCGCTGATGGCGCGGCGCTCGGCGCAGCCACGCACCACGATTTCCGCCTCCTCTGTTCTGTGCTGCGGGGCCTGGATGGCGGAGGCGTTTATGTCAACGTGGGTTCAGCCGTCGTATTGCCGGAGGTGTTCCTGAAGGCCATTTCCGCCATCCGGAATCTCGGCTATCCGCTGAGCGGGTTTACCACGGTGAACTTTGATTTCCTGCAGCACTACCGCCCCCGGGTAAACGTCGTGGAACGCCCGCATGTCCAGCGGGGCGGCCAAGGCTTCGCTTTGACGGGCCACCACGAGATCATGATTCCGTTACTGGCGGCGCTGCTGGCGGAGCGGAGCCAGTGAGCCCCGAGCAACCGGCTGCCCTGCCAGTCCCTGAACCGCGCGATCCTTTCTGGGATTGGCGGGATGTGGCTCTGTTTACAGGCCTTGCGCTGCCCTGCATGTTGCTCGCCATCGCAGTAACCCGGGGGGTTGTTCTCATGCTGCCCCGGCCGCCGGGCCAGGCGGTGCAGGCCTTAACGCTGCAGATGCTAGCCTACGGGCTCTGGTTCGGCGCACTTTGGATGATGCTGAAGGCGCGCTACGGCCGCCCCTTCTGGCCTTCGCTGGGATGGATGGTGCCTTGGCCCGGGGTCCGCTGGTCGCTGGTCTTAGGGCCCGCCCTGGCTCTGACGATAGCGGCTCTAGGCGCGGCCATCGGCACGCCACAGGTGGACAACCCCGTGCAGAAGCTGATGTCAGACCGCTTCAGCGCCACACTGGTGGGAGTGTTTGCCATCATTCTGGGGCCGCTGGCCGAGGAACTGGTGTTTCGCGGCTTCGTGCTTCCTCTCGCCATCCGTTCGTTGAGCCCCGCCGTGGGTATCGCTGCGGTGAACGTGCCGTTTGCGTTGTTGCATGGGCCGCAATACGAGTGGACCTGGCAGCACATGGTTTTGCTGTTCCTGGCTTCTTCCGTGTTCGGATGGGTACGTTGGAAGACCGGATCCACGGCGGCCGCCACCTTGGTACATGGCGGCTACAATGGCACGTTTTTCGTCGCCATGCTGCTGCAAAGGGATTTCTATGGTTGACACAATTCGATGGACCCAGGAAGGCGTGATGATGATCGATCAGACGCGCCTGCCGCAAACGGTCGAATATGTAACGTGCACAGACTACGAGCAGGTGGCGGACGCTATCCGCCGCATGGTGATTCGCGGGGCGCCGGCCATCGGCGTAGCGGCGGCCATGGGCGTTGCTCTGGGCGTACTGCATGCCTCCGAGCAGGGGTTGCCCCAGCAGTTTGAAAAGATTTGCGCGACGCTCGCCGCCACGCGGCCAACCGCGGTGAACCTGTTTTGGGCCATCGACCGGATGAAGCGCCGCTTCGCCGGCCTGGCTGGGCGGCCCCTGGATGAGATCCGAGCGGAGTTAGTGCGCGAGGCGCAGCAGATCTACCTGGAGGACATCGCCATTAACGAGGCGATCGGGCGGAACGGCGCGGAGCTGGTGGTGGACGGCAAGACTGTCCTGACCCATTGCAACGCCGGCGCTCTGGCCACGGCGGGCTACGGCACCGCGCTGGGCGTGATCCGCGCCGCAGTGGCCGCAGGAAAGCGCATTGACGTTTTTGCTGACGAGACGAGGCCGTTTCTCCAAGGCGCGCGCCTTACCGTGTGGGAACTGCAGCAGGACGGTATTCCCACCAAGCTCATCACCGACAACATGGCCGGCCACTTTCTGAAGAGCGGGCGTATCGGCTGCGTGGTGGTGGGGGCAGACCGCATTGCGCGCAACGGCGACGTGGCCAACAAGGTGGGCACGTATTCTGTCGCCGTGCTGGCCAGAGAGAATAATGTGCCGTTTTTCGTAGCGGCGCCCGTCTCCACGCTGGATCTGACGCTCTCGAGTGGCGACGAGATCCCCATTGAGGAGCGGCCCGCGAAGGAAGTGACCGAGGTGTATGGCGTGCCAGTGGCGCCTGCCGGAACCGAGGTGGAGAACCCGGCATTTGATGTCACCCCCAATCGCTACGTGAGCGCGATCATCACCGAACACGGCGTGGCGCGCGCCCCGTTTGAGGAATCCCTGCCCGCTCTTGCGAGAATGAAGAAATGAAGCCGATGACGCTGGCGCTGTGCGCCCTTCTGATATCAACGAGTGTGGAGGCCGGGTCGCGTTCCGGCCGCCGGGCGCCTAGTTTCGCCTTGCCCGACGCCAAGGGCCAGTGGGTGGACATCCTCGACTACCGCGGCAAAGTGCTGGTGTTGGAGATCATGAAGACCGACTGCCCGCACTGCCAGGAATTAACCAAAACACTGGAGAAGGTGAAGGCCCGCTTCGGCGACCGGGTGAACGTTCTGGCTATCGTGAATCCGCCCGACAATCTGAACACGGTGGCCCAGTACGTGGCCAAGCACAAAGTGTCTTATCCGATCCTGTTCGACTTCGGCACCACCGCGGCGAATT
Organism: uncultured Solibacteraceae bacterium; assembly: GCA_964460395.1. Taxonomy (GTDB): domain Bacteria; phylum Acidobacteriota; class Terriglobia; order Bryobacterales; family Bryobacteraceae; genus CAYWQS01. The sequence continues at coordinate 112,997 of CAYWQS010000005.1, read as the reverse complement.
ACATGCAGGTGACGCCGCAGAACTCAACGGTCGATTTGCCGCACCTGTTTATCATCGACAAGGACGGGCGTATCGTAGAGGACTTTGGCTGGGTGGAACCAGGGAAGAATCCGTTGGAGGCGGGCAACCTGATCGCCGTGCTGGACAAGATTGTGGCGGCGCAAGGCGCGGCGCCCGCCAAACCCGCGGCGGCGAAGAAGTAAGGCCCGGCCGGATCTAGAGCGCGGCCAGGGTTTCGAGATCCACGTTGCCGCCCGAGAGCAGAAACCCCACCCGGCGCAAACCGGATGGCAGCGTGCCGGCCAGTGCAGCGGCTGCGGCGACTGCGCCGCTAGGTTCCACCACCACCTTCATGCGCGAAAGGATGAAGCGGACGGCCTCTTTGATTTCTTCTTCGCTCACCAGCAGGATATCTTCCACCAGCTCCTGGATGACGGGAAAAGTATAAAAGCCGGGTTTGGTGGTACGAAGGCCATCGGCGATGGTGGCGGGCGCGTCGATGGCCACCGGATGCCCGGCACGGCGTGAGAGCCAGTAATCGTTCCCGAGCACGGGTTCGACGCCAAACAGCCGGATGGAGGGTGCGATCGCCTTGGCAGCAATCGCGCAACCCGACAACAACCCGCCGCCGCCCAGGCAGACTACCAGGGCATCCAGGTCAGGCTGTTCTTCGAGAAGTTCCAGGGCTGCGGTACCTTGGCCTGCCATAATCCAAGGGTGGTCGAACGGCGGCACCAGCGTGGCGCCGGTCTCTTGGGCGATCCGGCGGCCGATGGCCTCCCGGTCTTCTCGCAAGCGGTCATACAGCACCACCTTTGCCCCGTATCCCCGCGTGGCTTCCAGTTTTGAACGGGGTGCGTCGGTAGGCATGACGATGGTGGCGCCCATGCCTAAAGACCGTGCGGCTATCGCAACGGCCTGCGCATGGTTGCCCGAGGAAAACGCCACCACGCCTCGTGGACGGTCTTCTACTGGGATTGAGTAGAGGAAGTTCGCGGCGCCGCGAAGCTTGAACGCACCGCCTTTTTGGAAATTCTCCGCCTTGAAGAAGGCGGTCAGCCCGGTGGCGCGGTTGAAGCTGCCGGAAACCAGCACCGGAGTGCGGCGCACGATGGGCCGGATGCGTTCTGCCGCAGCCCGGATATCCGCCAGGTTGGGAGCCACCATCCTCAGTACCCCCTTTTCTTGTCCACTACGTTTTCCAATGGCGCGCCCCGCAGGAAGCGGCCGAAATTTTCCACGAACAAATCGACAGCGGATTCCAGCCAGCCCGGTGTGTGATCGGCACAGTGCGGCGAAAGCAGGACGTTCTCCAGCTTCCAAAACGGGCTGGAGGGCGGTAACGGTTCCGTTTCGAAAACGTCCAGCACGGCGCCGCGCAGCCTCTTCTGTTCGAGAAAGCGAGCGAGCGCGGCTTCATCGATCACAGGCCCGCGGCCAAGATTGATCACCACGGAGTCTGGGGGAAGGAGGGCGAGTTGCTCCTCGCCGATCAGATGGTGCGTCTCCGGAGTGAGGGGTGCGCTTACCAGCAGGTAGTCACTGCGTTCGATCACTGAGTTCATTTCGGCGGTGGAATAGACAGAGTGGGCGAACGGGTCCGGTTCTGGCCGTGTGCGCACTGCGAGTACGCGCATGCCAAACGCGCGGGCGCGTTTGGCGGCTTCGCGCCCGATCGAACCGTAGCCCACGATGCCCAGCGTGGCGCCTTCGATCATCCCTACGTCGAAGGGTTCCCAATGCACTGCCTCCTGTTGGCGCAGCATGCGGCGGAGGTCTTTGGCGAACCAGAGCATTCCCGCGACGCAGAATTCGCCCAGCGAGGGAGCAAACACGCCGCGGGAGTTGGTGAGCGGGTGAGGACTCTCGACGAGGTCCGGGAACAGGAGTGAATCCAGCCCCGCGGCCAGAGCATGCACCCATCGAAGCCGGGCGAGGTGCGGCCATAGGGCGCTCAAGAGCTCCCGATGCGTGCCACCGCAAAGCACTACACTCGCCTCGGGTGCTGCATGGATCAATGACTCCGGCGTCTGTCCGGCAACAATGCGGACCTGGTCCGGGAGCCGGGACAGGCGGGCGAGGTGGCGCGCGGCGGGATCGCCGAGGACGAGCAACGTCGGATAAGTCATGAAAATCTCAGGATACGGCAGCGCTTCGGGTTGCGGCTCCGCCGCAGGGCGGGGACACTGGAGTTGTGGAGAGTTATTGCACTTGCGGCGCGCGGCTCGTGGACGAAGCGCTGTTCTGCCACCGCTGCGGGCGGCCTGTGAGAGAACTGGTTGAAGAGCCGGAGATCGATCAGGAACACCTGGAACTGCCGCGAGTGGTCCTTCCTGCCGTGGACCAGGCTCCGCCAGCTCCTGCCAGCAGCCCCATTAACCTGAAGAACGGGCTGGCGGTGCGTGTCGCCTTGATGGCAGCCGCACTGGCCCAGATCGCTTCGACGGTCGTGACCGCCCTTGGGTTCCTTCTGCTGCTGCCGGTGGTAATCCTGGGCTTCGGAGGCTGGGCTGTACTCGCATACAGGCGCAGAAGCGGGCTGAATCTGAGCGTGCAGCGGGGCGCGCAGTTGGGCTGGATAACCGGTCTATTTTCCTTCCTGATAACCACTGTCTTTTTCACCCTCAGCCTGAGCATGCAGGCTTCGCAGAGTGGCTTGAAGGGCGTGTTTGAGCGCAGCTTCGAGTCGCTAGGCGTGGCCGCCGCCGACATGGAACGCGCGCTTCGCCTTCTGGATAGCCCGGGATTCGTGGTCTTCGCCATCCTGGCGTCGCTGGCCATCCAGTTTCTCTTTACCACGGTGGTCAGTTCGATGGGTGGCGCACTTGCGGCGCGCTGGCTGCACCGGAAACAAAGCTAGAAGCACCCGTCAGCGCCTCGCTTCGAATCGCTTCACCACCGCCACTCCCAGAAAGATAATCAGCATGGCGGACGCTTCGCGCCAGCCGAACGGCTCCCGGTAGAAGAACCATCCCAGGGCTACCGCGACAATGGGGTTGACATAGTTGTAAAGCGAAACGATGGGCACTGGCAGGCGGTCCAGGGCCACCACATAGCTGCTGTAGCCCACGATGGAACCGAAGATCACCAGATAGGCCACAGCAGATACGCCGCGGGTAGTCAGGTTAGTTTGGCCGCCTGCCACCAGAGCGGGCGCAACAAAAGCCAACCCTGCGGCAAACTGTTGCACCGCCCCACTGACGATGGGATGCGCAGTGGCCGCCTGCTTGCGTTGAATCAGTGAACCGCCTGACCAGCACAGGCATCCCAGTTGCAGAATAAGGAAACCCTTCAGCAGATTCTCGCCTTGCGTCCCACCCGCGAGCGCTCCCGGGCCCACCAGCAGGACAGCGCCAAGCAGGCCAATGCCCATGCCGGCCAAAGTGGGTGCGTGCAAACCTTCTCTCGGCGGCAAGACAGCGTTCAGACCCACCATCCAGAAAGGCGAGACGGTGATGATCAGCGCGGCCAGGCCGCTGGGAATCCACGTTTCGGCCAGCGTCAGACAACCGTTTCCAATGCCCAAGATGACCACCCCGTTGATAGCAGTCCGCCGGAGTTCCGCGCCATGCGGCAGCGCTGCTCCATACAGGCGGGCAGCCACCAGGAGGATAGCTCCGGACAGCAGGAACCGGACCGAGACCAGCGTCATCGGTGGGAAGGATTCCAGCGCCATCCGGATGCCGAGGTACGTAGTGCCCCAGAAAAAACAAACTGAAACCAGGGCTGCGTAGGCCCAGAACAGGGGATGCTGCCGCAAGTTTACAGGGTAGCATCGGACCGCTGCGCGAACGGGGTACAATCTCGGCGTGATCGTAACTGTCACCTGCAATCCGGCAATCGATCAGAACGTCAGCGTGGACCGGCTGGTCTTTGACGACCGGGCGTACATTTTGGACCAGCGGCACTCCGCGGGCGGGCGGGGCATCAACGCTTCCTGCGTCATTCATGCGTTCGGGGGGCAGACGCTGGCACTGGCCATCAGCGGAGGCAAGTCGGGGCGGCTGATGGAGGAGTATCTGTCTACTTGCGGTTTCGCGTTCGAACTGGTGCGGATAAGGCACGAGATCCGGAAAAACATCACGGTGTCCGACAAACAAGGGCTGGCCGTCCGGCTGAACGAGGTGGGACCGCGTCTGCAGGCGCCCGAGTTGTCACGTTTAGAGAAGGCGGTGCGCGAGCGGCTGAAGTCTGCCAGCCATCTGATGCTCTGCGGCAGCCTGCCGCCGGGTGTGCGGGGCGAGTTCTACGCCACTTTGGTGAAATCTGCCGGAAAACTGGGTGTTCCGGTGCTCGTGGATACAGACGGCGAGGCGCTGGAGCGTGCTGTTGAGGCGGGTCCGGATGTCGTGACGCCGAACCAGCAGGAGGCGGAGCGCCTGTTGAACCGGGCCTTGATCACCCGGCAGCACTTCTTTGAAGCAGCGGCGCGGATCCGCGAAATGGGCGCGCGTTCGGTGATCCTGTCGATGGGCGCACGCGGGGCGGTAGCGGCTGGCGCGGATGGCACCCTGCTCGAGGTGGCCCCGCCACGCGTCGACGCCCTTTGCTCCATCGGTTCGGGTGACGCGCTTGGCGCCGCCTACGCCTGGGCGATCACCAACGGCCAACCATTCGCCGAGGCGGTCCGCTGGGGGGTGGCCGCCGGTACGGCTTCCGCCCGCCTCCCCGGACTGAGCTTTGCATCGTTGGGGCAGACTAAGGAAGTGCTGGAGCAAGTAGAAGTCCGGCGGATCCAATAGCCGCTGCGCGCTTGGCCGGACACACTGCCCTGTGCCATCGTGAAACAGGAGCGTCCGATGCCCGACCGGCTGCTTTATTTCACTGAGCTACTGGGCCTGAAAGTGTTCGACCTGCGCGGCCGGGCGATCGGACGGGTGCGGGATTGCGCCCTGATTCCGCCGGTTCATCCTGTGCGGATCGACCGCTACCTGATTGGCGGCGGCGGGGGGCTGGCGTACCTCACTGTACGGCACGATCAGGTAGCGCAAATTACCCTCGACGGCATTCGATTGAGAGACGAGCAACTGACGCCCTACCATGCCGCCGCCGACGAGTACGTGCTCCGGATTGAGCGGGACCTGTTGGACCAGCAGATTATCGACGCGCAAGGACGGAAAGTGGTGCGCGTGAACGACGTCACGTTTGCCGTGGGCGAAGAGGACGGCCACGACGTGCTGTCAATCCTCGAGGTGGACATCGGCGTTCGCAGTATTTTCCGGCGTTTGGCCCAGGGCGTGTTGCCCAGGCGCGCCATACGGCGGCTCCAGCGAAGGATCGAGCCCAATTCCATTCCCTGGAGCGCCTGCAATATCGTCGAGCCCGACCCCCTGCGTCGGCTGCGGCTGAACATCTCCACGGAGCCTCTCGAAGAACTGCACCCGGCGGACCTGGCCGACATCGTCGAAGATCTGTCTCCGGAGGACCGCGAAGCGATCTTCGAGGCCATGGACGCCGAGGTGGCCGCCGAAACGCTCTCGGAACTTGAACCCGAAATCCAGGCCCAGATCATCGAATCGCTGGAAACGGAAAAGGCCGCGGACATCCTGGAGGAAATGGCGCCCGACGAGGCGGCCGACGTCCTCGCCGAGTTGGAAGAGACCACCACCGAAGAAATCCTCGAGGAAATGGAGGGCGAACCCAAAGCGGAAGTTCAGGAGTTGCTTGAGTACGAAGAGGACACTGCCGGCGGAATGATGACGCCCCACTACATCGCAGTGCACGAGCAGGCCACCGCCTCCGACGTAATCGAAGCCATTCGCAGCAACCCGGAACTGAGCGATTCTCTGAACACAGTCTTCATCACTGACATCGATGGGCGGCTGCTGGGCGCGCTGCCGGTGGCGCGGGTGCTCTTCGTGCCGGAGGGCCAAGCCATGCGGGAGGTGCTTTCCGGTCAGGAGACTATCCAGGCTTCAGTTCACGACCCCGGCGAGCGCGTGGTGGAGCTGTTTGACAAGTACAATCTCCTCTGCCTGCCCGTGATCGACGAGGAAGGCCGCCTGGCCGGCGTGGTAACGGCCGACGATGTGATTTCGGTGCTGCGCGGTAAGTGATGCTGAAACGGCTGCGCTACCGGCTTGCCATCTTCTTCGCCGTGATCGGCCCGGGGTTCATCACGGCCATGGTGGACAACGACGCGGGCGGCATCTTCACGTATTCGCAGGCGGGCGCCCGTTTCGGCTATCTCCCGCTGTGGACGCTGCTGCCCATCACCGTGCTGCTGGTGGTCACGCAGGAGATGTGTTCACGTATGGGCGCGGTGACCGGCAAGGGCCTGTCGGACCTGATCCGCGAGGAGTACGGCCTGCGCACCACCTTCTTCATGATGGCCGCGCTTGTCTTCGTCAATCTAACCAATGTCATGGCGAATTTCGCGGGCGTGGCCAGTTCGTTGGAGCTGTTTCACGTGCCGCGGTTCGCATCGGTTCCGCTGGCTGGCGTTGCCGTGTGGCTGCTGATCGTCAAAGGCACGTACGCGCGCGTCGAAAAGGTCTTTCTCTTTGCCACGGCGCTGTACGTCTGCTACATCATCTCGGGCTTTCTGGTGAAGCCGGATTGGAAAGAGGCGGCCATCTACAGCGTGCGTCCCGTGCTGTTGTTCGATCCGGCATACATCCAGATGCTCATCGGCATGGTGGGCACCTCGGTGGCGCCATGGATGCAGTTCTATCTGCAGGCGGCTGTGGTGGAGAAGGGTGTCACCGCGAAGGAGTATAAGGAATCGCGCATCGAGGTGATTGTCGGCTGCATCGCCATGTCGGTGATCGCCTTTTTCATCATTGTGGCCTGCGCGGGCGCCATCCACGATGTCGCCCCGCGTGACATCCAAGACGCCACGGACGCCGCCCTTGGCCTGAAGCCCTTTGGCCAGTACGCTTACCTGCTCTTCTGTGCCGGACTATTCAACGCGTCGCTTTTCGCCGCCTGCATCCTGCCGCTCTCGACCGCGTATACCGTGTGCGAGGGGCTGGGGTTCGAAGCCGGGGTGAACAAGCGCTTCCGCGAGGCCCCTATTTTCTACTGGCTGTTCACCGGCCTCATTCTGCTGGGCGGGGGCACCGTTCTCATCCCTCACATACCCCTTGTTCGGTTGATTTTGTTCAGCCAGGTGATTAATGGCGTCTTGCTCCCAGTGGTTCTCATCTTTATGGTGCTCTTGGTCAACAAGCGGCGGCTGATGAAGAAATGGACCAATTCGCGGATTTACAACGCCGTCGCGTGGGCTTCCGTCGTCGTGATGATCGGGCTCACTCTCGCGCTGGTGGCCATCACCATTCAGGACCTCCGCTCCTGAAACGCCGCTTCTACTGCTTGCGCTCCAACAGGAAAGCGCACTTCTCCAGCCGCGAAGCGCCGCCGTCATTCACGGCAAACTGCGTGGAGACGAAGCCCGTCCCTCGCAAGCGGCCGTTCCACAGGGAGGCAGATCCATAGGCTCCGTCACGGCGCAGCGCATAGAAGTTGATATCGAAGCGGTTCAGCTTAACGTGGTCGTTGTTGAAATTGCGGGCGATTCGCCGCAAAGCCTCCAAACAGGCCTCGCGCGGCGGCCGGCCTTGGCGCATAAGCTCGACAATGGTATGCGCCCCGGCGACGCGGATATTCTCTTCGCCGCGCCCCGTAGATCCGGCGCCGCCCACATCCTGGTCCACGTAGAGACCCGCACCAATGATCGGCGAGTCTCCGATGCGGCCGGGAATCTTCCACGCCAGACCGCTGGTGGTGGTGACCCCGGACATCTCCCCCTTCTCGTTCAGCGCCAGACAATTGATGGTGCCGGTGGGCGGATGCGCAGCCATCTCCAGAGCCCAGGCGAGGTCCGCCTCCGTAGCACGGGGAAACAAGCGGCGCAGAGACGCTTGAGGCTGGCCAGGCGCGTCAAGCCCGTCGGTCCAGTTGTTCTCTCCGTTGCGGTCGCGCAAACTCTGCTTCCACGCCATCCAGGCAAGCCGGGACTTCTCGGTCAGCAGGTTTTCTTCCGGGAATCCCATCGCCTTGGCGAAGTCCAATGCGCCCTGACCCACCAGCATAATGTGGTCGGTTTGCTGCATGACCATCTGCGCCACCCTGGACGGATAGCGGATGCTGCGCAGAGCCGCCACCGACCCCGCCCGCCGCGTGGGACCGTGCATCACGCTGGCGTCCAACTCCACGACACCCGCTTCGTTGGGCAGCCCTCCAAAGCCCACGGAATTGTCGTTCGGATCGTCCTCGTTGAGGTTTACGCCGGCGATGACGGCATCCAGAGTGTCGGCCCCCTGCCGCAGCATCCCCATCGCCTTTTCACAGCACTTCAGGCCGTTCGCACTGGAGATCACGATGTTCTTCGGCGAGGCGGCTGGAGAAACTTGAGTAGCGGAAGCCGCGGGAACTGCGGTGGATAGCAAAACGTCGCGTCGGCGCAAGATCGAACCTCCCCTTTACTTGGCTAAACTGATACCCATGGGGCCCTGGATTCTGCTTTGTCTCACCATGGTTTTCCCATTGTTGTGCCGGGGCCAGAACAACCGCAACCCGAACCCTGCGATCGTCGAGGTCCGCTTTACCGCCCAGCGGAATTCACAGCGGCGCATTGAGATTGATGGCACTGTCAGGAACACCGGCAAACAGCAGCTCCGCAAGCTGACGCTCGTGTACCTGTTCGTCAGCCCGGAGGGCCACATTGTCGCCAAACGGGAAGCCGCGGTGGAGAACCCTCCGGTGGATCCGGGCGACGAAGTGGAATTCGGGCTCGAGACCCCCGACGTGCCCAGGGCCGTGGAGTTGCGTGTGGCCGCAGAACGAGGTGGCATTCAGATTGAAGTTCAGGGCGGGCCGTTCCCCATCGAGTAGAGCGGCTCCTCCAGCAAGGATTCAAGCGGTTCATGACAGAAACGATTCAACCGAGCGGTGCGCTGGAAGGCACGGTCCGTCTGCCGGGCGACAAGTCGATTTCCCACCGTTACGCTATGCTCGCGTCGGTAGCTGAAGGCACCTCCCACATCGAGAATTACTCTTCGGGTGCGGATTGCCATTCCACGCTCTCCTGCTTGCGTGCGTTGGGCGTCGAGGTGCAAGCCGAAGGCCGGAGGATCACCATCACCGGCAAAGGCCTGAAAGGCTACTGCCCTCCAAGCGGTGTCCTGGACGCGGGCAATTCGGGCTCTACCATTCGCATGCTGTCCGGTCTGCTGGCGGGCCAGCCGTTCGAGACCACACTCACCGGCGATGAGTCGCTCTCCAAGCGCCCGATGCAAAGAATCATGGCGCCGCTCACCGCAATGGGCGCCACCCTCACCGCCCGCGACGGCAAGTATCCTCCCCTCACCGTGCGCGGCGGGGAGCTGCACCCCCTCCAGTACGATTCGCCGGTGGCCAGCGCCCAAGTGAAGAGTTGCGTGCTGCTGGCCGGCCTGCACGCCAGCGGCGAAACGCGCGTGAACGAACCTGCGCGCACCCGCGACCATACCGAAGTTGCGCTGCGGGAGTTCGGGGCGGAGGTGGACTATGGCAGCGGCTGGGCGTGCGTCCGGGGCCCCGCCCGTCTGGAACCTCGCGAACTCAGCGTACCGGGCGATCTTTCCAGCGCGGCGTTCTTTCTTGTCGCTGCAGCGATCATTCCGGGGTCCAACCTCGTGCTGAACGGCGTGGGCCTGAATCCCACCCGCGCCACGTTGGTCGACTTCCTGGTCAGCGCGGGCGCCGGAATCCGCATTCTCGACATGGGCATGACCAACGGCGAACCCGTGGGAAACCTCCTCGTGCGCGGATCATCGCTGCGAGGCGGAGTCATTGAAGGCCAACTGGCGGCCGCGCTCATCGACGAGATCCCCGTGCTTGCTGTGCTTGGCGCAGCCAGCGAGCTCGGGCTGACAGTGCGCGACGCCTCCGAACTCCGCATCAAGGAAACCGACCGCATCGAAACTCTCGCGTCGAACCTGCGGCGCATGGGCATCGAGATCGAGACTGCACCCGACGGTTTCCACGTTCCTGGAAAACAGAGCTGGCGGGGCGCGGAAACCGACAGTTTCGGCGACCATCGCATCGCCATGGCCTCCGCAGTTGCGGCGCTACGGGCCGATGGGCCTACCATGGTCCGCGATGCCGAAGCGGCCAGCGTGTCATTCCCTGAGTTTTGGGATACACTTCGCAGCATCTCCAGCCCGCGGTAGAAAGGAATCCCATGGATGGCCGCAAGCTTGATTCGCTGGCGCTGGCCGGACTGGTGCACGATCTCAACAACGTCTTCGAAACGATCGAAGAGGCGGCGGAACTGATTGCCCGGGACGGCCACTGGAGTGAGGTGGCGGCCGCCGTTTCGCGCAGTGTGGAGCGCGGACGCCGGCTTGTGGGCTCTCTCGAGGGCCAGACGCGCCCCGGCTGCAACCTGCAGGAAGTGGTAGAGCGAGCGGCAGACTTCCTCCGCGATCTGGTGCGCCTGCTTCCGGTGCCTCCCGCCGAAGTCGAACTGCGGCTCGAGCCAGGTATCCGCCTGGCCGGCCATGCCTCTGACTGGGAACGTGTCTTTATGAACTTGTTCCTCAATGCCGCGCAAGCCATGACCGCCGGGGGTTCGATTGTCGTCAGCGCGTCTTCAGCCAACGGCTCCGCGCAGGTCCAGGTCCTCGACCAGGGCAGCGGCATCCCCGAAGACGTGCTTTCGGAAATATTCCACCCGCACTTTTCCACCCGGGCCTCCGGTGGCGGATTGGGGCTTCATATCGTCGCCAGCATCGTGCGCGGTCACGGAGGCACCGTGTCGGCCGGCAACCGCCAGGATGGATCCGGAGCTTGTTTCGTGATCACCGCACCCCTCGCCGACGCGGCTTAGGATACGACTTCCCGGGACACCCGGTTTTCGCGGGTGAGCACACGTTCGAGAGCGGCCGCCAACTCGCGGGCCGAGGAAGGCTTCTCCAGGATCACGGGATCGCCAATGCCGCGCAGCCTCTCCCGCGCCACGGCCTCATCGAAACCGCTCCAAACAATCACCTTCGTTTCCGGACGGACCTTGCGGATCACCTCATAGACCTCAAACCCGTCCAACCCGGGCATGTTCAGATCGAGGATCACCGCGTGGAGTTCGTGCGCGTGCCGGCAGAACATCTCCGCCCCTTCATCTCCAGAGGCTGCTTCGTACACGTGGAAGCCGGCCTTGCGCAGCAGGCGCTGAGCCACCTCCCGAACTGCGTCCTCATCGTCAATGAGCAAGATATTGCCGGTCCCCTTCCAATCGGGCAATTCCTGCTCGGGCGGGATAATCACCTGTCCGTGCGTGGCGGCCGGGAACAGCAGCCGGAAGGTGGATCCCCGTTTGAGTTCGCTGTCCACGGTAATCGTTCCGTGGTGCGCGTGCACGATACTGTGCACTGCCGCGAGGCCTAGCCCGCGGCCGCTGCGCTTTGTCGTGAAGAACGGTTCGAAAATTCGCGCCAGTGTCTCCGGAGCCATCCCGCTGCCGTTGTCCTGAACCTCCAGACAGACTCGCTGTTCCTCTTCCTGGTAGACGAGGCCGGTGCGCAACCGCACCGTGCCGCCCTCCGCACCAATCGCATCGCTTGCATTGAGCAGAAGGTTCATCACTACCTGGCGAAGTTGCCCGGCGTCGCCCAGGACAGGGGGCAAATCCTCTTGAAATTCGAACTCCATTCTGCAGCGTTTGGATACAGAAGCGCGGAGCAGTTCCGCCATCTCCCGGACCAGTTGCGTAAGTTGCACTGGACGGAGAGCAGTTTCTGACCGGCCGGTATAGGTCAGCATCTGGCGCGTAATCTCGGCCGCACGGCGAGATGCCTTGTCGATCTGCTCCAAACTGTACCGTGTCGATGAGTTTGGCGTGAGGTCGAGCATTGCCAATTCGGCGTTACCCAGAATCGCGGCCAGGATGTTGTTGAAATCGTGCGCCAACGTGCCTGCCAGCGCGGCAAGGGTGTCGATCTTCTGCGAATCGGTAAGCCGCCGGTCAAGGGCGCGCGGCTCTCCGCCATTACTCCGCATCCGGTGCTCAAGAACCTGGAGACGGAGCTGCAAATCTTCCCGGCTGCGTGGCTCTCCTAAGTAGTCATCCGCCCCTGACTCCAACAAACCCGCCACCTCTCCTCCAAACGGCCAAGGACCGATGACCAGAATCGGTATCCGCTCTCCGAGAGACTGACGCCTGGCTGCTACCTCCTCCGCCGCCGTATGCGGATCGCCTGTCAACCAAACGACACAAACCTCAATTTCGTCTGGAGATCCGTTCGAGCCTGGAACGAGCACAGAATGACCCGCGTCCTTCAAATGCTGTGTCAGAACGGCAGATGTCCGTTCCTCCATGGCCACGGCAAGGATCTTCATGATCGGGGCGAGGGGCGGTCCGGAGGGGCGACGACCCCTATGAATTCTACACTATTCTTAATGAACTTTTCCCAATGTGCAATCCTTGCGCTGTTGGTTGTCCTGGGTACGCCACTTCGAGCCCAGGGACTTGCGGCGGAGGAGATCGTGCTTCGTTCGCTTGAGCGGGACCGTATGAACTTCGAGCGGGGTAAGGACTATACGTACCTGCAGCGACAGATTACCCGGCAATACGGGAAAGAGGGACGGTTGTCAAAGCAGGAGTCCGAGACCTACGACGTCATCAACATTGACGGAACGCGGTACCGGAAAAAGATCGCGGAGAATGACCAGCCTCTCTCGGGCAAGCAGGCGGAAAAGGCGCAGAAGGAATTCGAACAGGAGTTGGAGAAACGGCGTCGGGAATCCCCGGAGGAGCGCCGTAAGCGATTGGCCCGCCAGGAGAAGGACCGCCGGGAGGGCCGCGAGTTCCTCGAAGAAATCCCGCGAGCGTTTCGCTTCCGCCTCTTGCGGGAGGACCTTGTCGACGGACTGCCAGCGTGGGTGATTGAGGCCAGACCCGAACCCGGATTTCAGCCGCGGGCGAAGCGGGCAGACCTGCTAAAGAGCTTCGAAGGCACGCTTTGGATCGATCAGAAGGAATACCAATGGGTGCAGGTGCAGGCCCGTACCATCCGTACAGTGAGTTTTGCCGGATTCCTGGCCCGCCTCGACCCCGGAGCCATCCTCGAGTTCCGCCAGACCCGCGTCAACAACGAGCTATGGATGCCGTCCAAGGCCCACACGCGTATTGAAGGCCGGCTGGCGCTGCTGAAAAAAGTCAGGGCCGAAGTGGACGTGGACTGGATGGACTACCGCAAGTTCCAGACCGATTCCAAGTTGCTTTCGGTTGAGGAACTTCCGCCGCCTCAGTAGAGACGCCCATCAGGGATTCCACTGAGGAAACACATCGGGATATGCCCCCTGGTCTAAGGTTCCCCGAGAATCCTGCCGATAGGAAGGCACAAGGAACAGTAGATGCCTTCCCCGGACGAACAGAGTCCGCCCAGCCTGGCCTGGGAAACGATGATTCGCTGGCGGGTCCGCCATATTGAGGATCCAGTCGAACGCCTGCGTTTTCTTAGGCATACGGTAGGGGACCGGCGCACCTGGCGCCCTTCGGCGCGCTCCGGGCAAGCCTTCTGGCGGCGGCACCGTGTGCGGGCCGGCGTTCTGCTGGCGTTAGTGTCTCTTTGGCCAGCCGGACGTTTCGCGGGAGCGATCCGTACCTGGAGCCAGCCGGTTCCGGTCCGAGCTGAAAAACCTGCGGCGGACCCGGCGCCCACAGTCTGGCTGGTGGAGGAACAGGCCGGATACGAAACCTATTCCAACGGTTTGCGGATCGAGAAACAGTGGACCGTGGCCAACCAGCCCAGGCGTTATCGTGCCTTTCGGCTTGGCGACGAGTCGCCCGGAGGCGGCGAGGAACGCGCGTGGCCGGCCGGCATCGTCTTCCACACCACCGAAAGTCACCTGGTGGATTTCGCGCCGGAGAGGACCAAAGACCTGAAGCGCCACGCCGCGGGAGTGCTGGAGTACGTCAGGAACGAGAAGGCATACCACTACGTGATTGACCGGTTTGGGCGGGTTTGGCGCATCGTGCGCGAGCAGGATGTGGCGTTCCACGCGGGCAATTCGGTGTGGGCGGATGAAGAGAGCACCTATGTGAATCTGAACCAGAGCTTTCTGGGGGTCTCCGTAGAGGCACAGACCCGCAGTGAAGACGGCCGCCCCAGCACAAATGCGGCGCAGGTGCATGCTCTCCGGGTTCTGTCGGAGATGTTGCGCTCGAAGTACCGGCTCAATCCGGTCAACTGCGTGACGCACGCTCAGGTCTCGGTAAACCCGAGCAACCATCAGCTCAGCTATCACACTGACTGGGCCCAAGGATTTCCGTTTGCCGCCATCGGTTTGCCGGACAACTACCGGCTGCCGTCGCCGGCAATTTGGGTGTTCGGATTCAGCTACAGCCCTGCTCTGATGAAGCTGTCAGATACGCCGTTCTGGCAGGGGCTGCTGCTTGGCGAAGACAAAATGCGGCAGCGCGCCACTGCGCATGGCCAGGAGGCAGCCGCCTTCCGCCAGCGCCTTCGCGAGCGCTACGGCCGCGTACTTACGAGTGTTCGGACGGCATACGGAGCGGTCCCCAGCGAAGGCGGCCCGGAGTCGAAGAGTCCACCGGCAGAAGACAGGAGAAGCACAGATGAAAAACGCAGCGGTTGAAACCAAAACCATGGTTGGCCTCGACATCGGCACCAGCCGGATCGTCGCGGCGCGGCGGGAAAACAACGAGGATGTGTTCGAGGCGCAATTGAACGCCTTCGTCTCCATCCCCTGGTCGAAGATGACGGAGAAGAGCCTCCAGCGGGAGCAGGTGCCATATGCGGTAGCAGGCGACGCCATCGTCGTGTTTGGCAACGAATCGGCGCGGATGGCCGACCTGCTGGGCCGGGAAGTGCGCCGCCCGATGACTCGCGGTGTGCTGAATGCTAACGAGCCTGAAAGCCTGCCGCAGATTCAGGCCATCGTTGGCAGCGTGCTTGACGGCGTGAAACCAGAACAGAGCCGCGTGTGCTTTAGCGTTCCCGCCCCGCCGTTGGGCGCGGAAGAGAACCTCACTTACCACGAAGCCACGGTGCGGCAGGTGTTGGATCAGTTGGGCTACCGCGACACACGCAGCGTGAACGAAGGTCTCGCCGTGATTTACAGCGAGCTGGACGACACCAACTACACCGGCGTCGGTATCAGTTGCGGTGGCGGACTCTGCAATGTCGCCTTGGCGTACTTGAGCGTGCCGGTGCTGAGTTTCAGCGTGCCGAAGGGCGGCGACTTTATCGATGCGTCGGCGGCCAACGTCACGGGAGAACTCGTCAACCGCGTCCGCATGGTGAAGGAAGAAGGCTTCCACTTCAACGGCCACTTCGCGGACAAGGTACAACAAGCGCTCACTGTCTACTACGACGACATGATCGGGTCCATCGTACAAGGGCTGAAGGACACCTTCCAGGCCACGCGGAACGTGCCTAAATTGGGCAAGCCGGTTCCGGTAGTGCTGAGCGGCGGCGGCGTGCTGCCGGAGGGCTTCCGCGACCGGTTCGAGAAAGCACTGCGTTCCGCCTCGCTGCCGGTTCCCATTTCGGAAGTTCGCGTGGCAGGCAGCCCTCTGCATACTACGGCACGAGGCGCCTTGGTGGCCTGCCTCAGCGAGTAGCCAACCCGGCGCGGGGAGTGGTAGGTTGAGTCACTCCCCTCATGCGCGCCGTCATCGTTCTTTCATTTCTTTGCTCCGGGCTGCTCGCCCCTGGCCAACAACCGGAGCGTCCATCGCGGGCAGTGACTGACCCCGGCGTCGTCACCACACGCCAATCCATCTCTCCCGCAGGCGTGCCCACGGTCTTCCAGGGCAAGGTGCAAGGTGTCGCCTTCGGCGCCTCCAGCGATGAACTGTGGGTTCTCAACAACCAGCAGTTAATCCGGCTGGATTGGAAAATGAACCGCCTGCTGGACAGTTACGCCCTCAATGGCCGGCCCGGCATGCAGGGACTCACCTTTGACTCCGGAAGCGGTGAAGTGTTTGTTGCCAACGCCCTCCGGGCAAGCGGAAACCCCTGGACCGTCCGTTTGCTTCGTGCCGGCCGTACTCCGCTACGCGAAGTTGCCTCCGGCTTAGGCACCCACCAGAATGGCGCGCCAGCCGTTGCAGGCCGCACTGCCGTCGTTCCTCTGACATTCGAGAATGCGCTGGCGATTATTGACCTCGAATCCGGTGCTGCCCGCCGTTCCGCGAACACCGGCATCGCCCCCTTCGCCGCCGTCATGGACCGCGCAGGCGCGACTGCTTGGGTCTCTAACTGGGGTGGCCGCTTTCCGAAGGACGGAGAGCTAACCGCGCCCACCGGGACAAAGCCTGGCGCGGACCAGGTGGTGATCGACTCGCGCGGCGTGGCCTCGACCGGCACTGTTGTCCGGGTGGACTTGCGCTCCGGAGCGGTGGGCGCGCCTGTCCAGGTGGGACTGCATCCTACCGGGATGGCGTGGGACGAGGAACGCGCCCGGCTTTACATCGCCAACGGCAATAGCGACGCCGTAACTGTGGTGGATACGCGCACCCAAACCGTGGTGAGGACCGACCGCATCCAGCCCTTCGGCGCCGCGGCCAAGGGCGTGGCGCCGCTGGCGCCCGTCATATCGCCTGACGGCCAGCGGCTGTATGTGGCGTGCGGCGGGATTAATGCCATCGCAGTGCTGGAGACGGCGTCAGGCCGGCTGGCAGGTATGATCCCCACCGCCTGGTATCCGTCCTCGCTCGCTCTCAGCGCAGATGGCCGCCGTTTGGCGGTGGGCGCTCTCTTGGGGGTTGGCTCCGGGTGGCGCGACGAACCGCGCAAACGCTACGTCCACAGCTACCGTGGCGCCGTCGCCGTGGTGGATGTCCCTGACGATGCCCAATTGCAGCGCTACACCCTCGCCGTGGCGGAGAACAACCGGTTACCTCTCGGCGGCGAGGCCCTTCCCCGCCCCCGGTCCGGACGTGCCCCGAAAGCCATTCCGGAACGCGTGGGTGAGCCCTCCCTGATCGAGCACGTAGTCTACATTGTCAAGGAGAACCGGACATACGACCAGGTCCTGGGCGCCCTGCCTCAAGGCAATGGCGACCCTTCGCTGGTCATGTTCGGCCGCGACGTCACGCCCAACACGCACCGCCTGGCGGAGCAGTTCGTGCTCCTCGACAACTTCTATGCCACCGGAGGCAACAGTGCCAACGGCCACCAGTGGCTCACCCAGGCCAACGAAACCAGCTACACCCTCTGGCCCGGCTACGAAGGACGCAGTTATCCTTACGACGGCACCGATCCGATCGCTTATGCGGCAGGCGGGTTTCTTTGGGAAACCGCGGCCAAGGCAGGCAAGTCCGTGCGCGTCTATGGCGAGTTTGTGCCCGGGATGGAAGAGGACAACCCCAAAGAACGTCTGGACCTGCTGGCCGCCTGGCGGCGCGCCGAGGATTTTTCCGGCCGCTGGAAGGTCAGTTCGCCAATCCCCTCCCTCGATCGAATACTTAGCAAAGACTTCCCCAGCTACACCAACGTCATCCCAGATGTGATCCGTGCCCGGCTCTTTCTGAAGGATCTCGCCGCGTGGGAAAAGCAAGGCCGCATGCCGAATCTCGTGATCATGCTGCTGCCCTGCGACCACACCATGGGCGCCACACCCGAAACCTCCACGGCACGCGCCATGGTAGCCGACAACGACCTTGCCTTGGGCCAGGTGGTGGAAGGGTTGTCGCGCTCCCGCTTCTGGCCCAAGATGGCCATCTTCGTGGTGGAAGACGATGCCCAGAATGGGGTGGACCACGTGGACGGACACCGCACCGTAGCGCTCGCTGTCAGCCCGTATACGCGGAGAGGCCACGTGGATTCGACATTTTACTCGCAGCCCAGCATGCTGAAGACGATTGAACTGATTCTGGGTCTGCCCCCGCTGTCGCTGTTCGATCTGATTGCCACTGACATGCGCGCCAGCTTCCAGGACACCCCTGACCTGACGCCATATGAATCCGAAACACCCCGCCAGTCGCTGGAAGAAGTGAATCCGCCCCTGAAGGCGCTCAAGGGCCAGGCACGCCGGGATGCACTGGCCTCCCTGCGCATGAAGTTCGATCAGCCGGACGCCGCGCCTACAGAGCGCCTGAACCGCATCCTCTGGCGGCAGGTCATGGGCCTGCGCCGCCCTTATCCCGAACCCAGACGTGCCGTCTTCGCCCCGCTCAGTCTCGAAATCGACGACGACGACCGGTAAGTGGCCTGCTCAAGCGCGCAGCAGTTGCGGAATTCATTGAAAGAGCTTGTCACGGGTGAACAAGGGCAGTTTGTGCTGCAACACCAAGTCAGCGGGATCCAGACTTGATCGCAGGCCCCCAATCTGTCGGCCAGTGCTGGGTTTGCTCGGGGCAGATCGACGATTCGATGGTATTGAGAGCCACTCTCACTTCCACTGATCCGGGTCGATACGGCGTTGAGAAGCGAAAATGCGGTCAAATGCCTGATCGTGCTCCCAGAGCCCGGCGAGATCGCCGAAGCCAGCCTGTTGGCTCCGCACCAATGCTGCCGCGGTCAGCTCTTCGAAGACGGCCTGATTGAGACTCTGGCGCATTTCCGCAGCCTTCCGCCGGAGCACGCGGTCGACTTCGCGAGGAATCCGACGGATTGTGTATCGCAGGCAAGCGCGCCTGCTTTGCCATGCGCACCAGGTAGCAACGCGTACAGGCGCAGGCTCCGGTGCGGCCGTCCTACTGCGCCGTCAGCCAGGCCATAGCGCGAAGCACCACTGGATCGGCCCGAAGTTCTACTTCGTCCCCAGCTTGCACACCCAGCGAGAGATTTAAGATCTCCTGGCGCAGGCGCCGACGCACAAACGGCTGTTCTGCGATCCACTCACTGATCGCGGGCCGGATGTTCCGGCGGGAGAGCCACAATTGGAACTCGTCGATCAGGGCGGGCGCCACAACGAACTCCGGAGTCACCTCGTTGCGATGACGGGCCAGCCACTCCGTGGCGAAGGCCGGGAACGCCGCACTCATTTCCAGCGCGGCACGAAATCGCGTCGGCGCCTCGGGCAAAACCTGTTCGTCCGGTTCGATGCCGCCCGCCACGTTGCCGCTGGTGGCCGCCGACAAGGCCACGCCCCGCAGCGGGCGCTGTATGGATCGGCCATTCGGCGTGTAGTAGAAAGCGGTAGTCAGGGCAAGGCCGTTGCCTTCCTTCAGCGGGTACACGCTCTGCACCAGCCCCTTTCCATAGGTACGGCGTCCGAAAAGGCGCGCGCGGCCATGGTCCTGTAGTGCTCCGGCGGTGATCTCCGCCGCACTCGCAGTCTTATCGTCCACAAGCACCGCCAGTTTGAAAGCAAACGGCGTCACTCCCTCCGGTACAGTCAATTCCTTCGTTTCGGCGCTCCGGCCACGAGCGCTCAGCAATCGCTGCCCCGGCTTGAGAAAGCTGGCGGCCACCTGCAGGCCGCTGGCCAGCACGCCGCCACCATTCCCTCGAAGGTCCAGCACCAGTCCCCCTAATGCTGTGCCGCCGAGCCTTTCGATGGTCTCAAACAGCTCTTTGGCCGTGCCCGCATCGAAACTGGTCACCCGCACATAGCCAATTCCGGGCGAGACCAGAAACGCCCGGTCCACGCTGGGAGACTGCAATTCTGCCGGTGTCAGAGTCAGTGGCAGCAACTGCGCGGTGCCCTGGCGGCGCACGTACAGGCTGGCCGGCTTTTGGCGCGACACGCCCAGCAGTTGGACCAACTGCTCGATGTCGAGTTGCGACAGCGGAATATTGTTGATCGCAACGATCTCGTCGCCCGGCATCAGGCCGCTCTTTTGCGATGGCGAACCGGCCTGCGTCTCGAGCACGATCACCCGGCCGGGCAACACGCTGACGATAGAGCCAAACCCCTTGCTCAGCGACTGCTGCATCTCCTGCAACTGCTCAAACTGCTGCCTGTCGAAGAAGACCGAGTGCGGATCGAGTTGTCGCAGCATGCCCGGGATCGCCCCTCCGTAGAAGGCGGCGTCCAGGTCTACGGGACTGGCCGCATGCTCGTCCACAATGGCGAAGACACGAGCCAGCCGCCCCACTTCCCTTTCCAGTTCTTCTGTATCGGGGAGGGGCCGCTCCTGCGCAACGGCCAGTCCAGCAGCCAGCACGAACCCCAGCAGGCGCGCGCTCATCGTTCGTAACGCAGGGCGCGGCGTGCGGCATGGCGCTCGAGGGCCAGATCGATCAACCGGTCTACCAGGGCCGGGAACCCCATCCCCATATGCGCCCACATTTTCGGGTACATGCTGATCGACGTGAAGCCCGGGATGGTGTTGATCTCGTTGACGTATAAGCGGCCGCTGCCGTGTTCCAGGAAGAAATCGACCCGCGCCATGCCACTGCATTCCACCGCCTGAAAAGCCGAAATGGAAAGACGTTGAATCTCCGCCGTTTGTTGCGGAGCCAATTCGGCCGGCAGCACGGTGCGGGCCTGGTCGAGCAAATACTTATCCTCGTAATCGTAGAACTCGCGCGAAGGCAGAATCTCGCACGGCAAAGCGGCCTCAGGATGGCTGTTGCCCAACACGGCGCATTCGAGTTCACGCCCCGCGATCGCGGGTTCTACCAGGACCTTGTGATCGTAGCGCGCGGCCTCGCGCAACGCCTCGCTCAACTCTTCGCGGTTGTGCGCTTTGCTGATGCCGACGCTGGAGCCCAGGTTGGCCGGCTTCACGAAAACAGGCAGTTCGAAATGCTTGAGCACATGGGCTTCGTCCAGCGCCGCCGAGTTAAGGGTCACCCAATCCACCACGGGAATGCCCCGGTCGCGCAACAGGCGCTTGGTGTGCTCTTTGTCCATCGCGGCCGCCGACGCGAAGACGCCACCACCGACGTAGGGTAAATCCGCCAGTTCAAACAGGCCCTGCACCGTGCCGTCTTCACCAAAGGTGCCATGCAGCACGGGAAACACCACGTCAATGCCCGGGTTGGCGGCAGGTTCCGGCACAATCGGCCGCGGGTGCCATTTCCCGTCCTTGCCGATGCAGAACTCTTCGACCACGTAGCGCGACGGGTCCAGCGCATCGATCACCGCGCGCGCTGAACGCAGGGATACTTCGTGCTCCCCGCTCCGCCCGCCGTACACAACCGCAACCGAGATTTTCACAGGATCCTCTTGCCCAACGCCGAGAGAACCAGTTCCACCGCCAGCAGAGCCGTCCGGTTCGCTTCATCCAACACCGGGTTCACCTCCACCACTTCCATCGAAACCACCCGGCGGGAATCGCTGAGGATCTCCATCGCAAGATGCGCTTCCCGGTAGCTGAAGCCGCCTCGCACGGGCGTACCGACACCCGGGGCTTCATCGGGGTCGACGCCGTCCATATCCAGCGACAGGTGAATGCCATCGGTGCCGTCGGAAGCCAGCACAATGGCCTCCTCCATCACGTTCCGCATGCCACGCTCGTCAATGTCACGCATGGTGAAGACATGGACACCCGATTCCCGCACAACAGGCCGCTCGGTGGCGTCCACGTCGCGGATGCCCACCAGCACCACGTTCTTCGGATCCACCTTGGGTGCGTAGCCGAAGATATGCGTCAGTTCTTTGGGGCCGTGCCCAACGATGCACGCCAGCGGCATGCCATGCACGTTACCGCTCGGCGAAGTGCGCGGCGTATTCATGTCGGTATGAGCGTCCATCCACACTACGCCCAACTTGCTCCGCTTTTTGCGGAACGCCGCGGAAACGCCGCTGATCGTGCCGACGGCCACAGAGTGATCGCCGCCGAGCACCAGCGGAAATCGCCCTGCGCGGGCAATCGCTTCCACGCGTTCCGCCAGTTCCTGGCAGGTAGCGGCAATTGGTTGCAGGTAGCGTGCGTTGCGGGCTCCAGGCTTATGGCTCTCCTGCTGCACCACCGCGACGTTTCCCAGGTCTTCGACACGGTGGCCGAGCGAGGCGACGCGGGCGTTCAGCCCCGCCACACGCAGCGCAGAAGGACCCATGTCCACGCCCCGGCGCCCCGCGCCCAGATCCAGCGGCGCCCCTAGGATGGAAATGCTGGCGGGTCTCGACAGAGAAACCTCCCGGCCCATCACGGCCTCGTCCGGTACAGCATCCGCGGAAACGCGATGGTTTCGCGGATGTGCTCGATGCCGCAGATCCACGCCACGACACGCTCAATGCCCATCCCGAAACCGCCGTGCGGCACCGAACCATATCGCCGGAGGTCCAGATACCACTGAAAGGCTTCGGGCGGCAGGTTGTGCTCACGGATGCGGCTCAACAGCAGATCGTAGTCGTGGATGCGTTGCCCGCCACCCACGATTTCTCCATACCCTTCGCTGGCCAGCACGTCCACCCCCAGGGCGACTTCGGGACGGTCCGGATCGGGCTGGAAGTAGAAGGCCTTCACTTGCGACGGGTAACGGTCCACCATCACCGGACGGTCGAACTCCTCGCTCAGTAAGGTCTCATCGGTGCCGCCAAAATCGCCACCCCATTGAATCTCGCTGCCTTTCCGCTGGAGTATGCCCACGGCCTCGTCATAACTGATCCGCGGGAAGGGCGGCCGCACAGCTTCCAGTTTGCGGGTGTCGCGCTCCAGCGTCTTGAGTTCTTCCTGACGGTTTTCGAGCACCCGCTGCACCACCTGGCAGATCAGGCCCTCGGCCACGCGCTTCACTTCCTCCAGATCCGCATAAGCCATCTCCGGCTCGACCATCCAAAACTCGGTGAGGTGGCGCCGCGTCTTGGACTTCTCCGCCCGGAACGTCGGCCCGAAACAGTAGGTACGGCCAAACGCCATCGCCGTGGCTTCGTTATAAAGCTGGCCCGATTGCGTCAGGTAGACCTTTTCATCCTCAAAGTAGTCCACTTCAAAGAGCGTAGTGGTTCCTTCGCAGGCTGCGGGCGTGAAAATCGGGCAGTCCACCAGCGTAAAGCCGTTGGAATCGAAGTAGTCCCGAACGGCTTTAATGATTTCGTGGCGGATCTTCAAAATCGCATGCGGTTTGCGGCTCCTCAGGTGCAGGTGCCGGTGGTCAAAGAGGAACTCGACGCCGTGTTCTTTCGGCGTAATGGGATAGGGGTTCTCTTCCGGCACCCGCTGCAGGATGTCAGCCGATTCGATGTCGAGTTCGTAGCCGCCCGGCGCCCGCGCTTCCGCCCGGACCTGTCCGCGCACGAGCAGCGAGGATTCCTGCGTCAGATCCTTCAGCCGCTCAAACAGATCTTCGGGAAGGTTCGCCTTCACCCCAACGCACTGCAAAACGCCATAGCCGTCGCGTACCAACGGAAAGATGATCTTCCCCGACCGGCGCAGATTGTAGAGCCAGCCGGCGATCTCCACCTTTTCCCCCGCATGGTGGCAGAGATCGGCGATGGTGACTCTCGGGTAAGCGGACATGATTATATGCTCTCCAGTTTTTCGAACACCTGCCGGGCCGCCTCGATGGGGTTGGGAATGGCGGGTGTCTCCCGCAATTCCAGCAGCAACGGATACTGGCCTGGCCGGGACCGCAGGAGTTCCATCGTGCGATGCCAATCCACCGTGCCGCCCTCGGCCAGGAACGGAAACAGGTGCACATCATCCGTTCCGTTGTTGTCGTGGATGTGCGTGGAGCGGATGCGGTTCTGCATCAGGTTGAAGGCCGCCTCGACCCCCTCGGCCATGTTGGCGTGCCCGGTGTCGAAGCAGAAATCGAGATCGAGATGAGTGAGTTCGAGGAAACTCAACAGCCGTTCGGCGCTCGACAGGTGGTTCGGAATATTCTCCAGCAGAACGCGCACACCGCGGCTGGCAGCAAACACCATGATTTCTTCCAGCGCTGTGAACGCGGCCTCCACCTTGTGCTCACTCCATTCCTCACCGCCCACGCCCAAGTGCTGAACCAGATACCGGAACGGTATCTTCTCGGCAACATCCAGAGCCCGCTTGATTTCGTCGACGCACTCCAGGCGCCGCGGCTTGGCCAGGTCCGTGATCGTGACTACGGCGGAGGGTCCGCTGCGGCCCCAGCAATCGTCGTTGTACATCGGCGAGTGCAGCGAATGAAGTTTGAGTTCGCTGTCACGAAACCAGTACGCCAGTTCGTTCACCTGGGCGCGATTGCGGTAGTCGAAGTGCTGGCGGGCGCAGAATATTTCCACCGCTGGTATCTCCGCGGCGTGTATGCGGTCCAGCCACACCGTGTTGAGCCGGTGCTGCACAAGAAGATGGGTTGAGAGAACTCGTTCCATGGGGTGAATCAGTATCCGGCGGCCTTTCCCGCCGAGCGCCCGTTCTGCGCGCCTTGCAGCCAGCCACCATCCACGAGAATGGCTTCTACTGAACCGACACCGTAAGTCTCCTCGAGGACATGGCCCTGCTGCTCGAGCAACCTCTTGGTGTCAGGCGAGAAACCCTTCTCCAGGAATAGCTTGTCTGGCTTCCACTGGTGATGAAAGCGGGGCTGGTCAACAGCCTCCTGCACGGTCATCCCGAAGTCCAGCACGTGCAGCACTACCTGCGTGACGCCGGTGATGATCCGGCTGCCGCCCGGAGCGCCCGCCACAAGATAAAGTTTGCCCCCGCGCAGTACGATGGTGGGCGTCATCGAAGACAGCGGCCGCTTGCCTGGCTGGATTGCGTTCGCCTCGCCCTGTACCAGGCCGAACATATTGGGTTCACCAGGCTTCGCCGCGAAATCGTCCATCTCATTGTTGAGGAGGAACCCCAGGCGAGGCACGGTAACGCCATTCCCGTAGCTGCCGTTGATTGTGTAGGTCAACGCAGCGGCGTTGCCTTCTTCGTCGATTACGCTCAGGTGCGTGGTCTCCGCGCTTTCCTCGCCGGGGGGCATGCCGTGGCCGACGGCATCACTCGGCGTGACCTTGCGGGGATCGATGGTCGCGCGCCGCGAGGCAAGATAGGCCGGATCCAGCAGTCCCTTCAGGGGAATCCGGACAAAGTCAGGGTCGCCCAAATACTGCGCCCGGTCGGCATAGGCCCTCCGCATCACTTCCGCCACAAAGTGGATGGCGGCGGCGGATCCCGCGCCCGCCTTCTCATAGCCGGTCCCCTCCAGCATGCCCATCATCTGGAGCATGCCGATGCCACCGGAACTTGGCGGAGGCGCCGTCAAGATCTCGTACCCGCGGTAGCGGCCTTGAAGCGGTGCGCGTTCCACCACCTGGTAGCCCGCCAGGTCTTCCAGCGTGATGAGTCCGCCGCCGCGCGCCGATTCCTCGGCCAGAATCCGTGCGGTTGCGCCGTGGTAGAAATCCTTCGCCCCTTCCGAGCGGATTCGCTCGAGCGTCTCAGCCAGTTCCGGTTGCACCAGGGTTTCCCCCGGTTCGAAGCACGGACCCCCTTTTAAGAAGATGCGCCGCGATTCCTCGAACCGGCCAAGGAGATTTTGGGCCCGGCACGTGCTGGTTGCCTCGGCATAGCTCAAAACCACGCCCTCCCGGGCCAGCCGGGCTGCGGGAGCCACCAGATCGGCCCATGGCCGCCTCCCGTACTTTTGGTGGGCATATTCCAGTCCGGCCACGGTTCCCGGAACGCCCGCAGCCTGCCAGCCGATACGGCTGCGGTCGGTGAGTTTCCCCCCGTCGTCGAGATACATGTTGCGTGAAGCGGCCGTTGGGGCCCGCTCCCGGAAGTCCAGGAAGGTAGAGCGGCCATCCGCAAAACGCACCAGCAGGAACCCCCCGCCGCCAAGGTTGCCAGCCGAAGGATGCGTCACGGCCAGAGCAAATGCGACAGCAATGGCGGCATCCACGGCATTGCCACCTCGCTTCAGCACCTCCACCCCGACCTCCACCGCCAGGGGTTCCTGAGCCACCACCATGGCTTTGCGGGCCCGCACCGGCTCACGGGCCGCCAATCCGGGCAGCAACGCACAAACCAGTACCACCCAGGCACAGCGAGCCGAAATCGCCATAACTCCCGATTGTACAACGCCCGTTTTTCAGGGCTTTGATACGGCTGACACCGTGATTTGAGAGACTGGAAGAAGTGATGGCAGATCCTTTGGTTCAGATTCTGGGTTTTGTGGCAGGAACGTTAACAACCGTGGCCTTTGCGCCACAGGTCTTGAGAACGTGGCGCACGGGCGGGCAGGATCTGTCCTGGTCGATGCTGACCCTGTTCGGCACCGGCGTATGCCTCTGGCTGGTTTACGGTGCGCTGCTTCGGATTCAGCCGATTTTAGTGGCCAACGGCCTGACTTTCGTTCAGATTGCAGCGATTGTGGCGATCAAGTGGAGGCGGGGCCGGGCC
Source organism: uncultured Solibacteraceae bacterium (assembly GCA_964460395.1). Lineage (GTDB taxonomy): Bacteria > Acidobacteriota > Terriglobia > Bryobacterales > Bryobacteraceae > CAYWQS01. Next base: position 86,836 of record CAYWQS010000005.1, on the reverse strand, counting down.
GCTGACGGCGACGCCACTCAAACAGAACCACTCCCGCAGCCACGGACACATTAAGCGAAGCGATCTGGCCGGCCATGGGGATCCGGAGCAGGAAGTCACAGCGCTTGCGCACCTGCTCATGGAGGCCGTGACCTTCGCCACCCAGCACAAGCGCGGATCGAGGCTCGAAGTCCAGCTCTGTGTATAACTTATCTCCACGTTCGTCGAGACCATAAATCCAATAACCAGCGTCCTTCAGCCGGTCGATGGTCTGGTTCAGGTTCCCAACCTTCACGACGGGCAGCACAGAAATGGCCCCGGCGGCGGCTTTTGCGACGGTATCGGTCAGGCTGGCTGAACGGCGCTCGGGAATCAGAACGGCATTGCCCCCGGCGGCATGCACGGTGCGAATGATTGCGCCCAGGTTGTGGGGATCTTCAACGCCATCCAACAAAACGAGTAACCCGTCGCGCTGGAATACGTCTTCCAAGGTGCTATAGCGTTCCGCCGCGCCATAGGCGATGACGCCTTGGTGGGGCAATCCTCTCGCCAAACGATCGAGCGCTTCCCGGGTTTCGAAGCGCACGGGGATCTTGTGTTCGCGGCAGAGATCGACGATCTCCTGCAGGCGCGGGCCCGCGGCGGATTTCACCACGAGCACGCGATCGAGGGGACGGCCCGCGCGCAGCGCTTCCCTGACGGGGTGAATACCGGCGATCTGGGACATTCCGTTCCCTATGGTAGCCGAGTCCGGCCTAAAACAATTTCAGTGGGAAATGGTTGACGCCGGAGAGGGGAATCATTAGCATGGCGATAGACGGGATGGCATCCACAGCGGCAGCTCCGGCACGAACTCAGGCGGTCGAGATCCCGAACCGGCTGTACTTCCGCATCGGCGACGTCAGCCGGCTGACCGGGGTTCCGGCCTATGTTTTGCGGTATTGGGAGACGGAGTTTTCGATGCTCTCTCCCAAGAAGTCAGGCACCAACCAGCGGCTGTACCGGCGCAAAGACGTAGAGATGGTGCTTGAAATCAAGCGGCTCCTCTACGAGAAGCGGTTCACCATCGGGGGGGCGCGGAGCTATTTGCAGCACCGGCCCAAGGCGGAGCGGGCGCCCAAGCCCGTACAGAACGCTCTCTTTCCAGCCCCGGCCGCCCCCGCGCAGGCCATCGCCTCGGTCCGCGCCGGGCTCATGGATGTTCTGCGGTTGCTGGAAGGCTGAACCGATTCCTCTCACACCCCACGGTGGTTGCCGATAAGGAAGGCAGCCAGCCATGATTCCGCTTACCCGCATCAATCAAAGCCCGTTTTTCCTCAACATCGATCTCATTGAAATCATCGAGTCCACGCCGGACACGATGATCACGCTGACCACAGGCGCCAAGCTGCTGGTGGCCGAGCAGGTGGATCTGGTGGTAGCACGGGTGGAAGAGTGCCGCCGGCGGGAGAAGGCGGCGTAGGGAAAGGCGCCATGGCAGGATCCGCCAAGCGGCGTCTGGACCTCGGCACTGTGCTCGGACTCGCGATCGGCGCAGGCGCGATTCTGGGCGGCCACATTCTTGAGCACGGAAAGGCGAGGGACGTCCTGGGCGGCCCGGCTGCCATCATAGTGCTGGGCGGATGTCTGGGCGCCACGCTGGTGGCGACGCCAATGAGCCTGCTGGCCGACGCCGTCCGCCGCCTGCCGGAACTTCTGTTCGAGGAGAGAACCAGCTACGAGTCTATGGTGGAGGAGATCGTCGGTTTTTCCTCAAGGGCGCGCAAGAACGGCATCGTGTCGCTGGAGAGCGAGGCTCTGAGCCTCCCGGACCCGTTTCTGCGCAAAGCCCTGATGCTGGCGGTGGACGGCGTGGACATCAACGAAATCCGCTCCACGATGGAACTGGAAATCCGCGTCGAGGAGGAACGGCGCGAATGTGTCGCCAAGGTCTACGAGGCGGCCGGCGGATTTGCACCCACCATCGGCATCATTGGCGCCGTACTGGGGTTGATCCTTGTCATGGGCAAGATTGAGGACATGAACGCGGTGGGCCAGGGCATTGCTTCCGCGTTTGTCGCCACCATCTATGGAGTGGGGTCCGCCAACCTTTTATTTCTGCCGGCGGCTGCGAAGATCCGGCTGCGCGCGCGGACGGAAAGCGAGCGGCGGGAACTGATGCTGGAGGGAGTGATCGGCTTGGCGGAAGGCCTCAATCCCAAGCTCATCGGCGGCAAGTTAGAGGCGTACCTGCGAGGCCCGGCAACTCAGGCCAGGGCCCGGAATCCCAAAGTTCTGCCGGCAGCAGCACGGGCGGAAGCATCGTGAGGCGGCGCAGGCATTCCGAACATGTGAACCACGAACGGTGGCTGGTGTCCTATGCCGATTTCATTACACTGCTTTTCGCCTTTTTCGTGATGATGTATGCGAACTCCATCACCGACAAGGCCCGGGCACAAGGAATTTCCGAAGCCTTTCGGGAGGCAATGAAGGAGGACCGCCTGGCTCAGGCGCTTTCCAAACTGTTGGGTAAGCCGGAGACGGAACCGCGCCGCATCGCCACACAATCGTCCGCGGCACGGCGGCAAAGCACGACTTCGGAAGATGGCGCCCTGCTACTGCTGCCCTCCCTGCAAGAACTCAACCAGACTCTCAAGAGCGAGATCGATGCCGGCCGGCTGGAGGTGCGCCTGGAACGGCGGGGCTTGGTCATCAGCCTGCGAGAGGCAACTTTCTTTCCCTCGGGCGGCGACGCTGTGGAACCTGGAACGCTGCCAACACTCGAGGTAATCGCGCGCGAACTGCGCCGGCACACGAACCCCATCCGGCTCGAGGGCCATACGGATTCAGTACCCATCAATACCGCGCGGTTCCGCAGCAACTGGGAGCTTTCCGCGGCCCGAGGGATTTCCATGCTGGAGTTATTCGCCACAAGTTTCGGCATCGAGCGAAACCGCATGGCCATTGCCGGTTATGCGGATACTGCCCCGGTAGACACTAACAGTTCCCCGGAGGGAAGGAGCCGTAACCGGCGCGTGGACATTGTCATCCTGAACGAAGAAGGTCAGTCCCAGCAGCCGTCCCGATGGACGGGCCCGCAGCCGCACCCGAACGGCGCAACTGGTCCAAAAGAGCCTCGGCAGCTTTAAGACTCGCGGCCTTTTTGGACGTACCTTCGGCGCGGGCCGCCAGGTCTTTCCCCACCCGCACTTCCACCGTGAAGACGCGGGCATGGACCGGACCGTTTTCTTCAATGACCGTGTAGCGGGGCATGGGCATTTTGCTGACCTGCGTCAGCGCTTGCAGCGCTCCTTTGCTGTCCTGGTGGATGTCGGCGTCGTAATCCGCCTCGGTAGCAAAAGCAGAGAAGATCAAACGGTGGGCGATTTCGCGGCTGCGTTCCACGCCCCCGTCCAGATAAACAGCGCCCAGAAGCGCCTCCATGGAGTTGGCCAGCAGGGCCCGCTTGGACCGGCCGCCGCTGCGTTCTTCCCCTTTGCCCAGGCGCAGGAAACTGCCCAGTCCCAATCCGGCGGCCACCGCGTGCAGGCGAAGCTTGTTCACCATCGCGGCCTTCATGGGGGTCAATTTGCCCTCGGGATAAGCCGGGAAACGCCGGTAGAGGTAGTCGCTGGCCAGGAAGCCAAGCACGGCGTCGCCCAGGAACTCCAACTGCTCGTAATCCGCTTGCGCAGTTGGAGTTCCGGGCGCATGGTCGCCTATCCAGGATTTGTGGGTGAGCGCCCGCAGAAGCAAAGACCGGTCCTGAAAGCGGTATCCGAGCCGTTCTTCCAACTCCTCCGGCGGGAGAAACATAGAGAATCTCTGACAGGCCGGGAAACTACTGAGCGCTCTTGGCTTTGTTGATTTCCATCTTTTCCTGCGTGGCTGCCTGTTTCACGATGGGGGCCGCCTGCTCGTCCGCCAATGCCTTGTCCAGGATGGCCAGCGCTTCGTCGTATTTCTTCAACTGGCGCAGGCAACTGCCCAAGCGGACCATGGTAGCCGGGTCGGGCTGAGGCGTGTCCATTGCCAGTTGCAGGTTGTCCACGCAAGCCTGGTGGTTCTTTCGGACCATTGCAGCCATGCCGAGAGCTTCGTACGCCTGTGAGGAATAGCTCTTCTTGATCTGCTCCCACTGCTCGTCCGTGACACCCGGATTCAGCTTGGGCGCGGTCTTGATGGTTTCAATCGCATCCTTCGCCATTTTTTCGGCCCGCCCGAGCTTCTCCTCCTTGTCGAGGTCGAACTCGCGTGTCCGCTGAGCCTGAATGCCTGCGATCAGGATCATGGCGGCGTAATACTTCGGATCGGCTTGCAACGCAAGTTCAGCGTTGACGATGGCGTTCTCGGCGTCATTTTTGACCCGATAAGACTCAGCCGCCATCTGGAAGGCGGTTGCCTTGAAGTCCGTGTCCGCGAACTTCGTTACCAGCCCTTTGGCAGCCTCGATGATAGCGTCGTGGTTTTGGTTCTGATAGGCGCCGAACAGGGCCTGAAGGGCCTCCAACTCCTTTTGGGATTTGGGTTGCGGCGCTTTGGGGTTAGCGGTCTGGGCGCAGAGGAGGCCGAAGGAGCCAAGCAGTGCGACGGTGACGGTTAATAAGGTGCGACGAAACATAACTTTCCTCTAAACTTGCGCGGCCGGACCGTTCATTGGCTTTTGCCCGCCAGGCGCTGAAGTTCGGCCCCTGCAGCCTGCCGGGCGCCTTCACTGGCGCCTGCGACGGCCAAGGCAGCTTCGAATTCGCGTCTTGCGGCCGGCAAATCCGGATCGCTCATTGCCAGAACGAGCTTGCCCAAATAGACATGGCTCCAAGCACGCTCAAAGGGTTCCGGATCGTTGGCCAGCGTCTGCTCGAACAACTGCTGGGCCTGATCCGGACGGCCCTGCTGGGCGGCAATCCTGGCTAGACCATAATACGCCTTCGCCCGCTCCGGTTTCTGTGAGGACGCGTCCAGAACCTGGCGGAACATGCCAGCCGCCTGGTCGTAACGCCTTTCCCGGTAGGCGGATTCGGCAGACTCCAGTAGTTTGGCGGAAGGCGAAAGGGCGGGTTTCGGCGGGGCCGGCGCCTGGACTGTCCGGGCAGCTCGCTGGGTGGCGAACTGAACCTGGGCAATCCGGCGGTCTTCTTTTACCGGGTCAATTGCTTTGAAGAGATCAGGGACTACCAGGCGAAAAGCCTGCTCCTGCTTTTCATACCCCTGCAGTGCCTCGTAGAAATAGGCAGTCAGGATGAAGCCCTCTTTCATGGCCGCTTCCACTAGAGCAGGCCCCTGGGCCCGGTCGAGGCGGGCCTCCACTGCCTTCACCATGCACATCCCTGCCAGTAGGGCCGGATCGCCTTTGTATTCATCGGCTAGCAGAGGCGCGCCGCCGGCAAGATCAAACACGTCACGCTTGCTGTCCAGCAAAGCCGCATGGCGCATAGCCAGGGGATCGAGCAGGTAGTGCAGATAGGCGTGGCGGATATCGCGGGTTCGCAACTGGGCCGAGGAGGTCACCACCACGAAATATTCACCGGAAAAACTGCGCGAGTGTACCTGATTAGGCGCACCCAGAACGTCGAGAAAGATCTGGAAGCGCTGGCCGCCGGCACCGCTGGTCGGAAAACGCAGATACAGCGTCGCGTCCAGAATTGCCTGGGTGACCGGCTCGTGGTAGCGAGCAATCAACTCCTCTAAGGGAGGCTGCGATTGTCTCCAAAGTTCTTCGATGCCGGCTTCACTGTAGAACTGGGCCAAAAGATCCGAAAGGCCCTCCAAAGAAATGGTGTCGGGGGGCATGTTGGCTGGCGAAACCCGCGGGCGGAAATTAGGTGGGCCTTCAATACTAAGCGCGTAACTGATGTGGCGGCTCAGATCCTGGGTGGGGGATTCGGCCTTGTGCGCCGCATAGAATTGCTTCAGTTTTTCGACCGAGGGAGGGCGCCGGGCCGCAATGGCCTGGCGGACCTGCTGGCGCAAAGGGTGGTTGGAAGGCGACTGGAGTTCCGCATCGTAGCCGGCGGCATTCAGAGCGGCCAGAACCGTGAAGAGAGTTGGGCTGGCGTCTAATTGGCCGGCGGGCTGCTGGACGGCTGCCCGCAAGGGGGCCGGCATCCAGGCCGTCAGCAACAGTGCCGCAGCGGCTGTTAGCCCGCGGTAACGGGAGGTTGTCACTCTATTCGTAGTGTACCGTTGCCTCTTGGATTTGAGAGTCCGGGCCGATGGTACTACCATAGGCGCGCCTTGATGAGAACAGCGGATTCAGCTAACCTGAGGTCTCCGGCCCAATTTTCGGAGGAAGTTACGTTAAATCTTATTGTTATGGGAAGGCCTGGCTTGCAAAAGGAGAAGAGCGTGAGACTCATCATGCGGCCGCTGGCGGCTTTGGGTCTGGTGTTGGCCGCGATTATGCCGGCCGGGGCCCAGTTTGGGGCGTTCAATGGCATCGGCATGGGTGTGCAGCAGCAGAAAGTCGAGCCGCGGCGTCTGGAGATCCGGCCCTGGGTCAGGGCAAACGCTAATTACTGGAGGAACCTGACCCTCCTGCCCGACGAGCGAAACAGCAATCTGTATGACGATGCGCTGGGTGGGGTAGTGGGCTGGGGCATCTCAGGGGGCAAGGCGGACACCAGATCATCCATTATGGCTGCCTACATGGGCAATATCCGTTATATTTCGCGGCTGGACCAGGATTGGGCCAGCAACAACATGCTGGCCTTCGGTTACTCCCGGATGCTTTCCCGCGAGTGGAATTTTTCCTCCAGCCTCTATGGGGGATTGGGACGGGGCGCCATCGGACTCGCCAGTGGCATGGGCGGCATGGGAATGATGGGGTTCAACGGGTTTGGCATCATGGCGCAGTTTGCGCAGGGTGGGCTGAGCGGGTTCATGGACCCTGCCACTGAAGGGGTTGTAGAAGACGAGTTATTCGATACCGAGGTGTATTTCGGGGGGGCACGCGCCGCCCTCACCTATTCGCCCAACTATCGCTGGCAAGTGGGCGGCGGCGTGCTGGGATCCACCGCGCACCGGAAGAGCCGCGGCCAGTTCGACCTCAATGCAGCAGGAGTGTTCGGCCAGGCATCCTACTTGATCGATCCGAACACAAGCGTGACGGGCGGCTACACGTACTCGCGATTCACGGTTCCTCGAGTTCTGCGGGACAGCCGGTTGCAGGCTGCACTGCTAGGTATCAGCAAGAACTTAACCCGGCGCACGGCATTCAGCATCGGGGCTGGCATTAACGACTTTTCCACTTCCGCGGTTTCAACAGTAGCCTTAGACCCCTTTATTGCGGAAATTCTGGGCACCTCAGCAATCCTGGAGATCCGCGAGGTCAGGAGGATGTTTTTCAGCGGGGGCGCAATGCTCAGACACGTGGTCACCGACCGGGTCTCGGTTGCCGCCAGATACAACCGCGGACTGGTCCCGGGAAACGGCATTATCCTGCCCGCGGCGAGGGACAACCTTGGAATCTCCGCGTATTACACGGGCGGCACCCGCTGGGGGCTGACTCTCGGAGCCGCTGGCTTCAGAACTTCCGGCATCGTGCAGCAAGACACCACAATGCTGACGGGGCAGTTGATGAGTAATGTCTCGTATCGCATGTTTCGCGGCTTTCACGCCACTTTCGGCGGAGGCTACCGTGTGATCCGGCTCCCCAGCCGCGACTACCGCCGCCAGGGCTTCGCCTCCGTGGGGTTCGCCTGGTCGCCCGGCGAACTGCCGTTGCGGACGTTTTAGGAGAATGCGGGTCCGTTCCTTCTTCAGCAGGAAAGCAAGCAAAGATCTATGAATCAGGAAGCAGTGCAAGGCAATGAGACGCTGGCTCGATTGATCCAGCGGATTGAAAGCAGACAGGCCCGCGTCGGTGTAGTGGGCCTGGGCTATGTCGGTCTGCCTTTGGCCGTCGAGTTTGGCAAGGCGGGCATGGCCGTGACCGGGATCGACGTTTCGGCCGGGAAAGTGGACCTGCTGAACCAGGGTACCAGTTACATCCAGGACGTCCCCACGAGCGAGACCTCAGAACTGGTGCGCAAGGGTTTGCTGCGAGCCACCACGGACTTTTCCGTGATTCAAGAGTTAGACACGCTGAACATCTGCGTGCCGACGCCCCTGCGCAAAACCAAAGACCCGGACATGAGTTACATCGACGCCGCATGCCGGGAAATCGCTCATTACCTGCACCCTGGCCTGCTGGTGATTCTGGAATCCACCACCTACCCCGGCACGACGGACGAATTCGTCCTGCCTCTATTGGAGGCGACCGGCCTCCAGGTAGGGAAGGATTTCTTCTTGTGCTTCTCTCCAGAGCGAGTAGACCCGGGCAACGAGCGGTTCCAGACCAGGAATATTCCCAAGGTGGTAGGAGGCATCACGCCAGCCTGCACCGAGGCGGCGCGTGTCTTCTACTCGCAGGCGTTGGAGCGGGTGGTGCCGGTCAGTTCCACGCGCGTCGCCGAAATGGTGAAGCTGCTGGAGAACACTTTCCGCATGATCAACATCGGCCTGGTGAACGAACTGGCACAGATGTGTGAACGCATGCAGATCAACGTTTGGGAAGTAATCGATGCTGCCGCGACCAAGCCGTTCGGGTTCATGCCATTCTATCCGGGACCCGGCCTCGGCGGTCATTGTATTCCCATCGATCCCTTTTACCTGTCCTGGAAGACCCGGCAGGCAGGCATCGAGGCGCGGTTCATCGAACTGGCGGGCTACATCAACGGCCAGATGCCCCACTACGTCGTAGACCGTGTGCAGAACGCCCTTAACGACCGTGGGTTGCCCTTGAAAGGTTCGAGGATCCACATCCTCGGCATCGCCTACAAGCGAAACATCGATGATGTCCGGGAGTCCCCCGCGCTGGATATCCTGCACTTGATCGAGCAGCGCGGCGGCGTGGTCACATACAGCGATCCTTTTGTCCCGACGCTGGACATGGATGGCAAGACCTACCACGCCATCGACCCGCTTGCCGGGGCCGCGGAAGCCGATTGCGTCGTGGTGGTCACCGATCACTCGGGCATTGATTATGCGGCGGTCGCGGAAAGGGCCCGTCTGGTATTCGACTCCCGCAACGCCTTCCGCAGCGTGAACTCAGGCAAAATCGTTCGTCTGTAGACTGGCTGCCAGACGCGCATCAATGCGGCAGGAAGCCGCGGAGTTCGGGGTAGACTTGCTGAACAAAACGCGTGGCAATTTGCTCAGCGCTCTGCTGGCTGCCCTCGATTTCGGGGACAACGATACGCACCAGCGAGGTATCGCTGCGGCGGTAGCGGATCGAATCGAGCACCGTATACACTTTGGCGGCATACTCGCTGGCGATAGTGCGGTGCGCAGTTTGATACCAGTAGATCACTGTGCTCCTTTCCTCGCCTTTGGCCACCACGTAGTGGTTGACGTTAAGAGGCTCTTCCAGGCCAGGCACAGCAATCTGGATGCGGCGCGATTCGCTCGGAACCCAGCCAGAACCTGGCAGACAAACCTTGGGTGAATGCGGAGAAACGCCGGTGCGCTGGGTGCGGAAATAGGCGACGTAAAGGCCGGCCCAGCGGGCATCGTCCGGAGTCGCATAAATGCGGTTCAGCGTGTCGTCCGCTTTCAACAGTGCCTGGACCTCGGAATCCAACTCCGATTCGCGAATCATCTGCCAGCTCTGGATCTGCGTGGGTACTTGCTTCAGAGAAGGAATGGCCGGCGTGGTTTCCGTCTTCGGATAGGCGTAAAACAGGCAAATCTGTGCGATCAACAGGATGCTCAGAAAGCGTCCGCGGGCACTACGCAGGAAGCTGGGCATTCGGATTCTCCCCTTTCCGTTCCATCAGGCGGGCCAGGCGCTCGAGCAAGCGATGGACCAGCACGAGCACCACCAGGGCTACGAGGAAAATCACCCAGCCTTCAAACGTGTGATACGCTCCCTCCGCCATTTCCGGCTGATATTCGCTCAACACGCCCGTCAGGGTAACCCGGAACGCGTTGGCCGCGATTGCAATCGGAATGGTCGCGATGAACAGCGCAATTCTGACCCATGTCCGGGGTTCAAAGAAGTAGCCGTAGGCAAGTGATAGGAATGTCAGGCTCAATAGCGACCGGATGCCGCTGCAGGCTTCCACAACCGAAAGTTTCTTGCTGGGCAATTCCAGAATGTTGCCCTCGCGGAACACTGGAATTCCTATCAAGTTCAAAGAGATCTCCGCCACCTGGCTGGCGAACAACTGGAGCGGGAACGTGATCTGGCTGTAAATGAACAATGGAATCCGGATCATGAAGGGAAGCAGCAGCAACGGAAAGGCTAACGTCCGGATCATGGGGAATCCACAGAGCGCCAAAATGATGCCGAACAGGCTGATGAGGAAACCGGCGCGCTGCACAAAGAAGTCGGCTCCCAAAGTGCCGGCGACCAGTGAAGCGAACCCTCCTATCACGAGCAGCCAGCCGCTCCAGTGTGGCTGCAGAGGCGTCGCCAGGATTTGCTCGCGTCGTTGCCAGGCGATGTAGCCGGCAATGGCGGGCACGAAGAACCCATGGCCCATGCTCTCGTCATCAATCCATTCCTTCACCATGTCACGCACGGTAGGAAAGAAGAGGACGATCAGTAATCCGCCAAACCAGAGAATCGGCATCCAGCCGGCTGGAGAGACTGAGGACGCGCGCAATTTGGGTTCGCCCAGACTTTCCTGAACAGCGTCCATACTCGCTAGTGTAATCTGACCTGCTCCGGGCCTTGCGCCCCCCAATTTGGTGAACCGTTCCAGGACCGCCGGGCTAGCCGGGTGGGGCTGAAAGCCTGGCCGCCCTCCGGCAGACTTCGAGAGTTTCCGCAGCGGCATCCTGCCAGCCGCGGCCGTGGCGCCGGGCAATCAGGCTGGAATCCCAGGAACTCTCCAGCGCCTCGGCCAACGCATTCTTCAGCGCCCGTGCGTTGCCGGGAGGCACCTGGATTCCGCAGGTGTCATCCAACAGATCAGGGATGGCGCCCACCGTGGTAGCTACCACCGGCCTCCCGCAAGCCAGGGCCTCCAGCACGACATTCGGGCAGCCTTCCGAATAACTGGGCAGACAAAGCAAGTTGCATGCGGCCAGCCATTGGGCTACCTCACCGGCTGTTTTGGGTCCAAGCAGAAGCACGCGTTCCTGGTCCAGCTTCCGCAAGCTGCTCTCCATGGACCCTTCTCCGATGAAGGCGAGGCGCAGGCGGCGCCGCTTGCCCGACAGCCGCTCCCAGGCTTCGATCAGATCTCCGATCCCTTTGTCCCGGATTAGGTGTCCAACGAATAACACCAGTTCGGCATCTTCCGGGAAACCCAGGCGCCGCCGGGCGGCGACGGTATCCTGCTGGGAAAAGATCGACCGGTCGCATCCATTCAGGATGGTGTGTACCCGGCTGGGCGGCGCCCCCAATTCGATTGCCCTGCGGTGCAGTTCACCGCTCACCACCACAGTGGCCGCCGCGCCGGCAAGAGCCTCGCGCACTCCTTTCGCGGAGACCCCGTCGGGGATTTTCAGGAGATCGGAGCCCCGGCTGCCCACGACCACGGGGACGCCAAGCTGCTGCCCCACCCGAACCGCGCCCAGGCCTTCCGGAAAAATCCAATACGCCAGAATGACATCCGGCCGGAACTGCCGCAACGGCGATTCCAGGACGCGCGCGCTGGCCGCAGCGTTGGTCCTGCGCCCAAGCACTGGAACTGTCGGGTAGCGCAGGTAATGGGTTTTCACTCCTTCCGGCTGCCAGCCGGGATCCGCAGTCTTGTATTGATAGCTTCGCGGGCGCAGTAAGGGCGGATAGGACGCTGAAACGTAGAACGTCTCTACATCTGCCATTTCGGTTAGCGCCAGCACGGTTTTGTAGATGGGTTGGCCGCGATAGGGCTCACTCGAAATGGGGAACAAGGGGGTCACAACCGCAATCCGCAGGCGCGTGGTCATTGCGTCTCCAGCCCGATGGTGACGCGCCGCTTGCCGGAAGGACGGCGTGGAATGTTGTCCACCCGCCGTAGTTCGATGTTCGCGGACACGCCGAACCACTTGCGCAACTCTGAATCCAGCAGCGCCTTGCTGTTGGCGGATAGTTCCTCCGCCAGAACCAGATAAAGCACGATATGGTCCAGCCGTTTCTGCTCCACCTGGAATTCGATTACTTCGGGCACGTCCTTCAGCACATGCGGAAAGAACTCCCCCGGCACAATGCGGCCATCCGGGGTCCGCAACACATCCAGCACGCGCCCTTCAATAGTTTCCAGCAGATGCAGCCCGCGGCCGCAAGGGCAGGTTCGTTCCGACAGCAGGCCGGCATCCCCAATTTCGTAGCGGATGAATGGCATACCCAGGTTGTGCAGATCGGTGACCAGGATGGGTGACGGGCCGTCCCGGGCAGGCGCCGCAGTTTCCACCAGGATGTTTTCCATGTTGATATGCAAGCCCTTGCGTTCGGAGCACTCGGCCCCGATGGACATGAATTCCCGAGAGCCGTAGGTGTTATAGAGGGGAGCGCCAATGGCCTCCTCCACCAGGCTGCGAGTAGCCGGAAACACGGGTTCTGCCGCGGCCAGTACCGACCGGATGCCCTCCACCTTTTGCCCGGTGCGTAACAACCAGCGGGAGAATCCCTCCAGACTCGAAACGTAACCAACCACGTACCTAGGGCGAATGCGTCGAGCCGTGGCCAGGACTTGCTCCCACAGCGCGTCGTTCTGACTGAACGTGCTCACCATGAACTCGCGCCGGAGGCCGCGAAACACGCGCATCTTCCATTCCGCCTGCTTGCTTTGCGCACCCACCGGAGCACCCCAAAGGTAAAGCGCCTTCTCACCGAGCGTGTAGCCGGTCCAGGAGTAAGCGCGGACGGAAGCGGCACAGCGCCAGTCATAGCTCTCTCGCGTGATGAAGAAGCGGGTAGGCGCGCCCGAAGACCCGCCGGTGGCATGAGTCAACAAGCGTCCGGTATAAGCCTTCGATGCCAGTTCTTCCCGGTGCTCGCGGATCTCATCGCGGGTGAGCGTGGGCAGGCGGGAGAAGTCCTCCCAAGAACGGATGTCACCCAGTTCGGCCCCCGCCTGTTTGAATTTGTGTTGGTACCACGGAGAGGAGGTGAAAGCGGCACGCAGCAAAACCTGAAGTTCTTTCCACTGAAACTCCCGCAATTGGTCGCGCGGCCACCATTGCGACCGGTTGAGGAATCGGAGATGAGCCCCGTATTGTCTTCCGCGCAACGAATAGTAGGCCGGTTGCAGCAGGTAGGTCAGCAGATGGCTGTAGGCGCTCACGGTTTTCTCCACCCCCCGGCGAGGGTTCGTTGAGGATTCCAACCCAACTTCTCGCGCGCGGCGGAAATGTCGCAGGGATGCAGTGGGCGCAGACTGGCCAGCCGGTAAGCGGTTAACGGCACCGGCTTCTTCAGCAGTTTGCCCAGGGTTTCGACGCCAAATGTCAGCAGCCGCATGAGCGGCATGGGGATGGTGAGCGACGGAATGGGCGGATCCTGCAACGGCCGTACGGCCTGTATGTATTGCCGTTGGGTGACAGGAGCGGGATCCACGAGATGGAAGACCGACCCGGGTGGCACATCGGCGGCGGCCGCGGCGAGCAAGGCGTCCGCCACGTCTTCCACATGCACCAGGGGAAGCAGACGCCGGCCGTTCCCTACAACCAGCCAGCGCCCCGCCAGCCCGATGACCCCGGATGGAGAGACGCGCTCCGACCCTGGTCCGAAAATCTGCCCCGGCCGAAGGATCACGGCAGGCAGGTCCTTGGTGCGCGCAGCTTCAATCACCAGGCGTTCCGCCTCCAGCTTGGTTTGCGTGTAGGCACCCCGCCGCTCCGGATAAGGCTCGTAAGCCGCATCCTCCCGGACGGGCGTTTCCGGGCGCCGGCCCGCGTGGTCCAGGACGCTGAGCGAGGAAACGTACACCAGCCGCTTTACCCCATGCTTCAGGCAGGCGTCGATCACATGGCGGGTACCCCAGACGGTCGCGCGCTGAAAATCCTCCGTCGCGCCCTTCATAGCCGCCCCTACGTGGTAGACCACCTCCGCTCCGGAAATGGCCTGGTCCACCAGCTCCGCGTCGCCAAGATCGCCCTCAACCGCGTTGATTTGGGCTTCCTCGGGCAAGCGAGCTTTGCTGCGGACCAGGCAGCGCACCGTCTCACCCTGCTCCAACAGCCGCCGGAGCAAGGCAGTGCCGAGAAACCCGGTCGCGCCGGTCAAAACGGCACGGGCCGGCGGCAACGAAACCGGCATCCGGCCCGCATGCCTCGACCGCGCAGCCTCATCGGCCTGACGGCTGACATCCCCGATGAGTTGCAGCATCCGCAGGCCCTCTTCGGGCGGTACCGGCGGCGGATCGCCCCGCCGCAGCGCAAGGTGGAATTCGCGAACGCAATGATAGATCCCCGGCGACGGAGGCAACCGTTTGGTGGCGAAACGGAGAACGTTCAGAGGAACGCGGAATGCGGTCCGTATGGCGTTCTTCACACGGCCCACCACCAATTGCACGAACTTGGGGCCACCTCCGACGGGCATACGGTCCAGCACCTGGAGAAAACAGTCCGCGCGCAGCTGACCTGCCGTACCGGCAATCCAGAATTCGTTTACCATCGGGCGGGCATTCCATGAGAGATACATTCTGCCAACGCCCCTGGCAGTCCGCGCCACGGCATGCCACTCGTCGAAGGCCAGATAGGGGTTCGCTCCGGTGCCACGGAATTCCACCTCCAGCTTTCCGATCGGACCCAGGAATGCCTCAAGCGTGTACAGGCCATGAACGCCAAGATCCTGAAACGGGTAGGAACCTGTGCGGTAAGGAGGCGGCAGGGGGCCGCCGGCGTAGGGAATGTAGTCCGAACTGCGCAGAAAATCCACGTGCAGCAGGTCCCCACATCGGCCCGCCTTCACCTCCTCCAACGCGGCCAGCACGGTGGGATCGAAACGCGCGGAGTGATTCACCGAGAGCACCCGGCCGGTCTCCCGCGCTTTGGCGATCATCCGCTCACAGTCTCCGGCTGTCTCGGCCATGGGTTTCTCCACAAGGACGTGCCAGCCGCGCTCCATTGCGTCCAAAGCAAGGGCGCAATGCGAACTGGGGGGCGTCAGCACATGGAGTACGTCGGGCCGTGCAGGGGCCAGGTCGTCGAGTGTGGTTCCGGCGAGAGGGATTGCAAACCGGCGTGCCAGGTCTTGGGCCAGGTCGGATCGCAGGTCCGCAATCCCAACAATCTCAATGAATTCCAGACTCCGCAGTGCGCGGATATGATGCGCTGCCACGTAGCCGGCGCCTACCAGGGCAACTCGGGTGCGTTTGCTGCCTTGCTCAAACGAAGCCAAACTCGTCCTCCGGAATCAAATGCGGCAAAGTCCCGCACCCGACAGCCTGTGGCAGAAGTCGCCTTGGTTCGCCTTCTGCAGCGCACGTCTCAGGAGAATCAGCAGGTTACTGAGCCGTGACCGTGAGGGAACGGTTCTTGCCACAGGTTGCCAGGTCAAGCTCCCCGCACGCCATAGACTAAAATAGCGGAACGGCCAGGGACGCCGCCGCGCATAGGAGTTGCAGCGGCCCACAAACTGCATGGAAATCGTTTACTTCGGCAACGATTGGGCTGCGGAGAACCGGACCAGCAGCCACCATATCGCGGAGCGCCTCGGCCGCAGAATCCGCACGCTTTATGTCGACACGCCAGGACTGCGGACACCCACTGCCAGCGGGCGCGACTTGAGACGGATGGTCCGTAAAATGGCCCAAATGGCGGAGCGCCCGGTGGCAATCGGACCCACGATGTGGCGCATGACCATGCCCCAGATCCCGTTCCGGCGGCTGCCGGGTGTGCCAGCCCTTAACCGTCATCTAGGTCCCTGGCTCGTCCGGCGGGCGCTGCGTTCACTCGGGTTCCACAGGCCGCTTTTGTGGTTCGTGGTGCCGCACGCCGCTACTGTGATGGGCAAATTGGGAGAATGCGGGTCGGTCTATTACTGCATCGATGACTACGCCAGTTTCCCCGGCGTCGACGCCGGAGCCGTCCAGTGGATGGACGATCTTCTGACCCGGCAGGCGGGAGTGCTGTTCGTCAGTTCACCTGTACTGTTTGAGAAAAAGCGCACTCTGAATACCAATACCCACTTCTCACCCCACGGAGTCGATGTCGATCTGTTCGGCCAGGCAATGGACGAGGCCCTGCCATTGCCAGAGCCGGCGCGCGGCTTACGCAAACCAGTGATTGGGTACTTCGGTGTGCTTGGCGGTTGGACCGATCTGGAGTTGCTGGCCTTCATTGCGCGGCAACGCCCGGACTGGACTCTCCTCTTGATCGGCCACGCCCCCCAGGATCTTGGAGAATTGGCGCAGTTGCCAAACGTTGTACTGCCTGGACCGGTTCCCTACAAGACGTTGCCGGCGTGGGCAAAGGCCTTCGATGTCGCGGTGATCCCCTACTTGGAGACCCGGCAGGTGCTGCACGCGAATCCATTGAAACTCCGCGAGTATCTGGCCACCGGGAAGCCTGTGGTCTCCACGTGGACACCGGAAGTGGAGCGCTTCGCGCATGTGGTCCGGATTGCCCGTGACAAGGAGCAGTATCTGTCTGCGATCGAAAGGGCACTGACGGAGGACTGCCCGGAGGCTCGCGAGCAGAGGCTGGCGGCGGTGCGGCCGATGAGCTGGGATGCGCGGGTGGAGCAGGCGCTGGCGGTCGTCCGCCAGCGATTTGCACAACTTGATTAGACGGAAGGCAGCCGGGCCGCCCGTTCTTCCAGTTCCGTCCTGCGCGGCGAGGATTGCAATTCTGCCAGGTTGATTTCGATGTTCGCGCGCGCGCCCCGCAGGCACGCATCCGCCAGCGCCCGTCCGGTGGAAACGTCGGAAGCGAATTTCGCGGCGCTCTGTTGCCCCAGCGCAGTGAGGCGTGAACTGAGCGCAAGGGCGCGCTCCGATACCTCGAGCGGCACCAGCGCAGCGCCCAGCATCGCCTCCTCGACGAAGGGGGCGCGTTCTTCCTTCGGCCGGCGGTAGGCGGCCATCACTTGTTGAAACGCCTCCGCGTCGCGCTCGACAGCTTCCGAAAAGAAAAGGCGATCCTGTTCGAACTCGTCTGCGGGCAACTTGGCCAGCCGCGCCACCATGGCTCCAAGGGCGGCGGCCATCGCGCCGGCTGCAGCGGCGGCGCTGCCACCGCCAGGGGCGGCGGTTGGAGCCGCCAGCCGGTCAAGGAATTCGTTCAACCCGCTGGGCAACTTCTCAGCCAGCCGCCGCTCGAGCACCAGAGAGGGCTGAAAGTTTTCGAAGCGAAGGAAAAAATCGGCGGACATCTCCAGCGCTTTTTGCGGGATCAGTCCAATCAGTTCGCTGCCTGTGATGGTGGCGCCATAACGGGCGGCTTCGGCAGCCACCGCGGCAAACACGCGGTGCACCGGCGTTTGCTCAAAGTCCGTCAGGTTCATCGACACCTGGGCCACGTTCCGGGACTCCAGCAGAAGACCCATGGCTTTGACATAACGGAATCCCCCGCTCGAGTGCCGGATGGCGCGGGCGATACGCCGGGCGATTTCGACGTCGCTGGTGTTCAGATGAATGTTGTAAGCGATAAGGAACTTGCGGGCGCCAACCGCGGTGGCGCCGGCGGTGGGATGCAGTTCGGCATGGCCGAAGTCAGGGGCACGGTCCGGGTTGATCCGGACCTCATCCCGCAACCCTTCAAATTGGCCTCGGCGCACCGCTTCCAGGTTGGCGCGCTCGGTCCGCTGCGCGGCAGCTTCGTAGAGGTAGCAAGGCACCTGGAAGCGTTTCCAGAGTTCGCTGGCTGCCTTCCTCGCCAGCGCCACGCATTCTTCGAGAGTCACACCCTCCAGCGGGACGAAGGGCAGAACGTCCAATGCGCCGATGCGTGGATGAGCACCCGTGTGGCGCGTCAGATCAATGCTCCTGATGGCCTCCGCGGCGCCTGCAAGCGCAGCTTCCACCACCAGTTCCGGCGGAGCGGCGAAGGTGATGACACTGCGGTTGTGGTCGGCGTCGCTCTCCACATCCAGCAGCGCCACACCCGGTACGGCGCGAATGGCGCCGGCGATCCTTGCCACTGTGCCGGCGTCGCGGCCTTCCGAAAAATTGGGGACACATTCCACCAATCGCCTGGACATTCGAAGAACCCTCCTATTCCCTCAATACAGCGCCACGGCTAATGGTGGTCCGTACGTGGTTGTCGCCGAAATAGTACGGCAGTTCACGGTAATCACCCACTTTCAGAATCAGCAGGTCGGCGGACTTGCCCGACTCGATGGAGCCGCAGCGATGCCCCAATCCCACTGCGTAGGCGCCGTTGATGGTGGCAGCCGTGATCGCCTCGGCGGGCGTCATGCGCATCTGCAAGCAGGCCAGCGACACCACCATTTGCATATTCCACACCGGGCTGGTGCCCGGATTGAAATTCGTGGCCAAGGCGACGGCCGCGCCGGCGCCGATCAACTGGCGGGCGGGCGCAAACTGACCCAACCCAAGATGCAGGGCACAACCGGGAAGAAGCGTAGCAATGGTGTCGCTGCGGCCAATCTGCTCGACGTCACGCGGCGTCGCCGCTTCCAGGTGGTCAAGGCTGGTGACACCGAGCCGCAGGCCTACCTGAACGGCGCCGACGCTGCGGAATTGCGCCGCGTGCATCTTCAATTCCATGCCCTGGCGCCGGGCAGCGGCAAGGTAGTCGGCCGCCTGCGTGGGGGTGAAGTGCCCTTCCTCGCAGAAGATGTCGGCAAAGCGGGCCAACCCCTTGCGCGCCACCTCGGGCAGTAGTTCTTCCCGGCAATAGGAAATGTAATCGTCCGGGCGGCCAGTGAATTCGGGCGGAACTGTGTGTGCGGCCAAACAGGTGGGCACGACGTGAAGCGGCGAGCCATCGAGCGAGTGCGTGGCGCGCAATTGCTTGAGTTCCGCCGGAAGATCCAGCCCGTAGCCGGACTTCGCCTCGACAGTCGTGGTGCCGCAGCGGGCCATTGCTTGGACCACGGATTGCGCTTCATTGACCAGGCGGCGGGTGGTCCAAGTGCGTACGGCCCGCACACTCACCAGGATTCCTCCGCCTGCTTCAGTAATCTCCTGGTAGCTCTTGCCCTCCAACCTCTGTTGGTACTCCGCCAGACGGGGGGGCCCGCAGACCAGATGGGTATGGCTGTCGACAAAGCCGGGCATGACCACACACCCCGAGGCGTCAATCTCCTCGGCGGTGCGGGCGGCAGCCAGGTTTTCGATGCGCCGCGCTGGACCCACCTCTCGAATGACTCCGCCCGAGAACAGCACCGCGCCATCCTCCACCAGACCCAATTCCCGCATGGCCGGGCCGCGCCGGGGTCCGGAGGGGCCCCGGAGAGTGAGCAGTTGCCGGGCGCCCCGCACGAGATAGTGCTTGCTCATGCGGACTCTTCCCTGACGAGGGGGCGGCGCAAGCCGCTCTTTTCGCACAGGCGTTGAGCCTCGGGGTAGCCGGCATCGGCGTGGCGCAGCACGCCAATGCCCGGGTCGCAGGTCATGACCCGCTGCAGGCAGCGTGCGGCGCGGGGCGTGCCGTCGGCTACTGTTACCTGCCCGGCATGTTGCGAGAAACCGATGCCCACGCCACCCCCCTGATGGATGCTTACCCAGGTGGCGCCCGCGGCTGTATTCAAGAGGGCGTTGAGCAATGCCCAATCCGCGATGGCATCCGAACCGTCACGCATGCCTTCCGTTTCGCGGTAGGGCGAAGCCACTGAGCCGCAGTCCAGGTGGTCTCGGCCAATCACCACCGGCGCCTGTAGAGTTCCATCGGCCACCAGGCGGTTCATCGCCAGGGCAAATTCCGCCCTCTCCCCATAGCCAAGCCAGCAAACGCGAGCGGGCAAACCCTGGAACTGCACCCTTTCGCCGGCGAGGCGCAACCAGCGCGCCAATGAATCATTGCCGCCGAACATCTGGAGCGCAAGCCGGTCTGTTGTATGAATGTCACTGGCTTCCCCAGACAAGACCACCCATCGGAACGGACCGCGCCCTTCACAAAACAGCGGCCGGATGTACTCGGGCACAAAACCCGGGATCTCGAAGGCGCGTTCCACGCCGCGATTGGCCGCCATCCGGCGGATGTTGTTTCCGTAATCGAAGACCACCGCGCCGCCGCGCTGGAAGTCGAGCATCGCTTGAACATGGCGCGCGATCGAATCCAGGGAACGCTCCAGGTACTCAGCGGGCCGCCCGCTGCGGAGTTCTGCGGCTTCTTCCAGCGAGAGCCCCGCAGGCACATAACCATGCAGAGGGTCGTGCGCCGAGGTCTGGTCGGTGACCAGATCCGGCGTCACCCCGCGCGCCACCAGGGCGGGCAATACTTCTGCGCAGTTGCCCACCAGGCCTACACTCAACGCAGCCTTCCGTTGCTGCGCTGCCTCCACCCAGTTGAGCGCTTCGTCGAGGCTGGCTGTCATGCGGTCGCAATACCCCGTGCGGACCCGGCGCTCGATGCGGGCGGGATCCACTTCCACCACCAGGCACGCCGCGCCGTTCATGGTGGCTGCCAAAGGTTGGGCGCCTCCCATTCCGCCGCAACCCCCGGTGAGTAGGAAGCGTCCGGCCAGAGAGCCGCCGAAGTGCTTGGCTGCCGCTGCCGCAAAGGTCTCGTAAGTGCCCTGCAGGATGCCCTGAGAGCCGATGTAGATCCAACTGCCGGCGGTCATTTGGCCGTACATCGTCAAACCAAGCCTTTCCAACTCGTCAAACTGGCTCCAGGTGGCCCAGGCGGGCACGAGATTGGAATTCGCGATGAGGACTCGCGGCGCCTCTTGGTGCGTTCGGAATACGCCCACGGGCTTACCCGATTGGACCAGCAGCGTCTCATCCTCCGCTAACCGTTCCAGTTCCGCCACAATCGCATGAAAACAAGGCCAGTTGCGGGCGGCGCGTCCCCTCCCGCCATAAACGACAAGGTCCTCCGGGCGCTCCGCCACGTCCGGGTCCAGGTTGTTCATGAGCATTCGCAGCGCGGCTTCCTGCGGCCAGCCTGGCGTTCGAAGGTGTGTGCCCCGCGGGGCTTTCATACTCCCTACTTCCTGAAGACCAACAATGAGGTGATGCCCACGCGCGCCCCGCTCGACTCGCGGTACGGTTCGCCTCGCACGACGGCCCGCAGCGTATGCTTGCCGGGACGCAGGCCGAACAGGTGCCAGACGGACTCGTTGCTCTTGCCGTGGGGCTCGTCCGGGTAGACGTCCACGGTCGCCTGCTTCGCGCCGTCCAGGTATACGTCTAGCAGACCACCATCGGGCAGGTATGGCCCAACCAGGATGACACCCGTACCATTGAACTCGATCACCGCCTCCGCATCTTTAGTCGATGAATAGCGCGATCCTCGCTCTTCGGTCCAAGCGCCGGCCATGCGCCAGCGGGCATCGGTCGCGGCAATTCGCTCCACGGGTTTCCCGAAATCGTCCCACACTTCCAGGCGCGCAGCCATGGGCTTTTGGGTCTTCACCACTACTTTATCGGGATCCGTTGTGCCACCCGTCTCGCGAATTAGCTGAAGGGCTCGCTGGTAGGTACTATCCACAATGGAATAGAAGGTGTAATCGGTATACCGGAATCTCTCGTTGGCAATAGCGGGAATTCCGCTTTTCCAGAGATCCGGGATCTTCTTATAGCCCAACATGACGCCCAGCACGCCAACGGCCGAGGCCGGATTGCAGTCGGAGTCCTGGCCAGCCTGCGTTGAAATCTCGAGAGTTTTGGAGAAATCCCCGTGGCCCCAGAGCAGACCTAGCGCGATATATGCGCCGTTGAGCTTCGCATCAATATTGAAGGGCGTCAATGCGCCTTCCGGGCAGGGATCGTGGAGGTTCCATTTCTTCTCGAGCGCGTGCCAGGCCTTGCGCCAGTCGTTGGGGTATTGCCGGTGCCAGGCCAGCACATCGGCGACAACTCGGGCGTATGGGCTTTTGGGCGGCAGGCACGCATAGCCCGTCTCCACGATCTTACGGACATCTGTTTCGAAGTAGGCCGCGGCATACATGCAGGAAACAAACATCCCGCCATAAATTCCATCCCCATAATTCATCACGCGGCCGGCCCGCCAGGCGAGGTCGTTGGAGAACTGGTAGAGGCCAGGCGCCATCAATCCGATGAAATCCGCCTCGATTTGAAAATCGATATCGTTTGCGTGGACGTTGTACTTCGGAGTACCGGTGAGAGTCGCGGGCACGCCCCGTCGCAGCATGCGGCGGGCCGCAAGATTGGCGTGCCACAAGGAGTATTTGGCGTCCTTGAACATCGCGCCAAAGTCCTCCGTCGTGGCGTGGATGCCCTTTTGATCGAGGACCTGCGCAAAGGTCATGTCCACGTAGAGGTCATCCTGGTCGAGCGAATTGCTGATGCGCTCCGGTGTCCAGGGGGGAAGTTGATCCAGTGGGATCATCTGTTCCTTCCAACGGAATTCCGTTGGCGCACCGTAACTGACGCCGATCATCTGGCCGGCCCAGCCGCCCATGATGCGGTCTTTGAGTTCTTCGTGGGATAGGGTCCGCACTTGTTGAGCAGCAAGCGGCAGCACAAGCGGAAGGATGATGAGGAGCGGACTTGGGCGGAACATGGTTTTCCGCTGCAAAAATATCATGCCGGAGCGCCGGGCGTTAGTTGCCGCCGGTAGGGCTGGAAGGCGCGGCAGGTATCAGCTCAGGGGTCTTCGGCATCCGGTCGATGAGCTGATTGGCGCGGCCCTTTCTTTTGCGGAGCTCGAAGCTGTCGTACAGGATGCCCCGCGCGGTCATGGCGCGATACTCGAGCCGGTCTCCGTTGATGCGAACCACTTGGTATAACTGGGTGTCCTGCGCCACGCGCACCATCCCGGGCTTGCGGTCGATCTTGTACATTTTGGGTCCGGAAACGCTGACTACGTACACGGTGCCACCCTGAGCGCTGCGGGCGCTGGCCCCAGTCACCAGATTGGTCCGGCCGTAGGTGTGGTCGTGTCCGGTGAGGACTAGGTCCACCCGGTACTTGTCGAATATGGGCTGGAGCAGCGCGCGGAGTTCTTTGTTGTCGCGGCCTCGAGCGGTGGAGAAAATCGGGTGGTGGAAGGTGATAACCGTCCACTGGTTCGGATTATTGCTGAGCAGTTGGTCCAGCCACTCTGCCTGTTCCTTTTGCCGTTCGTTGGTGTTGAGCACCACCATCCGCACACCCTGGATGTCTAGGTAGTAGTTGGACTCCTCTAACCCAGGCACTCCGTTGGCAGGCAACGTGAACTGTGGCTTCCAATGAGGCGTGAACACGCGCTTGGGATACTCGTGGTTGCCCGCAGCCATGATGGAGGGAACTGAACGGTTGAGCCACCCCCCGCCGCGATGCCATTCGCCCCAATCGGCATCACTGGTCCCAGTGTTCACGAGGTCGCCCGCATGGACCAGAAAGCGGGCCATGGGCGCTTCGCGGAACGCCTGCCGGATGACGCGCGACCAGAGCGAAAAAATGTCGTTCTGCGCATCGCCGAGGTAAATGAACTCCAACGGCGCCACGCCCGCGGCGGCGGTTCGAAACTGGTTCCACTCGCTCCAGTTCTCGCCATCGCCCACTCGATAGACGTACAGAGTATCCGGTGCCAAACCCGTGAAGGTTACTGAATGATAGTGTGCAAGCCCGAGGTCTGTCTGCAGTGGTTCGGTCCGTGCTGGGAAGTCCTTGGCATCTTTGCGGAACTCCGGGCCATCGGTGGCGAGAGCAAGCTGCGCCAAGGCATTCGTCACTGAGGCGTCAGTGCGCCAGGTGACCGACTGTGTCCGGGCGGGATCATCTGCCCAGGTAAGGATCACCCGGTCGGGCGTGGGCGTGGCCCGGTGCTCCTCCGAGGCGGCGACTTTTTTGGGCTGCACATGCGCAACAGCGAGCCCCGAAATCAGCAACAGAAGTGGAAGGAGACGTCCAGCCATCTCTCTAAGGTACACAAGGCCTGATGACAAGACGGTGAACGGAGCCAGGTGAGTGTTTACCAGGTGCCCATGCGCAACACAAGCCCAAAGTTGAATCTGGCGCCGTGGCGGAAACGTGCGCCGCCAAGGTCACGGTTCATGTTCAGGTAGGTATAGTCCAAGTTAGCCAGACGGACGGTGAGATAGCGGTTGACGCCAAGATCCAGTCCAGCTCCCAGAGACGCTGCCAGGCCGGTCGCGTCGGTCTTGATGTTCCACTCCTCATAAACCTCGTTCGGCAAGCGCCTGGTGCCGTATTCTCTTACCAGGCGCTCGTAAGCGGCCCAGTCCCGTTCCTCGAGGGTCATCTTGTGGCCGCCCACCAAAAGATGGGCAAACGGCATCAACCGCGAGGGAGAGCGCCAGGTGTAGCGAGGCCCTGCCAGAAAAGTGAGGCCGTCGCCTGAGGCATTCGAACCCAGAGTGTAGGTTTTGCATCCGTTTACCTCGGCGACGAGGGACCATCCCGAACTGGCGGAGTTGAATGCCGCCTGCCCGCCGCCCGCGCCAACACAAGGGTATCGGCGCCCCTCATGGCTCAGCAGGATGGTGTAAGCGTTGGCAGAGAATTCGAATGGCGCCACCGCCTGCCAGGAACGCAGGTCCGTCTCCTGAGCCGCGGGCGCCGAGGGCTTGGGGATGACGTACTCTTCATACGGCTGAAAGATGCCGCCGCGTGTGTCGCGATACCAAGGCACTTTCCAGCGCATGGCGTTCGAAAAGCTCCTCGCCGGGTTCAACCAGCTCCGCACCATCATTCGGACCAGGGCGTTTTCAAACCGCCGCTCCAATGGGATCACCACAAAACGGTCCAGCGCATCCTCGCCCACCATCCAACCCAAACCAATCACCGGCGTGATGATGTGATCGACGAATCCCTGCGCCGGGTATTTCCGCTGGATTTTGCCGAGCGACGCCTCGCTCAGCGGCCCAACCTCGAATTGGGCGCTGTAGGCGTAGGAGAAGGCCAGCGAGCGGACGCGCCCGCGCCAATAATCGCGGTTCCAGCCGACGGTGGAGTATTTGTATCGCCCGTCGTTGTGCACCCAAATGTAGCTGGCGATCGCCCCCTGCATCGGATGGCCTATGTAGTTCACATAGTAGGGGTCGCCGTCGTCCCAGCCGTGGATGTTTGTCACCGCGTCGAAATAGCCCCGGAAGAAAGGACCCTTCATACCCTCACGAGTTCCTGGTTCGGTGCCTAGCCGGAAACCGTGCTTTATGCCCAGGAATACAGAAGATTGCAGAAGCAGTGGCGTCCAGCGGACGTCGTCAGAGTCATGGTGGTAATCGGGCGGGAGCGAGACGTTCGGCGGAATCCTCTCTTCTTCACGCTCTTCTCCAGCTGTACAGACAACAGCAGCGAGCACGAGAGCAGGGATAATCCGTCGGGTGAGCACGATAAAGGCGGTCCCTCTTAGGATCGCCTGAACTGCAGCCGTTTTTCAAATCAGCTACAAGGATCTGACTCAAGCGGTGAGCCGCTCAAAGGCCAGTGTGTGCCCGGGTTGAATATCGCAGGCGGCAATGCGCCCCTCCGGCAACTCCAAAACCGAGTGCGCCCGCAACGAACCGGCGATGCGCCAGGGGCGAAGCGAGGGGGTCAGCTTGACGACCTTACCTTGTTTGTTCAGAAAGACCACATCGATGGTGAACTTCATGAAAAAGCAATGGACAGCCTCGCAGGGTTTGATCCAGAGCCCCTCACCCGGGTCGAGACCGTTGCGCTTGAGCAACCCTTCCCGCCGCTGCTGGCTGGTGGCGGCTACGGCGGCGCGGTCGGCGACGACGGCGCCGTTGGCGGTGTTGACAACTCGGACAGGCATGGTTCGAAACCCTGGCAAGATACCATCGGCAGACGGGGGTATTTCGGATAGGTTGGGTCGCTAAGTCCCAGCAAACATTGAATAAATATGCTGCCGCGGTCGTTCTTCAGAACCCTCACGTGCCGGCACTGCTCGCACAGACCCACCGGACCAGCCACCCCGCGCATCCTGCCTCTCCCTTTCCGGAGTGTAGCAGGCCAGCCATGGTACGCTGAAAAACGAACCCAATTCCCCCAGGATCCAGAGATTGAAAGTAGGATTTGTCAGCTTGGGGTGTCCCAAAAATCTGGTGGACACCGAAGTGATGATGGGCCAGTTGCAGGCCCGGGGCCACGAACTGACCGCCTCCCCGGCAGATGCAGAGGCCATTGTTATCAACACTTGCAGCTTTATCGACCCGGCCAAGCAGGAATCCGTCGACGCAATCCTGGAGATGGCGGAGTACAAGAAGTCGGGCGCTGCCAGACGGCTGATCGTGGCCGGCTGCCTGGTCGAACGCTATCGGGACGAGATCCGCAAGAACATTCCGGAAGTCGACGGCGTGTTGGGGACGAACGAGCTGGATGCGATCGTCGCGCTCTGCGAGGGGGGAGAGAAGAGCACGAATCCCTTCGAACCGTATCTTTATCACGACCTTACGCCGCGCGTCCTGGCCACACCCCGCCATTTCGCCTACATCAAGATCAACGAAGGCTGCGATCACCCTTGCAGCTTCTGCGTAATTCCTCAATACCGTGGGAGTTTCCGGAGCCGGCGTTTCGAGTCAGTGGTCGTGGAAGCGCAAAGCCTGTTCTCGCAGGGGGTGCGGGAAATCAACCTAATCGGCCAGGACACAACGGCTTACGGAGATGACCTAGGCATCAAAGACGGTCTGCCGGCCCTGCTGGAGCGTTTGGCGCAAATTGAAACGGCGCATCCGAAATGGGTTCGTTTCCTTTACTGCTATCCGAACCGTATCTCCCAGCGTTTGCTGGATGTCATTGCCGCCCACGATTCGCTGGTGAACTACATTGATATGCCCCTGCAACACGCCTCGGCCCGGGTGCTGAAGCGGATGAAGCGGGGCGCCAGTGGGGATATCTTTTTGAAATTGCTGGGAAAAATCCGCGCGGCGGTCCCGGGTGTGGCGATCCGGACGTCAATGATCGTCGGCTTCCCGGGCGAGACCGAGCAAGACTTCGAGCAACTGTGCCAGTTTGTGCAAGAAGCGCGGTTCGACCGGCTGGGAGTGTTCAGCTACTCCGATGAGGAAACCAGCGCCAGCTACCACCTGGATGGGAAGGTGGACCGGCGGACCATTTACCACCGCAAGCGGCGATTAATGGCTTTGCAGCGGAAGATTTCCCGGAAGGCGAACCGAGCGTTGGTTGGCAAGGAGTTGCCGGTGCTGATCGAAGGGCCGTCGCCCGAGAGTGAACTCGTGTGGCAGGCTCGATTGGCGACGCAGGCCCCGGAGATCGACGGCGTCTGCTACGTGGAGGATTGGGGCGAAACTCCACCCCGGGCAGGCCAGTTCCGCAAGCTGAAGGTGACGTCCGCATTCGATTACGACTTGAAAGGTGATCTGGCGGACACTGCCCCGGGCGAAACGCCGCCCAACAACCCGTTCCAGATTCTGAGCGCCCCACTGGTGCATGGCAACTCGCCCAACTCGCTCCCCCACCGTTAGAAATGACAAGCGTCCGCTGCCCGACCTGTAAGAAAGAAGTTCCGTTAGGGGAGCCGGATTTCCCGTTCTGCAGTGAACGATGCCGTCTTCTGGACCTCGGCCGGTGGGCAGACGAAGAATATCGCATCCCCGTGGTATCTCCACCAGACGGCACGGCGGGCGGCGGTTCCGTGGAAGCGGAGGACGAGCCTGGTGAATAGCCTGGCCAAACTGATCGCCACATGGTTTGGCTGCGGGTTGTCACCCCAAGGGCCGGGAACGGCGGGAGCCTTGGGCGCCTTTGTTCTTTGGCCGATCGTGACTTGGCTGGATTTGCCGGTCTGGACGTTCGTCATAGCCGCAGTGGCTGGCACGCCGATTGGGATTTGGGCCGCGGAGCGGACGGCCGTACTCGTGGGCAAGAAGGATCCAGGCCTGGTGGTGGTGGACGAAGTGCTAGGGCAGTGGTTGGCCCTGGGGTTTCTGCCCCGGATGACCTGGCCTTGGGCCTTGCTGGCTTTTGGGCTGTTCCGGCTTTTTGACATTTGGAAACCCTGGCCTGTGCGCCAATTGGAACGCCTGCCAGGGGGAACGGGCATCGTGGCGGATGATCTGGCTGCCGGGGCTTGGGCGGCGGTTGTGCTCGTGTTAGCCGGATGGTTGAATCGAATATAGGAAGAAACTCCGAAACATGCCATTTCAGCGCAACGGGGCGCATCGTCCCGTGATTGAGAGCGTTTCGCCAGTCGCCGCCTTGCCAGGCGGCGACCTGCAGATCCGCGGCCGGGATTTGACGCGGGCAGATCGTCCGGGGGTCACGATCGGGAACTCACCGGCCGCCCTGATCGTGGCTTCCGACAGCTACGTTGTGGCCCGGGTGCCCGATGTAGCGCACGCGGAGTCTCTCACTGTGCACAACGGAGAGAGAGAGAGCGAACCCTATCCCATCGCGGTGGCCGAGCAGTTGATGGACAGCCTGCACCCGGTCGCCAATCCGGCGGTGACACCGGAGGGAGCCGTTTACACAACATTCAGTGGATCACGGGGGCAAAAGACACCGGTGGCAGTTTACCGGATCGAGCCGGACGGATCGGCGACCCCATTCCTCACGGACCTGATGAATGCGACCGGCCTAGCGCTGGACCGGGACGGCGTTCTGTATGTCTCCAGCCGCTTCGATGGAACGGTCTACCAAGTCACTGGCAGCGGAGAGATGTCGGTGTTTGTCGAGGGGATGGGGGTTGCGACGGGCTTGGCGTTCGACCGGGACGGCAACCTTTTTGTCGGCGACCGCTCAGGGACGATTTTCAAGATCAGTCCGAACCGGCAGATCTATGTGTTCGCGACGGTGGAGCCCTCGATCTCGGCCTACCACCTCGCTTTCAGCCAAAACGGAGATCTGTACCTGACCGGGCCGACGACCTCCAGTTTCGACTCAGTATTCCGCATCAATCCCGCCGGCGATGTGCAAGTTTTCTACCGTGGCCTGGGGCGTCCGCAAGGCATGGCATTCGATATCGAGGGCAACCTGTATGTCGCGGCATCGCTGGCGGGCCGCAAAGGGATTGTGCGAATCACACCTGACGGACAGCCGTCGCTGTTCCTGGCGGGCCCCAACATTGTGGGGCTGGCGTTTGCTCCCCGCGGGCACATGGTGATCACCACCACGGGGGCGTTGTACCGGGTCCAGACCGGCATTACCGGGCTTCCAATTTCGTAACAGCCAGCGCATCTCCTTATGCACGCCGAAATCATTGCCGTGGGTTCGGAACTGCTTACGCCCAGCAAAACAGACACCAATTCGCTTTGGCTGACCGCTCAGTTGAATGAACTGGGGGTAGAGGTGACCCGGAAATCGATCCTCGGTGACGACCGGGAACGGTTGGCCCAAGCGATCCGGGAAGCGGTAAGCCGGTGTCCGCTGGTGCTCCTGACCGGGGGGCTGGGGCCTACCGAAGATGACGTGACAAGAGAGGCGGCAGCGCAGGCCCTTTTCCGGCGACTGCTTTTTCATGAAGGAGTCTGCCAGGTGATCGAGGCACGGTTTGCCCGGTTTGGCCGCAAGATGGCGGAGATCAACCGGCGGCAGGCGTTTGTGTTGGACGGCGCCGAGGTGCTGGAAAATCCGAATGGAACCGCGCCGGGACAGTGGGTGGATCTGCCAAGCGGCATGGTGCTGCTGTTGCCAGGGCCGCCGGGCGAGTTGAAGCCGCTCTTTGAAACGCTGTGCGTGCCGCGGCTCAAGGAGAGGCTGCCACGGGCAGCGATCGCGACACGCTGGTATCGCGTGGCGGGCATGGGCGAATCCGACGTGGATGCGTTGATCGCGCCAATCTATAAGCCCTACGCAAACCCGGTGACGACGATTCTGGCTGCGGCGGGCGATGTTCAGATTCATTTGCGTGCCCAGTGTCCGGAACGGGACGAGGCGGAGCGGCTGGCTTCAGAACTGGGGGAGAAACTGCTGGCGGCATTGGGCGACCGGGTTTACTCCACTGACGGTGCGCCGCTCGAAGCGGTGGTGGGGGCGCTTCTCATGGAGCGCCAATCGACCTTGGCGGTGGCGGAGAGTTGCACGGGCGGGCTCCTTGGCGGCCGGGTTACCGAAGCGCCAGGTGCTTCGGGCTGGTTTTTAGGTGGGTTCCAGGTATATGGCCGGCGGATGAAGACACGGCTGCTGGGCATTGATGAAGCGCTGGTGGAGCGCGAAGGCGTAGTGAGCGAGGCGGTTGCCCTGGCAATGGCCGACTCGGCGCGCGACCGGACGGGCGCGACATATGCTTTGTCGGTAACGGGCGAAGCGGGGCCGGAGAGCGCCACACCTGGGATGGAGCCAGGGACGGTGTGGATCGGGCTGGCGACACCAGGCAGTGTGGAGGCGAGGCGTTTCCGGTTTCCGGGCGGGCGCGCGCGTGTGCGGTCTTTTGCCGTACAGACGGCTCTTAACTTGCTCCGGAGGTCGCTTTGCGGAGCAAGCAACTGATTGCCGTGATCCTGCTACTGAGCGGGGTAATCGATCTGGTGTTGGCCTTCGCCTTATTCGAAGAGTTCACCGTACGTTGGGTGCTTGTGGCGAGTGCGGTGTTGATGTTGCTGTTGGGCGGATGGTTTTTCTTCCGTGGCCTCAACGAGCCTCCGCGTTAGCCGGCTTTTCTGTCTGTCCGCGATGGTGGCGGCCGGTGCGCCACCTTCGTTTCACCGCGACATCGAACCCCTGCTCCAGACTCACTGCCAGGTTTGCCACCGGCCGGGCGAGATCGGCCCGATGCCGTTGCTGACCTATGAGCAGACCCGGCCTTGGGCGCGGTCGATCCGGCAAGCATTGCGGCTGAGAAAGATGCCGCCATGGTTTGCGGCCCGGGGGACACTGGAGTTCGAGAACGCTCCAAGGATTTCGCAAGAAGAGATTGCCAGGATTGAGGAGTGGGTACGTCTGGGCGCGCCACGGGGCAATCCGGCGGATGGACCACGTCCCGTCGATTGGATTCCCGGGTGGAACATCGGTCGACCGGACATGGTGGTGAGCATGCGGGAGTCCATCCGTATTCCGGCGCGGGAGGAGATCGACTATCAGTTCGTTGTCGTGCCGCTGGGCTTGCAGGAGGACCGCTGGGTGCGCGCAGCGGAGATCCGGCCCGGGGCGCGGGCGGCAGTGCACCACGTGGTGGTTTATGTTCGCGAGCCGGAATCCGAGTGGCTGCGGGGAGATAACCGCAGGGTGACCACCAGTGACATTCTGGCAATCTACACACCTGGACAGGGCCCTATGGCCCTGCCGGCGGGAATGGCCAAGAAGATCCCGGCTGGTTCGGACCTCGTGTTCCAGATGCATTACACACCAACGGGGAGAGAAGAGCGCGACCGCACGTCGCTGGGCCTGGTGTTCACTGGACTACCAGCAGAGCGAGTGCTGACACTGCAAATGAGCGCGACCGATTTCGTGATCCCCCCGGGATCGCCGGATCACCGGGTGCAGGTATCCGGTACGCTGCCAGGGCCGGCACGCCTCTTGTCGCTGTTTCCCCATCTGCACTTACGAGGAAAGGCCTTTGCGTTCGAGCGAGTAGAAGCAGGAGGCCGCGTGGAGACATGGCTGGAAGTCCGGCCTTATGACTTTTTCTGGCAGCTTGCCTACAAGCTGAGACGGCCTTTGGCCCTGCCAGCCGGCACCAGGCTGCGATTCACCGCGTGGTATGACAATTCTCCCAACAATCCACGGAATCCGGATCCCTTACAAGAAGTGCGTTACGGGGAGCCCTCGACAGACGAAATGATGGTGGGTTTCTTCGACGTGGCCGTAGATGCGTCACTGGACAAGGGTGCGTTTTTCGGATTACGGCAAAGGCAATAGCTGCTTCCGGACTCTCTCGGCCTGAGACAGAGAACAGCCAGCCAACCAGTACGCGCGACTCAGGAGAGCGGCCGATGGGCCTTACTTCATTCGCCTGGCCGTCATCTCGAACGTGGCGTCTTCCCGCTGAACCGTGAACTTGATCTCGTCGCCGCTAATCTTGCCCTTGTAGATGAACAGACCCCACTGCCGTTCGGCGCTGAAAGTGATTGAGTCTCCACTTACCTTGATATCTTTCAGCGGGGCCTCATCCTGCCCGCCCGCGACTGTTCCTGTCAGCTTGTCTCCTTCGACCACGAAGGTGAAGGTATTCACCCTTTGGGTTCCGTCCGGTGTCGTGAACTCGGCACGCCATTTGCCCGCCAGATCAGCGGGCGCAGCCGCAAGAACAGCAGCACTCAACAGAGCCAGGAAGAAAAGCCAAACCGCGACTTGTTTCTTCATTACTACGGCCTCCAGCAATTTAAGCTACACCAGATCCCGAATGGCTGGGAACTGCCGCTGAAGCGTTTGCGGCCTTCCGCTGCGCATCAGCGCGCAGCCCCGCAAGATACTCGTGGGCAAGTCTGGTCTGCTCGTGCACGTACTCGATTCCGGCGGGATGGCCATCTTGCAGGGCTGGATGACAAAATTCCCAATTGACATAGCCCTGGTATCCCGAGGCCACGAGGGCATCGATGTAGGCGGGATAGGCAACCTGGCGTCCCCAGAACCCCTTGTCGAAGTAACCTCCGGCTACCAGCCTTACTTTGCCATCCTCGCCGCGTGCGAATTCCCCGTTCATGTGAGAGTGAACCTGCAGTGGTCCACTCGCCGACGCCATTTCCCGCGCATGGTCCGGCGAATCGGCTTCCGGTTCGATGTTAATGTCCATACACGCCTTGAAAGCCGGCGAGCCCACTTCTTCGATGAGGGCCAGCACATCCTGGTAGCGGTTGACTATGTCGGGGCCATGGTTTTGCATTGCCAGAACAATTCCGTGATCCTCCGCCACCCGGCACAGTTCCTTCATCGACTCGACGACGAACCCGCGCCGGTCGCCCTTCCAGAAACCGTATTGACGGTAGCCGTAGGTGTCGTCGTAGGTTGCGAGTCCGTCGTAGAGCGTGATGCCGCGCCACGCCGCGAAGATCTTGCAGATGGGCGCGCCCAGGTCACGAGCCAGTTTGATGCACTCCCGGACGTAGCAGATCATCGCCTCGCGCTGCACCGGGACGGGACTGGACAGATCACAGTTTGGCGAAACCGCACACAATTCCACACCCTCTTCCCCGGCGAGATCGCGAAGACGCTTCCGGTCATCAGGAGCCAAGTCCATCGGCGCCGCATGCGGGCGCTCGGCGTCCAGTTCCAGTCCTTCCCATCCCTGTTGCCGCGCCAGGCGGATGAGGTTGAACAGATTCACGGCTCCACCCCGGTACCAGACGCCGCGGTAAGTGATGCTATAGAGACCAATCTTCATCTCGTGCCTCCAACCTGGCTGCTGCCCGGGCTATTCGCGCTTCATGGTGAATTCCTGGATCCAGTCCAGAAAGGTTTTGTACCAGAGAACGCTGTTCTGCGGCTTCAGGATCCAATGGCCCTCATCCGGATAGAGGAGGAGCTTGGAAGGGATCTTCTGCGCCTGCAGTGCGGTGAAGAGTTGCAGGCCCTGGCCGTAGGGGACGCGGTAGTCCAGTTCACCATGGATGACCAGGGTGGGGGTCTGGAAGCTCTTCGCGAACGCCGAAGGCGACCATTTCTCATGGAGTTCCGGTGTGTCCCAGGGGAACCCTTTGAACTCCCAGGTAGTAAACCACAGCTCTTCGGTTTCGCCGCCCATGCTGCGCAGGTCATAGACGCCGGCGTGGGAAACCAGCGCTTTGAACCGGTTGGTATGGCCGAGAATCCAGTTCACCATGTAGCCGCCGTAGCTGCCTCCGGCAGCGGCCATGCGCTCGGGGTCAGCGAAGGGCAGCGCTGCGACGTAGTCGACGACGGCCATGATGTCGTCGTAAACCATCCCGCCCCAGTCGCCGCTGATTTCGTCCGTGAACTTTTGGCCATAACCCGTGGAACCTCGCGGATTAGGCAGGACGACCAGGAATCCCGCACTGGCGAAAACCTGGGGATTCCAGCGGTAGGAGAACGACTCGCTCCAGGCGCCCTGCGGCCCGCCGTGGATGAGAAACAGGACGGGGTAACGCTTTGAGGAATCGAAGGCGGGAGGTTTTACCAGAAAGGAATGGACGGGCGTCCCGCCGGCGCCCGCGACATTGAAATCCTCGAAAGGAGTCAACTGATACTGTCGCAGCAGGGCCTCGTTGATTCTGGTGAGAGGGACAGGGGCTCCCCCCGAAGAATTGGCCCGGTAGATTTCGACAGGCAGTGAGCCGCTCTGCTCGGAGTAGACGAGAGTCTTGCCATCGGAGGAGAAAGACAGGTCGTCCACATGCTTGGCGCCCTGAGTGATGATGCGGGCGCCGCCACCAACAGCAGGGATCAATTGAGCCGTCTGCAGGCCGCGGTCTTCCAAGGTAAAGGCGATGCGCTTGGAGTCGGGATGCCAAGTGAAGCCCGTGATGTTGCGGTCAATGCTTTCGGTGATGACCGTGGCGGCGCCGGCCTCCCGGTTCAGGACGACCAAACGCCACCGGTCGCTTTCGAACCCGGCCTTGGCCTGCATCCTCCAGGCCAGGAACTTGCCATCGGGAGAGAACCGGGGGGAGGCGTCGGCCCCAGGACTGGAGGAAAGTTTACGGGCTTCTCCGCCCTCGAAAGGAACAAGGAAGATCTCCCAGTTCGTGCTTGTCGCCTGGTCGGCATCCAGGTTGGCGGCGTAGACTACTTCCTTGCCGTCAGGAGAAATCTCGTAGTCGTCGCCACCCGAAAGCGAGAAAGGCGGGACGTCATAAGTAAAACCGGGCGTTAAGTCGCGAATGGCGCCGCCTTCGGAGGGCATCACCATGAGATGTTTGCGGCGAGGCCCCTTCCACTGGTTCCAGTGGCGGTAGAGAAGTGAAGTGTAGATGCGAGCCTTGACGGCGCTGGCCTTCTCCGCGTCGAGTTTCTTCTGGTTGCAGGCATCGTCGGCATTGCAGTCTGGCCAGACCTCGCTGGTGAAGATCATGTACTTCCCATCGGGGCTCCATTTCAGGCCTTCTGCACCTGTGGAGAGGCGGCTGAGTTGTTTTTGGTTGGCGCCATCGGCGTCCATCACCCAGATCTGCGAGTCTCCGGAGCGGGTGGAATGAAACGCGATACGCCTCGAGTCGGGCGACCAGCGCGGGTGGGTATTGGCGCCTTCCGAGGTCAGGGCACGCGGCTCACCACCTGACGCCGGCACAATATAGATCTGGCGTTTCTGGCGGTTGCCCTCCAGGTCCACTTCGGCGACGGTAAAGGCGACCCACTGGCCGTCGGGCGAAACCTGGGGATCGGAGATCCTCTTCACCTGCATCATAGCGGCCGTGGTGAACGGCTGACGATCCTGCGCCGGGGCGAGGACACTGCAACCAATTGCCAGCGTGAAGAGGCTCCACCGGAGAGACATACCCGAATTGTAGCCCCGAGGTCCTCCAGGGAGCACCGGGTTGCTATGGCAACCGGAGTTTCTGGGTGATTTTGCCCGCTTTCAGGCTGTCATAGGTGATGGTGACCTCTCCCTGCCCCTCGACGAGATAGTACAGAGTGCGGGTGCCGAAGCCCTCGACGCCAGGGACCAGCAGGCGGGCGGGGCGATGCGATTGAAAATCGATCCGGTTCAGATAGGCGTTCTGGGCGAGTCCTCCGGCCAGAACTTTGGCGCCTTCGAGTGTGGCGACATCCAGGCGATGCCGCTTCAGCCGTTGAGAGACGGCGAGCATAGAGGGGATGGCCCGTTCGTTCTCCACCGTGACGCGGATCTTGTAGAGGCTGCCTTCCACCCTTTCAACCACGGGCTCGTGAAACCTGAGCTTGGGCAGGTGGTGGGTCACCAGCATGAGGAAGGCCAGATTGCGGTGGCACTCCTCTTCGAGTTGCCAGCCTTCGGGGATCCGGCCCGTGTCATGGCGGTACCCGCCCACTTCGATCTTGCCGTATTGGGGATGTTCCACTTCTTTCCAGTCAACGAACTGCCGGCCCTGCGCGAGATCGTCGTTGAACTTCATGCGTTCCTGTTCGGAGACCTGCTTGTCGTTGTTGAAATCGGCGACCTGTCCAAATAACTCCAACACCATGCTGACGGCGCCCACGACGCCATGGAAATGGTCGGTGGTGCCTCCATAGACCGTGTAGAGGAGTTCGCCCGACGCACCGTACCGGTAGCCGGGCAGCAATTTTTCGCCCTCTTTGCCCAGAAAGTCATATGTGCGCAGGTCCGAAGGCATGTAACGCGGCTCGGCTTTCGATCCGGGTCCTCGGAGAATGTACCGTCCCGTGTTGTGGTAGCTGAGGTTGGCAATGATGTTGGGGTGAGCCAGGGCCCACTCAGCGATGTTCCGGGTTTCGGGGATTTGCAGCGGATAATCGGACGAGCCGTTTTGCACGTAACGGGGCTGCCACTGATAGCCCCCGGTGCGGTTAGGGTCGATGTAGCCGACGGGGTCTTCGTTCACTTGGCCGTCCCCGTCGTTGTCATAACCTTCGATGCCTAGCAGGATGTAGTCGCCGCGCTCGCCGGGTTGGACGGCAACGAGAATCCGGGGATCCTTGGGATCAAGGCGGTGCGTACCTTCGCCCAAAGGGACTTTCTTGCGCATCTGGGTGATGATGTTGTTGCCGTCCAGATCGTCGTAGCCATCCTCGTCGATGCGGCCGTCGCGATCGTCGTCGATGCGGACCTGAACGGTGCGCGGGTAATTCGCAGTGGAAGGCTCTTTGAACCACTTCTCCCGGCTGTCCGGGCTCACCATCGGGACGAAGTGGAAGACGGCACGGTCCAAGGCCTCGGTGACGCGCGGGAGTTTGCCGTAGTTTTTCAGCAGATAGTTGATGGAATAGAGAACCGTTTCGGTGGCCTGGATTTCGTTGGCGTGGATGGCGGCATCGACCAGAAACGCAGGCTTGCCGGCAGCGGGGCCGGTTTTAGGGTTGTTTACGGTGAGAAGCCAGGTGTCCCGGCCTCCCAGGGTCTTTCCGATGCTCTCCAGGCGAACCCAATCGGGATAGGCGGCAGCATAGCCCCGGAGAAGTTCGACGACCTGCGAGTAGTCGTTGTAGCGATTGAAAGCCGGGTCCGGAGGCGTCTTGGCGGGTTTGATCGGCTCCGCGGCGAACGAACGAAGGATGAAAAGAGCAACAAAAAGGGGACGCATCACTGCTGGCCTCCCAACCGGTGCTTGGCCGTAACTTCGCCAGCATTGTCGCTGGTGACGAGAAAGGAGATTTCGGTTCCGGCCTTTGCCTGAATGATCCACTCGCCCTGCAGGGAGTTTGTGCCGCCCTCCAGGCGTTCGCTGACGACGAAGCGGCGGCCGTGCAGCAGGCGGGCCTCCAGACCGGGGTTGATTTCGAGCCGGACTGGGAGATAGGTGCGCGCTCGCGTCGCCTGCTGGGTGTGCGTGGGCAGGACGCCTTTGTTGCGGGCCGTGGCCTTTACCTTCCAAACACCGCTGGAGAGCGGCTCGCTGGACACAGCGGCAACCTCGAGTTCAGCCAGCTTGGAGGCGGCGTCAAGCACGGTCTCCACGTGGGCCTCGATGGCAGGCAGCAGGAAGCGGTAAGGTGGCGCGATATCAACGAAGGGGTCGGGACCGCCAACCTCCGCCTGGATGCCACCGGGCAGAGTGACTGGCGTCCAGGGTACAAAAGCCTGGGGCGCATTGGCGTCAATCCAGGCCATCAGATCGCTTCCGCTCCGGGACAGGGGGGCCGCAGCCCCGCCGCCAGCACCCATGGACCTGACGCGGGCGGCCATTTGAGCTGGGGTGGCCTGCCCGCTCTTCACCAGGCCCTTGAGCATTGCGGGGGTCATCATGGGAGGTGCGTTGCGCTCCTTGAGGAAAGCGGCCAGCTTTTCGTCACTGAGGTTTTCAAAGTCGGCGGGTGACATCTTTTCGAGCGCTTCCAGGGTCAGTGCATCGCCGCTCGAATTTCCTGGAGAAGCGGCAGCGGCTTTGGGGATACCCCACACGTCGAGTTCAACAGCCATCACGCCGTATTGGTAGTAGAGCCAGGGGGTGAACCCACCAGCCTGATATTGCCGGGCGCTTCGCTTCGAGTCGAGTCCGGCTTTATCCAGACGCTTCTTGTAGTCTTCGGCCAAAAGGTTGATCACTTTCAGATCCTCAGGAGCAGGATTGACGGCAGGACCGCCCCCGAGGAATTGGGCCAACTGTTCCTTCGTCAGGTTTTGCTGACGGACCATGGGCAAATCCTTGGCGAGTTCCCAAATCTCGTCGATGGTGTATTCGCGGTCGCGGTCGAGGCCGAGATTGGTTGCGATGAAACCGGTCGGGCGGATGCGGGCGGCCGAGGGATCGGCTCCGCCGCCCACGCTCCGGGGAATTTCGAGCAGATTGTTGGCCGGGCCGAAGACGAAGGCGAAGGCGATGTTGCGGTGCTTGAGCAGGTAATCCATGATCGCCTTCGATTCGGGGGCATGACTGGCGAATAGACCGGCTTCCGGATTGTCGTAGGGGAAAGCGTGGGCGAAGTTGCGGTCGGGCTGGACTCCATGGACATCGTCCTCGTTGTAGGCGCCGTCCCCGTCGTCGTCCTTGCCCTCGGTGTAGAGCTTGTACTGGCCCTTCTGACCTTTGAGAGGTTCGGCTTGCACCAAAAGGCGCGGATCTTTGGGGTCCGGGATCCAGGTTCCGGCAGGATCGAGAACGCGCATTTGAGTGATGCGCCCGTCGCCATTGAGGTCGTCCGGCGGATCCTCGCCTGTAAGTCCATCCTGGTCGCGGTCAATAGGTTTGGCATGGCCGGGCATGCGGCGGCGGGCGGCGCCGAACATGGCGTCGTGCCCGTCCGGGTTAAGGACCGGAACGATGTAAAAGGTGCGCGTTTTGAGGATGTCGGCGGGAGGAGAAGAGCCAGTGAGGCGAGTGAGCAGCGCCATGGCAGCTTCCGAGCCAGCGTTGTGATATCCCGCAATGTTGGCCCCGACAAAGATGGCAGGTCGGCGGTCAGGCTCGACCGCTCCTGCGGCCGCGACACGCAAAGCGAGGATGGGGCGCCCTCCTGCGGAAGTTCCGATGGTTTCCAGAACAGCGAGCGACGGATGCTTGGCCACGAAAGCTTTTACCTGCTGCTCGATGGCTGCCAACGGCTGGTAGTCCTGGGCAGCGAGGGTTGCCGTGAATAGAACGACAAGCGGAGGGAGTTTGCGGGGCAATTCAGGCTCCTTGCGAAGACAATCCCAAACTAATCACAGTAGCGCAAAGGCCCGTGCGAAAATAAGAGATTCCAGCCATGATTCGACCATACAAGGGCATTCTGCCCAAGATTGCCCGAACCGCGTATGTGGATTCGGGGGCTCATGTAATCGGGGACGTGACGCTAGGCGAGCGTGCGAGTGTTTGGCCCGGCGTGGTGCTGCGGGGCGACGTGAACCGGATCGAAATCGGTGACGACACCAACATCCAGGACAATTCGGTGCTGCACGGAGAACTGGACAAGTACCCCGTGATCCTGGGCAACCGGGTGACAGTCGGACACATGGCCGTGCTGCATGGGTGTGTGGTGGAGGACGACTGCCTGATCGGGATCGGCGCCATTGTGCTGAACGGGGCGCGGGTTGGACGCGGCAGCGTGATTGCGGCGGGCGCACTGGTGCCGGAGGGGATGGAGATCCCACCGGAATCGATGGTGATGGGCATGCCAGCCAAAGTGAAAAGGGCCGTGACGGAGGACGAGAAGCAAAGGTTCGCCGAAAACGCCCAGCGCTACATCCGTTACCGCAAGGACTACTTCGAAGAGGGCGTGCGCTAGATGCAGGCAGTACGAGGGACGCGGGACATTTTGCCCCCGTCGTCGGCCGTGTGGAACCAGGTGGAGGGGACGGCGCGGGAGGTATTCCGCACCTTCCATTATCAAGAGATCCGCACACCGATTTTCGAGGTAACCGAGCTCTTCGCACGAGGCGTAGGGCAGGAGACGGACATCGTCTCCAAGGAGATGTATACGTGGGAGGACCGAGATGGTTCGTCGCTCACGCTTCGGCCCGAGAATACGGCTTCGGTGATCCGAGCGTATATCGAACACCGGCTGGACCAAGTCCCGGGTCTGAAGAAGCTTTACTACATCGGGCCGATGTTCCGGCGGGAGCGGCCGCAGAAAGGCCGATACCGGCAGTTTTCGCAGATTGGCGCGGAAGCAATCGGGTCCGATTCGCCGCTGATCGACGCCGAAGTCATTGAACTGGCGATGGAACTGCTGGAACGGTGCGGCGTTCAGGGTGCGCGGTTGCTGATCAATTCGGTGGGGGACGCCGAGTCGAGGGCGCGTTATGTGGCTGTGTTGCGGGAGCGGCTGGCTGGAATTAAAGACAAGCTTTCGCCGGACAACCAGCGGCGGGCGGAGACGAGTCCGCTGCGAGTGTTGGATTCGAAAGAAGAGCAGGACGAGGCGTACATTGCGACGCTGCCGAGCATCCACGAATACCTCAATGAGGAGTGCCGGCAGCACTTCGCCACCGTTTGCCGGCTGCTCGATGCGCGCGGCATCGCTTATGAGGTCAAGCCCCGCCTGGTGCGTGGGTTGGATTACTACACCAAGACCACGTTTGAAATCGTCCACGGCGCGCTAGGCGCGCAGAACGCCGTGTGTGGCGGCGGGCGGTATAACGGGTTGGCCGAACTCCTCGGTTCGCGCGTGCCCGCGCCAGGGATCGGGTTCTCCATCGGCGAGGACCGTCTGGTGATGACGATCGAGGAGAAGGTGAATGCTGCCGAATTGATCCGGCCCGACCTTTTCCTGATTCCGCTCGGTGACCAGGCGCAGGAGCACGCGGCGGTGCTAGCCCGGGAACTGCGCCGGACAGGTGTTGGCGTAGAGCTTTCCGCGGATCCCAAGCTGAAGCGGTCGATGGAAGTCGCCAACAAGATGCGGGCCCGCTATGCGCTGATCCTTGGCAGTGACGAGATCGCCGCTGGGGTGTATGCGTTGAAGGACATGCAGTCCGGAGAGCAG
Source organism: uncultured Solibacteraceae bacterium (assembly GCA_964460395.1). Lineage (GTDB taxonomy): Bacteria > Acidobacteriota > Terriglobia > Bryobacterales > Bryobacteraceae > CAYWQS01. The sequence continues at coordinate 46,013 of CAYWQS010000005.1, read as the reverse complement.
CAAAACTACACGAAACCGGAGCTTTTTGCACGCTTGTCTGGCCGCACCGGCAATTAGTCAACAGGCCACAAGGTACAATAGCAGAACATTTCATCAGCAGCCGTTTTTCCATGCCGCAAGAGATATCCTTGGACTTTTTGGGCGACCTCCGCCGGACACACCACTGTGGAGCACTGCGCGCCAGCGACGAGGGCCAACGTGCCCTGGTGATGGGCTGGGTGCACCGGAGGCGCGATCTGGGCGGAGTCATTTTTATTCATCTGCGCGACCGGGAGGGAGTGACGCAGATTGTATTCCGTGCGGAGTGCGACGCCGCCCTGCATAACAAAGCAGAAATGTTGCGGTCGGAATACGTCATCGCCGTGGAAGGTGTAGTGGAGAAGCGCTCCGCGGAAACCATCAACCCGAACATTCCGACCGGTGAAGTCGAGGTGGTGGCAGAACGGTTGTGGCTGCTGAACACTTCGGAGACGCCGCCATTCCCCCTGGAAGATCATGTGGACGTCAGCGAAGACGCGCGATTGAAATACCGGTATGTCGATCTGCGCCGTCCACGGATGCAGCGCAACATCATTTTGCGTTCCCGGATGTCGCTGGCAGTGCGCCAGAGTTTGTACGAGCAGGGCTTTCTCGAAATCGAGACGCCCTTCATGACCCGCTCGACACCCGAGGGGGCGCGGGACTTTCTCGTCCCGTCGCGGCTCAACCTGGGGACGTTTTATGCACTGCCGCAGTCGCCTCAGATTTTCAAGCAACTGCTGATGGTCAGCGGGTACGAGCGTTATTTCCAAATTGTGCGCTGCTTCCGGGATGAGGATTTGCGGGCCGACCGGCAGCCGGAGTTTACGCAGATCGATCTCGAGATGTCCTTCCCACAGGAGGAGCAGGTGTTCGAGGTGATCGAGCGTCTGCTGGTGGAAGCCTGCAGGGTGGCGGGGCACGAGGTAAGCGCTCCGTTTCCGCGGATGACGTACGCCGAGGCGATGGCCGGTTATGGAATCGACAAGCCGGACCTTCGGGTGCCACGCTTTTGGCCGGTAGAGGATCTGTTCCCGCCCGAGGCGAATCTGGCCACTGCGGGATTGCCGCTGGTAGCCATTCCTATTCCGAGCACAGGCGCCGTGAGCCGCAAAGAGCGGGACGAGCTGAAGGCCTTTGGGCAAGAACGGGGCTTGCGCGTGTTCGACGACGCCAAGCGGCTGGAACGTGATTTTCCAGAAGCGATGGCGCGGGTGCGCGAGCGGACGGGGGCAGGCGAGAACGATTTGCTGATTTTGGCCGGGTGGCCGGGCGAACCGAAGGGCCACCGGCCGGAAGAGACAGTGTTCCAGGCCTGCGGACAGCTCCGGCTTTTCGCAGCGCAGAAGTTCAATGACCGGCACAAGCTGCTAGACCCCTCCGTGTTCAAGTTCCTTTGGGTGTTGGATTTTCCGATGTTCGAGTGGGACGAGGAGGAACAACGCTGGATGGCAGCTCACCATCCGTTTACCTCGCCCAAGGATGAGGATCTGGAGAAGCTTACGTCAAATCCCGCCCGATGCCGTGCCCGCAGCTACGACGTGGTGCTGAACGGAACGGAGCTGGGCAGCGGCTCGATTCGTATTCACCGGCAGGACGTGCAGTCGCAGGTGTTTTCGGCGTTGGGCATGGGCGAGGAAGAGGCTCGCAGGCGATTCGGATTCCTGCTGGATGCCTTGACATACGGCGCGCCGCCTCATGGCGGCATCGCTTTGGGATTGGACCGGCTGGTGATGATTCTGGCTGGAGAGACCTCAATCCGAGACGTGATTCCCTTCCCGAAGACTGCGCGCGGCACGGACCTGATGTGCGAAGCGCCGTCCGTGGTGGACGAACGGCAACTTCGAGAGCTGGGCATTCAACTGCGCGGACGCCAGAAGCAGTAACACCCGGCAGTATGCTGGGTAACGATGCCGGAGTTGCCGGATATAGAGGCTTACCTGCGGGCTCTGTCGGCGCGCGTTTTGGGGCGGCGCCTTCTGAAGGTTTCGTTGCACTCGCCATTTCTGCTCCGTTCGGTCCGGCCACCGCTGACAGAAATTGAAGGCCGCACGGTAACGTCGTTGCGCCGCTTGGGAAAACGGATCTGCCTGGAGTTCGATCACGGCGCATGGGCGGTGCTGCACCTGATGATTGCGGGGAGACTGCACTGGGAACGCAAAACGCCGGGCAAAACCCTGGCGGTTTTCGAGTTCGACGCGGGCAAGCTATCGCTCACTGAGGCGGGAACCCAGCGCCGGGCCTCTCTCACGCTGGTGGCGGACTCGAAAGAACTTCAGCAGCTTGATCCGGGAGGGCTGGAACCATTGGAGTGTACGTTGGAAGAGTTCCAGTGCGCCCTGGTTCGCGAGAACCATACCCTGAAACGAGCTCTCACCGATCCGCATGTGATTTCTGGCATTGGCAACGCGTTCTCCGACGAAATCCTTTGGCAGGCGCAACTCTCCCCGGTTGCATTGACGCGTAAATTGAGTGAGCCGGATCTTGCGCGGCTGCACGAGGCCATGCAACAGACTTTGCGCCTCTGGATCGACTGCCTGTCGGACGATGAGTTTCCTGAAAAGGTAACGGCGTTCCGACCGCAGATGGCAGTGCACGGGAAGTATGGCCAGCCATGCCCGCGGTGTGAAAGCAAAGTTCAGCGCATCCGTTACGCCTCGAACGAGACCAATTACTGCGCCAGGTGCCAGACGGGCGGCAGGCTCCTGGCAGACCGTGCCCTGTCCCGGTTGCTAGGCGCCGATTGGCCCAAGTCCATCGACGACCTGCCTTGACTCCGCATATACTGGCTGCATTCCAGCCATGCGAACATCAACCCGGCTCTTCAGCATGACGCTTGCGGCTTTGCCGTTACTTGCTCAGGCACCGCAAGCCCGCATCAAAGTGGATACCGACCGCGTCATCGGAGAGGTACATCCCCACGTCTTCGGCAATTTCGCCGAACACCTGGGTCGTTGCATTTACGGCGGCATCTATGAGCCGGGAAGTCCCCTGTCCGATAAAGACGGCGCACGGAAGGACGTCATGGAGGCCATCAAGGGGATGGGGGTTACCATCTTGCGGTGGCCGGGCGGCAACTTCGTCTCCGGCTACAACTGGAAAGACGGGATCGGGCCCCGCAATCAGAGGCCGGTGCGGCCCGAGGGCGCCTGGGGCGCCCTGGAACCGAATACGTTTGGAACCGACGAGTTTCTGCAGTACTCCGAGAAGATCGGGGTCGAGCCTTACATCTGCATCAATGCAGGCCTGGGCACGGTTGAGGAAGCGCGCCAGTGGGTGGAATACACCAACGAGTCGCGCGACACGTATTGGGCCCGGTTGCGCCGGCAGAACGGCCGCGACAAACCCTACAACGTCAAGTACTGGGGCCTAGGCAACGAGATCGACGGGCCATGGCAGCTTGGCCACAAAAACGCCGAAGATTACGTCAAGTTTGCACTCGAAGCGGCCAAGGCCATGCGCCGCGTGGATGACAGCATTAAGCTGATCGGCAGCGGCTCTTCCAATTTCGGACCGAACTCCGACTGGATCGGCTGGAACCGCGCCGTTCTGGAACGGCTGCGCGGAGAAATCGACTATATTTCCCTCCATACCTACATTGGCAACCGCGAAAACAACTTGGAGCGGTTTCTGGCAGCTTCGCAGGACATCGACGACCGGATCCAAGTGACTGAGGGACTTATTCGGGCGGCACTTTCCGGACGGCCGGTGCGCCGCCCGATTTACATCGCGTACGACGAGTGGAACGTGTGGTACCGCGCGCGCGGCGGCTCAGAACATGCAACCGGCTCAACGCGGCTTGAGGAAATCTACAATTTCGAAGATGCCCTCGCCATGGGCATGTTTTTCAACTCGTTCATCCGGCACGCCCACATCGTGAAGATGGCCAACCTGGCGCAGATTGTGAACGTGATCGCACCGATTTTCACCAACGAAAAGGGGCTGTTCCTGCAGCCGATCTATTTCCCCATCGCCGAGTACGCCAAGCAAGGAGGAAACCAGGCGTTGGATGCGTGGGTGCGGTCGCCTACGTATCAGGTGGGGCAAAGGAAGCCTCTGAACTACCTGGACGTTTCCACCACCTTCGACCCGAAAACGGGCACGCTGTTTTTAAACGTGCTCAATCGCAGCGAGAAAATGGACATTTCCGCGCGGATCGAGACGGTGAGCGGCCGGTTTGGTGGTAATGCGGAGATCTGGCGGATGTACCACGACGACCTGAAGGTGACGCATACATTCGGAGACGACCGGAAAGTCCGGCCCCAAGTAACGCAGACGGCCGCCGCTGGCACATCGTGGGTACATACTTTCCCTAAGCATTCGCTCACGATCGTTAAAGTCAAGCTGCAACAGTAGCTTTGGCCTCCTGGTTTCGTTTTCCTTCGCCCAGGTAGGGTATGATTCGAGGCGGAGGATTCGGCGTCATGGGAGACATCTCGGTGACCTGGTGGATGTGGGTTCTGCTGGGGCTGCTGCTCATGGTGGGCGAGGTATTGACGCCCGGCGGCTTCTACATCCTTTTCTTCGGTCTGGGTGCGGTATTGGTGGGGATCCTGAAACTTTTCGGACTCCAATCGTTGCCCCTGGAAGGCCTGATCTTTGTCGTAGTTTCGGTCGGGCTGCTGTTACTGTTCCGCCAGAGACTTTTGGATAAGTTCAAAGGTTCGGCGTCTGGTCTGCCTCTGGACAATCTTGCGCAAGAGGTGGCCGTGTCTCTCGAAGAAATTCCTGCCGGGTCGATCGGCAAAGTTGAATTGCGCGGCACCAGTTGGTCCGCTCAAAACGTAAGCGACCGTGCAATTCCAGCCAAACAGCGGTGCCTCGTGGAGCGGGCCGAGGGACTGCTGCTGCACATCCGGGCCATTTAGGGGCCGGAGGAGGAAATCATGGAAATTGGCGGACTTCTTGTTGTCGCCTTTTTATTGCTTCTCGTGTTGATTGTGCTGGCGAAGACAGCCGTGGTCGTGCCCCAGCAAAGCGCCTATGTGGTGGAGCGATTAGGAAAATATGCCGGTACGCTGCAGGCAGGGTTCCACATCCTGACGCCTTTCGTGGACGTCATTCGATACAAGCACTCTCTCAAGGAGCAGGCCATCGATATTCCAGAGCAAGTCTGTATTACCCGTGACAACGTGCAGGTGGTTGTGGATGGCGTACTCTACCTCAAGTTGCTCAACCCGGAGCGCGCGTCCTACGGTATCGCGGACTATTACTTTGCCATCCGTCAGCTCGCCCAAACCACGCTTCGTTCCGAGATCGGCAAAATCGATCTCGATAAGACCTTCGAGGAGCGCACGAACATCAACGCCTCGGTGGTCAGCGAATTGGACAAGGCGACAGACCCCTGGGGCGTCAAAGTGCTGCGCTACGAAATCAAATCGATCAACCCGCCGCCGGACATCCTTTCCGCGATGGAGAAACAGATGCGCGCCGAGCGCGAGAAGCGGGCCACCATCCTTAACTCAGAAGCGGTCCGCGACGCCGCCATCAACACGGCGGAAGGCGAGAAGCAGAAGGTGATCAAATCTTCGGAAGCCCGGCGCCAGCAGCAAATCAACGAGGCCCAAGGGCAGGCCGATGCAATCCTCTCCATCGCCACGGCAACTGCGGAGGGAATCCGCCGGGTTGCGGAGGTGATCCAGCAGCCCGGTGGCTATGAGGCGGTGAATCTCCGTGTGGCCGAGCAGTACATTACGGAATTCGGCCGTATCGCCAAGGCCGGGAACACCATTGTTGTGCCGTCTACGTTGTCTGACCCGGCTTCACTACTTGCCACCGCGATGGGCATCATCCGGCGGCCGTCCCAAGGAGAACCCACTGGCAAAGCCTGACAAGGAAACAGAAATCAAGCTCCGCCTGTCCTCAGCCGAAGAGGGCAGGCGCCGGCTGGAAGCGTCCGGGTTTCAAGCCCAGGGCCCCCGGGCGTTAGAAGCGAATTCCGTCTTCGATCAACCCGACGGAACCCTTCGGTTGCAGCGCTGTCTGCTGCGGCTCAGGGAGTATGGCGGCCAATCGATTCTCACCTACAAGGGTCCGCCGGAACCTGGACAACACAAAGTGAGGGAAGAGTTGGAAACCCGGGTGGCGGATGGCGTTTCGCTTGGAACCATTCTGCATCGCCTGGGTTACTTGGTAACTTTCCGGTATGAGAAATACCGGACAGAGTATCACCGGCCCGGCGAGCCAGGCTGCGCCGTGCTGGATGAAACTCCGATTGGCCATTGGCTGGAACTCGAGGGTCCACCCGATTGGATCGATCGTGCAGCGGAAGCGTTAGGATTTACTCCCGGCGACTACGTCTTGGACAGTTACGGCTCGTTGTACCTGCAGTATTGCGATCAGCACGGCCTGGAGCCCGGCCACATGATTTTCGATAAGCGGGCTCACTCACCAGCCGGGGAATGATCTTCCGGTAGCCTAGAATAGTAGCGTGGCTCCAGAGATGAACGGATCGGTTCAGGCAGTGGCTCGCCTGGATGAAGTCCGCAACGAAATCGCTAAAGTCATCGTTGGCCAACGAGACGTTGTGGACGGAGTGCTGATCTGTCTGCTGGCCGGAGGCCATGTACTGCTCGAAGGCGTCCCCGGCCTGGGCAAGACTACGCTGCTGCGCACCCTTTCGCGGGTTCTTCACCTGAAATACTCCCGCATTCAGTTCACGCCCGACTTGATGCCCGCGGACATCGTGGGCAGCATGATCATCGAAACCGATCCCGGCGGCCATAAGACGTTCCGCTTTCAGCATGGGCCGATTTTTGCCAATCTGGTGCTGGCGGACGAGATCAACCGAGCCACCCCGAAAACACAATCGGCGCTGCTGGAGGCGATGCAGGAGCGGACTGTCACGAGCGGCAATACCACCCATGAGCTGGACCGTCCATTCCTGGTGATGGCCACGCAGAATCCGATCGAAATGGAAGGCACGTACCCGCTGCCCGAAGCCCAGTTGGACCGGTTCCTGATGAAGATCCTGGTGGAGTACCCTTCTCGCGAGGATTTGAACCGGATTGTGGAACGGACCATCCAGCGGGATGAGCCGGAATTGCAGCAGATTATGACCCGCGACGAGATCCTGGAGGTCCGCCGGACATGCCGGGAGGTGCTGGTAGCTCCTCACGTTCAGGATTACGCAGTCAGTCTGGTGATGGGGACACAGCCCGGAACGCCGGGCGCCCACCCGCTTGCCAATCGGTATATCCGATATGGGAGTTCGCCCCGCGGCGCCCAGGCGCTGGTGGAATGCGGCCGAGTCTACGCGTTTATGCAGGGGAGACTGCATGTTTCCATCGATGACGTAAACCAGGTGGCCGCTGCCGTCTTGCGTCACCGCATCATCCTTAACTTCGATGCGCATGCCGACAACCAGACTCCAGAGACGCTCCTGAAAGAAATCATCGCCAGCACCGCCGCCGAGGCCGCCTCCCATGGCCGAGCTTCTCGTTGACCGCCGCCTGCTTGAAAAGCTGGAAACTCTCACTCTGCGCTGGCAACGGTCGTTCCGTGGATTGGTAGGAGGGCACAACCCCTCCCGGTACGCCGGACCCGGCCAGGAATTTCTGGACCACCGGAACTTCCACCCCGGGGACGACTTGCGGGCGGTGAACTGGCGCGCCTACATGCGCCTGGACAAGCTGTTTCTGAAAATGTTCCAGACCGAACCCCGGACGCCAGTCAGGCTGCTCCTGGACGCCTCGCAATCGATGGCAGCAGGAGGGAACCCGCCGAAATGGGACTACGCGCGTCAGCTGGCTGCGGCGCTCGTCTATGTGGGACTGGTCCGCCACGATTCGATTCTTCTCCAGCCGTTTCATCACCGGTTGGACGACACATTCCTGGCTAGCGGGGGGCGTCACCGCTTTGGTCCTGTCGCTGATTTCCTCACCGCGTTGGAAGCTTCGGGCGAGTCCCAGTTCTTTGAAGTGGCGCGCCAGTTTATCGGGCGTTATCAGAAACCCGGGCTCCTCATCGTGCTGTCGGATTTCCTGGAGGGCGGGGACCTGTTCAAGCCGCTGCAATATCTGGCCGATTTCGGGCACGAACTGCTTCTGCTGCAGATCTGGACCCCGTTTGATCGTGATCCCTCGGCACAAGGCGACCTCGCGTTGACGGACGCGGAATCCGGGGAGGTGCTGGAGATCTCCTTCGACGAGCAATCGCGCCGCCGCTACGTGGAGGATTTCGACAATCACGCCAGAGCAATCGAATCTCTGGCGTTGCGCAACCGGGGCCGGTACGCGGGCCTCTGCACAGATATGCCGTTGGAAGAAGCGCTCTTTCAGATTCTTAACTTCAACGGCGGACCCGGAGCCCCGGCGTACGAAGCAGTGAGGGCGGAATAGATGTTCTTCGCCGGCCTTTCCTTACTGGAAGCGCTTGCCATCTTCTCGCTAGCAGGTGGATTGACGGTGGCATTGTATCTGCTAAGCCGTTCGCGCCAGCGGCTGACCGTGTCCACGCTCCGGTTCTGGCGGCACGCGGAGGAGGTCGCCCAGCCTCAGCGGCGCCGCCGGATCGATCAGCCGTGGAGCCTGCTGCTTCAACTGCTGGCGCTCCTTGCGCTGGTGCTGGCCATTGCGCAGCCCCGTTGGGGCTCACCTGCCCAGCAAGGCCGCGACCATGTGTTGCTGCTGGACACTTCCTCATGGATGGAAGCTTCGGGACGCCAGGGTATCCTCGCTGAGCAAGTCCGCAAGACCGCACTCGACTGGTTAGGCGCGATCCCGGCCCAAGATCGCGTGATGGTGGTTCGCGCGGCCTCGCTGGCGGCTCCCGCCACTGGATTTGAAGCCGACCGGCGAGCCTTGGCGGCCGCAATCCGTGCCTCGCAGCCTACTGGAGGTGCCCTGGCGCTGGAACAGGCCTTCGCCCTGGCCGTGCAGGCGCAGCGCATGCAGGCCCGGCAGGCTGGTGAAATTGTCTACGTTGGCCATGCCCGCCTTGCTGCCGCCCAGTTAGGCGCTCTGCAAGTACCTCCGAATCTGCGAATTCTTCCGGTCAGCGAACCGTTGGACAACGTTGGGTTGACCAGGGTGGCCATGCGCCGGCTTCCGGAAGACCCTGGGCTTTGGGAAGTATTCATCCGGATCAGAAACCACGGGGCTACTGTGCGCTCAGCACCCGTGGTGGCTGCCATGGGGGGCGCTGTGTTTGGAGCCACCACGCTGCCCGTCCCGGCACGCGGGGAGGCAGCAACCCGATTCCTTCTACGCAGCACGGCGGCGGGCTGGCTGGAGGTCAGGCTTGGGCTTCGCGACGCTTTGGCTGCCGATAACCGCGTGCAGCTGGAAGTGCCCGCTTTCCGCCCCGCACGCGTGGATATTTGCACAGCGGAACCTGCCCTTTTTCGAAACGTTTTCGCGGCGGAGAGCCGCGTGGACGCGCGGTACCTGCCCGCCAGCCCGTGCCGTCCCGATCCCGAAGCCGATCTGGCCATCTTTGACCGGACCGCTCCTGCAAGCGAATGGAAGCGCCCTTCATTCTGGATCGAGCCCAACCGCGGGCGGGCCATCGAAGGCGACATCCGTGTGGCGCAATGGAACGCCGGCCACGCATTGGTGCGTGGATTGCGCGCCGCCGATTTCAAGCTGAACCGCGCCCGCGTGCTCCCCGTCGAACCCGGAGAAACGGTACTCGCCTCTGGAGCGCAGGGACCGCTGGCGGTAGTCAGCGACGCAGACCCCCGCCGGGCGGTCTTCGGCTTTCATCCCCTGGCGTCTGGGATGCGCTACGAGTTGGCCACACCTCTTTTCTTCGCCAATCTGCTGGAATGGAGCGCCCCTGCCACCTTCCGACGGCGTGAAGTGATTGCGGGCTCGCCAGGCGCTGTGGCCGTTGAATTGGCGCGGCCGGCAGAGGAAGATCCAGTCCGCGTGATACGGGATGATGGCCAGCCGCTTCCTTTCACGGTAGAGGGCCGGTCCTTACGATTCTTTCTGCCTGAACCTGCTGGCGTCCGAGTCCAGCAGGGGGGCATGGAGCAGGTGTACTCGCTCACCCTGCCGGACCTCGGTGACACAGCCTGGGAAGCTCCACCTACTGTCCGCCGAGGGATGCCCTCGGCACAAGGCTCGCTGGCCGCTCCTCGAGATCTGTGGCGATGGCTCGCCGTACTGGGTGCGGTGCTCATTGCATTGGAGTGGTGGCTGTTCGCCCGAAAGTTGCCGGCAGGCACACGTTCCCGCCGCGTCAGCCTGGCGCTCAAAGCAGCCACGCTGACCGCCTGCCTGCTGGCGCTGTTTGCCCCGGGGCTGGACGTCCCGGAGACCAAATTAGCCGTCGGCTTGCTCGTCGACACCAGCGACAGCGTAGCAGCGGCGGGCTTGGCCAAAGCTTCTGAGCTGGCACAAAGCCTGCGGGCCGCCGCGGGCCGCCACCAGGTGTTGGTGTTCCCCTTTGCCCGCTCAATCCGCCCGCTGGATGCGACCGAGGCGCTGCCTCAGTTGAAACTTCGTGCAACCGCCGGAGAGGCGGGCCGCACCACCGACATCGAGGAATCCGTTTTAGAAGCGATTGCGGCGTTGCCCGCTGGGCTCGTGCCGCGCCTGGTATTGATCAGCGACGGCCGTGAAACGCGGGGCAGCGCAATCCGGGCGGCCCATCAGGCTCGCCTGCTCGGCGTTCCCATAGACACCTATGTCCTGCCAGGGAGGCCGCAGCCGAAATTGCGCTTGCTTTCGGCACGCCTGCCGGGCGTCGCCTTCACCGGAGAGAAATTCCCCATCGAGCTCGTCCTCGACTCCCCTGCGCGCGCATCCGGTTCTGTCGAACTCCGGGCGGAGGGCAAGCTGCTGGGTTCCAGCCCCGTCACGATCGAACCGGGTGAGAATTTTCTTCGAGTCACCGCGGCAGTATCCACACCCGGCGCGATTGCGATTTCCGGCACTTTGACGGCGCCAGAACTGGGCGAGGTCCGGTTTGAGCAGGCGGTGCAACTTCGACGGCCACGGCTCCTGTATCTTTCCCAGGATCCGGCAGGCAGCGGCACCAACCTTCTCGAAACGCTTTCGGCCGCCCACTTCGAGGTCACCTCTGCCTCGTCGCTGCCCAATGAAACGCTGGACGCCTTCCAGGTAGTCGTCTTCAATAATTGGGACCTCGAAGCAATTCCGCCAGCCCGGAAAGCCGCACTGGAAAAGTACGTCCAGCAGGGAGGCGGTCTGCTGATCATTGGCGGCGAGAAGAACGTGTATGTCGAGAAGAAGCAACCCGATCTGGATCCGCTGGAACGGGTGCTGCCTGCCACGATTGCTCCACCGCGAACCCCGGAGGGCGCCCTGGTGATTCTGATTGTGGACAAGTCCTCCTCGATGGAGGGCCGCAAGATGGAACTGGCTCGCCTTGCCGCAATCGGAGCTGTCGAAAACCTGAAGCCGGTGGACTACGTCGGCGTCCTGATTTTTGACAACAGTCACCAGTGGGCAGTGCCTATCCGCCGTGCCGAAGACCGCACCCTCATCAAGCGTCTGATCGCAGGCATCACGCCCGATGGCGGCACCCAGATCGCCCCGGCGTTGGCCGAGGCCTACCGCCGGGCGCTGCCTGCACAAGGGGTCTACAAGCATATCGTCCTTCTCACGGATGGCATCTCCGAAGAAGGTGACTCGATTCAACTTGCCCAAGAGGCCGCTAACAACAAGGTCACGATTTCGACTGTGGGCCTCGGTCAGGACGTCAACCGGACTTACCTGGAAAAGGTCGCCAGCCTGGCCAAAGGCAAGTCCTATTTCTTGACCGACCCTTCCGGACTGGAGCAGATTCTCATCAAGGATGTTTTGGAGCACACAGGGAGCACTACAGTAGAGCGTCCGGTCCAACCTCGAGTCGTGAAGCAGGCAGACGTTCTTTCCGGACTCTCCATGGAGAGCGCACCTCCTCTGAAGGGGTACGTCCGGTTTAAGCACAAGCCAGGCGCCGACCTATTGCTTGAGATTGACAAGGAGGACCCGCTGCTGTCGCGCTGGCAGTACGGCTTGGGCCGCGCTACCGTCTTTACTTCTGATGCCAAGAGCCGGTGGGCGGAAGCCTGGGTGTCGTGGCCGGGGTTCGACCGCTTCTGGGTCAACCTGGTGCGCGACCTGCTGCCGCAGGCCGGCGGGGGTGAGGCGCGGGTGAGCCACGACCCGGCCAGTGGCGCGTTGCTCGTGGAGTATCGTCTGGCCAGGCATACCGCCGCGCCGCCGGCCTTGCCGCCCATTTACGTCCTCGGACCGGAGGATTTCCGGGCTCGCGTGCCCATGGAGAAGGTGGCGGAGGGGCACTATCGCGGCGCCGCCCTGATCGGAACCCGCACTGGCTTGTTCCGCATCCGCCCCCTGGAGGATTCGCGTCTGTTTCCGGAGTCTGGCATTTACCTCCCGGAGCCGGAGTTTTCCCGGTACGGAAACGACCCCGCGCTGCTGCGGCAGTTGGCGGCCTTCACGGGCGGGCGGTTTGAACCATCGCCCAGCGCGGTATTCGAGAGCGCCGGCCGTTCAGTCGTTAGCCGCCTCAATCTCTGGCCTGGCCTGCTTGCCCTGGCCATCCTCCTGAACCTCCTCGAGATCGCGTGGCGAAGGCTGCGCGCTTCGGCCGCGGGCGGTCTGCAATTCCGGCCCGCGATGGCCCGAGCGGCTTAACGAGCCCTGCTCATGGATTCAGTTTGGAACGGTAAAGTGTCACACGGATTTCCTGTTGATACTCATCGGGGTGGGGTGTGTACCAAGCCAGAGTGTGGATGAGTTCATCCTTGCTCGGGGATCCTCCACGGAGAAGATTGGCGAACCGGTCGAGACTTCGAGGAAGCGGAGAAAGAATGGCGGGAGAGTTAAGATTGTCAGGCACGATGGTGTAATACAACTGCCTGCCAGCTTGATCCGACACAATGATAGAGACCGGACTCGCCCGGAACAGGAACCACCACAATCGTCCTGGAAGAGAAGGCTGAATCTGGAACCTCGCCATCAGGATTTCGTCATCTGCGGTGCTTGGAAGCGACAGGTTGGTGTCCCACCGCATCAGGTGAGTGCCGAGTTCAACCATCGGACGGTTCACCGGTTTCGCCCTTCTCTCCAGCAGGAGAGCCTTTTCTCCCTCCAGGGCGAGTTCAAAGTTGTCCAGGAGCGCCATGAAAGTAGCTGGGTCCTGCAGGAACACGTGCCTCGCATCAATGGCATGCCAAATAAACAGCGCTGAATCTGCACTCTTCTTCGAGGCGAGATGCTGCGCGTTCCATTCGTCCAGATGTCTCGTGTAGGACGCGCTGGACTGGATGGTTGGGCGCGGACGATAACGCCATCCGTTCGCACGGATGACATCGAGGTTCTCGGGAAACGCGTCAACAGCGCGCTCCGCCAAACGCAGATGGAACTCGCCGGGGAGTTTCAGTACCTGCAGGGCTTTGGCGTTCTCTTCGCGCAGATCATCCCACCAGGCCACCGGATTGGCAAGCCGGCGCATTCCGGACACGAGGCCACTCGGCTTGAGACTCTGCCAGGCTGCTTCGAACCGGGTTGGTATCGTTGTTGCGTGGAAGTACCAGGGCACGAGTCCCCCAAACAGCGAGAGCAACGCTGCCCAGCAAAGCCATCTGCGGCTTTGCGCCGCCACTAAAAGAAAGACTGCACCCGCCGCCATTTTGGACATCATCAGCAGGGCATGTCCGTCTTGCCTGACGATTCCATGCTTAAACGCCGCGAATGCCAGTAAAAGCGCAGGCAGAAGTGACGCTTGGGCCAAGTATGACCAGGAACGTGCGAGCAAGGGTGTTAGGCCGATCAGAACGAAGTAAATCGCAGCCAGTCCGGATTGCCAGGCAGGCCCGATCGCGGTGACGGACCAATTGTAACCGGCGATGATTTGCAGGCCATTTCTTGCGTACGCCAGTGCATCCAGCGGATGCCCTTGCAGAATCCAAAACCCTCCAAACAGCACCGCCCACGGGATCAAGGCAACAGCAAACAAGGCGCCTCGCCGCCGCGGTAATGCCCTGAAGGCATATGCAGCGAGCACGAGGAACACGGCTGTAGCAACTAACCCTTCGTTCAACTTGAACAACAGGGACAACCCGGCGAAGATGCCGGCCAGTGCCAGGTCCAGCAAACTCCGGCATGCCCCGAAGGCGACAGCCGCCATTAATGCGGCTCCCACGGCCTGCCACGCATCGGGATAGTGAAAATACATGAGGCTTTGAGGCAGAAGACAAACCACCGCAATCAGGGCCACGGCGGGTCCACGAAGTAATCCGATGCGAATGACACCCCAGGAAAGCATCAACCATCCGTAAAGCCGAAGCATCACGACCCAAGACAGGGACGCCCATTCAGGATCAGGCGTAGAAAGGAATCCCAGCGGGCCCATTGTAAAGATGATGTCGGGCCCAAACCTATGGCCAAGCGAGTGAATCATGTTGAGGGCATAGTTCCAGGAAGCATCCATCCCAGCCCCGATGGATTCGGGAGCCTTAGGAGCCAATGCCAGTAACAACCATGCAACTATCCACCAAAGCCATTTCTCCACAACTTTTGTGCGTTGTGGATTTGCAGCACCGGGCGGTACGTTGGCAGTGGCTGGCATTTTCCCTACAACAGTTTTTCGGACTTTACGCACAACGCCTCCAATGAATAGGATCGAGGACTGTTCCGGCGGCGAAAAGGTTGCCGTTCTTGAAAGGCCTTCACTGAATGGGGCTCTTCCATAACGCTGAAGCGCCTATGGCCACGAAACAACAGAGCAAAAGTAGCAGAGACACCCATCCGGATGAAGACAGCGGCGCGTTACTTCGGGCTTTCCGGGAATCCGTCCACGTATTCATAAATCCGATAGTCACCCAAGGACTTAACAAGGCGGCACCGCGAATTCACCCAGTCGCGCAGAATTGGCTTCACGCTAAGCTGATCTTGCCCATGATTCTCGGTGAATATTGCATAGCGCACTTTGCCAGACATTACGGCATCCATAAGCTCGCTTGCCCGTGAATCAGGACCGTATATAGCTGCGTAATTTTCATGAAAGCGGCGCTGCGCGGCATACCCGATGTCTTTCATCGAAGCAATCACTTCGTCCTTTCGAGTGTTCAAGCGGATGAATGCGACAGTCTCTTCAAAGCCTCGCTGGCGGTAGTCGTAAGTGGTCGCATAGTCAGCGCGGGCTTGATGGATCGCAACACCAAGAGAGATGCCCCCTCCGGCCAGCACCCCAACCACCAGGCAGGCGGCCGGGACCAAGCGGGACCGCTGTGCCCAGAGGCCGGCCATGACCAGGAGTGCTGGAATTCCTAAGACAATCAGGCCTCGCCAGGAACGCACGTCACCGTTAATTAAAGTGTCCTTTACCAACCCCAGCACGGCAACCGCGGCAAATAAGTAGAACCCCGCCGCCACAAGCCAAGTCAGCCACGGCCTGACCACGCTATCCCCCTTCAACGCGCTTGCGACTTGAGCGGCTGACATGGCGCCAATCATCACCACCGCGGGCCAAAAGACGAAGGTGTACTTGAAGGGCGCCCCGCCGAAAGTCATTGTCTGGAAACAGTACCAGGCAGTGCCGGCAAGGCATATGAGGTGAATCGTCAGCAGGTTCCAGTCCGGAATCGTAAGTTCCTGCCGAAGCCGCCGAACCAATCGGATTGCGGAAACTGGCAGCAACCCCCAAAAGAACAGTCCCGTCCAGGCAGACAGGCCAGTAAACGTACCGAGCATTTGCGCCGAGCGTTGGAAAAACCAGTCCACCAGGTTCGAAGTACCAAAACCGCCCTTCTGCATGGCGCTCTGCCACACGAATGAGTAACTGAATCCGATGTTGAGACCAGTCGCCAGGCCGTACAAATGGTAGGAGCCGATGAAAAGCCCCAATCCAGCCACGAAGGCGCCGAGCGCCCGCCAAAGGGAGGTGCGCAAGCCCCACGCGGGGATGAAAATCATCCAGAGCGAGGGCAGCAGCAAAAGCACGGTCGTCATCTTCATCCAGAAGGCGCAACAGATGGCCAGACTCAGCGCTCCCCATCGCCAGAAGGGCACCCCAGCGGACGTTCCCCGCACTCCGTCAGTCTGAATTCGAAACGCGAGCAGGGTCACTATCGCCAACATGGGGCCGTAGACCGTCGTGTCTATATCCACGATCGAAGCTCCCTGCAGGGTATACGGATTCAGGAGAAAAAGAAGCCAAAACCAGACTAGTGTTTGCCGGCGAAGCGGGCGTCCCAATAGTTGCCGGAAGAGAACGCACGTGACCGCACCGAACACAAGAAGACAGGTGAATCCGAAGAACCTCGCGGATTCCGCGGTGGTCCCGAATGCCTTCATCCAAACAGCCAGCATGTAAATGAACAGTGGGGGGTGGTAAAGCGCTTGATATCGCGGCGCCTGTTCTCCGCGGTAATAAATGGGCAGCCAGCTTTGGGACGTAGCGGCGGCAGCCGCCGGGAAGTCCATGTTGTCGAGATGGAGAGGCTTATGCGCCGCCATGCCAAACAGGATGGCAGCAAGAAGGAGAATTGCCGCCAGCGTTGGCGAAGAGGGGAAGATCCCGCGAAGCATCAAGTGCTGCTCCCCTGCTTGGCTTTACTGCTCGCCAACACCAGCATCTGCCCTCCCATCGGTTTCCAGGGCGACATCAGGTACAGGCGAATCAAGAACGGGTGCACGGGCAGCCGTGATTTCACTGAGAGCGGCATGAAACGCGGATGACAGGCGCGGATCGTATAGCCGGCGGACTCAAGAAAATCGCAAAGGCTCACATGACTGTAAACAGAAACGTGCGTATAGTCGTCGAAGTATTGCCGGTAAGCATAGTGGTAATTAGGCTGCAGGATTGCCAGTGTGGCTCCAGGCGCCATGACACGATCAAGACCGGCCAGCACTTCGCGGAACTCGGGCTGAGTCAAGTGCTCAAAGAGGTTGCTCGCGAAGACGAAATCGATGCAGCTGTCCTCCAGAAACCCCAGTTCCGCCGCACTGCCAACCCGGGCTTGCACGTCCGGGGCCACGTATTCGGTAAAACCCGGCCAGAGGTCCAGGGCGATCCGCCGCTGCGCTCGCACGTTGTTAATGAAATGCGCATAACCAGCCCCGAGTTCCAGCACGGTGCCGGAAGCAGGGATCAGAGCGTCAAAGTAGGCCCTGCACAGCGTTTTCCAAAGAGCCTCCCGCCGCGGATCGTACGCAAATCGCGTGCTGTGATACCCCGGATCACTCATGGAATGCTCCCCATCCGGCGCAAATCCCCCAAATCATTCGCAAGCCAGTCTTCAGCGCACGCCAGTTACTGGCGTTGCCGCCCTTGCTCTTTCCTACGCGGTTGTGAAACGTCACGGGACATTCCACCAGCAAAAAGCCATGCTGAAGCGCAACATCCAGGAAGTGTGCATTGAATTCCAGATTGATCGCCGGATTCAGCAGCGGCAACAATTCCCGGAGGGCCGCATTCCGGCAGAGTTTATATGTGGTCCCTACATCGGTGAACGTGCCCCAGCCAACATGCTTGGCTTCGAGCAACTTGCCTACAAAGAAATTGCCGTAATACATGAACGTCGTCAACTGCGTGGTTCTTTCCCGCAATTGTTCGACGATTCGCGTCCCGTTTACTATTTCCGCGTGCGGCACATAGGACAGGAGCTTATCGATGTCGGAAGCGCGGAACGTCATGTCCCCTTCACAAAGCACGGTAAGCTCTGTGTCCTCCCACTGCGCGGCCTCAGTCAAGGCGCGAAACACGCACCGGCCATACCCTGGCAATTTCTCGGAGACAACGATCGCGCCCGCTTCGGCTGCTACCCTGGCCGTACTGTCGGAACTGTTGTTGTCCACTACGATCACGCGACGTACCAAAGGATGAGCGCGGAAGTCCTCCACCGCCTGGCCGATACTGGCTTCATCGTTATAGGCGGTGAGCGTTACGGTTACATGCCGCGACTCGGGCGAGTTATTGCGCACACGGATTGGCCGTCTTTTTTGCGGGAGCAGAACGAACAAGTCCAAAGCCACCATCACCACGCCGGCAGCCAGTCCGGCGGAGCCCGCCAGCCGGGCCCACGTCACCGCTTCGTTGAGTGGGTTCCGCGCCGCCAGGAGCAGCAACAGCTCAGTAATCCCCGCCGCTGCAAGCACAACCAGGGAACACAACCCTAGCAACACTCCGAAAAGCAAGGCCGCTGGCCGCCATCGGCGCGCAGACCTGTGCGCCGTCAGATCAGCCATATCTCGATTGTCCGCCGCGTCGCTGTCCTGTACTCAATGTTGACTATCGTACCGCGAGGAAAAGGGCTCGACAGAGTATCCGCACCTTTATTGGACTTTCAGCGTCAGCGCCGGACTCGCCACTCCACCGGCCCGGATCATCAGCGGGAGATCGCCGTTCTGGCCCGGCGGCAGGGTGAGAATGATCCGCGCCACGCCAGCATACTCCCGCGATGCCTCGCACAGCTCAACGGAGGCCGGTTGACCGCCTAATTCCGCCTCCACGGCAATACCGCAAGATCCGTCCGCGCGGAACGCACCCAACCCTGTCGCCAACACGGACACTTCGGAACCTGCCGGAGCCTCTTCCAGCACGCCGGGGAAAATGGCGGGTTGAACCGGGGCCACGTGTACCAACACAGGACGGCTTCTCACTCCGTCCCGCTCGATCGTGATCTCCACCTCACTCACGGGCAGAAGATCAGGCGCGATGGCAACCACGGCCTCCCGCCCGCCCAAGTTGTAAATCTCGGCGATACGGCCGGGCTGTTCGCCGAACCAAATGCGGAAACCATCCAGCGAATCGTCTGCCAAGTCCCTGGCGTATACAAAGTCCGCCCGGTTGGAGAGGCCCCACCCCGTAATCCTGATGCGCCCCCCCGGCGTCACACCTTGTTCTCCAGACGCGGCATTCGTAACCAGTTCGGCCCGTGTCACTGGCCTGGCATCTGCCATCCGGTATACGGCGCCATTGCTGCCATGCCGCGCTGCATAGATCTCCCCGGACTCGTCAGTGCCGAAAGTCGATATCGTCCATCCGGGCAGCGTCATGAGAGTCCGGTTCATCGTGCCTGCCCCGTTTCGCCGGAGACCCCAGAATCTGCCCGAGCCGAAATCCGCCAGGAAATAAGTGCCTGCCCAATGAGGATGCACGCTTCCCCGGTAAACGACGCCACCCGTTACGGAGATTCCCTGATCGCGCGGGTACTCGAAAACAGGTGTCACCAAGCCCTGTTGGTTGCAGTTGGCCGCCACACAGAGCGAGGCCTCCATGATCTTCCAACCGTAGTTTTCCCCGCCGGCGCTCGCGGCCGCCTGAAAATTGATCTCCTCGCGCCGGTTCTGGCCAACGTCTCCTATCCACAAATCGCCTGTGGCCGCATCGAAGCTGTGCCGCCAAGGGTTCCGCAAACCCATGGCCCAGATCTCGCTGCGGTAGCCGATCCGGCCCACGAACGGATTGTCGGGTGGAACCCGGTACGGAGGGGCGCCCGATTCAACGTCGATGCGCAACATCTTCCCCAACAGCGTGTTCGAATCCTGACCTGCATTCAGAGGATCGTTTGCGCCTCCGCCATCGCCCAAGCCAAGGTATAGAAACCCATCGCGGGGACTAAATGCCAACTGTCCTGCGTTGTGATTGTCGAACGGCTGATTCACCACCAAGACACGCTCTTCGCTGGCTGGATCCGCCCGGTCGGCATTCTCACGATTCACCCGATACCGCGCTACCACGGTGCGTAAGTCTGGGGCGCCGCGCCCCTCTGTGTAGTTCACGTAGAAATGCTGCTTTCGCGCGAAGTCAGGAGGGAACGCTAACCCCAGCAGTCCTCGCTCTCCGCCGCTCGTTACCCGCGCGCGGATGTCAAGGAATGGCTCTGCAAGCACAACGCCATCACGAAGAATCCGGATGGTTCCCGACTGCTCCACGATGAACAGCCGGCCGCTGCCATCCATCGCATTCTGGATATCCACCGGGTTACGCAATCCGGTGGCCACTTCCACCATGCGAGGCGCCGGCCATTCCTCCTCCGATTGAGCGAACGCAAGCCCGCCCCACAGAATCACGCTGCATAAAACTCGCATCGAGCGCCCCCTTAGAGAATGAGATGCGCAACCGTCTCGATGTGGTACGTCTGAGGAAAAAGATCTACCATCGACAGTCTTCGCAGCCGGTATCCGCCGCCGAGCAACACCGCCAGATCACGGGCCAGCGTCGAAGGATCGCAACTTACCAAGACTAGCCGGGGACTGCGAAGCCGCAGCAAGTGCCGCACGGCATGCTTGCCAAGTCCTGCGCGCGGGGGATCCGCCAGAATAAAATCCGGCCGCTCGGTCACACCCTCCAGGTACTGTTCGGCCTGCAATCGTTGTACAGCGATCCCGCACCCGTGTGCCTCGGCATTCACTGTAAGGTCTCGCACGGCGGCAGTATCCGTTTCCACCGCCTGAACCTGCTGAAAGCGCTGCGCAAGCGGCAGGGAAAACAAGCCCACCCCCGCATAGAGGTCGAGGGCACTCCGGCCTTCTGCATCACCCAGCGCCTCGGAGACGAGTGGACCTGCCAAATGCCGGTTCACCTGAAAAAATGAGCCGTGGCTTACGCGGAACCGGAAGCCGGCCGCCTCGTAGTACAACTCGCCATCGGATGCGCCTTCCACCGTTTTGGCCAGCCATTCGAAAAAGCCCTTCGCCAGCCGGCGGTTCCCGTCCGTTTCACGGACATTGACCATCACCTTTTCTTCGTTGGTAAACAGTTCCAGAGAGCGCAAGAACCGTGGCCAGTGCGGGTCGTGCAGCAACTTCTTCAACTGAGCCAGCGCTTCGTTGATGCGCGGTGAGGAAATCGGGCAGGTCTGAATGCCTACCAGCCGGTTCGACAGCATTCGATGGAACCCAATCTGAGCCCGGTCAATGTGGAACTGGCTGCGGTTCCGGTAATGCCATGGTTCGCCAGTCAGGGCCGGAATCTCCTCGGGCGCATCGAGTTTGCCAATGCGCCGCAGCACCTCCCGCAGAATCCCCAGTTTGGCCTCCACCTGCTGCGGGTAGCCTAAGTGCTGGTAATGACAGCCGCCGCAGGTGCCGAAAACACTGCACCCCGGCTCCACGTGCTGGGCCGAACGTTCCAGCCAATGCACAGCATTGCCTTCCCAATAACCGGACTTTTCCTTAGATACCGCCACTTCCACCAGGTCGCCCGGCAGGGTCAGCGGCACCAATACGGCGCGCCCCTCATGCCGGCCCAGTCCGGCCCCTCCGTACACCAGTTTGTCGATCCGCACGGCCGGCCGCGCGTGTTCGCCGCCTGGTGAATTGTTGGTGTGATTATCCATTTCGTACGATGGTTAGGTCCCTACCAAGCAATGAAACCACGAGTCCTGTCCGGCGTCCAACCGACCGGATCCCTGCACATCGGCAACTATCTTGGCGCTCTCAAGAACTGGGTGCGTATGCAGGACGAATATGAGTGCATCTTCTGCATCGTCGACCTGCACGCTATTACTCTCTATCAGGAACCAGCGGAGTTGAAGCAGAAGATCCTGCAGACGGCCGCTCTGTTCCTCGCCTGCGGTATCGACCCCACCCGCTCCCAAGTGGTGGTTCAGTCGACAGTCTCTGGCCACGCCGAGCTGGCGTGGCTTCTCACCTGCGTTACTCCCCTCGGATGGCTGGAGCGCATGACGCAATTCAAAGACAAGGCCTCCCGGCAGGAGAGCGTTGGTGACGGACTGCTGCAGTACCCCGTGCTGATGGCCGCCGACATCCTTCTGTATCAGGCCGCTGCCGTCCCCGTAGGCGAAGACCAAAGCCAGCACCTGGAGTTGACCCGGGACATCGCACAGCGGTTCAACGCTTTGTACGGAGAGACGTTTGTGATGCCCGAAACGCGCCTGCCTCAAGTGGGAGCCCGCATCATGGGCTTGGACGATCCCACAAAGAAGATGTCCAAATCCATTGAGGGCGCGAACCATGCCATTGCCCTGCTCGATCCGCCGGCGTTGATCCGCAAAAAGATTATGCGCGCCACCACCGACTCTAACCCCGAGGTGCGTTTCGAAGGCATGGGCCCCGGCGTAGCGAATCTGCTCGCCATCCACCAGGCTTTCACGGGATGGAACGATGAAGAGATGCGAAGCCATTTCACCGGGCTTCGCTACGGAGATCTGAAGAAGACGGTGGCCGAAGCCGTTGTGGCCGGCCTGGAACCAATCCAGAAGCGTTACGCGGAGATTATGGCCGACCCTGGCTACCTTGCCGGCATTCTCCGCGACAGCGCCGGGCGCGCAGGCGCCATTGCCGATCAAACAGTGCGTCTGGTAAAGGAGCGCATGGGCATATACACTGCGCCCTAGGCCGCTCCATGCCACTGGAAACCGCCGAACGCTCCTTTTCGTTGCGCAGCTACGCCCGCCTGTTGCGGGAGAACCGCGATTTCCGGCTTCTCTGGAGCGCGCAGATTATCTCTGAGCTCGGAGACTGGTTCTATTCGGTCGCCATCTACTCCTTGCTGCTGGAATTGACGGGACAGGCGAAGTCCGTTGGGCTCGCCATCGTTCTGCAACTCTTGCCCCAAGTGCTGGTCTCGCCCATGGCCGGCGTACTGAACGACCGTGTGAGCCGCCGTGCGGTCATGATTTTTGCCGACATCGTCCGCGCCGGCATCGTCGTTTGCATGTTCGCGGTCAACTCGGCCGACCGTGTGTGGATCGTGTGGATCCTGCTTCTGCTGGAAACCACCATGTGGGCTTTTTTTGAGCCAGGCCGCACCGCCATGGTCCCCAATCTTTGCCGCAATAAACAGGAGGTGTTGGTAGCCAACGCCCTCTCCTCCAGCACCTGGGCTTTCAGCCTCGCTGTGGGCGCTGGTTTGGGCGGATTGGTGGCGCATGCGTTTGGCCGCCATACCGTTTTCGCCATTAACGCCGTTTCGTTTCTGATCTCAGCCGCCCTGCTTTCTTTCATCCGGTACCGGGAAACACACCACGAGGCCATGGCTGACTTCCGGCCCGCCGATCTTGTGGACTTCAAGCCGATTCTCGAAGGAGTGCGCTATGTCACCAGCGACATTCGCATGCTGGCCACCCTGCTGGTGAAAACCGGGATGGGCTTGTTGGGAGCACATTGGGTGATTCTGCCTGTCTTCGGGGAGCGCGTCTTCGCCAGCGCGGGGTCGGGAACGCTCAGCATGAGCCTGCTCTTCGCGGCGCGCGGTGTGGGTGCCTTGCTGGGCTCGTTTTCGGCTGGCAGTTGGGCACGGAACATTGACTCGCGCATGCGCGCGGGCATTCTCTTCGGCTTCCTCGTGGTCGCCGTTTCTTATGTCGCGCTCAGCGGCGCTCCCACTCTTTGGATGGCCTGCCTCGCTGTGGCGGCTGGCCATGCCGGGTCGTCGATGGCTTGGGTCTTCTCAACGACAATGCTGCACCGCATGACCGAGGACCGGTATCGCGGCCGCGTCTTCTCCGCCGACTTCGCCGGCCTCTTCCTCGTCATGGCCGCCATTAGCTATCTATGTGCTGTCCTGGTCGACCTGGGTGTCTCCGTACGCTCGCTCGCGATGGCTACGGGCCTGTTAGGCCTCATCCCTGCCCTGCTGTGGCTTTGGGCCCAGCGACTTTGGCGTCCGGCGCCACCACCGTTACCCGGCCAAAGCCCTCGCGTTCCTCCGGCCGCTTAAGCCTGCCCGCCATGGCCCGGAGGGCCTCCTCAGGCACCTGCCGTGGCCGCAGTGAATTGCGCCGCAGGCACTCTTCCAGCGGAACATCAAAGAACACGCACTCGATCTCGCAGTCATGCAATTCCGCCATTCGGATCCATGCTCGCCGTTCCCGCCGCGTCAGCGCCGTCGTATCAATGCAAGTTACCATCGCCCCGCTGGCCAATCTCCGCCGGACCATCTCCCGCAACAGGGCGAACACCTGCCGGTTGACGGTCTGGTTGCTTGCGTCACCCGTTAGTACGCTCCGCAAATCGTCGGAACTCAGCACGGGCAAACCTTGTTCCGCCGCCCAGCAGGTCTTCCCGGATGCTGGTAGCCCTGATAGGACAATGAGTCGCGGGCGCTCCACGTTAGAACAGATACCGCCCTTGCGCGCTGAGCAACTTCTGCGCAATCCGCCGCCTTGCATCGACAGCGTTCACTGGCTCGCTTTTGGCCAGCCGGCGTAGCGCCGACAAATTCACCCTCATCGAGTCCCCCTCGCTGGAAGCGGAGATCACTGTCTTTGCCGCCTCTTCCACGACCCCCATTGCCTCGTGTCCGAACACATTTGCCACATCGCTTGCCAGTTCGCCCTTGGCGCCTGCCAGCCGGGCGCATCGCAATTGCACGCTTTCCAAGGCGAACGCATACATCGCGCAATCCGCCAGTGCTCCCATGACTTCCTGCTGCTGTTCCAGGGCAGCGCCGAACCGCTGATAGGCCACACCCAACGCCAACAGGGTGATCTTCTTCGCTTTCGCGGCCAGGTCGGGCTCGCTCAACGCCACGGCAATCAATTCGCCCTGCAACTTCTTTACAGCCTCCACCAATGGCAGATGGCCCCTGGCCGCTCTCTTCAGCAACATGCCCGTGGCTAAAAGCCGGTTGATTTCGTTCGTTCCCTCAAAGATGCGGTTGATCCGGGAATCGCGGTATGCCCGTTCCACCGCATAGTCTGCGTGGAAGCCGTAACCGCCATGGATCTGCACGGCCTCGTCCACAACATAATCCAGCATTTCGGAAGCGAAGACCTTCACATAGCTGCATTCGATGGCAAACTCCTCAACTGCCTTCAGCTTCCGCTCTGCGGCATCCGGCTGCGACCATGAAAACCCCTGCAACCGGCTCTCAATCATGCCGGTCACCCGGTAGCTGACCGTCTCTGCCGCGAAAATGCGGATGAACATCTCCGCCAGCTTGTGTTGGATGAGCCCAAACGACGCAATGGGGGAACCGAAGGCGTGCCGTTGTTGCGCGTATTGAGCCGAAATCCGCAGCGCCTCCTTCGCGCCGCCGACGGCAAATGGCCCGAGTTTGAGCCTCCCAATGTTGAGGATGTTGAAGGCAATGATGTGGCCCCGGCCAATTTCGCCCAGTACGTTCTCAACCGGCACCCGCACGTTGTCGAAGTAGACAGCACACGTGCTGCTGCCCTTGATACCCATCTTCTTTTCTTCCGCGCCTACCGTCACGCCTGGCCAGGCGCGCTCCACCAGAAATGCCGTGAATTTTTCCTTCTCCCCGCTGATTTTGGCGAAGACAGTGAACAAATCGGCCCGGCCTGCATTTGTAATCCACATTTTCGAGCCGCTGAGAACGTAATGGGTCCCGTCGCTGCTAAGATCGGCGCGCGTCTTCGCAGCCAGTGCGTCGGAACCTGCATGGGGCTCGGTCAAAGCGTAGGCGCCAATCCTTCGGGCAGCACAAAGGTCTGGCAGGTATTTCTTCTTTTGTTCCGGCGTTCCGAACAGCAGCACCGGCAATGTACCAATTCCGGCGTGCGCCCCGTGCCAGCCCGCGTAAGATCCGTCCTTGGCAATCCCCTCAGCGACGACCATGGCGGAAACCATGTCCATCTCCATGCCGCCATATTCCTCCGGGACAAGAACCGCCGTCAGACCCAATTCGGCCGACTTGCGAAGGACCCGCACCGCCGCGTCGTAGTCCTGGCTCCAGATCTTTTCCAGTTCCGGCGTCACCTCACGCTCCCAGAACTCATCAGTGGTTTTCGCAATGGCGCGGTGTTCTTCAGTGAAGTCTTCGGGCGTGAATATCTGGTCGGGAGCGCAGGATTCCAACAAGAACCCGCCCCCCTTGGATTGAATCATCGTGGGAGTATTTTTCGCAGCCACAGCCTTCCCCTCTCTTACTCCATCAACTCGAAGATGCCGGCGGCCCCTTGTCCGCCGCCAACGCACATCGTCACCATCCCATACCGCTCGCCGCGCCGCCGCATTTCCCGCAGCAGAGTGGATGTCAGCTTCGCTCCCGTACAGCCCAGCGGATGACCCAGTGCCACGGCCCCACCGTTGACGTTCACAATTTCCGGGTTCAATCCGGCTTCCTGAATCACCGCCAGCGCCTGCACCGCAAACGCTTCGTTCAATTCAATCAGCCCGATGTCGGAAAGCGTTAATCCGGCCATACGCAACGCCTTGGGAATCGCCTCCACGGGGCCAATGCCCATCACCTCCGGAGCCACGCCCGCGGTGGCGTATGCCACAAAGCGGGCCGCAGGCCGTAGCCCCAACTGTTTGGCCCGCACATCCGCCATCACCAGGGCCGCCGCCGCTCCGTCCGACGTCTGTGACGAATTGCCGGCCGTTACCGTACCCTGGGCGTGAAAAACAGGCTTCAGTGCTCCCAGCGCTTCCAGGGAAGTGTCGGCCCGCGGCCCTTCATCGCGCGCCAATCCGTTGAAGGGTACTATCTCATCGTCAAACCGTCCCGCCTCCTGCGCCGCTAACGCCTTCCGGTGGCTCGAGAGCGCAAACTCATCTTGCTGTCCACGGGAAATCCCGTAGCGCACTTGAAGCCTCTCGGCGGTCAGTCCCATTGAAATGTAGACCTCCGGCCATTCATCCACCAGCCGTGGATTGGGCGCGAACTTATAGCCGGACATTGGAACCATCGACATTGACTCCGCGCCGCCGGCGAGCACCACCGACGCGCCTGCAGCGCGAATCCGCTCCGCCGCCAGCGCGATCGACTGGAGTCCGGACGCGCAAAAGCGGTTGATCGTCATCGCTGGCACGCTCACAGGCAGACCAGCCGCCAAAACAGCAATCCGCGCCATGTTCAGCCCTTGTTCACCCTCGGGCATGGCGCACCCGAGAATCACGTCATCCACCTCCTCCGGACGAACCGCCGGATACCTGTCCAGCAGGGCACGCAACACCGCCGCGGCCAGATCGTCAGGACGCGCCTCACGCAGTTGGCCCCGAGGCGCTTTGCCCACTGGCGTCCGCAGGCAGTCCACAATCACAGCTTCTGGCATGATTTAGTTCCTCAACGGCTTGCCTGTCTTTAACATGTGTTCCATTCGCGCCTGTGTCTCTGCTGTTCCGCACAAACTCAGAAACGCCTCCCGCTCCAGATCCAGAAGATGTTGTTCACTCACCAGATGCGAGCCCGCTACCCCCGCATCCGTCAAGACATGCGCCAGCTTCTGGGCGATGAGGAAGTCGTGGTCGCTGATGTAACCCGCTTCGCGCATCATCCAGGCGCCTTGCTTCAAGGCGGCGAACGCGGCACGCCCCCCTACTTGCACATCGGAGCGCGGCGCCCCGGGCTGCCAGGATGCGGTCAGCGCCAGAGCCAGCGATTTGGCGTCGTGCAACAGACGTTCCGGATTCATGGTGATTCCAGCTGACTTGTCGAGCAAGCCCAGTTCTTTTGCTTCAGCCGCCGAGCTTGACACCTTGGCCATCCCCACTACTTCGAAAACGCGGCGCGGGTCCTTCAAACGGATGATCATCTCCTTGCACCCGCCCGCCGCCGGAATCACGCCTACTCCCACCTCCACCAGTCCCATGTACAATTCAGCCGACGCCTGGACACCTCGGGCGTGGAGCACAACCTCGCACCCGCCGCCCAATGCACGGGAAAATGGCGCCGCGACCACCGGTTTCGGCGCGTACTTCAAGCTCTGGAAAGCCTGCTGCAAGCGGTGCCCCATCAGGTTCAACTCTTCCCATTCGCCGTCCCGCGCCGCCATCAGAATCAACATCAGGTTCGCCCCAGCAGAGAAGACTTCTCCCTCGTTGGCGATAACCAGCGCTTCAAAATCCGACTCCAGACGCGCCAGCCCGCGATCAATCATCCGGATCGTATCTTCGCCCAGCGTGTTCATCTTCGAGTGGAACTCGAGGCACGCGACGCCATCATCCAAATCCACCAGCGAAACGCCCGGATTGCTTTCCACCAGACCGCCACACCGCTTCAATTCGCTGAGCCGAATAATGCCGGGTCGCGGTTCCACCGCCCGGAAATGACCCGCCACCAGATCGAAGTAGTCGGTGCGCGGCCTTAACCGCTCGTCCGAAGGCCGGTACCAACCAACAGCGTTCCGCTCCCGCATCCTCGCTACCAGTTCCGGCAGCGCGCGGCCCTCTTTCTCCATGCGGCCGCAAACAGCAGTGAAGCCCAGCGTGTCCCAGATCTCGAACGGCCCCAACGCATGGCCGTAGCCCCACCTCATGGCCCGGTCGATTTCCACGGGACGGTCAGCAATCTCTGGGATCCGCTCCGCAGCATACGTGAAGACATCCGCATACAGTCTCCAAAGGAAACGAGCCACCGGCCCGTCACCGGCTACCATGGCCCTGAGCCGGTTTGGTAAATCCTCCACCAGTTTCGCCGCCTCCAACTCGGGGAGTTTCGGTTTGCCGGGCGGCTTGTATTCCAGCGTCTTCCAATCCAACGCCCAGATTTCCCGGTTCGCGCCCTTGCCCTGCTTGCGGTAAAACCCCTGCCCCGCTTTGTCACCCAACCACCCCCGCCGCACCATCTCGTCGAAAAACGGCGCCGGCCGGAATCGTTCCCGCCATGGATCTTGCGGCACAAGCTCATACAGATTCCGCGCCACAAATTGCCACACATCCAGACCCACCACGTCCAGCAGACGGAACGAGGCTGACTTTGGCAGCCCGATCAGGGGTCCGGTGATCGCGTCCACCTGCTCAACGCCCAACTCCATCTCAATCGTCAGTTTTTCGACGGTCGCGCCCCAGAACGCACCAATCCGGTTCCCGACGAAATTGGGGGTGTCCTTGCAAACGACAATGCCCTTCCCCAACCGGCGGTCACAAAAAGCGGCCACAGCCTCGAGCAATACCGGATCGGTGGTGGGCCCGGGAATGACTTCCAGCAAGTGGAGGTAGCGGGGAGGATTGAAGAAATGCGTCCCCAGGAACCGGCGTGCAGCAGTCTCGGGCCAGCCCTCTGCCAGCAGCCGCAACGGAATGCCTGAAGTATTGGTAGACAATACGGCGCTTTCACCAGCATGCTCAAGTACCCGCTGCCAAAGCGCCCGCTTGATCTCCAGGTTTTCCGTGACGGCTTCGATCACCCAATCGCAGCCGCCAATGCGTGGCAACCCGCTCTCGAAATCCCCCGTCTCGATCAGGCCGGCTGCATTCGCCGTGAACAACGCGGGCGGCGAGGCCTTCTTGGCTGCCTCCAGCCCAGCCTGCGCCTGTTTGGCCGTTAAGTCGAGCAGCAGCGAAGGAATGCCTGCATTGGCGAACTGGGCGGCAATCCGAGCCCCCATCGTCCCCGCCCCAAGAATCGCAACCTGGCGAACAAGCTTCATGCGGTCGGCCGCCTCCTCTGCTTTGGCGCCAGTGTAGCGCATCCGGTTTGCGACAATGACACTAATGGATTCTTTCCGGTTCCGCATTGCGGGCGTCGGCACGGCGCTTCCCGCGAACGTCCTCTCCAACGCAGATCTTTCCCGCGAGCTTGGCGTTGAGCAGGATTGGATAGCCGCCCGCTGTGGAATCGAAACCCGGTACCGCGCTTCAGGCGAAGAGACAACTCTCACCCTGGCCGTGGAGGCCTCCCAGCAGGTACTGGCTGAAACCCCAGGCTTTCACCCGGACCTGCTGATCTGTTCCACCTTCACCCCCGAATATCCGCTCTGCCCCACCGCCCCCTCAGTGGCCAGCCGCCTGGGCCTCGGCCCCGTCGGCGCCTTTGATATCAATGCCGCCTGCTCCGGCGCCGCCGTCGGCTTCCTCACTGCGGTCCACTTCTTGGCCTCTGGCTTCGTGAAGCGCATCCTTCTCGTCTGTAGCGATACACCCACCAAATTCCTCCACGACGAAGACCAGAACACGCGCATTCTGTTTGGAGATGGAGCCGCGGCCATGGCCCTGGAATCGGCGCCCAACTGCCGCTCCCGGATCCTTTCCTGGGACATGGGCTCCGATGGCGCGGGAGCCGCTTGGTTTTATTGCCCGGCCGGCGGGTCTGCTCAACCGAACGGAAACGGCTCGATTGCCGCCAATACCGTCAAGATGGAAGGCCGAGCCCTGTTTAAGTTCGCTATCGATCTCGGGTCTCGCCTCATGCTCGACCTCTGCGACAAAGCAGGCGCGCGACTCGAGGACGTGCGCCACGTCCTCGTTCACCAGGCCAACCTTCGCATCATCCGTGGCCTCCAGGAAAAAGTGCCAATCCCCTCTGACCGCTGGGCCGTCAATATTTCGGAGGTCGGCAACACCTCCGCAGCCTCGATCCCCCTGGCTCTTGCCGAGCGCATGCGCACCCATGCGTTCCATGAAGGCGACCTCATCCTGACCCTCGGTTTTGGCGCCGGACTCACTTGGGCCGGATTCCTCATGCAGTGGTAAGCTGGGTCGCCTCAGCACCAGTCACCATCACCCGTTGAAAATTTCCTTCTGGCCCAAGCCCAAGACGCTCAATGACTTGGCTTCGGAGAAGCTCTTCTCATGACAAGCTTCTGCGTGCTTTGCTCTGGACAGCGCCTGCTAGCCTGAGATCGCCCCACACTCCCATCCGCGAGGAACTCATGACAATTCGGCCCCTTCCGGCCTCCTTCTGGGACAGGCCCGGCCAATTCTTTGTGCCGGCGCCCGGCGAGTTCGTTGTCCCCTCGGTCCGTTTTTGCACGGAGGTGCCAATGAGCTACCATTTCCGCTGGTTCCGCAAGATACGCCAGTCGGAAGTGGACGGCACCACAGGTTTCTCCGTTCAGGCGGCCCAGCTTGTCCGTATCACAGCGGTTGTCCACGAACCCGTGCGGGTTTCTCTGGAAAGGCATGACAAGTCCTGGCGCGTGCTGCTGGATCCTTCGCCCCAAGCATCCGGCCCGCTACGAGTCTCTGCATCCGCCGCAGACCCCAACAGCGCTTCTGAGCCCAACCTGCAGCTTGCCCTCGCGGGTCTGCATCCACTCGACTTTGTCCGGCACACTCTGCTCGACACCGGAAGCAGGTTCTGGAGGCGCATAGCCCGTGCCTGCGCTTCGCGCGGATGGACTTTCGACGCCTTGCTCGACCAATGGAGCCTGCTTTCCACGGAGAGCGAGACCCTGCTTTGGCAATGCCTGGAGCAACCGCCAGAATGGGAACGGCTGGCACAATGGCTCGGTTCTCTCGAGAAGGAACCCGGCGACGCCACTCTGCGCAAAGAACTGGAGGCCGTGGCCGCACCGCGCGAAGGCGTGCTCTCGAGGTTCGCTGCTTCCTGGCTGAAGGCCAGACAGGAACAGTCCCACACGCCCCTGCACACGGAACTCGGAGCTATGCGCGCCATTGTTCATCACCCCCGCCTCTCCCAAGCGGTGCGGCGGCTGCACCAATTGTCCACCCGCCGGGCGCAACGCGCACGCTACGCCAACCGGCTGGCAGACTGGCTGCCGCTCGCGGAGCGCCTGCGCACGCTGGCGCAGGACTGTTCTGCCCGGCAAGTCGAGGCGGATCTCAGCATCGCCCTCTCGGGCGGCCACTCCCTTCTGGCGGCCCTCATCCCCGAACCACTCCTGGATTCATCCGTCCTCCACTCCGCGCGAGATGGCGATTGCTCATTTCTACTTCAGGACGGCGTTCAACTCACCGGTCCTTGGGCCTGGGCACTTCATCAGCAGCGCACAGTTCAAGTGGACTTGCCGTTTCTTGAAGACCAGGCACTCCCCAAGCACCAGCGTGACCTGCAAACAGCGATCCCCTTCGCACACACCCCGGACCGGTTAGTAGTCCGCATAGTTTCCTCCGACCGCAATGAACCCTTCCGCCAGCATGGAGCCCTCTTCTTGGGTGCAGCTTTGGCCTCGCGCGACCTCCTCCCCGTGGCGCCGCAGGAGCGCCTGACCTTTGAATGTAAAGTAATGCCTCACGGCGGCGCCTGGCCGCGCTACTGGCAACGCCTTCTTGCCGCTTACGGCTTCTCAATTCCAGCTCCGGCCGGGCAGGACGACGAAGCCCTGCTGGAAATCTCACTGCCTGCTGCCATGCTGGAGGCTTGGTCGCTCAGCCCGCACAGCCGCGATCCGGCCTACCTCGACATGTATGCGAGGCTCGCCAACACCGTTCAGGGCATCACGCGGCGCTGGGCGCCCTTCCTCTTTGTTCAGGAGAACCCGGCGGTCGAGACTGCCCGCGGCATCCTGCCCGTGCTTGCCTTCGCTGCCTCCTCTCCCCGGAGTCTCAAGAAAGCCGCATCATTCGTCTATGACGTCATGGACAAGACTGCCGTTCTTGAGGCGCTCCGCTCGGCTTCCCCGCGCATTCTCCCGTTGCTTAAGGAGTTCGACCCGGAAACCGTAGGCGGCCGGTCCGCCATCCGCCGCAACCCCTTAAACTCCCGGACCATCCAAAGCAACCTCACGCTCGTTTGGCGCTATCCCCGGCCTTTCGAAACATTGCTCGCGCTGGATAGTTTCCTGTTAACGCAATGTATCCACTTGGCGGAAACGTCACGCCAGTTGCGGGCCACCCACGCCGCCAACGCCCCTCAATCCGTCCGGCGGCTTGTTCGGGAAGCCGACAATTTCGGAAAAGCTTTCGGCGCCAAGCTCAGCCGGAAAAGTCCGGTGGATTTCACGACACTGGTACCGCTCATCTTCATGGAAGCAACGTACGCCCTGCGTTCCACCGGACGGGAGGCGATGATTCCGCCAGCCACTTTCCGGCTGCGGCAAGAGGGTAAAGTACGAGTCTGGCGAAACGCGCCCCAGTCCCCCGGGTAGCTATCGAACGTTTTAACGAAATTGAATTATGAATGAAACAGAATCCTGACCCGCAATTGTTACGGTGTCAGTTGAATGCTTCGGAAACCCCTGCTCCTCACTCTCCTTGCGCTGCTCTCCTGTGCGCAAGCTGTTTTTCCACAAGTAGATAGAGCGATCTTGAACGGCACGGTGCGGGATGCGACTGGCGCTGCAATCCCCAACGCCCGGGTCCAGGTAAAAGCGCCCCAGACGGGCTTCACCCGCGAAGTCCTCACATCGAGCGAAGGATTCTATCGCTTCGCAGCCCTGCCCGTGGGCACCTATGACGTGAGCATCAGCAAAGAGGGGTTTTCCAACGCCCGCAGCGAAGCCGTGGTCTTGTCGGTCGGCCAAACCCGAACCCTCGATGTCGAACTGGCTGTGGGCACGATCGCTACCCAAGTGGAAGTGAGCGCCACGGCGACGCCCCTGGAACAAACAACCGCTGACATCGGTAGCGTGGTCGGCGAGCAGCAGATCAAGAACATCCCCATCAACGGCCGGAACTGGAGCTTCCTGATGGCCCTGGCGCCCGGCGCCATTAACGCCGGCGATGGCACTCAAAACTCAATCCGCTTCTTTGGGCGCTACCGCGACGAAAACTACTGGACCTTCGATGGCGTCGACGCCACCGGCGTAAAGGATCCCCGGCAAGAAGGTGGGCTCCGGCTGGTAATTTCTCTCGATTCCATCGCGGAGTTCAAAGTGAACTCCTCCAGCTACACGGCGGAGACCGGCACCAGCGCCGGCAGCCAGATCAATCTCGTTTCCAAGTCCGGTTCGAACGATTTCCACGGGGCTGTGTTTCACTTTTTCCGGAACGACGTCCTGGACGCCCGCCGGCCCTTCGACCCTTCGAACAACCCTGACTTCCGGCTGAATCAGTTCGGCGGCAACGTGGGCGGACGCATTGTCCGCGACCGCACTTTCTTCTTCGTGAACTACGAGGGCTTGCAGCAGCGGCTGGGACAGGCCGCAGTCAATGGACTCGTGCCCAGCGCCTCGTTCCGCCAGCAGGTGGCGGCGACCTCCCCGTCTCTCTCCAGCGTGGTTAACGCCTACCCCGCCGGCCAGGAGCGCACCGCCGATGTCCGCGTTGACCGCTATACCGGCGTCTTCCGCAACCGCTGGGAAGAAAACGCCGGCTCCGCCCGCATCGACCACCGGATCAACGACAAGAATCTGCTCTTTTTCCGCTTTAACACCACGGACGGTTCGTTCAACGATCGCCGCTCGGGGCTGCTTGAGTTCCGCGAAAGCTTCGTCCGGCCTACCAACGCCACGGCGCAATGGCAAACCCTGCTCGGAAGCGCCGTCAACGAAGTCAAGTTCGGTTTTAACCGCAGCGCCCTCACCCGCCCGCAAACCGGCGTCCTGCCCGAATCGTTCGTGGTGCCCGGCTTGACCAGCACGATCGCTTCAACCGCCATCTACGAACTCCCCAACTCCTGGACCTACGCCGACAACCTCAGTTGGCAGCGCGGCCGGCACACCATCAAAGCCGGCGTGGAGATGCGGCGCATCCAGTTGAACGCGGGAGACGACGGCTCCGTCACGGTCCGCTACGCCAACCTCGACAGCTTCCTCAATAATCGCGTGGACCGCTTCGAAATCGCCGGCATCCTGCCCATGTTCGGAGGCCGGCGCACCCTGTGGCAGACCTACCTGCAGGACGAGTGGAAAGTGCTGCCCAACCTCACTTTGAACATCGGCGCGCGCTACGAATACTACACCGTGATGAGCGAAGTGAACGGCCGCGGCCGCGTCTTTGACGACATCCGCTGCCAGGGTTTCTGCCGTGCCGGCACGCCCTGGTACTTCCCCGACCGGAACAACATCGCGCCGCGCTTCGGGTTCGCCCTCGGCCTCAGTCCGAAGACAGTTCTGCGCGGCGGATATGGCATCTATTACGGACCCGGCCAGAACGACGACGTTACAGCCGCCATCGACTCCGAACCCGAACGCTTCCAACTCACCGCGGCCCAGCGTCCCGGACTGGTCTACCCCGTTACGCCCTTTCTCCCGGAGGCGCGCTCCCAGGGCGTGCAGCCCCGCGCTTTGCAGCGCGACCGGCAGGATTTTTACTCGCAACAGTGGAGCCTCTCCATTCAGCGCGAACTGCCCGCGGCCTTCGTCTTCCAGGCGGCCTATGCCGGCAACCGGGGCAGCCAGCTTTTTGGCCGCGACCGCGTCAACCTGCCCTTCCCTGGAACCAACATCCGGCCGCTGCCTGCCTTCTCCGACATCGACCGCAAGGTGAACTACAACAACTCCACCTTCCACGGGCTGCAGTCTTCGCTCCAGCGCAACTTCGTCAAAGGCTGGCTGTTTCAGATGCAGTACATGTACTCCAAGGCGATCGACGACAACGCCGGTTCGGGGGATGGCGCCGAGATCATGATCGCCTCCTGCCGCCGCTGCGAGCGCGCGGTCGCCAATTTTGACATCCGCCACACCGCCACCCTCAATTCGGTCTATCAACTGCCCTTCGGTCCCGGCCGCGCCCTGGGCTGGAAGTCGGGCTTCGGCGGCAAGTTGCTCGAGGGCTGGGACCTGAGCGGCGTCTTTACCGCTCGCACAGGCTTGCCGCTGACTCCCATCGTCGAGCGGTCTTCGGCTGCCGTGCCCGACACGAATGCCCGCAGTCAGCGGCCCGACCTCACCGGAATCAGCCCCATCCCCTCTGTACAAGGCCCGGATGGGTGGATTAATGCCGCCGCCTTCCGCGCTCCCGCCGCGGGAACCTGGGGCAACGCGCCGCGCAATATGCTGCGATCCCCCGGCCTCTGGCAGGCCGACATGGCCTTGAATAAGCGCACCCGGGTGACCGAATCCCTCAACCTGGAGTTCCGCGCGGAAGCCTTTAATATCTTCAACCGGGCCCAATTCGGCGCGCCCCAGAACAACATCTCGCGCGGAGATTTTGGCCGCATCCTCACCACGGCGAACGATGGCGCCACGGGCTTCGGCACCTCCCGCATGATCCAGTTCATGCTGCGCCTGAATTTCTAACCCAGCGCGCGGTCCACGGCAGCTAGCAACTCCTCCTCTTCGTCCGGCGCCACCGTCCGGAGGTCGAGGAGGAGTTTTTCATTCTCGATCCGCGCCACCACCGGGGGTGTCCCCGCACGCAGACGCCGGTCGATCATCACGGCATCGCCATCCAGGGCAATCAGCCATGTGGGCAGGCTTTGCATCGGTGTCGAGCCTCCGCCGAGCAGCGATTCGCCCCGTTCCACTGCTGCCCCGGGAATCCGCGCAGCGCACTGCCCCGCCCGCAGGCGCAATTCTGCCTCGCTCTGCCGGATCATCCGTAATACCGGAATCTGGTCCCACTGCTCGAGCAGCAGATGCCGCAATGCGGCTTCCATCGCCCCAATCGTCAACTTATCCACACGCAACGCGCGGTACATAGGATTCCTGCGGACGCGGCGGATCAATTCGGGTGCCCCGGCAATCACACCCGCCTGCGGACCGCCCAGCAGTTTATCGCCGCTGAAACTCACCAGGGCGGTGCCCGCGGCCAGACTCGCCTGCGCCGTGGGCTCTTCGACCCCGTAGCGGCGCAAATCGACAAAACACCCGCTGCCCAAGTCCTCATACACCGGCAGGCCCAGCGTGGCCAGTTCTTCCAACCTCGGTCTTCCGGCAAACCCCTCGATCCGAAAATTGCTGGGGTGCACACGCAGGATCAGCCGCGTCTGCTCATTCATCGCGCGCTGGTAGTCTTCCAGCCGCGTTTTGTTCGTGGTCCCCACTTCCACCAGCCGCGCCCCCGAGCGCGCCATGATGTCGGGAATGCGGAACCCGTCGCCGATCTCGATCAGTTCGCCGCGCGACACAATCACTTCGCCGCCGGCTGCCAGTTCGTGCAGCACCAGCCACACCGCAGCCGCGCCGTTGTTCACCAGAATGGCGGGCTTGCCAAGCAGCCTCTCCAACAGCGCACTGGTGTGGGCGTCACGCTGGCCGCGCCGTCCGGCGCCCAGGTCGTACTCCAGGTTCGAGTAACCAGTCCGTCCTGCCGGCGCGGACAAGGGCGCACGTCCCAGGTTCGTGTGAAGGATCACACCCGTCGCGTTGATGACCCGCCGGAATGACGGGGCCGCCAGCAGGTCGAGCCGGTGTTTCACCTGCGAGGCAAGCCCCTGCGGCGCCGCACCTCCCGCCCGGATCTTCTCCCGCGCCGCTTCCAGCGCAGCCCGGCATTCCTCCACGATCAGCCGCCGTGGATAGTGCCCTGCGAGATTCTCCAGCGATGTGACGAGTTCATCCACCGCGGGCAGCAGCCGGTACTGTTCGTTGGCGTCCACGGTTCGCTTGTGCGGCCACTGCCTCAGCCGAGGGGAAACATCTTCCGCAGTTCAGCCAGCGGAGGCCGGCGTCCGTACTCGGCCAGTTCAAACGACTCGGTCTTCCGCACCTTCGCCGCGGCCGCTTCGCCGATCTCTTCCGCTAGCGTCTTGCGCACCGCTTCACTCAACGGCTGGTCTCGCTGCTTACTCAGCCACTCGCGGCGCGCCTTGGCATCTTTGGGCACCTGGTCGGAGATCCGGTCCACCCAGGGCAGCCATTCGTAAAACTGCGAAACGTGGGCGTCCATGCCGCTGATCTTTTGATCCCAAACATCATCGATCGGCACCACTACGTCCGGCCGGAACGGCGCCGGCTTCTGAAAACCGTCCTGGAAATACATGAAGATGGGGTTCCGGTCCAGCGCCGGGGTGTCCGCACAAATATTGGGCACCACCACCATGTAGGCGGCATCCTGCACGATAATGCCGGTATAGCGGTGGTCCGGGTGGTAGTCGTTGTTCCGCGGAGCGATCACGATGTCCGCTTTCCACCGCCGGATCACGCGGATGATCTGCTTGCGCACAAACAGCGTCGGTTCGAGTTCGCCGTCATGGTTGTCCAGCACTTCGTACTCGGCGATGCCGAAACGGCGTGCGGCTTCCTGCGTTTCCAGGTAACGGCGCTTGGCCAGAATCGATCCCCCCATCTCGTGGTGGCCCGCATCGCCGTTAGTCACCGAAAGGAACTTCACGGCGTGGCCCGCCTTGGCCATCTTGATGGCCGTGCCCCCGAACTTGATGTCGCAATCATCGGGATGCGCGCCGATGGCCAGCACCCGGAGTTTCGCGCCCTGCGCCTGTGCGGCGGGCAGGCCCGCCAGCGCCGCGCCGAATGATGTTGCCAGAAAACTGCGCCGTCTCATGCTCCGTACAATCCTTTCCAGGTCTGTTCCTTCTTCGTATAAAGAGCCGTGCGGCCCAGAATGGCAATCATGGTGGACAGCGCTGACCGCTCGCCCACGTTCTCCGGGTCGCCCGTCTGAACGCGGTTCAGGAACTGTTCGATGCCGTCGTAAGTGATGTCCCGCTTCGACTCGATCGTCTCCACGTCGTTCGGACCTTTGTAGTGGACCATACGCGCCCGCGAAACCACCACCGTGCCCTTGGTGCCCGTGAACTCTTCGCCCACCTTGGCGTAGCCGCGGGGCGTCAACTGGTTGGCTTCGAAGTTGACGTTGATGTTGTTCGGCCACGCGATGCTCAGCGAGAGGTTATCCATGATGTCCATCGTCGTGCGGATCTTGCGGCCGCTGTAGCCCACTGCGCTGAGCGGCAGCCCGCCCAGGAACCAGTGCAGCACGTCGAAATTGTGGCAGTCCTGCTCGACGATAATGTCGCCTGAGTACTCCTTGTAGCAGAACCAATTGCGAAGCTTCTCGGTTTTGGCGTCCGCCCCCGGATACTCCCGCCTCACAAACGGATCGTTCGCAATCCAGTAGGCCCGGGCCGTGGCCAACTCGCCCAGCGTGCCGTCCTTCAGTCTCTTGTAGG
Source organism: uncultured Solibacteraceae bacterium (assembly GCA_964460395.1). Lineage (GTDB taxonomy): Bacteria > Acidobacteriota > Terriglobia > Bryobacterales > Bryobacteraceae > CAYWQS01. Next base: position 7,502 of record CAYWQS010000005.1, on the reverse strand, counting down.
CTTCCAGATACACCGGGCCATACCGTTGTTGGTAGCCAAAGCTCAGACATTTCTTGGGGTCCATCTTCTTCGAGGCGCGAATCACGCGCTGGCAGCCGGCGGCATCCACGCCCGCGGGCTTCTCGCAATAAATGTGCTTGCCGGAACCCACCGCCGCCTCCAGTTGCTCGGGGTGCTGATACGGTGGCGTGGCAATGATTACAGCGTCCAGCGACGGGCTGGCCAGCAGTTTCTGGTAGTCGGTGAACCGGTCGTACTTTTCCAGCTTTAACTGGCTCGCCGCCGCTTCAATCCGGTCGTCGAACAGATCGCAGAGGGCGGTGACCCGCGCGCGCGGATCGGCATGCGTGATGCGGGCGTCATACGTACCCCGGCCGCCCGAACCGATCAGCCCCACGGAAATCTGTGAATTAGCCTGTGTTCCTCGAACTGACTGCGCACCCACAATGGTAAATGCCGCGGCGCCGCTCAACATCGAGCGCCGGCTGGGGGAGGGGTCTGGATTGGTCATGATAGTACTCCTGCGATGCGATTCTATCGCAGGCTCGCGGGAACAGACGCCATGCCGGTTTCGTCTTCTTTTTCTGGAAGGAGTGCGTCTCCATAAAACCTATGCGCATGAAAAGCCTGCTGATTCTCTGTTTGGGGGCTGCGATGCTCCCGGCTCAGACCAATCCGGACGTTCCGTTGATCCCCCGCGAACTGCTGTTCGGGAATCCCGAAAAGGCCGCCGGCTCTCTCTCGCCCGACGGTAAAATGCTCGCCTACCTGGCCCCGGACGAGAATGGCGTCCGCAACGTATGGGTCCGAACACTGGGCAAAAACGACGATCGCGTCGTTACCTCCGACCCCAAGCGCGGCATCTCCAGCTTTTTCTGGCGGGGTGACAACGAACATATCCTCTACATCCAGGACAAAGACGGCAACGAGGACTTTCATGTCTACCAGACCAACGTCAAGACCCGGGAAACCAAGGACCTCACTCCTTTCGATGGCGTCCGGTCCGACATTATCTCTGCCAGTTGGGACCACCCGGACACCCTGCTCGTGACCCTCAACCGCCGCAATAAACAGCTCTTCGATGTTCACCGGCTGAACCTGAAGACGGGCGAACTTACTATGGACACCGAGAATCCTGGCGACGTCGTAGGCTGGAACGCGGACAACGCCATGCAGGTGCGTGCCGCCACCGCCGTATTGCCCGGATTTATTCAGGAAGTGCGAATTCGGGAAGCGCCCGGCAGCCCGTGGAAGTCATTCCAGAAGTTTGGTCCGGACGAAAACCTCGGCGGCATCGTCGGGTTTAGCGGCGACAACAAGAAAGCGTTTTTGCTCACCTCGGTGGGAGGCAACACCTCCCGCCTGGTGGAGGTCGATCTCGCCACCGGCGCCGAAAATGTGCTTGCCAACGATCCCGCGTACGACGTCACAGCCGCCATCACGCATCCCCGCACCAAGAAACTCGAAGCCATCGGCATCCTGCGCGCGAAGCTCGAGTGGGAGTTCCGCGACTCCGCTCTCGAAGCGGACTACAAGAACCTCAAGAAGCAACTGGGAGATGGCGAAGTGGGCATCGCCAGCCGTGATTTTGACGACAAAAAGTGGGTGGTCGCCTACTCCACGTCCGACCAGCCCGCCCGCTACTATTTCTACGACCGCGCCACGCGCAAAGCCGAGTTTCTCTATGCGGCCCGGCCGAAGCTGGACCAGTACAAGCTCGCGAAAATGCAGCCCATTCAATTTCAGTCGCGCGACAACCTCACCATCCACGGCTACCTCACCATGCCGATAGGGGTAACCCGCAACGCCCCGACTGTCTTGTTGGTGCACGGCGGACCCTGGGCGCGCGACACTTACGGCTATTCCGGTCTGGTGCAATTGCTGGCCAACCGGGGGTACGCCGTGCTCCAGGTGAACTTCCGCGGATCTACGGGCTACGGCAAGAACTTTGTCAACGCCGCCGACCGCGAATGGGCTGGGAAGATGCACGAAGATCTGCTGGACGCCAAAAAGTGGGCCGTCGCGCAGGGCTACTCCGACCCCAAGCGGTTCGCCATCATGGGCGGCAGTTACGGCGGGTACGCCACGCTGGTGGGGCTGGCGTTCACTCCTGAAGAGTTCACTTGCGGCATCGACATCGTCGGTCCATCCAACATCGTCACGCTGCTGAAATCCATCCCGCCCTACTGGGCCCCGATGCGCGCTCTGTTCGACAAACGCGTGGGACATCTGGAAAAGGACGAAGATTTCCTCCGTGCCCGTTCTCCTCTCTTTAAAGCCGGCAACATCACCAAGCCGCTGCTGATCGGCCAGGGCGCGAATGACCCGCGCGTCAAGCAGGCCGAAAGCGATCAGATCGTCAAGGCCATGCGTGACAACAAGAAGGATGTGGAATACATCGTCTTCGCCGACGAAGGCCACGGCTTCGCCCGCCCAGATAATAATCTGCGCTTCTTTGCCGCCACCGAGCAGTTCCTGGCCAAGCACATGGGTGGCCGCGCGGAACCGCCTTCGGAAAAACACGACTGGAAGCCGTTTCTCCGCTAACGGGTCCGGTTGCTGTAGATTGGCAGGGTGCGCACTGCTATCCTGCTTCTGATCTGCGCGCTGCCGCTGGCCCTGCCGGCGGCGGCGCAAACGCCGCATGTGGTCTTCGTCCTGGGCGACCACGAGTATTCCGGGGAGCAGACCCTGCCCATCATCGCCGCCGCCCTCGAACGCGATTACGGGCTCCGCTGCACAGTCCTCAAGTCGCACCCCGACCAGAACGCCGAAACCGACATCCCCGGACTCGAGGCGCTCGGCAAGGCCGACCTCGCCGTGTTCTATCTGCGCTGGCGCCGGCTTCCGGAGGAGCAACTGGCCCATATCCGCCGCTACGTGGAGTCCGGCCGCCCGCTGGTGGGCTTCCGCACCAGCACCCATTCCTTCAACTACCCCAAGGACGATCCTCGTTTCCCCTGGAACGCTTGGGCCAGCGAAGCCTTCGGCGCGCCCCCAGGATGGGGCGGCGACGGCCACACCCATTACGGACATCAGGCCTCGACAGACGTGAAGGTCGCGCCCGGCCAGGAGCGCCACCCCATTCTCAACGGCATCCCGGCGGAGTTTCACGTCCGCAGCTGGCTGTATCGCGTCAAACCCAAGTGGCCGCCCGCTGATGCTGCGGAATTGCTCATCGGTACGGCCGTGAACCCCAATAGAGCCGCCGAACCGAACCCCGTCGCCTGGACCTGGAAGAACCGTCATGGCGGCCGCGTCTTCTTTACTACCCTGGGCCACCCCGAGGATTTCGGTTTGGAAGCCGTCCAGCGCCTCACCGTCAATGGAATCCACTGGGCCCTCGGCAAGCAGATACCCTCCTGGAAAGGCGCGTTGCCCATCCAGGTGCCCTACCGCGGCATCGTGAAATAGGGAGACGGCTCACCCTTCCGCAACCCAAACGTCACACAAGCGTTGCGCCATCTGCACCGGGCCGGGTCACTATCATTGAGGTAGGCTTTGATGAATCCGACGACTGCCCCTGCCGCCCCCCGGCCCCGGTTCCCGAACTGGGTAGGCCAGGTATTCGTCTACGGCTTGTCGCTGGGTTGTCTGCTCTGGGTGTACCACGACTTCGACTGGAAGACGGAAATCCCGAAGCTCGCCAGAATCCACTGGGCGTGGATCTTTCTGGCCGTAGCAACCGATATCCTGGTCTACATCTCGCAAGGCTGGCGGTGGAATATCCTGCTGTCGCCCGTGGCCAGGCTCCCCCTTTGGCGGACCGTGCAAGCCATCTACATCGGGCTGTTCGCCAATGAAGTGCTGCCGCTGCGCGGCGGCGAACTCATCCGCTGCTACCTGAACGCCTCCTGGAACCGGCTGAGTTTCCCGGTCGTGCTCTCGTCTGCCCTCATCGAGCGCTTGATCGATGGCGTATGGCTGATTGCCGGTTTCGTGGCGGTCACTTTCCTGGTACCGGTGGGTCCGAAACTGCGGTTTGCGGCAACCGTTCTGGCGGTCATCGTCTTCGTGCTGGCAGTGTTGGTCGCCTTCGCCGTCTTCAACCGCCGCTTCGCCCATCACGTCACCACGCGGCACCGCTGGTCAGAGGTCTTGCGCACCGCCGTCGAGGGCATGCATGCCATGGGCCGTTCGCGCAGCTTTGTCGCGGCGACGAGCGCCAGCACGGTCTATCTGGCTCTGCAGTTGATTCCGCTGTACGCCATGATCCGCGGCTATGGTCTGGATGAACTCACCGTCGCTGACGCCGCCGTGGTGTTGGTGGTGCTGCGGCTCAGCACGGTGGTTCCTGGCCTCCCGGGAAATATCGGGCTTTTCCATGCCGCCGCATTCACCGCGCTCCACAATCTCCTGGGCGTGGATGCCCAGACTGCCAAGAGCCTCTCGGCGGTGATGTTCTTCATCGTTACCGTCCCGCTGCTGGCCGCCGGCGCCATCGCCCTCGCCATGACCGGCCGCAAGCTCAAGGAAATTTACCGCCACGCCCACGGACACCCCACCAAGCCCGAAGTCCCCGCGCCCGCTGCGCCGGGTGCACATTAGAGAGCGCTAATCGTCGTCCCCACAACCTGCATTGCCTGAATTATGTCCCATGTTTTCAACCGAAGCTCAAGCACCCGTGAACACTCTTAGACAGTAGTGGTCTGAATCATCGAACCTTGATCCACGACGAAGTAAGATCCGATAAATTAAATTTGGCACATAGTTCTTGAATCGACGAATCGGCGAGGGTTACTTTTCGTATTGCGTCTCGATCGGCAGTCTGAAAAGGTAGAACCCTACATGTGTTCTCAACTGAGTCTGATTCAATTAACTTCCCGGTAAAGGCGGCCTCGGCCAGAGCAATCACCTCCCACTTAAGCGTCAATCCCTCATACTGTGCCTCTCCGTAAAGCGGTATCTGGAGCCGTTCGTCAAATAGGTATTTGAGGGACGGAGGCCCACGCTTCACTAAGTACCGGACGTGAGCTTGCTGGTCGGGCTGCTTGCTCAATGTAAGCCTCTTCGACTCAGTTGCACACGCTTTCTGAGCAATCCGATCAATTATGATCACCTGCTTTGCGCTGCACACCAACTCCTCAGTCCAGAAGGCATATGTACCAGGATGAGTATTAACGAAACAGTCCATTCGAACAGACCCGTCCGCGAAGCGCCAAAACAATGACTGTGTTTCCTGAGTGGTGCGCCGAATGAACGAACTTGCGCGGGCTGACCACGCGACTGCCGCCGCGCACGGGTGGCCCTCAACGAACCCCCAGTGGTACACGGAAAACGTCTTAGGCCAATAATGCCGTTTCATGGGGCGAACGCGAAACAACCCGTCCAGCCTGCATTCTGGCCCGTTGTTCTACAGAGCAAAGTACTGCCTATTTTAATGCCGATGTACTGCCTCCAAAAAGATGGGGCGGGCAGGAATGGGGACGAAGGTATGGTACTCGGTCCGCAGGTACCTTGCTCCAGGCCACGACAGTCCTTCGTGTAAATCGCCGGGAACGGATTCCCCAACGACCAACTTGTCCAACCTTGACCAACGACAATCCGCGGAAACCACCCGGGTGCGTATAGAAATTGTCCCACAACGCTGCAAGTTGCCTCGTGGAAGGACGTGGCGTAATATTCACCTAGTGTGGTCGCCTCAAATGCACCATCAGCCCTGGCCGGCATGTTGGTTGGTGCCCACCCACCAGCATTGAGAATCACCTGGCCAGAGGGCGCTTGTACCTGAAGAAAGGCGGCGTAGGCGTGGGAATAATTGGAGCCGCCATGCGAGCCATCCGTCACCGACCAAACGTAAACCGTTGTACTCTCATCGCTGCCTGCTGCATCAGCGTATGTCCATGCGTAAGGCTGGGCAAACCCTGACAGACACAAGGCGAGAAACAAAACGCTTGAGAAACCAATACGCATATCAATATCTCCGATACTCTAATGTTTATGGTAGTCGTCACCCTGCATGTCTGGAAGCGAGTAAGCTTTCATTTTAACTTTGATCTTTTGGATATGCAGCCTCAGTTCTTCGGCATTGGAGACCTCAGCCAACATTCGCGAGAACGTCTGAATGGTAAAAGCCTGAAAAGTGGCCCGTAAAGACTTAACCAGTTCCCTTGATGATGCAGTCAAGGCGTGACCGCCCGACTCTAAATAGATAGTCGCAACCCTCCGATCGGTCAACTCCGCTCGCTCATAGAACGAGTCTAACAATGGGAGCACTTTCTGGACGTCATGGCTACTGAGTCCAGCACTCGTCAGTTTCACTGACATCCTCTTGCGCGCCGAGGCTGATGCTCCGGGCGGCTCCGCGACGGCACGCAAGAAAAGTGAAATGGCAATACTATCGGGCACCAATTCAGGCGAACTGCGGCCATCGATAACTGGCTTAGTTGGTGAGGCTGATGGACTCACAGGCAAGAGCGGGGGGGGGGCTTGGGCGGAAAGCAAGCTGAAAGGCAGGAGGAACTTACCGAGAATTATCTTGCTCGGCGTAGTAAACACGGCAAGAAAGCGATGCATGGCCGTAGTGTGAAGCCAGCGCGGCTCCTTGTCAAGGCTTGATTTTCTGTGGTATTCCGCTATTGCTACGAAGTCAGCAGGTAATCCCAGGGCCGTCATATAGATAAGAAGGCTTTGTCAAATCGTCAATCGATCAGCCTGTGGCAGAAACTGCTCTGAAGGTCACTCGCAACCCATAAGGCTGCCTATTTTGCCGGTGAGCGCCCGATACTTGAACTCTTCATCATGAAGTTGTGCGATTTCTTCAGCCGTTTCCCTTGGCACGTGACCTGTACTCAGCGGAAGTTGAGCGGACAGCGGACACCGGCCACTGAGAAATCAAACCGGTAAACCGGGCGGTTTCTTATTTCTTTATCGCGCCCAGCGCGCTTGATCTCTTTTGCTTGCTCATGGCTGGCGATGCCTTCGGATTGCTTCGGCCAACATCCGCTTGCTGATTGATTGAACTCCTCAGTCGACAGGTATGTTCTTTAGCGTTTCTTCTTGGGCTCGGATTTTTCGTTAGATCTCATGGGGCTTTACTCCATCTTAAAGTCGTTCGGCGGATCACTTCATCGATTCGTTGATCACCTTTCTCACGGGCCTAACCCAGCCCGTAGTCCACAGGGCACAGCATGAATTTTCTATTCCGTAGCATCTGTGCCCTGCCCCCGGTTTTTCTACCTGTCGTAACTAGAGAAACCTCCGGCATCTTACCTCGTCATGCTGTCCTCGCGGACAGCGGGGATGGGGGTGCGGGGCAAGGGGATGGCGTTTGAATCCCCTTGGCCCCACATCAGCCCTGTAGAATCACCGCGCGGCAACTGCCGTGCGGCAAACTCTTCCGGCGATAGATATCCCAGCGAGCTGTGCGGCCTCTCGCTGTTGTACTCCTTCCTCCAGGTCTCAATCTGTGCCCTTGACCTGCCCCCGTTTTTTCTACCAATCGTAACTAGTGGGCTGTCCCCGAGATATCGCTACCACTCTGGAATTCTCTTGCGCACGTC
>CAYWQS010000004.1:0-220871 GCA_964460395.1 uncultured Solibacteraceae bacterium | reverse complement strand
GATTGTTTTATCAATCCTGAGAACTCGGGCTGCCCCCGTTTTCGATCAAGAGCCTCCTCACATCCAGCACGCGCCTGTTCGGCGGCGCTATTCCGCCCGTAGCGTAATCATCGGGTCGACTTGGGCAGCGCGGCGGGCGGGGAAGAAGCAGGCCGAGGCTGCGACTCCGAGGAGGATGAGTGCGACGCACGCTGCCACGAACGGCACATCAGCGGCGGCAGGTGGATCGAGTTCGTGCCCAAGGAAATGCAGCAGGCCAACAAGCAAGACGCCGCCGCCGGCCAGTCCGGCGCCGGCTAAGACAAGCCCGCGGCGCAGCACCATCGCATGCAGCGCATGGCCGCTCGCGCCCATTGCCATCCGGATGCCCATCTCCTGGCGTTGTTCGCTGACAGCATAGGCCATCACGGCGTAGACGCCTGCCGCCGCCAGCGCCAGCGCCATGATTCCGAGCGCTGAGAGCAGGCCGGCGGTGACGCGCTCGCCCAGCAGTCCGGCCTCCGTGCATTCTTCGAGCGTCATGGCGTCGTAAAGGTCACTCTTGCGGTCCAGGGCCGCCACTTCGCGCCGCAGGGCCTCGCGCGCCACGTTCATGTCTTGGGCACGAATATAGAGAAAGTTCTCGTGGCCGGACCAGAACATTTGCCCGAATGAGCCATAGAAAAGTGGTGTTGGCGGCTCCGTGGGCGTGCGCGTTTGGCTATTCTTCACCAACCCTACGACAGTGGCCCAATTGCCGGAAACTCGCAGCGTGCGGCCCAGCGGGCTGCCCGGGCCCAGAAATTTCTCTGCGAACGCCTGATTCACGATGATGACGTTCTCGCGGGAGAGATTGTCGTCTTCGGTGAAATCCCGGCCCTCCAGCATGGGGATCTCCAGGAGCCGGAAGTAGCCGGGGGCCACCACGGCGCGCCGGACACTGAGAACGCCTTGCCGGTCGAGATCGCCTCCGTAGGCTTGAACCCGGTCACTACCGCTTCCGTACAACGACAGCGGGACCGACTCTGCGTAACTGACTGCCTGAATTCCCGGGGAGGCTTCCAACCGCAACCGCAAGTCGCGGTTAAATTGCTTCTCCTGTTTCAGCGAATACCCGTTGGTCGAGAGGTGGAAGTGGGCCACCAGGACTCCGCGGGGTTCGAAACCTAAGTTCAGTTTCATTTGACGCTGGTAACTGCGGAACGCTAGCCCGGCGCCCACGAGCGCCAATGCGGCAAGAGCCACTTCGGCGATGACCAGAACATTACGAGCACGGTGTTGTTTATGGCCCGATCCGCCTCCGCGGCCGCCTTCCTTGAGCATCTCGAACACATCTACTTTCCCGGCGTAGACGGCGGGCAAAATCGCCGCGAATAGTGAAGTCAGGACTGTCGCACCTGCGACGAAGAGCAGCACGGTCCAGGACAACTTGGTCTGGAGGATCGGTTCGATGGCGCTTCTTACGGGCGCGTCGAGCGCCGGCATTGCGTAGACCATCCATTCGCCAATCCATTGAGACAGCGCCAATCCTCCAGCGGCGGCAGTTAACGACAGCACCGAGGCCTCCGCCAACAATTGCCGGTAAAGCGGGGCGCGGCCGGCCCCCAGAGCCACACGGATGCCGAATTCTTTGTGCCGGCCCACAGACTTGGCCATCAGTAAATTAGCGACGTTGGCGCATGCAATCAGCAGGACCAGCAGACACACCGCCATCAGAATCCGCAAGGGCTTGCCGAGTGATGATTGCAGGCCATAGCTGACTTTCCAGAGAGGAAGGACACTGGCGCTGACGCCGCGGTGCGTGTCGGGATGCGCGGCTGCCGTACGGGCGGCGATCGCCCGGGCCTCCGCCCTCGCCTGTTCGATGGATACCCCTGGCTTCCGCTTGATCAGGACATCGAGGAACCGCGCATTCCAATCCGCGGCGGCCCATGTGTTAAGCGTGCCGGTCTGAATGATCTCGCTCAAGGGGATCCATACATCAAAGGCGGCGCCGCTGAAGGTGCCGCGGAAATCCTTGGCAGCAATGCCCATAACGCGGTAGGAGTGGCCATTCACCCGGATGCTTTGGCCAATCACCTCAGGATTCGAGCGGAAATACGTCTTCCAAAGCCGGTGGCTGATGACGGCCACCGGGTGCGCGCCCGGGGCGTCCTGGTCGATCTCATGGGAAAACAACTGGCCGGCATGAGGCCGCACGCCCAGCACCGAAAAGTAATTCGCCGACACCACCTGGCCGAGAACGCGCCGCGATTGTTCTGCCGGTCCTATCGTGAAAAAGCCGACGTGCGTCGCCACGACACCTTCCGCGGTGGTCATCTGGCGTTGGAACGCCCGGAAATCCGGATGGGTCAGTTGGCCGAGCCGCGAACCTTCGGGCGAGACGCCTTCCAACGCTGCCAGCCGTTCCGGTGCATCTGTGCCTTGAATGGGGCGGAGCAGGATCGTGTCTACCCAGGCAAACACGGTGGTGTTGGCGGCAAGGCTAAGGCCAAGGGTAAGCACCGCGACCAGGGCGAAACGCGGGCTCTTGAGGAGCGATTTGCCGGCCTGACGGAGATCTGTAAAGAAGGCGACCATAGCGATTTGCAGATCTGCACCTCTTATACCATCCCTAAGTGATTGATTCTAAGTGCACCCGCAGCTCGACAGTGTCCGTTTCCGGCACCACCGGCCATCGGCCCGGACAACGGGCAGCCGCGTTCCCTAATCGTCCTCTACCTGTTCCGCCAGAGGCCGGGCGAGAACGAGCTGGTAGAGGCCCGCGCCGATGACGCCGCCCAGGAGTGGGGCGGCAATGGGAATCCACCATACATGAGTACCGTCGGTGAGGCCGTTGGGCCGGAAACCGGCCAAAACGGTGAACAGGCGGGGTCCAAAGTCCCGCGCAGGGTTGATGGCGTAGCCGTGCAGTTTGCCGAAACTCATCCCGATGGCCACCACCACCAGACCGATCACCACCGGCAGCAGATTGCCGGATACCGGCTGATTATTCTCGTCCGTGAGAGCGAACACCAGAAACAGCAGGATGGCCGTACCCAGCACCTGGTCGATAAAGCCTGCCTGGGGCATCTGAGGAAAGGCGGGAAAGGTGGTGAAGATGCCCGCGGTTTTCTCCAGCAGCGGATCGAAGCGGGCAAAGGCCTCCCGGTAGTTGAGGAAGACCAGGGCGGCGGCAGAGAACGCGCCGGCAGTTTGAGCCAGACAATACGGAGCAACTTTGCTCCACGGGAAACCCCGGAACAACGCAAGCGCGAGTGTCACGGCCGGATTCAAGTGGCCGCCACTGATACGGCCAGAGACATAGACCCCGAAAGTAACGCCCAGTCCCCAGGCGATCGTGATGTTCGTATACCCGCCCATGGAGACTTCGCTGGGCGCCCCGGTAGAAAAGAGCAACGTCATGGCCACTACGCCTGAACCGAACAGCAGGATCATCATCGTGCCGAAGAACTCAGCAGCCAGTTCGTAAGTCAAGGGGAAACGGGACATGAAAGGCGCGATTGTATCATCCTTGCGTGGGGTATCCGGTAAGGCGGCGGACTGCGAACTCGAGCATCTCGCGTTGGGTCTTTGTATCGCCGAGTTGGACTTCCAGGTTTACGTATCGCACACCCCTGCGGGCGCAGAGGCGCGAAAGCGATCCGTCCTCGGTTCCCAAGGCGCCCCGCTGCAGCACGGCGTTATAGCCTGAATCCCGCAGCCGGGCGAAGTCAGCGGGGTCCGTACAGAGATAGAAATTGTGCGGATCGCTGGTGAGCCGGGGGAGGGAAGTCTCCTCGCTCAATGGGATCTCTGTCTGCACAGAGTATCCGCGGCTGTTGTTGTGGAGGGCCAGCAGCAAATGACCGGCGGGGGGCAGCAGGCGGTGGAGCGAACGTTCGCGCTGGCTGTCCAACCAGTCGAGGACGCGGATGATCCGGGTTTCGTCCCAACCCGGATTGGCTCGGCGCAGGCTGCGTTCGGCGCCCTCCCGGGAAAACAGGCGATTCGGATCGATCCGCGCTCCGGCGATGGTCACCATGCGTTCGCCGTTCCGTACCAGAAAAGCCAATCCGGAATGCCTGCGCATGTGAGCGCGCAAGGCATCCCGGGCGGTGGTTTCGTCGCCGTGGATCACCAGGTAGCGAGTATCCGGGCGGCCGCGCCGGAGCAAATCGAATTCCACCCCGCACAGCCGCATCCGCCGCGGCCGGAACCAGGAAAACGGGGGCAGGGCGAACAGCCCGGAGGCGAGGAATTCCCGGCGGGTGGAGACGGCGGCACGCACCCTCACAGAATAGGAGACGCCGGTACATAATAGGGGCGGAGGTCCCTGATGATCGCCCCTGATACTCACCTGACCAGCGCCGAGCAGATGGAGCGCGAATTCAATCCCTGGCTGGCTGCTGAAGCCCGGTTTGACGAAGCAGCTGATGCGCTCAAACTCGACGACGGGCTGCGAAAGGTTTTGAAGACGCCGGGCATGGAAGTGACCGTGCACATCCCGGTCCAATTAGATGACGGGCGCCTCGAAGTGTTCACCGGATACCGGGTGCAGCACTCGATCGCCCGCGGACCCGCCAAGGGAGGCATCCGCTATGCGCCGGACGTGACACTGGACGAGGTGCGGGCTCTGGCCTCCTGGATGACCTGGAAATGTGCGGTGGTCAACATCCCGTTTGGCGGCGGCAAGGGCGGCGTGATCTGCGACCCGTCCATACTTTCGCAGGCCGAACTGGAGCGTATCACTCGCCGCTACACCGCCGAGCTCATTGACGTGATCGGGCCGGAGCGCGATGTGCCCGCGCCCGACATGAACACCAACGAGCAGACGATGGCCTGGATCATGGACACCTTCTCCATGCACAAGCGGACTACCGTCACCGCAATTGTGACAGGCAAGCCGCTAGACCTGGGCGGATCGCGCGGGCGCGTCGAGGCTACAGGGCGGGGCTGTCTGTTCGTCGCTCTGCAAGCGTTGCGGAAGTTCCAGATGGAACCGGCGGAGACCCGCGTTGTAGTGCAAGGCTTCGGCAACGTTGGGGGCAAGGCGGCGGCGCTGATGAGCCGGCAGGGGATGAAGATCATCTGCGTCATTGAGTGGGACGGCGCAGTGTACAACCCGCACGGGCTGGATATTGCGGCGCTGGCCAAGCACCGGGCAGATACGGGTTCCATCACGGGCTTCCCTGGCGGCGAAGCCATCGACCGCGAAGAAGCGCTCTACCTGCATTGCGACGTGCTGGTGCCAGCCGCCAAGGAGAACGTCATCCACTCGGGGAATGCGGCCAAAATCCAGGCCCGCATCATCTGCGAGGGCGCCAACGGCCCCACCACGGCTGCGGCGGACCGTATCCTCGCCGACAAGGGCATCTTTGTGATCCCGGACATCCTGGCGAACGCGGGCGGCGTCACGGTAAGTTACTTCGAGTGGGTGCAGGACCGGCAAGGCTACTTCTGGAACGAGCAATTGGTGAACGGCCGGCTCGAAGAAATCATGGTGAACGCCTTCAAGGACGTGGTGAGCTACGCGGAGAAGCACGGGGTGCACAACCGCACTGCGGCTTACATGCTGGCGCTCGATCGCGTCGCGTTCGCCATCAAGTTGCGGGGCATTTACGCCTGAGCCCCGCCTTCACAGGCTCACCGGCAGGGGGGCGGCATTACTGTGAGTGACGCCTCCACTCCGCTGATGCGGCAATACCAGGCGGCCAAGCGGCAGGCTGGCAATGCCTTGCTGTTTTTTCGCCTGGGCGACTTCTACGAGTTGTTTTTCGAAGACGCCGTGACTGCGGCGCCTCTTCTGCAGATCACCCTGACTGCACGCAACAAGGAGAAAGGCGAACCCGTGCCAATGTGTGGCGTGCCCGCGCACGCCGCCGAGAACTACATCGCGCGCCTGGTGCAGATGGGCCACCGCGTGGCGATTTGCGAGCAGATGGAGGATCCGAAGCTCGCGAAAAAACTGGTGAAGCGCGAGATCACGCGCATCGTCACTCCCGGGACAGCCACCGAAGACTCGATTCTGCGCTCCAGCGAGAATAATTATCTGGCGGCGCTCCATGCCCGGAAGGCGCGGGCGGGACTCGCTTGGGTGGACGTGTCGACGGGGGAATTTCGTGCGGTAGAACTCGATGCCGCCGACGCTGAGGCTCGCCTGGAACAGTTGAATGCGCGTGAGGTGCTGGTGCATTCCTCGGAGGCGGACACCGCGCCATCCGGCCGCTGGGTGACCACGCCAGTGGAGGATTGGACGTTCGGCAGTGACAATGCGGAACGCGCATTGCGCGACCAGTTCCGGCTGTTGACGCTGGACGGGTGCGGCCTCACCGGGAGGACGCTGGCTGTCGGGGCCGCAGGCGCCCTTCTCGAATACCTGAAGGAAACACAACGCAGTGCGTTGGGCCATTTGGAACCGCCGGTTTGGGCCGAGCAAACCAGCGGGATGCTGCTCGATGCGGTGACTGTTCGCAATCTAGAGTTAGTGGAGCCGCTTTTTGCCGCTGACCTGGAGGCAAACCGCAAGGCCACGCTACTGGGTGTGCTGGACGAGACCAAGACAGCCATGGGCGCGCGGCTGCTGCGCCAGCGGATCTTGCGGCCATCGCTCGACCGCGATGAGATTGAGCACCGCCTGGATGCGGTGGAATGGCTGCGCAACGACACAATCGCCCGGAAGAAGGTGCGCGACCTTCTCACCGGATTGCAGGATTTGGAACGGCTGCTGGCGCGAATCAGTGTGGGCACGGCAACGCCGCGCGACGCGGCCGCGCTGGGCGCCAGCTTGGGCCGCATCCCCGCTCTCCGCCCGGTGCTGTCGGCCAGTCCGGTGGCGCGCTGGCAAGAGGTGGCTGGCCGGCTGGATGACGTCTCCGAAGTACGGGATCTGATTGAGCGCGCGATTGCCGATCAACCTCCGGCGAAATGGGATGAGGGGGGCGTCATCCGGCCCGGCTTCCACTCCGAACTCGACGAACTGCGGGACCTGAGCCGTAACAGCCGCCAGGTGATCGCGGCAATCGAGCTGCGCGAACGCGAGCGCACGGGCATCAGCTCCTTGAAGGTTCGGTTCAACAACGTGTTCGGCTTTTACATAGAGATTTCGAAGGCCAATCTGCACCTGGCGCCTTCCGGCTATGAACGGAAGCAGACGCTGGTGAATGCCGAGCGTTTCACCACACCAGAGCTGAAGGAATTAGAAGCGAAGGTGCTGGACGCTGAGGACCGCATGCTGGCGCTCGAGCGCGAAATCTTCGCCACCGTGCGCCAGGCCGCCGCGGACCAGGCCGGCCGGATTCGCGCCACGGCGGCTGCGGTGGCCGAGGCCGACGTATATTCCGCGTTTGCCGAAGTGGCGGCAACCCGGCGTTACGTGCGGCCCGGGTTTAGCGAGGCAGGGGAGTTGAAGGTCCTGGAAGGACGCCACCCGGTGATCGAAAAGCTCGGAGAACAAGAGGCTTTGCGCTTCATCCCAAACGATCTGTGGCTGGAGCGCGAGAAGGCGCGCATCGCGGTCATCACGGGGCCCAATATGGGCGGCAAGAGTACGTATTTGCGGCAGGCCGCGCTGATTGCCGTGATGGCCCAGGCGGGCAGCTTCGTTCCTGCGTCGGAAGCAGTGCTGCCGCTGGTGGACCGGGTTTACACCCGCATCGGCGCTTCGGATAACCTGGCGCGCGGCAGGTCCACATTCATGGTGGAGATGACCGAAACAGCGGTGATTCTGAACACCGCCACCAGCCGCAGCCTGGTGATCCTGGACGAGATCGGCAGGGGCACCGCCACCTATGATGGCTTGGCGCTGGCGTGGGCCGTGATCGAATACCTGCACGAGCGGATCGGGGCCTGGACACTGTTCGCCACGCACTATCACGAACTCACGGAATTGGAGGAGCGGCTGGAAGGCGTGCGCAACCTTCATGTGTCCGTGAAGGAGTCCGGCGACCAGGTGATCTTCTTGCGCAAAGTGCTGCCGGGGAGCGCCGACAAGAGCTACGGCATCGAGGTGGCCCGCTTGGCGGCCTTGCCGGGCGCGGTGATCGAGCGGGCGCGGGAGATCCTTCAACTCCACGAGAAATCAGAACATGAGGTGAGCGAGGAATTGAACCCGCCGCGGAGGAAAGCGGGAGAGCCCGCGCTGCAGATCCGGCTGTTCGAGCCCGTGGGTTATCAGATTGCCGAGAAGATCCGCGCGCTGGACATCGACAATCTCCGCCCGGTGGAGGCGTTGAAATTGCTTGCCGAGTTGAAGGAGGAACTGCCATGAGAGTGGCGGGCATCATGAGCGGGACCTCGTTGGACGGCGTGGATGTGGCGGTGGTGGATCTCGATTTCGTGGAGGAGGCGCGCACGGTGCGCACGGCAGCCACGCACAGCGTGGCTTACAGCGAGGACCTGCGCTCGGCTTTGCTCTCGGTTTCGAACCGCGAATGCCATACGGCTCTGCTCTCGCGGCTCCATTTTCTGCTGCCGGAGTTGTACGCGGAGGCCTACCAGGCTTGTTTGGCCCGGCACCACATCGCCCCGGATTCAGTGGACTTGATTGGCTGCCACGGGCAGACCATCTTTCATGGGCCGGACGCTGCGCCAATCTGCGGACGGGCTGTGCGCGCGACGCTGCAGATTGGAGACGGATCCGTTCTGGCCGCACGTACGGGCCGACCGGTGGTGTGCGATTTCCGCCCGGCCGACATGGCGGTTGGCGGACAGGGCGCCCCGCTGGTTCCTTATGTGGATTTCTTGCTCTTTGCCAGTGAGACCGTCGGCCGCGTGTTGCTGAATCTGGGCGGCATCGCCAATATTACGGTGCTGCGCCCGGGAGCCGGGCCAGCAGACGCCCTAGCGTTCGATACTGGTCCCGCCAACATGGTGTTGGATCAGTTGGCGGTGCATTACAGTGGCGGGAAGAAGCGCTGCGACGAAGGGGGAGCGATGGCGCTGGCAGGTGCCGTGGATCCCGCCGCGCTCGAGACACTGTTGGAGGACGAATACTACGCCCGCCGTCCGCCGAAGAGCGCGGGGCGCGAACAGTATGGGCCGGATTTTGTCCAGCGGATGCTTCGGCTTGGCCTATCGCCGGAAGACACAATGGCCACGGCGGCGGCGCTCACGGCCGCCACCGTGGCCGAAGGGGTCTACCGGTTTGGCGGGGGCGAGGAAGAGATCGAGGAAGTGATCGTGTCGGGCGGCGGCGTGCACAACCCCGCATTGATGCGGTATCTCCGTGCCGAACTGGCCGACATGGAGGTGGTTTCGAGCGCCGAGCACGGCGTGGACCCGGATTTCAAGGAAGCCGTCGCCTTCGCGATCCTTGCACACGAAACCTGGCACGGCCGCCCCGCGAACCTGCCCTCGGCCACCGGGGCCAGTCGCCCGGTGCTCCTGGGGAAGATCTGTCGCTGAAGCGGCTTATCGTGTGAATCGCCGCCGTCGCAACCAGGCCAAGCCTACCAGTCCGCCGCTCATCATCAGGTACGTAGATGGCTCGGGCACCTCCGGTTGGTATTTCGCTACCAATCCGGTTGTAATGTCGTCGATGGAATAGATGTCCCGGGTGGAGCCGACGACGCCGCGCAACACCATGGAAACCTCCGTGATTGGCGCCCCAAACGTTGTAAAACCGAGGTAGTTGACGCCTCCGAGGGAGCCGCCTGTTACCGGCAACGCGTAGGATCCGGTCGCATCCCTATTGTCAAACTCAACCGTCAGGGCTCCCGCAGCGGTGCCAAGCCCAGTGAAGTACGCACCGAAGAACTCCACAGGAGTGTTAAAGACGAAACGCGCTCCAGCAGTTCCGATGCCGAATTCTGGAAAAATTCGGAGGAACGTGCTTCCGCCACTGGTGGTGTTGTAGCCCAAGATTGCACTGTCGGCAACGTTCGTCCCACCTGCATTGCCTTGGTTTATCGTGCCCACCTGGAACAGCGTCATTGTGGTCAGGTTGATTACGTTCGAATATTGCACCGGGATGCTTTCGAAAGTAAGAGTCGAGGGGCTCGAACCCGAAACGGCCGCCAGGAAAGCGGACTGCGCGGCATCCGAGTTCGGCCTTGGCGCGCTTGGCCCGGCGCCGTTATCAAAATCTTCGTACACGATTACCGCCGCCGGACTCAAGGCGGCAAAGCAACGAGTGTCACCAGACTTGTCACACATCCTCATCTGCGGACTCGGCCGGCTCGGATCGCGCCATGCGCTTCTCGACCGAGTTGTGTGGATATTAGTACCAAACACCGCAAATTCATTGCAGTCAGTACCTTCCAGAACTACGGCTGTCGTACCAATACGACAAAGCAGTGTGCTGGGAAACACTTCTCATCACGAGGGGACGCTGACCCCGCACTGGACAGGAACGGATCTCTGGGCGCCGGCTCGGGCAGTTCGTGGGCTTAGGAGCGGGTGTCGAAGAGGGTCCGGCGCGAAGCCTTTTCCGCTGTGTGAGCAGGGGTCAGTTCTTTTCCCAGGGCTTGGGTTGGCGGCCGCGGTCCCGAAGTGTGACGCGGTCGTAAAGGTGTTTTTCGTTGGTGGTGCCCAAACCCTCGTTGTAGAAGCTGGTTAGACCCAACTCTTCACGCAGGTCTTCCACGAAATTGTGCAGTGCCCGGAGGTGCTCGGCGAGTCCGGGGGTCTTGTGGCCGGAAGGAGCCAGGAAGATCTTCTGGAAGCCAACGTCGGTGAGAACGGCCAACTCTCCGTTGAGCACGAGGCCCGAATCGACAATTTGCGGCTTGCCGTTGGAGCCTTCGCGAACCAAAGCGCCTAAGCCTGCGCGCTTCACCAGCACGCCTTGGCCAGCCGAGTCGAGAGTGTAGCCTTTGGACCGCAAGGCGTCCATCTGTTCGCTGAAGGAGAGAACCCGGGGCATTTCGCGCTTGAAGAACATGAAGAACCTTCCATGTCTAGTATACGGAAGGCCGACTGATAACCCAAAGTCTGCTCATCTCTTGGTTATGGTTGGATGCGGAGGGCGAGGTTGGCAGTGGCCGCGTTCCCGCGCCCATCGCGCGCGTAAACAAAGAGACGGTAGTTACCGGGCTTCTCAGGGAGTTGCACGGTGACTCGTGCGCCCTGCGGCTGAAGAATCGAGCCTGGAATCGGCTCGACGGATGGCTCGTAGTCCCCGCCCACGTTGGGATTGTCGGCCACGTCAGGACGGAGATCCCAGCGGACGTCCAGGGGGTCGTGATCCGGGTCTGTCACGGTCACCTCCGCGGAGAACCGCGCTCCTGGGGCGTGGGTGGAAGGGGACTCACCGCCGGGCGTGGCGCGAATCTTTGATATCACGGGGCACCGATTAGCCGGTTCCTTCCCGGTCCAAAGGCGGGACATGACGTCAATCGCGCCAGTGCGGCTACCGTCTTCGAGGAACAAACCGTACCAGGTGTGAGTCTTCTCCTGTTTTTGCGACCAGTAGAAGACGTAGCTCCCCAGGCAGTTGGGCCGGTTGAGCACGGCATGCCGGTACGCTTTCTCGTAGAATTCGGCCTTCTCAGTGCTGGTGTCCTCAATGGGGATTTTCCAGGGGGTCTTCGGCACCTGCCAGTGGCCCCGCGGGCCGAATTCTGTGACGATGTAGGCTTTCTCCCAACCTTGGGCTGCCACATCTTCGGGCATACTCAGCATGTCCTGGTAGCTGTTGAGGCCCACGGCATCCAGCGCGGGACACTGGTCCTTCAGTTCGTGGAGCATCTGCTTGTATTGACCGCCAATGACAGTGATCACAGGGTGCGCCGGATCCAGGCGCTTGATCATTTCGGCGAGGGAGTTCACTTCCTTCCATAGAGCGCGGCGCTGTTCGGGGGTTGTATGGATTTCTGGCTCGTTGCCGATGGCCCACATCAGTACAGCCGGATGACTGCGGTAACGCTCAACAATCTCCCGGATGCGTTGGCGCTGCTTCTGGAGGGCCGCCGGATCGCCGTAATCGAAGCCGCGGCGCTGGATGCCCAGCGGCAAATTTACCAGGGCCGTAAGGCCCAGGGAGTGGGCACGATCCAATTGTTGCGGAGCAGTTCGCGTGGAATTGCCGCCGGAAATCGGCAGCAGTTCCAGTTGCATGGTGCCCACGGCGCCGCGGATGAAGTAGGACTGGCCGTCCCGCATCAGCCGGAACCCGCT
Source organism: uncultured Solibacteraceae bacterium (assembly GCA_964460395.1). Taxonomy (GTDB): domain Bacteria; phylum Acidobacteriota; class Terriglobia; order Bryobacterales; family Bryobacteraceae; genus CAYWQS01. The sequence goes on along the minus strand of CAYWQS010000004.1, from coordinate 208,796 downwards.
GTCCGTCTTCTCGATACGAACCTCTGCCGCACACAGGGCAGGAATCAGAAACAGGAGGCAAAAGAGGAGTCTCACGTCTGAAAGCATATCGCCAGATAATGTCCCAGACGGGCGGTTGGGAAGAAATTTTGATTCCGGTCGAGAAACAAATCGGCTAACTTGAGAAACAGCCCGCCCAATGCGGGCTTTACTGAAGGGGGGTTTTATGACTGGGTTTCGTGTGTTGTTTTGCGCCACGGCGCTGGCGTTGCCGCTGGCTGCGCAAACACCCGCTGCTGTCCGGATGGAAACAAAGGTGTTCCGGGCAGTTCTGTCTCCCGAAAACGAGGTGCCGCCCATTGCGGGGCTGGCCGCATCCGGCACCGGCACCATGTACGTCCACATCGCACGCGGCGCGGATGGAGCCATCGTGGGCGGCTCGGTGGATTTCATTACGAGATACCAATTCCCCGGCGAAGTGACGTTCACAGGTATGCACATTCATTCCGGTGCCGCGGGAATCAACGGTCCGATAGTGATTGATTCGCGGATGCCCCGCACGGAGGATACGGCAGGCCGGGGTACGCTCCGTTACGCCGGCGTCGTACCGCGGGGCGAAGCCCGCGGGCTGGCGGCTCTCGAGGGCATCCTGAACAATCCGGCGGGTTACTACCTGAACGTCCACACTTCGGTGAATCCCGGTGGAGCGATCCGCGGACAACTGGTGCCCGCACAATCCACGGTGCTTTTGAGCCTGATGAATCCGGGCAATGAAGTACCCCCCATCACGGGACTGAACGCCAGCGGCGTGGGCATGGCGCACTTGCTGACGACATCCAGTGCTGACGGAACTTTGACGTCGGCGGAAGTCATTTTCGAGGTGAGTTATAGCGGATTTCCGGAAGGGACAAATTTCACCGGGTTTCACATCCATTCGGGGGTGGCGGGAACAAATGGCCCGGTGGTCATCGATTCCAGGCTGACCGGGCCGCTGGCGGCCGGCGCCAATGGGGCCGGGACACTGCGCTACGAAGTCGAGGTGGCGATGACCGATGTGCGGGGCGTGGCTGCGGTCTATGGCGTCCTGGGAAATCCGGCCGGGTACTACATGAACCTGCACACACAAGTGAATCCGGGCGGGGCGATCCGCGGCCAGATGCGTTCGACGGACCGGGCTGCGTTTTCGGTGCCGCTGCTCTCGAGCAACGAAGTGCCGCCCATCGCCGACGCGCCGGGGACGGCCGCTGGCTTGTTCGAGGTGTACACAGTGCGCGACGACGAAGGCAACGTGCAGGGAGCGATGTCGGCCTTCGGCGCGTATTACGACTTCCGTGCCCCCGTGCAATTTACCGGCTTCCATGTCCACGACGCCGTGGCAGGGGTGAATGGCCCGGTCACGGTTGATTCCGGGCTCAGCCGGACGAATTACCCGCTGAGCGAAACGGGCGTGGGGGCAGTTTACCGTACGGTGGTGCAGAGCCGGGCCCAGGCGCTCACTTCGATTACCCGCCTTTTGCGGAGTCCGGAAAACCACTACCTGAACTTGCACACGACGGATAATCCGGGAGGCGCGGTCCGCAACCAGTTGGGGACTCGCGCGCCAGCCCCGCAGCTACTGGACGTGTTGGGACCCGTCTCCGACGGTTCGCTGCGCCGGGTCGCCCCGCTGGGTCTGATCACCCTGTTTGGCAGCAACCTTTTCGCCGCGACAGGTGATGCCAACTCTACACCCGCATATGCCCCGTATGAACTCAACGGCACTTTCGTGATCATCGGGGACAAGTGGGCTCCGGTAGTTACGCTGGGCCGGGAACCCGGCTTTGTGCCCACCGACTATGTGGTGGCTCAAGTGGCTGCGGATACCCCCACGGGGCGCCAACCGGTTCGCCTGGCGACGCCCACGGGTGAAAGCAACACCGTGATGATCGAAGTTCTGCCGCAGGCGCCCGCCATCTATTTCGATGAGCAGGGCGGCATCGCCTTCCACGGCAACGGTCAGTTGGTCCGCCCCGGCAATCCCGCTGCCGCGGGGGCTGAGCTGTTCCTGCTGGCCTCCGGTCTTGGGCTCACGCGGCCGGGGCTTGGCACGGGGCAGAAGGTTCCGGGTGACACCAACTACAACGCCGCAGTGATGCCCACGCTGAACGTCGGCGGGCAGAACGTGCCCGTCACCTCGGCGCGGGCCGTACCCGGTATGGTGGGCCTATACCTGGTGGGCTTCACTGCGCCGCGCGGCGTCAGCGGCAACGTGGAAGTCATATTGCAGTCCGGCGAAACCATGTCGAACCGGGTGTCGCTCCCGATGCGGTAGGCCTCAACAGGGGTCTGGCTCCACCTAATAGGGTCATACTATTGACCCCCCCTTGGCCCCCGTGTATCAATGAAAGGCAATGAGGGGCCAAGGGTTGTTGCTCGCCGCCGCCGGTCTGCTCGGAACCGGCCTGTTTTTCGTGAGTTCCGGGGACACGGAAGGCTTGTTGGACGAGCGCTTGTGGCGCTTCCGCACCTTAGGCAAGGCCTTTTACGAAAACCCCACCACGCAGCAGCAGGCAGTCGACCAATTCAAGCAGGCGCTGGCCCTGAATCCGAAATCCAACATAGACCGTTTGAACTACGGGCTCTCTTTGCTGCGTGCAGGCAGAACAAAAGAGGGCATTGCGGAGCTCGAAGCCGTCCAGAAGGCCGATCCGGCCATTCCGCACACGTGGTTCAACCTCGGCATTGAGTACAAACGCCAGGGTGAGAGCGAGCGGGCCATTGCGCAACTCGAACGCATGGCGCAAATGGATTCTCGTGAGCCCATCACGCAATACAACCTGGGCGTGCTGTACAAGGCAGTGGGCCGGGCTGACGATGCGATCCGGCAGTTCGAGCGCACTGCGCAGCTCGATCACAACATGGCCGCGCCACACTTTCAGCTCTTCAACATGTACCGGGCGGCCGGAAGGCCCGATGATGCAAAACGCGAGTTGCAGATCTTTCAGGAAATGAAGAAGCGGATGGAGGAGGCGGGCAGCGGCAATGAGGATGTCGAATGGAGCTTCTACTCTGAGATCTACGAGAGGATTGACCCTGCGCGCACGGCCGACACCGGCCCCGGCGAGGCGCTGAAGTTCGCCCCTCCCGTTCAGCTTGGGAAAACCGATGCTTCGACGGTCAAGTTGCGCGTACTTGACTTCGACAATGATGGCGCTCCGGATCTGCTTGCGGTTTCCGCCAGCGGGGTTTCGCTCTGGAAGCGGGGTTCGATTGCGGCCTCCCAACCGGGGCTGGCAGCAGTGAAAAATATGATCGACGCCATTCCGGGGGACTTCAACAACGATGGTTTTGTGGACTTATGCTTGTTGACCGGGCAGGGGGCGCAACTTTGGGAGAACCAGAAGGGCGTGTTCCGCCGCCACCCGGCAGCTTTGCCGGCGGGCAAGTTCGCCACCGCTCTCTGGGTGGACTACGACCACGACTACGATCTCGATCTGCTTCTCCTGGGCGAGAGAAGTGTGGTGCTGCGAAACCAAGCTCAGGCGGGCTTCGCCCAAAGGCCAAACGATTTGCCGCTGCTCCAGGAACCTGCCGTGTCGGCCGTCACTTTCCGCATGACGCCCGACACAAAGTGCCACGATTTCATCGTTAGTTATGCCAGCCGGCCTGCGGTGCTCTACCGCGACCGCTTGGGTGGCAAGTTTGAGGCTTTACCCTCGCAGCCTATACCCCCGGGGGCCGCTGGCCTGGTAGCGGCCGATTTGAACAACGACAGCATGCCGGACCTGATCTGGCAGGGCGGCATGGCGCTGAACCGGGGAGAACGCTTCGCAGCCGCTCCTTCGCCGGCCGGGGCGGGAAGATTGGCCCTTGCCGACATGGAGAATCGCGGTTTGCTGGACTTGGTCGCGGGGAGTATCTACCGGAATCAAGGGGCTGGGAAGTTCGAGGAGAGGGCTGCGGGTCTCCCCGCGGATGCGGTGCAATTCGCTGCAGCCGATTTCGATCTCGATGGCCGCGTGGATTTGGCGCTCGTTACTGCTGCGGGAGCGATACAGCGGATAGGCAACCAGACCGTCACGCGCAACACTTGGGTGCGCGTGAAGCTCAAAGGGGTGAAAAATCTGACCCTTGCTCCCGGTGCTGAAGTCGAGGTGAAATCCGCGCTGTTCTACCAGAAAAAGGTATACGATGGCACGCCGCTGCACTTTGGAGTAAGGTCCTCGCGTGAAATCGACACCATTCGCATCACCTGGCCCAACGGTTTGATCCAGAACGAGGTAAAGCAGAAACCGGGTTCGACTCTCGCTTACGAAGAGGCGCAGCGCCTGTCGGGCTCCTGCCCCGTGATCTGGACCTGGAATGGGAAGGAATTCGAATACATCACCGACGTGCTGGGTGTGGCCCCGCTGGGGGCGGCCGCGGGAGACGGGACGTATTTCCCGGTGGACCATGACGAGTACATCTCGATTGCGGCTGAGTCCCTCGTGGAACGCGACGGCTCGTATGAGATCCGCATTACCGAAGAACTCAGCGAAGTAAGTTACCTCGATCAGGTGGAGTTGATTGCGGTGGACCACCCGGCGGGTGTTGCAATCTTCTCGAACGACAAGTGGAAAGGGCCCCCGTTCCCCGAATTCCGTCTGTTCGGTGTGGAGAAACGGATTCCGCCGCGCCGGGCGGTGGAGGACACCGGCCGCGACGTGACGGCGCGCGTGCTGCGCCGCGACCGCGTCTACGCCGATGGTTTCGCGCGCGACCTGCAAGGCGTAGCCAGCATGCATTCGCTGACGCTCGATTTCACTGGGACCGCGCGCGACGGACGCGCTGTGCTGATGCTGAGCGGTTGGGTGGATTGGGCCGACGGCAGTACCTTCCTTGCGCAGGCGCAGGCCACGCGCACGGGCCTGATGCCGCCCCAACTGCAGATGAAGGACGCACGGGGACAGTGGGTGACGGTGCTGGAAGATATGGGCATGCCTGCCGGCAAGCCCAAAACGATCGCAGTGGATTTATCCGGCAAGTGGCCTTCAAATTCCCGCGAGATTCGGATCGTTACGAATCTTTGCGTCTTCTGGGACGAGATTTTTCTTAGCGAGGAGGCCGCCGGCCCTGCTCCGGTACGCTTGACCCATTTGCGCGCGCGGGAGACCGATCTACGCTTCCGCGGTTTTGCGCAGACCGTGATTCATCCGCGCCGCCAGCAACCAGAGCAATTCATTTACGGCGAAGGGGCCGCCACTTCGCTTTGGAATCCAACGCCAGGCCTCTACACGCGCTATGGCGAAGTCACTGAGCTCGTTCACGATATTGACGACCGGATGGTGATCATGGGCTCCGGGGACGAACTGATGCTGAAGTACGACGCACACCAACTGCCCCCGCTGCCCGAAGGCTGGCGGCGCGATTGGCTATTGAAGGTAGATGGCTGGGCCAAAGATCGCGATGCCAACACGGCCTATTCACAAACCGTCGAGCCGCTGCCGTTTCATGGCATGAGCGGTTATCCCTACCCGGCTACCGAGAGTTACCCGGATACGCCCGCCCACAGGGAATACCGGGCGAAATACAACACGCGCCCTGCGCTGCGGCTGCTGCGTCCGCTGCACACGGGCGGGACAAAACGGATGGCAGGGCAGTCATGAGACTCGAAAGGTTGCGCCGCCCGGCGGCAATCGGTTTGCTGCTGCTTCTCTTGAACAGTGCTTATCTATTCGTGTTTGCGTCGCCCACTATCTTTTACATGGGAAACGTGCTGGTCCACATCGGGCTCGGTTGCCTGCTGACGGCGGCGTTCGTGGTGATGCTGATGGAGTCAAGGGAATTCCGCCGGCGGGCGGCTTTCGCCGCAGTGTTTCTACTGGCTGGTGCGGCGCTGGGCGGGTTTCTCGTGTGGCAAGGTGCCTTGCGTGAGTTCCGGTGGGTCCTGTATAGCCACATTGCCGCGTCGGTTTTGGGCTGCGTGCTGCTGTGGCAAGCGTTGCGCTGGCGCATATTGGGGCGCGGCTTGCTGGCGGGCGGAGCGATAGCCGCGCTGGCTGCGCTTTATGGATTTCTGGTTCCCTCGCCGCACGACCGCATCCGCAACCCCCTGGTGGCGCCTGCATCGATGGAGGAGGAAGGCGCCGGGCCCAAATCGCCATTCTGGCCGTCGTCGGCCAACACCAACACGGGGAAAATCATACCCGCCGATTTCTTCATGGATTCGAAGCGGTGCGGCGAATGCCACAAGGACATTTACGAGCAGTGGAACTCGTCGATGCATCACTTCGCTTCGTTCAACAACCAGTTTTACCGGAAGTCCATTGAGCACATGCAAGAGATCTCGGGCACGCAAGGCTCAAAGTGGTGCGCGGGTTGCCACGATCACGCGGTGTTCTTTAACGGCCGCTTTGAGAAGCCCATCAAAGATCAGATCGACACGCCCGAGGCACAGAATGGTCTCGGGTGCCTCTCGTGCCACAGCATCGTGCACGTGAATGGCTCGATGGGCCAAGGAGGATTCACCATCGAGTATCCGCCCCTGCACGAACTGGCCTCCAGCCGGAATCCATTTATCCGCAGGCTCGACAATTTCCTCACTTTCGTTGAGCCCGAGCCGCACCGCCGGACCTTCCTGAAGCCCTTCATGCGGAACAGTTCGGCGGAATTTTGCTCGGCCTGCCACAAGGTGCACCTGGATGTACCCGTGAACAACTACCGGTGGCTGCGCGGGTTCAACGATTACGACAACTGGCAGGCGAGCGGCGTTTCCGGGCAGGGGGCCCGTTCGTTCTACTATCCCGAGACGTCCAGCACCTGCGCCGATTGTCACATGCCGCTGGTACCATCACGAGATCCAGGCCACCGGAACGGCATGGTGCACAACCATCGCTTTGCCGCGGCAAATACCGCAGTGCCTTTCGTCAATCAAGACGAGACACAACTAAAGGCGGTGGAGGGTTTCCTGCAATCCGGATTTATTACGGTGGACATTTTCGCCGCATCACCCGCGGAAACCGCGCCGGGGCTGCAGATGCTGCGACGTGCCGGGGACAGCTCCCCGCAGCAGATGTCCACTTTCGCAGTAGGTGAAGAGGCAGAGGCGGGCGGACAGTTCTTCCTACGGGAAGTTGGAAAGGTCGCGGCCCCTTTGAACGTCGCGCAGCCCGCCCTGGAGCCTGGTTCCAGCGCGCGTGTGAGCGTGGTGGTCCGGACGAAAAAAATCGGCCACTTTTTCCCCGGCGGCACCGTGGATGCGTTCGACGTCTGGCTGGAACTTCAGGCAAAAGACGCCACCGGCCGGGTTATTTTCTGGAGCGGCGCGGTGGAAGACGGTGGCCGCGGCCCCGTCGAAAAGGGAGCGCATTTCTACCGCTCATTCATGCTGGACGGCGATGGAAACCCCATCAACAAGCGGAATGCGTGGCAGGCGCGCAGCTTGCTCTATGTCCGGCTGATTCCGCCCGGCGCCGCTGATGTGGCGCACTTCCGACTTCGCATTCCGCCCGACGCGAAGGGTCCGCTCACCCTGACGGCCAAACTGAACCATCGCAAGTTTGCGCATTACTACACGCAGTTTTCTTATGCGGGGCAGCCATTGCCGGATCAGGATCCCAAAAAGGTGAGCCTCCACTACGACAGCCGGGATTACAGCTTCGATCCGCGCAACATTCCGGCAAATGTCAGCGGGCGGGTTAAGAGCGAGATTCCGGTGCTGCCAATCGTGACCCTGGCGCGCGACACCGTGCAGGTGCCGCTGGGGCCGCGCGGAGCGGAAACCGAGTGGCGCCCCGTTGCGCAGCGTGCTGACCGTGAGCGCTGGAACGATTGGGGCATCGGTCTACTGCTCCAAGGCGACTTGAAGGGAGCCGAATACGCTTTCCGGAAGGTGACCGAAATCGACCCCAATTACGCCGACGGCTGGCTGAACGTCGCGCGGGCTCTGATCCAGGAAGGCGAAACCGAGGCCGCGAAGCCGTTTCTCGAGAAGGCGCTGAAGCTTCAGCCCAAATTGGCGCGTGCGCATTTCTTCCAGGCCATGGCGGAAAAGGCGGACGGCGATTACGAAGCGGCGCTTCGCTCGCTGAGCCAAGTGGTGGCTCAGTATCCACGCGACCGAGTGGCCCAAAATCAGCGCGGCCGGCTGCACTTCCTTCTGCGAGACTACCGCTCCGCCATCGCCGCCTTCCGCGAGGTGCTGGCCGTTGATCCCGAGGACGTGCAAGCTCATTACAACCTGATGTTGAGCTACCGCGGCCTGGGCGATGAAGAGAACGCCCGCCGCCACGAACGGCTGTTCCGGCGCTTCAAAGCGGACGAATCCGCCCAGGTGTTGACGGCACGCCAACGCCAGCTGAGCCCGGAAGACAACAACGAGCGTCAGCCGATTCACGAGCACGAAGGCATATCTCTCCCATGAAGCAGTTGGCTGTATTGGGGCTGGCCGGCGCCTTGCTGACGGGCCAGTCCGCAACCCGATTTACAGACATCACGAAGTCCGCCGGAATCAACTTCCAGCACAACAGCGGCCGTGCCGGCAAGAAATGGCTGCCCGAAACCATGGGGTCGGGCTGTGCCTTCCTCGACTTTGACAACGACGGCCACCTCGACATCCTGCTGCTGAACTCAAAGGATTGGACGCCGCGCGGCCGGCGATCACTTCCGTCTCTCTATCGAAACCAGGGCAATGGCTCATTCAGAAACGTCACCGGCGGCAGCGGCCTTGACGTGGAGATGTACGCCATGGGCGTGGCCGTGGGGGACTATGACAACGACGGCCGGGACGACCTCTACATTACCGCGCTCGAAGGAGACCGGCTGTTCCGGAACGAAGGCCAGGGCAAATTCCGCGACGTCACCGCGGCCTCGGGCATCCGGAATGCCAATTTTGGCACCAGCGCCGCCTGGGTGGATTATGACCGCGATGGCCGCCTGGATCTTTTCGTGGCCAATTACGTCGAATGGAGTCCCAAGGCCGATCTGTGGTGTTCGCTGGACGGCGTGAGCAAGTCATACTGCACGCCGGAATCCTACAAGGGCGTCTCCAGCCGTCTGTTCCGGAATCTGGGAGGCGGCAAGTTTGAGGACGTCACTGCCCGGGCCAAACTGGCTGACGCAAGCAGCAAGTCGCTGGGCGTGGCCGTGCTGGATTTCAACAACGACGGCTGGCCCGACCTCTTCGTGGCGAATGACACGCAGCCCAACAAACTTTACCGGAATCTGCGCGACGGGACGTTCGCCGAGGAGGGAGTGGCCGCCGGAGTCGCTTTTGGCGAGGACGGCGTGGCCCGGGGCGCGATGGGAGTGGATGCCGGCGACTACGACCGTTCCGGGCGGCCGCACCTGCTGGTGGGCAATTTCTCAAACCAGATGCTGGGCCTGTACCGGAACGAAGGCAGAGGCTTGTTTGTGGATGAAGCGCCGCGAAGCACTGTTGGCCGCGCGTCTCTGCTGCGGCTGGCGTTCGGAGTATTCTTCTTCGACTACGATCTCGACGGCTGGCTCGACATCTTTGCGGCCAATGGCCACATCGATGAGGAGATCAATCGCGTCCAGCCCAAAGTGACCTTTGCGCAGCCGCCGCTGCTGTTTCGCAACCTGGGCCGCGGCCGCTTTGAGGAGGTGACTGCCCGGCTCGGCCCCGATCTGGCGCGCCCGATGGTGGCTCGGGGCGCTGCTTACGGTGACATTGATAACGACGGGGACCTGGACGTACTGATCAACAACAACCACAGTCCTGCCTGCCTCCTGCGGAACGAGGCCCGTGGCCCCAACCACCAGTGGTTGCGGGTGCGGCTGGAAGGGTCACGGTCCAACCGGAACGGGATCGGCGCCGTGGTCCGCGTCGAGACCGCTTCCCATAAGCAGTGGCGCATGGTGCACAGCGGCTCGAGTTACTGCTCCGCCAGCGAATTAACCCTCACCTTTGGCCTGGGAGCCGACACCCAGGTGCGCTCTCTTGAAGTCGAGTGGCCCAGCGGCCAGAAGGACCGCCACACCAACCTGGCGGCAGGACGCACGGTGCTGGTGCTGGAGGGCCGCGGCCTTCGATAAACTCGAACCAGACTCATGCAACCTAAACTCGAACTGGCCGCCATTTCCGACGAATTCAGCCCCGACCCTCAAGTAGCGTTTGAGGCCATGGCCGCCATCGGCATGACTGCCGCGGAGTTCCGCGTTCTCTGGGGTAAGAACATCATGGACCTGACCGATGACGAGGTGAAGCGCGCCGTGGATCTGGCCACAGCGAACAATATCCGCGTCCTCGGCATTTCTTCGCCCCTGCTGAAATGCGTCCACCCCGACGGCGGTGAGGTCGATGGACGATTCCAGCAAGACATATTTGGTTCGAAACATACGTTTGAGGACCAGCCTCGCCTGGCCGACCGCGCCATGCGTCTGTGCGAGCTCACCGGCGCCCGGCTGGTGCGTGTCTTCTCGTTCTGGCGCACGGTGACGCCGGAACGGTGCTTCGACCCCATTTGCGACAGCTTGAGGAAACTGGCCGATCTTGGGCAGGCGCATGGGGTTACCATCGGACTGGAAAACGAACACGCCTGCAACGTCGGTCTGGCTGGTGAAGCTCGCAGGGTTCTGGATGCTGTTCCGCATGACCACCTGAAGCTGGTCTGGGATCCGGCCAACGCGCTGGTAGGGGGCGAATCGCCTTTCCCGGAGGGCTACGCTCTGCTGCCGAAGGCGCGCATCGCGCATGTTCATGCCAAGGATTGCCACATGGACGGTCACAAACCCGTCTGGGGACCAGTGGGCACGCGGCATGTGGACTGGAAAGGTCAGATTCAGGCACTTCTCGACGACGGCTACCGCGGCGCCGTCAGCCTGGAAACCCATTGGCCTGGCCCGGGTGGCGACAAACTCCTGGCTTCCACCATATGCGGCTGGAATCTCAGGGGTTTACTGGCTGTCTGAGATTTCCGTCGGGTTTCGACAACCAAACCCGCCGGCACGGCGTCATACACTATATGCGGCTGCGGGTGAATGGATGCCCCCGGGCAGCATGCTATCCTGACGCAATCCACCAAGGGAGCGATTGATGCGTGCACGTACGCTGCTGGGCGCCGGACTTTTGTTGTTGGCGCTCGCGTGCGCGCTACCGGGCTTCCAACGCGGCATCCGCAGCATCTTCCGGGAAAGCGACGACGATTCTCCACCGCCCGACGCCCACGAGAAAACAGAATTCGTGTTCGCCCGGCTCCGCTACCCAAACGTACAGGCGAGTGGCTTCTGGGCGATGCGCGGCTCTTGGACCGTCGACTACCCCAAGGCCGACCGGCAGTTCCTGCAGGGCGTCCGCCGCCTGACAAGGCTGAACGCTCGCTCCATGGAGCATGTCGTGGACTTGATCGAGGATGACATCTTCAAGTACCCCTTCGTGTACGTGGTGGAGGCCGGGCATTGGGATCTCCCGCCGAAACAAGCGGAAAAACTTCGTGAGTTTCTCGACCGCGGCGGCTTCGTGATGACGGATGATTTTCACGGCACCTACGAGTGGGGACTGTTCACCGAGAGCCTCAACCGGAGCATGGCCGGCCGGGCCATCGTCGATCTGGAAAACGACGACCCTATCTTTCACGTTTTGTACGACCTGAACGAACGTTTTCAGGTTCCTGGCATCGTGAATTATCCTTTCCAGCAGACCCACGAGTATGACGGCTTCGAGCCCCGCTGGCGCGCCTTGCGGGATTCCAAGGGGCGGATTGTGATGGGCATCTGCCACAACATGGACCTGGGCGACGCCTGGGAGTGGGCGGACCACCCAAGGTACCCGGAACACTATGCCTCGCTGGCCTACAGGGTAGGCATCAACTACATCATTTACGCGATGACCCACTAGGAGAGGAAGCAAACCCTGAGCGCCCATGTTCGAATTTTTGTTTAAGCTGCCCTGGACGGCGTTTGAGAAGGGCCATCTGGTTCTGGCCCGGCCGTGGCCAGTGTGGCTATTGGCTGCGCTGCTGCTGGTCACGGCGGGCGGCGTGGCCTGGTTGCTTCTGCGCCGGCGCGAGTTGTCCGGGACACGGGGCCGGGGCCTGGTGCTGGGCCTGATGCAATGGCTGCCCGTTGCGCTTCTTCTCTTGTTGCTTTGGCAGCCGGCGCTGAGCGTTTCCACTCTGGAAGCGCATCAGAATGCCATTGCCGTGGTGGTGGACGCATCCCGCAGCATGGCCATTGACGATGAGAACAGCACGCGGCTGCAGTCCGCCAAGAAGGTGCTGGACAGCGGTCTGCTGGACGAGTTGAAGCGAAAATACACAGTAGTGCTCTATCAGGCCGGGGCCTCTCTGGAGCGAGTGGATCGCTTGGAGCAGATCCAACCCACGCAACCGGCTACCCGGCTGGGCGCGGTGTTGAAGCAAGTCAGCGCTGAGACGGGCACTTTGCCTTTGGGTGGCGTGATCCTTTTGAGCGACGGCGCCGATAACAGTGGCGGAGTCGAGAAAGACGCCATCCAGGCGCTGCGCGCCGCCCGCTTGCCGGTTTACACAGTGGGCTTCGGCAAGACCGAGCTCAGCCGTGACGTGGAAATCACCGGCGCGCAAGCGCCTGCCCGCGCCTTGCCCGGCTCACGCGTCAACATCGTGGCCACTATCCGCCAACAAGGGTTTGCAGGCAAGCCCGCGCGGCTCGAAGTGAAAGATGGCGCCAAGGTGCTAGGTGCGAAGACAGTCACCCTGCCCTCGGACGGACAAGTTGTGCGCGACTCAGTGGTGGTGCCGGCCGGGGAGGCAGGAGCTCTTACGCTCAACGTTTCCGTCACGCCGCTGGACGGCGAAATCAACCCGAACAACAACGCCATCACGCGCATCGTGCGGGTCGAGCGCCGCAAGCCTCGGATTCTCTACTTCGAGGGCGAACCCCGCTGGGAATACAAGTTCATCCGCCGCGCTGCGGAGGAAGACCAGCACCTGGATCTGGTCAGCATGCTGCGCACCACGCAAAACAAGATCTACCGGCAGGGTATCCGTGACGCCAAGGAACTGGAGGACGGGTATCCCGTTTCCGTGGAAGATCTGTTTTCCTACGACGCTTTGATCATCGGCACAGTGGAGGCCGCCGCCTTTACACCGGCGCAGCTTTCTTTGATTCGCGAGTTCGCCGATCGCCGCGGCGGCGGCGTTTTGTTCCTGGGCGGACGTGTATCGCTTTCCGAAGGCGGGTGGCCGCGCACGCCGGTGGCCGAGATGCTTCCGGTGGCTTTGCCTGACCGCAAGGGCACGTTCCGCCGGGAAGAGGCGAAGGTCGCGCTTTCTGCCGCGGCGGGGGAACATCCCATCACCCGCCTGGAAGAAGACCCGCAAAAGAATGCTTCCCGGTGGGCCGCCATGCCCGCAGTGGCAGATTTCCAGGAGGTAGGGGCTCCGAAGCCGGCGGCCCTGCCGCTTTTGGAAATCCAGGCTCCCGGCCGCGGACGATTGCCGCTGCTGGTGGTCCAGAATTACGGGCGCGGCCGTGTGGGCGTGATGGCCACCGGAGGCAGTTGGCGCTGGCAGATGATGCAGGACTCGAAGGACCTCACACATGAAGCGTTCTGGCAGCAGATGCTGCGCTGGCTGGTCGCCGATACGCCCGGCCATGTGCGGGGTGATCTCGCCAATAACATCCTGATGGATGGCGGGGAAGTGGAGTTGCGCGCCGAAGCCCGTGACCGGAACTACTTGCCTGCGGCAGATGCCGTGATGGAAGCGCGCATCCTGGGGCCGGACGGCCTGACCGACCGTGTCGTGCTGCAACCTGATCCTACAGCTCCCGGATGGGCGAGCGCCAAATGGGCCGCCCCGGTGCCAGGCTCATTCCTGGCGGAGATCGTCGCGCGCCGTGGCGATGAAGAGGTGGGCCGCGCCGAGGCCACTTTTCTCCGCGAGGACGGCAAAGCGGAAGCTTTCCGGGCCCAGCAGGACCGCCAGGTGCTTGAGCAGATTGCCGGGCAGACCGGCGGGCGCTATTTCGAACCGCGTAACGCCAGCGAAATTGCGGGCGCGATTTCCTTCTCCGAGGCGGGCATAGCACGCACTGAGTTGGTGGACCTCTGGGACGCACCCTTCTTCTTCCTCCTCCTGGTGCTGGCAAAAGCCGCAGAATGGCTTGTACGCCGACGGTGGGGGGCCGTATGAAAGTGCTGCTCGCCTGTGTGAGTTTGCAGCTCGCTGTCTGGGGCGGCACGTACCACATTGCCGTCGCCGGATTGGGTGGCGAACCCGATTACGAACAGCGCTTTACCTCGCTTGCCGAGGAGGCGCACCGCCTGGTCGCCGGCGCGCCCGGATTCCACAGCGAGGTGCTGACCGGACCAAAGGCTACGAAGACCGCGGTACGCGGTTTGATCGAAAAGGCTTCGCAAACCGCCCCCGGCGATTCTCTCGTGCTTTTGCTGATCGGCCACGGCACTTTTGACGGAACCGACTACAAGTTCAACGTGCCAGGGCCTGACATCACCGCTGCCGAACTCCGGGCGTGGCTGGACAAGCACTCCGGGCCTCAACTGGTCGTCCTGGCGACCAGCGCCAGCGGCGGCGCCTTGCAGTTCCTTCAAAAGCCGCAACGCGCCGTGGTTACCGCCACACGCTCGGGCAACGAGAAACTTGCGGTCGTCTTCTCCCGCTATTGGGTTGAGGCCTTGCGCGATCCCGCCGCTGACGCGGACAAGAACGAGTCCGTGAGCGCCTTGGAAGCCTACCGGTACGCGGATGCCAAAGTCGCCCAGTATTACGAATCGCAACGCCGCCTCGCTACCGAGCACGCGTTGCTGGAGGATACCGGGGAAGGACAGGGGGTGCGGTCGCCCGCGCCTGCGAATGGCCGGGGCCTGCTTGCCGCCCAGCTGGCGCTGGTTCGCTTTGGCGCGGTACAGCAGGAACTGCAATCGCCAGAGAAACAAAAGTTGCTGGCCCGCCGGGAAGAACTGCAGCAGGCCATCGACCGGCTCAAGTACGAAAAGGCGGCCATGCCGCTGGCAGAATACCAAGGCAAACTTCGCGCCCTGCTGGTCGATCTTGCCAAGGTCGAGGAGCAAATTGAGCGATGATGCGCTTGCTGATTGCGCTGCTTCTGCTGCCCGCGTTCGGCTGGGCGCAACAAAGCTGCCACGACTTAAGAAAGCGGGGCCAGGAGGAAGAGGCCCGCGCCTGCTACCGGAACCTGTTGCGCAGCGACAGCCTGCTGGCTCAAGCCGAGGGTTACTGGGGTCTGGGGCGCTTGCAGGACGCGAACGAAACCTTCCGGCGGGCCTATTCGCGGAATCCGAAGAACGCTCCGCTGCTTGTGCGTTGGGGGTTGTTGCTTCTGGAAGGTTCCAATCCGGCTGACGCGGCACGCACTCTCGAGGAGGCGATCGAAGTCCAGCCGGATTATGCCCCAGCCCTGCTCGCGCTCGCCCGAGTAGGAGCTCGTTCGTTCAGCCGCCAGGCACAGGTGTTTGCCGAAAAGGCCCTGGAGAAAGATGCGAAATTGCTGGAAGCTCGAGAGCTGCTGGCCGTTCTCGCACTGGAGGAGGGCGACCGTGAGTCCGCCACCAGGCATGCCAACACAGCCCTGAGCCAGGATTCCGAAGCGCTGGAGGCGCTCACGGTGCTCGAGACCATCGATTTGCTGGATGGCAAGGAGCCTTCTGCCTGGAGCAGCCGCATCGCTGCGGTGAATCCGCGCTGCGCGGAATGCGCGGCGCGCCGCGCGAGGTTGTTTGTGCTCAACCGGCGATACATCGAAGGCATCCGCGAGTACATCCAGGCCGTCGCGATCCGGCCCGATTTCTGGGCCGCCCGTTCCGAGCTTGGCATTAATCTCATGCGCGTCGGCCGCGACGCCGAAGCCCGCCGTGAACTCGAGCAGGCCTATAACAATGGCTTCCGCAACGACGCTACGGTAAACAGCCTGCGGCTACTGGACAGCTACAAGAACTTCGAGGTCTTCCCGAACCCTCGTTTCGTGTTGCGCCTGCACAAGAAGGAAGCTGCGCTGTTGAAGCCGTACGTCGAGCGCGAAATGGTGCGCAACCTGGACGAGTTCGAGAAGCGCTATGGAGTGAAACTGCCCGGACCGGTCACGGTAGAAATGTATCCCGATCACGAGGATTTCGCCGTTCGCACCATGGGAATGCCCGGGCTTGGCGCGCTGGGTGTCACGTTCGTGCTTTCGGTGGCGATGGACAGCCCTTCGGCCCGAAAGACTGGCACCTTCCATTGGGCCAGCACGCTCCGCCACGAACTCAGCCATGTGTTTTCCTTGGCGGCCACGGACCACCGCATCCCTCGCTGGTTCACAGAAGGCATTGCCGTTTTCGAAGAGACGTCCGCCAACAAGGAATGGGGCGACCGCGTCACCCCCGACATCCTGCAGGCGTTGAAGGAAAGCAAGCTGCTGCCGATTGCCCGGCTGGACCGCGGCTTCATCCGTCCTTCCTACCCAAGCCAGGTTGTCGTGAGCTATTTCCAGGCTGGAGCGATTTGCGAGTACATCCACGAGAAGTGGGGCTGGGCGAAACTCACCGCCATGATGAAGGACTTCCGAGATCTTGCATCCACGCCCGAAGTGGTTCGCGATCAATTGGGGATGAACTCCGAAGCTTTCGACAAGGAGTTTCTCGCTTGGCTGGACTCGAAATACGGCGCCTCCGTGCGTGCGTTTGACGAATGGACCAAGGGCATGAAGAGCATGGAAGCGGCCCTCAAAGCGGAGCGCTGGGAAGAGGCGGCCCGCCTGGCGCGCCGCCAGATTGAGCTCTACCCCGACTACATCGAGGAGCGCAACGCCTACACCGCACTTGCCGCAGCGGAGCTTTCCCTGAAAAACCGCGCCGCCGCCATCCAGGCGCTGGAATCCTACGCGAGACGCGGCGGCAAAGACCCAGTTGAACTCAAGCGCCTGGCTGAACTCCACCAGGTGGACGGCAACTCGGCGGCCGCCATCGCTGCGCTCAGCCGCATCAATTTCATCCAACCCACCGGCGATCCCGAACTGCACGCGAAACTCGCCCAGCTTTATGAAAAGCAGCTCGACTGGTCCAACGCCGCTGTGGAATACGGGGCCGTCGCCGCCGCGCAGCCCGTTGATCCGGCCGCGGCGCATTTCAACCTGGCGCGCGTGCTGTATGCGGGCGGCCGCCTCGACGATGCGCGCGACCAGGTGCTGTTGGCGCTGGAAGCCGCGCCAGGGTACCGGGCAGCCCAGAAACTCCTGCTCCAGTTGGAGGCCCAGGCCGGCAAGAAAGACGAATAATCATGATGACCACTCCGATCGAACTCGAAGCCCTTCGCGAACGCGTCAGCCGGTTCAAATCCGTGCGCGACAGCATTGTGGGCGAGGTGCGCAAAGTAATTGTCGGCCAGGATGAGGTGCTGGAACAGCTGCTGATCGCCCTCTTCGTCGGCGGCCACTGCCTCATCACGGGGATGCCCGGCACTGCCAAGACTCTGCTGGTACGCACCATGGCCACCACCCTGGGCCTGCAATTCCGGCGTATCCAGTTCACCCCCGACCTGATGCCCACCGACATCACGGGCACTGACATTCTCGAGGAAGACCCGACCACGGGGCGCCGCGTCTGGACCTTCGTGCAGGGCCCCATCTTCGCCAATGTCCTGCTGGCCGACGAGATCAACCGCACCCCGCCCAAGACGCAGGCGGCCTTGCTCGAAGCCATGCAGGAGAAGTCGTGCACCGTGCGCGGCAACCACTACAATTTGCCTGCGCCATTCTTCGTTCTCGCCACCCAGAATCCCATCGAACTCGAAGGCACCTACCCGTTGCCCGAGGCCCAGCTCGACCGCTTCCTCTTCAACACGCTTCTCGACTACCTTCCCGCCGAGGACGAATTGAAGGTGATCGGCCTCACCACGACCACAGAACAGAACGAACCCCTGCCTGTCACCAACGCCGGGGAGATCCTCTCCTTCCAGGAGCTCGTCCGCATGGTGCCGATCGGCGAGGATGCCGCCCGGTACGTGGTTGCTCTGGTGCGCGCCACCCGCCCCGGCGATGAATCCGCTCCCGAATTCGTGAAAAAGTACGTCAACTTCGGCGCCAGCGTCCGCGGTGCGCAAAACCTGGTGCTCGCCGCAAAGGCCCGGGCTCTGATGCATGCCCGGCACCATGTTTCCTTTGATGACGTACGGGCGCTCATGCCCGCCGTTCTGCGGCATCGCATTCTGCTTAATTTCCAGGCCGAATCCGACCGCCTGACACCCGACAAGATTTTGCTGCAACTGCTGGAAGCCATGCCCGCACCACGGAGCTGATTGCATGCAACAGCGTTTCCTCGATCCTCAAGTGCTGGCTGGCATCTCGAATCTCGAGTTGACGGCCCGTACGGTGGTGGACGGCTTTATCGCCGGCCTGCACCGGTCGCCGGACTTCGGCTTCAGCCAGGAGTTCGCCGAGTACCGGCAGTACGTGCCCGGCGACGATCTCCGCTACGTGGACTGGAACGTTTACGCGCGCACCGAACGGCTGTACCTCAAGCGCTATCTCGGCGAGACCAACACCCGGCTCACCATCCTTTTGGATGCGAGCGCCTCGATGGGCTATAAGGCCCGCGGCGTCCGCAAGATTGATTACGCGCGTTACCTGGCCGCTTCGCTCAGCTATCTTTCCCGGCAGCAACGGGACGCCGTCGGCCTCATCACTTTCGACGACGAGGTGCGGAATTTCGTAGAACCCTCATCCCGGCAGGGCCAGTGGATGAAGGTGCTGCACGCAATCGACCGTGCCGAACCCGGCGCCAAAACCAACTTCGAAAAGCCACTTTTCCATTTCCAGGAGTTTCTTCGCGGGAAAGGCATTGTTCCTGTCATTTCTGACTTCTACGCGCCTCCGGAACGGATTGTCCGAGTTATCGAACCGCTGCGCTACCGCGGTAACGACGTTGTTCTGTTCCACGTTCTCGATCCCGATGAACTCGAGCCCCAACTGGAAGACACCAAGATCCTCATCGATATGGAAACCGGGGAGGAACTTGAAGTGAGCGCCACTTACGCGGCCACCGAGTACCGCCGCCGCGTGCGCGAGCACTTGGAAACGCTGGAGAGCGAAGCCTCGCGCGCCGGTCTGGGCTACCATCGCCTGGTCACCGACAGGCCTCTGGACGAAGCTCTGCGCGAGTACCTGTTGATCCGGCAGAGGAGGTTCTAGCGCAACATGGGTTTCGCCGCTCCATGGTTTATTGCGGGACTTGGCTTGTTGGCCCTTCCGCTTTACCTCCACCTCCTCAAGCGTCACAACGCAACCCGCCAGCCCTTCAGTTCGCTGATGTTCTTCGAGCGCAGCACGGACACCTCCGTGCGCCGCCGCCGTTTAACTCATTTGCTTCTGCTTGCGGCGCGCCTGGCCCTTCTTGCGCTCATGGCCTTTGCCTTCTCACGCCCGTTCCTCACCGCACCAGCCCAGGCCGGTGGGGGCGATCGCCTGTTGCTGCTGGTGTTGGATGAATCGGCCAGCATGGGCGCCGGTTCCCGTATGGAAAAGGCCCGGAACGAGGCCCTCACGGTGCTTGGCCAACAGCCGGGCTCCCGCGAGGTCCAGGTAGCTGCCTTCGCCTCACGGTTCCGGCTGTTAGGCGACCCCGTCCGCGATGCCGCGCAGGCCCGCGCTCACTTGCTGAGCCTGCGGCCTACTGCCGGTCAAAGCAGCTATGGTGAAGTTGCCAACGGGTTGCGCACGCTGGCCCGAGCACGCCAGCGGCCCCTGGAAGTCCACCTGTTCACCGATGCACAACGCACCTCCATGCCTCCAGCATTTTCCGCCTTGCGTCTCGAACCTGGGACCACGCTCCGCCTGCATGACGTGGCCGGAACGGACGACCCGAACTGGTTTGTGGAAGACGTGCGCGCTCCGGGCCGCCTGTTGAATCCCGCGCGGTTCCGCATGGAGGTGGTGGTGGCTGGAGCGAACACTCCAGAGGCTGCCAAGACCGTCCGTCTCCTGGCCAACGGCAAGGAGATTGGCCGCCGCGAGGTGCGCATTCCAGCCGGCGGACGGGCCACCGCCGCCTTCGAAGGCCTCGATGTGCCCTACGGGTTCGCCCGCTGCGAAGCCCTGCTTGACTCGGGGGATATTCTTTCCTCCGACGACCGGTTTCTGTTCGCCGTGGAGAAAAGCGATCCGCGGCCGGTCTTGTTCGTGGGAGGGGCCCGTGGCGAACGCTCGTTGCTGTTCCTCCGGAATGCCCTGGAAGCCGCGGCGCCCGGTGCTTGGCGGATCGAGCCAGGCGGCGCAGATACATTACGTACCCTCGGGGCTTCCTCCCGCTATGCGCTCGTTGTCCTTGCGGATTCCGGCCCGCTGGGAGAGGCTGCCGAACAAGGGCTGCGCACGGCTGTGGAGGCGGGTCTGCCCGTTTTGATCGTCGCCGGACCGGCGGCTGCTGCTGCCGGGTCTGTCCCTCTCACTCGCGACCCCGTTCGTTCCAGCCTCTACATGGCGCGCGGAACAAGCCGTTTTTTAACAGCAAGTTCTTTCGACTTATCTCATCCTGCGCTTGAAGATGCTGGCCGCTGGGAGGGCGTCCGTTTCTTTCAGGCTGCCGAAGCGCAGCCTCCCGCTGGCCGGGTGTTGGTGCAATTGGGTGATGGCTTGCCGCTGCTCTACGAGAAGCGGCTCGGCTCCGGCGCAGTTCTTGTCTTCACTTCGGCGCTCGACAATCTGGCGAACGACCTGCCCAGCCATCCCGCGTTTGTCGCTTTTGCTGACAACGCCTTCGAGTATCTGGCCGGTGGAGCCTCCGGAGTGGACCGCGGCATCGTCGAGGAGTCGGCGGATCTCCGGGCAGGCGGACCGGTTGCCGCGGCCGAAGTGCTGGACCCCGACGGCAAGCGCGCCCTCTCGCTTGAGCAGTCTGTCAAGGCCGGCTCCGTATTGCTCGACCGCCCAGGGTTTTGGGAGATCCGCCAACCTGGTGGCCGCAACCGCATGATCGCTGCCAACCAAAGCCGCCGCGAGTCAGATCTGACCCGAATCCCGCCCGAATCCGCTGAACTCTGGCAAGGCACTCCTGCCAACCGTGCTGCCGCCGACTCCAGCCAGCCACAGCGTGAAGAGCGGAAAGATCTTTGGCCGTGGATCCTGGCTGCCGCGCTGGCCGCGGCCGCCGCAGAACTTTATCTGGCAAGCCGCCACATGCGATTGGAGGCAACAGCATGACCCCTTCGGAACAATTGCAGTCGTACCTTTCCGCCATCGAACGCCGCCTGTCCTGGCGGGAAGCATGGAAAGGCGCCGCGCTCCTCTCTTGGGTGGCATTGGCTGCCACGGTGGTGCTCGTTCTCCTCGCGGACCGTTTTGCCTTCTCCGATACCAGCCTGTTCTGGTGCCGGGCCGCGCTGTTCCTGAGCCTGGGTTCAGCACTTGTCTTCGGTATCGTGCTGCCGGTGCTCCGCATGAACCGGAAACGCGCCGCACGGGAAGTGGAACGCCGGATTTCCACGCTCGACCAGCGGTTGCTGACTGCCACGGAGACGCCAGAATCCAATCCTTTTCGAGAACTGCTGGCCGAGGAGGTACTCAACGCCACTGTTGCGGCGCCGCCCGAACAATTGGCCACCACTCGCCGGTTGGCGGCCTTCGGCCTGCTGGCTGGGGGCGCTGCAGGTGTCCTCATTTGGCTGATCGCCGCCGGACCGGGCTTCCTCGGATACGGTGCGGCCCGCCTATGGGCGGGCACGCCCCGCGCGGCCGCGGAACCGCTTTACGGGCTCGACATTCTGCCCGGCGACGCCCGTGTCCGCAAAGGCGCCGATCAGATGATTGAGGCGCGCACCCGCGGCTACGAACCTCAGGCGATTCGCCTCTTTGCCCGGGCCTCCCAATCCGTCAAATGGGAGCAACTGCCAATGGAACGGATGCCTGGATCCCCCGGCTATACGTTCCTCTTCGCCGGTCTGTCTGAAACGATCGAATATCAGGTGGAGGCCGGGAAGCTAAAGTCCCGCATCTACACGATCCGCGTCGTTGACCTTCCCGGCGTGAAAAAAATCCGCGTCTCTTACGAGTTCCCGAAGTGGACGGCCTTGCCTGTGGCCGTAGAGGATCCTGGCGGCGACTTGCGGGCTGTGGAAGGTACCCAGGCAACACTGGAAGTCGAAACGGACCGGCCCCTGAGTGAAGCATTCCTGGTGATGGAAGATGGCTCCCGGCTGGCCTTGGAATCCATTGCGCCCAACCGCCTGCGTGGACGCCTCACCATTCAAAAGGACGGCATGTATCACGTAGCGGCGCTCGACCAGGGTGAGGCCGTGCGCATCAGTGAGGACTACTTCATCGAAGCCAGGAAGGAAAAAGGCCCCGAAGTCCGCATCGCTCGGCCTGGACGAGACGCCCGAGTCAGCCCCATTGAGGAAGTGACCATTGAAGTGACAGGCAGCGATGATTTCGGCCTGCAGGAACTGGAGCTTCGCTACTCCGTCAATGGCGGCCAGGAACGTGTGGTGCCGTTGCTCTCGCGCAAGGGAACAGAATCGGCCGCCGGCTCCGCCGTCATTGCGCTTGAGGAGTTCAACCTCGCGCCCGGCGATATAGTGGCCTTCTACGGACAGGCCCGGGACGCGCGCAACACGGCGCGCACGGATGTCTTCTTCCTGGAGGCGCAGCCGTTCGAGCGCGAAATCCGCCAGTCCCAGACAGCGGGCGGGATGGGAGGCGGCATGATGGGCGCCCAGGACGAAAATGAAATCTCCAAGCGGCAGAAAGAAATCATCGCCGCTACCTGGAACCAGGTACGTGCTTCAAACGGCGCTCCTCAGGCCAAGGAAAACGCCGAGTTCCTTTCCGGGGTCCAGAAAAAGCTCGCTGAACAGGCCCGCTCCTTGGCCCGCCGCATGAACAGCCGCCAGCTTTCGGGAGAAAACGAAGAGTTTGCCCGCTTCTCGAAGGAAATGGACCAGGCTGCCCGGGCCATGGACGAAGCCTCCGACCGGCTCGGCCAGCAGAGTTGGCGAGATGCGCTCTCGCCGGAACAACGGGCCCTGCAGCACATCTTGCGGGCCGAATCGATTTTCCGCGAAATTCAGGTGGCCTTCGGCCAGAGCGGCCGCGGCGGACAACCCGGATCCAGCGGCCGCGATCTCGAGAGTCTCTTCGACCTCGAACTTGATACCGAGAAGAACCAGTACGAAACCGGGCAGCAGCAGGCCCAATCCGGAGCTGATCCGCGGACTCAGGAAGTGGACGAAGCGATTCGCCGGCTCGAAGACCTCGCCCGGCGCCAGCAGCAACTGGCGGAAAATCAGCGCCGCCAGCCAAAGCAGAACTTCGAACAGCGTTGGGCGCAGGAGATGCTCCGCCGCGATGCCGAAGAACTCCGCCGCCAACTCGAACAGATGGCCCAGGGACAGCAAGGCCAGTCGTCATCGCAACAATCCGGCCAGAGCCAGCAGTCCGGCGCTACCCCGCGCCAGCAGCAAAGCAGTTCGTCCTCTGGCAGCGGCCAATCCCAGAACTCCCAACAGCAGGCCCAGGGCCAGCGCAGCCTGCAGCAGATGGCCGGCTCCGGCCAGCAACAGCAATTCCAATCGGAACGCATCGAGCGTGCGCTTCGGGAGGTCGAGCGTGCCATGGACGACATGCGCCAGGCTGCCGCGCCGCAAGGCTCTGGCGGCGACCCCGCCAGCGCGCGGCGTGCCGCCGAACGAATGGCGGAGGCCCGCGACTCCCTGGGCCGCATGCGCAACCAGGAGTCCGGCAAGGCGCTGGACGCCCTGGCTGGCCAGGCCCAGGAACTGGCGGAACGCCAACGCTCCTTCGAACAAAAGTTGCGCGAGGCGTTTCCCCAAGCAACTCCAGGCCGCCCGGCCCCAGCACAAGCCCCGCCTAACCGGGAGGCTAGCGAGCGCCTTGCTGACGAAAAGTCGCGCCTCGAACGTGACTACCAGCGGCTTGAGCAGGGCATGCGCGAATCTCTACGCGGGCTGGGCGGCCAGCGCCAGGCTGCCAACAAACTACGCGAGGCGTTGGGTGAAGCGCAGCAGAATGAGATTGGCCTCCGCCTGAAGTACGGCGCTGAAGGCCTCAAGCGCGGTTACGGCGCTTACCTCGCGCCGAGGGAACGTGTCGTCACGCAGGCGCTGGATCAACTCAGCGAGAAGGTCAAGCAGGCCCAGCAGGCGGCCGGTGAAAACGGCGCGGGCGGGGAAGAGCGGGCTGAACGCGCTTTGGAAGGCATCGAAAGGCTTCGTGCCGCACTCGACCGCCAAGGCTCACAACCCGGCCGCCAGGGGCAACAGGGCCAATCCGGCCGCGAGGGTCAGTCTGGCCAGCAGCAAGGCCAAACGGGAGAACAGCCTGGGCAACAGCCAGGGCAGCAAGCCGGCGGCATGGGCCCCGGCGGCCGCCGGCAAGGCGAGGCCGGCCGCGAACCAGGCGGCCAACGGCAGGGCGGCAACTCCGACGCGGGCTTCCGTGATTACTCCGCGTTGAACGACGGCAGCCTTCGCGGTCCGGAAGCTGGCGGACGCGGCAACGTAGAACGTGCTTACAGCGATGCTCTGTCGGCGCTCGAACGTCTGCGCCAATCCGGCGGCTCCATGGAGACCCAGCAGGAAGCCGAAAGGCTCATCCGCCGCATGCAGCAGCTCGATCCCAACCGCTTTCCGGGTAATCCTGAACTCCTCGCCCGGCTGCGCGGAGAAATCCTCCCTGGATTGGAACAACTCGAACTGATGCTCCGCCGCGACCTCGATCAGAATCGGAATGGGCAAGTGCGCACGGACACTGGCGCGCGTGTTCCCCCCAAATACGCCGATGCCGTGGCGGATTACTACCGCCGCTTGAGCCGTCCCCCCGGCGCTACGGGCGGAACTGTACCGTAAACGGCGCCGAAGTCCTGCCGTTCCAACTTAACGTGAGCGGAAGTTCCGTCACCCCGGCCACTGAATTCAGCGCCAGGAACACCGAGTGAGCCCCGGCCTGGCCCATCGCAGGCTGCACTTGCAGCACAATGTGGTCCACCGTTGTGCCGTTCGGAAGCACAGAGTACACGCGTGGGACTACACCCGCCAGAGGGGCGTCCACCGGCAGGAAGTTGGTCACCACCATCTGGTAGAGCATATTGGGCTGGGCCGGCAAAATCGTACCTACCAGGCCGCCCGTCAAAGTCCGTAAGCTCTGAATCACGGGAGGAGGTTCGGCAAGCGTCACAACAGCAGGCTGCACCGGCTCACCGTTGATCGTAATGCGCAACAGCGCCGCGCCACTACCGGCTCCGGGCGGAACGGAAAACAGCACTTGGCCGCCTGCCATTCCGGTTACCGGTACGGTAATGCCGTTCAACTGAACGAAGCTGGTGGCCGGGATGAGAACAGACGGCAGATTGTTCACTGGGATGGAAGCGATCGAACCGGCGGTTAATAAGGGCGGTTGGCCGTTCTGGCTGACAAACATGGCGCGGGCGCCGGGCGCCTGGATGAAAACGGATCCCAGGGTGAGTGGTTGCAACCCCGCCAGGGCGAACGCATTCACGAACCCTGGCCGCGCCTGGCGGTCCACAGCGATCTGAACCCACACCCGGTCAGCGCCAGCGACGATCACGCGCCTGACTGCAATGTCGGAATTCCCAAAGAATAGCTGCAGACCCGCCGAGCCCAACCGGGCGTCCACACTCGACAGTTCGATCACCGAATCCGTGCCCTGGGCAAGGGAAGGCGCGTTCAAATTCACGGCGCCTAACTCGCTTTGCTCGAACTGGAAGGTGGGCGATGCCGCGCCCAACATTTGCAGCGAACTCTGGCCGTCCGGGTTAGTCACAGCGATGCGCGCTACGTGCCCGTTGGGCGCAAGCGGCAGTTGCACCCGCAATACGGAATCCTCGAACGACCGGAACGCCGCGCGCACGCCGTCGAACCACACGGTGGAATTGCGGCTCAGGTTGGTACCCCACAAAAGCAGGGTTCGTTCTGGCGCCGGAGCCACACTGGAAATCGCCGGCGGCTGCTGCTCCACAATGCGAATGGCCGATGGCGCCAGATGGGTTTCCCCGTTGAGGCTAAGGATCAGGTGACGATCTCCCGGTACCGCCTCGGCATTCATGTTCAAATCGACCTGCAGAAAACGGCGGTCCGGCCCATAGGGGATGACCTGACGGACCTGTTCAGGCCCGCCCACCACCGCAAAAGACAGGCCCGGCAGCGGTTCACCCGACGCGCTTTGTAACCCGTACCCTGACAGCACCACACTACCCACCGCCCGGCCCCGCCATAACGTGGCTGGTTTGACCGGTTCCGCGGTGAAGAAGCTATAAGTCTGAACCGAGTGGATGGTCTGCTGGCCCTGACGCGTCACAGCAAAATCCATACCTGCCAGTTCGCCGCCCGCGCTCACTGTCACGGTCTGTTGCGGTAGCGGCGTTCCGGGCCAAAATCGTGCCCCAAAGAAAGGGGCTGGTGACACGGGCCCTGCCGGATCCTGCGGTAGCACCAGATTTACCGGCTCCGGTTCTCCTGGCAAAGGAGGCGGTAGCGGGTGCACATGCAAGTGGTACGTCCCTGGGGGCACACCTTCAATCCGATACGACCCATCTGGCAGCGTTAACGCGCTGATGGCGGGACCGGAGGCGGGAATCGCCAGGACCGAAGCCAAGTGTGCGCCGGCTCCATCCAACAGCACACGGCCGGAAATCGCGCCGTGCCGTTCGGCGAACGTGCGCGCCGGGTAAAGCGCCGAAATGCCCGCGACATCATCCGGGCTGAGCGGGGAGCCTTTCGTCGTTGCCCGTGTAATCTCCGTTGACATTACCCCGGAGGTCCAGGAGTGTTGCAGCCCGAGCGTGTGTCCGAACTCGTGCACAACGTTCAAGAAGAACCGCTCGGAGTAGCTCGGCCGGGCGGTCAGCTCCCGCTGCAGCACGAGCAGCGACTTCACGATCGGGATGAAGGGTGTGGCCGGCCCACCAGTGACGTCGGCGCGCGTCACTGGCCCGCCCATGGCAATCAGCCCCGGCGGCAATTCATCGAACGTTACCTCGATCCAAGGGCCCTGCACGGCTCCGGCATCGGTCACTTGGCCACCGTAAGCCAACCGGAGTTCGGAGGTAGCTACACCGTTCCAAACTTGCGCCGCCGCTTGGATCTGGCTGAGCACTGCGGTCATCGTGTCGCCCTGGGCGAGCAGCGGCTGGGCGGCGCCATTCAAATACCAGCGCACCGTTTGTGCGGGCAGGGCAGTCAGGTCGAATTTTTCTACCAGCGGTTGGAACGGAGAGAACCGGCTCTGATAACGGAGAAAATGGAAGTAAGCAGAAAGCGGCGTGGCCGCTGCCAGAAGCAACGCCATCAGGCCAGCCTGACATCCGCGTTTCACTTCCTCTCACCCTTCCGCATCTTGTCCCGGAATGAGGTCATCGTCATCTGGACGCCAACGTCCTTCACCTCTTCGCCCTGCTCATTCAGCATCCTGGCATCGGTGACCATGCGTTTCAGGACAATTTCGCCTGACGCATTGCGCTGCACGTCGAACAGACCCTGCGACAACCCGATGATGTGGTTCACGCCGCGCGATCCGCGCCAGATCAGAACCAGGTACTCCCGGCCCGCCACCAAAGTGGGCGCACCAGGAATGGTCTGCCTCAGCCCGCCCGACTGGCCGCCCGGAACGCTCACTTCCACCACCTGTTGATTCTCGCCCTTCAGAACCTCCGAAATCTGAATGCGATGGTTGGTGTAAATGAGATTGCCGCGCTGTACGGCCGAGGTGGCCACCACCCGCCCGCGGACGATCATTGTCGCCTGACGGATCATTTGGTCAACGCTCAATTGCTCGAGGGTGGTGCCGGTGGCGCAGACTCCGCCCATCAGAAGGGTGGCGATCAATATGGCGGCGCGCATGGTGTCCCGTACGGTCGTCAGCAATCCTGCGGCCAAGCCAGGACAAACCGCAAGTGATTGAAAAACAGGAGCGAGAGAAAGGAACTTGGGGGTTGGATTGAGTTACCTTGACACAGCCGCCCGAATCACCCGCCTCAGTCCGGAATTCCCTCACGCACAATCAGTACCGGGGCCTGAATTGCATGACGTACTTCATTAATAGTAGCCCCGAAAATTATGTCTTTCAAGCCTTTATGGCCATGAGCTCCCATGACAACAAGGTCCGGTTTCAGCTGGCGGACTGTCCGTATGATGGCTTGCTTCGGCGAAGTGGCGTGCAGCACGAGGAGTTCGGCCTGGACACCGCTGCGGTCGACGCCGGCCAGCAGGTCCTCGAAATACCGGCGCCCGGCGGCTATTTCGGCCGTCAAGGCCTCGCTTCCGTAAACTTGGCTGGCTACATCTTCTTCAATATGAAGCAGATACAGTTTTGCTCCGTGGCCGAGGGCCAATGCCGCCGCGTGGCCAAGCGCGGCGTGGTCCAGAGAGGAGTGGTCCAAGGTGACGAGAATACTCTGGTAGCGTGTAGCCGCCAAGGTGGGCGGCGCCGCGGGTGGAATGGGAACGCCGGCCGAAGACGGGGCCGCCGGACGGCGCCGGAACCTGGGCTGCAAAACGATCCACAGCAGCAGTCCGCCTAGAGCCACAATCGCTGCCAATAAAACCGGCGAAAGCAGCCTCTGCCACCACTCATCCCCCTTCATGAGACTGGAGAGGGTCCGTCCTGCCAGACTGGCGTTGAGTGTGACAATCAGTCCAGCCGCAACCCACGCCAGCACCCGCACCCAGACTGGGCTGGCGAACTCGCCCATGCGCGCCCGGTCGCCGGTGAATTGGACTAAAGGAATCACGGCGAACGGTAGCTGCAGGCTGAGCACCACCTGGCTCAGGATCAGCAACTGGTAGGTGGCCTGCTCCCCGGCGAAATGGATCGTCAGCACGGCTGGCACGATGGCCACCAGCCGCGTGATCAGGCGGCGCAGCCAGGGCCGTACGCGGAAGTTCAAAAAGCCCTCCATCACGATCTGGCCGGCCATCGTGCCGGTGATGGTGGAAGACTGGCCGGAGCAGAGCAGGGCAATGGCAAAGGCGGCCGAGGCCAACGTCGTGCCCAGTAGCGGCGCCAGCATCTGGTGCGCCTGCTGGATCTCGGTCACCACCAGGCCCTGTTTGTAAAACGTCGCTCCAGCCAGGATCAGAATCGCGGCGTTCACCAGCAGGGCGCCGTTCAGGGCCACCACCGAATCCACCAGGTTAAATTTGCAGGCGCTGCGTTTCGCGGACACCGACGAGCCTATGGCCCTGGTCTGCACCAACGACGAGTGCAAGTAGAGGTTGTGCGGCATCACCGTTGCGCCGAGCATGGCGATCGCAACGTAAAGGCTTTGCCCGTTGAGCCTGGGTATCAGCCCGCCCGCCACCTCCCCGAAATCGGGCCGCGCCAGGACGATTTCCAGGAGAAAACAACCGCCGATGATGGTGACAAACGCAAGAATCACGGTCTCCATCACACGGATGCCGAAGCGCGTCAGCCAGAGGAGCAGAAGCGTGTCGGCGGCCGTCAGCAATACGCCCCAAAGCAGGGGAAGCCCGAACAACAGGTTCAACCCGATGGCCGCGCCTAACACCTCGGCCAGATCGCACGCTGCAATGGCCACCTCGCAAAGCGCCCAAAGCGCCAGGCTCACCGGCCGCGGATAGGACTCGCGGCAAGCCTGCGCGAGATCGCGGCCGGAAACAATGCCCAGCCGCGCGCTGAGCGTTTGCAGCAGAATCGCCATCAGGTTCGAAAGCACCAGAACCCAGAGCAACTGATAGCCGAACCGTGCACCACCCTCGAGATCCGTAGCCCAATTGCCCGGATCCATGTAGCCCACACTCACCAGGTAGGCTGGCCCGGCGAAGGCAAACATGCGCCGCCAGATGTTGGGGTGGGCCGTGTTGACCGATGCGTGCACTTCCGGCATCGACCGGGAGGTATGGCTGGGCATAGGGCCGCCGAAAAGAAACCAGTGTAGCGGAAACAAAAAGGCCGGCCAGGTTTCCGGGACCCGGCCGGCGATAAGCGGGTTGCTGTCGAGAGGTGTCTAGAATCGCAGCCGCATGCCCAGTTGGATGTTCCGCGGGAAGTTCAACTGCTGCACCGGCAGAATCCCGAAATTGCCGTCCGAGGGATTGCCGAGCGGCGGATCGCCCCGCAGGGGGGTATTGAATGCGTTGAATCCTTCGCCGCGAAACTCCAGTTGCCAGCGCTCTCCGAAGTTGAACTTTTTGGCGATGGCCAGGTCGATCTGCGGCTTCGTGTGGCTGCGGATCTGGTGAAAGCGCGGCATCAACTGCACCTGTTCGAAGGGCTGCAACTGGCGGAAGCAGGAGCGCGTGCGGTCCACCCACTGCGACTCGCTCTGCTGGATGTTGCTGGGGTTGCCGCAGAGGTACTCCCAACCCGTCCATGCGCCCAACGGGAACCCGCTGGTATAGCCGATGGTCCAGTTCACGTTCCAGCCGCCCAGCACACCCTCACCGAGCTTGTTCATGCCGTTCAGGTAACTCCGGCCTTTGCCCACCGGCAGATCCCAAATGCCGACGTATTGGAAGTTGTGTGTCCGGTCGTTGGCTGTCACGGTCTTGCCCAGCCAGTCCTCAAACCACTCGAAGTTGAACTGCTGGCGGTTGGTCGTTTCCATCTGCTTGGACCAGGTGTAGGACAAGATCCAGGTCAATGCTCCTCCTCGCGACCGGTCCCCGAACATCCGTTTTTCGAATCGTGTTTGCAGACCGTGGTAGTACACCGTGCCCCACGGGTTGATAAAGCTCTGCACGTCGTTGAACTGGGGAATGCGGCGAAGCAGATCGCGCCGGGCGATGGTGGCGGCCGCACCCAAGGGCCGGTTCCGCGGAATCACTCCAAACCAAGGGTTAGGCACCTGCGCCTGGTAGAAAGCCGGATTCCGGAACGCTGCCTCGTAGTCGGCCTTTCCCATATCGCTCAATTGGATGGTACGCGGTTCCTTATTGGTGTAAGAGCCAACGTAGGACACCTCGAGCACCATATTCCAGCCGAACTCGCGCTCCAGCGTGTACGACCATTGGAACGTCCGCGGAATGGGACGCTTTCGGCCGTCGAAGGTCACCTGGCCGCCCAAGTTCGTATTGATGCCCAGAGAGTTACCGAGCGGGCGCACCACGCCGTCGGGGAAGGGGTTTTCCATCGAGTAGGGACCGGTTAAGCCGGCACGATGAGTGAGACCGCCGTCGATTGAGTTCACATAGTCGGTGTTCAGGCTATAACCAGTGGCTAGCGAACCCTGGGTAGCCGTCCGGTGGAAAATGCCTACGCCTCCGCGCATCACTGTCTTTGGCAGGAACTGATAGGCCACGCCGATGCGGGGCTGAATGTTCGACCAGTCGATGTCGTAGATGGTACGCGGGACTCCCTTGACGCCGGCGAACTGTAGTCCGCCCTTGATGGTTTGCGGCGGTCGCGGGTAATTCGGATCGGCCGCCGCATTGGCCTGCCAGGTGCGAAGCGCCGTGTTGTTCAGTTCGGTATTCACTTCGTCATAGGCAAAGCCGGCCACCAGGCGGTTGTGGGATTCGGTGAGCCCAAACTGGAAGTCGTACCGCAAGCCAAGATTCAGGGTCAGCCGGTTGGAGACCTTCCAGTCGTCCTGGATGTAGAAACCGACGTAGGGTTCCCGGCGGAAAAAGGTGTCGTTGTAAGCAATGAACCCGGAATTTGGAAGACCGAGCAGCGTGTCGGCTACGCCGTTTCCGTCAAGAATTCCAGGGTTGCGGCGGCCGAAATACTGGCGGCTCCAGATGTTATCAAACGAGAATTCACCCGACGCCCGGCCAGCCGCCCGGTTGTGGCGCATGATCTTGGCCCATTCAAATCCGTACTTCAATGAGTGGCGGCTGCGCGTCTCTGCCAGGTAGATTTGAGCGTTGGCCTGCTGTCTGGAACTCTGGTTGACAAAATTGTTCCCGAACATATTGTTGTAGCCGCTGACATTCACACGTGGGGCAATGCGCGTCACGAACGTGTCGACCTGCGGCATGCTCTTGATGCCCAGTTTGTCGTACGTGAAGCTAGGATCGGAGACGTCCGGGAAGTTTTCCACAAAACGGTTGTAGCTGCCTTGCCAGTGCAGAATGCGCGTGGGGCTGATCGTCCAGTCGTAGCTCAGAATGTAATTCATGTCGCGCCGGACCGTGCCTGGCATATTGCCGTTCTGCGCGGGCGGGTCAAACCCGTTCGAGTTGCGGAACTCCGAGCCGTCCTGGAACGTGAAGGTAAAGTTGAACCGCTGGTTGTCATTGATGATGTGGTCCCAGCGCGCCATCGGCTGTTCGTAGCGGTATTTGCCTACGTTGTCGCCGCGGACGAAGTTCTGCGATAGCGCCTGCGGGTTAAAGTTCGGCGCCGGGTAGTAGCTCAGAATCGCCCGGCCCACGGGGCTTTGCCGCGATAGCGGAATGATGTTGCCCGGAAACGCATCGCGCACGTAGATACTGCCTGCAGGGCAGGACACTGCACCGCCGCAGACACGGGATGTCTGAGGGTCAAAGACCAGAATCGTGGAGGACTGGCCGGTGGGCGCCAGATTGAAGTTGCCGTTCCGGATCTCAGAAGGGGGGACCGTGGCCACCGAGGGGAAAGGCACCCGCTCCCGGAATCCTTCAAAGCTGAAGAACACGAAGTCCTTGTCTCTGCGGATGGGCCCGCCCACCACGCCGCCAAACTGGTGCTGGTTCCGGAAGCCTCTCCGCTGCCCAGACGCGTTGTTCTGCCGGGTGTTGGCGTCGAGAATCCGGTTCCGCCAGAAATCGAACACCGAACCGTGCCATTCGTTCGTACCGGACTTCAAGGTGGTGGAGACGTTCCCGCCGCCGGTGCGCGCATATTGGGCGTCATAGGTATTCACCATCACCTTAAATTCCTGGATCGCCTCAACATTCGGCGCCACGTTGAAGGTGCCATTCGTGGAAATCGGCGCACCATTCAAAAGAAACTGATTGGTTCCTTCCCGCCCGCCGTTCATGGTGAACGAACCGTTCACGTCCCAGGCTCGTGTGCCGGAAAAACCTGAACTGCCGAATTGACGCTGATTGAACGTCACGCCAGGAGTGAACCGCATCAGCATGAAGCTTTGCCGGCCGTTCAACGGCAGTTCCTGCACCTTGATGGGGTCGAACACCAGACCGCGCGATGCCGTGGCAGTCTGCACCAGTTCCTGCTCGCCCACCACGGTCACTTCCTGCGTAATCTGGCCGACCTGCATCGTGACGGTCAGGTTCAGCTTGTCACCCACCCGCAACTCGATGCCCTGGCGGTTGACGGTCTGAAATCCTTCCTTCGTGAAGACCACGTTGTAAGTGCCCGGCTCCAAGCCAGGAATCGTGTAGACCCCCGCCGTGGTTGTTTCAGTTTCTTTGCTCACGTTGGTATCGACCTTCGTGGCTCTGATCTTCGTCCCCGGCACGGCGGCGCCGGTCGGATCGGAAACTTGTCCAAGAAGCGTGGCGCGGTAATCCTGCGCCAGGACTGGCCCTGCTAGTGCGATTAAACACACCAAGACCCCGGAACTTTTGTGCATAAATCTCCCCGTTACCAGGAATGCTGGTTGAAAACTAGCGCTAGTCTATGGAAATACCGGCCCGAGGGGAAGGCTATCGAAGGATAGATTTTCTGATGGAAAGCTTCGGCCACAGCCATAAGCAGAGGACAACCAGACCCGACAAGAGTGACAACGCCGCACCCGACCGCAGCGAAAATGGGCGATAACGGAATTCCACCTGGTGCGTGCCTGCTTCAACCACCACACCCCGCAGCATGGCGTAAGGTTCCCAGATGCGCTGCGTCTGCCCGTCCACTTCCACTTCCCACCCGGGGAAGTAGGTGTCGCTGAGAACCAACATGCCGCGGCAGGGCAGATGGGCTGCGGCGCGCACGCGTCCCGCATCGTAGTGCGTTACCGAAGCCAGGCTGGCGCCCGCGCATTGTTCCAGCCGGGGCGGGGCATCGAGAACGAACGTCTTTCGGTGAAGCTCGTCGCGGAGTTGGTAGGCGCGCATCGGGGCGTCACGCCGTTCCCGGAGCTGTTCCACCTCGTGGACAATAAACACTCTGGGCATGACCGTCTCGCCCGCGCGGTAGACCTTCATGCCGGACTTGCCCTCGAACACGACTTCCTGGAAGAAGTCGTTCGGTTCACGGCGAACCGCGAATCCGACGCCGAGCAGCTTTCGCATATGCGGCGCGTGCAATTCCTGGAGGTATAAATTTCGTGTGATGCTGGCCAGGTAGCCGGCCGATTGGTGCAAGCCATGCCAGTCGCCGAAATTGTGAGGAATCGCCTGGTCGTCCACTTCGATGCGGACCGGGCCCGGTTGTCTCCGCAGGAATTCGGCGATGTCGCCGTGCTCGCCCATCTGCTTGAGAGGCCGCATGCGCTCCAGGTTGTAGTAGGCCGGCAGGTAGGCGCTGTTGGAGTTGCCCACCTCGGCCCAGAACAAACCGGTAAAGCAGAAGACGGCCGCGGACCAGCCCAAATTGCCTCGCGCTACGGCAGTCAGAAGGCCAGCGACCGCGAAGGCAACCAGCGCGGCGAACATCGTCTCTTGGCGCCCCGCGGCGGGCTGGTTCTGAGACAGCACCGAAACCAGACGAGCACCATAGACCAGCAGGCCAAGACCCAGCGCGCCGCGAGCTAGACGTGACATCCAAAGCCGGCCGTCACCCGACCGCAAGGCATCCAACCCAAAGGCTGCCAGTGCGGCCCCGGCCAAGGTGAAGACCGTCACCGCCATGGATGGGCTCCGTGCCTTGTCCACCATCGGAACCAGCGTGTACAGCAGGCCCTGCCAGCCAGCCAGGTGTGCAAGCGAGTAGACTAGGCCCCCTGCAGCCACCGCCCCCAATAGCCTGACTTGCGGCAGCCTCCAGAACGCCGCCAGACCCAGCAGCAGGAGCGAAAACGCCGCCACGCCCATATGCGGGTCCGAATGCATGTGCATATGAGGGAACAGGATACCCAGGATCGAGTCGGCAAACAGGCTGTACTGCTTATGGACCTCAAACGGCACCTTCATGTCCCAAGTCGCCGGTTCCGGGCCGCCCACCCAGCGCACGGCCAACTGGCCGTATTCGCGCGCCGGCAGGATTTGCGCAGCGCCAGTAGCCCCCATAACGCCGAAGAAAACTGCACCTGCGGCCAATCCTTCCCGAATGCTCGCCCGGCGCGAAAGCAGCATCCAGAGGATGACCCCGGCTGCCAAAAGACTCAGGAAGATGGGCTGCTGGTGGTGGCCGCTGAGCCAGGCTACACCAAGAAAGAACCCTCCAAACACCGCGCTCCGTAGCAGCTGTTCGCCACGCGCCATCCGGAGGAGAAACAGCAGCACCAGGGGAGCCCAAACCGCGCCGTTGCGCATTTGCGGCCAGTCCGTAGTGCCCATCCAACCCGACAGGGAGTAGATGAGTCCGCAGAGCAGGGAAGCAGCGCGTGTCCGCCCCAAACTGCGCCCCAGCAGATAGGCGAACCAGGCGGCCATGAGCTGGATCGTGACCGAATAGACGTTTAACCAGAATTCCTTTAACCAACCATGCCGGTCCGGCGTCAGGAAGAGAAGCCAGTTCAGTGGATAGACCACGCCGGGCTGCGCTTGACCCACCAACGGCTGGCCTAGCCACTGATTTGGATCCCATGCGGGAAAGCGCCCGGCTTTCCATTCTCCGAACTGGAATTGGAGCCAGGGGAGCACTTGGCGGCTGATGTCGTCGCTGGTCAGCCAGGAATACTGGCCCGACCAAAGCTTCCAATAGAAGCCGGTGACCAGGAAGACCAGCAGCACGGCAGCCGCCCATGCTGGCAGGTCTCGCGACCGGCTCCCGTGGTCAGGCAATGCGGCAGGGGCCTCCGGAGGAGTTTGCACTGGCAAATCATAACAAGCTGATGGTGGCTTTCGGGCAGAGTGGTGGTTTTCGGCCAGCGGTCAGGATCTATTGCTTGGCGTGATTCGTTTCAAAATGAAGAACTTGGCCGTTTGGTACGGTAACTGCTCTTCGTAGAGTGAAGGACCAGGAGCCTTCCGCCATGAAACGCGCTACCTTTCTACTACTGATCGCCGCCGGGATCCTGCTGCCGGTTCGCGCGCAGCAGCCGGAGGGCGTGGAGGATGACAACACGCCGGGACGTGCCGTCGCCAGGTTGGCGCTAATGAACGGCGACGTGTCTGTGCGCCGGGGTGACTCAGGGGATGTCGTGGCTGGGGCCTTAAACGCGCCGTTGCTGGTGGAGGACTCCGTCCTGACAGGGCCGGGGGCCCGCGCGGAAGTGCAATTCGATTTCTATCACCGGCTGCGTCTGGCATCCGACACGGAAATTCGGCTGCCTGAGCTGGAGTGGGGCCGGTTTACGATTCAGGTGCCTCGCGGTTTGGTGACGTTCAGCGCGATTAAGGGCGGCGACGCGCAAGTGGAGATTTCGACGCCGGCAGCCGCTGTCCGCCCGGCAAGTTGGGGAAGCTACCGGGTCCAGGTGAACCCCGATGGCAGCGCGGAAATCACGGTCCGGAGCGGGGAAGCGGAGATCTTTACTCCACGGGGGACGCAGCGACTGCGGCCGGGTAAGACCATGCTCGTGAGGCTCGGTCCCGACAACGACCCGCAGTTTCAGACTACGAATTCCATCCCCAGGGACAATTGGGATGAGTTCAATGAGGCACGCGATCGTGAGTTGAAGTCAGTTCGCAGCTATCAGTACGTAAGCCGTTCTATTTACGGAGCAGAAGATCTGGACCGGCACGGTGATTGGGTCTACGCCCCACCATACGGCTGGGTCTGGAGGCCTTATGTGGCGGGCGGTTGGGCGCCATACCGCAACGGCCGCTGGTCGTGGCTGGATTATTACGGCTGGTCGTGGGTTAGTTACGATCCCTGGGGCTGGGCGCCCTACCACTGGGGCCGTTGGTTCTGGTGGAACAATTCCTGGTGCTGGTTCCCGGGCCCCGTAGGCGGCGTCCATTGGTGGCGGCCTGGGTTAGTGGCGTGGTTCGGCTGGGGCGGAGGTGGATTTGGCTTCAACGCGGGGTTCGGTTTGGGCTGGGGCCGCGTGGGCTGGATTCCGCTGGCGCCGTTTGAACCCTGTTACCGGTGGTGGGGGCCGGGCTGGTACGGCGGCTGGCGCGACCGCAATGTCATCAACAACAATTACATCGTCAACAACATCAACGTGACGAACATCTACCGGAATGCCCGCATCCGTGACGGGATTACGGTGAATGACGCGGCGGACTTCACTCGCGGCGCAGTGGGCCGCAGTTACCGGGCGGCTGACGGAGAGTTGACGCGCGCCAGCCTGGCCCGGGGTGCAGCGCCACTTGCGCCGGGCCGCGAGAGCTTGCGCTGGAGCGATCGTGAGCCCAGCCGCCAACTGGCGGCGCGGGCGAGCGAAGGCGCCCGGGGCGCGGAGCGCTTTTACTCCCGGAGGGAAGTGGGGCGAGTAGAACGGGTTCCGTTCGAAGAACAGCGGCGTGGTATGGAAACTTATGCCCGCGCGGCCGCTCAGGAAGGGCGCGCAACGCCCGCGGCGGGCAGAGGCGCAGACACGAACCGTGGCGGGTGGCGCGAGGTCGAAGGCCGTTCTCGTGGAGTGGAGGCCGGGCGCAGCAGCGAGTTCAGCCGTAGCGAAAGCAGCCGGAGCGCTCCAGCACGGACAGAAAGCGATTGGCGCTCGTTTGGCGATCCACGCAGCGCTGGGCGTGGCGCAGCTGCGGACGATGGAAGGAATTGGCGGTCGGTCGAGACGCCATCTCGTCCGGAGAGCACTGGCCGGAATACCGAAGCGCCTGGGCGGGCAGCGGACCGCGATTCGGGCCGCTCGGGTTGGCGAAATTTCGGAGATCCGGGCCTCGCGAACCGCTCGGATCGTCCAGCAGACACCCGCATTGAATCTCCTCGCACAGGCGGAGGACGCGGCGATGCATTTGGCGGCCGCGGAGAACCCTCCGTAGGGCGGGGCGGTGAGCGGTCCATCGCTCCGGCGATGCCAGAAGGCCGAGGCTCTGGAAGAGAGGCCGCTCCCGCCAGGACTGGCGGTGAGAGCGGCGCCAGAACTGGACGTTCTGATTCTTCTTCCGCGGGTCGAGGGTTCTATTCGGGTTCGCGCGACTCGTCTTCCATGCCGAGAACGGGTGGATACGACCGGTCCAGCGGTGGTGGGCGCTCCTACGAAGGGATCGCACCAGGACGAAGCGGCGGTTACAGCGCCCCTTCCTATGGAGGTGGCTCGATGCGTGGGGGCGATGGCTATAGCTCGCCATCGTACGGCGGCGGATCGATTCGAGGCGGTGGGGGTTATAGTGCGCCTTCCTATGGCGGCGGATCGGTTCGTGGGGGTGGCGGTTATTCTGGTG
Organism: uncultured Solibacteraceae bacterium; assembly: GCA_964460395.1. Taxonomy (GTDB): domain Bacteria; phylum Acidobacteriota; class Terriglobia; order Bryobacterales; family Bryobacteraceae; genus CAYWQS01. The sequence goes on along the minus strand of CAYWQS010000004.1, from coordinate 170,577 downwards.
GCGGATCCGCTGGCGGAGGGATGCGCGGAGGGAGTGGTGGTTCCGGTGGAGGCGGCGTGCGCGGCGGCGGATCGGCGGGTGGCGGTGGAGGCCGGTCCGGGGGCGGAGGCAGGGGACGCGAGTAGGATTCTTCGGGTGGGCCTGGCCTCATCCGCACCTTGGAGGCCGGGCCCTTTTTTAGGCCGACACTTTAGTTGACATAATATTGATTATCGGCAGTGGAGTCCAAGTGCCTGCCCAACCTTTGTGGGAACCTCCTGCGCCGAGCGCACTTCCAAAACGTCGCAGCCTGCGGCGCGGCCGCTGGCCAATCCAGCCAAGCTATCCTCAACTACCAATGCTCGGGAGACACCGAGTAATTCCATGGCTTTCTGATAGGGTTCAGGATGCGGCTTGAGATTCTGAACGCTGTCGCCGAAAACGCACGCCGCGAAATGGTGCGCCACGCTCTCTTTGTTGAGCAATGGCTCAATTTCTGATGCTCCGCTTGAAGTTACGAGAGCCAACTTATAGCCAGTGAGTGACTTCAGTAAATCCTTGGTGGCGGGAGAGATCAGTTGAATTGTTCGGCTTTCTTCCGCAAACTTTCTTTTTTTGTCCGGGTACAGCGGCCAAAGTTGATCGAGCGGCCGAGGTGGATTAGCCAAGCGGCCCAAACGCACCAACATTTCGCGGTCGGAGACGCCGATACATTCCCGCTCGTAATAATCCCAGCTCAGGTCCAGACCGACCGAGCCTAAGACATGGCGCCAGCACTGGAAATGGAGGGGTTCAGTGTCTGCCAGTACCCCATCAAAGTCGAACAGGATGGCTTCGTATTTCATTATTCTGTTGACCTCTTAATACCATTCCATTACAATCTGGCCCAGGGTCGTTCCTCAACGGGGGAACGAGATTAGTCTGTCGATCTCGCGGAAGCATAACTAAGTCGTATTGTACGGGGGTATCCACTCCATGCGGGTCCTGTCCAAGTTCGCCGGCACCGCTCTACTTGCTGTCGCCGGTCTCTGCCTTGCACCATCCCTCCACGCGCAATTGGTTTCCGGAAGCATTTCCGGCGTCGTGAAGGATCCCCAGGGGTCCGTCGTCGTGGACGCCAAGGTCACCATCTCTGACCAGCGTCAAGCCTACACGCGTGAAGTACAAACCAACCAGGAAGGCTATTTCCTGTTTTCCCCTCTGACCCCATCGCGCTACACGGTGGTTGTCGAGGCTGCCGGGTTTAAGAGATTCGAGCAAAGAGACATCCAGTTGTACGCGTCAGACCGCATCAACCTGGGTGATCTGACACTGAACATTGGCGGCGTCACGGAGACCGTGACAGTTGAGGCAAGCGCGGCAACCCTGCAGACGCAGGGCGCCGACCGCGCCGCCGTGTTGACGGGTAAGCAGGTGGTCGACCTCGCATTGAACGGCCGATCCTTCCTCGATTTGGCTCGCGTTGTTCCGGGTGTGGTCTACACGGGCGGTTTGGGCGGCATTCAAGCCAACGGTAACCGCGGCAACCAGAACAACCTGACAGTAGACGGCGTAACCAACGTGGACACTGGTTCCAATGGCGGGCAGTTGGCGACGATGAACATCGACCAAATCGCCGACTTCAAACTGCTGACGAACGCGCAGCCGGCTGAATTCGGCCGTTCTTCCGGCGCTCAGATCCAGGTGATCACGAAGTCGGGCACCCAGGATTTCCGTGGCACAGGCTATTGGTTCTGGAGGCATGAGAGCCTGAACGCGAACACTTGGCGGAACAACATCGAAGGCCGGCAACGACCGCTACAGCGAAACACTACGGCGGGCTTCAACGTGGGAGGGCCGGTTTATATTCCTGGCAAGTTCAACCGGAACAAAGATAAGCTGTTTTTCTTTGTCGGTCTGGAATGGCAGGAGCAGTTGGTTCCCAACGGGATCCGGAGCGTCCGTATGCCAACGGCCGAAGAGCGGCGTGGCGATTTCTCGCGAGCGATTGAAGGTGGTGGCAGTGCGGTGCGCATTATCGATCCAACGACAGGGCAGCCCTTCCCGGGAATGATCATTCCGCAGGCGCGGATCAATTCCGATGGCCAGAAGATCCTGAACTTTTACCCGACGCCCAACCGGTTGGGTGTGGATCCGGCCTTCAATTACCAGACCGAGGTTTCTCACCAGTTCCCGCGGCGGGAGCGGATTTTCCGGGGCGACTATAACATCAACGAGAAGTGGCGGTTGTACTCGCGGTTTATGAACACGGCAAGCTCTGAGAACCGCGCCTATGGCCAGTGGAGCGCAGACTTCAACTTTCCGCTGAGCCCGATGAACTTCGGCAATCCCGGTTGGAGCTCGGTCACCAACCTGACGACGGTAATCAATCCGACACTGACGAACGAATTCGTGTTTGGTAGTTCCCGGAACGATTTGAACATTGACCCGGTGGACGACGCCTGGAGCCGGTCGCGGCTCAACCTGAGTTACCGTATGCCCTTCCCCGACGCCGACAAGCTGGGACTGGTGCAGAACTGGCGGTGGGGTGGCGTACCAAACGCGCCGTTCAGCGGCTTCAACGGAACCCCGTTCCGCAACTTCAACCACACGTGGGACATTTCAAACAATACTACGAAGGTGCTGCGCAATCATACTCTGAAAGCCGGCATTTACATGCACTATTCGCAGAAGGACCAGACGGCGTTCACCAGCGTCAATGGCGACATCTGGTTTGATCGCGATGCCTCCAATCCGGGCGACACCAACTGGGCTTATGCGAACGCGCTGCTGGGCACCTTCCGGCAACTGGCGCAGTCCAACACGGTGTTGAACGGACAATACCGGTCCTGGAACGTAGAGTGGTACGCGCAGGATAGCTGGCGTATCAACAACCGTCTGACGATTGATTACGGGATGCGGTTCTATTGGATTCAACCGCAGTATGACGCCGCGTTGCAAACCTCGGCGTTCAACCCGGCGCTCTATGACCGGCCCCAAGCCGCCCGTTTGATGATGCCGGTGCTGGTGGACGGACAGCGCCGTTCGCGCAACCCGGTGACGGGCGAAATTGGGCCGGCGGCTCTGGCGGGCTCGATTGTGCGGACCGGCGGCAGCGCGTTCGTCGGGCCTCTGTATGCTAACGGCATGGGCCGTGCAGGTCAAAACTATCCTAAAGGCCTGATTGACGACCGCGGCATACATTTCGCGCCTCGCATCGGCATCGCTTACCGGTTCTGGGACAAGATGGTGTTGCGGGCCGGGGGCGGCGTTTTCTACGACCGCTTCCAGGGCAACCCGGTCTTCGACCACCTGCCCAACCCTCCATCGACCATCCGGCCGAACTTCTTCTATGGAAACCTGGCGAGTATTCCGAGCGCCGATGCGGGAATCTTCTTCCCGTCCAACGTTCTGGGCTTCGATCGGGGCGGCCAGGTGCCCACAACCTATAACTGGAACATGTCAATTCAACGGGAATTGCCTGGGCAGATTTTGTTCGACATCGGCTACGTTGGCAGCCGTAGTCTTTACAACATCTACCGGAACAACTACAACACGATTCCGTTCGGCGCTGCGTGGTTGCCCCAGAACCAGGATCCTTGGAACACCAATCCGCAGTTTAACGGGGCTACCACTTGGGCGCCGAACTATTACCGTCCGTTCCCGGGTTACGGCGACGCGACGGTGATCGGATTCGGAGCGCCCACCAGCTACCACTCGTTGCAGGTTAGCGCCAACCGCCGGCTGCAGCGCGGATTGACCTTCGGGATTGCGTACACTTGGTCGCGGACGTTGGGCATCGCTTCCGGTGACGGCGACTTCGTGCACCCGTACAATTACAACCTAGCGAACCGGGGTCCATTGTCGTTTGACGTTCCCCACAATTTCGTGGCGAACTTTGTGTACGACATTCCAAAGCTTGCCCGTTCCGGCAGCATGCTGGACAACCCGGTTGGCCGCGGTGTGTTCAATAACTGGCAGTTGTCGGGCATCTTCAATGCGCAATCCGGATTCCCGGACAACCTATTCTTCAACATTGACGGTTTGGGCAATATCAACGAACGCTATACTGGTTCGCCCAACATCGGCCCGCGCATGATCATCACGGGAGCGCCGCAGAAGAACTTGAACAAGAACCAGTTCCTCTGGGTGGACCCGGCAGTGCTCAAGCTCCCGACCTTACGCGGAGCCACAGGTTGGGAGCACGGGCAGCGGCCCATTCGCCGACCAGGCTTCTGGAACATGGACGCGTCTGTGTTCAAGAACTTTCCGGTTGGACAGGACCAGAGCAGGTTTATCCAGCTTCGGTTTGAGATGTTCAACGCTTTCAACAACCCGCAATTCACCGATTTCGGCCGGACGGCGACGTTCAACCAGGCAGGAGAGATCATCAATCTCTCGACGCCGTTAGGTGGGCGGGGCGGACGGTTCGGGTTTGGCGCCCTGAATGGGACACGCGCCGCGCGTCTGATTCAGCTAGCCGCCAAGTTCTACTGGTAAAACAAAGAGGAATGCGCTTCGCGTTCCTCCTGGTTCTCACGCTGGCCGCTCAAGAGCCCGATTGGCTCGCGAGCGGCCAACGTGCGTTTGCGGCCGGGGATTTCGCAGCGGCCGAATCGGCGTTCCGCAAGCATCTGGAAAAGCACCCAAAATCCGCGGAAGCGCTGTCCAATCTGGCGACCATCGCCAACCGCCGGGGGCAACGAAGCGAGGCGATTGGATTGTACCGGCAAGCACTGGCGGCGAATCCGAGGCTGGTCCCAATCCACTTCAACTTGGGGGTTGCCCTTCTGCAAAACGGCGATTGTGTGGCCGCCGTACCGCACTTCCGAAGGTTTTTGGCAGCGCAGCCGAAGGAGCCGCGCGCCCGCCAGTTGCTGGGCGTGTGCCTGGTGGAGACAGGAAACGCTCAAGCGGCGATTCCAGAACTTGAGGCTGTCTACAAAACCAATCCGCAAGATCCCTCCATTGCCTACAATCTCGCTTACGCTTACGCACGGGCGGGTAACGAAGCCCGGGCCGCCATCACACTCAACTCGGCGCCCATTCCCGAGACGCAGCAATGGCTGTTGGAGGCGGTGATCGAATACAAACGAGGCCGGTTTGCCGAGGCTCGGGCGCTCTATGACAAGGTGGTGGCGCGGGAGCCGGGCAACGCGCAGGCTCTCGCGGGCATCGCACGGCTGGGCATGGCCGTGCGCGACGACGCCACGGGGATCGAGTACCTAGAGAGGGCTGTAGCGCTGATGCCGCAGGATGCAGAAGCGGTCTATCAGTTGGGGGTATTGTACACGCGGAACGGACGGACTGAGGACGGCCGCCGGATGCTGCAGCGGGCGCTGGACCTGCGGGCTGACTACCCGGACCCGCACTATTTTCTCGGGCGGATCCTGTTTGAGGAAAAGAATTACCCGGGCGCCCTCCAGGAGTTTCAAACGGCGGCGCAGCTCGCTCCGGAGCAGGAGGCAATCCGTCTAATGCTGGGCCGGACATACCAGGCGCTTGGGCGGAAACAGGAGGCCCAGGCGGAGTTTGCCGAGGTTCGGCGCATCAAGGCAAGGGTCGTGGAGCGGGAGCAGCACAAGGTGATGCCCGAGATTCCGCTCGAGGCAGCGCCGGGAGCCGAGGAAGGAAAACCATGAACATCGCGGGAGCGAAATTTCGACGTCTCACATTCACCACGTTGACCTATCAATTCATTTGGGCGGCATTGTGGGTCATGTTCCTGGCGGTGATGGAGTCGTTACGGCCGGGTGGTATCGGGCCGGGCGAGGGTTGGGCAATCACGAAGGTTTTGGGCCTGTTAGGGCTGGGATCAGGAATCGGTTTCTCTCTGCTGCTCGTGAATACGCGGCGGATTTGCAGCCCACAGGCAATTCCTTGGGGCTTGGGCGCGGTTTACGGCTTCCTGCCCGCGGCTTTTTTGCCTTTGTTAGTTGGCAAGTTCAACCAGATGCCGGTCATGGGCGCCGCCGGGGTCGTTACCGGCCTTGCGCTGGCGGCGGTAAGCCGCTACTGGAAGCGTACCGATTGCGCCACTTGCTGATAGACCGGTTCAAGCCGCTGCCAGTGGGATTGCGGTCCGATGAAAACGAGGTAGTAGAGTGCGTTCCCGCGATCGACAGTAATGACTACGTCCACCTCGCGCTCATTGGGATAAGGGCTTTGGCTTGACAGGCGGGTGACCAGAGCCGATGAACCGCCCACCGTGATGGAGGAGGGCTGGGCTTCTACACGCATGCCAGCGTTGCCTTGCGCGAAGCTCTGCAGTAGTTGCTGGGTGTCACGCCGGAGATCGACGCGTCCGCCCTGGGGCCGGGAGGCTCCTACCATGATGCCGATGCCGACAGCGCTGCTTCCCTGCCCCTGGACAATGCCGCCCTGGGGCGCGATGGTTGCGCCGTTCTGCCCACTGGAAACCTGCCAGTTGTCGGGATGGGCGAATTGGATGCCGCCGCCGCGGAAGTCGCGCATGCGGGAGGAGATCTGAAGTTCCGGGGTGCGGTCCGCCTGCGGAGGCGGCCCGGCTTGGCCTCCGCCCTGGCCTCCCTCGGCGCGTTTCGGGGCGGGCCCGAGGCTCTGGACGGATTTCTTCATGCGCTGCAGGTCACCCTCTGGGCCTTGCAACTGATGCCGGGGCAGGTACTGCACTTCCTGCTCGATCAACTTCACGCGGTTCCCGGGGTTCGGGTGCGAGGAAAAGAACTCCTGGAGGCGGCCGGCCGATGCGCCACCCGCGGCGGCTTCCAGTTTCTCGAACATGCGGGCCATATCCAACGGGTCGTAACCGGCTTTGGCCATGGTGTGCAGCCCAAGCAGGTCAGCGTCGCTTTCGGCGCCGCGCGAGAACTTCATGAGCACGCTGTTGGCGCCCAGCCCGATTCCCAACTGGGCCAGCATGCCAGTCATGCCGCCGCCGGCCATCATGCCCCCAAGAACCGCCGGAAGTTGGATGAGGTTGGCTTTGGAGGCCTGGTTGGTGCCATGGCGCAGGACAACATGGGCGAGTTCGTGGGCCAGCACCCCGGCAAGTTCGCCCTCGCTGTCCACGGCAGAAATCAAGCCGGTGTGAACATACATGGGGCCACCGGGCAGAGCGAAGGCGTTGATCGAATCCTCATGCACAACCTTAAAGAAGAACGGGAATCCTGTCAGGCCGCCGCGGTCCACCAGCCTCGTGCCAATGCGGTTGATGTAGTCGGTGAGTTCCTTGTTGTTGACAACGCGGAACTGCTGCTCGATCTGCTGGGCGTATTCGCGGCCCATTTGGATGTCCTGCTCGACCGAGAAAAGGTTGAAGCCGGGCTTGGGCAGTTTGCGCGGGCCTTTGCCAAAGACCAGCAAGGTGCATACCAGCAACAGCGTGAGTGTTCGCCGTAACTTGTTCGTCGCCTTGGAGGGGCGGGCTGTCATAATACGATTATGACCCCGACGGAAAAGATCTGGCATAACGGGCGCTTTATCTCCTGGGACGATGCCCGGATCCACGTGCTTTCCCACGTGGTGAGCTACGGCAGTTCGGTTTTCGAGGGCATCCGTTGCTACGAGACGCAGAACGGGCCGGCTGTGTTTCGCCTGAAGGAGCACACCCGGCGGCTGTTGGACTCGGCCCGCATCTACCGGATTCCTGTGCCATATTCCCTGGAAGAGCTATGCGAGGCGCAGGTAGAGCTGATCCGCGTGAACCGGCTGCGGTCCTGCTACATCAGGCCGATTATTTTGCGGGGATACGGCAGCATCGGGGTTCTGCCCACCAACAACCCGACCGAGGTCTACCTGGCGTGCTGGGAATGGGGCAAGTACCTGGGTGAGGAGGCGCTGGCGGAGGGCGTCGACGTCTGTGTTTCGTCCTGGAACCGGATGGCGCCCAACACGCTGCCGGCACTGGCCAAAGCGGGCGCGAACTATATGAACTCGCAGTTGATCCGCATGGAAGCGCAAGTGAATGGCTTCGCGGAAGGGATTGCGCTGGACGCCAACGGGACCATCAGCGAGGGGTCTGGAGAGAACATCTTCGTGATCCGGGACGGCAGAATCCTGACGCCACCGCTTTCGAGTTCTGTGCTCCCTGGCATCACGCGCGACACGGTGCTGACGCTGGCCCGGAATCTGGGCATTGAGATTGTCGAGACACCCATTCCTCGCGAACTGCTTTACATCGCCGATGAGGTGTTCTTTACAGGCACGGCGGCAGAGGTGACTCCAATCCGGAGCGTGGACAGGATCACGATTGGCAGCGGTCGGCGTGGCCCGGTGACTGAACGGCTACAGAAGGCGTTTTTCGAGGTCGTTGAGGGCAAGGCGCCGGATCACCATGGATGGTTAACGCCAGTGCCCGCGCCAGCGGCAGTCTGAGCGCCCTGAGAAGAAAGAGGGGCCTCGCGTTGCACGAGGCCCGAAGAGATGGTTTGAGGAGTGGATGAAACGTTCGTTACCGCCACGAACCCGCTCCCAATCTCAACCTCCCCCGAGATTCAGTCGTGGAGCGGGCCCGCGGCGGAACTTTCCTCACTCTAGCCACGCGCGTGGGAACGCGCCAGTGGATTATGGTGGTTTTCAACAGGGCGATCTTCCCTGTTTTCCGAAGGATTGCCGCCCCGGACTGTGGGCGGATTGTGGATAAAACGTGACAGACATGATTTGTTCCGGATATCACTTCCTGACGCGAGCCTCGCATCGGCTCACCGCCCAGAACGGTGTGCTCACCGGGGTGGAGGAGTTGATTCATCCGCTGGCGGAAGGGCCGCTGCTGTCTCCAGGTTTCGTCGATCTGCAAGTGAACGGCTTTGCAGGTGTGGACTTCTGCAATCCGCAGGCTCCACTGGAAGGGATCGAACGCGCGCTGGCGGCCATTCTCCGAACCGGGACCACCTGCATTTTCCCCACTGTGATCACCGGAGGCAGAGAGGAGATGCTGGGCGCGGTACGCAACCTGTCGCAGGCACGAAAAGAACTGCGTTACGGGCGGGCAATCGCAGGCATTCACATGGAGGGACCGCACATCTCCCCGCTGGACGGGCCGCGCGGCGCCCACCCGGCCGGGCAGGTGCGGCCGCCTGACCCCGCGGAGTTTGACCGGTGGCAGGAAGCGGCGGACGGCTGGATCAAGCTGGTGACGGTGTCCCCGGAGTGGCCCGGGACACCGGACTATATCCGGCACGCGATCCGCAACGGAGCGGCCGTGGCGATCGGGCATCTGAACGCGACGGCCGGCCAGATTCAGGCCGCCGTGGAAGCCGGCGCGACGCTTTCCACGCATCTGGGGAACGGATCGCACGCCACGCTGCCGCGCCATCCGAACTACCTCTGGCAACAGTTGGCGGAAGACCGGCTCAGCGCGAGTTTCATCGTCGATGGCATTCACCTGGATGCCGCTTTCTTGCGCGTGGCCTTGCGGGCGAAGGGTGTAGAGAGGTCCGTACTGATCACTGACGCCGTGATGCCGGCGGGATGTGAGCCCGGCCAATACAAGCTGGGAGAGGTGGACGTAGAGTTGCGTGAAGACAGCAGCGTGCGGGTGCGGGGCACAAACCAACTGGCAGGCGGAACGCTACGCATGGACCGGGGCGTGGAGAACCTGATGCGGCTGGCGGGGCTGTCGCTGGGGGAAGCAATTACAATGGCCACACGCAATCCGGCGCGCATTGGGCGGATCGCGGGACGGCAGCGCGGGCTGGAACCTGGAGACCGCGCTGACGTGGTGGCGTTCGATTTCGATCCCGCCACATTGACGCTGGCGGTTCGTCAAACCTGGCTGGACGGTGAATTGGTTTACTCGGCCTAGGACCGCGGCCGGATTCAATCGAGCGCGGCAATCTCGCCAGGTACAATCTGGCGCGTTCGAGGGAGGACGCCCCGGTAGCTGAGGTATCCAACCAGCGCCAGCAGCCCCACGAAGACTACCAGCTTCAAAATGTCGGTGGCGCGGTTGAGCGGCAGGGTGAGATACAAAATCCAAAGCACAGGCTGGGCGATGCACATCGCCCAAACCGTGCCGTAAAAGTAGCGGCGCTCGTGGCCTTCTCCGGCGGTAGAGGGTTTCACCCGGGGCAGTTTCCCCAGTGCGCCGAGGATCCAAACCGGCAGCACCACGGGAAAGTAGGCGTAGTGGTAGATCTGCTTGAGCATCCACTTCCCGGTGATGATGGCGGTGATCAGGCCGGCGAGGTTGAGCAGGCCGTAAGAGATGGCCGCGCCCCAGGCGAAGGTGTAGCAGATGCGACGGTAGATCGGGTTCGGGCGGTCCTCAGTGAAGCGGATGATGTAGGGTGCAGGCTCGCAGCCAGGCAGACGGCCGTAGACTCCGGCGATGCCAGTGCCCACGAGAACCGCGAGCAGCCACCACTTCATACTGCTGTTGAATCCGTGCGCGAATAGTTCGAAGGTGAGCGGACCGGGTATGAGAAAGAATACGAAGATCCAGATCGGCCAATGGTTCACGCGGTAATACGTTTTGTTGCGGGTCCGGATCTTGCGTTCGCTGGCGAACTCAATGCGGACGGGGGAGTTTTGCGGTACCTGCGATGCCATGGGCAAAAAGATCAGTGTCCCACACTGAGGCGGGCGCCCCGGAGGCGGGTTCGAGGCGCGCCTCACAGTACAATGGCCAAGTGCTCAAGGCGCAGGCGTTGAAAAAGACTTTCCCGCCGGTGGAGGCGGTGAAGGGAGTCAGCCTGGAAGTGAGTCCGGGTGAAGTCGTTGGGCTACTGGGTCCAAACGGGGCGGGCAAGACGACAATCCTGCGGATGATCGCGGGCATCCTGGCGCCGGACGAGGGGGCCGTAGACGTCTGTGGAATCCCCATGGCAGAGCGTCCGCTGGAGGCCAAGCGGCTGATCGGGTTTCACTCAGGAGACACACAGCTGTATCAGCGGCTGACCGCGCGGGAAGCGCTGATGTATTTCGGGCGGCTGTATGGTGTGCCTGAGGACGAGTTGCGCCGGAGGGTGGAGGAACTTGTGGAGCGGCTGGAGATGCAGGATTTTGCCGGAAGACCCTGCGGCACGCTTTCTTCGGGGCAGAAACAGCGGGCAAACATTGCCAGGGCGTTCTTACACCGGCCGCCGCTCCTCATCCTGGATGAACCGACCAATGCTCTGGACGTCGTGAGCGGGCGGTTTATCGTGGAAGCCATCCGGGAGGAGAGGGCCGCAGGCCGCGCGGTGCTCTTCTCGACGCACATCATGGGCGAAGCCGAATACCTTTGCGACCGCATTGCCCTGCTGCACCAGGGACGAATTGTGGATGAGGGGACTCTGCCGGAGATTCTGGAACGCAGCGGCTGCGACAATCTGACGGACGCATTTCTGCAGGGCATCGGCCTGGAGAAGCAGACGCGAGGCGCGGCATGAGAGCCCGCTCGATTCTGATCATCGCGGCGAAGGAACTGCGGGAGGCTTTGCGGGACAGGCGCACGCTCTTTCTGGCCATCGGGCTTCCGGTGTTGGTGTATCCGTTGGCGATTCTGGGCATGAGCAAACTGCAGGAGAACCAGCAGGCGGCTCAAAGCGCGCGCGTTTCCAACGTCGCAGTGTGGGGCCGGGTGCCGGCCCCGCTGGCGCAACAGTTGACGGATCGCAAGCTGGTCGAGTGGCAGGAGTGGACGCACGTGCCGGAAGGCGTGCGGGCCGCGTTGGAAAGGGGATTAGTGACGGCGCCTCCACCCGAGCCTCTCCCGTTGGACGCCGATGAGGAGCGCAAACCGCCAACGCTGCCGGATGAAGATTGGGCCCGGGCGGCGCGGGAGGCTGTACTGGCACGTAAGACGGACGCGGTGCTGGTGCTCTGGGCGGGCTTTGAAGAACAGGTCGCGGCGGGAGCAGCGGGCAGCGCTTCGGTGCTTTACGACTCTGTGCGGCCCGAGTCTGTGAAGGCGCGCGACCGCCTGACCGATGCCCTGCGCCTGTACCGCCAGGAATTACTGAAACAGCGCGAGGCGGCAGGAGGGTTGCGCCCCGGGTTTACGCGCGGTCTGGAGATCCAGACGCGGAACGTCAGCCCCCAACAGCGGCAATCGGCCAATTTGCTGGGCATGATGCTGCCGTACCTGCTGATTGTCTTTTCGGTGATGGGCGGTTTTTACGCGGCCATCGATATGACGGCCGGCGAAAAGGAACGAGGTACGATGCAAACGCTGTTGTGCGCTCCGCTCCTGCCTCTGGAGATCATCACCGGCAAGTTTCTGGCCGTATTCACCATTTCGCTGATCGGTACCGTAGTGAATCTGACCAGCCTGGCGGCCACGTTCCGGCGGGTGAAGCTGATGCCGGGCGCGCAGTTGTCGCTATCGCTCGAGACCGCGCTGCTGGCCTTTCTCCTGCTCCTGCCCATCACCATGATGGTGACGGGCCTGTACCTGGCAATTGGCGCGTTCGCGCGGGATTTCAAGGACGGGCAGAATTACCTCACACCTCTGCTGATGGGCCTGATTCTGCCGGCCATGGTGACCATGGCTCCAGGGATGGAATTGAATGCTCATCTGGCGTTTGTGCCGATTGTCAACATCGCCCTGCTTATCAAAACCGTGCTGTTGCAGGAGTGGCAGGCAGAGATGGTGTTTCTGGTGCTGATCAGTTCGTTCTGTTACGCCTCGCTGGCGTTAGTACTGGCCGCACGGATCTTCGAACGCAACAACCTGCTGCTTGGCGGCAAAGAGACGGCGAGCGCAGTCCTGGATTTCCGCCGCCAGCCAGGAGCGCGGCCCACGCCAGGCGTGTCGTTGTTGGTGTTCTCTTTGGTGCTGGTGCTGGCCTTTTACGCCAGCGTCGCCTTGGAGAAACAAAAGCTGCCCGTATCGCTGGCGGTGATCCAGTACGGATTTTTCTTGATGCCCGCGCTTGCACTGGTGGGGCTGAAAGGATTTGACTGGCGGGAGACATTGAGGCTTCGCCCTCTCCCGGTCCTGGCGGTTCTGGGATCGGTGTTGGTGGGGCTCTCGGCGTGGACGGTGGGTGCGGGCGTGCTCATCCGTTTGCTGCCCCCGCCCCCTTCTCTGCTGAAGGCTTTGGAACGGGTGTTGATGATGAAAGACGAACCGCAGATGCCGGTGGCGATGATTCTGTTTCTGGTGGCGCTGACGCCGGCGTTGTGCGAGGAGACACTGTTCCGCGGTTTGATTCAGAGCGGATTCCGCAGCCTGGGAATGTGGCCGGCAATCATCTGCACGGGTCTGCTCTTCGGCCTGGCGCACGCCTCGATTTACAGGCTGTTGCCGACGTTTTTCCTGGGTGTGGTATTTGGCTTCGTGGTGTGGCGCACGGGTTCGCTGTATGCGGGCATCATCTGCCACGCATTGAACAACGGGCTGATGGTGCTGCTGGCTACGCAGAAACCGCTGCAGGAGCAGTTCCGGGTGGTAACAGGCGTATTTCTACCTTGGGAATATACAGCGGCAGGCGCAATGCTGCTGGCGGCTGGACTGTTCCTGGTGGTGCGGTCTCAGCCGGCGGCGCCTTCCACAACAGCCTGAATGGTGCCGGGCGCGTGGCCTTCCAACCGGTTGTTGACGAACAGGAAGGCGAGTTGCCCGCGGCGGCGGGCGCGCTCCATCAGCAGGCGCAGGGCTTCGCGAGCGCCGGGGTTGGGCTGCTGCACACGTTCGTAGGGTTCGAAGGTCTTCACGGCCTGCTCGTAGGAGCGGCCGCGGCTCAGCAGAGCGCGGGCGACCAGGAAATCGGCTGTGTAGGCCTCTTCGATGGCCACTTGGGCGGGCAACTCCGGCATGCGGGTCCAAGCATTGAAAACATGCGCGGTCCGGTGTTCCCGCAGGCAGGAGAAGTAAGGCGAATCAAACAATTCCGGGTTGCGAATCTCGACGGCGTAACGGAATCCTTGCGGCAAAATGGCCAGGAAACGGTGGAGGTCTTCGAGGAAGCCGCCTTCGCGGATGTAGGTCTTGTCGCCCATGGCGCCGAATTCGAAGATGAGCACCCCAACGCGGTCGCGGTAGGGCGCCAGCGGCGCGGCGAAAGCACGATCGAACAGTGCGGCGTCCAGAAAACCGGGGTTCGCCTGGCCGCCGCGGGCGCCGTATCGCGCGTGGCCCGGCCACGTCCTTACGGTGATCTCCTCCGGTACCTTGAAGCCAAACAACAACCGGGGCGGAGCGCTGTGAAACAAGCGGCGCCAGAAATCGGGCGAGGGGAACTGGTAGAAGGAGAAGTCGCCGCAGACGGCTGGGAAGGTTTCGGCGTACTCGGCGAGGCATTCGGAGTCGAACTTCTTCTGGGAAAAGCGGCCGCGGGTTTGGTAGCGCTCGGGGGTGTAAATGGAGCCGAGCCAGCCGGGGTACTTCCAGGAACTGGCGCCGAAGTAGACCCCCTGCGCGGCAAGTTCGGACAGGCGGGCGGCCAGAGAGGAACGCGGGGCTTCCGGAGATCCAAAGAGCGGCAACAGACCCATTGACTTATCCTCTCGTAGTGTAAATAATTACAGTATGCCGTTAACGGAGCGCCAGCGCGAAATCCTGGATTTCATCGTCGCATTCCGGCGCGACAACGGCTGTTCTCCCTCGATCCCGGAGATTCAGCAGCATTTTGGCATCCGGAGCCCGAACGGCGTGGCCGGGCACCTAGCTGCGCTGGAGGCGAAAGGAGCGATCCGCCGGGCAGACCGCGGCTCGCGCCAGATCGACGTTCCGGCCGAGCGCGGCGCGCCGCCGCCTGGCTTTTTCCGGCTGCCGATTTTCGGGCAAATTCCGGCGGGGTTGCCACAAGAGGCACAGGGTCAGGCAGAGGGGACGGCCACGCTGGACGAAGTGTCGCTGGGATTCCGGCCGCCAGAGGGCTGTTTCGTGTTGAAAGTGCGCGGCGAATCCATGCGGGACGCCGGTATTCTCAACGGCGATCTGGTTGTGATCCAGCCGACGCCCACACCGCGAGCCGGGCAGATCGTGGCGGCGCTGATCGATGGCGAGAGCACCCTGAAGCGGCTTGTCCGGGTGAAGGGGCGCTGGTTTCTGAAGGCGGAGAACCCGGACTTCCCTGAGTTGTATCCGCGGGCGGATCTGGTGATTCAGGGTGTGGTGCGGACTGTGATCCGGCGGCTGAATTGAGGTTCACGCGGCACGGAACAGGATGCCGGGCCTGACGCTGGGCGATACTAGTGTGAACCAGGGGAGAAAGAGGGGATTTGATGGCGGCCGCAGGCAGTATGGACGCCGTGGAAGCGAGGGCGATTGTTGCAAGAATCGTCAAGAGCCGGGCATTTACCTCTTCGGAAAGGATGGGGCGGCTGCTCCGTTTTCTGGTCGAGCAAAGTATCGCTGGCCAGGCGGAGCAGTTGAAGGAATATCAACTGGGCGTAGACGTGTTCGACCGCGGGGCTGATTTCGATCCGCGGATCGACCCGATCGTCAGGGTCGAGATGCGGCGCCTCCGGTCCAAACTGGCGGCATATTACGAGGCGGAGGGCCGGGAAGAATTAATCCGGCTGGAGATTCCTACCGGCGCCTATGTTCCCAGGTTGGTGGCGCGCAGCAGCTTGGATCCCGTTCCGCCGGACGCGCCGCCGGCCACACACATGGTGGTTCTTCCCTTCTCCAACCTCAGCAGCGATCCGGAGACGGATTACTTCAGCGACGGACTGACGGAAGAGTTGATTCACGCGTTGGCGCGGGCGGATGGGCTGCGGGTGGTGGCATGGGGGACGGCTTCGCGGTTGAAGGAACGGCGGGAGCAGTGGGCCGCGATCGCCAGCGAACTCAAAGTGGGCACGATTCTGCAAGGGAGCGTCCGGCGGGCAGGCGATAGATTGCGAATCCTCGTGAACCTTGTCGAGGCGCAATCCGGATTCTACCTGTGGTCGGAAACATACGACCGGACAATGGCGGACTGGTTCGCGATTCAAGAGGAAATAGCGCAGTCGGTGGCTGAGAGTCTGAAGGCACGGCTTCTGAAGCCCGCCGCGCCGCACCCCGTCCAGGGAGCGAACGATTTGACTGCGTACGACCTCTATCTGCGCGGCAGGTTTCATTGGCACAAACGGACCACGGAATCGTTCGAGCGGGCGATCGGCTATTTTCAGGAAGCGCTGACGCGGCAGCCGGATTTCGCACCGGCTTTCGCTGGGTTGGCGGACGTCTTGACGTTATCGGCGCAGCATACTTTTCGGGAGCCCGCGGAAGCAATGCCCAAAGCCCGAAAGGCGGCGCAGCGCGCGCTGGAAATCAATCCCCAGTCGGCCGAGGCCTACGCGTCACTCGCTTTGATTGAGGCGGTTTACGACTGGGATTGGGTACAGGCTGGTGAGCATTTCCGGCAGGCGATCGGATTGCAGCCCGGCTATGCGACGGCGCATCACTGGTACGGAGTCGACTATCTGGCGAATCTCGCCCGGTTCGATGAAGCGGTGGCCAGCATGCAGCGCGCGATCCACCTGGATCCGCTCAACCCTGCGATGCAGGATTCGCTGGGCTATGTTCTCGTGCTGGCCCGGCGGTACGACGAGGCGTTGGGCGTTCAACTCGAGTTGCTTGACCTCGATACCAATAACTATAAGGCCTTCGCCGCGCTGGGCCGGATTTATATCCAGCAGGGGCTGTTCGATCGGGCGGCAGACGCACTGGGACGGGCCCATTTCTTGGCCGGCGACTTGCCCGGCATTCTGGCTGCCCTGGTACAAGCGCAAGCCCTGCTGGGACGGCAGGAAGAGGCAGAAGGAATTGCGGACCGGCTGCTTTATCCCTCCGGCAGCCGGTATGTCCCGCATGCGTCGCAGTCGATCGCCTGCCTCGGGCTGGGCGAACGGGCACGGGCTCTGGAGCTCTTGGAAAAGGCGCTGGCCTGCCGCGAATCCGCTCTGGTGGCGCTGGCCGTGCATCCCGTGTACGATCCCCTGCGGACTGAACCGAGGTTTCAAGACATTTTGCGGCGTATCGGTCTCGAGAGAGTTACTTCAACATAATCAGGTGGTGCTTTGCTTCGGTGAGGAGAGCAGCGAGAGATTTCTTGCCGGCCTGCACCTGGGGATGCGTGGAGCCATAGGAGGTTTCTAGAACGCGCAAAGCACCCCGGTGGATTCGGACGGCCTCCTGGTAATGGCCTTGGGCACGGCGGGCGTCTGCCAGACGAAGTTCCAGCGCGGCCACCTCCGGATGATGGAAGCCTAACTCCTCGGCAGCAAGCTGCGACGCATGCCGCAAGTGCCAAATGGCGGCCGGCAAACGGCCGTTCACCATCAGAAAGTCGCCATAGTTGGCGTAGCATTGGGCCGCCTCGCTCTTCCGCATACCGGGGGCATTTTCGAGAATTCGCAGCATTCGGGAGAACAGATCTTCCGCCTCCGTGGGCCGGGCCTGCATGCGGACCGCCTGGGCGAGGTTGTTGAGACCGATGGCCACCAGCGGGTGTCCCGGACCAAAGGTCTGTTCCCAGGTGGAGAGGGCACGGCGTGCCTGTGCTTCCGCTTCGGCGTGGCGGCCTTGTTCGTTAGCGATGGCGGCGAGGTTGTTCCAAGCTGCGGCGGCCAGCAGCGGGCGCGGCGGGGCCGCGCTGACGATCAGATCGAGTGAGCGGCGATAAGCCTGCGCGGCTTCTTCGATGGCGCCCAGCGCGCGGTAGACGCCGCCAAGGATTTGCAGGCGCCCCGCCAGTGCCGCGCTGTCAGATGCCGCAACCTCTTCAACCAGTTGGACAGCCTCGCGCGCCATGCGTAGAGCGGTTTCCAGTTCACCGAGCATCCGGAAAAAATCGGCGGCATTGCTGAGGGCGGAGGCGTAGTCGAGGGATTTGCGCCCGGCGGCCGCTTCCATGGCCCGGAGGGCGCTCTCGTAGGCTTCGCGCGCATCCGCCAGGCGACCTGTGGCGCGGTAGACCCCGGCCAGATTGAGGAGCGTGCATGCCACTCCGCGAATCGCGCCCGGCAGACGCTCCCAGCTTTCAATCGCACGCAGGTAGAGTTGCTCCGCTTCTGGGAAGCGGGCCAAGATTTGCAGTTCGGCGGCTAGGTTGCTTTGCAACAGAGGCACGAACGGACTGTCCGGCGCGGCGGATTGTAGGGCAGAAAGCGCTTGCCGATAAAGCCTTTCCGCGTCGCGATGCCGGGATTCGCGATGGGCCGCTTGTGCCCGTTCAAATTCCAGTTTCCATGATGGCGCCTCCGGAGAGGATCCAACCGCAAGCGCTTGAATCCAAAGAAGGGAGACGATCAAGGCCCAGTTTGCAGCGATGGGTTTCATATTCGGAGCATGGCCTTGGATGGGCAGGTTCCTGAAGTAAAAAGGCGTGACCTAACGGTAGGTGTTTACCGTAAAAACCGGCGGCGTCCAGACACGTGGCGCCCTGGGAACAGCGATCTGATTCCGTCGCCGCACGCGCCGGTTTGCTGATACGCTACTTCCATCACGGGGAGGCAAAGATGAAAGTTCCATTGACTCCGCTGCGGTGTCTGGAGAGGGCGATGAGCCAGTTCGGGCAGCGCGTGGGGGTGATTTGCGGAGATCAGCGGTTCACCTATGCCCAGTTCGGGGCGCGCTGCCAGCGGCTGGCCTCTTCCCTGCCCTCGCTGGGGGTGGCGCCGGGCGACCGCGTGGCCTTGCTGAGTTTCAACACGCATCGCCTGCTGGAGAGCTACTACGGCGTGGTGCAGGCGCACGCGATCGTCATGCCGCTTAATGTGCGCCTGTCACCGCAGGAGTTCATCGGCATTCTGAACCACTCCGGCGCGAAAGTGCTCTGCTTCGAGAACGACTTCCTGCCTCTGGTGGAGCACTTACGCGCGCAGTGTCCGGCGATTGAGCACTGGGTGGGCCTGGATGGGAAAAACGCCCTGGCCAGCGTGGCCTATGAAGATCTGATCGAGGGCGGTTCGCCGGAAGAGGCCGACATATTCGCTTACGACGAGAACGCGCCGGCCGAATTGTTCTACACCAGCGGCAGCACAGGCACACCAAAGGGCGTGGTGCTTACGCACCGGAATCTCTTCGTACATGCGCTGATGGCGATGAGTCTGCTAGACCCGACTCAGGAAATAGTGGATCTGTACACAATTCCACTTTTCCATGCCAACGGCTGGGGGCGTCCACAGTTGTCCACCATGTTGGGATCCAAGCAAGTGATGGTGCGCCGGTTTGAGCCGCGTTTGGTATTCCGGTTGATTGAAGAGCACGGTGCGACGGACATGGGCCTCGTACCAACTATGGCGAACATGCTGCTGCAGGCGCCGGAGCGCACGGAGTATCAGCTCGGCAGCCTGCGCAGAATTCTGCTCGGTGGCGCGGCAGCCTCCCCCGAGTTGGTGGCGCGCCTGGAATCGGCCTTCGGTTGCATGGCGTTTGCGGGCTACGGATTGACCGAAACCTCGCCGCTTGTCACGACGGGCATCCTGAAACCGGGTCTTTTGATTCCAGACGAAGAAACAGGCCGGACCTACCGTTCGCGGGCCGGGTGGCCCGCACCGGGTTGCCGCGTGCGGGTGGTCGACATCTACGGAAAGGACGTTCCGCGCGACGGCAAAACGATCGGCGAAATCGTGGCGCAAGGCGACCAAATTATGGACGGTTACTTCCGCGAGCCGGATGCTACTGCGGCGGTAATCCATGACCACTGGTTCCATACCGGTGACATGGCGGTTTGGGACGAAACGGGCGGATTACAGATCGTAGACAGAAAGAAGGAGATCATCATCAGCGGAGGCGAAAACATCTCATCGATTGAAGTGGAGCGCGCCATCATGCGGCACGAGGGCGTGTTGGAATGCGCGGTGGTCGCAGCGCCGGACGATCAGTGGGGAGAGGTGCCGGCGGCGATTGTGGTGCCGAAGCCGGACTTCGATCTCTCCGAGGCGGCTTTGCTCGAATTTCTGCAAAATTACCTGGGAAAATTCAAGCTGCCACGGAAAATTGAATTTACCACGGAGCAGCTTCCCAAAACGGGTACGGGGAAAATCCGGAAAAATATCCTGAAAGAACGGTTCTGGGCTGGCCGGGAGAAGAGAGTACAAGGCTGAATGCAGTCATTGTGGCTGGAGTGCGCCGAGGCTGAGGCCGAATGGCTGAGCGCGGAATTGTGGGAACACGGGGCGTTGGGAATTCAGGAGGAACCTCTGCCTTTGGGGCGGTGCCGGTTGCGGGCGTTCTTCGAGCGGCCCGACGGGTTGCCCGAGGCCTTCGCTCGCTTCAATCCCCATGTGGCCCCCGAGCCGGCAGTAGATTGGGAAGCGCACGCCCGACAGGCATGGCAACCTTTCCCTGTAGGCCGGCGGCTTTATCTGGCGCCTGTTTGGGACGAGTCGCCCACTCCAACTGGGCGTCTGCGCCTCACAGTGCATCCCGGCCAAGCGCTGGGCACGGGCGCGCACTCCGCGACTCAACTCTGCCTGGAGGGCTTGGAGCAGGCGGTATGGGAAGGAGATGCCGTCCTGGATGTTGGCACCGGCAGCGGAATCCTGTTGGCGGGCGCCGCATTGCTGGGGGCTGGTCAACTGATTGGCGCGGACATCGACGGGCAGGCACTGCAGGAAGCACGGAGGAACCTGCAAAGCGTAGGTCTGGCGGCGCGCCTCTTTCTAGGTTCCGCACGGGTGCTGAAGACACATGCCGTGGACGTACTGGTTTCCAACATCAACGCGGCCGTCCACTCTGACGCCGCCAAGGAGTATACCCGTGTGGCCAGGCGCGTTCTCATTCTCTCCGGGTATCCTTCCCGGCATGCCGCGCAAGTGGCCGCCGCTATCGGGTCGCACGGCTGGAGGGTGGTTGATACACTGTCGCGGGACGAATGGATATGTCATCTGTTTCTTCGCGACGGAACTTCCTAGGTGCGTTGGCCGCTTTCCCTGCTATCGCGGCACCGCCCGAGCCTTTGAAGATTGAAGCCTTGGAATTGGTGCGTCTGCGGGGCCGGCGCGAGACACTCGCAGGGGTAAACCAGCAACACCAGGCGCAGATGAATCACTTCTACGAGGATCTGCGGCCCAAACCGTACCGCGACACTCCAAATCCCGAAAAGCGCATTTCGCCGGTGAGCCACCTGTACTTGCGCGTCCGCGCCAGCAAGTCAGAAGGCTTCTACGGTCCCATCGACCCCGAGGCGGCTATCGTGGTCGAGCGGCAACTGAAGGCGTTCATCACCGGGCGCGACGCGCTGGCAGGAGACATTGTTTGGGACCAGATGTACCGCTGGAACCGGCACGGCCGCACAGGCCACCTGATGATGGCTATCAGCGCGGTGGACAACGCGCTTTGGGATCTTCGAGGCCGCTACTTTCAGACGCCGGTCTACCGTCTGCTAGGCGGACCCGGCCGGCGGGAGGTCGAGGTGTATGGCAGTTGCCTGGGTTTCTCCATCGAGCCGGACAAAGCTGCGGCGAAGGCGGCAGAACTGAAAACCCAGGGATTCCGGCATCAAAAGTGGTTTCTGGCTTATGGACCTGGCGATGGACTGGCGGGCCTCGAAAAGAACGTCGACCTGGTTCGCGCCCTGAGGCAGGCTGTTGGCGAGGATGTGGAACTCATGTTTGACGCCTACATGGGCTGGTCGTTGGACTATGCCATTGACTGGTGCAAGCGTGTAGAACAGTACCGGCCCCGCTGGATCGAGGAGGCGTTTCCTCCGGATCGAATGGAGGCCTTCGTGCAATTGCGGAAAAGCACTTCGATCCCTGTGGCCTCCGGAGAGCACATCTACAACCGTTGGGAAGCGAACCGCTACCTGGCGGCGGGCGCGGTAAGCGTCCTCCAGACCGATCCGGAATGGTGCGGCGGCGTCAGCGAGCTGGTGAAGATCTGCTCGATCGCCACGCTCTACGACGCCATCGTAGCGCCGCACGGCCACAGCATCTGGTCGGCGCTGCATGTCGTGGCGGCACAACCCCCGTCCACCTGTCCGCTGGTCGAGTACCTGCTGACGAAAATACCGGGCTATTCATGGTTTGAGAAGCATCCGCCGGTTCCGGCAAACGGACGGCTGGAGCTTTCGCCCCGCCCGGGATTTGGAATCGAGATCGATCCGGCCAAAGTGGAAGCGGAGGAACCCTTCCGCCCCTGACTAGTCGAGCGGAGGCATCGGAAACGGCCCGCGGGCCGTTTCCAGACATACGGCGGCTTCTAGCAGCGACTCCTCGCTGTATGGCCGGCCAATGAGTTGAACACCAGCTGGCAATCCGCTGGCGAGAACAATAGGCACGGTCACGGCGGGCAGACCGAACAGGTTGACGAATGAAACAGGGCGGATGGCTTCCAGCAGGCCATACCCACCAAAGTCCCGCTGGCGGTGAGGAAACGCCTGAACACCGAAGCCTGGCGCCAGCAGCAGCGGAGTGTGCTCCATCCATTCCAGAAGAGTCGCCCGCAAGCGGTCGCGGCGGACCATGTTTGCGCAGTATTCTTCGAGCGTGGGTGGATCGCGGTCCACCATACCGATGAGTTCCGTACCGGTCCAATGCGTGTCGGACTCGCGGCCAGCGATCATCGCGCGAATGGGGTCGGCGCTGGCGACGGTGAAAAAAAACCACCAGAGATCGTGGGCTTCCTCGATGAGGCGCATCTCGAAAGGCACCAATTCCACGCCCATGGAAACCAACAGCCGGGCTCCTTGCTGCAGCGCATGCCTGCAACCGGTATCCACCCAAGGGAATTCGACGAGCGCGGCGCGGGTAGGAATGTGGCCCTCACGCAGACCGATTGGTACGGAGAAAGGATCGCGCGGGTCATGCCCTGCCAGCACCTGGAAGAGCAGCCTCACATCTGCCGCCGTGCGCGCCATCGGCCCGCCGACGCCCATAAAACCAGCCGGATGCGCGATTTCGGGCCAGTGGCCGTAGGCCGGGCAACGCCCAGGGGTCGGTTTCAACCCCGCGATGCCGCAGAAGTGGGCGGGTTCGCGGATGGACCCGCCGCCGTCACTCCCAATGCCGCCGGCCGAACAGCCGGCCGCGATAGCCGCCGCCTCTCCTCCGCTCGACCCGCCCGCCGTTCGCTGCAAGTCCCACGGGTTTCTGGTGGGTCCAACGAAATGGTTGTCGGTCTCATAGTTCATCAGGAATTCGGGCGTACTTGACTTGCCCAACAAAATTCCGCCGGCCTTACGAAGACGGGCTGCGGCTGTCGAGTCGGCCGCAGCGCGGGCATCCTGGCGCAGCAACGACCCTGTGCGCGTTACCTTCCCTGCGACATCGAACGAGTCCTTGATGGTGATGGGGGCGCCATAAAGCGGGGCGGGCTGAGGCCTTTCAGTTGCGCCCAGGGCCTCGTCTGCGAACAGTTCGACAAAGGCGTTGATGCGTGGGTTCAGCCGGTCAATTCGTTCCAGGTACGCTTCTACCACTTCACGAGGGTGCGCTTCGCGGGAAGCGAGCAATTCCACCAGGCTCGTTAGCGGCATGCGAGTCCACATACGGTCAGCGTAGCAACGGCTGTTAGAATGACGTTCGTGCCGCCCCTGCCCTTCCCGGCCGCCCGGAAACTGGTGGTAGAGACTGTTCGCGCACGGCGCCGCCTGCCGGCCGTG
The DNA here is from genome assembly GCA_964460395.1 of uncultured Solibacteraceae bacterium. Classification (GTDB taxonomy): domain Bacteria; phylum Acidobacteriota; class Terriglobia; order Bryobacterales; family Bryobacteraceae; genus CAYWQS01. Next base: position 147,175 of record CAYWQS010000004.1, on the reverse strand, counting down.
GAGCGCGTGCCGCTGCTGCTGGCGGCCAATCGGGTGCTGGCTGAGCCTTTGAAAGCAGACCGCGATTCCCCCCCTCTGCCGAAGGCAGTACGTGACGGATTCGCTCTGCGGGCGGCCGACACGCCCGGCACACTGGATATCGTCGCAGAGGTGGCGGCCGGGACTTATTTTCCAGGTCCGCTGCGCAAAGGGCAGGCGGTGGAGATCATGACCGGAGCGCCTATGCCCGAGGGCGCCGACGCCGTAGCCATGGTGGAACACGTGGAGCGGCGCAACGGGTCCGTCCATGTGCCTCAAGCTTACGAGGCTGGCGCAAACTACAATCCACAGGGTTGCGAGTGCCGCGCCGGAGCGGAGTTGCTGCCCGCTGGTTCAAGGCTTAGCTATCCGGGCATTGCCCTGGCTGCTTCCTGCGGGTACACCGAACTGACCGCTTACTTGCGTCCTCGCGTGGCCATCATCGCGACGGGCAACGAACTGGTGGCCGTCGAAGCTCACCCGTTGCCCCACCAAATCCGTAACTCGAATGCCTACTCGCTAGCCGCCCAAGTCGACCGGGCGGGCGGAATTCCAGTAATCCTTCCCATCGCCCGCGACACGATTGAAGAAACCTTGGATGTGTTGGAGCAGGCGCGCGGCTGCGCGTTGATCTTGTTTTCCGGCGGAGTTTCCGCAGGCAAGTACGACGTCGTTGAACCCGCGCTGGCGGCATTGGGCGCACGGATCGAGTTTGACCGCGTCCTGATACAGCCGGGGCAGCCGCTGGTCTTTGGCTCCCTCGAAGAGACGTTTTTCTTCGGATTGCCCGGGAATCCCGCCTCTACCATGGTGTGTTTTGAGGTCTTTGCCCGGGCGGCGCTCGAATTGCTTTGCGGGGCTGCGGAGACCCCCCTGCCCATCACGCAGGCCCCGCTGGCGCGTCCTTTTCAGCATAAGGCCGGGCTGACCCGGTTTCTGCCCGCCAGAATGGAAGGTGACGGCCTCCTGACGCCATTGTCCTGGAGCGGCTCCAGCGACTTGGCGGCCACGGCGAGAGCCAATTGTTACCTGGTGGCGGAACCGGACCGGCCCTACTACGAGGCCGGGGAGCGAATCGGAGTTCTCCTGCAATGAAGAAACTGTCGCATTACGACGAGGCCGGCCAGGCCCGCATGGTGGACATCTCGGCCAAGTCCGATACTGTGCGTGCGGCGCGCGCGCGTGCATTCGTTCGCATGAAGCCGGAGGTGTTGCAAGCGCTACCCCAGAACCCCAAAGGCGATCCGCTGGAAGTAGCGCGTGTCGCCGGCATTCTCGCGGCGAAGCGGACCTGGGAACTCATCCCGATGTGCCACCCGCTGCTGCTGCGCCACGTGGGTGTCGATCTGAAGATTCAGCAGGAGGGCATTGAGATTGAAGCCAGCGCCAGAGTGACCGGACCCACTGGCGTCGAGATGGAAGCGCTCATGGCGGCCAGCGTGGCTGCTCTGACCCTGTATGACATGACCAAGGCCCTTGACCCCGGCACGGTGATCGAACGTATCGAGTTGGTCGAGAAGACCGGGGGGAAATCCGGCGCCTACCGGAAAGGGGCCGGGCGTTGATTTCGGCGGCCGTACTCACCGTCAGCGACACCGCCGCCGCAGGCCAGAGGGAAGACCTTAGCGGGCCGGCCGTGGCAGCCCGGTTACAGCAGCTCGGCTTTACCGTGGCAATTCAGGAGATCGTGCCGGACGAACCCGAAGAGGTAGCCGGGCGCCTGGTGCACTACGCTGACTCGGCAGGTATGCCCGTTGTGTTCACCACCGGGGGAACCGGCATCACTGCCCGGGACCGCACCCCGGAGGCCACCCGGCAAGTACTGGAACGCGAGTTGCCAGGGCTGAGCGAACTCATGCGCATGGAAGGGCTCAAGCACACCCGGCGGGCGGTCCTGTCCCGTGGCTTGGCCGGAACTCGTGGTCACACCCTGATTGTGAACCTGCCCGGCTCTCCCAAGGGCGCTCTTCAATCGCTGGATGCTATCGTGGACTTGGTGCCCCACATTGTCGACCTGCTGGCAGGCCGCACAGGGCATGGACCCGAACCGCAACGTGTTTCCGCCGGTGGGCGTCTAAACGAATAACCATGCGTGTTTTCTGCCGTAGCAGCCTGATTGGCGTTCTGTTGTGCGCAGTGGTGATGGGCCAGGCCATCCCTGCGCCTCAACCTCCGAAACGCATCATGCCGGGTACAGTGGATCCGGACAAGACGAAGGAACCGGAGACCCCGCCCCCCGCTCCTCAGCAGACTTTCGACGCGGCTGGCCAGGAACAGATCCTGTTCCGCGAGACCGTGTCCTACGTGCTGGTGCCCACGACCGTGACGGATTCGAGAGGACGCGTCATCAATGGCCTGCAGCCGCAGGACTTCGAACTCTACGACAACGGCAAACGGCAGCAGATCAACCGGGACGTCGCGTTCCTGCCTCTCTCGATGGTGATCTGCATTCAGCGCAGCGCCAATGTCGAGAAAATGCTGCCTGCGGTCCAGAAGATGGGCGCACTGATGCACGACCTGCTGGTAGGCCAGGAGGGCGAAGTCGCCATGATCAGTTTCGACCATCGCGTGGATCTGATCCAGGATTTCACCCGCGATCCCGACAAGATTACGGCCGCCCTGGCTACTCTCTCGCCTGGAGGCCAGAACAGCCGCCTGAACGACGCAACACAACAGGCCATCCGGATGCTGCGCAACAAGAAGGACCGGCGCCGCGTCATTCTGCTGATCTCGGAAACCCTCGACCGGTCGAGCGAATCCCGTCCGCGAGAGATCGCAACAGAACTGCAGGTGCACAACATCGACGTCTTCACGGTGAATATCAGCCGGGTGGTTACCAGTTTGACGGCCCGGCCCGAACGCCCCCGTCCGGATCACTTGCCCATCGGCGCCCGTCCTCGGCCGGGCATTGTGCCCAACGATCCCACCGTCATCAACCAGATTGGCGGCAAGCAGGGCCAGGGAGGCGATCTGGTTCCGGTAATCGTCGAGTTGTTCCGCGCAGCGAAGGGTATTTTCGTGGACAACCCGGCCGAACTTTACACCGAATTCACTGGCGGGCGCGAGTACACGTTTGTAAGCCAGAAGGACCTGGAGCGGGCTCTTGCCGCGATCGGCGAAGAGATCCGCAGCCAGTACCTGTTGAGCTACTCTCCCAATAACAAAATGGAGGGTGGCTTCCACAACATTGAAGTGCGCGTTAAGCGGCCTAATCTGAAAGTGCGGACGAAACCGGGGTACTGGATGGCCGCCGTACCCGAAAGCCAGTAACCGTCTCTAAGGCGCCGGAGCGAAATCCAAGGCGGCAAAGCTCACAACGCTGTCTCCGTCAATATTCCACTGTTCGTACCGGCGGAGGGATCCGCGCAGTTCCGGCACGGCACGCAGGAATGTGTACAACGGGGAGCTGCCGCACCACTTCAACGGATCCCGGTCCTCCTGGACCAAAGACCAGAATTCGTCAGCGTCGCCCCGGTTGACGGCGGCAATCCGTGCCCGGTCGAGTTGCTCGATCCGCTGCATGTCACCCTGGCCCGCCCGCGCGCTGAAGGGGTCGCCATAGCGGCGTCCCATGTGCGCCATATCGATACCCAGTACCCAACATAGATTTCCGTTCTCCCGGGCGTTGATCTCTCCCAACACATCCAGGAAACGGCCCACGGGTTCGCAATCCTCCGGGCGGCCGGTGAAGTAAATGCTCTGCGCAAAGGCGCCGCAGAGCACTGGCAGAATTCGCACCGAGGGTCCAAACAGATGCTGCAAAAAGACCACCTGAAACTCGATGGAATGCTCTACCGCGTGGCAATAGTCTTCGGCCACAATGGCTTCGCCCGCTTTGCGCTCAAGCTCATCCACCAGGTGCACCGCTGTCTGAGTCTGACCCAGCGGCGTCACGAAGGGCTTTCGGGTGAGCCCGAACCGTTCGGGTTCGCCGTAATGAGACGTTCCCAAAATGATAAACGTCTTGTCCCCGTAGTCCGGTGGCAAAGCCGAAAAAGCGTCACGGTAGCTGGACCAACCGCCTTCCGGGCTGACGTGCGGAGCAGCGATGGCCTTGACTCCAGGCCGGGCTGGGCTGGCCTCTTCCAGATACTGCTGCAGCAAACTCCGGAGTTCCCCGGACTCCTCCGGATAGGCCGAACCGGCGTGCGCTGCCGCCCGGGCCGGATTGGCCGCGAACTCCCGGTGACGGGCCTCCCGCAGCAAATCGTAATGCTCATCCAGGAGAAACCCGGACTCGCTAAGCACCGTGCGAAGGTGATCCGCAATTTCGGAGACTTGCAACTGCCCAGTGGAGCGCACCAGGACTTCCCGCAAGTCGTTCTCCTCTTTTTCCCCGTCAAAGCACTCCAGCGCCGCCACCAGCGGCGGGGGCACAATCAGTGTGGCGGAGGAATATTGGAATGGGTCACGAATCAGGAGTCCGGGGCGGTCCTCAACCGGAGAAGGCATGAAGTCGAGGTCCAGCCGGATGCGAGGCAACGGCGAAGGCACCATCCCATGATAGTGTGCATCCTAAAATAAGAGGGGCATGCAAGAACTCGACGGGCAAGTGGTGTTGGTGTCAGGGGCGAGTGGAGGATTGGGCTCGGCAGTCGTTCAGTCATTTCTGGCGCAGGGCGCTTTAGTGGCTGGAGTAGCCCGCCACTGGAAGAACCCGGCGGAATTCTCTAACACGTTTCTTCCGCTAAACGCCGACTTGAGCCAGGAGCAGTCAGTGGCCGGTGCAGTGGAAAGTACGCTCGCCTGGGGCGGGCGCATCGATGCGGCCATCCATGTCATGGGCGGCTTCGCGTCGGACGGGCCAGTGGAGCGAACCGCGCTGGCTACGTGGGACCATATGATGTCCATCAACGCGCGCAGTGCGTTCCTGTTATTCCGCGCCGTCCTGCCAGCCATGCAGAAGGCCGGGCGCGGAAGGCTCATTGCCATCGGGTCGAGGTCCGGTGAGCAACCGGCCGCCGGACAAAGCGCCTATGCCGCCTCGAAGGCTGCGCTTCACATGTTGGTGCGTGTCATGGCCGCCGAACTGGGCCACACCAGCATCACTGCCAACGCCATCCTGCCATCCACCATCGATACTGCCGCCAACCGGGCGGCCATGCCCAATGCCGATGCAAACCGCTGGGTGGCGCCCGCCGCCATCGGCGAATTGGCATGCTGGCTTTGCAGCAGCGCTGCGGCGGATATCAATGGCGCGTTAATCCCCGTTTACGGAAAGGCTTGAACTCCCGAAATGAAAGTTCCCAAGCTCAACGAGCAGGAGTTGCAGCATGCGCTGGATTCCCTGCCCCGATGGTCGGTCCAGAACGGAAAACTGCACCGTGAGTACAAATTCCCCGACTTCATCCACGCCTTCGGCTTCATGGCCACCGCGGCCCTTGCGATCGAGAAAATGAACCACCATCCGGAGTGGTTCAACGTCTGGAACCGCGTAGAGGTCGATCTCGTGACGCACGACGCCGGAGGCATTACCGCCCGTGATGCCGAACTGGCGCGCGTTCTGGATGCCATCGCGGATAAATTGCAATGAAGCGAATACTGATTTTTCTGGCCCTTGCGGCGGCCTGCGCGGGACAAGCCCGTTTTGCAGGTTCAGAGAACCTCGACAGAATTCTAAATGAGGCGGTGGAACAGGACCAGGTTCCCGGAGCTGTTCTGCTTGTGGGCCAGCCCGGACGCCAGTTGCATTACGCGGCTTACGGCCAGCGGGCCCTCGAACCAGCCCGTGAGCCGATGACCTTGGACACCATCTTTGACGTGGCTTCGCTCACCAAGGTCGTGGCCACTACCACCTCCGTGATGCGCCTGGTGGAAGAAGGCCGCGTCCGTTTGGCGAGCCGCGTAACGGACTATCTTCCCAAGTTTCAGGGTGGCAAGAGCGACATCACCGTCCGGCAGTTGTTGACGCATTTCTCGGGGCTCCGGCCCGATGTCGACCTCAAGCCGCCCTGGAGCGGCTACGACACAGGTGTACAACTGGCCCTGGTGGATAAGCCCGTTGCATCGCCGGGTGAACGGTTCATCTATAGCGACATCAATTTCGTCCTGTTGGGGGAGATTGTCCGGGTGGTCAGCGGCAAACCCCTGGACGAATATGCGCGAGATCATCTCTTTGCGCCACTCGGCATGACCGAGACCGCATTCCGCCCCCCGGCTGCCTGGCGCAGCCGCATAGCCCCTACCGAGCGTGTGGACGGCCAGTTGCTTCGTGGCATTGTCCACGACCCAACTGCACGCTATATGGGTGGCGTGGCAGGACACGCCGGCCTTTTCTCGACGGCGCGGGACCTGGCACGCTGGTGCGAGATGCTGCTGGGCATGGGCGAAGTCGGTGGCGTACGCCTGCTTCAGCCGCTCACAGTGCAGAAGTTCATCGAACCAAATTCGCCTGCCTTCCAAATGGTGCAACGCGGCCTCGGGTTCGACCTCGACTCACCCTATTCCAGTAACCGTGGCGAGCTTTTCCCCATAGGCTCTTACGGTCACACAGGCTTCACAGGGACGTCCGTGTGGATTGACCCGGCAACCAAGACTTACGTGATTCTCCTCGCCAACAGCGTTCATCCGAAACTCCGGCCGGCAATCAGCGCGCTGCGCTCAAGAGTGGCGACGGTGGTGGCTGCGGCTCTGGGCGTTGATGCACCGGGCATGTTGCTGACCGGCTACGTCGAATCAGGTCCTGAGATGCTGCGCCGCCCGCTGGCCCGCTCCGGCCAGGTGTTGACAGGCCTCGATGTGCTCGTCGAGGAGAAGTTCGCCCGGCTGCGTGGAAAGCGCGTGGGGCTGATTACCAACCATACGGGGTTGACCCGCGATGGGAAACGAAATATCGATGTCATGCTGGCAGCCGGCGTCCGGTTGACGGCCCTGTTCTCGCCTGAGCACGGATTGCAGGGGAGAGACGACCAGGAAGACGTGGCGCACGGCAAGGATGCGGCCTCTGGGCTTGCCGTTTGGAGTCTGTACCGTGGCGAGGAACGCAAGCCCAGCCCGGCCATGCTCCGCGAAGTCGACGTCCTTGTCTTCGATATCCAGGATATCGGCGCGCGATTCTACACTTACATCTCCACGCTGCGCTACGCCCTGGAAGCGGCCGCGCAAGCGAAATTGCCCGTAATCGTGCTGGACCGTCCGAATCCCATCACGGGTGCTCAGGTGGAAGGTCCAATGATCGACCGGGATCTGATTTCGTTTGTCGGCTGCGCGCCTATCCCTCTCCGCCACGGGATGACGATTGGCGAGATGGGATTGTTTCTTAATGAGCACGAAGGAATTCGGGCTCCCCTGGAGGTCGTGGCCATGCGAGGGTGGCGCCGCGGTGATTGGTGGGACTCTACCGGGTTGCCTTGGGTGAACCCTTCTCCCAATATGCGCAGCCTTACAGCGGCACTCCTTTACCCCGGCGTAGCCATGCTGGAATACGCCAAGAACTGGTCGGTTGGACGCGGTACGGATGCACCGTTTGAACAGACCGGAGCTGATTGGATTAATGGCAGTGAATTAGCCGGCTATCTCAACCGGCGAGCCATCCCTGGCGTTCGATTCTATGCCACCCGTTTCACGCCTTCCGAGTCGCGATTTGCCGGAAAAGCCATTGAAGGAATCCGCTTTGTCATTCTCGAACGCGACCAGTTCTCCTCCGCCCGCTTGGGACTGGAATTGGCCGCCGCCTTAGAACGGCTCTACCCAGGCCAACTCGACCTGCAAGTTAACGCGAAACTCATCGGCAGCCAGGCAGTGATTGACGGACTGAAAGCGGGTGCAGATCCCCGGACTTTGCAGCAATCCTGGGCTGAAGTACTGGCCGAGTTCTGGAAAATCCGCCGAAAGTACCTGCTGTACCAGTAGTCCTAAAAGCGAAAGGGCCGCCCCGGGTTGGCGGCCCTCGAACATTCAAACTGAATTCCGGTAGGTTTACGGGACCGAAAGGGTCAGGCTGCCGGTTCCTTCGGGCGGCGTCCACGCCGGCCGGCCGGTTTTTCTTCCCCTTTCTTCGCCATTTCACTCATCCAGCGTGGCGGGCGTCCCCGGCGTTTGCCAGTTCCGCGCGCCAAGCGCTCCAGGGTGACGATGGCTTCTTCAATCGTAGCTCGTTCTTTCTTGAGCTCCGCGAGTACCTTTAGCAGATCCATTTATGAGCCTCTCAAACAACAAAAGCGGGCTTTCACCCACCTTGTCATATTTTGTGGTTCTTCAGGTCCAAAACTCAAGGGCAAAGTTCAATTTTTTACTTTGCAGCCATTTTCTTTCGGCCACTTCTTCTCGTTCGAACCCCGTTCACATCGGCTGTTGGCGGCGCTGCCAGCGCCAGTAAAACGGTGTTCCCGCCGCGATGATCACCAATCCGATGGCGCTTTCTCTTGGTGAGTTCTGCAAAGTGAAATACAGCAGCAAGACCGTCACCAGGACAAAAAGCAGCGGCACCACGGGATAACCAGCTGCGCGATACGGGCGCTGCAAGTCGGGATACTTGCGGCGCAGCACAAAAATCGAGGCAGCGGCCATGCCATAGAGAATCCAGCTTGGAAAGATCACCATGGTGAGCAATTGATCGTAACGGCCGCTGAGGACCAGGACACAAGCCCATCCGGATAGCGCCAGGATCGAAAAGCCAGGTGTCGCATGCACCGCATGCACGCGGGCAAAAGGAGAAAAAAAGTAGCCATCTCTTGCCAGAGCGTACGGAACTCTGGCGCCCGAAAGAATGGAACCATTCAACGCGGCAAAAATGGAAATCATCGCTGCCACACTGACAGCGCCCGCGCCGGCGGGCCCGAAGACGAGGCGCATCATTTCCGCTGCCACGCGGTCGCTGGCCGCCACCTGACTGGCGTCCAGAACGTAAAAGTAGGCCAGGTTGGTGAGCAGATAGACGGCCAGGACCAGCGCAGTCCCGAAGATAAGCGCTCGCGGAAGATTCCTTTGTGGCGACCGGATCTCGCTGGAGACCATGCTCACGTTGTTCCAACCGTCATACGCCCACAATGCGGCTACCAACGCCGCAAAAAATCCAGCCACTCCCCCACGCGCCGCGACCTGAGAGGAGAAATTGGCCGTCGTGCCCGTGCCTGCGAACGCGCCGATTGCAATGATTCCCCCTATGAGGATCACCTTGAGCGCGGTCACCGCCAACTGCACTCCGCCGCCCCACTTCACTCCCATCCAATTCACGCCGGCCAGCAATAGAATCACGCCGATGGCCAGCACCTGTCCGGGGCTCACTGGCAGCGGCCCGAAATCTTCCCCAAGTGGTAACGGCAGTAACAACCAGGGCTGCTCCAATTGAGGGTAAAAGTTCGCGAGGTAGTAAAAAAAGCCGGTCGCCAGTGTCGCGATGGAGCCGGATTTGGCGACCCACATCTGAGTCCATCCGTACAGAAACCCGAAATACGGTCCATACGCGGCTTTGAGATAGTTGTACTCGCCGCCCGCCTCCGGATACATTGCCGCCAGTTCAGCATAGGTGAGCGCTCCAGCCAGCGATAACAGGCCACCGAAAACCCACACCAGCAAAACCATGCCTGGCGTGCCTGTCTGCAGCACCATTGTCTTGGGAACCAGGAAAATTCCACTGCCGATCACCGTGCCCACGACAATCGAGGCGGCGCTCCAAACCCCCAGTTCCCGCCGGAGTTCCATGCGCGGAGCATGCTCAGGCAAGAGGCTTCTCCTCCCGCGGCAGCCAGGCTGACGCGGCCAATGACGCCGCTATCGTGGCCACAGTGCCAATCAGCACATACCAGGTCCAGGCAATCGGAGTGGCGAATCGCACAATCAGATTTACCGCCAGTCCGGCGCTCATTCCTACCATCGCTGCGCGTTCGCCGACCCGTTCCGACGCGACGCCGAGGATGAATACTCCAAGCAGGGCGCCATAGAGAATGGATGCAATGCCAAGGCCCGCCTCCAGAACCGAGGGCACGTTTCGCGCGAGGAATCCGATGAGGAACAGCACTGCGCCCCAGAACAGCGTAATGAGCCGGGCCAGCCGCAAGTAGTGTTTTTCCTCGTGCCCGGGGAATTTCAACTTATAGAAATCCATTACGGACGTGGAGGCCAGTGAGTTCAACGCGGCACTCAGGTTTGACATCGCGGCCGCCAGGATGGCGGCAATCACCAGTCCGGCGACCCCTGGCGCCAGATAATTCCAGATGAATTCCGGATAGATGCGATCGGCAGGGTGGGGCGGCGCCGCGCCTGTCTTGCCGTACCACACCCACAAAATCAAGCCGATCGTCAAGAAAAGTGTGAACTGGAACAGGATCACCGCCCAACTGGAGAACAGGGCCAGCCGGGCATCCCGCTCGTTTCTTGCTGAGAGCAAACGCTGTACCATCAGCTGCTCTGTGCCGTGGGATGCCGTGGTGAGAAAACAACCGCCAACAACTCCAGCCCAAAACGAATATGGTCTCGAGAAGAACTCCAAAGTCGGCTCGAACCGGAAATCAAAAACCGTGAACTTGCCGGCTGCCTGCCCCAGCCGGATGACCTCGCCCCACCCTCCGGGAATCTTGTCGAGGATGACAAACAGGCTCACGATTGCGCCGGCGACGTACAAAAACATTTGAACCACGTCGGTCCAGATCACGGCGGTCATTCCGCCCTCAAACGTATAGAAGAGGGTCAGCAGGACGATCACCAGGATCGACCACAGCGGATCCAGGTCCAGCACGATGGAAACGACGATGCTGATGGCGAAAACACGCACACCCTCCGCCAGCGCGCGCAACAACAGAAACGTGCCGGCCGTCAATCGCCGCAGACGCATGCCAAACCGGCGCTGCATCAACTCATACGCCGTGTAGAGTTCCCCGCGGAAATAGTGGGGCAAAAACAGCCACGTGATGACGATGCGGGCCAACAGATACCCCAACACTACCTGCAAGAATCCGTAAGTGCCCTGAAAAGCCAGTGCTGGCGTCCCGATCACCGTCAGGGTAGACGTCTCTGCAGAAACGATGGAGAACCCGATCGCCCACCACGGTGTGGTGCGGCCGCCAAGAAAATAGTCCTTCAGGGTCTTCTGCGTGGAACGGAAGTGGGAGCCGAACCAGGTGATGCCGATCAGATAGGCGGCTATGACGCCGAGGTCAAACAGGCGCATGAATGCCGGATTCTAGCACAAGCTCGATTTCATGGTCCGGGCGGGAACATTTTGCGAAGCCCCCGCATCTAAGCCTGCAGAAGTTTAATATGTTGGGTAGGCGGCGGGTCTTCCGGGCCGGGTGCCTGGGGCGGCCTGTGGCTTGCGGCTATCGTTTGGCTTTGGGTATACTCCGCATTTGTCGGGTTGGCTTACAGTTATGCGGAGCACGGGTCTAGTTCGGCGCCCGGTAGACATCTCATACGACCCCATCCTAGGAGGCTAGTGGTGCTGTTTTCATTGAATCGCGCGTTGGCGGTTGCCGCCCTCACCGTTCTGACCGCGGGAGTGGCTTTGCCCCAGGCAAACCAGCCACAGTGGAAGGATCGGGCCGAGTACGATCTCTACGACTCCATCTCGAAAGAGCAAAACCCCCAGACCCGTCTGGGTCTGCTCAATCAGTGGAAGGAAAAGTATCCTACCAGCGAATACAAGGCCCTTCGCTACCAAACCTTGCTCGACACCTTCCGGGTGATGAACAATGCCAAGTCGATGTACGACACAGCGAAGGAAATGGTCAATGACGACCCCAAGAGCTTCCTCGGTCTTTACTGGCTCAACCTGCTGACCGTCAGCATGAACGACAAGTCCGAAGAGGCGCTCTCCACGGGCGAGAAAGCCGGCAAGGGCTTCCTTGCCGTGATGGACGATACATTCGCCCCCACCAAAAAGAAACCTGAAATTTCTGAAGAACAGTGGAAGCAGGAGCGGGCCACCACTGAGTCTTTGGCCTACCGCACTCTGGGCTGGGTGGCCATGCAACGAAATCAGAACGAAGAAGCGGAAAAGCAGTTCATCGAGGTTCTCAAGCGCAATCCCGCCGACACGCAGGTCTCCCTTTTCCTGGGCACGGTGATTGCTCGCCAGCGCAAGCTCGAAAAGCAGAGCGACGCTCTCTTCCACTTCGCGCGGGCTGGCGCTTACGATGGCCAGGGTGCCCTTCCACCCAACATCCGCCAGCAGATGATGGGAACCTTCGAAAAGAACTACGTCAATTTCCACGGCGACAAAGCCGGCATTGATGAGGTGATTCAAGCCGCTAAGGCCCATGCCCTCCCACCCGACGGCTTCAAGATCGAATCGAAGGACGAGATCCTCATCAAGCAGGAAGAACAACTGAAGCAGTCGAATCCCGTTTTGGCTCTGTGGGTCAGCATTAAACGCCAGCTGCAGGATTCAAATGGTCCCCAGTACTTCGAGCAGTCTCTGAAGAATGCGCACATCCCTGGGGGAGTTGAGGTGGGGACCACGAAGGTCGAGAAACTGAAGGGCGTAGTGATCTCGCACAAGCCGGCCGTCAATCCTAAGGAGGTGGTGGTCGGATTGTCTTCCAACGAGATGTCAGAAGTGACACTCCGCTTCGACACCCCGCTGCGCGGCAAGGCCGACCCGGGCACCACTTTGGAATTTGCCGGGGTGCCCGTCGAATTCACCGCCGACCCGTTTAACCTGGTCTTCGAAGTAGAAAAGGAAGACCTCGTCGGCTGGCCTGCGCAAGCCGCAGCCCCCAAGCCCGCGGTCAAGAAGGCAGCGCCCAAGAAGAAATAGATTGGATCTCGCTACAGCGCAGAAGGGGCGGGCGCTTCGCCTGCCCTTTTTGCTTTCAGGCAGGCCGCATTGGCACGGAGATACGCCAAACTGAGGCGCTCAACGAATCCGAGAGGCTCTTCGCGGTCTCCCGTCGCCATCCAGTAGTGCGCCATCCAACGGGTCTGCTGGAACCAGGCTGTCGGATCAGGATGGCACCCGGTCAGCAACGCACCCATTACCAGCGGCAGCAGCCAGACCCGGCATTGGCTCGTGATTCTGTGTCCGCGCCCGCTCATCTCACTGGTATGGACGGGCGCCCGTCCGGAACCGTTATCCCAGAATCTCGCGCAACTCTGTAAACAATCGCCGCGCGGCGTCGGCTTCACCAGGCTCCGCAGGCCTTTCCCCGCCCTTCCAAACGAAATAATCCGCTTCGCCCCGCCGGATCAGCGCAGCGAATCCGCCCTCTGCCTCAACAAGCAGGCCCGGCGAACCTGGCGTCCCTAGACCATCCCCACGACGTTCCACCAATACGGCGCAGCCGTCCCGCTCGAAAACAAAATGAGAAGAAATTTCCGCTGTGGGAACCAGCCGGATTCCGGCGGCCGCTATGCGCTCCAGCCTGGCGATCAGTCCGGCGTCCATTACATTTTGTAGCGGCCGAAATCTTCGTCGTTCAGTCCCTCCAGCCACCGCCGCAGTTCTTCGTTGTTCACTTTGTCGGAAACGCTGGCGGCGCTCTTGGAGGACTTGAGCACCTGCTCCTCCACGTAGATCGGGCAATCCAGGCGCAAGGCCAGCGCCAGCGCATCGCTAGGCCGGGAATCGATGCTGATCATCCGTCCGTCTTTCTCCAGCCAGATGACGGCAAAGAAAGTATCGTCCTTCAATTCGCTGACCACCACTTTGCGGATGCCTGCTTCCAGACCTGTAAGCACGTTCTTGATCAGGTCGTGCGTCATTGGGCGAGGTGTGGTGACTTTTTCGATCTCCAGAGCAATGGCGTTGGCCTCGTAGATGCCCACCCAGATCGGCAGGATCATCTTGCCCGACTGGTCGCGCAGGATGACGATGGGCATGTTCGTAACGGGGTCCATCATCAACCCCCGGATCTTCATTTCAACTTCCATCGCTGGCTCCCTCCCGCGACCGGACCGGCCTTCCTACTTCAATTAGAACAGAACGGGCCTCAGGCCATCGTCCGGCACTCGCCAGCAAGCGAATTAGGGCCTGAACGGGTCACCAGAACGTCGAAGTAGCGCCCAATTACTTGATCCCGATCAAGTCGTGCACCGCCGGCCGCCACGAAATTCAGCACGCGATTCTGCGCCGTCCGCCCGATCCACTGCCCGGTAGACGAATTGAAGCCTTCCACCAGCACCTCCTGCGTTGTCCCGATCAGGTTCGCGTTGCGGCGAAGCTGAATGGCGCGCTGGCGTTCCTGCAAAATGCTCAGCCTCCGGCTCTTTTCCTCCTCCGGCACCTGATCCTCGAGCTTGAGTGCCGCCGTATTGGGTCTCGGCGAATACTTGAAGCTGAAGATCGAGTCATACTCCGCCTCGTCCAGCAGCCGTAAGGTCTCTTCGAAATCGCCTTCTGTCTCGCCAGGGAAACCCACAATGATGTCAGTGGAAAGCGCAATGGAACGCGGCGACGCCTTCATCCACTCGATACGCCGCATGTACTCGTCCCGAGTGTATTGCCGGTCCATCACAGCCAGCACGCGCGTTGAGCCTGACTGGACGGGCAAATGCACCTGGTTGCAGACCGCCGCATTCCGGTCGATCACTTGCACGATGTCGCGGCCGAAATCCCGTGGATGGGAGGTGGTGAATCGCACCCGCCGGATGCCCGGCGTTTGCGCCACAGCCTCGAGCAACTGGGCGAATCCCCAACCTGCAGGGGAGGGGTCCCGGTAGCTGTTCACGTTCTGACCCAGGAGCTGGATCTCGGTGTAACCCGCTTCCGCAAGCTTCCGCGCTTCGTTCAGGATGCTGGCCGAGGTACGGCTGCGCTCGGGTCCGCGGGTGAACGGCACCACGCAATACGCACAGCTCTTGTCGCAGCCTTCGATGATGGTAATGTACGCCCGGTGCGGGTTATCCCGCCGCGTCATTGGCGTTTCGAAGGTCTCCTCAGTATCCAGGCTCAGTCCGGTGACACGGCGCTCGCCGCTCTCCAATTGCACAAGCAGTTCGCCCAACTTTGGATAGCTCGCTGAACCGGCCACCAGGCTCACGTGCGGCGCCTTCTCGAAAATCGCCTCGCCTTCCTGTTGGGCTACGCAGCCGAGAACGCCAATCACCTTGCCCCGGTCGCGTTTGTGCTGCTGCAGGCGCTGGAAAACCTTTTGTTCTGCTTTGTCGCGGATGCTGCAGGTGTTATAAAGCACGAGGTCGGCTTCCTCGGGCGAAGTCACCTGGCTGTAGCCGCGCTCCTCGAGCGTGCCCACCACCTTCTCCGAGTCGTGGACGTTCATCTGGCAGCCGAAGGTTTCGAGATAGAAGCGCTTCATAAGTGATCGTATCCGGCCGCCCAGCGGGCCGGGGCCCGGCATACTTTTAGTATAGGGGCCAAGCCCTAAGGCTTCTGGCTCCTTCTGCCGATTACAGGGAGGGATCGTCATGCGCCTGCCCCTGCTTTGCCTTTGCACTGCCGCTTCGCTGTTCGCCTGGCAAGAACGGCAAACCACTACCTATGTCTACGATTCGGAAGGCCGCAGGATTCCGTGGTCGTCATCCAGCAGCCGCCCTGGAAGCCGCGAGGAGACCTTGCGGAATCTGAACGGCCGCGAAGTACCCCAGGAGAAGGTGCAGGAGCGGGTGCTGCGCCAGGAGGACGGCCTCAAAATCGTCGAACAGGTAGTCCAGCGCTTCGACGCCGCCGGCCAGCCATTGCCTCCGGAGAAGCGAGTGGTGGAAGAAACCACGCGCCCTGATGGTTCGGCAGTCTCGCGCACGACCGTCTACCGGGGGGACCTGAATGGCCGCCTTCAACTGGCGGAGCGAACTACGGTGGAAACGCGGGAATCCGACGGAGCATCCAAGCGGGAACTCATCGTTGAGCGCCCCAATCTGAACGGGTCATTCGAGCCGGTGGAGAAGCGCATCGCCACCACGAAGGGCTCGGCGGAACGAAGTGAGACCGACGAAGTGGTTTATCGGCCGGATGGGCGCCGGGGCTTTGCGGAGGCCGCCCGCACCGTTCTGCGCCAGACCAAAGAAGACGGCCGGATGATCGAGCAGACCGACGAGTACGAGACCGCCACCACCGGCGCTATGCAGCTATCCAGACAAACTGTCAGCCGCGTCGTCCGTCAGCCCGACGGCTCGGAACGTCGCGAGACGGACGTTTTTGGCAGCGCCGCACCTGGACGTCCCGCCGGAACCCAACTGCAACTTCGTGAGCGGCAACTGGTCGAAAAGCAAGTCAGACCGGATGGCACTACCGTCGAATCGCTCGTGATTCAGAGGCCTTCGCTGCAGAGCACGCGGGAACTTGGGCCGCCCGTAAAGGTGTCGGAAACGGTCTGCCGCGGTGATTGCCTGCCAAAACCGGCGCAACCCTAGCGGTGGCCAAAGTACATCAGCCAACCCAGTCCGAAAACCGTCACTACAAACCAGCCAAACGAACGCAGCCCGTAAAGAAACCGCTCACGGTCTGTGTTCTTGGATATCACCCCCAGCACGGCGGAAATCAGCAGCGCCAGCAGGAAGGTGGCTTCGAAATGCGAAAGACTCATGCTCGGCATTATCGGTTCAGTCCTTCCTCGTGACCGCGATCTCGAAGGCGTCCACCATCGCCAAGATATTGAACAAACCGGCCCCCACCAGAAATTTGGTGCCGTAATCCACGGTATGCCCGGCCACATCGGCGCTGACATACCCGAACCACTTGGTCATGAAATACGGCAATCCGGTAGCAATATTGGCCACGAATCCGCCGGTGTATATCACGGTGGTCAGCAGGTCCGCCCGGATCGGCTCGAACATGTAGCCCCTCATCATCAGCCCGATGAGAAAGGATAGGACGGTGCATCCGCACAGGATCATTCCGCGGTAATTTCTCTTCAGCAGAAAATGTCCGCCCCCCGGCAGCAGCCATGCCGCCAGGAGCACGGGAGCCCACTTCGATACTGGGGGCAGCGGCGGGAAATCTCGAACAGTCACTTCGGCCATAGAGGGATTCGTTTACAGGCTAACATGCCCTACTTGCCCGCCGGCTGCGATGCCAATAACACCAGCGCTTCGAGAATGCGCGCCTTCTGTTCTTCGCGCAGGCGAAGAATCCGGTCGCGCCCGTTCGGCCGGGGAATAAAACTGCTGCCGCCTTTTTCGTTCAACCACACCTCGCCGGGCTCCGAAAGGTCGAAGTACTCATCGTTGGGACGCACAGCGTACAGAACACTCGTCAGGTCCCAGGTCTGCCGGTCGTAAGGCATCTTGTCGTAGTGGCGGTAGGCCACCGCCACCGGATGCTGAGGCGCCCAAGCGAAATCACGCTCGATCGAGCGGGCAGGAAACCTCAGCGTATCGCCGATCTCAAATCCGCTCCACACTACCGGGGTGGGCCAGCCGGCAACCAATAGCTTCGCCGCGGGGAGATCCTCCTTGATGTTGTACTCCGTCCACGTATCGCGGAAATTAGCCGCCATGATCGACAGCAGCTTCACCTTGCGGGCGATCAACTCCTTGTCGCTGGCGAGGAGCCTCGCCAAATTGGTGCTGAAGCCCACCTGAATCAGCACCACGCTGCCATCAGCCTGCGCAGAGAGAGTTTTTCGGAGCAGCCCCACCGCCTCCACGGTCTTCTCGGTGTAAGGGAACGGTCCCTTCTCGATGGTTTGCCGGTTGTACTTGCCGTCATCCTTCGTCACGCCGCCCTCCACCATCCCAATCGGAATGTTGGGCCGCCCGTAAAACGTGTTAACAGCGCTGACGTATCGTGGCGCCCACGGATTGTCTTTCGTAATCGTCACCGCCAGGAGTTTCGCTTCGCCACGGCTTTCGAGAGCGTGCAGCATCGCCAGCGCCAACGCGTCGTCGATGTCGTTGCCCATATCAGTGTCAAAGATGACGGGCACTGGCGGCGCCGCCAGCGCAGTGGCCATCCAAAGCCCCATCCAAAGCTGCTTCCACATTGGTCGCGTACTCCACGTTCAATAAACACAGTCCCGCTCCTGGCAGGGCCGGTCCGGCTCTTTCTTTATATCCTGGGGCCAGACGCTTCCGGATGCTTTCCGCATCGATGTTGCGCTTCCCGGCCTCCAGTAGGGTGCCCACGATGATCCGCACCATGTGCTTCAGAAACCCGTTGCCCCGCACTCGGTACACAAGTTGCTCCCCATCGCGCCAGAGTTCCGAGGAAAATATGCGCCGGACCTTGGAATGCCCCAGTTGGTCACGTTCGTCGGACGCGGAAAACGCAGTAAAATCGTGTTCCCCCACGTACTCCTCGGCGCAGCGCGCCATAGCTTCTTCATCCAGCGGGTAAGGGTGGTGATGCACATACAACCGTCGTAGTGGAGGACACACTTCACCCCGCCAAATCCGGTATTCATACGTCTTCGACACCGCGTGGTGGCGCGGGTGAAAATCGGGCGTGGTTTGCCGTACATCCATCACACGAATCGCGCGCGGCAGCAACCGGTTGACAGCCTTCTGGAGATTCGGCGCCGGGATCGGATTCCGCAAATCGAACGCCGCCACTTGGCCCAACGCGTGCACGCCTGCGTCCGTCCGGCCCGAACCCGTCACATGGACCGGAGCGCCTTCCAATTCCGCTAGAACCCTTTCGAGCTCGCCCTGGATTGTCGCCAGTCCGGGCTGCACCTGCCATCCGTGATAGTTTGTGCCGTCGTAGGCCACTGTAATCCGGATCCTTCGCATGGCCGGGACTATCAGGAAGGGCGCGACCCGGGCTTCACCACGGGGATGCCTTGCTGGCAAAGGGGACACGCTCCGGGGTCGTAGGTGGTTACCTGCAGCGTGGCCAGTGCGACGCGTGGAACTTTCAGGTCCACCGCCCCGCCGCTGCGGTCGATAATGCTGCCCGCCCCGGCCACATCAACACCCCGTTCCCGCAGCAGATCAATCACTTCCAGCGAACTGCCGCCCGTCGTAATGACGTCCTCAATCACGACTGCGCGTTCTCCCGGCTCGATGCTGAATCCCCGGCGCAGCGTCATTCGGCGGTCGGCGTCCCGCTCGGTGAACAGATGCCGCACGCCCAATGCCCGCGCCACCTCATGCCCGATGATCAACCCACCCATTGCCGGGCTCACGACCAGGCCGATGGGTCCCGCCACCGGACCCAACCGCTCCGCCAGCGCCTGCCCCAATGCGGCAGCATGGTGCGGGTAGGCCAAAACCAGGGCGCACTGAAGGTACTCGGGGCTGTGCAGCCCGCTGGTTAGCCGGAAATGCCCCGACAGGTAGGCTCCCGTGCGACGAAACAACTCGAGGACAAATTCTGGCGCCATAACTACCCTCCGCAGTCTACCAATCCTCCGTCCCGGTGGCGCACGCCGCGTCCCAAAATCGGGCGGCCGTGTCCTCGCCTTTGACACGCAACCCGCTCACAAGGAAAGGCTTCCCGACAGGAGGAAGGTGCTGAGCTTGGCCCGAAGGTTGCTTAAGCTAACATGAGATGAACTTCTCTTGGTCTTCGCCATGTTCAGCCGCTCCGCTCCTCACGGTGGGTCGGTAACAAAGCGGCAGGGCTTCGTCGTCCAGTCAGAGATAGTGTCTCGGTAGGTAATCTGCACAATGTCCTGTTATCGTCCCCTTCTCGCGGTGTGTCTTTCGGTCCAAATGGTTATGCCTGTGGCAACCGCCCAGGAGATCGCTGCTTCTATCCCCTCTGGCATGCGGGACTTGAGTCTCCCACCCCAAGTCCCCGTGGCGCCGGGCACCGGACTGTGGAGCAGCTTTTCGCGGCCTTATCGCGAGCCTTCCATCCCTGCCGTTAACCTGGCGAACAGCAACCGCCTGGAAAGTCTCATCAAAGCGGGGAATCTCTACTTGTCGCTGGAAGACACCATTGCGCTGGCTCTGGAGAATAACCTCGACATTGAGATCTCGCGCTACGGTCCCCAGATTGCCGAAGCGGACTACCTCCGCGCCAAAGCGGGAGGTCTGCTGCGCGGCGTTCCCACCGCCGTGCGACAAGCGCCGAATTCAGCCTTCCAACAGGCCGCGGGTGGCGCCACCGAGCGAGGCGGAGCGCCCACTGGCCAGGGTGGCGGTGATACCGGCGGTGCTGGCGGAACCGTCATCACCCAAACCGGCGTCGCCGTGCCACAGTTCGATCCCGTGCTCTTCTTCTCTGCCACCGCCGGACACAATAGCCGGCCCCAGTCCAACACCATCACCACCGGCACCACCGCCCTGCTGTTCGACTTCCGGAACTGGCAGTCGGGCTATCAACAGGCCTTTGCTACGGGCACTACCTTCAGCTTCGGCTGGAACAACAGTTGGGTACGCAGCAACAACTTCCGCAGCGACATCAACCCGAGTTGGTCGCCAAATATGAATGTCACGCTCTCGCAGCGCCTGTTGCAGGGCTTTGGCTTGGCGGTGAACAACCGTAACATCCGTGTAGCTAAGAACAACCTCCGTGTCTCCGATCTGACGTTCCAGCAGCAGGTGATGACAACGGTGGCCGGGGTAGTGAACCTCTACTGGGATCTCGTCAGCTATAACGAGGACCTGAAAGTGCGCCAGAAGGCCGTCGAAGTGGCGGAGAAGTTCTACGAGGACAACAAAAAGCAGGTGGAAATCGGCACTCTCGCGCCGATTGAGATCGTACGTGCCGAAGCCCGTGTTGCCCAGGCCCAACAGGACCTGACCAACGCCGAAACTGCCCTGCTTCAGCAAGAAACCATCATCAAGAACGCCCTCAGCCGCACCGGCGTAGCCAGTCCTTCCGTGGCTGCGGCCCGTGTCATCCCAACGGACCGGCTCACAATGCCGGCCAACGATATCTTGCAGCCGATTCTCGAGTTGACCGAACTTGCATTGCGCGCCCGCCCTGATCTCGAACAGGCCCGCATCGGAATTGAGAACACCAAGATCGGCATCCATGGCAGCCGCAGCCAGTTACTACCTTCTCTTGACGTGCAAGCCTCCTTCCAGAACAACTCGCTCGCCGGCTCCATCAACCAGGTGGCGCTCCCCCCTGGCCAACCGGATTTACGCAGCCCCGATGCCTATTTCGTGGGCGGCTACGGCAACGCCCTGGCTCAGATATTCCGCCGTAACTTCCCCGACTACTCCGTCGGATTCCAGCTCAACATCCCGATTCGAAACCGGCAGGCCCAGGCCGACTACATCCGCGACCAATTGCAGCTCCGTCAACAGGAACTCAATATTCAAAGCGCCATGAACAACATTCGGGTCAACGTTCAGAACGCCCACACGGCAGTCGTCCAGGCCCGCGCCCGCTACCTTTCCGCCATGAAGGAACGGCAGTTGCAGGAGCGAACTCTCGATGCGGAAAACAAGAAATATGCGCTGGGAGCTTCGACGGCCTTCCAGGTAGTTCAGACCCAGCGCGACCTCGCCCAAGCGCAGGCCAGCGAGGTGGCCGCCCTCGCTGCTTACAGCCGCTCCCGCGTTCAACTGGACCTCACTACCGCACAGGTTCTGGACCGGTACAACGTATCCATTGCGGAGGCCCGGGCGGCACGCTCTTCCAGACCCCTGACGCAAATACCCTAAGGACGTGTTCTATTTCGGTTTTGGCACACCCAAACGAGCGGCTGTCTGTCTCTTCCTGGAACGAGCTGCCCCTAAATTGCTGACTCTAAATGGGCATTATTTTGGAGGAAAACGTGCCATAGAAACGGCATGAACCGGCAGGGTCGAGTCGAAGTCAGAGAGCTGGGTCCCTCCCACGCAAGCCTACACCATACAGCCCGCATCCGCCCTGTCAATCCACTCTCCTCCGCTCCCCCGCCAGCTCTCGCTTCGTACTCTCCATCTGCCGCATGGCGGCGCCTCCGGAATCGAAAGCTAAAGCCCGAACGTATCTCTGCCGATCAGCAAATCATGCCGGAAACGCCCGAAGAGACCGCCGAATTGATGCACTTCCGCAAATGCTTGGTGCGGCTCCTGGAAAGCACGCGCGCAGCTCAGGCGGAGCAGAAACCAGTTGCCCGCGAACATGGCAAACAGATGGAAGTGCTTGTTCGCAAGGCACGCAAGAAGTCCGCCTGAGACCACGCAGTTTTTGCAGGTTCGTTCGGCCCTCCCGTAACCCGTAATCCGTTCCGTAACATCGGGATTCAGCTCTTCGTCTCTTCTCTCCACAGACCCTCTTTTCTGGGGTACACTCACATTAACCTGCTCTAACTTCGCCGGGCAGGAGATTGTCCCCAGTAGGCCGCTGCCTCCAGCGGAGGAAGGAAGACAAGTGAGCAAACAGCCCGAGCATCCTCATTCATCGGCAACTCCATCCACTACGAAAAAAGGCGGCTTTTCCCGCCGCGGGTTCATGCAAGGGGTGGGCGTCTCCAGCGCCCTCAGTACCGGACTCCTGGAACAGGAAGCCTCAGCCCAAACCCCTGCCGTGCAGGGTCCAGGAGAAGTCGGCATCACGCTGACCATCAATGGCAAGCCCGTCCAGTTGACGGTCGAGCCGCGCACCACTCTCCTTGACGCTCTTCGCAACCAACTCGACCTCACCGGCGCAAAGCGCGTCTGCGACCGCGGCACTTGCGGCGCCTGCAGCGTCCTGGTCAATAACAAAGTGATGTACGCCTGTTCTATCCTCGCGGTGGATGCCGTAGGCAAGAACATTACGACCATCGAAGGCTTCGCCATGCAAGGCGGAAAGCCACACCCCGTGGTGCAGGCTTTCGTCAACAACGATGCCCAGCAGTGCGGCTACTGCACCCCGGGCTTCGTCGTTGCGGCCAAGGCATTCCTCGACCGCAATCCGAATCCAACCTACGACCAGGTAAAGGACGGCTTGGGCGGCAACCTCTGCCGCTGCGGCACCTATGTGGGCGTCCGGAAAGCTGTTCTCGAAGCGTCCAAATCCATGCGCGGCGTTGCGAAAGGAGCCACCAATGCCTGAGTATTCCTGGCCCCCCATGTCATCGCGCAAGGTCATCGGGCAGCGCATCAGCCGCCTCGATGGCGTCGAAAAGGCCGCCGGCCGCGCGAAATACACTTCTGACTACAATCGCCCCAATCAACTTTGGGGTGCGATTCTCACCTGCCCCCACGCTCACGCCAAGGTGAAGTCGATCGACATCAGTGGCGCCGAGAAACATCCTGGCGTCACGGCTGTCCGCATCATCTCGAAAGCTGGTGATGAGATCCAGTGGGCCGGACGGGAAGTGGCCATCGTTGCCGCGCAGAGCGAACTCGCTGCCCGCGACGCCCTCAAGAAAATCAAAGTCGACTACGAAGTTTTGCCTCATTTCGTTAAAGAAGAGGACATCTCCAAGGCTGGTACCCGTGGGAAACCCGCTGGCGAGCAGATCGAGGGCGATCCCGACAAGGCCTTGCAGGAAGCCGAAGCAACCATGGAAGGTCTCTATGGCATCCCTGTGCTTGCCCATTCCTGCCTGGAATCACACGGGAACGTCGTGCAATGGAACGGCGACAAAGTGGAATTCAATCCCTCCACGCAGAGCGTTTCCAGCATCGGAGGCGATTTGGCACGCGCCCTCGGCATCCCTGTCGCCAATATTCACGTCCACCAGGACCATATTGGCGGTGGTTTCGGGTCGAAATTCCAGCCTGACGTTTGGGGCGTGGAAAGCGCCCACCTCTCCAAAGCCTCAGGCGGCCGCCCGGTGAAGATCTACCTGGAGCGGAACATCGAGCAGGTTATCGCCGGCGTGCGTCCTTCCGCCTACGCCCGCATCAAGATCGGCGGCAAAAAAGACGGCACCATCACCGTCTGGCAGGCGGACAGCTGGGCCTCCGGCGGGATCGGCGGCGGTGGAGCCCCGCCAATCCCATACGTCTATACGCGCATTCCGAACCAGCGCAAGACGCACACTGCCGTCTCTACGAACACCGCGCCCATTCGAGCCTGGCGCGCACCCAACCACCCGCAGGCCTCTTTCCTCACCTGCTCGGCGATGGACGATTTCGCCGCCAAAATCGGGATGGACCCCCTGCAGGTGTTCCTGAAGAACGCGAACCTCACGCCGCGGCAAGACACCTATGAACGCCAATTGAAGAAGGCCGCGGAACTCTCCGAATGGCAAAAGCTGTGGCATCCGCGCGGCCAAGCGGGCTCAGGGCCGGTCAAGCGCGGTCTTGGCATTGGGGTTTGCACGTGGGGTGGAGCAGGCCATGCGGCGACCGCCCTTTGCAAGATCCACCCCGACGGAGCTGTCGAAATCGAGTGCGGATCCCAGGATCTTGGCACCGGAACGCGCACCATCATGGCCCAGGTCGTGGGCGAGACCCTGGGTCTGCCCCACACTGCGGTCAAGGTGAACATCGGCGATACGAACTACCCACCCGGAGGTACTTCCGGCGGATCCACGACGGTGGGCGGTGTCAGTTCCGCCTCCCGTAAAGCCAGCGTGAACGCTCTCGCGAAGCTGTTCGAAGTTGCGGCCCCTGCACTGGGAGCGAAACCGGAAGATCTCGAAGCTGTCGACGGAAAGATCCGCGTTAAGGGCCAGCCCACCAAGGTGCTTGCCTGGAAGGACGCCTGCAAGAAACTCGGCGTCAATTCCATCGCGGAAACCGGACAGAACGATCCGCGCCAGGCAGCGCGCGAAGGCCTCAACACCGGCGGCGTGGGTGGCGTGCAGATCGCCGACGTCAGCGTCGACGTCGAGACCGGGATCGTTACCATGAACCGGCTCGTGGCCGTTCAGGACATCGGCCTGGTCATCAACCCCAAGACTGCCGAAAGCCAGGTTTATGGCGCCTGCATTATGTCCATCTGCGGTGCGCTGATGGAAGAGCGCGTCATCGACGAAATTACCGGCCGCGTTCTCAACCCCGACCTCGAGTGGTATAAACTCGCCGGCATTAAGGATATTGGCGAAATCATCGCCCATATCGAGATCGACGAGCAGAACGACAAGCGCGGCGTCATTGGCCTTGGCGAACCGCCCGCCGTGGGAGGCATCGCCGCCATCGCCAACGCCGTCACCAATGCCATTGGCGTGCGCGTCCAGACGGTTCCGCTCACTCCGGACCGCGTGCTGAACGCCCTCAATCCGCAAGGGAGGCAATCCTAATGACGCCCTTTGAATACGCCAATCCGAACACCCTGAAGGAGGCCTTGGCCTTATTGGGCAGCCAGTGGGGCGAAGCCGACGTTCTCGCCGGCGGCACGGACCTTCTGAGTCTGATGAAAGACGGCCTCCACAGCCCCAAGCGCGTTGTGAACATCAAATCGATCAAAGAACTCGGCGGCATCGCCCGCGCGGGCGCCAATCTGCGCATCGGCGCCACTGTTACCGTCGACGAACTGATGTCCAATGCGATCGTACGCGCCGAATTCCCCGCCCTCATCGAAGCTGCCCGTGGTGTTTCCAGCATGCAGATCCGCAACATGGGCACCGTCGGCGGCGACCTCTGCCAGCGGCCGCGCTGCTGGTACTACCGGCAGGGCTTCGGCCTTCTGGCCATGCACCAGGGCCAAAACCTGGTCGAAAAGGGCGAGAACCAGTATCACGCCATTTTCGGCGATGGCCCTGGACGCTTCGTTTCGGCATCCAGCTTCGGTCCCGCGCTCATCGCGCTGGGCGCCAAGGTGAAGCTCGTCTCCGCTTCCGGCGAGCGCATTCTCGACGCGGACAAGTTCTTCGTCAATCCCACGAGCGAACAGATGCGCGAGGTGGCTCTCCAGCCCAGCGAGATCCTCACCGAGATCCACATCCCTCTGGTCAAGACTCGCAACGCTACCTACGAGGTCCGGCATAAGGATGCCCTGGACTGGCCGCTGGTCACTGCGTCGGTGGCCCTCTCCATGAAAGGAACGGCGGTGGAAAAGGCCAGCATCGTGCTTGGCCACGTCGCCACCACGCCTTGGGCCGCAAGTGCTGCTGCCCAGTCGCTCTCCGGCAAGACCATCAACGCAACCACGGCGGAAGCCGCCGCCGCTCTGGCAACCAACGGCGCCCGCCCGCTCAGCGGCAACGCCTACAAGGTGCAACTGGCCCGAACGGCAGTCAAGCGCGCACTGCTGGCTGCCGCCGGCGTCAAAGCGTAAGGGGACTGCTATGCCAGTCAACGGAGAACGTCCCGGGCTGACCCGGATCGACGAAGATCGATGCCAGTGGCTTCGCTGGAAGGGCATGTACATCGAAGCCGAGTGGGATCCAAACGTCCCCCACGGCAACGACCGTGCCTTCTGGTGCCACCGCACTCAGGTTTGCGTCGGTCCCGACGGCAAGATCGCGGACGAGTACGAATGCAACGAAACCCGGAACTGCTACAGCGGGTTATAAGCGCCTCCTGAGCACCTCCCTCGAATGGCCGCCGGATCGGTAGAATCCGGCGGCTTTTTCCATTCGGCCGTTCCATCTATACTGTTGGATAACCCTTCCATCCTGGGATGCAACAGTAGAGGACGACCATGAAAATCTTGCTGCTCTCTCTGGCTCTGGGCGCTGCGGCTTTCGCCGCCGGGCCCGCCATCGAAGTCTCCGGCAACTACGTAGAAGCGCGCACTGCTGACGTTTACACTGGCGCCTGCTTCGCCAACTCCGAAGTCCAACTCATCGGCAATCTTGCGGTAATGGGTTGGAAGATCAACAAAGGCTCCTGGAGAGGCGTTTCCCTCGACGGCCTCAGTGTCGCCGCTGCGGTCCGCGCCAACTCCACTCTGGGCGACTGGACCGGGCAGCCTTACCCGGTGAAGTCCGTCCTGCTTATAGACGAGCGCGCCACCCTGGAGCAACGGGAAGCCCTGAAGCAATTTGCCCGCCGCATGACAGGCGACTTGCTCGAAAACATCGTCCGCGTCGAAACCATGCCGATGTCTTTCACTGTCGAAGAGGAGAACATCCACTCCGCCCGCGTAACCTTTACCGCCGGCACTCTCGCCAGCATCAGGACCCGGGCAATTCAGGAAGGCGATCATACCTGCGGCCACGAAGTGCCCTGGTATCAGCCTCTCGCCGAAACCGATCACGCCATGCCGGCCTACACCCTCGACCATCAGTTCACCGGCCATGACCGCGGCCTCAATACCCGCTGGTCCAGCCCTGACAAGCGCAGCGCTTTTGTCGCTACCTTCCAACTCTCCGAGTAATCCCGCAAGCACTCGATCCCATCCGGGCCGGAGCCTCAAACTCCGGCCCGTCCTGTTGAGTCAACCCCCTCCTGAGCGCGAAATTCAGACCTCATTGTATGATATAGTGAATTGAGCGCATGGTGCGTCTTCTGCCTCTTGCCGCAATTCTGGCCGCAACCCTGGCCGGGCAGACCATTTCCTGGGACAAGGCTCCGTCCACCCGCCTGCCACGCAAATGGACTGCCAGCTTGCAGACAGGCCTGACAGAGACATTCCAATTGACGCTGGGCGGAGTGTTCGGAGACGGCCCGGCCTGGCAGAACAAGGTTTCTATCAGCTATCAAAACGTCTTCACGAACCACGACTCCATTACCTTGCACGGTTGGATGACCCACGACACCCCATCCCACGGCAACGACTGGCTCGCAGGAATCAACTACCGTGCTCTGGTTTGGAGACGGCGCGGGCAGACACTGCATCTGACGGGCGGCGTCCAAAAGTGGCGGTTCCCCTCCGTACTCAAAGGCGCGAATGACTGGTTGGTGGCCGGCACGGCCCTCTACCAGACGAAACTGGGGAAGTTTCCCGTCGCGGTAAACAGTGACGCCTGGACCATCCTCTACTCACCCCTACCCGGAGGGTCCCTGGTGCACACGCAGGCTTACAACGTGCAACCGCTGGCTCAGGGCGACAATTGGAGCCTCTCGCTCAAGCACGGGCCCCAGCACACCTATTCGTGGAACTTCTACAGCACCCACGGCCACCGGGTTGTCCGCTATGCCGCGGGATTAGTGGCCCGGCGCGGCCCGCACAGTTTCGAAGCCGGCTATCGCAAGCAATGGGGCCTCCAGGCGCGGATTCCCAATAACAACTATTGGAGTTTCTGCTATACGCGCGACTTCAGCTTTTGAGTCGGGTTACGGTAGCAGAGCCAGCAAACGCTCCTGCTTTTCCCCGGTCACCTCCGCGCGGGTTCCGGCAAAGTAAACGTTCACCTCCGAGCGGATGCCGAACTCCGGAAGGTAGATCCCTGGCTCGACGGAAAAGCAGGTGCCCGGGATCACTTTGCGGTCGTCGTGCGTTTCATAGTTGTCCATGTTGGCGCCGTTCCCGTGGACGCTCTCCCCAATCGAGTGGCCTGTGCGGTGGAAGAAATACTCGGCGTATCCTTGGTCGCGGATGTACTCCCGCGCCGCATCGTCCACTTCAAACCCATGCAATTCGCTCTGCTCCCGGGCCGCCTTTTCCACCCGGCCCACCGCGGCGTCCCGGGCTCCTCGCACAACACCAAAAATGTTCGTCATCGCCGAGGGCGGTTCCGCCCCGCAGTACCCGGTCCAGGTGATGTCGTAGTAGACCGCGCCCGGAAGATCCAACTTTGCCCATAAATCGATCAACACCAGATCACCCGCCCGGATTTCGGCCGTCCGCTGCGCCGACGGTTCGTAGTGCGGATCGGAAGCGTTGGCGTTGGCCGCCACAATCGGACCGTGGTCGGTCACCAAGCCATGGCCGGAAAAGTTCGCCCGAATGAACTGCGCCACCTCATGCTCGGTCACCCGGCGTCCTACCCGCAGCGCGGCGGCAATGTGCTCAAATGCCGCGCGGCGTATGGCGTCCACGCGCGTACCTGCCTTCTTGTGGCTCTCGTAGGCGGCAGTATCCCAGCGAGCCTCGAAATGCTGCACCAGGTTGGCGGAGGAACGGACTTCCACTCCGCAGCCTCTGACCAGCTCTACTGTGCCTGCATCCACGTTGGAGATGTAGGGCACCGCACAGCGCGGCGAGTACTGCATCGCTACCTGCCGCATCCCCGCCAGGAGCCGCTCCAGTGCCGACGCCTGCTGCTGCCAGCCCGCGTAAGCTTGTTTGTTGCCGGGAAGTGCGTCCAGCACGTGGGACTCGATCTTGTGGACCAGTCCGCGCGGCTCGCCCTCGGCAGGCACCAGGTAGTACCAGCGCCGGGTAATCACCGGTCCGGGATCGAACTGCAACACACGGTATGCCAGCGGGTCCCGCCGGTGATGGTCAAAAAACAGCCACCCGTCCAACCCTTCGGCGCGCACCGCCGCCTGAATTTCTGCAAGGCGCATGCCCCTTACTGTAATCAAATCCGGCCGGCCGCTGCCCACGGCTTGGAAGCTTTGCTCCTCAGATCATGGATCCCCTTCCGGACTTCCTGCGGGTCCAGGCCGAGCTGCACCTGCGCAAACTTGCAGTAGGCCTCGACCTCGTCCTCTCGCGGATCGTCCCGCAAAGGGGCGAGGAAACCGAAATACTTCATGCTGGCGATCTCATCCATGAGTTTGTGGTCCCGGCGCTTTCGCAACGCCTCATTAACGGTAAGGTCCTTTTCTACCGAAGCTCCATGCGACCGGTTCGCGCTTCGCGGCACCAGGGCCAGGCGCAAGTAGGCGAGCCCGTATAGCCTTGCTCGATCGCGGTTGTAGAGATGGTCGACGTCATACGCATTGTCAAGCTTTTCCAGGCTCATCCCGTACACCTGGTTGAGGAATGCGAGGTAGTGTTCGCGATAGGCTGAGTTTTCGGTTCTGGTCCACAGTACGTGCGAATCCAGCGACGGGCAGGTTAGCACGTAGCACTGGCCGGAGGATCCCGGCAAAGGAGCACAGGACGCCGGGTGAGGAACCCTTAGCCTCGACGGCAAGCGTGCAACGTCTTCCAACTGGTTGACTGCCACAAAAGGCGGGCAGCCACTTAACCGCGTTTCCGCGGCGAGCGCCTCGTGCTCTCGCCGGATAACCTCCTCTATACGAATGGCCGGTTGCATACGATTATTCCCGTGATGCGGTAGCAACAGAATACATCCGGACGGACACGAGTTCTATATGCAAACTGGGTCCAGCCGGCAGGCAGCGGGGTTCTGGTTCGTTTCGACTATACGGCAGCCTGCGCGGCGCCGCACTGCGAACGCGAAGCCCAGCGAGCGAGGATGGCGCGAAGATCCTCGTGCTCAAAAGGCTTGGAAAGGAAATCATCCATACCTGCCGCGCGGCACCGGGCTTCTTCCTCTTTTAGGGCATGCGCAGTCATCGCGATGATGGGCACGCGGCGCGCCCCTCTCCGCTCCCATTCCCGGATTTCCCGGGTCGCCTCGCGGCCATCCTGATCCGGCATCTGCAAGTCCATTAGCACAAGGTCGTATTCGCCCTGGCGGTAGCACGCCACCGCTTCGCGGCCCGTCGAAGCAATGCGCACCTGGTGCCCGTCTTTCTCCAGCATCCGCCGGGCGACGAACTGATTCACACTGTTGTCCTCCGCCAGGAGGATCTTCAGGGGACGAATGCGCGCCTCCCGCTGCCCTGCATCCCGTTCTGGCTCAGCCGCGCCGCTGCCGATCGGCGCCGGCAGCGAAAAGCGAAATTCGCTTCCCACGCCGACTTCGCTCTTTACGGTAATGCTGCCACCCCACAGCGTGACCAGTTGGCTGACGATCGCAAGCCCTAATCCGCTGCCTCCGTACCGGCGCGTGATGGACCCATCGGCCTGCCGGAACGTCTCGAAAATCACCGCTTGATCTTCCTGACGGATTCCAATTCCTGTATCCCGCACGGAGAACATCAATTCCGTTCGCCGCTCTCCGGTAGTTTTGGCGGTTGCCTCAACGGTGATGGAGCCATCATGCGTGAACTTCACCGCGTTGCTGAGTAAGTTCAACAGAACCTGTCGCAACCGGTGGGCGTCCGCCACGACAAGGGCAGGCAGGTCCGGTGCGATCCTGGTGTGAAACGCCAGTCCTTTCTCCAGGGCAGCCGCACCGAATTGAGCACAGCAATCCCGCGTGAGGGCAGCCGGAGAAAAGGGCTCCTGTTGTAGGGCCATCCTTCCAGCCTCGATCCGGCCAACGTCCAGCAAGTCATCCAGCAAACTGCGCAACGCCCTCGTCGCTTCGTGGGCCGTTCGGATCTGTTCCTTTTGTTCCGGCCCCAGTGTTGAATCCAATAGCATGGCCTGCAGGGCCAGGATTCCGTGGATCGGCGTTCGGATTTCGTGGCTGACGTTGGCCAGGAATTCCGACTTCAGCCGCGAAGCCTCCTGCGCCTCCTCCAGCAATGCCTGGATTTTGTGCGTCTGCCTCCGGATCGCCCTCCGCAGCGTCACATTCCAGAGAATCACTGCCAGTGTGACCAGCCCGCCGATGGCCGACAGCAACAGGACTCGCCGGATCGTCCAGATAGAGGGGCTCCGCAACACCTGGACATCTCCAGCGCGACGCAGACGCAAACGGCAACCGTCCTCGAATGGGATCAGAATTCCTGTCGCTTCCACCAGACTGTCCGGCCTGCCGGCTTGCGCCAGCGCGGAAGGTTGCGTGGATTCCCTCCGGATATAGGCCAGCAGCCAGACCTTCGCGTCCCCTAACGTCACCACATCCCGTTCCTCGCCCACAGCCAGACTGTGGACTTCACTCCTCACCCTCACCAGTTGACCGTTGTAGCGTCCGCTGGCAGCTTCTTCCACGGTGACGGCTCGCGGTTCTACAGGCTTACCCTCGAGTTCTTTGTGGAGGTGCCTCACTTCGAAACGCGGCTCGATGCCGCCCTCCATCGTGCAACCGCCCGTTGCTTCTACCACGTCCCCTTCCCTAAGGCCTAAGGACTTGGGCGTGCGTGCCAGTACCCCGCCACTGTCATCCTGGAAATAGAACTCCGTGGGGGCTCCGGCCAGCACTCCTTGCCGCAGCGTGACGCTCCCCCGAAGTAAACCCGTCGTAGGCGCCTTCGCTTCCTGGCACAGCAACTTCCACTCGGCGACGGAAAGGCGCGCCTGCCCCGCGACAGCCATCGCGGCGGCCGGCGGCGCCAACCACACCAAGATCGTTGCGAAGACCCGGTTCATGGGTGAGGACGGAGATGCACACCTTACGGGTGCACCCTAACGTCTCTATCGGCAATGCGCAGCTAAGACTTTGCGGACGCTGAATGGAAAGCCAAGCAGAACCCGCATGTTAAACTGAAAAATTCCCATGCAGCTTGAGAAAGTCTATGAGCCTCAACGGTTTGAGTCCCGTTGGGCGCAATGGTGGATTGACCGTGCCTTCTTTCACGCGCCCGCCGAGCCGGACCCCTCCCGGCCTGTCTTCTCGCTGGTCATTCCACCCCCCAATGTCACCGGCTCGCTCCACATCGGCCACATGCTCGAGCACACCGAGATCGACGTAACCGTCCGCTGGCGCCGAATGAGCGGCCATCAGACTCTCTGGCTTCCTGGAACCGACCACGCTGGCATTGCCACCCAAATGGTGGTCGAACGCCACCTCCGCGAGACCGAAAACCTGACCCGGCACGACCTGGGCAGGGCGGAATTCGAGCGCCGCGTTTGGGGCTGGAAAGAACAGTACGGCGGCCAGATCCTGAGCCAAATGAAGCGGATTGGTGACTCCTGCGACTGGAGCCGCAACCGCTTCACCCTCGACGAAGGCCTTTCCCGCGCCGTCCGCGAGTGCTTTGTTCGCCTATACGAAAAAGGTCTGATTTACCGGGGCGAGTACATGGTGAACTGGTGCCCCCGTTGCCATACCGCCCTCTCGGACCTCGAGGTGGTCCACGAGGAGACGAACGGCCATCTTTGGCATATCCGCTATCCCGTGAACGGCCACCCGGGCCGTTTTCTGACCGTGGCCACCACTCGGCCGGAAACCATGCTGGGAGACACGGCTGTGGCCGTCCATCCGAGTGACGACCGCTATGCGGACCTGCGCGGCGCAACCGTCCAACTGCCGCTCATGGACCGCCCCATCCCCATCATTTTCGATGAGTTCGCCGACCCCGAGTTCGGCACCGGCGTGGTTAAAGTTACGCCCGCGCATGATCCCAACGACTTCGAGGCTGGCAAGCGCCACAACCTGCCACTGGTTCGCGTCATCGGCCTCGAAGGCGAAATGACCGCCGAAGCTGGCAAGTACGCCGCCCTGGACCGGTACGAAGCCCGCCGCCGCGTGCTGGCTGATCTTGAGACCGGCGGCTTGTTGGCCCGCACTGAGGACTACCACTTGAGCGCCGGCAAGTGCCAGCGCTGCAAAACCGTGGTCGAACCCCAGGTTTCCAAGCAGTGGTTTTGCCGCATGAAACCTCTCGCCGAGCCGGCGATTCGCGCCGTCGAGGACGGACGCACCGTCTTCGTGCCCGAGAACTGGTCGAAGACGTATTTCGAGTGGATGCGCAACATTCGCGATTGGTGCGTCTCCCGCCAACTCTGGTGGGGCCACCGCATCCCCGCCTGGCATTGCGAGGATTGCCACGAAATAACGGTGGCCCGCGCAGAACCCTCCCGATGCGAGCATTGCGCATCAGGCCGCATCCAGCAGGATCCCGATGTGCTGGACACCTGGTTCAGTTCCGGCCTCTGGCCATTTTCCACGCTGGGATGGCCTGAACAGACCAAAGACCTGGCTGCGTACTACCCAACCACTTTACTCATTACGGGTTTCGACATTCTCTTCTTCTGGGTGGCCCGCATGATGATGCTGGGCATCGAGATGATGGGCGACGTGCCCTTCCGTACGGTCTACATCCATGGACTGGTGCGGGACGCGGAACGGCAGAAAATGTCGAAAACGAAAGGCAATACCATCGATCCGCTGATCGTCACCGAGCAATATGGCACCGACGCCGTGCGGTTTGCCCTGCTGCGCGGCGCCGCTCCAGGTACCGATATCGTGCTGAGCGAAGAGCGCATGACCAGTTCTCGCGCCTTCGCCAATAAAATCTGGAATGCCGCCCGGTTCATCGGCATGCAGATGGAGAGGATTGGAGTGGCAGGGCTGGAATTGGACCGTGTCGAAGCGGTTTTGCAGCCGCCGGCTGGCGATGCTCTGGAAGACCGCTGGATCTTCCACCGGCTCAACGACGTCGCCGCCCGCATCGATCAGGCACAGCAAACCTATCGTTACCACGAGGTGGCTGATCTTGTCTGGACCTTCCTCTGGGACGAATTTTGCGACTGGTATGTCGAGGTCAAGAAACTCCGCATCCAGATGGACGAAGCGAACGCTCGCCTGCACCTCGACAACCTCCTGCGGGTCTTTGAGTATGCCCTGCGTCTACTCCATCCGGTGATGCCTTTTCTCACCGAAGAGTTATGGCAACGCCTGGTGCCGCAGCGCCCCGGTCTGCCCGAATCCATCTGCGTGGCCCCCTTCCCCGTGGCCAACCCTGTGCTCACAGATTCGGAATCGGCGGCCAGTTTCGCCTTGCTTCAAGAGTTGGTGGTGGAGCAGCGCGCTTTGCGGGCCGACAACAAGATCGATCCCAAACAGCGGGTGGACGCTTTGGTCCATCCCCGGTCAGAGAGGGCGGCTGCCCTGCTGGCCGGCCAGCGGCCCATCCTGGAGCGACTGGCCAACACATCCGTCCAAGTGTCGGGTGAGCCGCTCACTGCGGGTGGAGCCCGCTCCAAGCCCGAATTCGATGTCCTTCTCCAACTCGGCGGCGCACAGGCCGACGCCATGCGCCAGCGCCTGCAGAAAGAGATCGAGCAACTGGCCAAAGTGATCGAGAGCAGCCGCCGCCAGTTGAGCAGCGAGGCGTTTCTTGCCAAAGCGCCCCCCACGGTAGTGGAAGGCCTGAGGACCAAGCTTTCCGAGTACGAGGAGCAACTGGCCAAGAACCGCGAAACGCTGGCGGCGATGTCATGAGCGAAACGCTCTCCTGGCGCCATCCAGAGGTGGTGGATGCCGTCCAACGAGCCTTGGCGGAGGACGTTGGGGCAGGCGACATCACGACCCAACTCACCGTGCCCGCCGGGCGTGTGGCCCAGGGTGCTTTCCACGCCAAGGAGGCGCTTACCGTCGCCGGCGTGGAACTGCTTGAAATTGCGTACGCCGAACTTGGTGGCGGCGTAAAGATTGAGATCCTCACCCCAAGTGGTTCCAAACTCGCCTGTGGCGATTGCCTGGCGCGCGTCGAAGGTCCCGCCCGCACGTTGCTGACCGCCGAACGGACAGCCCTCAACTTCCTCCAGCGCCTCAGCGGCGTAGCCACGTTGGCCTCCAAGTTCGCCGAGGCGGTGGCGGGCACCAACTGCCAGGTCCTGGATACAAGAAAGACCACGCCTGGCCTGCGCCGTTTAGAAAAGCTGGCCGCAGCCGCCGGGGGCGTCACGAATCACCGTTTGGGTTTGTTTGATGCAATTCTGATCAAGAACAACCACATCGCGGCTGCAGGAGGAATCCAATCAGCCCTACAAGCTGCTTTAAATCAATCACTTCCAGTTGAAATTGAAGTCCGCACTTTAGAAGAACTGGATGAGGCTTTGGCGTGTGGCGCCAAACGGCTGTTACTCGACAACCTCACCCCTGAAGAGGCCCGCAAGTGGATCGCCCGCGTCGCGGGCCGCGCCTCGGTTGAACTCTCCGGCGGCATTACTCTGGACACCGTCCGCGCCTATGCCGAGGCTGGCGCCGATTTCGTCTCCGCCGGAGCCATCACCCACTCCGCCCGTGCCATGGACATCCACTTCCGGCTGGCGCTCGTTTAGCGGAAGGTTGTTGCAACAGCTACTTGCGCTGGAACTGGAACCGGCGTATGGGAGGCGCGGATTCCGCCACGGGAGCCGGCGCTTCTTTGGCGATTGCCTGCTGCAAGGCCGCAATTTGTTGGCCCGCATCAGAAGGTGAAGAGGCTGGCTCAACCTCAGGTTCCGGCGCAGGCTTGCGAGGCTTGAGCATTGAAATCACGACTTGTTTGTCGGGAATCTGCTTTTCCAGGTAGTCCATGCCTTCCACTGTGATCAGGTAGCTGCTCTTGTCGTCTACCGTCAGTAAGTTCTTTTTTTGCAGGTAGAAAATCGACAACTGAAGCTGCTCGCTGGTGCAGGCCACCATCTGCTCGAGGTGACGCTGGGACAGGCTCCCCGTGATTGGCCGGAAGCGGCGGCGGTCGTACAGCAGGCACAGGATGGCCAGACGGCGCGAAACCTCCGTGGTGAGGGTGGCGAAGCAGCCGTCGGCATCGAACTCGGGCACTTCGTCCCGGGCGTCGTCCGGCCGCATCTCGTCGAACATGCGCCGGGTGGCCGGGTCCGAAAGAACCTCATACGCCATGTTGACGGACTTGAACTTTTCCTCGTCCCCCGTTTGTGTGTTCGAGGGGTGGTACATCTTCGCCAGCTTGGAATAGGCCTGGTGGATATCTTCCATGCTGGCTTTGGGCTTAATGCCCAACACGAGGTAATGATCCTGGAATTTGCCTTCCGGCCGTGCTCCACCCATTGTCCAGACCATCGGCGGTTTCTGGCGCCGCCTGTAGCCGGGCTACCCTGAGACGTGGGCAATCTCATCGAGTGGCATGACACCATTGACAGCACGATGCGGCGGGCGGCGGAACTGGCGGCCAGTGGCGCCCCGGAAGGCACCATCGTCGCCGCCGCCGAACAGACGGCGGGTTACGGACGGCAGGGCCGCCCCTGGCACAGCCCCCGCGGGACGGGCCTTTATTTCACGATGGTCCTGCGGCCCGAACTCCCTCCCGAGGACCTGCCAGTGGCCACTCTGGCGCTTGGGTTGGGCGTCGCAGACGCGCTCCAGATGTTCTGCGGCTTGTCCTGCGACTTGAAATGGCCCAACGACGTTCTGGCAGGCGGCCGCAAGCTCTCAGGCATCCTCACGCAATTGCACCAGGGCGCGGTCCTGGCGGGCATCGGCGTCAATGTCAACCAGGCCGATTTCCCAGACGAGCTCCGCGGCATCGCCACCTCGATCGCTTTGGAAACCGGCACGCACCACGACCCGCAGTTCCTGCTGCGCGCCCTCGAAGGCAGCCTGCTGTCGCACATGAGAATCTTGGCCACCAGCGGACGGGCTGCGATCCTGCGGGCCTTTGCGGGATCTTCGTCATGGGTCACTGGCCGCAGAGTCCGCGTCGAACATCCTGGCGGACCGCTGACCGGCATCACCGCCGGGCTCACGCCCGCGGGCTTCCTGCTTCTCAAGCAAGACAACGGGCGCGAAACTGTACTTACCGCCGGCGGCCTGCTGCCTGCCTGATGCGCCGCTCTGTCTGTCACACTGTTACGAGTTATGCTGCTGGCCATTGACGCAGGCAACACCAACCTCACCATCGGCGTCTTTGACGGGGACCGCATTCTCACGCGCTGGCGGCTGCGCACGGTTCACGAACAAACCTCCGACGAATGGGGCATCAAGCTCCGCAACCTGTTTGCGCTGGAGGGAATTGACGCCAACGGCATCACCGGCATCGCCATCGCGAGCGTGGTGCCCCCGCTGGAGTCGACGCTCACCGCCATGGCCCGCCGCTACTTCAGCGCCGACCCGCTGTTCGTCAACTGGAAAACCGACACGGGGCTCACCATCCTTTACGACAGCCCGCGCGAAGTGGGCGCCGACCGCATTGTGAACGCCGTTGCCGCGTTTGCCAAGTTCGGCGGCCCTTGCGTGGTAGTCGACCTCGGCACCGCCATCACCTTCGATGCCATCTCGGCCCGCGGCGAGTACCTGGGGGGCGTCATCTGCCCGGGCATCGGCATCGCTATCTCCGGCCTATTCCAGAAGACCGCTCGGCTGCCCATGGTGGACTTCCGCGAACCCGAGCGCCTGATCGGAGCGAATACGATCGGCAGCATGCAGTCCGGTCTGTACTACGGCGTAGTGGGGATGATCGACGGTATCGTGGAACGCATGGTGGCCGAACTCGGGCCCGCCACACATACCATTGCCACCGGCGGGCAATCGGGCCTGATTGTGCGCGGCTCGCGTTATCTCAAGACCGCCGATGAGGATCTCACGCTGGAAGGGCTGCGGCTCATCTGGGACCGCACGCATCAGGCATGAGCGTCCCCGAAGATGCCGGCGACTGGCGGCTCAATTACTTCAACTACTTCACCGAGGTGGAGGAGCACTTCCAAAAGGCGCGCGGTACGGGCCTCTTCCTGCTCTCGCCGCTCGACTGGGCGCTGATTGAGGATTGGAAAAACTCCGGCATTCCACTGGAAGCCGTCCTGCGCGGCATCGACGAGGCTTTCGAGAAGTGGCGAGGCCGCAAACACAAGTCCCAAATGGTGAACTCGCTCGCCTTCTGCGCCCAAGCTGTGCTGCAGCACGCGGAACGGATGGCGGACCGGACGCCAGGAGCCTCTGCCGCATCCGAAACAGCGGCGCCGTTCCCACTGGAATCCCTCTCCGCCCACTTGGAGCGCGCCATCTCCGCCCTGGCCGCCAGGACGGGCTTCGAAGGCATCATCGAATCCTTACGCGCAATTGCCGCCGATCTGGAAACGCATTACGCCAACTTGCAGGAACTCGACCAGCGCCTCACCGCACTCGAGGAGAAGATGGCCGCGCTGGCCCGCACGCAACTCTCCGATGAGATGCTGTTCCGCATGCGTCAGGCCATGCAGGCGCAGTTGCGGCCCTACCGCGCCAAGATGTCCACACCCCAATTGGAGCGCCTGGAACGCACTATGCTCGACCGGCGGATCTACGAAGAACTGGCTCTGCCCCGGCTCAGCATCTTCTATGTGCTGTAGACTGGCACGAAATGCGCGATCTCTACGACCTGCGGCCAGAAGACATCGAACAGCCGCCTAAGCGTTTCTTTCAAATCCTGCGCCGCATTGGCCCAGGCATGATCCTGGCCGCCTCTATTGTGGGATCGGGCGAACTGATCGCCACCACCACGCTGGGGGCGGAGGCCGGCTACGCTGCGCTCTGGATAGTCGTTTTTTCCTGCTTCATCAAGCCTGCGCTGCAGGCTGAAATCGGGCGGTATTCCATTGTCACCGGAGAGACGGGTTTGGCCGGATTCAACCGGTTGCCCGGGCCGCGCTGGCGCGTTAACTGGGTGGTGTGGGCGTGGTGCGCGATGGTCTTCATGAGCCTGTTTCAGGTGGGCGCCATGTTCGGCGGGGTGGCCCAGGTGCTGCACGCCCTGGCGCCGGCCGTCGCCATAAACGTGTGGATCGTGCTTCTGCTCGGCCTCACTCTTTGGATTCTGTTGGGCGGGGGTTATGAGCGCATCGAGAAACTGGCGACGGTCAAGGTCTGCCTGTTCACTTTGCTGACATTGCTTTGTGCGTTGTTGCTGATGCGCCGGCCCGAGTTATTTCAGCCCTCCGACGTCCTTACTGAGGGTTTTGCCTTCAAACTGCCGCCGGGTGACGGCATCATTACGGCCATCGCCGTCTTCGGCATCACCGGCGTGGGCGCCACGGAACTGTTCATGTACCCCTATTGGTGCGTCGAAAAAGGGTACGCCCGCTTTACAGGCAGGCACGACGGTTCGGCGGCTTGGCTCAGCCGGGCGCAAGGCTGGATCCGCGTCATGCACCTCGACATCTTCGTGTCGATGTTCATCTATACCGTTGCGACGGTCGCGTTCTACCTGCTGGGTGCGGGCATCCTCCACCCGCAGGGCCTCGTGCCGCAAGCCGCGGATATGATCGCTATCCTCTCGAAGATGTACACCGAGACGCTGGGAGCGTGGTCGAAGCCAGTCTTCTACGCTGGCGCCCTTGTTACGCTCTATGGCACCATCTTCGCTTCGACCGCCGCCCATTCCCGCCTGTTTGCGGATCTGGTGCGCCTCTTGGGCGGCTTCGAACATGGCGATTACGCCGCCCGCCTCAAATGGCGCAACCGCTTTGTCCTGGTGCTGACCATTGTCCCCACCATCCTCATTCTGGGGGTCCAATCCCCGGTGGCGATGGTCAAAGCGGGTGGCTTCGCCGGAGCTATGATGTTACCCGTCATCGCCGCGGGCGCGCTTTTTTTCAGGCATCGATTGCTCCCCGCGGAAGCACGCCCGAATCTCTACCTGACTGCAGGTCTTTGGTTCGCAGCAGTACTGACTATAGCAGTTACTTTCGTATCTGTTGCTTTGACGGCAACAAAATGAAACGCTTTGTGCTACTGTAATCCCTAGAGCGTACATCTGGTACGAAAAGGCCAGCATTCCTCCGATTCAAGCTGGCATTTGTGCCGGCAGGGATCTTCCTCCGAGTCCCTGTCGGCCTTTTTATTTCATATGCTTGCGGGCTTTCAGCGGAAGTGCTGCTGCAAAGTTCGTGCCCGGCTTCCGTCAACAGGCGGATTCTATGTAAACCGGTGATCCAATCAGGATCAACGCGCGCTGCACTGGAGCAATTGATGGTTCTCCGCGGTTCGAATTGGGATATCTTTCGATAGGTTCGAGAATTGGCGAGCCCTACCGGAAGTACAGAACATCGGGCCGCAGGCCCCCTTCCACCAAGGCGCATGGGCCACACTCAACCCGGTAGCTGTCCGTAGCTTCTCGCACCGCCTCCGGAATCTGGCGGGGATGATCTGGGTGATGATAGGCGGAAAGTGAGAGCCGGGGCCGGAAGCGCCGGATGGTTTCCCGCATTCCGCGCACAGCTTTCACTTCAGCACCCTCGATGTCCATTTTCACGAAATCGACGCGATCCAGTTTCAGCTCGTCGACGAGGGTATCGATCTTAGTGAGCGGTACGCGGGCTACTGGTTTGGCCCCTTCTCTTTGGATCACGAAGCTGTCGGCAGCCTGGTTCAGTTCGTCCACCATGAGATCCAGGAAGTCTTCACGGTCCCACACGCCTTTGGCCACCACGATCACGCGGCCTTTGCCGATTTCCTCCGCAAAATTGCGGCGCAAGCATGCGAGATTGTCCGGGGCAGGTTCGATGGCCACCACCAGCCGGGCGCCCGCATCCAAGGCAAATCGGGCGAAGGTGCCCACATTAGCCCCACAATCCAACACGACATCTCCGGGCCGCACGAACTGTCCGCCCCTGCCATAGAGCCCCACAGCCTCCTCGGCCAGATTAAAGGGCAGGATGAACTTGCTGCCTTTCGGCGCCCAGAATTTCCCATACGGGGTTTCGAACAATTCATGCCCGAAGTTGTCTGTCTGGACCAGGCGGGATGCGGCCAGAATCCGGTCCTTCTCGGCTGTCAAGGCCCGCACGTGGGACTGCACCTGGAAGGCGCGCCATACGGTGCAGCCATTGCCGCGTCCCGCCATGACCCAAGCAGCCTGCCGCAACGCAGGCACAAACGGGGTAGCCGCAGCCAAGGCCAGCAACCCGAAGACCGTGAGCAGCACCAGGCGTTTCACACGCTCAGGCTAGCATGCGACCCGCGGGGATTTCTCTCCGCCCGCGCTATGCTGAAACACGATGGATGTTTTCCCCCATGGACAAATGGGCTGGATCGAGGTGATCTGTGGCCCAATGTTCTCAGGCAAGAGTGAAGAGTTGATCCGCCGGCTGCGGCGGGCCATGATTGCGCGGAAGCGGGTGCAAGTGTTCAAGCCCGCGCTCGACGACCGGTACTCGGCCGACGAGATCGTCAGTCACTCTGCGGCCCGCTTGAGTTCCACGGTGGTGGCCGATGCGGCCGGGATTTTGGACAGCCTCGACTGGCGCACTCAAGTAGTGGGCGTTGATGAAGCCAATTTTCTTGGCGCCGGGCTGGTGGACACGGCCCAACGGCTTGCCGATTCCGGCAAGCAGGTGATCATCGCCGGTCTGGACACGGACTACCTGGGCCGGCCGTTTCCGCCCATTCCCGATCTGGTGTGTGTCGCGGAATCGGTGACCAAGACGCTTGCAATCTGTATGCGCTGCGGTAACCCGGCCAAGCACACCCAACGGCTGGCCGGTTCGGCTGAAGACCTGATTGTTGTTGGCGCTACGGACCTTTATGAGGCCCGCTGCCGCCGGTGCTTTGAACCCGGTGTCCCCCGCCAGGAACTGCTCGCGTTTGCTCGCCCTCAGGCTGGCACAACCCCGCAGAACCCGGATGGGCGGTAACCCTTTTCCGGCCTGCGCCATCCAAGCTGGTAGACTGTAGGGCTGAGGGCCGGGTCTCTGGCTCTGACGGATGCCACCAGAAGGGAGTGGAAGCAAAAGCTGTGAGCGACCCACAAACCAATTACACGCTGCCCCAAGCGCAGGGCGATTCGTCTGGGACGAAGATCGCCATCCTCTTCGGTCTTGTTTTGGCGCTGATCGCCGCCAACGTCTATCTGTTCCTGCAGATCGACGGGCTCAAAAAAGAACTGGCTCAGAATCAGGAGGCTTTTCAGGAAGAAGTTGCGCGGGTGAAGGAGACCTCCACGGTCACCACGGCCGCCGCCAAGCGCAACCTGGAAGCCTTGAAATCGGAATTGGATGAAGCGCGGAGGCAGGCGAGCGCAGCAGTTGGGCAAGCAAAAGTGGACGCCACCAAGCACGCCGAAGACCTTGCCCGCCGGCTGGAGGCCCAGCAACGCGCGGCCGACCAGGCGGTACGCGGCGAAATCACTAAGGTGGAGCAGGCCGCGAGCACCAAGATCGACTCCGTTTCCAAGGAAGTTTCGACCGTGAAAACCGACGTGGCCAGCACCAAGTCCGAACTCGACAAAACCATTGAATCGTTAAAGTCGGTACGCGGCGACCTGGGAGTGCAAAGCGGATTGATCGCCACCAACGCCACCGAACTGGCCGCTTTGAAGGCTCTCGGCGAGCGCAACTACTTCGAATTCACGCTCGGCAAGGCCAAACAACCACAGCGGATCGGCGACATCCTGGTCCAACTGAAGAAGACCGACCAGAAAAAGAACCGCTACACAGTGGAGATCATCGCCGACGACAAACGGACGGAGAAGAAGGACAAAACCATCAACGAGCCGGTGCAGTTCTACACTTCCAAAGCTCGCCAGCCCTACGAAATGGTGGTGAACGAAGTCCGCAAAGACACGATTGTCGGCTACCTGGCGACTCCGAAAGTGACCATCGCACGGTAAAAGCCCAGCTTCCCCTCTCCAGAAAGAAGGCCACCCGCCACGGCAGGTGGCCTTTTGAATTCCCAAGGGGAGAGGAAAGGAGTTGCAACCAGGAACAGACGAAAGGAATGAAGAAACTAGGCGTGCGCTGCCTGCCGTGTAGCCCGTTTTGCGCGTTTCGGAGTGAAACGGTAATCGCGCACCCGGCGGAGCTGGGCAAGACCGGCAATGCGCCGGGCGCGTTCCCGAAGAAGCTCCTTGCGGGCATCGCGGCCGAAGAACGCAGACCTTGCTGAGCAGGCCTTGCACACGCAATGGAATCGCCCGGCGGCTCGCAAAACTCGCTCAAAAAAGCTCCGGGGCGTGGAAAGGATCAATTTCTGGCTCTGGCACTCGGGGCAATGCAGCGGCATGACCTGATGCTAGGCAATCGTCTGCATGCCGCCCATAGGAAACAGGTTGGTGCGGCCCCAGTACCTACCTTAGTACAGGGATTCAACGTACCGGCTGGGCAGCCGACCGATAGATGGCGTTCAGCACGAGTTTGATGGTACCGAAGGTCTGGCCACGAAACTGGGGGCGGAACCCGAATAGAACCACATGCCCAGTTCCCAGACGCGCATCCACCATCGCTGCTTTGCCCGCCATGACGCGCTCGCCGGAAAGCCACCCGCTGGCCAGCAGGTCTTTCTGGGCATAGCGGACTACGGCCCGGGCCTCGCGCCCATCCTTGTTGAATTCGTCCAAGAGAGTAATGTCGAAACCCTGCCCGCCTGTGGAAGTGATGAAGATCTCCTGAGGCAGGCCGGCGGCCAGCGGGTGGGCCGTCTCGACCGTGGCCCGCAGAATTGACCCGGGGCAG
The DNA here is from genome assembly GCA_964460395.1 of uncultured Solibacteraceae bacterium. Taxonomy (GTDB): domain Bacteria; phylum Acidobacteriota; class Terriglobia; order Bryobacterales; family Bryobacteraceae; genus CAYWQS01. The sequence goes on along the minus strand of CAYWQS010000004.1, from coordinate 103,656 downwards.
TACCAGCCGCTCTCTCCTTCCCCGCCCCGGAGCACGCCACGCACCCCGATGGGGAACAACCGCAGCGGCAGTTCCGTGGCGCTATCGAAGGCCAGCAGGGTGCCGCCGGCGCGCACGAATTCGAGCAACGCCATAGCGCCCTCCACACCCATGCCGCCGGTGTGCTCCGGGCGGGGCTGATTCTGAGCAGCGGATGCGTCCCAATCGCCGCGGGACGCGCCGCGCTCCCCCTGCTTCCAGCCGTGGAGCATAGCCTCAAGTGGCTGTTGGGCCAGTATCACGGTGTCGAAGCGGTTTCGCAGGCGGCCCCCCTGGAGGTCCGTGTTGCGGACGTTTTCATACCTGATCTGGAAGGTGTCCAGCAGCCACTCGGTCCAGCCGGCGTCCATGCTGGGCGACCAAGGTTGATAGATCCCTACACGGGGCATCGAGACCGGATAAGCCATGCCGCCGGCGGTGGGACCGGCGGCAAGTTCCCCCGTTTTCATGTCATAGCGGAGGCGCTCGTTGCGGCGCAGCATCTCCGCGGCCTTGAGATACACCGAATTCGAGCGCGGATTGAGTTCAATCGGCACGTTCAACTCCCCTGCCGGCTGCGTGCGCCAGTCGCCGGGAGTGTCCACACGGTCCACCCGCACACCCATCTGGTAGGCAAGCGTCCAGCCGGCCAGATCGTAAGGCCGTTTCGTGGGGCCGGTTTGGCCAGCACGGATCTCCGGATACTTCTGCGGTTCGAGCAGATCCATCAAGTAGCCGCGGAAGGCCTGGGCCGCGGGCAGCACCAGAGTGCCGGCCGGATAAGTCTTGCCGTTGGCGGCGATGGGCGCTGCCGCCACCTCTACTGTCAATCCTGAGCCGCGCAGCCGTTTGATCATCTCGGCCGCGGTCCACGGGTCGTGCTGCCACTCTTTGTCCATTGGCACCAGGTAGGCGAAGGGCTTTCCGCTGCGGCCCGCATCGATATTGGCACGCGCCATCTCCCACGCTTTGCGGACGAAATGCTCACGGCGCGCCGCGGCCAGGTCGAGAATGGCGAAATCGGCCGTCAGACTGTATTCGACGGCGTCCATCAGCGACCAACGTCCTCCCTTCCAGGGTTGCTGGTAAAACACGGATGGCTCCAGCGTCGGCATGCCGTTGCTGAAACGGGCCGGAAAATCCGCCGCCTTATATTCACGCGGCGTGGCGTACGCGTAGAGCGCCGTTTCGGTGAGGATGCCGTGCATGTTGTGAAATGCGGGCGCCGTGCGTAAGCCGCCATTCCACCAGGCGTCGAATCCCAGGTAGCTGATCACGCCCGGTTTGTTCTCGCGGGCAAACCGTTCCCGCATGGCGGAGCCAATCAGGTTGATGCCTTCCATCAAAGGCGCGGGAATATTCGGGTTCAGCGGTTCGGCGTAGGGCGGGATGAAAATGCGGGCCGGAAACGGCGCCACCTGATGCTGGTTGTAGACGATCTGCGGGAACCACTCCTGAAACAACATCCGCGAAACATGGCGCGTCTCCACCAGGTTGAGCATGAACCAGTCGCGATTGTTGTCGTGCCCCGCGTAGCGGTGATAAAGCTTGGGCATCGCGGCCACTTCGTGCGGCGTGCCCAGATTCTGCCGGTACCAGTCGACGATCATCTGGTGACCGTCGGGATTGATCACCGGCACCTGGATGAGGATTACATTCTCGCGGATGCGCTGCAATTCGGCCGATTCACCAGTCACCATCTGGTAAGCCAGGTGCGGCGCATGCTGCACCGGGGCTACCTCGCTGGAATGCAGCCCGGAATCGATCCAGACAAACACCTTCGTTTCCGCGACGAGCTTCGCGGCTTCTTCCGGTGTGGCATCGCCCAGAGCCAGCCGCCGGTTCATGGCACGAAATTCATCCAAACGCTTCAGGTTCGCGGCAGAACTGAGGAACGCCGCCAGCAACGGCCGCCCTTCGTGGCTCTGGCCAAATTCGATCAGCTTGATGCGGTCAGAAGAGGCCGCCAGCCTGCGGAAGTAAGAAGCTACTTCGTCGAAACCCGCCAGCTTGTAATCATCGCCCGGCGTGTAGCCAAAGTGCTCTTTGGGCGCAGGCGGCGCGGCAAGCGCCACCAGCGGAACAACAAGACAAAGAAAGACGAGGACTCTGACGAAGCGAGAAACCATATTGGACAATGGTACGGTATGCCCGGCCCGCCCCACGACTCCTTCCGCATTGCTCTCGTGCAGATGAGCTGCTCTACACTTCCGCAAGTGAATCTCGAAAAGGCGGTGGCGTTCATTCAACAGGCCGCGCGGGATGGCGCACAGATCATCTGCTTGCAGGAACTGTTCCGTTCTCAGTACTTCTGCCGCGAGGAAACGGCGGAATTGTTCGATTTGGCCGAGCCGGTTCCGGGCGAATCCACCGAGGTGATCGGCAAGATAGCCAAAGAATGCGGCGTGGCGGTGGTGGCCTCTTTATTCGAACGGCGTGCCGCGGGGCTCTACCACAACACGGCGGCCATATTGATGCCCGACGGATCTCTCGGCGGCATCTACCGCAAGATGCACATCCCGGACGATCCTCTTTACTTCGAAAAGTTCTACTTCACGCCCGGCGACCTCGGCTTCCGCTGCTTCGACACGCCCTGGGCCCGCATCGGCGTGCTGGTTTGCTGGGACCAGTGGTATCCGGAGGGCGCCCGGCTGACAGCTTTGCAGGGAGCGGACATCCTGTTTTACCCCACCGCAATCGGCTGGCATCCCTCGGAAAAGGAGCAGTATGGCGCGGCGCAGTTGGACGCGTGGCGTACCATTCAGCGCGCCCACGCCATCGCAAATGGCATCTACGTTGCCGCAGTGAACCGCGTTGGCTTCGAGGGCCCGCCGGAGCGTGGACTCGAGTTCTGGGGTCACAGCTTTGTCAGCGACCCCTTCGGGATATTACTTACCGAAGCCGGCGACAGCGAGGAGCGCATTCTGCACGCTACCTGCAATAAGCGCCGAATGGAAGAAGTACGCCGCAACTGGCCTTTCTTCCGCGACCGCCGGATCGACCACTACGCTCCCCTCACATCGCGCTGGATGGAAGGCGGCTGATCGCAACCATGCCGCGCCCCGAGTTCTTCCTGCCCCCGGAGTGGGCCGAACATCAGGCCACCTGGCTGGCTTGGCCGCATGAACGCTCAGACTGGCCTGGCAAGTTCGAGCCCATCCCGCACCTGTACGCTGAAATCGTTCGCATTCTCAGCCGGCGTGAGGAGGTCCGCATCCTCGCCGGCCGCCTGCTGCACAAGCGCATCCGCGAACACCTGCGCCGGGCCCATGCGTTCAACGGCAACGTAAAGCTGGTGGCGGCGGCCACCAACCGCAGTTGGACCCGGGACTACTGCCCGCTGTTTATTCACGGCCCCAACGGCTACCGGGGCGCGGTCAAATTCCGCTTCAACGGATGGGCCAAATACCGCAATGCCGTCAAGGACGATCTGGCCGGCGAGAAAGCCGCACGGGCCGCGCGGCTGCGCCCTACGTTTCCGCTTTGGAACGGCCGCCGTCTGGTGCTCGAGGGCGGCGCCATTGACGTAAACGGCGAAGGAGCCCTGCTCACGACAGAGGAATGCCTGCTGAGCCCGGTGCAGGAGCGCAATCCCGGCCTCGCGCGCGAACATTACGAAGCGTTCCTCGAAGGCTATCTGGGTGCGGCGCGCGTCATTTGGCTCAATCGCGGCATCGCCGGCGACGATACGCACGGCCATGTCGACGACATCGCACGCTTCGTCAACCACCGTACCGTTGCGGCCGCCGTCGAGGAAGATCGCAGCGACATCAACTTTGCGCCCCTCCAGGAAAATCTCGACCGTTTGAAGAAAGCGCGCCTGCGCGTGGTGGAACTGCCGATGCCGCAACCTGTCGTGTTTGACGGCCAGCGCCTGCCCGCCAGCTATGCCAACTTTTACATCGCCAACGGCGTGGTGCTGGTGCCTACTTTCCAGGACCCCAACGACCGCGTGGCGCTGAACGCGCTGGCCCGGCTGTTTCCGGGCCGCGACATCATCGGCATCCACGCCGTCGATCTTGTGCTGGGCCTTGGCACCCTGCATTGCATGACCATGCAGCAGGTCCGCTAAGGCTGGCTTCGCTCCTCCCGCGGGTTCGGTATATGCTGGAATCCGCTGGAAGACTTCCCCTATGCCAAACACCACGCGCCGTGTATTTCTTTCTTCCTCAACCGCTGCCGCCAGCCTGCTGGCCCAGCCTGCCAGCGATCGCCTGCGCCTGGGAATGCTCGGCTTCGGCGGCCGGGCCAACGACCTGTACAACGACATTCTGAAGGCCAACGAGAACGCGCAGATCGTCGCTGTCTGCGACGTTTGGAAACAGGCGCGCGAGCGCGCCGCCGCCATGGTGCAAAAGGACTTCGGCGCCGCTCCGAAGCTCACCTCCCGCTATGAAGAGGTGCTGGCCATGAAGGACGTCGACGCGGTCCTGATTGCCACTCCTGATTTCACTCACTCCCGTATCCTCTTCGACGCCGTGCGCGCGGGCAAAGACGCCTATTGTGAAAAACCCATGGGCACCATTTACGGCGACGCGCGCGCGGCGTATCTCGCCGTGAAGAACAGCAAGCAGGTGGTGCAGATTGGCACGCAGCGCCGCAGCGATCCGGGCCTTATCGGTTGCGCCCGGCTGGTGCAGTCCGGCGTCCTCGGCAAGATCACGCGCGCTGACCTGCAAGTGCACTTCCAGGAGGCCCGCTGGCGGCGCGATTACTCCGCCATTCAAGTGGACGACATCGATTGGGACGCCTTCCGCTTCCACGGCTATATTCAAGGCAGCCCGGACTTGCGCAAGTTTCGTGAGTGGCAGTTGTTCCGCGAAACCACAAACGGGATTCCTGGCTTATGGATGTCTCATCTCATCGATCTCGCGGCCTGGTTCCTGAACGACCCCTACCCGCAGTCCTGCGTCGGCATCGGCGGTGTCTACCAGTGGAAGGACGGCCGCGACACCAGCGACGTCTACCATGCGTTGTTTGAATACAAAGACTGCCTGGTGAGCTTCCAGATGAGCCTCACGAACGCGGTGCACTGGCGCAATCTCTGGTACGGCATGAACGGCACCCTGGATGCGGACGCGCTCAGCTATTCCGGCCAGGGCAGCCGCCAACCCACCAAACTGGGTGATGGCCTGAAGGTCGAGCGAGTCCCCGTGGACAGCCACATGGCCAACTGGCTGAAGTGCCTGCGGTCGCGCGCTACGCCGCGGGCCGACATCCAAGCTGGCTTCTCGCACGCGGTGGCCGGAATCATGGCCACCGCCGCCATGGAACAAGGCCGCCGTGTCCGTTTCGACCCGGCCCGTTTGGAGTTGCTCTGATGACACGCCGCCGCTTCACCCAACTGCCTGCCCTCGGCTTGCTGCAGGCACAGGCGCCGCCCATCAGCAAGGTCGAGGTCTTTCCCGTGGCATACCCGGTGACGGCTTACTTCCGGTTCTTCCCCAAGCCGGAGCGCCCCACAGTCTTCGTCAAGATCACCTGCGAGGACGGAAGCTTCGGTTGGGGCCAGAGCGTGCCGGTGCCCACGTGGAGTTACGAGACACCGGAAACCGCCGCCCACACGCTGCGGCATTACCTGGCCCCGCTGCTGATCGGCCGCAATCCTACCGACCTGGCCGGCATCCATCAGTTGATGAACAAGGCCATCGCACCGTCTTTTTCCACCGGCCAGCCGATTGCCAAGGCCGGCATCGATCTCGCGCTGCACGACCTGGCCGGCAAGTTGGCCCGCAAGCCGGTTGCGGCCTTGTGGAACCGGAAACCGATCGAAAAGATCATCCTGAGCTGGACCATCAACCCGCCCAAGACCGTCGATGAAGCGGAACCCCAGGTGGCTGAAGGGCGCAAACGCGGCTACAAGCATTTCAACATCAAGGTGGCTCCGGACCCGAAATTCGACGTCGAACTCGCCAAAACGGTGCGCCGCCTCGCTCCTGATTGCTTTCTTTGGGCCGACGCCAACGGCGGCTACGACACCCCCACAGCGCTTGCCGTCATCCCCAAATTGAAGGATGCTGGCGTGGATGTTCTCGAACAGCCTGTGCCCTCAAACCGGCTGAGCGGTTTTGCCGCGGCTCGCAAGCTGGGCGTGCTGCCCATCCTTCTGGATGAGGGTGTGGTCAGTGTCGCTGACCTCGAGGAATTCCACAAGCTGGGGTTGCTGGATGGCGTGGCGATGAAACCAGCCCGCTGCGCCGGACTCTGGGATGCCCAGCAACAGGTGGCTTACCTCGAGCGGCACCAGTTGCGCTTTTTGGGCAGTGGGCTGACCGACCCCGATGTTTCGCTGGCGGCGTCGCTGATCCTCTACGGCGCCTACCACTTGAAATACCCGGCTGCCCTGAATGGACTACAGTTCCTGGCAGGGTCATTCCTGAAAAAGCCTTTCACCTTGGAGGACGGCGCTCTTCGTGTACCTACCGGCCCGGGGTTGGGCGTGGAGGTGGATGAGGACAGAGTTCGGGAGGCCGCCCATGCGTAGAATCCTTCTCTGCCTGCCGCTTCTGCCCCTGCTGAACGGCGAGTTCGTCTGGAAACGGCACGCGGAACTGGGCCGCTTGGAGCTCCTGGAGGACGGGCGCACGGCGCTGGTCTACAACTACGGTCCGCAACTGCCGCCTGGCGTACCGGAAGACCGGCGCCGTTGCTGCTATCTCCACCCGGTGAATACCCCGTCGGGCGTCACCATCACTGACGATTTCCCCGCCGACCACTATCATCACCGCGGCATCTTCTTCGGCTGGGCAGTTGTGCAATTTGAAGGACGGACCTACGACAACTGGATGCTCAAGGGCATCGGGCCGCGCAACTTGTCGGTGGAAACCACGTTGGGACCACAGGCTTCGCTGACCGCCAGAAACCAGTGGATGGTTGGCGAGCGGACTATCGCGGATGAAGTGCAACGGCTGGTAGTGGATCCGTCGCGCGGTGGTGGCCGGGAAGCCAGCATCGAGATTACTCTCACTGCCCGTGAGGCTCCCGTGGTTTTGAAGCCCGTCGGCGACGCGCACAAAAGCTATGGAGGATTCAACGCCCGCTTCGCCCCGCGCTCGGAAACCCGCATCACGGCCGATACCGGTCCCGTCACCAAGGACGAAGACCTCAACCCGCACACCTGGGTGGAATACGAGGCCATCTACGGCGGGCGGCGCGCCGCCCTTCGCGTGACGCCTGACCCTGCCAACCCCGGCGGCCCGCCGCAGTGGTGCCTGCGCTTCTATGGCTTTGCCGGCGCGGCATTCCCCGGCAAATCGCCGGCCCTTTCCAGCTACACCTTGGAACCCGGCAAACCCCTCACGTTGCGCTACCGCCTGACGCTGCGTGATCTGCCATGATTCACCACGCGTGCAGCGCCACCACCCTCGGCGGACCCGGCGCCTGCCCCAGCACCTCAGCCCGCAGCACGATCTGAAGATTCTTCCTCTCCCATCCGCTGGGCGCGCCGGCCAGCGCCTCGTTCATGTACTCCGGCGTGGTGAGAAACTCACCCGCTACCTGAGTGCCCAGATGCGCGAGGCCGGCGGCTGTCATGATCGCCTGCCCTGTGCGTGAATCGAATACTCGGGAGATGATCACGAAATCCATCGGCGGCTGTGACTGTTGAAACTCAAAGCGCTGTCCTGGCGGCTGCTGGTCCTGAACCCAGATGCGCCCGCCAGGCTCGCGCTCGAAGACGAATCGCAGATCTCCGGTGAGTTCCATCGTCCATTGGTTGGTGAATGCGCCGATTAGAATGGCCGGCGCCTGCCGCAGGTCAGTGAAGGAGGTGTCGTTGCCCGGTCGTATGAGATACTTCCGCCCATGTCCGGATAAGAATCCGGCCAGCCGGGCCATGGCCTGCGCATCACCGATGCCTACAAAGTGTTCGTTGTCCTTGGTCAGGTCCGACCGGTCCACCGTCGGGGTCTCCGCTTCGCGCATTTCCGCGGACATCGTGAAAACAGCCGGATTCGCCACGCAGAGAGTCACGGGTCCACCCCGCTCCAGCACCGGGGCCCAAAAACGATGGAAGGCATCGCGCGGCCAAAATTGGTTGGCGGCCGCCAGGACTACCGCCAAACCCGCCAAGGCTCCCATCCACCACCAGATCCGTGGGCCAGGCCTTGCCGAAAGCGGCGTAACCCCGTTCGTAACGGTCCGGAACTCGGGCACATAGGTGCCCGGAGGCAGTTCAATGGCCACGTCTGGCCCGTACCCTTGGTCCTGGTAGGCCTGCGCCAAACGCTTCCTGACTTCATTGGCCTTCACCCGCACAATGGCGTCGTCACCGGTCTCGTAGCCCGGCGGGCGTCCGAACACCTCCACTCCGATCGTCCGTTCTTTGATTGCAGCAGCCCGGCCTTCGAGCGCCTCGTGCACCACGTAGCGCAGAAAATCGCTCGACCGGCGGGACCCGCGGAAGGCGCCGCTTTCCAGCAGCCGTTCCAACTCCCGCTCCACCGCATCGCGAGTCGCCGCGTTCATGCAGACAAATTATCACTATTCAGACCTGTTTATAACGGTTTGAAGCCTTGCATGCTCGGGCGGGAGGCCCGCATTCTCGAGCTGCAAGGAGAGTTGCCCGATGAATTCAGAACCCATTACCCGGCGCGAGGCCGCCGCCATATTGACAGCGGGCGCCGCCGTCGCGACGCTGCCGTCCTGCGGAGGCAGACAGGTGCGGGCCCAATCAGACCAGGTCCGGTTTGCCATGGTTGGAGTAGGCGCCCGCGGCACCTTCCTTCTCGAGCGCCTGGCGCAGGTCGCGGGAGGACGCTGCGTGGGGCTTTGTGACATCTACCCGCCGAACCTGCGCCATGCCATGCCGCGGCTGCCCCGGCCCGTCAAGACTTACTCGGACTACCGGACCCTGCTGGACTTGCCGGAAGTGGAAGCTGTGCTGATATGCACTCCGCTTCATCTGCACTTCCCTGTCATGCGCGACGCGCTGCTGGCGGGCAAGCACATTTTCTGTGAGAAGAGCCTTGTATTCAAACCCGAAGAGGTGCATGCCCTGCGCGCCTTGGCACGCCAGCACCCGCACCTCGTATTGCAGACCGGATTGCAGCGCCGCTATAGCCCTTTCTACCAGGCGGCGCGCCGCATGATTGAGAAAGGTCTGCTGGGTGATGTCATGCACATCCGCGCCCAGTGGCACCGCAACGGCAGCGGACGCCGGCCCGTCAACGACCCGAAACTGGAACGCCAGATTAACTGGCGGATGTACAAAGAATACTCCGGCGGTCTGACCGCGGAACTGGCCTCACACCAGTTCGATGTCGCCGACTGGATGTTTGGCGCCACGCCGGAATTCGTCACCGGCGTGGGCGGCATCGACTACTGGAAAGACGGGCGGGAGACCTATGACAACATCAATCTCATCTTTCGCTACCCGGGCGGCCAGAAACTGCTCTACTCCGCCATCTCCTGCAATGGGCATCTCTCCTTGCTCGGCGGACGGCGGCCCAACTTTGGTGAAGAGATCGCGGGCACCGCGGGCACAATTCATATCACCATCGGCGATGCGGCCAACCCAGGCGTGGGGCCAGCTCTCGCCCTGTGGTTCCGCGAACCGAACGCCCCCAAAACGGAAGTGAAAAAAGGGGAGAATTGGGTCGCGGGCGCCACGATTTCCAGCGAGAAGGCGGCTTCACGCGGCTTGCCAATCCTGCTGCCTGCCGACACCATCCAGGCTGGCGACTCGTTCCTCGCCAAAGAACTGAAGTTTACGAGGCAATGGCTCTACAAGCACGACATCCTGCTGCCGGAGGAGGAACGTAACCCGGTGGAAATCATGCTCGATCACTTCTTCCAATGTTGCCGCACCGGTGCCCGGCCGCTAGCGGACCTGGAAGTGGGGCTGCACGACTCCACCGGCGTGATTCTGGCCAACCGGGCTATGGAGGAGGGCCGGCGCGTGTCGTTTGAAGAAATGCACCTTCCGGCTTAGCCAGCGCATAAAATCAAGGGATGGTGCATAACCAATCTTTGTCACGCGGACTTGCGTGCCTTTTTCTGCTCTCTCTTTCTGTTTCGGGGGACGTGGTGACGCTCAAAAACGGCGACCGTCTCACAGGCAAAATCACCACTTTCGACGACAAGGAACTCGTGCTGAAAACCGAGTACGCGGGCGACATCAAAATTAAACGGGAAGTCGTGGTTGGTATCGTGACGGACGAACCCCTCGTGGTCACTCTGCCTGACGGCCAAAAGGTGGAAGGCAAGGTGGAAACCGTGGCTGAAAATCTCCGCGTTCAGATCCCCGCTGCGCCACAGGCGCCGCTGGCCGAGGTCAAGGCGTTGCGCGGTCCGGCGGAACAAAAGGCTTTCGAGCGTGAACAGCTCCGGCTGACTAACCCGAGTTGGGGCGACTTCTGGGCAGGGACAGTTGGCTTCAGTTTCGCAGGCGCGAGCGGCAACGCCAGCACGCAAACCCTGGGCACGGCGTTCCGCGCCGCCCGCGAAACCGGACGCGACAAAACTTCGCTCTACTTCAATCAGATATACGCCACCCAAAGCACCACCGAACCCTTTGGCGCCACGGCCAGCCGCGTGAGCGGCGGTGCGCGCTACGACTACAACCTCAGCAAGCGCATCTTCACCTTCGGAACGGCGGACTTCGATTTTGACCGCTTCCTGGATCTGGACTTGCGCAGCGTCCTCGGCGGCGGTTTGGGTGTCCGGCTGATCCGCAACGATCGCCACACCTGGGACTTCAGCGCTGGCGGCGTGTGGAACCGCGAAAAATTCGACGTGAGCCGCACCGCTGGTCCTGGTGACCCGCTGTCGCTGGTGCGGAACTCCGGCGAAGTTCTTTTCGGGGAAGAGTCGACGCACCGCCTGGCCACCCGCCTCAAGCTCTTCCAACGGCTTTACCTCTATCCCAATTTGACCGATACCGGCCAGTTCCGTCTGGCCTTCGATAGCGGGGCCTCCATGCCTCTTTTCTCATTCCTGGAATGGAACATCGGCCTCAGCAACCGCTACTTGAGCAATCCGCCCGTGGGCCGGAAAAAGAACGATATCCTGTACACAACAGGGATCTCGGTGAGCTTCGCCCAGAAGAAATAGCCGGCAAGGGGGAACGTTCGCCATCGAATTGAAACCAAAACGGAATTGGCGATTTCTGTTTTTTCCGGTAGACTGAGGCTTCTTGTCCAGGTACAAACGAGCTGGTTTGGCTGCGATCTTGCTCCCGCTCTCTGCGGGAAGCTCTCTCGCGTCTGATCTCATCCCTGGCGGCTCACGCTTCGAACTCCGCTTGCGGACGGGCATCCATTCCTACTCCAGTCACGCGGGCCAGGTGGTAACCGCCGATTTTGTCGCTCCGGTTTCGGTGGGCGGCAGGGTGCTCATTCCCATGGGCGCCTCGTTGCGCGGCACCCTCACTGAAGTGCGGCGGGTGGGTTGGGGCTTGCGGCCAAATGCATCCATCCGGCTGCAGCTCGACCAACTGGAGTTTCCTGACGGTACGGCCCGCCCTGTGAAAACGCGCTTGCTTTATGTCGACAACGCTCGAGAAAAAGTGGACCGCTCGGGCCGGATCACCGGCATCCGCGCCACCTCCGCGATGGGTTTCCGCCTCGCCGGCATCACCCGGAATGTTTTTGTCTGGGACCCGCTGATCCAGTTGGTGCTCGCCGCCAGCACCACAGCCGTTCTGCGATTCCCCGAAGCCGAGATCAGCTATCCGCCCGGCACGGAGATCGGCGTAGCCCTGGAGGACCCCCTCGAAGTGGATCGCGATTGGCCCTGGTCCGTACCCCTCGTGGCTGGAAACCCTGCTGAATCAGCGGAATTGCGGACTCTCAACCGCCGGCTCTCCTGGCGCGCCACGACGGGCCCCAAAGCCGTGCCTGCGGACATCGTCAACGTGCTCCTGGTTGGCGAGCCGGAATGGATGGAACGCGCATTTTCCGCGGCGGGTTGGGTGGAGGCCGATCCCCTGACCTTGGCCACCGGCTGGAAAACGTTTCACGCGGTCGCCGAAAATCGCAGCTACCCCCGCGCCCCGATGAGCGAAATGCGCCTCGACGAACAGCTCCCCCAATACCGCTACTCCAAGGCGCTCAACAACTACAGCAAGCGCCACCATCTGCGCATCTGGCAGCAGCAGGAGCAGTGGAAAGGACGCCCCGTCTGGGCCGCCGCCTCGACGCACGATGTCGCCATTACCTTTTCCTTTTCCTTGCGCCGCACCATTCACGTCATCGACCGCAACATTGATAACGAACGCGCGAAAGTGATCAACGACCTGGTCTACACGGGCTGCGTCGATGCCGCCGAACTCATGGATCGCACCTGGGTTCCCAACACCGCGAAGATTTCCAACAATGGCCGCATTGAGACAGACGGCGCCGTGGCCGTTCTGGAACTCAACCCATGCCGCAACCCGCAGTTCGCGCCCTCCGATGAAAACGAAGCGCCGGAGCGTCCGGCAATGGTCAAGCGAACCGCCCGGAATGTTCTGCTCACGATCGGCAACGATTTCACGGTGAACAACCCTGTGGTCCAGGCGGGCAAAGGGGTTCAGTTCCTCTGGCGCCGCATGCGAGGAACCGAAGATTGGCCTTCGTTTCACCGTCAAAGCTCCATCACGGCATCGCAGCCTGCTGCTCCGTCTTCCCTACACACAGCCGATGATGGAACGCCCTGAGCCGCGGTATCTTATGCTGTCATCATGCTGCGGCCAACCCCGCTTATCCCGCTGCTGCTCGTCCTAGTCACTCCCTTCGCTGCCGGCCAGACTGAAGGGGTGCCTGTTGTCGTGGACGGGCAGACCGTTCTTCGCATTCGCGCCGACCTGGGCGGCTATAACGCCGAACGCAGAGCTCGCGATATTGAGGCGCGCATCGTAAGCCTCGCGGAGTCTCACCCCGAAGAAACCCTCGCCATCGAACTCCGCGAAGAGTCCGGCTTGCTAATTATCCGGCTTGGCGGCCGTAACGTGATGGCCGTCTCCGAGGCGGACGCCCGGGCAGAAGGGCTTCCGCAACGGCAGCTCGCGCAGGCGCATGCAGAGCGCATCCGCGAAGCGGTGCTCAACTACCGGCGCCTGCACTCCTGGACCAGCATTGCACTCGGCGTGTTGAAAGCCTTCGCCGCCTGGGCTCTCTTTGTCCTCGCCGTGTTCGGCATTAAGCGTGCCTCGGATTGGCTGCGTGCGCACGTCGAGCAGTGGTTCAGCCAGGCGGCGATGCGGCGCGGCGCCCGCGGCCTGATCCTGACCATCTGGGAGCGGTTGACGCTGCTCGCCCTGATGTTGCTGCGCGTGGTGGTGGCGGTTTTCCTCTTGGTGCAATTCTCGGTTCTGCTCACCTACACCTTCAGTCTCTTCCCCGCGACACAAGGGATTTCCGTTTCAGTGCTCGACAGCCTCCTGCGGGCGCTCGGTCAGGTCACCGAAGCAGTAATTGACTATATGCCCCGCGGACTCTTCGTGGCCGTGGTCCTGTTCCTTGCCTACTACGCCGAACAGTTGATGCGCGTCGCCTTCCTCGCCTTGGAACGGGGCGATCTCGTGCTGGCCAAAATTCCTCCGGATATGGCGCGCATTACGTTCCAGCTTTCGCGCGCCGCCCTGATCATCTTCGTCCTCGTCATCATCTTTCCCTATCTGCCCGGAGGACAAAGCGACGCGTTCAAAGGGGTATCTATCTTCCTTGGGGTGCTTCTCTCTCTTGGCTCCAGTTCCGCCATCAGCAATATCCTGGCTGGGGTGGTGCTTACCTACATGCGGCCCTACAAGATAGGCGATTTCGTCAAAATCGCCGACCAGGTGGGTAACGTTCTCGAAAAGGGCTTGCTCGTAACCCGTCTCCGCACCAACAAGAACGTCGAGGTCACCATCCCAAATTCCGCCATCCTGGGAACTCAGATCCTCAATTACAGCGCGATGGCCACGGGCCAGGGGCTCATCCTCCACTCCACCGTCACCATCGGCTACGACGTTCCCTGGCGCCAGGTGCACGAACTCCTTATTGAAGCTGCTCTGGCCACCGAGGGTGTGCTGCCCGAACCGCGGCCATTCGTGCTCCAAACCGCTCTCAACGACTTCCACATCAGCTACGAAATCAACGCCCACACCAACCGCCCGAACGAGATGATGCGCGTCTACTCGGCCCTGCACGCCAATATTCAGGAAAGCTTCAATCGGGCCGGCGTGGAAATCATGTCGCCGACGTTCCTGGCCCTGCGCGACGGCAACACCGTCACCATCCCGCCCGCGCATCTGCCCCAGGACTACCAGCCCCCGGCTTTCCGCTTCAAGCAACAGGGATAGTCCCGTCCTCCGGAAAGAGGGAAAGCTGAGGGTCTTCGTACTTTGGCGGGTCCTCTCCCGTGCGCCTGAACCCGTAGCGGGTTTTCAGCGCGGCGACGTGAGCGCGCACGGACTCCTCAAACGCCCCTCGCAGGTAAGCGCCATCCCGGAACAGCACCCGATAGCGCCGCCCCAGTTCTGGAAATTCTCGATCCAGGAACGGGAGCATGACTGCCTTCGCACATGGTTTCAGAAACAACGGCTGGGCGCCAAACCAGAGCGCTCCCGCCGCTGCCGCGCCCGAGGCGACCGCCTCGAGTGATTCGCTGCTGTCGTTCAAACCCGGCAACACCGGGCTGGCGAACACACCAACCGCCACCCCTGCCCGAGCCAGCTCCGCTACTGCACGCAGGCGCAGGTCCGGTCGGGGAGCCCCTGGTTCCAACAGCCTCGCCAGCCGCGTTTCGACGGTGGTGATCGTCAGGTTCACCTTCACCTCGTTCCGCTCCCCCAGCTTCTTCAGCAGAGCGGCGTCACGCGCTACAAGATCTGATTTCGTTGTACACAGCAGCTTCAGGCCCTTCGCCGGCAGCAACGCCTCCAACGTCTTTCGCGTAATCCCGTAGCGCCGCTCGGCCGGCTGCCACGGATCCGTGGCCGTCCCCAGCGCAATCCGCCCTCCCGGGCGTACAGCGCGCAGTTCCCTCTGAAACGCCACTTCGTCGAACTGCTTGGCAAAAATTCGCGTTTCAAAGTCCTCCGGCGCCCGCAACTCCATGAATTCGTGGGTATATCGCGCGTAGCAATATCTACAGCCAAATTCACAGCCCCGGTAAGGGTTGATGGTCCAATCGAACGGCACGCGCGGGGACGAACACCGGTTCAGCAGGCGGCGCGAGGGCAGCTCCCGGTACTCGACACGCCGCTTGACCTCCAGGCGTTTGGCAGATTGAGCCAGCTTGGCGATGCCGACCAGCATACGTTGAAGTATTCGCCTTGTCTTCGCTATTGTCAAGTCCCGTGCGCCGGGAACTTTATCACTGGTGGTGCGGTCCAATCGGCAATGAGGGCGAACCGCCAGGCTCGGTTGTTGGTGCCCCTCCTTGGCCTTCTGGCCGCCTGGCTGATCATTGTCACCCTCCCTTTCCCACGGCTTCCTACGCTCTCCTTAGGCGGGCTCTTCTTCCTCGCCCTCAACATCTGCGTCTCCGCCGTAACCGCGGCGGGCGCAACGGTCATCCTCGGATCGTGGCTGTTCCGCAACCATTTCCCGGCGATTCTGCTTCCCCAGACAGTGCAAGGCGTGGCGATTTGTGCGCTGTGGCTGCCTCAGCTGCGCTTGTTTTACGGCAGGTCTGCGGAACTCTTTCTTGTCCCTGGACTTGTTCTGCTTGTCTGCGTCGTTCGCCTGCTGCTTCCAGGTCCCCCGGACGGCGTGCAGGATCCACCTTTCCGCTTCCGCAAGGCTTTGGCTGCGGCGGCCGGTCTGCAGTGCGCCGCCGTACTGGAAGGAATCGGCCGCAGTCACCTTGCTGCTTTGGTGTTTGCCCTAACCGGAGGACTGGTCCTTTGGTGGCTGTGGCCACCGGTTCCGCCTCGCCTTAGGGCAAAAACTCTCACTCCATCCCGCCAGGTTTCGCTCCTGGTGGCGGTGGCCGTACTGCTGACCCTCGCGGGGTTGAGCCGCTTTCTGAAGCCCGGTGCGTGGGGCTTGGGCGGCGACGGCTTGGGGGGCCTACTGGCTGCCAAACCAGCCGCGAAAAAGCCGGACGCAAATCAACAGCCGTCTGGCGGTGTTTCCGACCTGGGCCCTTCCTTCCCAGGCATTATTCTCATCCCCGAATCCGAATCCTTCGTGCGGCTCATGCCGCCCATGCCAATGTTGGATCCAGAGCTGCGTGGACGGGGGAAGACCGCCGATCCATTGACCATTCCCTTCGCAGGCGCCTACTACCTCTTCCGTCCGCCCGACACCGAACCGCCGCCCACCTCCCTGCGGATGCGAGGCACTCCCGACCGCCAGGGCTTCCTCTCCAACGACGGCGTCTCACTCCGTATGGAAGCCAGGCAAAACCTCGGCGCTCACATCTTGCTCCATTGTTGCCGGGAGATCCGCCTGCAGGTCAAAGTAGCCGACCCGGACCCTGCCTCCATCACCCTGGAACTCATCCTCATCGACTCGGCGCTGCCGGAAAGGCCATTTGTTCTCGCCGGACGAAAGCGGCTCCGCTCACCGGCGGTTCTTCCGGGCCCACCCGTGGTGGCGTACCAGGAAACCATTGATTTCTCAATGCCTTGGGACAGCCGTCTGCAACATTTTGATGAAGTGGTTGTCCGTTACGTGATGGGCTACTTCCGCCGCCACCGCAGCGCAAAAGTGAGCATCGAGCGCCTGGTGCTGGTGCCCGGATGATGGGTTGCAGACCGGCATCCGCTGCCCCATACTCGATAGCCGGACTGCCATGAAGACACACATCCTTGGAATGGCCTTGGCCCTGGCCGCGGCCTGCCCAATGCCGGGACAAACGAAAATGGGCGGCGAATGCCCGCTGATTACCCTGCCGGAGGCTACTGCCATCTTGGGGACTGGGACAAAGGCGGAACCCCTCGTCTCCTCCGGCAAAAACAAGGTATGCACATTCCGCAACGGCAGCAAGTCCTTGCGCCTCAGTGCCGGCGAAGTGGGTATGCCCCAGCAATACCTCAAAATGCAGTACGAGAAGCTTCGCCAGGCCGGCAGCGGCAAGTTGGAACCCGGCTTCGGCGACTACGCCGCCTCCTATGTCGAGGGTGATGATGGCGCGACCTTCGTGGTGATCAGAGGCTCGAATCTGCACTCCCTCAGCACCTCCGGGGTTGGAACCTCTGCCGCAGTCTTCGACAAGCTGCGTGGCCTGATGAAGACGATCCTCACCCGATAAGGCCCCTTCGCTACACTGCTGGTATGCGTTTCCTCGCTCTGCTTCTTCCGTTCGTGGCTTTGGCCCAACCTGCCGCGAGCCCGTTCCTCGGCCGCTGGAACTTCACCCTGGAGACCCCAGGGGGCACACGCGCGATGTGGTTAAAAGTGGCCGCGACTGGTGGCGGCACGGAGGTCTGGTATCAGCCCACCGGAGGCAACGTTTACCAGGTGAAGGAGTTCAAGCTTGCAGGGAACAGCCTGTCCTTCGCCGTCGGCAACAACGCTCAACTCGAACTCACCGCCAGCGGCGGCCGCCTTACCGGCACATTCCGCCGCGGTGAAAACAGCACGCCTGTCACCGGCCTGCCGGCACCCAAGCTCGACCGCCCCATGCCCAAAGCCTGGTCCGATCCGGAACCCCTCTTCAATGGCAAGGACCTGACCGGGTGGGAACCCATCGGGAACCCCGCTGGCAGCCGCTGGACCGTCAAGGACGGAACCCTTTTCAACGAAGCGGTGGGCGCGAATCTGAAGACCACCCGCAAATTCGACGACTTTCAGCTTCACTTTGAGGTGAAATACCCGGACCACGGCAATTCGGGCATGTACTTGCGAGGCCGCTACGAAGTCCAGATCGAGATTGATCCGAATTCCACCGCCCCTCCGGAACGCCGCATGGCCTCCATCTACGGCCGCATCGCACCCAGTATTGATATGCCGCCTACCCCTGGGCAGTGGGACGTGTTTGACGTGACACTGGTGGGCCGCACCCTGACTGTCGTGCGCAATGGCAAGACCATCATCGACCGCGCGGAAATCGAAGGCATTACCGGCGGCGCCCTCGACGCCTACGAAGACCAGCCCGGCCCCTTTTTCATCCAGGGCGACCATGCCGGCGGCATCGCTTTCCGCAACATCACCGTCCGCGTGCCAAAACGCTGAGGTGTAGCCAGCCCAGCAGTCATCAGACGCTAGCGTTAGATCGCAATGATTTGGGCCGCCGGATCCAAACGCCGGAGGTCGCCCGGATCGCTTGTCACAATTGGGTCCCGCCGCTCTCTGGCAACGATCACTACAGAGGCATCAATTACATCCTGTGAATTCGTGGCTCCGCAAAGTTCTCCACACGCACGTGCCATCTGTTCATCCAGCGGCTGGATCTCCACCTCTTCAGAGCGTAAGAAGCGTACAAGTGTGGCTTGGGCGCGGCCGTCGCGCCATGCTTGCCCCACTACGCCTGCAGGGACCCGAATAGACCGGCCCTGTGCTAATGATCGCTGAAGCAAGGCGATCATCCGCTTATTGCCCCGCTCCAAAGCAATTAGCGCTCCGGCATCGAGCACTATCCCCGCCGAGTTGCGAGAACGCGTGATGCCCATTGAATATCCTTCGCGGCTGGCTGTCCATGTTGCTCGACCAAATCCCGCAACAATAGCTGGAGCGATTCGCGCTTTTCATGTTCGGCCAGAACCTGGGCAATGTAGCCTGAGACAGATTCGGCCCGGCCGACCCGGACCTGCCGGTGAATTCCTGCCAACTGCTCCTTGGGCAAACTGATTGCAATTTTGGCGCTTCTGGTCATACCCCAATCATACCGTGCTCGTGATGACCCAATCTACCATGCTCAACGGATAGCGGCGAGCAGCCCGGCTACGTAACACTGAATTGGATTTCCGCCACGGCTTTACCAGGTTGTAGCTCAATCCCCAGGGGATGACTTGGCCGGATCCCGGTAACTTGGGGAAACGTGGTTCACTCCCTTGGAGTAAAAGAATCAGTCGTGGCAGGCGGTCCGCTCCAGCACTTCTTCCCGGCTGTTGAGGGAGTCCGTTTCCTTCGCATCCGGCGGATGGTCGAGCTTTTGGAAGCTGTTCTTCTCGAGGAGACAGTGATCGAACTTCTAGCACCCTCGGAACGCCCGGAAGAGAATCCTGTCAGAATTCTTGATGTCGATGGGCGTGCCCTCTGGTTCACCGGCGCCGGGAGAGGAGGCCGACAAGGGATTCCATTTCGCCAGATGATGCCAACCAATTCAACCGTTCCATCGCCCCCAGCGCTTGAGCACTTGATAGAAATGCCCACCATGCCGACCGTCTCATTCGTATTGCGGACGAAGGTTCCCTCGGGGCCCGGCAAAACGAGCAGCGCCACGCTGGTCAGGCTTTCGAACCGTTGAGGAAGCCTACAGATGCCAGAAGCATCAAGGTTGGCAGCGCCCTGCACTGCGGATAAGCGGCTGGCTGGTAGGGAAAGATGTGGCCTATCGGGCGGTTAACTTTCCTAGCCGGGTACGTTGAGGCTGCGCGCCTCCCCCAGCAGGATCCCCAGCAGCCCCATGCCGAACTGCGTGCAGACGCGATGAGGTGATCGCTGGAAAGTTTCGCCGCCTTCGCGCTTGTTGCTTTGCGAAACACCCGAAAGGAAGCCGTGCCGGGTGAGCCGGCTCACGCAACCCTGCCTGGCCCGCAGGGCCGACCTCTCCCACAAAGGTTCACCCACCCCAAGCCGCCGGGCCTTAAGTAAGGCCGCCGCGATGCCCGCCGATCCTGAGGTATCCGGCGCTACCTGAGCTTCCGGCAGGAATCCGCACCACAATCCATCGTCCCGTTGAAAGCGCAAGGCCCACTCCAGTGCACGCCGTAACTCGTCCAGAAGGTCTCGCGGGCAGCTGCCTTCAGGCAGCGCCTCCAGCGTTGCGGCCAGGCCCAGCAGATACCAGGCCACACCGCGGGCCCAGCCCAGGTAGGTCCGAACCCCGGTTTGCTCGTTGTGACGGAGATACAAATTTCCCGCGGCATCCACCAGCCGCTCCCTGGCGGCCCGCAATTGCAGCAGGGCACGCTCAGCCAGATCCGGCCGGCCATGCAGGCGGCTCAACACCGCCATCGGGTAAGCCACGGTATAGTTGGCCTCGGCCACCAGCGTCAGCCCGTCCTGCGCCGCGCCAGACGCCCCACGCCGCTTGTCCCATAGCGCAATTGCCCGCTCGATCAGCGGGTGGCCAGGGAGGACACGCGCCAAAGCCGCTACCGGCAGGGTCTGCTCCACCCCGCGCCCAAACTCCGCTGTGGCATCCGGCCCGCTGTCTTCCAAGAAGTGGCGCAGGAAGCGGCGGAGCGCGCCCGTTTCTTCCAGGGCCTGCAGACCTTCCAACACGCAACCGGCGCGCCAATCGAACTCCTGTGTCACGTCCAGCGAACGCATCCGCCTCCCATACTCCTCCAACGGGCTCAAGGTTCCCGGAACCAGCAGGTAGGGATGCAATGCGGGCGCCTCCTGCCGCACCGGTTCAGCCACGCTCAACACGGAACGCAATGCAACGCCGCCTTCCGGGCGCAGCACGATCCCTTCCCGCGACGCGGCGCGGGCGTCGGGTTCCTCCAACTCCAACAAATAGGGATCGAAGCGCGGGGCCAGACTCACATCCACGGCGCCCAGCCTCTTGCCGCTCCGCGCCAGCGACAACGTGATTTTGCCGAACTCCCGGTAATCATGGCCAAAGGCAAACCCCACGCCGACTGCCCCCCGCACCTCTTTCGGCCAGCGCAGCATCAGATCCGGCCCATCCGGCTCGATGGCATGCATCGCGAAGCCTGCCTGGGGCAGTGGTTTCCCTGGCTCTTTCAAGTGGGCGTGCACAAAGCGGCAGGGCCGGCCCGCCGCCCACGCCGGCCGTGCGATCCCTGCCAATGCGCCTGCCCACTCCCTGCGATTGATTCGAATGGCTGCTGGCGGCATTGCCCCATTGTTTCATCCGGAAAGCTGGATATACTGCCAGTGGCCGGAAAACGGACATGAGAATCCCATTTAACCCCTCCGTTTATGAGCACGCCGCCCGGTTCGCCGGACGCTCTCCCTACATCACTTCCCGCGAACCCGAACTCATGTACCGTGGCCACCGCGACGCCTGGCTCGAGTACCGCCACACGCCCATCGTCGTGGGCATCGACATCTACAATCTCGAACCGGAAGCTTACGGCGCTCAGGTGGTGGATCCGGGCGGCGACGGCATCCCTGCCATCCGCGAGCCGCTATTCTCCTCGCTCGACGAGGCGTTTGGGCTGGCTCCGTTCGATCCCGTGCGCGATGGCCGCATTGCCATGGTGCTCGATGTCGGCCGCCGGCTCCAGTTCGACCTGCCCTCCGCCGACGTCCGCATCCCCGTGGCCGGCCCCTTCTCCATCGCCATCAATCTCCGGGGCCTTACTCAACTGTGCGAGGATGTGGCGCTGCGTCCCAACGACGTCGCCCGCTGGCTTCTCTCGCTGGCCGAAAATCAGGGCCGTTTCGTGCGCGCTGTCATCGAGGCAGGACTGGATGTAGCCTTCTTCGAATCCGCCGCCGCCCCGCCCCTGCTTTCGCCCCGGCAGTTCCGCGAACTCGAATTGCCTGCACTCAAGCACATCCTGCGGACCACTGCGGCGATTGTGGGCCATCCGGTGCCTTGCATCATGGGCGGCAACACCGTGAAGATTCTGGATGCTCTGCTCGAAACCGGAACAGGCTACGTGGTGTGCAACGTCGAAACCAACCAGCAGGCTTTCGTCGACCGGCTCTGCGAAACACACCCGCGCGTCAACGTACGCATCAACATGGATCCGCGCATCGTCGCCTGCCCCGATCCTGCGGCGATTTACTCCGAAGTGGACCGCATCCTTGCCATCGCCAACGGCCGCCCCAACTGCCTGATGGGCACCGGTTGCCTGCCGCTGGAGACGCCTCCTGAGAACATCCGCCTGATCCGCGCCTACCTGGCCTGACGCCACGGCGCGCCGGGCGCTCCCTGGCTCACCAGGTTGGCAAAGATCCGAGCCGCGCCAGGTACAGCCATTGGCAGTTGCCGGTACCAGGCCAGCGCACAATACACGTAGAGCCCTTTCCCGTGGCGAGCCTGCAGCCACACACCCCGCTGCGGAGCCTGACCGGTATCGTGCGTCTCCACCATTGGCTGCCAACTTGCGTCCCAGGTTGTGAAGAACTTGGATCCCCGCTGCTCAAACCAGCCATCCCAGTCCTGCGCCGTGATCCGGTTCGGCCAGGAGAAGACCGGATCCTGCGGCGCCAGAACAGTCACCGGCGCGTCTTCTTCGCTGGTTTCCTCCGCCCGGGCCGTCATCGTGTAAGGCGCCGGCCCGAAATTCCGGTCGTATTCCTGGGTGTTGTACTGCACGATCAAAACGCCGCCTTGCTCGACATAGTGCAGCAGGCGCCGGTTGTGGACTGCCAATTCCGGCCGGGCCGCATACGCCCGGATTCCCAGCAGAATCGTGTGATACCGGGCGAGGTCGGCCCCGGCAATCGTCCCGGCGTCGAGCAGGTCCACTTCAGCGCCCAACTGGCGCAGTGCCAGGGGCACTTCATCGCCGCTGCCCATCACATAGCCTACCCGCAGGCCTGGCGCCAGAGTCACGTCCGCCCGTTCCAGCACAATCTGCGCGGGCGATGCGAGATAGACCGCACCCAGCCCGCCATAGGTAATCCGCTCGAATCCGTGCCGCACCGTCCCGGCGTGGCTATCCACCACGGCGCCAATCAGCACTCGGCCCGCTGCTTCTCGCTGGGTGGGCCGCAGTACAAATCGCAGGCGCTGCTCCTCCCCTTCCCGCTCCAGGCGGATGGACTGTGCCGCTGGCTCCACTTCCCAACCAGCAGGAATGTCGAGCCGCACCTTGGCGTCTGCTGGCTGACCGCCCTCGTTCCGCACAATTACTTCCAGCGGCTGGTCCCGCCGCGTGGAAGGCATTACCAAAGCGCTTTCCGTGAACCGCACCGAAAGCCCAGGCCCAAGCGCCAGCGGTTCCCGCACCTCTAAGCCGATGGGATCGATTTGCCGGGTGAGCGGTACGGCCCGCACCTCACCTTTCGCACCCTGAAACTCGAACTCCTGGACATAGACCAGAGGGACCGCAGGCAGAGCCCGGCCCCACTGGGCTGGGCTGGTGTATTCGTAGCGGGTTTCCCGGATGGAGGACCTCCGCCAGTGCGCTGCCGTTGGCGCGCCATTCAGCACGTGCTCGTACAGTCCACTTTCGATCTGCCGGTGGCGGGCGTCCGGCTGGGCCTCAAACCGCAAACCCCCAAGCTTGACCGGTTGGCTGGAGCGGACATGCAACCGGGAGCGCACCCGAAATGGTACGCCGGGGCTGGCCAGCCGGAAAGTAGTAGCGGGCCGAAACAAAGCAGCCATGCCCTCGACGGGCTTTTCCGGCTCCACCAAAACTTCTAATTCCACCCCCAACAACTTGATAAGAGAAGAATTAAATTTCTCGATCCAGACCGGGTCACCAAGCTTCTGCGCGGCCCTCAGGCCCTCCGCCAGGACCAGGGCGACATCTCCGTTCGGCCAGGCAGCCCGGGCTTTTTGCGAAAACGAAGCCAATTCCTGGGGCGGCGCTATTTGCTTTTCCAACCCGTCGAAGAACGACTGTTCGTTTCCGCCAGGAGAGTCGGCTCGCCTGTAGTAGGCAATGGAAGGACCAGGGCGCATCAGAACAGCCCCCATCGCCTGGCTGCGCTGAAAGCGGTAACCCTCCCGTCCAATTTCTGCATAACTCCGGCCAAGAATGGGGTCATACTGGCCGGAATCCACCGCCAGCACCCCGGGTTCCCCAGCCCGCCAATTCCCCGTGTAGAGCTTTGCAGCCTGCCACGCCTTGCCCGCACCCGGAAACCGGGCAGGATCGGAGGCCGCGCGGAAGGCGTCCTGTGCCAGAAGCCCGGAGGCAATGTGGTGTCCGTGGCCGTCTCGCGCCGTTCCCTGAAACCGTGCAATCACCACATGCGGCTGGACTTCGCGGATCACCCGGACTACGTCTTCCAGCACGGCCTCGCGGTCCCAGTTGCGCCAGGTTTCTTCCACGCTCTTCGAGAAACCGAAGTCCGCAAACCGGGTGTAACGGAGTTCGACGCCATAATTGCCTGCCGCGCGGACATGTTCCAGGGTGCGCAGCGCTCCTAGCCGGTCGAAGAAATCGCCCGTGATCAAATTGGCCCCAGCCTCGCCCCGCGTCAGTGACAGCAGGGTGACCGAAGCCCCATACCCGCGGCTCAAAAGGCAGAGCGTCCCGGCGTCTTCGTCGTCCGGGTGGGCCACCACATACAAAACCCGGGCGCCGGTCTGGAGGCGCTTCAGGCTTTGGTAGACACCGGCAGCACCCCTGTCCTCAGGAATTTCACCGGAGGCGCGTGTCTCTTTTAACCCAACCGTGACAACGGCCAATCCAAGCAAAATGAGCAAGTTCCGGTGTTGCACCGGCGACGCGGAACGAGTTGTAGATTCTTTACTCACCATATGTTTCGGGTTGACCCAGGGCCGCCTATTGGGATACAGTCGAAACTTCGATAGAAGTCATGTAGACGTTATTTTAGTTCGCCAGACCCATTGGCATGCAGTTATCTCTGTCATACACCTCACCCTTGCCGCGGGCAATGGGACCCGCGGTCCTTTTGGTTTCGCTTTCTCTTGTCGTCCCTCCCCTGTCCGCCCAAAAGTTGGACCGGCCCCGGTTCACCAATCACCTGGTGGAAGCCCCGCTCGAAGTGCGCGGGGCGGAGCCTGCTTTGGCGCGGCCGGTGGGGCAGCCCTTGGCGGGTCCGTCGCAGTTGATCGTGCCGCGCGAGACGCCTGCCTCAATGCAGACGCCTGCGCAAAAGGCCGTGCGCGTTGCCGAACGCCACTTTCAGTACGGAAAGTTTCACCTGCAGGAAGGCAAGCGGGAAGACGCCCGCCGGGAGTTCGATAAAGCGCTGGAGGTTTTGCTGGATGTCCCGGAAGGCGTGGCCGACCGGGAGATCTCGGAACGAAAGTTTGAAGAGCTGGCGCGCCTCATTTACCGGTACGACTTAGAAAGTTTAGAGGCGGGAGTCTCGCTCGACAGCCCGATCTTCACGCAGTCTCCTCTGAAAGACATCCTGAACCTTACCTTCCCCGTCGACCCGTCACAGAAGAACAAGACGCTGGCGCATGTTCAGGCCTCGGCTTCGCAGTTGCCGTTGACGGTGAACGACGCGGTGCTCAGCTACATCAATTTCTTCACTTCGGAACGAGGCAGCCGAACGCTTCTGGCAGGACTACGGCGGTCCGGCCGGTATCGAGACATGATCCAGCGGATTCTGGCCGAAGAGGGCGTGCCGCAGGAACTCATCCACCTGGCACAGGCCGAAAGCGGATTCCAGCCCATGGCCGTGTCGCACAAGGCGGCCGTGGGCATGTGGCAGTTCATCGCGTTCACTGGCGCGCAGTATGGTCTGGACCGGTCCAAACAGCACGACCACCGGCTGGACCCGGAGCGGGCCACCCGCGCCGCCGCCCGCCACCTGCGAGATCTCTACAACCAGACCGGAGACTGGTATCTCGCCATGGCGGCTTACAACTGTGGGCCGTATTGCGTGGAGCGCGCTGTGCAAAGAACCGGTTACGCCGATTTCTGGGAGTTGCGCCGCCGCCGCGCCCTGCCCCAGGAGACGATGAACTATGTGCCCGCGATCCTGGCGATGGCAATCGTTACGAAAAACCTGCGCGAGTATGGCTTGCCAGAGCCGGGCGCCGAGCCCCCCCTGGAGTACGACACGTTAACGGCCACCGCCCCGACGAGTCTGGCGCTGGTGGCCGATGCCGCGGATGTCCCAGTCACGCTGATCCGCGAGTTAAACCCATCTCTGCTGCGCGGGGTTGCGCCCGCTTCGTTCGACATCCGGGTGCCGAAAGGCAAGGCCACGCAGATCTCCTCCGTCCTGGAGGCCGTGCCCGAAATCAACCGTGCTTCCTGGCGGCTACACCGCGTGGCGCCGGGTGATTCCTTGCTATCCATCGCCAGGCAGTATGCGACGCCGGCGAGTTCGATCGTCAGTGCCAACGCCCGCCTGGACCAGCAGTTCTTTGAGTCCCCGGAAACGGGCGAATTCTTGTTGATTCCCGCCAAGCCCAAACCAGAACCGGTCCAGACGGCGGCAGCCCGCCGACCCGCTGCAAACGTGAAACGGACCACGGCCACCCGCAGTAGCGCCAGCAACGCGAGGCGCGTAGCGGCTGCAAAACCCGCCATCCGCAAGACGGCCGCGCGCCGCTAGCCTCTGCTTGTTGGCAAATTCTTTGGTTTGCGGGGTTCTGGGTCTTGTTCCACTAAACAAAACGTGTTAAGTGTGCTTTAGCCCTGCGAGCAGGAGGCAGGCATACTGCATGCAACGATGGATCGCGAGTCCTTTCGACTCCTACGATGACGAATCTGATTTTGATTCCGCTTTTCACGACGATGGGGTCAGTGACGTAGAGGCAGAGTTCGAGCCTGAGGTTTCCGAGGCGCCCGCAGCGGCGCCCCCGCCGAAGCCGGCAGTGGCAGCGCCCGCTCCCCCGCCCCCCAACCCGCCGGAACCGGAGCCGCCCGCCGCTCCCCCGCCGCCGGAACCCCCACCTCCGGTTGCCGTGGCGCCCGCACCGAAGCCTCCGGCGCCACCCGCCCGGAAGGTGGTAAAGAAGCCGGTGGTGAAGAAGGCCGCTGCGAAGAAGGTGGTTGTGAAAAAAGCGGCCGTGAAAGTGGCGGTCAAGGTGGCGGCCAAGAAGCCAGCCGTGAAAAAGGCTGTGGCAAAGAAAGCTGCTCCTAAGAAAGCCGCTCCGAAGAAGGCAGCCGCCAAGAAGGCTGTCAAGAAGGCCGCGCCGAAAAAAGCTGCCAAAAAAATCATCAAGAAGGCCGTCAAAACGGCTGCCCCCAAAAAGGCGAGCAAGAAGGCCGTCAAAAAGGCTCCGGCCAAGAAGCGCCGCTAAACGAGCCTCAGCCTTGCCATTTGGGGAAATGGCCCGGGCGTGCAGAGATGCTTTCCCGCACAAGATCGGCGGCGATTTCCCGGCGCTGGTAGAGCCGCTCCAGCACGGCTTCCAGTTGCGGCAGATCGCCGTCCAACCACTCCTGGGGTACTGATCGCAAGGCGCGGTCGAATATCTCCTCTGGCATGCTTCGCACCAACGAGAGCCAAGGCTCAAAATCGTCCATCGAACGGAGCTCTTGATAGACAATGGGGCGGAAATATAAGCCCTGGAGTGGCGCCCGGGACAGGTTCCAATGTGGGCCTTCCAGAATGAACCCGTGGTCCACCATCAGTGCGACGAACCCCTTCTTCGTGCCCTGCCCGGCCTTGCTTCCTAGCATGTCGCGCAACCGTCGGCGGCAAAAAACCGCCTGACGGCTGTCGGCATTGCCGGCCCATTTATCGAAGACCAGCACGCCCCAGAAATCCCGGAGATTCGTGGTTTGCGGCATCAACGAATCGGGAAGATACATCGTAAACCGCGTCCCGGTCCGGATGGCCGGGAAAGCGCGAGCCGAAATGGCGGCCCGGGACGATGGGGATCTCGCGCTGGCCCAATTGCAGCCGGATGTGCGGCTCGGATTCGAGAAATTCCGCACGGACTTCCACTGGCCTCACCTCGGGCACCGCGACCCGGAGAAACTCCAGAAATGTTGCCGCCAGCCACTCGTTGATCAGGATGCGCCGGTGCTGCGGGTTCTCGCGGAACTTGACCACATAGTAGCTGCCGTCGTCGCAGCCTAGCAGGTGAGCCTGGGCGCCACCGCGCATCCGTCGCTCAAAGCTGGTTGCGAGCACCGCCATGCAGCCTTTAGATAGAGTAGTAGATTCCGGCTCCGGCCCTTCGCTGGAGATGTTGCCGGAGAATGAACAACGGGGGTTCCTCTCATGGAAGAACAGGCCGGGACGCGGGCAGGCGGCGCCAAGGACGAGGCCACCAAGGACACGGTGGCGCTGGAGTTGATGAAATTCATTGCCACATCCACGGGCTACGGCAAGGGCGCCCAGGCGGTGGGCTTTGGGGGCAAGGCCACACGGAGCCCGGAAGAGCAGGCCGAATCGCTGCTCGAACTTTTCGAAAAGTGCCGCGAGGTCGTGAAGAAGGGTTAGGCTATGATCCACCCTCAGATCCTGTTCAACCACGAGATTCTTCCGGCCAGTGACCGGGTGCTGAGTCCGGGACAGGTGGGGGTCATGAATGGTTGGGGGGTATTTTCCACCGTCAAGGTGGTGGATGGCGTGCTGTTTGCATTTGGCCGCCACTGGGCGCGCATGCGGCGGGATGCGGAACTGCTGCGCGTACCCTTCCCTTGGTCTCCGGCGGAACTCGAAGATGGGTTGCTGCGCCTGGTAGAGGCCAATGGCGCGCGTAATTCCACTCTGCGAGTGGCCGTGGTGCGGAACAAAGGCACGATGTGGGAGGGACCAGGTCTGGCGCGGGAAGTGGATCTGCTCGCCTTCACCGCCGAGCGAAACAACTGGGGCGACGCCGTCCGGTTGGGCCTGGTGGCGAATGCCCGCCATGCTGCCAACGTCTTCGCTGGCGCCAAAATCATGGCTTGGGCAATGAATCTCGTCTGGTACGAAGAGGCACATTTACGCGGCTTTGACGAAGTGATTCTGCTCAATGAGCACCAGCACGTCAGCGAATGCACCTCTGCGAATGTCTTCGCCGTCTTCGGCCAGGAAGTGTGCACCCCGCCACTGTCCGCAGGCTGCCTTCCTGGCATTACCCGAGAACTCCTGTTGGAAGAGGTTCGAGTTCCCGGCTTGCGCGTGGTGGAGCGGGATCTGACAGTGGATGACCTGGAGCGCGCTGACGGGTTGTTCATCACCTCGTCCACGCGGGATCTGTTGGCGGTAGCCGCAGTAGAGGGGATTTCCATCCGCCGGGACGACAGCGCCCTCCTGCGCCTGCTGGAAGGTTACCGGGAGTACGAGGCCCGCTATGTGCAACAGGCTGCCCGCCGGGCCAAACTTGCGCCTGCCGCTGCAGAAATAAATTGACCGGACCCGGTCTTGCGTGCATTAATCGTTAGTACTAGTAATGCCATCACGCCCCCGTGTGCATTGCCCAAATTGCGAGTCCGCAGATGTCCGGGCCACCCGCGCTCAGAACCTGAACGAGTTCGTGGGCGAGTTCCTGGGCCGGTACTGCTTTCGCTGCACCCAGTGCCAAACCCGGTTTCAGGAAAACGTCTTCGGAATCGATACTATCTGGTGCGCCAAGTGCCCACGTTGCTTCCGGATGGACCTCACTACCTGGAGCGAATCCCACTATCGCCCCTCCGCCTGGATGCGCTTGCGGCTCCTGTTCGGCGCGCGCCGGGTGCGTTGTGAGGCCTGCCGCTGCAACTTCGTGAGTTTCCGGAAACGCCGCGCCCGTTATCAGCAGCCGACCGCTCAGCCGCAAGACGGAATCGAAAATAGCCGAACTGCCGGGTTAGCGGGCTGAGCTGGGAGAGGAGCCTTCAATCGAAAGGGCCGCAGCCTTACGGCGCGGCCCTCTGATCCTGAGCGCTTAGGAAAAAGGAAATGGTTCCAAGTGACCCATGCTCCCGGTTTGCTCTCCAGCTCGCATGCCAAGCTTGAGCGTGTCCCTCGAATCGTCTCAGCCTTCCTCAGCCCTCCCCCTGCCAGGATTTCTCTGACAGGCTTCAAGGGGCCTTTGTTCAGCCTTGAACCACTCGATTGAAGCGGGATCGTCGCTTCGGGCTTTCACTCGCCCGCCGGGAGGGGACTGTCACCAGCCTCACCCCGACAGGGTCAACGTTCCTGCCCTGGAGCTTCCGTTCCCCGGCATTTGCTTCCTCGGTCCGGTCCGCCAATTTCTCCCGGCCCCGCGTCCATGTCACGCCTAGGCACGATCTCCGAAATCGACCCGTATCCGATTCTGCCCACGCCGGTTCCGGCTGCTGTCTCGCCACCGTCACTCCCCTTCAGGCCTTGCAGCCCTCCGGATCAAAGCAGCCAGTGGTAGAAGCCGCCGCATCGCTTACCGTCAGAAGCGCCCGTTACCCTTTCGCTCCCCTGGATTGCCACCGACTTGCGCCGGCCGCTACCAGGATCACCGTTCCAGGATCGTTTCGCTCCCTTCGGCTCACCGATCACGTGAACCTCTTGGAACCATCCTCACTATGAACCAGGATCGAGGTTGGGTCAACAGAAAATTGCGTTTTGGTGACGGACATCCACGTCTTTTATTTAATTTATTTTCAATCAGTTATGGACGCACCGCTGTGGGAAGGCTGTGCATAAAACGCAACTGGGTAGTTCTGTTTTGGACGTGCGCGCCGGACCGCCCACTGGGATATGATGTGTGCGGAGTCCTCCCATGAATCCTCTTTCCCAATCCGAGCAGACCGCCCTGGTCTCGCGCCTGACAGCCGCCTGCGGAGGCAGTTACAGCCCGCAGACGCGCCGAAAGTATTTCATTTCAGGCCCCCAGTGGGCTGCCGCTTATGAAGGCCACGCCCTTTTCCATGCCCCCACGCGAAAACCGGTGGGCTTTGAGGAAGTCATCCGCCAATGGGGCGAGTTGGGCATTGGCTGGTGGACGACACACGACACGGACGTGATCCCCTACTCTGCCCTGTTCCTGGATGAGCAGTGGTCCATCGTGGAACGGATCGGCAAGGCTCTCAAGGAGCACGGCGTGAAATGCTCGATGGTGACGACAGAGACGTTCCACCACGCAGTGTTTGCCGCAGGACCAGCGGCCGAAGCGCCAGCCGTACGGGAGTACGCCAAGCGCCGGCTCTGCAATACGATTGAGATCGGTCACCGGCTGGGTTCGCAATTCGTGGTTTACTGGCCCGGTTCCTTCGGCTACCAGGTACAGGGCGCTGTGGATGAACCGCAGGCGCTCAACTGGTACTGCGAAGGCCTGAACGCAGCCTGTGACGCGGATCTTGAACTGGCGCGCAAGTACAACCGCGCGCCTCACAAGCATTGCATGGAGGCCAAGCCCTTTGAACCGGCGGCTGAAATCCTGCTGCCCACCTCCGACGCGATGCTCGCCATGATCTTCTCAGGCAAGCTGACTCACCCTGAGATGGTGGGCCTGAATCCCGAGTACTTACACGAGTTGATGTGGGGCGCCGCCCCGCGTGCCGCCCTGGCGCGCGCGCTGATGTGCGGTAAGCTTTTCCACTTCGACATCAACGACGGCTACCGGCTCAAGCACGATGTGGATATCGCCGTCGGGCTGGTGAATCCGCTGGACTGGCTGAACGTGCTGGTGCTGCTGCGCAGCTACAACTACCAAGGCCCATTCAACCTCGACTACAAGCCTCCGCGCACGACATCGAACCGGGGTGTGTTTGAGGTGAGTTTCCCGACAGCCGTCGACCGGTTCATCACGCTGTGGGAGATGGCCGGCGAGGTGATGACGGATCCGATCCTGAAGGAAGCCACCGATGCGCTGAAGGCGGGCGGCCAGCCTGAAAACCCAGCCGACGCGGCAAGTGTCTTCGAGGCGCAGAAGGAACTGTTTACGCTCCACGAACTGATTGCGCACCGCCTGTTTCAAATCCTCGTCGGCCAGCACCGCGGCCGCGTCTATTCACTGTGAACTCGCTGGGCAAATCGCTGATTCTGATGGGAGGCCTGCTGGCGGCGGCAGGCCTCTTTCTGGTCCTGCTCGACAAAACGCCTTTGCGTCTGGGCCGCCTGCCTGGCGACATCCTCTGGAAAGGCAAGCAGGGCACGGTCTATTTCCCGATCGTTACCTGCCTTTTGTTGAGTATCGTCCTGACGCTGGTCTTGAATTTCCTCCGGCGGCGTTAAAGCAGTTCCCAGTGGTCGCCCTGGAACCGGCCGTTTTTTTCGCTCCAGATGCCGAATTTGGCAGCCATCTGGCCGCCGTCCACGAAGAGCGGCGCGCCCGAAATGTATGAGGCCAGCGGGGAAGCAAGGAAAGCAATGACGCGCGCCACTTCCTCCGGCTCTCCGCCCCGGCCGAGTGGCAAATGCCGGGTGTAGTCCCGCATGAACGCCGCGTCCTCGAAGGCGCTCGCGGTCAGGCGCGTCCGGATGAAGCCGGGGCAGACGGCATTGACCCGAATTCCATATGGCCCGAGTTCATTGGCCGCGGTCCGCAAAAGCCCCAGCACGCCGTGCTTGGTGGCGTTGTAGGCAATCAGCGAACTCTCGCCGTCGAAGGAGTTGGTGGATGCCGTAATGACGATGGCGCCCGAGCGCCGCGGTTTCATGCGCCGGGCTGAAGCCTGCAGGGTGCGAAAGGCGCCCGTGAGGTTCACGTCGAGTACGCGCTGCCAGTCCTCCAGCGTAGTCGCTTCGAGCGGCTGATAGACGACAGCGCCCGCGTTCACCACAACGATTTCGGGCGAATGCGCCGCGTCCAGCGCCGCTTCGATCGTGCCTGAATCCCTCACGTCCAACCCGACGCCTTGCACCCCTTCCCGTTGCGCAACTTCGCCGGGAGACTCCATCGAGAGATCGCCCAACCACACTTCTGCTCCACAGTCACGCAAGGCCCGCACCGTGGCCAAGCCAATCCCGTTTGCGCCTCCGGTCACCAAGGCGCGCTGTTAAAGGTGGCCGCTTAATGTTTCATGCTCTCAACAAGTTGTATGAACCTGTTATAAACGTATCTTGACAAAAGTGGTCCGCAGGTCAAGACTAGGCGTGGATTCTTTATAGTCCGGTCGATCTTGAACTTGAATTAAGGCGCCTCATCCAAAATCAGACAGGAGAATCGGTCATGCTGCTTCCTATGAATCGAATCATGCAGTTGACAGCGATTCTTGTCGGTATCTTATTGGGTGCAGTTGTAGCAAAGGCCCAGGAATTGTTTGACCCCTGCGTGCAAGTTTGCGGAGGATACGAGACAGGTATTACAACTTTCAACACCATTTGGTGCAACGACTGGACTTGTTATCAACGAACCTGTACAGGTTTTCCATGTGGCGGAGGTGATGCAATCAACTGCGATAAGACATCGGACACGAGAAAAGTGGTGGAGAAATGCGAATACACTTTATCGTATTGTCCATGCACTAAGTAAACCGATTCGTGTATTGAAAGTGGCTTGTGATGACCGGTTATTTATCCCGTAGTTTGGTCTTATTGTTCGTTATAGGTTTCCTCGCTCCGTTTCTTCTGGGGTGGGGATGGAGGACCTACAATCGGCGCGGGCTTTTTTTTGTTCAGCCGAGCGCACCCAGGGTTGCCGCTTCCGGGGCTGCGTTCACCGCGGTATTGGAGGAACGGCACGGCGGTACTGCCAGCCCCAGTGAGGCAGACACCCCGGCAGTCCGGTACACAATAGGGATGAGGAGCGACGGGTCGACTTCGCGCCGGCTGGAGGTATTGCGGAGTTCGACGGTGTTCGTCACCCGCGACATTCAACTTGCCAACGGCATCGAGATGCGAGTGATGGACTCGTTGCGGGCGCTGTCGACGTTTCAGTCGCCCCCGGATGTCGTAGCAGGCCGCGCATTGCGACGCCTGGATCCGCGCAGCGACTGTACCGTTCTCCCTTCATCTGGCCAGGCGTTGTTCCGACGCGTAGGCAGAAGCACTCTGCTAGGTGTAGATGTGGTGGAGGTGGCGGACGACGCGGGCCACTACTGGATGGCACCTGCTTACGGTTGCGAAGTGTTAAAACAGATTGTGCATCGCAGGGATTCCAATGGTCAGATCCGGGACACCAGCGAACGGGTGGTCGTGTCATTCCGCGCGGGCGAACCAGATGCGGCGCTTTTTTACGTTGATCGAGACTACGCCGAGGTCAGCCCCAAGGATATGCTCCAAAGGGAGTGTGCGTTGCGCAATTGTGGCGGGGCCGACCGCTCGCGTAGCCTCCGCGATCCGCACCTCGAGAGGCTGGAACAACAATATCGCGATATGAGGCCTTCGGAAGCGTATTTCGAGCAACGAAGAGCAAATAGGCCCGAATAGAGGATAGCGACTAGCCAGGTTCCTCATAGCAGTTCCCAGTGGTCGCCCTGGAACCGGCCGTTCTTTTCGCTCCAGATGCCGAATTTGGCAGCCATCTGGCCGCCGTCCACGAAGAGCGGCGCGCCCGAAATGTATGAGGCCAGCGGGGAAGCAAGGAAAGCAATGACGCGCGCCACTTCCTCCGGCTCTCCGCCCCGGCCGAGTGGCAAATGCCGGGTGTAGTCCCGCATGAACGCCGCGTCCTCGAAGGCGCTCGCGGTCAGGCGCGTCCGGATGAAGCCGGGGCAGACGGCATTGACCCGAATTCCATATGGCCCGAGTTCATTGGCCGCGGTCCGCAAAAGCCCCAGCACGCCGTGCTTGGTGGCGTTGTAGGCAATCAGCGAACTCTCGCCGTCGAAGGAGTTGGTGGATGCCGTAATGACGATGGCGCCCGAGCGCCGCGGTTTCATGCGCCGGGCTGAAGCCTGCAGGGTGCGAAAGGCGCCCGTGAGGTTCACGTCGAGTACGCGCTGCCAGTCCTCCAGCGTAGTCGCTTCGAGCGGCTGATAGACGACAGCGCCCGCGTTCACCACAACGATTTCGGGCGAATGCGCCGCGTCCAGCGCCGCTTCGATCGTGCCTGAATCCCTCACGTCCAACCCGACGCCTTGCACCCCTTCCCGTTGCGCAACTTCGCCGGGAGACTCCATCGAGAGATCGCCCAACCACACTTCTGCTCCACAGTCACGCAAGGCCCGCACCGTGGCCAAGCCAATCCCGTTTGCGCCTCCGGTCACCAAGGCGCGCTGTCCAGTCAGGTCGATTCGCATTCGTGAAGGCTAGGGTAGCAGGCCCAGCCGCTCGAGAGGCCAATAAACAAACACAGCCTTGCCATAGATGAACGAGCGCGGCACGGGCCCCCAGTTGCGGCTGTCGTTGGAGGAGGTGCGGTGGTCGCCCAAAACGTAAAAGTGGTCGGGAGGCACGACAACGGGGGCATAGTTGGCACGGTCTCGAAACCCGAGCGGCACATAGGGCTCCCAGAGCGATTTCCCGTTCACGGAAACCGTTCCATTGCGGATCTCCACGCGGTCGCCTGGCAGCCCAATCACTCGCTTGATGTATGACTTAGACGGGTCTCCGTGAAACCAGAACACCACGGTGTCGCCCCGCTCGATTTCGCCTAAACCCAGGCGGTAGACGAATTTATTGATGAAGATGCGTTCCTGGTCCACCAGCGTCGGCATCATACTGGTCCCTTCGACTTTGACCGGCTGATACAGAAACAGAATGACGATCAGCGCCAGAATCAGGGCCAGCAGAAGATCCCTGGCGAAGGCGGCGATGCCGCGCAGGGAGCTCCATCGCATTGCGGCCAGGGTACGCATCCGGATGCCATGATTGAACCATGGACCGGGGAAACGGTGCAAGACCGCCGCGCATCGCCATCATCCCGGCCTACAACGAAGAGCCGGTGATCGGGCGGATGCTGGACTCGATCCCTCCGGGGCTGTTCGATGAGGTCATTGTTGCGGTGAACGGCGCCACCGATGGCACAGCGCAGGCCGCGCGCCGGCACGGGGCCACGGTGGTGGAAATCCCAGAACGGGGCTACGGGGCTGCCTGCCTGGCAGCGCTTTCTTTCCTTGCCGGCCGGGATGGTACGGTGATGTTCCTGCAGGCCGATGCCAGCGAACCGCTGGACGAAGCCGACGGCCTGCTGCGCATCGTGGAGACCGGCCAGGCAGACCTGGCGCTGGGCAGCCGTGCGTTGGGCCGGGCTGCCGAAGGGGCGCTGCTGCCCCATCAGCGCTTCGGCAACTGGCTGGCCGTCACGCTGATCCGCTGGCGCTACGGCCACCGCTATACCGACCTGGGACCGATGCGCGCATTGAGCCTCGCCACCTGGAGGAAGCTGGGGATGCGGGAACGCACCTATGGGTGGACGGTGGAGATGCAGGTCCGCGCGCTCCAGTGCGGTCTGCGCGTGGTGGAATTGCCGGTGCGTTCCGGCCTGCGCCTAGCTGGCGAGAACAAGGTTTCGGGGAATCTGCGGGCCAGCGTGCTGGCCGGATGGCGGATTCTCGCCACCATCGCCCGGCTTAGCGGGCCGCGCCGTCCTCGAGCAGCAGAGCACGAAGCGTAGGCATGGGCAGCGCGCCAGCCTCGAGCGCCCGCGTGTGGAAGGTACGAGGCGAAAAACCGGCTCCTGCCCGCTTTTCCGCCTCCGCACGCAGGTTCTCCCAGGCCCGGTAGCCCACGAAGTAGGTGGGCAGTTGTGTCGAACTGAGCTTGGCGCGCACGAGTTTGTTGGCCGCTTCGCGCTCTTCCTGAAACGTCTGCTTGCGCATCAGTTCCAGGGCCTCCTCATCGCTGAGCTTGCCCTGGTGGAAGCGGATGTCGAGAATCGCGTTGGCGATGACGCGCAGCATCTGCTTGTCGAAGGTGAGTTGCAACGCCGGGTCGCGGTTAAGATAACCTTCCCGCAGCATGACCGCGTTGGAGTAGACCGCCCAGCCCTCGATGTAGACGCCACTGCCGAACAGGCTGCGCAGCACCCGGCGGGCCTCCGGCTGAATCCCAGCCGCGTACTCAAACTGGAGGTAGTGCCCCGGGATAGCCTCGTGCAACGTGAGGATGCGGAGGCCATAGTTGTTGTACTCGCGCAGGCGCGATTCGACCGAAGCGGCGGATTCGCCCGGCTCGAACGGCGTGAGCCAGTAGAAGGCGCCCTGATTGGGTTGTAGCGGCGGCGCCGGGTGGAATCCGCCCACGCTGTAAAAGCCCCGCATGAAAGCCGGTGTTTCAATGATCTTCAGATTGTCGCGCGGCGGCAGCGGCGCCAGCCTCTCCTGGTGCGCACGGACGAAGGCACGCGCTTCTTCCAACATTGCGTTGGCCTCCGCGAAGTACCGCTCGCGCGTGGGCCGCTGCCGTGCAATCACCTCCAACACTTCGCCGACGATCAGGTTCAGGTCCACCGGGTCACGGTGCGTGGGGTAGTGCTTGGTGTGCAAGGGCAACGCGGTGTCAAACATCCGGCGGCGGGTCTTCCGCAGTTCGGCCTCGGCTTCCGCCAGCACTTCCTCCGGCGAAGCGCCCATGACAAGCTGAAATTTCTCGCGGTACAACTCGGGGTTCATGCGCCAGGAATCGGGGCCTTCGTCCGGCAGTCCGGCGAGAAACGCTTCGAATTCGACGAGCGCAGCGCGGGCCTCCGCGGCGGCCGCTTTGAAATCGTTTTGCAATTCCGCAGGGCAGAAAGAAGCCAGCGGACCCTCCAAAAGGCCGCGGATGCCACCCGCGTCACGGATGGCAGTCTGGCTCCAGATCCCCGGAGCGCTTTTCAACTGCGCCTTGGCTTGCGACAAGAACCCCGGAGCGGCCTTGAGGCGAGCCGTGAGATGGCGGCACCGGTCCGGTAAAGGCGCGTAGTCCACACTGTAGGGCGTAAACAGGCCCTGGCCTAGAACCTCCACGTACTCTGATGGGTTCCGCGTATAGGATCGCTCCTTTTCCAATTGCAGGCGCGCCAGTTTCACTTGGTTCTTCATTAACTGAAGATCTGCCCGCTGCTGCTCATCCAGCGTGGCTTGCTGCACCTCTTCCAGGCGCTTGTCCCAATTGCGCCAGTGGCGCAGGCGGGCCTCCACCGCTTCCGGACGATAGTCGTCCAGCCGCTCGTCCAACAGCGTTTCGCCGTGCCGGTGATAGCCGGCGACCGAGGCGCCGACAGGACTCAAGGCTAAAGTCCCTTGAACGAATTCCTGTGTCAGATCCGCGAAGGATAACGGCGGCTTGCTTCCGCCGCAGCCGGCCGCCAGAACAGCCGCCACCACCATCTGAGTTCGCCATGGCATCCTCATGCGCAGCAGTGTATCAAGCGGCCGCCAAGACTCTTGACATGCAACTCATTTGCAGATAGTCTAAAGAGGACTTGCGGGTACTTATGATGAAATACTCCCTGCCGGCCATCCTCTTCCTTTCCTTGGTCCATGCACAAAACGCCCACCAAATCGATGTACAAGTGCGGGACACCTCAGGAGCGCCAGTCGCCGGCGCCGCCGTGGAAGCGCGCACGGAGGGTTCCCGGCGGCTGGCGGCAGAGACCGATTTCGCAGGAGAGTGTCAATTGCGTGTCGCTGCACCGGGCCGCTGGGAGCTGATTGTCAGCCGCCCCGGGCTGGCGCAGTGGCGCGGTGAAGTGGTCACGGATTCCGGGCAACCTGCGCGCGTTGAGGTGACGCTTCGACCGGCCACCTTGACCCAGGAAATTCTGGTATCGGCAGGATTGCTGGCCGCCACGCCGGAGATTGTGGCGCAAACGCCCGGCTCCGTGGAGGTGTTGGAACCAGCGGCGCTCCGGGAGAGCCGCGTGTTCACGTTTGAGGAGGCCCTGCGCAAGATGTCGGGCGTATATGCCCGTCCCGAAGAGGGCTTCGGACTGCGGCCGAACATCAGTATCCGCGGGCTGAACCCCACGCGCAGCACGCGCGTGCTGCTGCTCGAGGATGGCGTGCCGCTCGCCTACGCGCCCTACGGTGATAACGCCAGCTACTACCATCCGCCGGTCGACCGCTACGATTCAATCGAACTCATCAAGGGCTCAGGGCAGATTTCGCAAGGCCCGATGACCGTCGGCGGCGTGGTGAACTATGTCACTCCGCCCGTGCCGGACCGTCCATCGGGCGCCGTTTCGGTCACCGGCGGAAACCGCGACTACCTGAACGCGCACCTGCGCTACGGCGGCGCCTGGCGCGGCGTTGGCCTCTTGCTGGACGGAGTGAGAAAACAAGGGGAAGGCGCGCGGGACAACGTCCGCAGCGCACTGAACGATTTCAATGCCAAGGCGCTGTTTGCCGTTGGCGCCCGCCAGGCCTTTTCTTTCAAAGGCAACTACTACTCCGAGGATTCGCGTGTCACCTATAGCGGATTGCGCCTCGATGAATGGCTGGCAGCCCCGCGCCAGAACCCATTCCGTAATGACAGCTTTGACGGCTGGCGCGGAGGCGGTTCGCTCGCCCACAGCTGGAGCCTCTCGCCCAGCGCGATTCTCACCACCACTGCCTATGGCTCGGTGTTTAAGAGAGATTGGTGGCGGCAATCGAGCAACTCCAACCAGCGCCCGAACGATTCCGCTGACCCCGCCTGTGGCGGCATGCAAAACCTGCACACGACTTGCGGAAACGAAGGCCGCCTGAGGCACTACTCCACCTACGGCATCGATCCGCGCCTGCGCCTCAGCCACGGCCTCTTCGGCGTCCGCAACGAAATGGATGCGGGTTTCCGGGCTCATTTCGAGGTCCAGGAACGATTGCAGGTAAATGGTGACACACCGCTGGCGCGCACTGGCCGCACGGTGGAGAACAACCGGCGGGGCACCCAGGCGTATTCCGGCTACCTGCAAAACCGTTTCTTCTTTGGCAAGTTCATCCTTACGCCCGGATTGCGGCTGGAGAACGTGCACTATCAGCGCACCAACCGCCTGTTCAACAACAGCGCCGGCGTGACTGGCGACGCCACACTGACAAAGTGGATTCCTGGTATTGGCGCGGCGTGGACACCGTCGCAGCGCCTGACCCTATTCGCCGGCATTCACCGCGGTTTCGCGCCACCACGCGCGGAAGACATCATCAACAACAACGGCGGTTTCGTTGAGTTGGACAGCGAGCTGAGCTGGAACACGGAGGTGGGTGTCCGGGCGCGAATCGCCCGCGGCTTCTCGGTGGAATCCACGTTCTTCCGGCTGGATTATTCCAACCAGATCATCCCCGCCAGCCTGGCGGGGGGCGTCGGCGCCGTGCTGACCAGCGCGGGACAAACTCTCAACCAGGGCATGGAGTTCACCGGCCGCTACGAAATCCGGAACGTGCTGGGCACCGGCAACAACCTCTCTCTGCGGAGTGCCTGGACGTGGCTGCCCGTGGCGCGGTTCGAGGGCACGCGATTCAGCAATGTTCCCGGCTTTTCGGCCGTAAGCATTACCGGCCGCCGCTTGCCCTACGCGTCGGAATCGTTGCTCAACGCCTCCGCGACCTGGACGCACCGCCGTGGATTCAACGCCCTGATCGAAATGGTGCAGACCGGCCGTCAGTTTGGTGACGACCTGAACACGGTGAACTCC
Organism: uncultured Solibacteraceae bacterium; assembly: GCA_964460395.1. GTDB lineage: Bacteria > Acidobacteriota > Terriglobia > Bryobacterales > Bryobacteraceae > CAYWQS01. The sequence continues at coordinate 63,663 of CAYWQS010000004.1, read as the reverse complement.
ACCCCGGACGGGCAGCGTGGTGCGCTGCCCGGCTACGTCCTCTGGAACGCCACGCTGAATGTGCCGCTGGAGGCGCAGCGGACCACCGCATTCCTGACGGTCAAAAATCTGACTGACCGTATGGTGCTGGTGGACCGCGTGCGCGGCATGCTGCCCGGCTCGCCCCGGCTCATTCAGGCCGGTCTGCGCTTCACTTTTTAGGTTGTGCCGGCCCCTCAGTGGCGACACTGGGCCTGGGCGTTTTGCCTGCAAGTGAGAAGTCCTGGATTCGGTGCTGCGCCCATATAGCATCTTGCCGCTCGAAACCAGCTAACTCACTCTGCTGCGCAACTTTCCCGGAAGCCTGCGCCATTCTCTTGAAGTGCGTAGAGAAATTCACGTGTTCATAATTGGTGGGAATTCGGAACCAACTTGCGTCTGGCTCGCCGAACTGCACGGAAACTGCCCGCAAATCACTCACGCTAGCCACGGCGCCATTAGTATCCAAAAACTCAACGAGCCGACGCAATTCGACGCAACCAAGTTCCGGGCTGCGCCATGATGTGATTCTGCTATTGGACCCACCCCGTAACTCAGAGACTACGCTATAGTTCAACCAGCGGTCGCCTTTGTTCTCGTACGCGCGTTCCTTATGTCCAGCGAAATTCTCCGAACAGTTGGATTTCGCCGTAAAGACCGGCAAATCATCGGGAAACACCAGTGGCGTATGGATTCCCACCAACAACCCAAGCTGTTCATCCACACGAATCCGGTCACCGTTGGCGAATCCTATTTCCCGGCTGTGACTGGCAACCTTGTTTCCACTCAGAGTGAAAACCTGGTAGTCAACCACGGTACTAAAGTCTCCTCGAATGGCCAGGGTTCGCCGAGCACTGAGGTGGTCTGCTCGCCCGGGCGCAGACAGCCACTCCTCGTAGATGACTGTTATCGGCTTCGCATCAAGACGTATGGAGTCAATCCGAAGGGGGTTCCCCGAGACCCGGACCTTGTCCTGGGCCTGTACGCCAGGAAACAGCAGTGCGAATACCATAGAGCCGCAGATCAATTGGGCGTTCATAGACTTCCTCCCGTCTCAGATCAAGCCCATCCCCATGCCGCGTCGCATGGGCAGGGGATACTTGGAAAACATTGGTCAATGTACGTCTCATTGATATAGATATTGCCGCACGAAGAACAGTAGTTGGACAACTCCGGGCAACACCATACGTAATCGGTAGTACCGGAACTGGTTTGTACCCAGCGGTATCTGCAGAGGTCGCAGCGTTGCCAATAGCAGGGAGTATGATCTTGTCCAATTTGGCATTGCCACGCAAACCGCGTCCCAGAAGCACTTGAACCCCTGGTTCCACAGGTCTTGCAACAGTCCATTGGCCGCTGGGCTAAAGACAGGCCCGGCATGGATAGATGCAAACCCAACGAAAGCACTATGAAGCACTGTTGAGCTTTCATAGCCAAGAGATTACCACCCCCCATGGCTGGGTCAACAAAAACCAATCACTATCTTTCGTGAGTAAATACTGCCGTAGTTACCTCATCTATTCCAACAAACCTAATTGTATCTACATTCATTTGATTGTTTAATTTAACATTTTGTCCTTGTTGTACAACTAGTGGCGGGGTATTCAGTATTCACCATGAAGTAGCGGATCTGGCTTGGGCGTTCGGGGCGGTCCGCTTCCGCACAGGGCTGCACCTGCGCATGTAACCAGTCCACACTCGGAGCATGGAACGGAGAAACTTCGTGGCGGCCAAAACCCAAGGGATGAAGCGTTTGCCCAAACGCCTTACCAGAACGGCATCCAATGCTCCACTGTCAAACTTGGGGGAATATTCGTCGTCGGGATGGAACCGGCGGCGGCTGCGCACTGACCATTTCGACCTCTACCAGTTCCATGCAGTCACCACGATGGATGACGTCCAAAAGATCCTGGCGCCCGGCGGCGCCGCCGAAACGTTTCAGCGGGCGAAAGCCGAAGGCAAGGCCCGCTACCTTGGCGCATCGGCTCATTCCATGCAGGCCGCCATCGCCCTGATGGACGCTTTTCCACTCGACTCGATTCTCTTCCCCGTCAACTTCGCCCTCTACGCAGTCCAGGATTTCGGGCCGGAGGCCCTTGCCTACGCGAAGAAGAAGGGAGTCGCCCGGTTGGCCTTGAAGGCTCTCTCCCGTCAGGCTCTGGAAGGCAGCGAGCGGAAACACCCCAAATGCTGGTATGAGCCGGTGACCGAGCGCAGTCTCGCCGAACGCGCGCTGCGCTTCACCTTGTCAGAGGATGTCACCTCCGCCATTCCACCGGGCGTCGCTGAACTGTTCGAAATGAGCGTGGAGATTGCGGCGAACTTCGCCCCGCTTTCACCAGCGGAGCGTCAAAGCCTGCTGGCGGAGGCCAAAGGGCTGCGGCCGATCTTCCGCCGCGGGTAAGGCACAATGGAGGGCATGTCCCTCACACCTCCCGTTCCGCACCACCGTTTCCAGGTTGAGATCGACGGTATAGCTTTCAGCTCTTTCGCCGAGGCGGCCGGTCTCGAAGTCGAGCACTCCGTCATCGAATACCGTGAAGGGGGCGACAAGACGAACGCGGTGAGGAAAATCCCGGGCCTCACCAAGTACACGAACATCACGCTCAAGCGGGGGATCAGCACGGACCTCTCGCTCTGGCAGTGGTTTGTTTCCCGGGACCGCCGTAACGGCACCGTGATGATGCTGAACGATCAGATGGAACCGGTGCTCCGCTTCCGGTTCCGGAACGGGTTCGTTGCGAAATGGACAGGCCCGGAACTGAACGCCTGCGCCAGCGGCGTGGCTTTCGAATGCGTGGAGATCGCTCACGAAGGCCTGGAAGTGGAAGCGCTCTAAGGCCGCCGGCCTGTGGGAAGCCCTCGATGACGCGGTACGATCCCTCCGGGCCGAAGCGCGCCCGGCTGCAGCAGTTGTCCACGCGGGATGGTGTGATTGCGGCGCTGGCGATCGACCAGCGCAAGAGCCTTCGCAAGATGCTGGCGGCAGCGGCGGAGCAGCCTTGGGAGTCTGTCCCGGACCGCCAACTGAGCGAGTTCAAAGGCGCGGTCGCGGAAGCGCTGACGCCACACGCCAGCGCAGTGCTTTTGGACCCCGATTATGGCTTACCCGCAGCCGCAAAGCGCGCCCCCGCATGCGGCCTCTTGCTGACCTATGAAATGGACGGCTTTGAGAATCCCCGCCCGCACCGCATGCTGGCCTTGCTGCCGGAAATGAGTGTGCGGCGGCTTCGCGATTTGGGCGCCGCGGGTGTCAAGATCCTCCTTTCCTACGCACCGGACGACGAACCGGCGAATGAATCAAAGCGGGTCATGGTGGAACGAATCGGCGCGGAATGCGACGCGCTGGCCTTGCCTTTCTTCCTGGAACCGGTCACGTATGATCCGGGCGGCCTGGACCCGCGCAGCGAAGAGTACGCTCAGCGCAAGCCGGAATGGGTGATCCGCACGATGGAGGAGTTCTCGAAGCCGCATTACGCCGTGGATGTGTTGAAGGTAGAGTTTCCGGTGACGGCTGCGTTCGTCGAAGACAGTCCCGTCTTCACGGGCCGGCGGGTGTATGCCATGGACGAAGCGCTGGATTGGTATCGCGCGGCCGACGCGGCCACGTCTCGCCCCTATATCTATTTGAGTGCAGGGGTGAGCACCCCCGAATTCCTGGCCTCGCTGGAAATGGCCGCGGCTGCCGGCGCACGGTTCAGCGGCGTGCTGTGCGGCCGCGCCAACTGGCAGGGCGGCGCCCCGGAATACATCCGCGGTGGATTGCAAGCACTCACCCATTGGCTGCATTCGGAAGGAGTAGCGAACATTGGCGCCGTGAATGCACGCCTGCGCGCCGCCACATCGTGGCAAGACTGGACGGCCAGCGGGAGACAGTCCGCGTGAGCCGCGCTCAATGGAGCGTGCTCATTCTGCTCATCGTTTCGATCTTTCTCAACTACATCGACCGCAGCAACCTTGCGGTAGCGGCGCCCTTGATCGAGAAAGAGATGGATCTCTCGCCGACGCGGATGGGCGTTCTGTTTTCAGCCTTCTTTTGGACCTACGCGTTGTTGCAGCTCTTCGGCGCAGCAGGATGGGCAGCGGACCGCTTCCCTGTGGGCTGGGTCCTGGGGGCTGGTACTTTGCTCTGGTCCGGCGCCACTGTGGCAGCCGGCATGGTAAGCAGCTTCGGAGCGTTGTTCGCCACGCGCCTTGTGTTGGGCGCCGGAGAATCGCTTGCCTACCCCTGCTACTCGAAGGTCATCACGCAGGATCTCCCCCTGGAGAACCGGGGCTTCGCCAACTCGTTGTTGGATGCTGGCTCGAAACTGGGCCCCAGCCTGGGCACGCTCGCCGGAGGGCTCCTGCTCGCTCACATCGGCTGGCGGCCGTTCTTCATTGGGCTTGGCTTCCTCAGCCTGCTCTGGCTGCTGCCCTGGTTGCGCTGGATGCCGGGAGGAGAGCGGCAGAAAGCCCAGGCGCAGGAACGCGGCCCCAGCACGCTCGAAATCCTGCTGTGCAAGCGCGCCTGGGGTGCCTTTGGAGCTCATTTCTGCGGCAATTACTACTGGTTTTTTCTCACCACCTGGTTGCCCACGTACTTGATCAAGGAACGCCACTTCTCGATGGCAGCAATGGCGCAGATCAGTTCCATCGCCTTCCTGCTGATTGCCGCTGCCACTGTCATGGCCGGCTGGCTTTCTGACCGCTGGGTGGCTGCCGGAGTTTCCCCGACACGGGCGCGCAAGTCTATCGTCGTGGGCGGCCTGTGCCTGTCCACTATCATCCTTCCAGTGGCGGTGGTGGCCGATCGCTCGCTCTCGGTTGCTCTGCTGCTTCTGGCCTGCACAGCTTTCGGCACATACACTTCCAATCATTGGGCCATCACCCAAACGCTGGCCGGACCGCTAGCGGCAGGCCGGTGGACCAGCCTGCAAAATGGCATTGGCAACCTGTCGGGCATCGCGGCCGCCTGGCTGACCGGCTGGGTGGTGGAAACCACGGGCGCGTTTCCGCCGGCGTTCCTTGCCGCTGCCGTGTTCGCTTTGCTGGGTGCGGCATTGTGGGGCTTGGCCACCGGACCCGTCACCGAAGTGCCCTGGCGTGCGCAGCCAACGCCGCACTCGAGGTAACCAGGAGAAATCTCATGACCCCCACTGTCTACGCAATTCATACCGGAATGGTGCTGGTGGAACCGTTGAAACCGCTATTTGCCGAGTTACTGCCCCATGTGCGGCTGGTGAACATAGTAGACGACAGCCTGCTGGCCGATGTACGGGCGGCAGGTGAACTCACCCCCGCCGTCACACGCCGGCTGGTAGGTTACGGGTTGCTGGCCGCGTCGGCGGGCGCTTCTGCCATCCTCAACTGCTGCTCGTCGGTGGGTGAAGCAGCCGGGATCCTGGCAAGCCTGGTCGAGATCCCCGTTGTCCGGATCGATGAGCGGATGGCCGAAGAAGCGGTCCGGCTCGGGAGCAAGGTCGCTGTCGTGGCAACCCTGCCTACCACCCTGCACCCGACGCAAAAGTTGGTCCAACGCAAGGCGGCAGCCGCAGGGAAGGAAGTGGTGACCCAGCCGTTTCTTGCCGACGGGGCGTTCGACTCCCTGATGCGCGGCGATTCGGCCGGCCACGACCGCCAACTGCTGGAAGTGATTTCCCATGCGGCCGCGGCGAACGACGTGGTGGTGCTGGCGCAAGGCAGCATGGCCCGGCTGTTGCCGCTCCTTTCATCCGAAATGCGGACACCAGTGCTGGCCAGCCCGCGCTTGGCCCTGGAAGCACTGAGGGACCGCTTGTCATGAGCCAAGCCTGCTCCGCCATCCCTGGCGTGCTGTGTTCCGGCAGCATCGTCTACGACATCCTGGTGCGGCCTGCCGAAGAAGCGCCTTGGGGCACCACCACCTTTGTCGACACCATCGAGTATCACGTTGGTGGAAACGGCGCGAATACCGCCAGCGCTTTGGGCCGCCTGGGTGTACCGGCGCGCCTCCTGGGCGCGGTGGGCGGAGATGCAGCCGGCGAATTCCTGCTGGAACGCATTGCCAAGGCCGGGGTGGATTGCTCAAGGGTAAGGCATATCGCAGGATCACCCACCGCAACTTCCGTCGCCTTGGTGGGCGCCGCCGGCCAGCGGCGCTTCTTGCACCGCCCCGGAGCAAGCGCTTCCGCTTTCCTCTCACCGATTGAATTCGACGCCCGCACAATTGCCGGCTGCCGCCACTACCACCAGGCCAGCTTCTTTGTCCTCCCGGGATTTCGCGCTCACGCCGCCGAGTGTCTGCGGCGCGCACGCGCCGCCGGATTGTCGACTTCCTTCGACGCGAACTGGGATCCTTCCGGCCGGTGGATGGCCGATTTGGCGCCCTCCCTGCCCTATCTCGACTACGTGTTTGTGAATGAGGACGAGGCGCTGATGCTTACCGGCGAGAGCGGCCCGGACGCGGCGGCCCACATTCTCAGGAGTGGCGGCGCGAAAGTTGTAGTCATCAAGCGGGGTGGAGCGGGCTGCTCCGTGTTTGACCCGGACGGCAGCACTCATTGCCCTGCCTTCGACGTACCCGTCGTAGACACTACCGGCGCAGGCGATTGCTTCGTGGCTGGCTTTCTCGCTGCCCTGCTGGGTGGGGCTTCTTACCAGCAGGCCGGATTGCTGGCCAATGCTGTCGCCGCACTTACCGTGCAGCGCGTGGGCGGCGTTTCCGGAGCCCCCTCGCTCTCCGAAGTCGAGGCCTGGATACGCACCGCGCCGCGCCGCCCTTAGGCAGCCGGTTCCCCGCCCTGAGGCTGTACAAGTTCCAGGAACGCTTTTGCCGCGTGACTGAGCGCCCGGCGCGCCGGATACACTAACCGGATCTTCCGTTCCAGCTTCATCTCATCCACCGGAACTTCCACCAGCAGGCCCTGGTCGGTCTCTTGCTCCACGCACATCTTGGGCAGGAAAGCCACACCCTCGTTTCGCTGCACCATCCGCCGGATCGTCTCCACCGTGGGCATCTCGACGTCCATGTTCAGTGAGACCTTTGCGCGTGCAAACGCCTTGATCACCTGGTCCCGATAAGGAGACACAACGTTGTGCGCAATGAAGGTTTCCATGCCCAGCTCTTTGATGGAAACCGACTTGCGGCCCGCGAACCGGTGGTTGGGCGCCACGACGAAGCAAAGATGGTCGGTGTAAATGTCCACCAACGCCAGCCGGTCATCCTCCGGGTCGTAGCTGAGCACCCCCAACTCCAGGTCCCCGTCAATCAGCTGTGTCGGCAGCTTGCTGGACAGCGAGCGGCGCACCTGAACCTTTACCTTGGGGTACATTCGCCGGTAGGTCACAATGTGCTGCAGTAGATATAGTGACGTCGACTCGTTGGCGCCGATGGACAACCGCCCGGCGGCCATATCCCGCAGTTCGGTCAGCGCCACCTCCAGCTCCTGCTCGAGATTCTCGAAGCGGCGGCAATACTCCAATACAATCTTTCCCGCATCGGTCAACACCAGGTCGCGGCCCGTGCGGTCCAGCAGTTTCTCCCCCAGATCGCTCTCCAACCTCTGTACCGCCAGAGAGACAGCGGGTTGTGTTCTCAACAACTTCTCGCCAGCGCGGGAAAAACTCCGCTCGGTGGCCACAGTGAGGAAAACCTTCAATGGATAGAGTTCCACAGACTTGAATACCAACCGTTAGCGTTATTTGCGAAACTTATTGTATCCAGATTGGTTATTCACTGCAAGCACATTATAAATTTGTCAAATCAACCCCTGGGCCCGAGAATGGGAAAAGCACTTTTTGTCCCGGTGCGGAGAAACAGGCCCCCGGGCAAGGCAGCATCAAGGAGCGCGAAGACACACCATGTCGCAAGACCGGCAGCGCGTATATATCTTTGACACCACGTTGCGGGACGGCGAGCAGTCGCCAGGCTGCAGTATGACGGTGCCCGAGAAACTTCGGATGGCCCACAAACTCGCCGAACTCGGGGTGGACATTATGGAGGCGGGCTTCCCCATTGCCAGCGAAGGCGATTATGAAGCGGTGAAGGCGGTCAGCCGGGATCTTCCTGAAGTCAGAGTGGCCGCTCTTTCGCGAGCCTGCCAGTTGGACATCGAGCGGGCGGCCAGTGCCCTTGAACCCTGCCGGCAGCCGCGGATCCACACCTTCATCGCCACCAGCGACATCCACTTGAAGTTCAAGCTGCGCAAGACGCGGGAACAGGTGCTGGAAGAAGCCGTGAAGGCTGTGGAACTCGCCCGCAGCTACGTGGACGACGTGGAATTTTCCGCCGAGGACGCGACGAGAACCGATCTGGACTACTTAGAAAAGGTCACCCGCGCCGTAGTGGACGCCGGTGCGCGCACAGTGAATCTGCCGGACACTGTCGGCTACTCCGTCCCCGAAGAGCACGCCGAACTGATTGCGCGCATGGTGAAGGCCGTCGGCGACCGGGCCATCATCAGTGTGCATTGCCACAACGACCTCGGGCTGGCCACCGCCAATTCCCTCGCGGCTGTACGCGCTGGGGCCCGGCAGATCGAATGCACCATTAACGGCATCGGAGAACGGGCCGGCAACTGCGCGCTGGAAGAAGTCGTGATGACTATGAACGTGCGCAAGGACCGGATTACGGCCCACACCGGCATCCGCACCGAACACATTTACCCGGCCAGCCGCCTTCTCACTGAGATCATCAGTTTTGGCCCGCAGCCCAATAAGGCGCTCGTGGGCGCGAACGCGTTCGCGCACGAAGCCGGCATTCATCAGGACGGCTACCTGAAGGAAAAGAGCACCTACGAGATCATCGATCCCAAGTCGGTGGGCATTCCGGAAGGCCGGCTGGTGCTGGGCAAGCACAGCGGGCGGCACGCCTTGCGCGCCAAGTGCGAACTGCTGGGCTATCAACTTTCGAAGGAAGAACTGGACGCGGTCTACCAGGGCTTCATCGCCATCGCCGACCGCAAGAAGGGCGTGACCGACCAGGAGATTCTGGCCTTGATCCGCGCCATGAAAGCCGGCGAGCGCACCGCTCTGCACGATACCGCGATGGCGGGCGATTAGAAACCAACCACAGCTTTACTCATGCAACTCAACATCCTTGTCCTCCCGGGCGATGGCATCGGGACGGAGGTCACGCGGGAAGCCATGCGGGTGCTCGCGCGTGTCGCCGAAAAGTTTCACCACACCTTGAACCTGCGCGAAGGTCTGCTGGGTGGCATCGCCATCCACAAAACCGGCCAGCCAATGCCAGAGGAAACGGCCCAACTGGCCCAGGATGCTGACGCGACGCTGCTGGGTGCGGTGGGTCTGCCCGAGTTCGACAACGCGCCGCCCGCCCAACGCCCTGAGCGAGGTCTGCTCGGCATCCGTAAAGTCCTGGGCGTCTATGCCAACCTGCGCCCGGTGCGCACCTACCGCGCCCTGATCGACTCTTCACCCCTGAAGAACGAGCGCGTCGCGGGCACTGACATGATCATCGTGCGGGAACTCACGGGCGGCATCTACTACGGAACTCCGCGCGGCGTGGAAGGGCCCGAAGGTGAGGAGCGCGCCGTCAACACCATGGCGTATAGCCGGGCCGAAATCGAGCGCATCGGCCGCATGGCTTTCCACCTGGCGCGCAACCGCCGCAAACAGGTGGCGAGTGTGGATAAGTCGAACGTACTCGAGTGCTCCCAGCTTTGGCGCAAGGTAATGACCGGTTTGGCCGCCGAGTACCCGGACGTCGCGCTGGAACACGTGCTGGTGGACAACTGCGCGATGCAACTGGTGCTGAACCCCACCCGGTTCGACGTGGTTGTGACTGAAAACATGTTCGGCGACATTCTCAGCGACGAAGGCGCCGTCCTGGCCGGTTCCATTGGCATGCTGCCCTCAGCATCCATTGGAGACCGCAAGCCCTCGGGGGCGTGGGTCGGCCTGTACGAGCCGGTGCACGGTTCGGCCCCCGATATCGCTGGCCAAAACAAGGCGAATCCGCTCGGCGCTATCGGAAGCGTGGCCGCCATGTTGGAATACAGCTTCGGGCTGCTGGAGGAAGCCGCTGCGGTCAACCGCGCGATCGAAGCAGTACTCGACAGCGGGCGCACCACCGCGGATTTGAAACCCAAAGGCACGCCGCTCACCACCGAACAGGCGGGCGCAGCCGTTTGCGAGGCCCTGTAACCGATGTCCCAACCCCGCACAATCATCGAAAAACTCTGGGATGCGCACGTCGTGGCGGAACCGCCCGGCGCGCCCGCCCTGCTTTATATCGATCTGCATCTGGTGCACGAAGTCACGTCCCCGCAAGCCTTCGCCGGCTTGCGCGAACGCGGGCTGAAAGTCCGCCGGCCGGATCGCACCTTCGGCACCTGCGATCACTCCACGCCCACCACCCCGCGGCACCTGCCCATTGTCGACCCCATCGCCGCTGCGCAGGTGAAGCAGTTTGAGGCCAATTGCGCGGAGTTCGGCATCCCCTTCTTCGGTTTTCAGAGCGAGAAACAGGGCATCGTTCATGTCATCGGGCCCGAGAATGGCTTGACCCAACCGGGCATGACCGTCGTGTGCGGTGACAGCCATACAGCCACGCACGGAGCCTTCGGCGCCCTGGCCTTCGGCATCGGCACCTCCGAGGTGATGCACGTGCTGGCCACGCAGTGCCTCTTGCAACGCAAATCGCAAAGCTTCGCCGTGCGCGTCAACGGGCCGCTGAAGCCCGGGGTTACGGCCAAGGACATCATTCTTGCCTTGATCGCGCGCATCGGTGTCGGTGGCGGCACTGGATGCGTTTTCGAGTACACCGGCTCCACCATCCGTTCGCTCTCCATGGAAGAGCGCATGACGGTGTGCAATATGTCAATCGAAGGCGGCGCCCGCGCCGGTCTTGTCGCGCCCGACGATACGACCTATGAGTTCCTTGCCGGCCGTCCCTTTGCCCCCAAAGGCGCCGATTGGGAGGCCGCCGTGGCCCGCTGGCGCCAGTTGCCGACCGACGAAGGCGCGTCCTACGACCGCGAAATTTCCATCGACGCCTCGGCGCTCGAACCGATGATCACCTTTGGCACAAATCCCGGCATGGGCATCCCTATCACTGCCCCGGTGCCCGACCCCTCCACGGTGGCCGATCCTGTCGAGAAGGACTCTCTCCGAAAAGCTCTGCAGTATATGAATCTCGAGGCCGGCAAGCCTCTGCTGGGCCATCCCGTAAACGTCGTGTTTATTGGAAGCTGCACAAACTCGCGCATGAGCGATCTGCGCGCCGCGGCGTCCTTGCTCAAAGGGCGCAAAGTTTCACCGGATGTCCGCGTCTTGGTCGTGCCCGGTTCGCAGCAGATCAAGCGGCAGGCGGAGGCTGAAGGACTCCACGAAGTGTTCCGGGCCGCGGGCGCCGATTGGCGCGAGGCCGGCTGTTCAATGTGCATCGCGATGAACGGCGACCAACTCGCCCCCGGCGAGTATAGCGTCAGCACGTCCAACCGCAACTTCGAAGGCCGCCAGGGCAAGGGCGGGCGCACGTTCCTGGCCAGCCCCCTGACAGCCGCCGCGGCCGCCCTCACCGGCCGCGTCACCGACGTGAGAACCCTGGTGAGCTGACGGAGGAATCGAAACATGGAAAAGTTCACGCAGTTCACCAGCCGCGCCGCCGTGCTGGCCGTCGACAACATCGATACCGACCAGATCATTCCCGCGCGCTTCTTGAAGACAATTTCCAAGGAAGGCCTGGGCGACCAGTTGTTCTACGACTGGCGCTACCAGGCTGACGGTTCTCCTAAGCCGGACTTCGTGCTGAACCGCCCTGAATCCCAAGGGCGCAAGCTCTTGGTGGCAGGTGACAATTTCGGCTGCGGCAGTTCCCGCGAACACGCCCCCTGGGCGCTCGCCCAATACGGATTCCGCGCCGTGATCTCCACCTCTTTCGCCGACATCTTCCGCAACAACGCACTCAAGAACGGTCTGCTGCCCATCGTGGTCGATCGCGACACCCACGCGCGTCTGCTGGCCCTCCTTCAGCGGGAGCCGGACGGGGAATTCGCTGTCGACTTGGCAGCGCAGAAGCTGAGCCTGCCCGACGGCTCGTCAGTTCAGTTTCCTATCGACGGGTTTTCTAAGACCTGCCTGCTGGAAGGCGTGGACGAACTCGGCTTCCTCCTCAAGCAGGAACCGGCCATCGCCGCTTTCGAGGCACGCTGCGAAAGCGGTTTTTCCACCCTCGCGGCGGGCGGAGGCGCGTAAAGAACCTTCCCCGGCAGACCCAACAGGGTGTGCCCCCGCTCACGAATCTCCCAGCATCTCTGCCAGCAATTGTCTGCCTCCAGCAGTTTCCCGCAGTGCAGCAAACCTCGGGTCGGCCGCGAAGTAAGGAACTCCGGATTCGCGGATATTCAGCGACTGCCGCAGGGCATGCAGCGCCTGGCCGGTTTCGCCCCCGCCCGCGTGAATGAGGGCCCGCAGATAAGGAGACCGCGACACCCCGCTGCTCTCCGCCAGCCTCCAGGCCTCCGCCCGCCGGGCTCGCGCAGCAAGCAGGTGCGCCAGGGCGGCGGCCGAACGGCGGTCGTCCGGATGCTCGCGCAACACTTCTCGAAGATCCTGCTCCGCACCTTTCCAATTGCCCAACTGCTCCCGCGCAAGTGCGCGCTGCCACCGGGCCGCAGCCAGACCCGGTTCCAGGGTCATCGTGGTTTCCGCAAGCTGCAGCATTCCCGGAAAATCGTGGCGGTGATAGGAAAGCGCCGCGGCTGCCAATCGCGCCAACCGGTGCCGTGGAATCACCGCCAAAAGGATCCGCAGCGTCTCCCACGCCTCTGCTGCGCGCCCCACGATCGCGAGAGTATCGGCATAATACCGGACGATCTCCAGCCGCAGCGGCGCCAGCGCCATGGCGCGTCCTATAGATTCCGCTGCCTCGCGGAACCGTTGCTGGTGGAAAAACTGGACGTATCCGAGATTGAAATGCGCCTTCCAGACTCGCGCGTCGATCTCCAGTGCGCGGCGGGCCGCCTCAGCGGCGCGGTCGAACAAGTTGCGGTCGTAGCTGGAGGCCAGGCTGCAAAGCCAGGCTTGCTGTGCCCATGCGGCAGCGAACCGGGGATGGGCCTTGGCAACCGCCTGCAGGCGCGCAATACCCTGGAGTATTTCGTCCAGCGGCCACGGCGTTTCGCGCTCCTGGGTGGTGAGCAGCAGCGAGTCGCGCCCGCGACGGAACGCCCCAATCACCTCCAGATAATCGCGCCGGGCGGCTGCGGAAATCTGCCGGTCCCATGACCCGGCCTGACGCACCGCAGAGGCGATTTTCAGGGCTAGCTGCCCGGCCGCGGTTTCTATGCCGGCGCGTTCATGTTCCGCCAGAGTTGCTTGCGCGGTGATCTCGGTCGCGGTTGCGCCAGCCTCCGCCGCTACGCAGAATCGCCCCCCTGCCTCAGTGGCCTCACCGCAGAGGATCAGCGCATAGGAGGATACCGCCGAATGAAGCCCGTCTCCGGCGCGCAGTTCGTGGATGTTCTCCGCCGCAGAAAGTTCCACCTGCGGCAGCAGACGGCCCAGTTGATGAGCGAGGCGCAACCGGAAAGCCCCTGCTGGAGAGGCCTCCGCGCCGGACGCGTGCAAATGGATCGCCGCGCTTTCCTTTGCGCCCCAACGCCAGTAAAGCCATCCCCCCGCGCCGGCGGCGCCCAGCGTACCCGCACCTGCCCAGGCCAGCCACCGCCGCCGCGTGGTCGTCGCCGGTGCCGGCGGCTCCGCGATCGAGGCGGCCGAATCGTTCCGCTGGAAGTGGAAGCGTGGAACGTAAGTGCCCTTGGGCAATTCAATCCGCACCGCCGGCGGGCTTTCCAGCCCGGCGTAATACTCCTCCAGGCGGCCCCGCAACCGGTAGGCCTCCACCCGGACAATCGAATCCACCTTGGGGTCGAAGTAAACACCCCGCTGGTAGACTTCTGTGCCGATCAAATACTCCTTGATTTCCTCTTCGCGCCCGCCCAGGGACATCTCGACGACAAGGCGCAAGAACCCAGCCAGCCTCGGCGTCCCGGACAAGCGCGGGGACGCGAGCACTCTTTCGAGTTCTTCCCGCACAATCTCCCGCTGCTTCTCCTCCATCATCCGGTCGGCGTAGCCCCACTTTCATTTTGCCGTGGAATCTTCCCTGGAGAACAGGCGTTACGCCGCAAGCTGCTGATTTTCATACGTTACGCGGAGTTACGTAGCCCCGGCAAAGCAATTCTAACTACCATTGCGCGTCGCAAACAGGGAGAATCACCTTATTTCGTCCCCTAAGGAGGAGACCTGAATGTTTGGGAGACGATGCATTAGCGCCTTCTTTGTCTTCAGCGGCTTGGGAGCCTCGGCGCTCTCGGGCGCGCCCATCTTGGGCTACGACATCCAATTGACTGCTTTCCAGACTGGGTTGTTCCTGTCCCATGACCAGCAGATCTCCGCAGCCGATTGGGGCAGTGGGCGGTATTACCGGCTGGACACGAATTCGCCCGGCGGGGTGATCACGGGCAGTTTTCCCGCCACCACCAACATGTTAATCGGCGCCATAGACAGCGGCGACCCCACGAGAGGGGTGGCGACCGTGGCCGCCACCCCTGATCCGTTCAAGGCCCGTGTGGCCGCCATCGCCAGAACCTCCAGCGACGCGGACCGGGCGCGGGCAAGAGCCGGGCTGAGCGTTGGGGATCTGATCCGGATCGACGGGCCTGGAACAGAGGTGGAAGCAACCTTCGAAATGACCTGGACCATGGATATTGGAGGACTGGTGCGTTCGCGGATCCCGGGAGCGGAACTCGGCATCTTCGGCGATTTCGGAGCTCCGGTCGACATCGCCGTGCTGGATTACGAGTTCGCGATGTTCTTGAATTCCACCGTCCTGCAGTCGGCTCCCTACACCCCGCTCACTTATTTTTTCGGGGGGTACTACTACTCGGAGGTTGTCGTCGGTGAAATGGTTCAGGCGGGCGGCGGCGACAATTGGGATTGGGTGTACGCGGATTCCGTGATCGATGATGTCCAGTATGGCGAAGGCGAATTGAGCTTTGAGCGGGGCCCCAAGATGCCTTGGTTCATCGACTCCACCCGGGACATCCAGGTGACCTACCGGCACACCGTGCTGATCCCCACGGGCGTGGACCTGAATCTGGTGACCCGCTGGGGAGGTTCGGCGCGGTGTGCCTCTCCCTCCTGCTTCATCCAATACCGGTCACTGAATAGCGCGGGCGTCGGGATTGTTTTGCCGGAGGGGTATAGCGTATTCAGCACCCTGGGCGCGACTTACCCCTCACTGGGCGACGGGCCGGGGAGCGGCGGAACGGGTCCGGGTTCCGAAGTGCCGGAACCGCAGACCTCCGTTCTGGCTGGCGCAGGTCTTCTGGCACTGGCGCTGCTGAGCCGCCGCGGCGGCGTGAAAAGAAGGGGCTAAACGCTCGCAGGGGATGAGGGGCCAACGGAGGAGGCCCCTCATCCAGACAGGCAGTGTGCAGTTTGCGCCATGGGTTGTGGTGATTCGATCGTGGCCTGAAGCAGGAAGCACCCTGCCCTGAATCGCGATTGAACCCCGTGCTGCAGTCCTGTTAAGATCGAAGTGTCCCGCGGCGCTATCGTCTAAGGGTTAGGACGGAGCCCTCTCAAGGCTCAAATACGGGTTCGAATCCCGTTAGCGCTACCATCAACCAGCCCCGGCTCTACGGCTCTACGCCAAAAACGGGGGACGGCTCTACGCCAAAAACGGGGGACACCCCGGCTCCCAAAATAGTCTACGCCCTGAAGGTTGGAGGAAAGAGTTTTTGACTTATCCCCCGGCTCCGGCTACTGTAGAGAATCTTTGCTCTGGGAAAGAGGCAATACGTGGTCGCAGTTGCGCCGGTTCGCGTGGAAGAGCGGATCTCCTCCCTCGATACCCTTCGAGGCTTTGCCCTGCTCGGCATCCTGCTCATGAATATAGTGGGTTTCGGATTAGAGCACTCGGCGTACGACAACCCGCTGGTCGCCGGGGGCTCGGACGGCCCTAACCTGGTGGCCTGGGTGGTCATGCACATCCTGGCCGAGGGCAAGATG
Source organism: uncultured Solibacteraceae bacterium (assembly GCA_964460395.1). Lineage (GTDB taxonomy): Bacteria > Acidobacteriota > Terriglobia > Bryobacterales > Bryobacteraceae > CAYWQS01. The sequence goes on along the minus strand of CAYWQS010000004.1, from coordinate 47,646 downwards.
CGCTGCCTCTTCTCGATGGTCTTCGGCGCGGGAGTAGTGCTGCTCACCGCGCGCGCCGAAGAACGTGGCGCCGGAGCCCGTACCGCCGACATCTTCCTGCGGCGCAACCTCTGGCTATCGCTGTTCGGGGGATTGCACGCCTATTTGCTTTGGGACAGTGAAATTCTTTACGCCTATGGTCTTTGCGCCCTCGCGCTGTTTCCATTCCGCCGGGTGCCGGCGCGTGCGCTGATCATCATCGCCGCGGTCTTGTTCGTGCTCACCGCCGCCTCCAACGCCGTGCGCGGCTTCTTCACCATCGATGTCCTTCGCCAGGGAGCGGATGCGGAACGCGCCGCGAACGCTGGCGCCAAGCTCAGTGTCGAACAGGAGGAAAAGAGGAGGGCGCGCGAGGAAATCCTCAAGGAAGACCGGCCTTCGCCGGAACAAGTGGAACTGACGAACCGCATGTGGCGAGGCAGTTTCCTCGATGTCCTGAAGGCGCGGGCAAAGATTGTCTGGAAGTGGCACAACCTCGCCTACTACCACCCTCTCTACCTGGACCTGTTCAGCATGATGTTTCTGGGCATGGGCCTCTACAAACTCGGCGTCTTCAGCGCGGCCCTCTCCGCTCGTTCCTACCTGGCGCTCGCGCTTGCGGGTTACACAGTGGGCATATCTGTCAACTCCTTCACCGCGTTCACCATCGTCCAGAGCCAGTTTGATCTTGTCACCCGGATCTTCTGCTCCACGCTGTACGATGTTGGCCGTTTGTCCATAGCTCTGGCCCACCTGGCCGTGCTCATGCTGCTCTGCCAGAAAGGCTGGCTGGGCTTCCTGCTGCGGCCTCTCACCGCCATCGGCCAGACCGCGCTGAGTAACTATGTTCTGCACTCCTTCGTCTGTGCCTTTCTCTTCACCGGGTACGGCTTTGCCCTGTTCGGCCGCCTCCAGCGCTACCAGCTCTATTTCGTGGTTCTCGGGATTTGGATCGTGCAAATGGTGATCAGCCCCATTTGGGTGAAGCGCTTTCAATTCGGGCCCCTGGAGTGGTGCTGGCGCTCCCTCACGTACTGGCAACGGCAGCCCATGAAGTTGCAGCGTGCCACCGTCGGCAATCACAGTTTGGTCAGTTGATCGACGCGCCATAAACGAAGCTTTGCTGGTCGAGCAAATCCGCTCTCCGGTCAATCTTGGGCACGGGATCAGTTACATTCGCCACCTCTTCCCGCCGGGGGAGGCATGGCGGCGGCCCTGAACCCCGGATTCCGCTGATATATGATTTGGCCATGCGCCTGTGCCGGCTCCGCCCCCCCGTCCTGCTGATTCTCTGCTGCTCTCTGGCCGCGGCAGTCTCGCCGCCCGAACTGCACGTCTGGCAAAAGCATGAACTCGTCTTCGAGGCGGCCCGCGACTATCCCAACCCATACACGGACATCGACGTTTGGATTCAACTGCAAGGACCGGGCTTTGCCAGGCGGGTGTACGGATTCTGGGACGGCGGCCGGACCTTCCGTGTCCGCATAGCGCTCCCCGCTCCCGGAGAGTGGCATTGGGAAGGCTTCTCCGATCCGCCCGACCCCGGAGTGCAGGGCAGGAGCGGCAGACTTCTGGCTCGCTCGTGGACAGAGGAAGAAAAGCGCGCCAACCCTGCCCGGCGCGGCTTTCTCCGCCCCACCCCCAATGGCCACGCACTCCAACTCGCCGACGGCACACCCTTCTTCCTCATGGGCGACACCTGGTGGCCGGCCGGCACGTTCCGATTCCCCATAGCGGGACGCCCCGGACGCCCCGTTGCAGCCCCCGATTCCAGCTTCGAAGACTATCTCGCCTTCCGGAAGGAGCAGGGCTTCAATTCCATCGCAATTCTGGCTGCCTTCCCCCATTGGGCCAACGACGGGCAACCGGCATCCCTGTCCCAGGAGGGCCCCGGCCAAATGCCCATCCGAGCCGCTTGGCCTGACCCCAAAACCCGCAGCGCACGCGACATGCACAACTCCGGCGGCCGGCCCTTTCTTTTTCCCGGGAAAGTACCTGGATTTGAGAAAATCGTCCCGGACTTTGACCGGATCAACCCGGCTTTTTTTGCGGAACTGGATCGAAAAATCGACTATCTCAACGAGCAGGGCTTCATTCCCTTTGTGGAAGCCGCCCGGCGCGATGTGGCCGTAGTTTGGAAGCTCCATCACCGGTGGCCGGAATCCTATGCCCGTTACGTGCACTATCTCTTCACGCGCCTGCAGGCCAACAACGTCATCTTGAGCCCGATCCATTACGACTGGCCTGCATCCACCATTCCGGCGCAGGAGTTCAATCTGCCCATCCGCTATCTGCTGGCTCGTTATGGGCGTCCGCCCTTCGGCACGCCCCTGTCGCCCAACTCCTCACCCTCATCCCTTCTCAACTTTGCGGATGGAGAGGAAGGCTCCTGGGTCGACATTCATCAGACCGGCAATGACCGTGAACATATGTACTACCGCCATCACACGGAGATCTTCTTCACCCGCCCGGCGAAACCTTCATTGAACGGCGAGCCTTACTATCCGGGATTTCAATACCAGTCCGGCGTGGAGAACACGTGGACCGCACCCCCGGGCAGCGAACGGGACGACCGCTACACGCGCTCCGCGATGTACGGCAACTTCCTTTGTGGCGCCCTCGCCGGCGCTATCTACGGCGCCGACGGCATCTGGCAGGGCGCGCAGGAACCGGAAGCCCCCATCAAAATGTGGGAGGCGTTTCACCACAAATCCGCCGTGCAAATGCGCCACTTCCTCGCGTTTGTTCACTCGCAGGGTGCGCGCTACCAGCAACTCATCCCCGCCTCTGACAGCCTCGCGCCCAACAGCACCTCGCTCACCCGGGGCTACGACGGATGGGCCTTCGCCGCCCGAAGTCCCGAACGCGACTGGTATCTGGTCTACTTCGAAAAGGACGCCCCGCGTGCCGTCATCCTGAATGCACCCCGTCTGAAACGATGGCGTGCGCGCTGGTTCGATCCCCGCACAGGTGCGTGGCAGGACGCCGGCACGCTCGAAACCGACCCGAATCACAAGATCCAGCTGCCCCCGCTTCCTTCCTCCGAAGATTGGGCGCTGAGCCTGGAGTGGCAGCCTGTCCCCTGATTCCGCATCGCGATTGGAAAAATCCCATGAAACTCTTCCTCGTTCTTCTCGCCGCCAGCATTACGTTTGAAACTCCGTTGTCCTCCGCCGAGCCGGTTGCGGACAAAACCTTCGGTGACGCCCGCATTCAGGAGATATACCGCGTCCGTCTCGACCGCGACGACCTGCTGCTGGAATCCATCGCGGAAGTCATCCGGCGCCACGGCATTCAGGACGGCGCCGTGCTCACCGGGCTTGGCTCGGTTCAGGAATGCACCTTCCACGGCGTGAAGTCACTTGCGGCTACCGCCGAGCAGGAGTTCCGCACGGTCCGCGGTCCCATCGAAATCCTCAACCTCAACGGAATCATTGCGGCGGGTGAGCCCCACATCCACATCACGCTCGCCAATATGCAGGGCGCTTTTGGCGGACACCTCGAAAAAGGCTGCCGCGTTCTATATCGCGCGGAACTCACCATCGCGAAGTTCCAGGGAACCCCGCTCGCGCGGAAACCCAACTCCGAAGGCACCCCTGTCCTGCGGAAAAAGTGACCGGAATCTCTCGCCTGTCCGGGCGGTACATCCCGCGCCTCGATAAGATTCCGGCGGCCCCTGAAGGCCGCCGGTTTCCCGAAAGCGCATTAACTGCCCTGGTTGCGAGGCACGCGGACCTCAACCTGCCTGGTTGTGGAGTTTCCGCTGGCGTCGGTGGCCCTGTAGGTGATGGTGTAAATCCGGCCCGTACCCATCCCCCGCCGTTCCGCACGCAGGAAGAACTCGCGGTCGTCCGTCCCGAACACCGCACCCTGCACGTCATCCACCGTGAACCCGTCACCCTGCGAGTTGTCGGGTTCGTTGGCGGTGATGGAAACCAGGGTCACCGTGGGCGCAGCATCACAGACGTCCGTAGCCACAATGTTGGCCTGCACCCGGACCATTTGGTGGTTCGGCGGCCAGATGACCGTGGGCGTGACAGAAACCTGCAGCACCGGGGGCGTCGTGTCCTGAATGGTGACCGTCTGTGTGGCAGTGCCCGTATTGCCGCTCGGGTCGGTGGCGGACCACTGTACGTTCGTCACGCCTACCGGGAACAGAGCCGGGGCGTTGCTCGTGGCCGTCAGCGCCCCGACGCACGCGTCTGAGGCTGTTGCAAGACCAAGCTGCACCGGCGTCCCTTGAGGCGACGTGCACTCCCGGGTAATCGGCCCGGGTGCGGTCACCGTCGGAGCCAGCGTGTCGCGGATATTGAACCGCCGGGACACGGCAAAGAAAATATTGTCATCGGTCGGCTCCAGCATCATCCGGCCGTCCGGGGTCGTCAGGTTTGCCGGCATCGTCAAAGTATGGTCGCCGTCGTTCGGTGTGCTGGCCACGAGATTGGCGAAGTCGTTGATGGCAGGCGATTCCGCGGTGGAGAGCTTGATAGCGACGTTCGAGGCGAGCGAACCCCCGCCGACGTTCCATCGGATCGTGGCCGGCATGGCACATTCGAGGTTGGTGCCCTGGACCGGAGAAAGAAACTCAAATGGAGGGCCGGAAACGCTGACCGCCATGCTGTCGCGGCGCACGCCGCCCTGGTTATCGCGGGCAATGGCGCGGAAGTTGAGCGTCCGGTCCACCGCCGGCAGCACTTCCCACGGTGAGCCAGTTGGACTGAGGATGTTCGCAAAGGAAGGCAGAATCCGTTGGAAATTACTGGACGGGCGCTCCGAGCGGAACATCGGACCATCGGCGGTGGTCGGCGAAGGCACGCCCGCGGAGCCGAGGTCGTATTGCTCCCAATTCACTGTGGCCGCTCCGGTGGCGGACGCGGTCAGCTTGAAAGGGGTACCCTGGGGGACCGTGCGATTCGGACCCGCGTTTACGGTAGGAAGTGCGGAGAGGCCGGTGTCCAATAGTCCGCAAGTGCCGCCGCTGACGAACGCGTAATCTGTCATCTGATCAATACTGCGCGTGTGGAAGTAGTCGTCACTGTTGGCTTGGACGTTTTGACTCCCGCAGATGCCGGCATAGCCCATGATGGTCGAGCCGCTCCCGGGTTCGTAAGCGGAAGACCCCGCCCTCTGCCCCGAGCAGGACCCCGCGGTGCCATTAAAGGTATGGTCCGCATTGATCTGGTGGCCGATTTCGTGGGAGAAGTAGTCCACGTCAAACACGTCGCCAGTGGGGTTGTTCAGTTGGGTGCCGCCCCGGCCTTTGCTCCCATCGCGGCAAACCGCACCGAGTTCGGCCAGACCCCCTCCGCCGCCTGCGCCAACGACGTGGCCGATGTCCCACCCGATTGTGCCGTAACGGCAAACGAGGAAGCTCTGGTTCTGGTTAAGAAAGGTTTCGTTTACTGAAGGGGACGACGCGAAGGGATAGCTGCAGGAACCCACTGCATTGCCGCCGTCAATCACATTGCCGGTGAGCGCGTCGGTGGAAAGCAGCGTGAAGCGGATGGAAACCTCGCGCGCGTAGATGCCGTCCATGCGGGCTACCGTCGTGGCCACCTGGCTTACCGCCTGGGTTACTCCGCCCATGAAATTCGTGTAGTTGAAGGTTGTGACAATCCGTAGCCTGTAGCGCCGGACCTGTCCGCCAACCGGATTGATGTTGATGTGGCGGTGGTCCGGCACCGCTTCCGCGAGGTGGCGTACGGCATGAACCGGATCATTGCGCACTTCCTCCGTAACACCGCACTCGAAGGGCTGCTTCTTAGCATCATGCTTCCAAAACGCCATATAGAGCCCGGAGTCTTTGTCGAGGGGATCGATCAGCGCGGTGCCCCGCTCCCCGATGAGTTGGGCGTGGAAACCCAGTGAGGTCTGGTCGAGCCGGGCGGTAATGGTCGGGTCATCCAACCCTCGGCCGGAATACATCTTGATGTCCGGATACCTCGCCGCCATTTCGGGCCCGAGAATCGAATCCTCCCACACTTCCAGTCGCGTAAGCTTGCCGTCCGGCAGTGGCACCTCAAAAACTATGCGCTCCCCCGATCGCGCTGCCCGGTCGAGGCGGCCAAGAGTCTCGTCGAGTCCCTTCTGGTTGAGCCTGACAGCTACATAGCGCCGGGGAGCGCTCCGCGTCGCCATTACCTGTGCCGGCACCGCCGTCTCAGGCTCGAACTGCCAAACACTCCGGGCAGAAGCCGGCGGTTGCTCACTGCGGGTCTCCTGAGCGAATGCGCTGAAGGCAATCAGTGCTACACCGATGAACGAGGGCCGCATTGCCCCTCGGATAGATTGAACCAATTGAGCGGACACGAATCGAAATCCTCCTCTGATGAGCCAAGCCTGTGAGCTGGGTCCAGACACGCATAGACTGTCCCTTGCTGGTTGCGGCGATTCGGATTGACGCGCTCCGCGATCCCACGTACTGCGGATCACATCCCAGGGCAGGAGTCGTTCAGGTATGTCCCAGCTACCAAAAGATAGAGGTATGTTGACGAACCTTCAGCACCATAGCAATAGGAAGACGTCATTCCCACAAGATTGAGGGTACTGGGACCGTCGCCGCCATCTCGGACTCCCATCCTTTCCACCTCCGGGCCGTTTCCTCCCTCCCCTCGGGCCGGGCATATGATGTCGGCATGAAACCGTTGGCCTGCACCCTCACCCTCTGCGCATCCCTGCTCGGCGCAAGCGGCGTCTCATATTACCCGCTGCGCCCCTCCGACGAAAAAGCCGTCGAGGTGACTGCCGCACAGTTCGGAGTGCAGGCCGACGGCCAGGCCGACGACAGCGCCGGCTTACAGGCGGCCATCGACCGCGTGCAGCAAACTTCGGGCGAGGGCATTGTTCTGCTGCCCGAAGGTCGTTACCGCATTACGCGCACAATCTATGTGTGGCCCGGCATCCGTGTTTTCGGCTATGGCAACAAGCGGCCGGTGATCGTGTTGGCTGACCGGACGCCCGGCTTCCAGCAAGGAATCGGCGCGATGATCTTTTTCGCCGGGTTCCGTCCAGGCTCATTTGGCGGCCGCGCCTTCCGCATCGCCAACCCGCCGCCCGGCCCGGTGCCGCCGAATCCCGAGATCTCCGACGCCAACCCGGGCACCTTTTACTCGGGCATGAGCAACGTGGATTTCGAGATTGGTGACGGCAACGCCGGCGCCGTTGCGGTGCGGGCCCACTTCGCCCAGCACGGCATTCTCGCCCACATGGATTTTCATCTGGGGTCCGCGCTGGCCGGCGTCCACGACGTTGGAAACATCGGCGAAGACCTGCACTTTCATGGCGGCCGGTACGGAATCCTCACCAAAAAGCCTTCGCCGGCTTGGCCCTACACGCTCATCGACTCGACCTTCAACGGACAGCGCTCCGCCGCGATCCGGACGAACGAGGCCCAGCTCACGCTCCTGAACATTGAGTTTCGCAATGTCCCCACTGCCGTCGAAATCGACCGGGACTACGCGGAACAGCTATGGCTGAAAAGTTCCCGCATGGAGAACATCTCCGGGCCGGCCCTATTGATCAGCAACGAAAACAGCCGCTTGACGCAGATCAATGTGGAAGACGTGGTCTGCCGCCAAGCGCCCGTCTTCGCCCAGTTCCGCGAAAGCGGCCGCAAACTGGAAGCCGCCGCGCCGACCTACCAGGTGAAGTCTTTGACCCACGGTCTCTTCATCACAAAGATGGGCGCCGTGGGAGAGACGAAAACGATCTATCGCGCCGAGCCGCTCCCCGCCTGGCCGGACAAAGCCCCCCTTTGGATCGCCGCTCTCCCCCCGATGAACTCCTGGATCAACGTGCGCACCCTGGGATTGCTGGGGGATGGCAAGACGGACGACACGGCGGCGTTCCGCAAGGCGGTTGCAGCTCACCGCGTGCTCTATTTCCCCATGGGTCATTATGTCGTTACCGACACCATCGAACTCCAACCCGGCACCGTGCTGATCGGGCTCCACCCGAACGAAACGCAGCTCGACATCCTTGATCTGACGCCCGCCTTCCAGGGTCCTGGCAGTCCAAAACCTATCCTGCTGGCGCCCCAGGGTGGAAAAAATATCGTCACGGGACTCGGCCTTTACACCGGTGGCATCAACAGCCGGGCGCTGGGCGCCATCTGGATGGCCGGCCAGGACTCGCTCATGGCCGACGTGCGGTTCCTCGGCGGTCATGGCACCCGCGGCCCGGACGGGAAACGGGAGAATCCCTATAACGGCAATCTCAGCGGCGACCCCGATCCCCGCCGCAAATGGGACAGCCAGTATCACAGCTTGTGGGTGACCCGCGGCGGCGGTGGTACGTTCTTCAACCTGTGGACGCCTAGCCCCTTCGCGCAATCCGGCCTCTACATTTCTGATACCAAGACCCCGGGGCGCGTCATCATGGTTTCCAGCGAACACCACGTCCGGACGGAAGCCAAGCTCGACCAGCTTGAAAATTGGGAATTGTACGCGCTTCAGACGGAGGGCGAACGCTGGGAGAGCGAAGCCGCGTCCTCCCTCGAAATCAGCCGGTCGCGCAATATCCTGATCGCCAACTACCACGGCTACCGCGTGACGCGAAGCCAGAGACCCTTCCCCTACGCGGTGCGTATCACCGATTCCAAGGACATCCGCTTCCGCAATGTCCACGTGGATGCCAATAGCTCCGCAGCCTACTGCCCGCCCCAAGGTGATTGCCGCCAGATCGTGCGCGCGAGTAAGTTCTCCTACGGAACCTGCATCCTGGCGCCGGACTTGGAAGAGGAAGTGCGCGACCGGGAGTTCGCTTATCTGGACTTCACCGGCGTGAAGAGTTCCCCGCCCCGGCGTCCCACTTCCACAAAGGTCGACCGGTTGGCCTCCGGCTTCTTCCACCTCGGCGGCGGCGCCGCTGGTCCGGACGGCCGCCTTTATTTCGTCGACACAAAATGGCACCGCATCTACCGCCTCACCCCTGAAACCGGAAAACTCGAAATTGTCCGGGACAATCCCCTGGACCCCGTAAACCTTGTGTTCGACGAAGCGGGCAATCTGCTGGTGGTCTCCGCCGGCGGAACAGGCATGGCGGTTTACGCTCTCCGCCCTGACGGACCAGAAGATGAGGTCCAACTTCTGCCCGCTCAACCCGCTGCAGACCGTCCCGGCAAGACCGCGGTTCTGCCCCCCAGCTATTGGGTCAACGGAGACTTCACCAATACGCTCTCTCCAGTGACCTACGAGTACACCTCGCTCGAACAGATGTTTTTCGCCCTCATGCAGCGGAAGAAAGACCATCACTACGTCTCGCCGGACGGCTCCATATACATCCCCTCCGATGAGGTCTACGTGCAAGGCCCGTGGCACCTGGGCTATAAATGGGCCCACATCATCCAGACCTTCGGGCTCTCCAAGGCCAAACCAGGCCAGACCTTCTACGTCACGAACGAGGCCGAGCAAAAAACCTACCGCGCGAAAGTGAACCCCGATGGCACGCTCACTGGACTTGCACTGTTCGCCACGCAGGGCGGTGAAAGTGTGGCAGTGGACTCGGCCGGCAACGTCTATCTCGCCGCGGGACAGGTGTTCGTCTACACCCCGGCCGGCAAACTCCGCGAAGTGATCGATATCCCGGAGCGCCCTCTCGGCCTCGTGTTTGGCGGCAAAGACGGCCGCACGCTCTTCGTACTGACTTCAGGCAGCGTCTACGGAGTGAGACGCTGACTCCTTCCGGGAGCGGCGCGACGAATGGGTCGCGCCCCGGGCCTCGCTCTCAGTCAAACGGCCAAATGCCACCTGCGGACCTCTGCTCTGTGGCGAATCCGGCCCGCCCGAATGACCCCCGGCGCCTCCGCAAGCTGGCCGTCGTTTCACTCCTCGGCCAGCCGGAACCAATACTCCCATGGCACACTCGGAATGCCCGTCTGTTCGGCCACTGCGGTCAAGCGTGCCCTCCCCGGCTGCATCGGATACCCGCCCGGAAGGTATCCCACTTCAAATCGTGCGGCCCTCACGCGGAACGGACGCGACGGCACCTCCCGCGTTTTCTCCAGCCGCACCATTCCATCGGAATCGGGCTTCGCCAGGAGCCGGTTTTCCTGATAAGGCTCGTCAAAATAAGTAGGATTATCGTGCTCGTTCACTCCCAATAACCAAGGTCCATGGGAAATAGCGATGCGGCCTTTGCCGTCGCTTTTAACCTGTGTTTTCATCCAGTAGCGAACCTCAACCTCATCGCCCGCCCGCAACGCAGTTTCAATTCGGAGATAGCCTTCCCTCGTTGAGGCGGCCGCCTCTGCTCCGTTCACACGTACTTCGAGCGTCTCAACCCACTTCGGTTTCCGCACTTCGAGCGCGACTGGCTTCCTCGAATCCTGCGCTACGCTCACCCGCACCGCCCCGTCCTCCTCCAAGCTGGACTCCGCCTTGAGTTTCACCCCTCCATCCGAAACCGCGCCGTCCGTCGGAAGGTCTAGAAAAATCGTGCCCTCGCGCACGCGAAAAACCGCGCCGCGCACATCGGGGAAGCCGCGTAACCCGTGTAGCGTGCAGCACCACCACGCCTTCGCGGTCGCTTGCCCTTGCGCCGCTCCGCCCATCGCCAGCCCGGTGCCCACCAGCACTCTATGTCCGAAATCCCCGCTCGCAAACTGGTTCAAGGCCATCTCGTTGAATAGCGTCGTCTCAGCCTGTTCCAGATAACGCATCTTCCCGGTCTTCCGCCAGAGCGCCAGGCTGAGCCGCAGCCAGTCCGATTCCGAGCAGCCCTCAGTCCGTTTCATCTCGGGCAGGAAGTACTCTGGCACCGCCCCGGTCACCAGCACGTTCCCCGAACTCTCAATGTCGCTCCAGGCTTTTTCCACCTGCGCCAGGTAGCGTGCCTCCCCCGTTGCTTCGTGCAGCGCAAGCACACCCCGCAACGAAGTCAGAAAGCCATGGCTGTGCTGGCCCGGAACGAACCGGGTCTGCCCCGCAATCGCCTCCGCCAGATCGCGGTAGGGCCCGTGCCCCGTGATTCGAAACAGTTGCGCCAACCCCTCGATGTTGTTTGTCCAGCAGATGTAGCCAACCGCGAATTGCCCTTTTTCGAAAGCGTTCCGCACCTTTTGCGAGTTCATCACCGGCGCAATCCGGATGAGAAAGTCACCCAAACGGCGTGCCGCCTGTAGCGCCTCCACGCTTCCGGTGCGCTCGTGCAACTCCAGCAATCCCACCAGCAGCCTGCCGTTGCCCCAAAGCATCGCCATGTGGTCCCTCGTGGGTTTCTTGAAATCCAGCTCGGCGCCAAAGTGGCCATCGGGTTTCTGCAGAGTTAGAATCCGCGGCAGAAGATTCAGTGCTGCCTGAGTCGAGGATCCGTGCTCCCCATACGCCAACGCACTCAGCCACCGGCCGCTCACATCCCCGCTGAACTCCGTGAATCGGCGCCCCGGTTCGGGAACTACGTCCGCAAGCAGAAAACGCTGGTCATAATAGGGAGGCCCTCCCTCCAGAACCCGCGTCACCGTCAGCTCATACCGCCGCTCCAAATCCCCAGCGGCCACAGCGCCAGCCAGGAAACAGGCGCAGATCAGAACAAACGCTTTCATAGCCCTTCCTAATGAAAAGCCCCGGCTGCCAAGTCGGCTGCCGGGGCCCGGTTTGAGTAGCGTACCTGACGCAGGGAGGTTTTCTCAGGCAACGGCGGTGCTGCCGTAGCGGTTGATCAGCTCCTGCATCTGGTCTTTCAGGTTAAGCTTCAGCTTCTTCAGCCGGTGCTCTTCCAGTTCATCCTGTTCTGTCAAATGAGGTTTCGCTTCAATCTCGTCGATCTGGCGTGCGTATTCGGCGTGCTTTGCGGCCAACGCACGAAACTCCTCGCTTGACTGCATCAGGTACGCCCTGATTTCTTCTTGAGAGAATTTCTCCATCTGGGTGGTTCTCCTTGAAACAGGTCACCACGCCGAGTCGGGCTCACGAAGGGGTCACTGGCTCGGTTGGCTTCTAACTGCTTGATATTAAGAGCGGCAGAGGCATCTACAGCCACCTCTGCGTACCCTGACACTATCATTTTTGCAAGTGCATGACAATCCCGTCCCCGGGCGGGCTCTGATAGTACTGACGTCTTAGTCCGGTATCCGCAAAACCGTTTCTCCGATATAGTTCCCTCGCTGCCACGTTCTCGGCATGAACCTCCAGGAAAACATCCCGGTGCCGCTGTGCCAGGAGCCAGCGGACCAGCGCTGTCGCTACCCCTCGCCGCGTGGCGTCCGGGTGGACAGCCACGTTCAGGATCTCCGCTTCGTCCGCCGCCGTCTCCCGGGCAGCCAGAAACCCCAGGATTCCTTCCCTGCCCTCCGCCACACAGTTCAGCCCCCGCAGATAATCCGCAGGATCCCACCGGGCGGCGAACGGCTGAGCCGCTTGGATTGCACCAACTGCGGCTACGTCCTCCGGCGACATCGGCCGCAGCCGGAACGCTTCCGGAAGTAACGCCCTCCACAGCCGGAGTTGGTGTTGCGCGAGCGCTCGCCATCCGTACTCCTCCACCGCCAATTGCCGGGCTCGCGCCGCCAATCCACGGCGTAGCGCAGGATCGCGTAGCAGGAGCAGAATCCCCTCCGCAAACGCCTCGGCGCCCTCCGCAATCCAAACGCTTTCCCCATGAACCAATCCCAACCCGGCAACCCCCGATGGCGTCGACACCATCGCCCGCCCGGAAGCCATCGCCTCCAGCGCCTTCAGATTCGTGCCTGCCGAAACCTCTGTCGGCACAATCGCCAAGGTAGCCGCCGTGTACAGGGGCGCCACGTCCGCCACGTAGCCCAACTGCCGGATCCTTGCCTCTTCCGGCTCCGGCGCCGCGTACAGATGGGGGTCGGGCCCTGCCACGCACGTCACCGTCACCTCGGGCGCAGCCTCCCGCACCAGCGGCCATATCTCCTCCCGGAAGAATCGCCACGCCCGAACGTTGGGGAAATGGCGGAAGCTGCCGACAAACAGCAAGTTAGGGGCCTCCGGTTCCGGTTGAGGCGAAAATCTCCTCAGATCCACCCCGTTCGGAATCACCTCCACCCAGGAATGCGCCAGTTGCCTCCGGTCCTTCTCGGACATCGCTACCACCGCGCGAGCCCGCCGGACGGCCCGGTCTTCAAACCGGCGCCAGCGCGCGTAATCCCACCACGCCGAGACCGTGGCATTCCGGGCCCACACCTGCCGGAACAAGTCCTGAGTCACGTCGTGCTCCACCAGCACATCCCCACCATAGGCGGCCATCTGCGTGTATTCGGTCTGCAGCAGCGACACCTCGTGCTCCTTTAGCACCCGGCGCAAAGCGCCGTGCAATTCGCGCGTGTAAAACTCACAAACCTCCGGCGGGTGCATCGAACTCCAGCGCGGCTCCCGGTAGCGCGGCTTGTCCGCTACATACACCCGGGCGCACAGCCCCGCGGCGCGGTCCAAGTCCTCAGCCTTCTGACCATCCGAAAACCCAAAAAAGAGGATGTCGAACTCCGGCGCAGTCTCCCGCAGCAGTTCCCACAGCCTCACCGCCCCACCGTGGCTCGGCGGCCAAGGCATATACGGGCTGAGAATCGCTACGCGCGGCCGGTGGGGCCGGAACCCGCGACCCGGCACGGCATTCCAAACACGCGGCAGCACCGAGCGGTCCTTTTTCCATGGCGCTAGCCACCATGGCCGCAGATGAATGCGGTCCAAAGGGACTTGGCGCAGAAAGAGCGTGGACGAAAGCGGGGCAGTCCAGCGCAGATGGTATCGTTCCAGATTCCGGTTGAACGCCAGCACCTTCGTGGGCGCCAACGCCATCACCGCCCTCCGGCATGCCTCGAAACGCGCATCTCCGTCAAACAACACCGCCGCCAGCGCTATCCGGCGCCGCTCGAATCGCCGCCTTAATTCGAGCCATTGTTCGCCGGCCGGGCGGCCCGAATTCTCCACCACCGCAAACTCCTGGCCCGGAAGAAGACCCCGCAGCAACGATTCCATTCGCATCCAGCGATCGGCATCCCCGGAGCGCACCACCAGTACCAGCGGCGTCTCCTCTTTTCCCGTCGCCGCCAGGTACAGGCGCTTCAGCCCGCTCCGCGGATTCATGGCCGCCGCAAGGCCTGCCTCAGCAATAACCACGAACCCATTGGCAGGACACCCGCCGCCAGGCAGACCGGAAAGAACCCGTGCGATTCCACCACCCGGCCCACCACTGAACTAAACCCACCCTGCAGCAGCCCGTACACGCAGGTCAGGCTCGCCACCGTAAACGCCGCCCGCCCCGGCCCGAACAGATCCAACGGCAGCGCATAGATATTCACGCTCGCAGACACGCAGAAGAAAAAGCTCAAACAGATCAGGGCTGTCGCCAGTCCAGGCGACGGCATCAACGGGACCGCGGCGTTCAGCAGCAAAAAGGCACAGCCGAGAAGAATCACGCGCATCCGCGCCCGCGTTACGTCGCCCAGCGCCGAAGCCCAGCGCAACGTCAGCCAACTGCCGAAGAACCCGCCCGCCGTCGCGAACACCGGCGGGATCCACGCTAGCTGGTAGTTGGCCGCTTGTTGCGAGAGTCCGTGCTGTCTCACCAGGAACACCGTGGTCCACACCACCCACAGACTATAGACCAGCATCAGCAGCACGTTCGCCCCGAGCAGCGCCCAGTACGAAGGCGCGCGAAGCACTTCACCAATTGGCGTGGACGGACGCGCAGTGAGTTCCCCCTTCTTCGGCGCCAGCCGTGCTGCATACAGCCAGACCGGAATCCACACGAAACCCAGCGCGCCCGCAACGATAAAGGCCGACCTCCAGCCGTAGAGCCGCGAACACGTCTCGGCCAGCACGGGCGCGGCCACCCCGCCAATCGTGAGCCCCACTTGGCTGATGGCGCTCCCAAAGGCGCGTTCCTTGGGCACGAGGTACGTGGCCGACACCTTCCCGGTCCCCGGAATGCCGCCCCCCTCGCCAATCCCCAGCGCGGCGCGGCAAATCATCAGCCCGGCCAGCGACTGCACGAACCCCGTGCAAATCCCAGCCGTGGACCACACCGCCACGGCCAGGCTCGCGCCCCGGTTCAACCCAATCCGGTCAATCAGCAACCCCGCCAGCGGCGCGCTCAGCGCATAGGCGATGGAAAACACCAGCGTCACGTCCCCGTAGTCTGCCAGCGTTAGCGAGAACTCCTTCAGAATTTCAGGCGCAAGCGCAGACAGAATCTGGCGGTCCAGAAAGTTCAGAGCGTTGGAAAGCGCGAAAACGCAGACTGCGAACCAACGTAGCCGGTCGGAATTGGTCATGCGGAACTACTGGAAATCGATCAGCGCCACCTCGCCCAGCGACCCGCCGGATGGTTTGGGCACATAGTCGATCTTGACATGGCGTGGCGGACGCTGCGGCCCGCATGGGAACTGCACCGATCCCGCTGGCAGCAACACCACCTGCCCGGCGTTCACGACCACCAGTTGAACCGTCTTCCCCTCCGCCGTCTGTACGGTCAATCGGGCCCTCTGCCCCTGGCAGGCCACCGTCGTCAGCAGCCCCGCGAGAGATTCGGTCTTCGGCCCGTCCCACCACTGTTCCACCTTCTGCGTGGACTTCATCTCCCCTGCGGCACGGTTCGCCTTGGCCTCTGCTTCGCGGATCCTCTCCGCGGCTTCCCGCTTCAACCGCTCCAACTCCGCGCGCTCCTCGTCCTGCGCCGCCTTGCGCTCCGCTGCCTCGGCGTCCAACCGCATTTGCATGAACCGCTCGCGCTCCGCTTCGAATTTGGCCCGCTCTTCGTCCGTGGCCTGCAGCAACGCCTGCCTGTACGATTTCTCCGACTCCTGATATTGCCGGGCGCCGAGTTGCGCCATCGCCAGTTGCTGCCAAAGCGCCGCCCGGCGTGGCGCAATCGCCACGGCCTTCTGCAGAAAATACGCGCGCCGCGTCGGACCGGCCTCCTTTTCCGCCGCCAGCATCCATACCTCCAGCGCGTTCGGGTTTAGCTTCGCGGCCGCGTCCAGGTCCGCCCTCGCGAGCTCGCTCGTGGGCTTCGTCCGGGCCAACTCGATGAACGCCCGCGGCCCGGCCCCTTCCTCCGCTGTCGCTGCGGCAAGCGCCTCTTTCGCGTCCTGGTTCTGCCCCAACAACGACAACGCCAACCCTTCGTGCCCGGCCGGCGAGGCCCGCTCATTCAATGCCGCCCGGTACGCCGCGGCCGCTTCAGAAAATCCGCCAGCCGCCAGCAGCAGGTCGCCAGGAATCAGCCGCGCCCGCGAAGGCAGCGCCGGTATGGCTTGATAGCGCCTTTCCAGGTCCACCGGCCGGCCCAGCCGTGCCACCGTCGGGAAATTCCCCGCCTTCAAGTACGCGCTCACCTCCTCCGGCGAAGGCTGCGGCCGGTCGGGATAGGCGTTCCGCCACGCAGTATTCAGGTCCGCCCCGTTCGCCAGATTCGACAACAGCACGCGTAGCCGGGTCGCCGTGAGTTCACCCGTGCCCAGCATGTGCAAAAAGGCCCAGGCATTTGTGCGCTCTGCCGGCGGTGGCGGAACGCCTAGCGTGAGCCGCGCCAGCTTCCCGTCCATCGTCGATACGAAATCCGCCAGGGCCTCCTCGTATCCGTCCGGCATCCGCCCGGAGAGGTTGTCTTCCACAATCTGAAGGGCAAACTGCCGGAACACCGTGCGCGAAGGTTTCCCGCCCGCGGGCCACAGCATATACCAGCCGTCCCGTCCAAAGCCCCATTCCGCCCCTTTCAGCCGCCCCGGTTTCGTCACCACAACCGTCAGGGGCCAGTGGAGCTTTGGTTCGGTCCGGCCCAAAAACTCCCCCACCGCCCACCGCAACTGGTCCACGTGGTTGGCCGCTTCACGGCCGGCGTTCGCCCCCGCATCGGACAGCACCGTCATCTGGCCCGAGCGGATCTCCTGCCACTGCGCCGCCAGGGGCAACGCCATCGCAAAACCGGAGACAATCAACCGGACAAGCATCCTGCCTTTATTGTGACTCCGCCGGCGTGGGAAAGCCTATGACACTCTTCCTCCCGCGATCTTTATATATCCCTTCATTTGCAATGGAGTTTCAGAACCGATACAGTGGTCGCACCATGAGACTCGCTTGGTTTGCTTCAGTCGTATTGTTTCTAGCCTGCGCCCTCGTTCCGGCGCAGGATCCTCGCGGAATCATTCTTGGCAGGGTACTCGACCCTTCGGGCAGTCCCATCCCCGGCGCGAACCTGAAGATCACCAACGAAGAAACCGGTGTCACGGTCAGCGCCACCTCCAGCCAGACCGGCGACTACCGCGCGCCGTTCCTTGTGCCCGGCATGTACCGGGTCGAGGCCGAGGCGCTGGGCTTCAATCGGCTCTCCCGGACCGGCGTTCAGGTGCGCACCACCGAAACCGTCACCCTGGACCTCGAAATGCGCGTCGGCCAAGTGTCGGAAACCATCGAAGTCACCGCCGAAACCCCGCTGCTCAGCGTCTCCGAAGTCGCTCTGGGCCAGGTCATCGACCAGCGCCGCATCGAGGAACTTCCGCTGTTCGCCGGCAACGCCATGGACCTCGTGCACATGGCCCCCGGCACCGTCAACGGAACGAACCTCCGCCTCCGCAAGGCCCCCTTCAACGCAGCGCCCAGCCAGTTCTCCACCAACGGCGGCGGCAATAACAATAATGACTTCACCATCGACGGCGTCGCCAACGTGTACAGCGACGGCACCGCGCCCCGCGTCGCCTTCTCTCCGCCCCAGACAGCAATCGGCGAGTTTAAGGTGCAGACCAGCGCCTTCGATGCTTCGGCCGGCTTCTCCCTCGGTTCGGTAGTGAACGTCACCACAAAGTACGGCACCAACTCGATTCGCGGCGAAATCCACCACTGGCTCCGCCATTCCAAACTCGACGCGCCCACAATCTTCCAAAATCGCGCCGGCCAAAAGCTGCCGCTCTACCAGGACAACCGCTTCGGCGGCTCCGTCGGCGGACCCGTCGTCCTTCCAAAGCTTTACAACGGCAAGAACCGTACGTTCTGGTTCTATGCCATTGAAGCCAATCTCTTCGGGGATCCCAACGTCGGCCAGCGGGTTTCCACCGTCCCCACCGAGGAAATGCGGCGCGGCGACCTGTCCCCCTTGCTGCGCTTGAGCGCCAACAACCAGGTTTATGATCCGTTCTCTACCGTCAGCGCTCCCAACGGCAGGTTCCAGCGATCCCCCATCCCGGGCAACATCATCCCCGCTTCCCGCCTCGACCCTGTGGCCCAGAACCTGATCAAGGCTTTCCCCTTGCCCAATCAGGCGGGTACCGCCGACTTCCGTCAGAACTACTTCCTCGCTGGGAAGGCGTTGGAAACCTACTGGACTAACATCGGCCGCATCGATCACGCCTTCAGCGAAAGCCACCGCATCTTCTTCCGCTTCCATCGCGACTACTGGGAAGAAGACAAGAACCGCTACTTCGGCCCCACAGCGCCGGAAGGCGTCATCTTGAACCGCATCAACCGCGGCGCCGCCTTCGACGATGTTATCGTCCTCAGCCCCACCCTGCTGTTTAACTTCCGCTACGGCCTCACGCAGCAGGAGTTCCCCGAACGCCGCGTCAGCCAGGGCGCCGACCTCGCCGCCCTCGGCTTTGCGCCCAGCGTCGTGAACCTCGTGGACAAGAGCGTCGCCACCTTCCCGCGCCTGAACGTTGCCCCCTGGAACACCATGTCCAGTTGGGAATCGGGCGACGGCGTCACCGCCTCCATCATCCACAACTTCAACACCACCCTCACCTGGACCCGCCAGAAGCACAGCGTCCGCTTCGGTTTCGACTGGCGCAACCTCCGCGAAAACCGCAACCGCTTCCCCACCGCCGCCTCGCCGGATCTCAGCTTCAATTCCGTCTTTACGCGCGGCCCGCTGGACACCGCCGCCCCACCCCAGGTGGGCGGCGAGATCGCCAGCTTCCTCTTGGGCGTGCCCGCCGGCTCCATGGCCGTCGTTGCCTCCTACGCCGAACGGAATTCCATCTACGGCTTCTACGTCCAGGACGACTTCAAAGTCAGCCGCAAACTGACGCTCAACATCGGCGTCCGCTACGAAGTGGAATCGGCTGTCACGGAGCGCTACGACCGCGCCGTGCGGAACTTCGACGGTACTTCCTCCAATCCGATCGAAGCCCAGGCCCGCGCCCAGTACGCCGCCTCCCCCATCCCCGAACTGTCACCCGCCAATTTCCGCGTTCTCGGCGGTCTGACATTTGTCAACTTCGCCGGCAACCCCCGCGGCTATTGGAATACTGCCAAGAACAACATCATGCCCCGCCTCGGCCTCGCTTACCAATGGGACACGAAGACTGTTCTCCGCGCCGGTTATGGCCTGTTTTACGCGCCGCTCGGCACTCTTTACACCAACACCGAACCGGCCGGCTTCAGCCTCACCACCCCCATTCAGGCCACTCTCGACAACGGCCTCTCCTGGCTCGCCACCACGGCCAATCCCTTCCCCAACGGCTTGAGCCAGCCGCTCGGCCCCAACGGCGGTCTGCGTACCAACCTGGGCCAGGCGGTCACCGCCTTTCCGCTCTCCCGCCCCAACGCCTACGCCCAGCGCTGGACCTTTGGCTTCCAGCGCCAGCTCCCCCTCCAGTTCCTGCTCGAGGCAAGTTATGTCGGCAACCGGAATACCCGTCTCAACGTGCTCCGCAACATGAACTTCACCCCTGGGCAATATCTCTCCACCAGCCCGGTGCGCGATCAGCCCACTATTAACTTCCTGGGGCAGAACTTCCCCAACCCGATGCGCGGCACCGACCCCATCTACGGCGCCAACATCTCCCGCGCCAACCTGCTGCGGCCTTACCCGCAATTCGCCAACGTCAACATCCATGAGCCCGTGGGCTACTCCTGGTACCACTCGCTGCAAATGCGCGCCGAAAAGCGCCTCTCCCGCGGCTTCACCACCCAGTTCTCCTACACGTGGTCGAAGGCGATGGAGGCCACCGAGTTCATGAACGACCAGGATCTGACTCCCTACGAGGTGGTCTCGGCGCTCGACCGCACCCATCGCATCACCGCCTCCGGCATTTGGGAACTCCCGTTCGGCAAAGGCCGCAACTGGGGCTCCAACTGGAACCCGTTTGTGAACGGCGTCCTCGGCGGCTGGCAGCTCAACACCGCCTGGCAGCATCAGTCCGGCCAGCCCCTCGGCTTCGGCAACGTCATCTTCAATGGCGACCTGAAGAACGTCGTGCTGCCTCGCGATCAGAAGAGCGTCGACCAGTGGTTCAATCTCAACGCCGGCTTCGAACGCAACAACGCGCTGCAGCTCGCCTCGAACCTGCGCCGCTTCCCCATCCGCTTCAACGGCATCCGCGGACCTGTGCAGGACCGCCTGGACTTCGGCCTGATCAAGAACTTCCAGCTCACCGAGCGCTTCCGCCTGCAGTTCCGTGCCGAAACCTTCAACGCTCTCAACTTCGCCAACAAGGCCAACCCGAACACCTCCGTCACCTCGGGCGCCTTCGGCACCATCACCTCCCAGGACCCCCCGCGCTCCTGGCAGGGCGCCCTCAAACTCACGTTCTAGCCGGCTCCGCCATCCGGGAGACCGGGCCATTGCGCTCCGGCCTCCCGGACCCGCTGGAAACGTTCGAGTGTGTTTTCATTCCTCGTGAATACTCGAGGTGTACTTAGCGACCTCCCTGCTTTTGACTGGGACGTGCGCAATGTCAGTCTTCTCGCGTCACGTCATGCCATCATCCCGGCAGTGCCCAAGGCTGGCGAGCAGCGCTGGTTGTACTGACCACGCCCGGATCTCAGCGCCTCCGCCGGACCTCCAACTCCAGGAAATCCCGCGTATGGACAACCGACGGCGGCGTATCCATCACCACCGTCACCAGGTCGAAACGGACAAACTCAGGCGCAAGCTGCGCCATGCGGATGTACCAGCGGGCCGCCCGGCGCAAGGCTGCGTGCTTCATTTCGTCGATGTTCCGCTCCGGGCTCCCATCCTGGCCCGAGGTGCGCGCCTTCACCTCGACGAACACCGTGCGCTCGCCTTCCTGCGCGATCAGGTCCACCTCAGCCGCGCCGCCCGGACTGACCCAATTCCGGTGCAGTGTCTGCATCCCCTGGCTCTCCAGGTAACGCTGCGCCAGGTCTTCCGCGCGGAACCCCAGCGCCCGCGCAGGCGGCAGGCGCCGCGCCTCCCACCAATGCCGCAACGGATCCGCCAGCCGTCCCATGCCCCGGGCCAAAACCGCAATCACGCGCCGTCCTTCACGACCTCGAACTCGAACTCCATCACCTTGCCCCGCACCACGTAGCACAGGTAGTGCTCCCAAAAACGCCGGAACCGCGGCCAGGCGTTCACCAGCAGTTCGAAACCCAAGTACCTCCACAATGCCAGTAGCCGCACCCGCACCTTTTTCTCCCGCAACCGTACGGCCGAATAATACCCGTACCCCGCATTGTCCTCCCCGAAGTAGAAAACCGAGAGACGGATGGCCTACGGAAATTCGCCCTAATCATCGGCGGAATGATTTATGCGGTGTTGCTTATCACCACCTTGGCGGCGCCCTTGCGGCCCCGCTTGGCCACGCTTCTTTCAGTCGGGCTACCCCATCTCTTCACCATCGCGGCCACTGCGTCTTCGGCGATCAGTTGTCCGCTCAACTCCCAATCACTTTATTTACTTGACGCAATGCAGATCCCATGCTACAAGGGCTCATGAGAAGCGCATCTACAATCAAGCGTGCATTGTTGGCATTTTATTGTTGTTTTTGTGTTGCTTTTGCGCTAAGTGCTTACGCTGCAGATTGCGACAAGTTCCTTGGTTCTGCGGAATCGGCCTCGTATACAAGACCCGGATGCTCTGCCCCACAAGGCGTAAACGCCTGTATGGTCCGCGTTTGTGGGAACACGCAATGCGCCGCAAACATCCGCTGTTCGGATCCAAGTTCAGCCTATTGCCAGGGTTGTAGCAATTGCGTGGACCGATGTTACAGCACACCTCATTGTCCTTGCCAAACTGCTTGATTGTGCGTGACCGGTTATAGATCGCCGGATAAGGGAGCTTGGTCAATGTCACACTCGATACGCAAAAACACTTTGATGATTCTGCTCTTTGCGGGCGCGACTGCGGTTCTGGCATACAGCTTGAGGCCAACTCAACTTTCCCGGTTGGAATCTTCGGCAAATGCAGGACAGGTGATGCCCCGAACAGTATCGTTAATTGAGACAAGTACGGATTCTACGGGCGCAAAAGTCAAAGTCCGCCATGTAAGGTACATCCGGGACGATGGTTCAATGGCAACAGTTACGCAAGTCCTTAAGCCACAAAGCGATGAGATCATTTACGAAAACCGCGAACTGATCTTTTCGGACCACTTAATCGTGCTCCTGACTCCCGAAGTACGCGCCAAAAGTACCCGAAGGGCCAAGCCCGAGCGCTTCGCCCAATCGATTGTGGCGATGAGAAGAGATCCTGAGAAAGAGTGTGTCGGAAATCTTGGGGGGCAAGACCTGCGCAAAACCGCCTCTGAAGAACTGATGGGTTACGAGCAGGTGGGCGGGTACGCTGCGCTCCGTGTGCTAACGAAAGGTTCACCCGAAGTTGAGGCTTGGTACGCACCCGGTCTTGGTTGCGAGTTGATTCGTCAGGTGACTCGTTACAAACGCTTTGACACCACGTCGTCCCGCTGGATCACGGGGGAGAGTGTTAAAGCCTTGGAATCGATTGAGATTGGACCGCCCCGTCAAGATATTTTCACGATTCCTGGCGATTTTGAAGAGGTCAAGCCGTCTGAACTCAACGCGAGGATCGGCCGCATGTTATCAGGCGACGATCGATGCTGTTCCAAAAGCAGCAGCGACGATTTCCTCGACAGGATTTACCTCGAGCAACGGCCATAGACGAAAACACCAACTTTCATTTCGATCCTTGTTTTCCGTGGACACCGCAACGGAGCCTCCAGCCGTCCCATGCCCCGGGCCAAAACCGCAATCACGCGCCGTCCTTCACGACCTCGAACTCGAACTCCATCACCTTGCCCCGCACCACGTAGCACAGGTAGTGCTCCCAAAAACGCCGGAACCGCGGCCAGGCGTTCACCAGCAGTTCGAAACCCAAGTACCTCCACAATGCCAGTAGCCGCACCCGCACCTTTTTCTCCCGCAATCGTACGGCCGAATAATACCCGTACCCCGCATTGTCCTCCCCGAAGTAGCGGAACGAGAAACTGTTGAGGTGCCAGCGGTGAGTCGGGTCGCAAAAACTCGAAAAATCCGTGTAGTGCGGCGTCGCCAGAAAAATCACGCCGCCAGGCCGCACCAGCCGGTGAAACTCCTCCATCGTCGCCAGCACGTCTTCCACATGCTCGATGACATGGATGGCGTGCAGCCGGTCGAACGAGTCATCCGCAAACGGATACGGAAAGTGGTTCAGGTCGGCCAGCACGTCGGCCCGGCTGCGCGGGTTGCGGTCCACACCGATGGCCCCCGGCCTCTTGTTGATGCCGCAGCCGACGTCCAGAATGCGAGGCGCTCTCACCTCCCGCTAGTGTAATTCGCCCAGCGTCTCCTCGATGGCGTCGAGGGCGAAATCCGCTTGCGCCTCCGTGAGAACCAGCGGAGGGCTCAGCCGGATGCTGTTCTGCCCGGCCCCCAACACCAGCAGTCCTTTGTGAAACAGCGCGTCCACCAGGCGGTTGCGCAGTTCCGGATAGCGTTCCTTGCCGGCCTGATCGCGCACGAACTCGACGCCCAGCATCAACCCCAAACCGCGTACATCCCCGACATGGCGGAACCGCCCGGGCCACGTGCGCATCCGCTCCAGCATCCTTGCTCCCAGACGGGCCGCGTGGTCCATCACTTCCTGTTCCAGCAACTCCAGCGTGCTGAGCGCTGCCGCCACCGACACGGGATTGCCCCCAAACGTCGAGGCATGCGCTCCCGGCGTCCATTGCATATACTGCGCCTTGGCCACCGTGGCGCTCAATGGCATTCCGCTGGCGATGCCCTTGGCCAGCGCAATAATGTCCGGATCGAGGCCGAAATGATCGCTGGCGTAAAGCCTGCCGGTACGGCCCATGCCACATTGCACCTCGTCGGCCACAACCAGGATGCCGTGCCGCCGGGCAACAGCCTGTAATTCATCGAAAAACTTCCGGGGCGGCACCACGTAGCCGCCTTCCCCCTGGACCGGCTCCACAAAGATTGCCGCTACCTCTTTGGCCGGCAGGATCGTCTTGAAAAGCTGTTCTTCGAGCACCTTGACGCACTCGGTCTGGCAGGTGTCCGGATGCTGCCCGTAAGCGCAGCGGTAGCAATAGGCGTAAGGGATGTGCGTGACGCCGCCCAACAGCGGCGCAAAACCCTCCCGCTGCACCGCCTTGGACCCGGTAAGCGACAGCGAACCCATGGTGCGGCCATGGAAGCCGCCCAAAAAGGCCACGAACTTGTCGCGACGGGTGCTGTACCGCGCCATCTTCAGGGCCGCTTCGATCGCCTCCGTGCCGGAATTGCCAAAATACACACGCCGTGGATCGGGGCCGGGCGCGAGCCGCGCCAGTTTTTCGCCCAATTCCACCATGTTTTCGTAATAAAAATCCGTTCCCGACATGTGCAGAAACTTTTCTGCCTGGGCGCGGATGGCGGCCACCACCCGGGGATGCGAGTGGCCCGTGGCGCACACCGCAATCCCCGCGTTCAGGTCGAGGAAACGGTTGCCGTCCACATCTTCTACCACCGAACCCTCCCCGCGCGCGATTACCAGCGGATAATCGCGCGTGTAGCTGGGCGAGAGCGTCGCGCGGTCGCGTTCGACAATGGCCCGGGCCTTAGGGCCCGGCAGTTCGGTCACCAGGGCCGGTAAATCGGCCCGCGTCGGATTGACGGAAAGCTGGGACATGGGATGCCTCCGGGTCGGAAATTGGCTGACAGGGGGACGGGACGCGGGAAAGGCGCGCGGCTAGTCGCAGCCGAACAGGGAGGGACGCAGTTTGGCGGGCGTCGCCGGCACCCCTTAATTTTACAGCCAGATTGTCGCGTTTGCGCCCCGGCTTGCATTTCTCTGTAGCGGGCGTACTCTGTACCGCAGGAGGGAACTATGGGAGCACCTACCGCCAAAGCGCCGACGGCGTGTGAACTGGCGCAGGATGTATTGGCCTTCGTGATCGAGTTTCCCCAGGGCGAACTGCCGCTGCTGCAGGGGCAGATCGAGAAGGTGTTGCAGAGCGACGCGGTGAAAAAGAAGCTCCAGGAACAGCTCTTCGAATACGCGTTCGAGAAAACCAAGCGGGGCGAAGTGTTTGCCCCCATTGACCCGAAGCTCGGTGAAGCGCTGCTGAAAGGCATCGGCGAAACCGGGCAGAAAGAACTCGTCAACCTCGTTCTGAAAGATGAGCCGGCCAGGCGCATCCTGCGCGCCTTCGACGATTTCAAACGCGCGCTCTCCCAGACCCCCATGGGCGTCTGGGTGGATAAAAACAAAGGCTGGCTGATTGTCGTGGGCGTGGTTCTCGCCGTGGGCGGCTCCGCCGCCCTCTTCTACACGCGGACCGATTCCGACGTCGTCAACTTCCCCATCGACCAGATCAAAGGGAAGGCCATCCCGCTCTGGTCGCCCGGCAAGTTCACGCTCAGCGCCGGGCTGCTGGAGTTCCGGCCCGCCGACCGCAAACTCGGCATCGAAGTGATCGGCGAGCAGAAATGGGAACGCGTCGAGCTCAAGCTGAAACTGGGCGTGGTGGGCAGCGACCCGGTGGCGAAGGCGCCCACCGGCGAGGCGCTCGTCTCCACACGCGAGTTCCACACGCCCCAGATGGATTACAAGCTTGGCATCGAACTGAAGCTCAAGAATCCGAGCCTGCCCAATCCCATTGCCCTCGGGCTCACCGCCGATTTCATGGACAGCAAATTCAAGAGCGCCGGCGTGACCGCAGGCGCCAGCTACAAAGGCGTCGACTTCAAGCTGAAGGGGCAGACCGACGGAAAGGAAACCTCCGGCTGGATCCTGATCGGCGGCACCTTCTGAGCCGCCCGCTCTTCTGGGCCGCCCGCTCTTCTGAGCCGCGCGCGTAAGCAAGCGGCCCCACGACATGTCCCCCACCCGCTACAGCTCGTCGTACCGCGCCAGCGCGGCGCCCGACAGCACCAGCTTCCAGTGCGCATAATACGCCCGCGCGCTCCGGTACCCGCCATGGGATTTCACCGGCCCGGAGGAATCGATCACGAACACGTTGGGGCATTCCTCGATCGTCTTCTTTCTGTTCGCGGGCCCCTCGAGCCCCAGGGCCTTGTTGAAACCTGTAAACACATCGCCCAGGCGGTAGGCGAACTTCAGAGTGCGGTCGAACTTCGAATGGTAGACGCAGCACTTGTTGCAGTTGTCCAGGGCCGGAGCAAATTCGTTGTTGGGTTCCAGCGAGTGGTTGTCCACGGCAGGCGCAATCAACAGCAGGTTGTCGAGGTACAGCTCGTCACCCGCGTTGAGAGCCTGCAGCGCCACCCTGGCGCCCAGACTGTGTGCCTGCACGTCGACGCTGTGGGCGAAGCGCGCCAGTTCGCGCGCGATTTGCCGCAGGAATCCGGCCGAACGGTTGGCATTCCCCACGGCGGGGAAATAGCCCGGCGCAGTCTGGAACCCGGGCCAGGCGAACCCGACAATGAGTCCATAGTGCGGATGCGAGTTCAGCCCCGCCTTTTCCAGACCTGCGGTCAGTTCCCAGTAGGACTTAAGCACGTTATCCAGCGGGTTGCGGTAACCGTGCACCAGCAGCAGAACGTGCTTGCCCTCCGCTGCGGCGAACAGGTCATCGAAATGCGTTTCCTTCCAAGCCTTGGGATCCTTCGGGTTGGTGTAGTTCCGAAGCTGGTTGGCCGGGGCGAACCAGCGCGGAGAGTTGAAATCGCGGCGGCAACTGACGACGTACATAAATCCTCCCTGGGGAACGGCTACAAAGATAGCAGCAGATCAATGAGTTCGGGTTGCGGGAAACAGTCGTTCTTGTCACTGCGGACGTTGGTATGGGTCCACAACCCGGGCTTGCCCTCCAGGGCAGCCTGCTGCATTTCAAAAGCTTCAAAGGACCGCCTCTTGTGCAGCAGGGCCGGCAATCCCTTCCGCAGGTCGATGGAGTGGCGGTTGGCGATGTCCAGCAAAAGCTCACGCAGTACGCCAAGCTGCTTCGTCGAGTAGCGCTGGTAGAACTGGAAGCCGCGGAACGGGGCGCCGAGGTCCAGGGCTTGCGCGCGGGGTACTTCGCGGTTCACGTAACTGAGGAAGCGGCCGTCGGCCGTGCGCGTCAACTGGCCGTAGTTGCAGATCTCGATGCCCACGGCGCGCGCATTGAGCGCGACAGCATTCGCTGTCCGCACGCCGAGGTGATAGCCCCAGAAACGGTCCTCGAAGCAGCGCACCACCACCCCGTCCCAGGCCATATCGGCCGAGGACGACGACGGGCCGCCAATCACATAGGCGGTCGCCACACGGCTCTTCTTGCCGTCGGCGGTGCGGTCCGCCATCCAACCGTCCACCACCCAATCCGGGCGGTGCCCGCCCGCGGTATGGTGCAGATAGATTGCGTTCTTCGGAACCTCTTCCCGCACATATTCGTCCGGCGGCAACGGCTTTTCTCGGATATCCAACGCCATGCGGCCTCCTTGCGCCCTACGCCCCTAATCCAGACGGAAAAGTCAGAGGCAATCATAGCAGCGATTCAGCCGCCCAGCGAACCCGTTTTGTCCGGCGGCCCCGCCTCAACCCGTTGAAAACGCGCGAAAGATAGGTGGCGCCCCGAAGTGAATACCGCAGGAAGCAAAGTTCGCCGGAGACTTGGCGGGCCGGAACTCGGCTGGCGCCAACCCGAGATCGAACTCAGCCCGCCAGCCCCCGCAACGTCACCACGAAGCGGTCCAGGGTCAGCCCCTTCTGTACGTTGCGCCGTTGCAGTCCAGCCAGATCATCCACCTGCGCCGTGGCCTCGCGCAGCCACTCGAAGCTCAACTGCCGCGCCAGGCGCTCCAGCGCCGGCCGAAGGTCCGCGTTCCGCACGCGGCGCGCCTGCTCCTCGCTGCCATTGGCCAGCACCAGCAGGTCTTCCAGCAGGGAATACAGCGGCTTGAGATACAAATCCAGTTTCTCGGTCTTGCTCGCCAGCATCGATTCCGAAGCCTTGGCCCATGCCGCAAATCCGTTGGCCCCCGCCGCAGCTTCCAGCATGGTCATCAGCAGCGCCCGCCGCTTCTCGAAAACACCCAGATCCATCACCGCCGCCAGCCCGGGACTCCCCGCCGCCAGCGCCATGCGCCGCTCCGGAGCGGCTACGCCGCGCGTCTCCAGAAACGCCCGCATCGCGTCATCGCTCAGCGGCGACAGATGGAAGTGAATGCTGCGCGACCGGATCGTTGCCGGCAGATCGAACGCGTTCTCCGCCGTCAGGAACAGCACCAGGTGCGGCGGCGGCTCCTCAAGTGTCTTGAGCAGCGAATCGGCCGCCTGCCCGCTCGCCCGGTGGAACTGGTCGATCAGAAACACCCGGAACTTGCCCTTCAGCGGCAGCAACTGCGCCCGCTCGCGCAACAGCCGCATCTGCTGGATCGAAATCTGGCGGAGCGGCCCCTCCGGACAGACCGTGACGAAGTCCGGATGCGTGCTGAAGAACAGGGGATCTTCCGCGCGCTTCTCGCTCGGCCACTTCTCCCGCTCGGCAATCAGCTTGGCGTTCTCTTCCCGGCTGAGGTCGTCATGCTCGATCTTCTCGGGTGAACCCAGCAGCCGCGCCGCGAATCGCCTCACCAGCGTAGACTTGCCCACGCCCTCCGGTCCGGCGAGCAGAATCGTCTGCGCAATCCGGTCCGTCTCCATCATGCGCTCCAGCGCCGCCGCGACGTCGTGGTTTCCGTAGAAATTCTCAAACATGGCGCGCCTCCCACTTCCGCCACGCCTGCCACACCCGCGCCTCCACTTCCTCGGGCGTCCCCGCGCCATCCACACGCACCACCCGTTCCGGTTCGCCCTCGGCCAGCGCGCGGTAGCCGCACTCCACCCGCTCATAAAAAGCTTGCTCTTGCTCATCCATGCGGGTCTGCGTTTCTTCCACTGCCGCGTTCCGCGCCCGCGCCCGCTCGAGACTCGCCTCCAACGGCGCATCGATCCAGAACGTGACATCCGGCCGGCGGCCACGGCACGCATACCGGTCCAGTTCCTCTACCACCCCGGCGCCCAATCCCCGGCCATAGCCCTGGTAAGCCAGCGTGGAATCCGTCCAGCGGTCGGAGATCACCACATCCCCTCGCTTCAGCGCTGGTTCAAGTATTTCTTGAACATTTTGCGCTCTGGCAGCGAAATACAAAAGCATTTCCGCTTCGCTTGCCATGCCGTGATGCCTGGGGTCCAGCAGGATCGCCCGGATGGCCGACCCCACGGCCGTCCCTCCCGGCTCTACCGTCTCCACCACTGTCCGGCCTGCCGCCCTCAGCCTCTCAGCAAAGCGCCGCATCTGCGTCGTCTTGCCGCTGCCGTCCAGCCCCTCGAACGTGATGAACAGCCCGCGGCGGTCAGTCATACACCGCGTGGAACACCTTTTTCAGGTCCTCCCACGCCTCCCGCTTCGCGTTCTGGTTGTATGGCCGCAGCAGGTAGGACGGGTGATAGGTGGGCATCACCGGAATGTCGCGCCACTTGTGCCATTGGCCGCGGATCTTCGTGATGCCGTCCTTCGTGTTGAGCAGTGCCTTTGCCGCCGTGGAACCCAGCGCCACGATGGCCTTCGGCCGCAGCACCATGAGTTGGCGGTACAGAAACTGGCCGCAGGTCTCCATTTCGTCCGGCAGTGGCGTCCGGTTCTCCGGCGGCCGGCACTTCACCACGTTGCAGATATAGACGTCGGAGCGCCGGTACGGCATACCCTCCTTCGCCATTGTGTTGTCGATCATCTGCGTCAGCAGTTGCCCGGCGCGGCCCACAAACGGCAAGCCCTGCGCGTCTTCGTCCGCGCCCGGCCCTTCGCCGACAAACACCACTTTGGCCTGCTCGTTGCCTGAGCCGAACACAATCTTGTTGCGTCCTTCGCACAGCCGGCACCGGCGGCAATCGCCCATGTCCTCGCGGATCTTCTCAAGCGTGTCGCCATCCGGCGCTACGGGAAACAGAGCAGGAAACATTTCAGCTTCGGGCGCCGCGGATACGGCAGGAGGTGCAGGTGAGAGGAGCGGCGCCGGCGCGTGGACCTGCTCCGGCAGCCACAAGACGGGCATGCGCAGGTCCCGGTAAAACTCCAACCACTGTCGTATCTCGTCCCGGTTCATCCGCGCCGCGCCACTCAGCTTTGGCTCGCGTGCAGCGCCAGGCGCAGCCGCAGGGCATGGTCCAGAATCTGGTCCGCCACCTGGCGTTTCGGAGCACGGGGCAGCTTCAGTTGCTCTCCGGTCCGCAGCACCAGCGTCACTTCATTTTCTTCCGTCTCGAATCCAATGCCCTCTTGCGACACCAGGTTCGCCACCACCATGTCGCAGTTCTTCGACTCCATCTTGCGCCTCGCCTCGGCCACCAGGTTCTCCGTTTCGGCAGCAAAGCCGATCAGCAATTGGTCCTGTTTGCGGCGCCCGACCTCAGCCAGGATGTCCGGCGTCGGATCGAGTTCCAGCGACAGCCGCATGGCGGTTTTCTTTACCTTCTGCCGCGGCACGTTCGCCACATGGTAATCGGCCACCGCCGCGGACTTCACGATGATGGACGCCTCCGCCAGGTGGTCCAACACGGCGCGGTGCATTTCCACCGCGGTTTGCACATGGATCACTTCCACACCTTCGGGATCAGACAACTGGGTAGGCCCGGCCACCAGCACCACGCGCGCGCCGCGCAGCGCCGCCGCTTCCGCCACGGCGTACCCCATCTTGCCGCTCGACCGGTTCGAGATGAATCGCACGGGATCCAGCGGTTCTCTGGTCGGGCCAGCCGTCACCAGCACCACTTCGCCGCTCAGGTCCTGCCGCCGGGTGAGCAACCGCAGCGCGTGGTCGGCAATCCGTTCCGGCTCGGGCAAACGCCCCGCGCCCACCGTGCCGCAGGCCAGCGGCCCTGCATCCGGTTCCATCACCTCGTGGCCGCGCGCCCGCAATACCGCCATGTTGCTTTGCGTCGCCGGGTGCTCCCACATCGCCGTGTTCATTGCCGGCGCCAGCAGCACCGGACCCTGAAAGGCCAGATACAGCGTGCTGAGGAAATCGTCCGCCAACCCGTGGGTGAACTTTGCCGCCAGGTCAGCCGTCATCGGCGCCACCACCAGCAGATCGTGCTGTTGCGCCACCTGGATGTGCTCCACCGAACTCGCCAGCACTTCTTCCGGCGTGCGGTCACCAAACAATCCGGTGATCACCTTTTGCCCGGTCAGCGCGGCAAAGGTCAACGGCTGGATGAACTGCTGCGCCGCCGGCGTCATCACCACCTGCACGCGGAATCCGCGCTCCATCAGTGCGCGTGCCAGTTCCGCCGCCTTGTAGGCCGCGATGCCGCCTCCCACCCCCAGCACTGCCCGGAATTCGGCCACCGGACTTTACCTCCACACTTATTGAGCGTCTTCGGCGCTTTCGGCTTCCGCCACGGGATCCGACCAGCTCACCAGGCCGCGGCGCACTTCTTCCATCGCCGCCACCGTCGGCTTCTTGGACGTGGTGGGCAAAAAGCTCCGCTGCCCGCTCTGCAGTTGCCGGGCCCGCTTGGCGGCCACGATGATGAAACGGTAAGTGCTCGATTCCGGATCGTCCGGAATCGTGTAGTAGCTGTTGCGCGTAATGCGTTCGGGCATGACCTAATTTCTCCTCTCCGGCTCCCCGGCCGGCTCGAATGTCGCCAGGATGCTTTCCACCCGCGGGTCGGGCTGGCCGGGCAGAATGCGCAGCCTCTCGGCCTGCACGATCCCGATCAATTGCTCCGACGCTGCTTCCACCCGCTCGTTCACCAGCACGTAATGGTATTGGCGGTAATCGCGGATCTCCCGGGCGGCCCCTGCCAGCCTGCGGTGAATCACTTCATCTTCGTCCTCGCCCCGGGCCCGCAGCCGTTTCTCCAACTCGGCTCGGGACGGGGCCAGAATGAAGATGCTGACCGCTCCTGGCACCGTAACTCTTAATTGTCTCGCACCCTGGACATCGATGTCGAGCACAACGTCCCGGCCCTGTTCTTTTCCCTGCTCCACCACGCTGCGGTGTGTTCCATAGTAGTTATCGAACACCTTGGCGTGTTCCAGGAACTCGTTCCTTTCCAGCATCGCCTCGAATTCCCGCACGCTCACAAAGTGGTAGTCCTGCCCGTTCACTTCCGCTCCGCGCGGCGCCCGCGTGGTGTAGGAAATCGAAAAGAGAAGAGCCGGATCCCAGGCCAGCAACCGCCGCACCAGCGTCGACTTGCCCGAGCCCGAAGGCGCCGAGATGATGAAGACGCGGCTCATTCGAGGTTCAGGCTCTGCTCGCGGATGCGTTCAATCTGCGTTTTCGCCTCGATGCCCAGCGCCGTGATCTTCAAACCGAGTTCGCCCGCGCCGCTGGTCTTGCTGAGAATCGTATTGGTCTCGCGGTTCATCTCCTGCAGCAGAAAATCCAGTTGTTTGCCCATCTCGCCGCCGCGCTGCAGCGTCTGCTCCAGCTCGCGCGTGTGAACCACCAGCCGGTTGATCTCTTCGGCCACATCGCTGCGGTCGGCCAGCACCGCCGCTTCCTGCGCCAGCCTTTGCGGCTCCAGGCCGGTGCCTCCCAGCAACTCCGCCAGCCGTTCCTGCAGCCGGGTGTTCAGCGCCGGCTGCACCTGGTCCCGCAGTTTCGCTATTTCTCCGGCACAGCGCGCCACCTCACGGCTGGAGGCCAGCATCGCTTCCACAATTGCCGCGCCTTCCCGCTCCCGGAACCCGTTCAGTTGAGCCAGCGCGTCATTGGCCACCTCCAGCAGCGCCTGCTCGAGTTCCGGCGGCACTTCGGCGTCCCGCGGCGCGCCCAGCATCCCCGGAATTCGCAAGGCCGCATGCACATCGGGCTCGGCGTGGCACCCGGGATAGGACTCCGCCACCTCCTGTAGCGCCTTCAAATAGGCCTCGAACAACGGCCGGTTCAATACCGCCACGGCCGCTTCCGGGCCTGGAGCGTAGCTGAGCCGCACGTCCAGGTGGCCGCGCCGCACGTGTTGCTTCACCAGGGCGCGCACCGCGGTTTCCAGCGGCTCCAGTTCGGGCGGCGTCTGGAAGCGCAAGTCCAGCGAGCGGTGGTTCACGCTCTTCAGCGTTACGGTGATTTCGCCCACCGCCAAACTGCGGCGGACTCGCGCGTAGCCGGTCATGCTCCGCGCGGCGTTACTTGCCATGGTCAGTGCTCCAAATCCACATATTGCAACTGGTGCAGGCGCTGGTAGATGCCGCCCTGCGCCAGCAGCTCGTCGTGGGTTCCGGTTTCCGAGATTCTACCCTGATCCATCACCACGATGCGGTCCGCGCGGCGGATCGTGGACAGCCGGTGCGCGATGACGATCACCGTTCGGTTCTGCATCAGGTTGGCCAGCGCCCGCTGCACCAGCGCTTCGCTTTCGGTATCCAGTTGCGAGGTGGCTTCGTCCAGCACCAGAATCGGCGCGTCCTTCAGCAGCGCCCGCGCGATGGCAATGCGCTGGCGCTGCCCGCCGCTCAGCTTCGCGCCCCGCTCCCCGATCACCGTATCGTAATCGTCCGGCAACTGGCTGATGAACTCCTCGGCCAGCGCGTTGCGGGCGGCTTCTTCGACTTCTGCGCGTGTGGCCCCCGGCCGTCCATACAGGATGTTCCCGATCACGGTTTCGTTGAAGAGAAACGCGTCCTGGCTGACGATGGCGATCTGCCGGCGCAGGGATTCCAGGCTTACCGTGCGGATGTCGTGCCCGTCAATGGTGATGGCCCCGCCGTCCACATCGTAGAAACGGGCCAGCAGACTGGCGATGGTCGTCTTCCCCGCCCCGCTGGGACCGACAATCGCCACCACTTCCCCGCGTTTCACCTCGAGGTCCAGCCCGTCAAACAGCCAGCCGTTATTGGCATCGGGGTAACGGAAACGGACGTTCTCGAAGCGGATCGACTCGTCGAACGGAGGCAGCGGCGGCGCGCCAGCCCGCTCCATCACCCGCTGCGGCCGGTCCAGATACTCGAATACCCGCTGTGATGCGCCCAGCGCCTGTTGGAAGATGTTGTAAATCCCGGTGAGGCGCTTTACCGGCTCATAGAGCATCAGCAGCGCGAACACAAACGTCGTGAACGCCCCTTCGGTCATGTCGCCTTGCTTGATCTGGGTGCGGACGTAGGTCAGCAAACCGACGATGGTCAAGGCTCCGAAAAACTCGATGATCGGGGAAGGCAGCGCCTGGAGGGCGATGTACTTCAAGCTCTCCCGTTTGAACTTTTGCGCCACCCGCCGGAAGCGGCTGCTTTCCAGCGCCTCGGCCGTGAACGCTTTCACCGCCGAATGCCCGGCGAAGGCTTCCTGCAAGACCTGAGACATCTCCGCGGCGCTGTCTTGCGCCGATCGCGTCGAGCGCCGGATGCGTTTGCCCAGCCTTGCCGTCGGCAGCAGGACGAAGGGCAGCACGGTGAGCGACGCCGCGGCCAGGCGCCAATCACTTTGAATCACCACAAACAGCAGTCCCATCGCCGTAAAGCTCTGCCGGAGCCAATCGGCCAGCATCTGCGACACCGCCAATTGGATCTTGTCGATATCGTTGATCACTGACGACATCAGTCTTCCGGTGGATTGCGAGTGAAAGAACTCGTGCTCTTCGCGCACCAGCTTGTCGAAAGCCTTCTGCCGCAAATCGGTCACTGCCGAGAAGCCCACGAAGCTCGTCAGGAAATTGCCCGCATAGTCCGCGACACCCTTGGTGAGAAAGGTCATCAGGATGGCGACGGCCACCAGCGTCCAGACGTTGTGGATGTCAAAGGGCACCAACTGGTCCAGCGTGATCTGCACGCCCGTCCATTCGGGCACCGGCAGGTACACGGGCGCGTCCGGCGTCTGTGGCTTCAATACCCGGTCGAATACCGGGCCGATCAGGATGGGGATCAGGGCGGTGGCCGCGCCGGCGATCATCATCAACACCACCGCCACTGCCAGCAGCGCAAGGTAGCGGCGGGCGTAGCTGAACAGGCGCAGCATCTCTCTCAAGCGGCCACCTCCACGCACCGGAGGCACGCCTGGTACACCTCATCGACCGCGAGGCCGCCCAGCCCTTGCGGACGCACAAGGGTCTCCGCCCGCGTTTTCCACGGCGCCCAGATGACCGGGTTTGAAGTGCCGAACAACACCACTACGGGCAACCCAAAAGCGGCGGCCATGTGCGCGGGGCCGCTGTCGTTCCCGACAAACAGCGAGGCGCCGGCCAGCATGTTCTTCAGATCCGGCAACGGCGCATTCTTGCACTGGTCAAATTCGCGGAAAGGCGAGAGGTCGTCCAGTGGGCCGCCGATCACCACCGGGCGGCGCCCGGGAGCCAGAAACTGGGCGAGTTCCACAAACCGCTCAACCGGCCAGGCCTTGTCCGGAGCCGAGGCGAACGGATGAATAACGCAATACGGAGAATGGGACGCTACCGGCGCGGAGGCGAACAATTCGGCGCGGGGAATCTCTCCGGCGGGCACGCCGAGGTGGAACATCGCGGAGGCTACGTGTTCCGCGGTGTGCACCACGCGTTCCTCGTTCAGGATCTCCTGCGCCCGGGGGATGGGCACGTTATAAACCCACCGGCCGCGATAATGCGTAAAACCCGCGCGCCAGCGTGCGCCGCTCGCCGCGGTGAGCAACAGGGAGCGCGATCCGCCATGCAGATTGACGGCCAGCGAGGCCCGGAAACGGCGCACTGCCGCGGCTTCCGGCGGAAGAATCGCGCGGATGGCCGGGTTGCCTTCGTAGACGCCGGCGAAGCGCCGTTCCACGCAAACGCCAAGCTGCAAGTCAGGGCGGTATTGATGCAGCAGCCGGATCGCGGGAGTGGTGAGGACACAGTCGCCTAACGACCGGAGCCGAATCAGCAGGACTCGGGCGCCGGCCGGCAATGCATCCAGGAGTCCCGGCATCGGATGCGCTTATTCCTCGATGCGGGCCTCGTCAACGAGCATCACGGGGATGTCGTCGCGAATGGGATAGACGCGCTTGCAGGCCGGGCACTTCAAGCCGCTCTGGTCCTCCAGCAGCACCACGGATTCCTTGCAGACCGGGCAGACCAGAATTTCGAGTAAGTCTTGACTTATCGCCATACCGCAATACCCGATTGTACGGCCTAGGCCGCCATCTCCGCGCGGGCCTTCTGCACGACTTCCAGGAACTGGCGGGCCCGTTCGGTAAATACTTCGTACTTGCCTGCCTGAATGGTCTTGGCGTCGATGAGTTCGCCGCCCACGGCGACCGCCGCTGAGCCGGCCTTCAGGAAGTCGGCCGCGGTGGTAAGGCTCACGCCGCCAGTGGGAATCATTTCGATCTGCGGGAAGGGGCCTTTCAGCGCTTTGATGTACTTCGCTCCGCCGACGTTGTCGCAGGGGAACACCTTGACGAAATCGGCGCCCGCCTCCCAGGCGGTGAGCACCTCGGTGGGTGTCAGCGCACCGGGGCAGATGGGTTTGGCATAGCGCCGCGCCATTTCGATGGTTTTGAGATTCGTGGACGGGGTCACGAAGAACTCCGCGCCGGCCAGCATGCAGATGCGGCAAGTTTCCGGATCCAGCACCGTACCTGCGCCGAGCACGATCTTGCCGCCAAACTGATCGGCCAGCTTTTCGAGGACTTTCACCGCGCCGGGCACCGTCATGGTGACCTCGGCCGCGCGGATACCGCCCTCGTAAATCGCTTCAATCGCCTTCAATGCGCTTTCCGCGGTAGGCGTTCGCACCACCGGCACGATGCCGATCTCGCGAATTGCGGAGATGATTGCCTCTTTTTTCATGCGTCCATCGTATCAAGGCGGAAACGCGTGCGGCCTAATGCACAATGCCCGCGTGGCGGGCCATCCAATACGGCAGGATGTAGTCGATGCCTGCCCCTTCGATGGTGCCGTATAGGCCGCCATACAACTGGAACGGGCTGCGCTGCCAGAGGAAGTCGGTGGGGGTGCGTTCGGCGATTGGCACCACCTGGCAGCCGCGGTTGTCATCGTTGCCGCAGGGCGGGTAGACGGGCCGGAGGTCGACCCAGAAATCGCGGCGGGGCCGTTCAAGCCAGGCATCGAGGCCGCGCCGGATTCGCTCGTCGCGTTCCGGCTGCCGTCCTTCGATCAAGGTGGCAATGGTGTCGAAGAAGACATTGTTGTGCCCCTCGGTGGCGCCGCGCAGCACGTCATAGCCGCGCCGGTAGAGACTCGAGACCACCCAGTTGTCGCCGCTGGTGAGCAGGTTGTAGAAGCCGATGTGGGCGAGGTTGAACTTGAAGTAAGAGGAGTGTTCGTCGGCCGCCTCGATGCGGAGGATGGTGGGGACGGAGGGCGCAAACAGGTTCGCCCGGGTGCGGTAGGCGGTTTCGAAGGCGCGGGGGTGGATGCGGCGGCCCAGTTTCAGAAGGGCCAACTGCTGGTCCGCGCGATGCAGAAAAGTCGTGCTGACACCTTGATTTGGAATGACAATGTTGAAGTTATCGTTGAGCAGGCGCTGAAGCATGCGGGTAGATAACATTGCCACCCAATCGTGCACCTCCTGATCGGGCACCATCTGGAAGGCGGCGGTGAGGCCGAAGAAGACGCCCATGTATTGATCTCGCGAGGTGTTGCCCACCCAGAAATGGGGGATGCCGTCGATGATCCCGGTATGAATTCCATGGTGCTGCTCTTCGGAGGCGAGGTCCGTGGCGTAGGGTGAATCGACAGGGAAGGCGCAGCGGGCGAGGGTATCGTTCCCGGTGACATCCACCAGTTTGCGGATGCCGTTGAGCGCGGCCATGATCTGCTCGCGGGCTTCGGGGGAACGCGTCACGGCCCAGCGGTAGGATTCCGCGGCCAGATAGTGGCCGGTCCAGATGGCCGAGTCGCCGCAGCGGGTATAGGTGAAGATGTCCGTGGTGTCCGGCGAGGTGAACATGGGATCCATCACGGCGCCGTAGGGCATGTGACGGTCGCGGATTTGTTGATGAATGGCCAAGGCTTCGGCCTCGCCAGCCTGCAAGACGGCCAGCCCAGAAATCAGAAGCAATAGGATGAAAGTACGCATCGGCGCCGGATACCTCCAATATGGCAGGCGGGAAGCCGGGCGGGAAGGGATCACCGGCGGAGCTTGGCGGTGCTGGCGAAGTGGTGAAGCGGCTGTGTGTGGAGGGCCGGTGGCTGGCGGAGGCCGAAAGCGGGCGGCGGGTCCTGCTGCGCGGGGTGAACCGCTCGGGCATGGAATACCGGGCGGAAGGGTGCGGCGGCATCACCCGGGAAGAGATCGGGTTCTTGTGCGGGGCGTGCGGCTGCTCAGTGGTCCGGATACCGTTCAATCAAGAGTGGGTGCTCGAGAGGCCCGGGTACGTGGAGCAAATCGAGCAGGTGGCCGGTTGGGCCGCCGAGTGCGGCGCCTATCTGCTGCTCGATCTGCAATGGCTCGATGCCCGGCACGAGCGGGGCGCGGGCAACCGCGTACCGTGTTTGCCCGTTCCGGAAACCCTGGGGATGTGGGCCGGCCTGGCTGAGCGGTTCCGGCACAACCCGGCGGTTTTGTTTGATGTGTTCAACGAGCCGCACAGCCGGCTGGAGGGGGACGAGTTTGCTTTCGTGCGGCCCTCGGGCGAGCTGTTCGAGGAGCAAGAGCTGGTGACGGGGGCGATGTGGCGGGAGTGGGCGCTGGCGCTGGTGGATGCGGTGCGGAGCGGGCATCCGGAGGCCGTCGTTTTCGTGAGCGGGGTGGATTGGGGCTACGACCTGCGCGGGTTTCCGCTGGAGCGGGAGAACGTGGTCTATTCGACGCACGTTTACCGGGCACGGGGCATGGACTGGGAGGAGTGCTTCGGCGGGCTGGCGCGCGAACATTGCGTGTTCGCCGGGGAGTGGGGCGGCGAGGCACAGGACTTAGCCTGGGGCACGCGGCTGGCGGACTACTTTGAAGAGCTGGAGATGGGGTGGACCGCCTGGAGTTGGACAGACCACCCGCGGCTCTGGACCGGCGCCGGCCCCACGCCGTTCGGCAAGCTGGTGCTGGACCGGCTGGCGGATGCCGGGAAGAGTTCGTGAGGGATGTTACGGAAGATGATCCCGTTGTTTTTGGGCTGCCACCATCTGAATTCCCTCGACGGAAACAATGCTGACATGTCCAGCCCACACCGCATCCACAGACACGAAAGCGCGGACGAGAGGTTGAAGATACTCGGGGGTGGCGGGACGCAACCGGAAGAGAACCACTCCTGAGCGAACCATGGGAGTCCGCCGTTGGAAAGCAATCTGCCAGAAGTCCTTATCGAGGGTAAGCACGATCCGCGCTTCCGATTCGGCCAGGTCCAACAGGACAGGATCTTTCCATCCGGGGAGATCTGACCGAGCCCAGATTACGTCGTGACCCTCTGCGCGCAATTGGTCTACGACAGGTTTCGGAAAATTCTCGTCGGCGAGAAGGCGCATCTAGGCCGGGATTGGAAACGCCTTGTATTCGTGGGCGAGATAGCTCGCATAGGCGAGACAGGCGAGGATGTCATCGCGAGTCAGGCCAGGGTAATTCGAGAGGATTTCGGCCTCGGACTGGCCCGCTGCCAGCAGATCCAGGATAAATTCCACAGCCAGGCGCGTTCCACGTATCACCGGCTTACCCGCCAGGATCTCAGGGTCAACGATGATGCGCTCAGAAAGCGGCATACCCTTAGTCTAGCCTGCCAAGTCCTGGTTTCTGATCCAGATCCTCATTACGACATGGCGCCGGACCGGGTCAGGCCGTGGTGAACTGCTGGCCGGCGGAGAGGCGGACCGGGGCACGGAGGTTGACGGGGCGGCCGAGGTCGAGGGTGTCGAAGGCGAGCGCGCCTTCCTGGACGTAAATGGTGAAACGGGGTCCGAGAGAAAACCAGCCCCAGCCGGAGGCAGTGGACCAGAAGCAGCGGAAGACGGTCTGGCTGCGGCGGACGGGTTTGATGGAGAGGTGGCGGCGGGGCGCGTCGTAGAGGAAACCGCTGAAGGCGAGGACGGGGGACCAGGCGGCCATGGCGCGGGCGTAGTGGTGGCCGCACTCTTCTTCGTCCCAGGGGTTGCGGCGTTCGCCGTCGTGGCGGCGGCGGGCGGCGGCGGTGAGTTCAAGGGCGGGTTCGACCTGGCCGGCCCAGAGGAGTTGCGCAGCGAGCATGTATTCGAAGCTGGTCCAGACTTCGGCGAAGTAAGGGAAAGGAATGCGGGGGCGCGGTTTCTTGCCGTAGTCGCAGATGATAAGGCCGGCTTCGTCGTTGAGGGCGTAGGTGCGCTGGACGGAGGCGTGGGCGGAGAGGTCGCGGCGGAAGTTGTAGCGGAGGATGGAGGCGAGGGTGGCGCGGAGGTGGGCGGCATTTACGAGGGGACCGAGGCCGCAGACATCGGATTGATACTGGCCGATGAGCTGATCGGCGAGGCAGCCTTCGCCCATCTGGTATTCGGGCTGTTCGGTGTTTTCGGAGCCCATGGTGGAGATGAGCTTTTCGGCCACCTGGGCGCGCGGGATGCCCTGCACCTTTTGGATGTAGTATTCGCCGTTGAAGAGGTGGGCGTCGATCCAGGCGGCGCCTTTTTCGAAGAGGGCGCGGTACTGCTGGGCGGCGGAGGCATCGCCGGCGGCGCGGGCGAGTTCTTCGGCGGCGCGGAGTCCGCCGAGGTAGTAGATGCCGCATTGGGGGTTGGGCCCGTAGAACTCGACGTCGTAGGTATTGTGCTGGGCGCCTTCCATCACGCCGTCGCGGTCGGCGTCCCAGCCGCCGGGAATCCAGCAGAACTCGATGGCCTTTTTGACACGGGGCCAGATGCGCTGGAGAAAGGCTTGGTCGCCGGAGAGGCGCCAATCGAGATAAGCCTTCATGACCTGGCCCATCTGGCCGTCGGCGGCGACGATGGAGCTGCGGGTTTTGCCGGGCGGCAGGACTTCGCGGAAGTGCATGGCGCCGCGGTCGTCCATGGGAAAGCCGAAGGCTGCCTCGCGGAGTGAACGGGAGAGGGCGGGAAAGAGGTGGGCGGTGGTGGATTCGTAATTCCAGACGTGCGTGCAGGAGCCGTAGCAGCATCCAGCCTTGTCGTTGGCGCCTTCGAAGCCGTGGAACTCGCCATCGGCGGTACGGAAGCAGACCTGGGTGGCGAGGGTGGAGAGGTTGCTCATGGCTGCGTCTTTGATGGCGCCGGGGAGAGAGGACTTATCGATGGTTTCGAGAAAGGCGCGGGTGCGGGGTTCGAGGGCGGGCAGGCGCCGGGCGAGGGTTTCGGCGGCCTGGAAGGCGTCCTGGAACTGGGTGCAATACCAGTTGCCGATGATGGTGTCTTCGTCGCCGGGGGGCGCGGTCCAGCCGCAACGGCGCGGAGTCCGGTTCGGGAAGCGCCAGGCAAGGATAAAGGAGAACTCGGCGCTGCCGCCGGGGGGGATTTCACGGCGGAGGCTGACGGCGGCAGTGGCGTTGCGCGGGTCGGGTTCGGCGCCGAGGAGGCCGTGAGCGGAGAATTCATCCCAGAAGAGCATGGGGGCGTTCCACCAGCGGCCGCGGGGCCAGCCGCGCCAGACGCTGGATTCGTGGCCGGTGGTGAGGGCGGCGAGCGCGAAGGAGCCCTGGAGGGGATCGTTGGGGGCGAGCTTGTCGTTGGT
This sequence comes from uncultured Solibacteraceae bacterium, assembly GCA_964460395.1. Taxonomy (GTDB): domain Bacteria; phylum Acidobacteriota; class Terriglobia; order Bryobacterales; family Bryobacteraceae; genus CAYWQS01. The sequence goes on along the minus strand of CAYWQS010000004.1, from coordinate 5,969 downwards.
CATGAGAACGCCGCGGAGGCCGTCGCTTTCGCGGACGGTATTGACGCGGCCATCGCCGGCGCCGACGGGGTTGTCGATGGAGAAGGACATGGCGCAGGCGACGGTGCGGGCGGTGGGGTTGGTGGCGCGGTAGCGGAGAATGGCGGCGGGCAGGCCGGAGGCGTCGGCATCGAGAGGAATGATGGGAGTGAAGGCTTCGAGGGAGAGGCGAATGGGGAGAGCGCGGTCCTTGAAGTCGAGGCGGGCGATGGGGTACTGGCCGGTGAAGACTGCAGAGTCGAGGCGGGGGAGGCCGGGCGCGTTATTCGAACCGAGCCCGTTTTGTCCATCGAAGGGGGGCAGGATGCGGGTTTCGGCGATGCGGGCGACAGGCTGGCCGCCGGCGGGCTGGGCCCAGATGGAGGCGAAGGCGTAGGCGGGCTGGTTGCCCTTGTCGGGGCGATTGAAGATTTCCCAATCGAGGAGCTGGCCGCGGCCGCCGAGGCTGATGGAGCCGGCGGCGATACCGCCGAGGGGGAAGGCGATTTTGGCAAGCTGGCGGCCGGTGAACCTGCGCGGCCACACGATGGGCGTGGCGGCGGTGGCGGGCGAGGGGAGAGAGGGGGCCGCGGGGGCCGCGCCGAGGACTTGAAGGAAGAATCGCCGGTCCGTATTCATGCCGGACACTGTATCGCAGGCTCAGGCGGAGTGCGCGGGGCAGTTGGTGGTGCGGATTCGGGTTCTTTTTCGGGATGGGCGGGCGTTGCGGGCGGGCATTCGGGGAGGAAATTGGGTTCGTTCCGTGAATTTCCGGTGGCGGGCCGCGAAAGCGGGCGGGGGAAGGCGGCGGCGAGGGTAGCGAGTTCGCGTTGGAGGCGATGAACGAGGCGGGTGAACTGGCGTTCGAGGGCGAGGAGGCGCGAGAGGGTTTTGGTGGACTGGAGGTCGCGTTCGAAGACGAGGGCGGTGAGGAGGGCGAAGTCGTGGGGCTGGACGGTGATTTCGCCGGCGGGATCGAGTTCGTTGAGGAGTTCCTGGAGGCGTTTTTCTTCGAGGGCATGGATGGCGGCGCGGATGCGGTCGCGGCGGAGGTCGGCGTGGGCGAGTTCTTCAAGGCGGCGGGTAAGGTCCGGGTGGGCGATGTGGCCATATACATCGGTGTAATGGCTGAGGAGGCGCTGGAACTCGGCGAGCTGATCGTCAGGGATGGATTCGAGGGAGGAGTAGAATCCGTGGCGGGTGGCATTGCGGGCGGAGGCGGCTTTGCCCTCGGGGGTGCGGGGTCCGGTGGAGTGGGCGGCGTTGGCGCGGTTGGCAAGGATTTGAGCTTCGGTGGCCATAGGGGAATGGGGGCCACGCGGCGCGGGGCGGCGGGCGCGGGGTTGGGGGCAAGTGGTTGAAAATGAGGTGGAGAAAAAAGCGGACGGGGCGTGACGGGTGTCAGGGGGGACGGAGAGTTGCAGGAGGGGAGTGTCCGAGATATTGTGCGGTCGTGTTTCTGGTTGCGGCGCGAGAAGCGCCCGGCTTCGGTCGCCTGCTTTGCCCTAATGGCAAGGGGCCAGCCGACCCGCCCCAGCGGGCATTTCTGAGCAATTTTCGATTGTGGCTGCACTCCATTGACGACGGGAGAACGTCGAGTGCCAGCCGTGATCCTGAAGAAAGGCTTCGCGAAGGCAATTGCCTGAGCACGGATTATGGTCCCTAAAGATGAAGAGGGGAAAATCGTGGTGGAGCGGGTCAAGCTGTCCCGGTGGCGCGGGGTGACCGCTCCCTGACGGCGGCGGCTCAGAAAAGGGGCTGGCCGGGCGCTAGTTTGCGGTTGCGGCGAGGAACGGAGGGGGCCAGTGGTAGAAAATAGGAACGGGAAGACGGCGGCCGGGGTGTGAACAGGAGGATAGATTGTGATCAAGACCGCAGGATGGGTGGGCGGTGTGGCGGCAGCGGGGCTTTTGTTGGGCGGGGAGGCGGAGATGCACCGGCCGTGGCGGATGCACCATGTGAACAACAACTACCTGATCGCGAACTCGCTGAACGCGGCGGACGTGAACAAGGACGGGTACCCGGATTTCGCAGTGATTGACGAGAGCCTGGGGATCCAGACGATCCTCTTTCATCCGGGGCGCGGCGGGGACGTGCGGAAGGAGTGGCCGCGGGTGGAGCTGGGCAAAACAGGGAACCCGGAGTACTCGTGCCTGGGCGATCTGGACGGGGATGGCAACGCGGATCTGGTGGTGGTGGAAGGGGACGACCTGGAGCGCGGGTACAAGATCGGGGTGCGGGTGTTTTGGGGTCCGAAAGCGGCGGAGACGATGAACCCGAAGGCGTGGGTGAGCGCGGGGCACATTCCGGGGACGGTGGGGCAGCAGTATCTGTATTGCGAGACTTTTGACATTGACGGAGACGGGGCGCTGGACATCGTGGTGGGCGGGCGGCGGAACTCGATGACGAAGCAGTACGCGGGGCTGCGCTGGATTCAGGGGCCGAAGGAGAAAGCGAAGCGGCGCGACCTGGCCCAGTGGAAGCAGCATTTCATCGATACGGGGGCGCTGAGCGGCCACGGGTTTGTGATGGCGGATCTCGACCAGGACGGGGACGCCGACATCGTAGACGCGAACGCGGACTGGGACACATCGGAATGGGACGAGGAATTGTACTGGTATGAGAATCCGGGCGCGGGGCATCCGGACCAGTTGAAGCCATGGAAGCGGCATTCGATCTGGAGGAATCCGCAGTTTTATGCAAAACCGCAGGTGGGCGTGGGCGATTATGACGGGGACGGGCTGACCGATCTCGTGACGCAGACGCAGAATTTTATCCACCTTTTCCGGAAAACGTCCCGGCAGCCAGTGGCCTTTGAGCGGATTGAAATCGAGAAGCCGGAGATGATCCAGTGGATCGGGCGGCCGATTAAATTCGCGGATCTGGACGGGGACGGGCGGCTGGACATCGTGGGTGCGCTGATCCATAACGACGGGCATTTGCCCAAGGACAAGGCGTCCGTGTTCTGGCTGAGGAATCCGGGACCGGGCGGCGAGTGGAAGGTGTCGCCGATCAAGTGGAGCGACGGGGCCAATACGCGGCGGCAGTGGGTGGGGGAGAAATGGGACCACCTGGTGTTTTTCGACGTGGACGGGGACGGGGATCTGGACATTGTGGGGAACGTGGAGGAGCACTACGCGAAGGGGCCGGACGGCAAGGAGCGTTCGGTATTCAGTGTGGTGTGGTTTGAGAATCCGAGGCGGCAGGGTGGCAGGGCGCGAGGAGGCGACTAACCGCACAAAGGGAAGCCCCTCAATGCCAACAACAGATGCAGCAACCTAGCATGGTAGCCGGCGGGAACAAGAGGCTTGATCTATGGCTTCTTCATAGATGTCATTGAGCGCGCGGACGTGGGCCGCAAGAGAGAATTTCTCCAGAGCAGTTTTCCTCGCATTTTCTCCGAGCCGAAAGGCTAAGTTTGGCGATTTCGAAAGAAGCAGAAATCGTCGGGCTAATTCCTGAGCGTCACCGGCTTCAAACAGAAGCCCGCTCCATCCATCCTCAACCATTTCCGGAAAACCGCCGGAATTGGAAAGGATGAGTGGGCGAGCCATCGCCATTGACTCAAGCACAGCGCAACCAAGCGGTTCGCAGTCAGAGCAAAGAGCGACAGCATCCGCGGCGGAAAAGAGCGGCTTGGTGTCGTCTCTAAAACCCGAGAATAAAACCCGGTCTGAGATTTCTAAATGAGAGATAAGAGACAAAATGCTTGGAAGCGTCCGCTGATCTCCCGCTTCTGCCTCCCCGGCGAGCAGCAGCAGTAGATGACGGCTGATCTTCAGAGCTTCCGCAAACCCCCTGAGCAACACATCGTGCCTCTTGTAGGCAACAAATCTAGCTGGGCAAAGGATGACGAAGTCATCTTTCGTCAAGCCGAATTCCTGGCGAGCGGCCAGGCGCTGAGGTTCGTCAGGGGGCGTAAATTCGTTAGGATCGACGCCGTCATATAGAACCCTGATCTTAGCCGGGTTAACCATATGTTCAATCAGGCGATTACGAACGAATTGCGAAACGGCGGTAACGATGTCCGCAGCGAGGTAGTGGTCGAGCATTCCTCCGGGATTCGCCAATCTAGCCCACTGCAGGATTGCGACTTTATTTGACCGAGCCTGTGCAAGGAGAGGAGTTCCGACAAAGGCATTGCAATGCACGAGCTGAGGAGAAACAGCGTTCAGAATAGCTCCAGTAAGGAGGAAGTTCGGAACGGTGGGCATAGAAAAATCCCGATGGGGACAGTGTACCGTTGCTCCCTCTGCATGTGCGCGTATCGAGAACAAGCCCTCCTGGCCAATCAGGCAATGGATATCGGCCTGGCCCCGAAGAGACCTTATGGTCGAGACGAGGGCTTGTTCGGCCCCTGAGAACGCGCTGGGGCTAGAAGCAAAGAGGAGTGTTAAATTGCAATTGCGCGAAGCTGGCTTTGGCCAAGTGGTGTTCCGACTTTCGGTTTCCCAAGCAGCAATCAGGGAACTGCGCAAAGCGCTAAGGACGCTGTCTTGACGAGCGGGATCCTTGCAGCCCAGAGACGCTTCGATTCTCCCTAAATCCGCTGCCGTTGTGTCTGGGATACGCTGGGGAACGGACTTGGGGTCAATCCCAAGGGAGGGAAGGAGACGGACTCGCAGTAGCTTGAAACTTTCCAACTCATTCAGTTTGGGAGCGAACCCAGCCAGTTTGTTGAGTATGAGGAAGGGTTGCTCATTCAACGTGACTCCATCCGGGAGGCTGGCGAACAAAGCAAGAGCCTGCGGTTCACACACCGCAGCATAAAGCGGAGCCGGAAGATCACCGCATAACGTGAAATGGGCCTCCGACTCAATGTGGTTATCGATGAGACTCTGGAAGATCTCACCGGGGAGCAGTTCAAGGCCAAGAAGGCCGTGGACGAGGAGGACTCGCTGTGGATTTTCCACTAGGGCAGCAAGGGCCACTGAGCGCAGCCAGTTGTCGCCGGACGAGGTCAAGAGCCTAACACCGCAATCGCATGCAATCGTTTCGACGGCAGGCGCGACTGGCTGCTCAGCCAGTAAGCTAATCGGCCACGGGCACCTCCCCAAAAGACCTTGAAGGCATTGGGCTAGGAGCGTAGACCTACCGAATTTTCTTAACCATCCAAAATTACGGAGGGTGGATGGATGAGGGCCAATAGGCACAACACATCGACTTCCGCGATCAAATGGGAGACCGGATTCGCTCCGGTCAGCGTTTGGTGAACGCATACTGCCGCGCGGACTCATCTGATGGGCCAAGGGACTGCCCAAGCTGGGCACAGGAACCGCGGAAGCCCGAGCGGCACTCGTCGCGACTGGGCCATCGGCCGGAAAACAAGGCCGACAGGACAAGTTGCACTGTCATTCCGGATTATCCAAATCGAACGTGTGCATAACGTCCCTTCTGATGCCGTAACGAAAGGTGAATTAAGGAAGGGGTATGCAGTAATCACTGAGACGAAGGACAACGCACAGCCGACTTAATGAAACAACCTCCAATCACCGGACCCGCCATGAGTCCACCGCAGACGCTCGAACATGGAAAGTATCCAAGGCGGGAACTGCCCTTTTCGGCTCTCGCATCGCGCAAGCAGTGTTCATAGGCTAGGGATCAACAGTCTGTCCAATATTGAGCGATCATATAGGAGCCGCTTCCGCATACCTGAGAGTAGTAGGAGCAGAAGATCACGCCCCCGGATCTTCGCACATATACTCTTCCTGCGCCGTGGCGCACGAACCGGACGATGACCCATACAAGCCGAAGAAATAGCAGTTGCCAGCATTTGCCGATTGAGGAGCCGACCCCGCCATGCCGAGAAGCATAAGGACAAGCATCGACACCGGTTTCTTCGGACTCATGGCCGCTGACTCCTGTTTTCGCTGCAGCATTTCATGTTGGATTGCCGAGCTAGCAGGCTGCTGAAAAACCCGCGAAACAAGTCACCTCGGAAATGTTCTTGA
>CAYWQS010000003.1:0-244410 GCA_964460395.1 uncultured Solibacteraceae bacterium | reverse complement strand
TCCCCTCGGACGCTATCACCGCGGGCGGTTGGCCGCAACTCACGCGAGCCTTTACACGAGTCCAAGGTCATCCGTCCGGCAGCACTTGGAGATATGATTTAGTCGCCCGAATTGTGGCAAACTGCTCAGGCTTTATGAGGCCTTTATGCGCCTGTGTCTCACCTCCACAACAGTGCTGCTCTGGCTTGCTGCAGCCAGCGCCAGTGCCCAGGTCAATGCGACGGTTGTTACACCGCCGGGAGCAAAAGCCGAGACGGCAGATTCGCCGCGTCTTCCTATTCGGCGAGTAGCGCTCTACAAGAACGGGATTGGCTACTTCGAGCACTTGGGTCAAGTACGCGGCCGGCAGGAGGTGCGCATCTCTTTTACTTCCGGTCAGCTCAACGATGTGCTCAAGTCGCTGACGGTGCTGGATCTTGATGGCGGCCGTATCGCCGGGGTAGGCTACGGGGTCCGCGACTTGCTGGAACGCCAGTTGGGTGAAGATGCTTTCCTCTCCCCCAAGACGAATTCGTTGACTGAGTTTCTCTCCGCCCTCCGTGGCGCACGAATTGAAGTTCGCAGCGGAGCGGGCCCGGCGCTGACCGGGCGGCTGCTAAGCGTGGAGCGAAAGACCCGTATCAGTGGGGGCACCACCCTGGAGGTGGACTACATTGCGCTTCTCACCGATGCAGGGGAGTTGCGGACCACGGAGGTTTCGCCGAGCTTCAGCGTGCGGTTGCTGGAGCGCGATCTTCCACGCAGGATGGGACGTTACTTGGATACCGTATCGCAGGAGCGCGAACCGGACGCCCGGGACATGACGATCGCAACCGACGGCACCGGAGCCCGGGATTTATTCGTGAGTTACATCAGCGAAGTGCCCGTCTGGAAGAGCACCTACCGGGTTGTCTTTGACGACAAAGCCGGCCGGAAGCCGCTACTCCAGGGCTGGGCTATCGTCGACAACACTGTTGGCCAGGATTGGGAGGATGTCGAGCTTTCGCTAGTGGCGGGAGCGCCACAATCGTTCATTCAATCTCTTTCGCGGCCCATCTATGCCAGACGGCCCGTCGTGGATGTGGCCGCCGCGACCAACTACGCTCCGCAGACCTACGAGGCCACTCTGAGGACGGGCCGCGCAGTGTTGCAGGGTGTGGTCCGCGACCCCAACGGTGCTGCGATTTTTGGGGCTATGGTAAAGGCGTACGGAGCGGGGAACCAACTCGTAGGCGAAACCCGGACGCAGTCCGATGGCAGGTATGAGTTCACCTCGTTACCCGAGGGTGAGATTCGTCTGGAATTTCTAGCGCCGGGCTTCCAGACCGAAGTGCAGCCGGGGGTAATGGTGGCGCTCGGGCGGCCCCAGCACAAAGATGCCGTGTTGAGTGTTGGAAACATCGCACAAGCGATCGAAGTGAGTGCGAGTCCCTCACAGCTCCAGACTTCATCCGCATCGCGCGCCCGCCTGCGTCCATCAGCGCCTGCATCTCCGCAGAGCCCCGGATCCGGCAATCTGACACAGGCGGTTGGACAAGCACTCTCCTCGAGTGTTGCTGGAGCGTCGGCTCACGAACTGGGCGATCTGTTTGAGTACAAGCTGAAGGAACGCATCACCATCCGCAAGAATCAGTCCGCGTTGGTGCCTATTGTGCAGACCCCCATCGACGCGGAAAAGGTTACGATTTGGAACGACTCCTCCACATCCCCCCGCCCCATGCGTGGACTATGGCTGACTAATTCCAGCGGCCTGACGTTGGATGGCGGAGCGTTCACGGTACTGGACCAGAACGCGTTTGCGGGTGAGGGGCTGGTAGAGACCCTTCGAGCTGGAGAAAAGCGCTTGATCTCTTTCGCCACCGACTTGGCGCTTAATGCCAATTCCCGCACCTCCACGGAGAAGCAACGCGTCAGCCGCGTACGCATCGGCGGAGGCATCCTGACTCACGAACAAGAGATCCGCGAGTCGAAAACGTACACCTTCCGCAACGAGGACACAAAGCCGCGCACTGTGATTGTGGAACACCCGGTGCGCACCGGGTACTCGCTGCGCAGCGAGCCCAAACCAGAGGAGCAGACGGCGCAATGGATGCGATTCCGCTTTCCAGTGGGCGCGAAGGAGACGCGCTCTCTCGTGGTGGAAGAAGTCCGAATGCTGCCGGCCACCTATAGTATCTCCGACCTTGAGGACAAAACCATCGCTGTGTTTGTTGGCCAGAAAACCATCACGCCGGAAATGGAGAAAGCGCTTCGAGGTGTCCTGGCCCGCCGGAACGCTACGCGGGAACTGGAAGTCCGCTCTGCTGCGCTAGAGGAGGAACGTGAGCGCATCCGGGAAGACCAGAATCGAATCCGAGAGAATATGAAGGCTCTTCGCGGCAGCCCGGAAGAGAAGTCGCTGTTGCTGCGCTACACTCAGCAATTGAATGCCCAGGAAGACAGGCTGCAGACTCTGGAAACCGAGATCCGCAAAGCCGAAGATGCGGCAGAGCAGGCCCGGCAGGAACTGAGCCGGTATATCGAGAGCTTGATTTTCGAAGCCAGCCTGTAGCCTATTGCCGGACCACCAGTTTGCCGTTTTCGTCGAGGTGCGGGTAGGGTCCGCCCAAACGGAAGCGTTCCAGAATGTAATCGTCAAACTGGGGCGTGGGGTCGAAGTAACCCCCCTTCCGGATGTGCTCGCGCACGACGGGTTCGTTCAACTCCACACCCAATCCCGGTGTGTCAGGCACTGTGATGTAGCCGCGGTCGACAATCGGCTTCGCCGGACCGGTGACCAGGTCGCCCCACCAGGGAATGTCCACCGCGTGGTTCTCCATCGCCAGCATGTCCTTGAGTGTTGCGGCCATGTGTACCGACGCCATGCAGCCGACAGGTGAGCCCGCGAAGTGGATGGCCGTCTGGATGCCGTGCATGGATGCGTAGTCAGCAATGCGCTTGGTCTCGCGGATGGCTCCGGAGGTCAGCGGGTCGGGGTGAATGATGTCGATGGCCCGGTTGTCGATAAAAGCCTTGAAGCCTTCCTCCAGCCCGAACAGGCTTTCGCCGGTCGTTACGGGGAGGGTGGTCGCCTCGCAAAGCTCACGGTAAGCCCGCCAGTTCTTCGGGGCGTCGCCTCCGGGGCCCAGGTGCCCGATTTGGATCGGATCCTCGAACCAGGCGAGATCGTAAGGTTCAAAAGCCTTGGCGTAGCGGATGCTGTCGTTGAGCGTCAACGGCCCGTAGTGGTCCGTCGCGAGTGGCGCATCCCAGCCGATCTGGTCGCGCACGGCCTGGATGTACTCGCACAGGTACGCCAGCCCTTTCGTGGTGGCGGTGCGGTTGCTGTTTACCGCGCCCGGGCGGTCCGCCACCAGACTGGTGCCCAAGTCCATCTTGAAGAATGTGAAACCCTGCTCTTTGCGTTTGCGCAGGCGTCCGGCAAAGACTGCGGGATCTTTGCTTTGATCGGTGTCGCAATAAATGCGAATGCGGTCGCGGTACTTTGAACCGATCAGCCGCCAGGCCGGCACATTGTAGACCTTGCCCGCAATGTCGTGCAGCGCCATGTCGACAGCGCTGTAGCCGCCGCCCATACGCTGGTGGTTGGCGAAATTGCGGATGCTGTCGAGGATTGGTTCAATCTGCAGCGGGTTGCGGCCCAGCAGGTGCGGTTTCAACACCAGCGCAGTGCCTTCGCGCCCGGCATCCCTCACTTCGCCCAGTCCGTACACGCCCTGGTTGGTGTCGATGCGAATGATCGGGTAATCGTAATTTGAAGCCACCAGCACCGAACGCATGTCAGTGATCTTCAGCGCGCTGGGCGCGGAGTTGCGGTTCACGGTTTGGGTGTTGGCGGCGCCCTCGCTCATCTGGAACAGGCCCGGCGTGGCGGCCAGAGCAAGAATTTTCCGGCGGGTCATCTTCATGGTGCAGTCTCCTCTTCAGGGCCGCCGCGAGGGCGGGAACGGATAAGTAGAGCGGACGGCCAGCACTTGGTCGTGCGGCTGGCCTTCCTTCGCTCCGCTATAGAACCCCACGGTGGTGTTGAGCCTCAGAAACCAGACATCGCCCTGCCGCGTGGGGTGGCGGCCCTCAATGCCGTCCATGCCTCCGCCGGCCACCATCTCGCCGCTGCCTCGCAATACGAAATAAATCTCTTCCTCGGCCGGGTGATGATGCGGGATGTTGGTGCCGCCAGGGGCGAAGTCCATCAGGAACAGGCTCACCATCTGGCTGGCCGCAGCCAGTTTGTCCCTTGTGCTCTCCGTGGTGCCCATGAGCAGTTGGAATTGAGTGGTGGGCCCATGGCCGGGCAAGGTCTGCAGTGGCACCTCCGCGGTATTGGCGGCCAACATTTGCCGCGCGGGTGGCGGCGCCGCGCCCTGCGGGATGCGGAAGCCCATCACCAGGAGGCGCAACTCTTCGCTGCCGCTGTTGCGTACCTCGCGCAGGCTGCCGGGTGGCAGATAAAGGAAGTCATTCGGCTTCACCTCCCGCGCCCTGCCGTCGCACGCCACGCTGCCCGTTCCCGTAAGGATGAAGTAAATCTGCTCCTCGTCCGCGTAACGGATTGCGGCGGAGCGCCCGCCGGGCTGCACGGCGAGCATTCCGTAGCGGGCCACGCTGCGCAGCATGCGCGCGTGCGGATCGTTCTTGCCGCCAAACAGCGGATGATAGGCCGCGCCGCGCCCGCCATCGGTCAACTCGTCCGGTTGTACCTCCGCGGTGTGAATATTGCGCTTCAGGAACGTCGGATCCACCGCCACGGCGGGCGCCGCAAGGACAAGCGCCAGGGAGATTGTGCACCACGATTGCCAATGCATGTCCGGCCTGCCGGCGGCCTCCTCAACCGGTCCCTATTCTATGCCGATTAGGCCGGAACTGGCTGTGGCACGATGGGTCGAGATGCCGCACACCCGCGACCTGCCCGGCCCCGACGCCGCCTGGCTGCTGCGCCGCATGCGGCTGCTGGCTTCCCGTCCGCTCGACTTTTTCACTCAGCTCGCCGCGGATTTCGGCGATTTCGTCTGCTTCCCCATGGGCTCCACGCGGTTCCATCTGGTGAACGAGCCTGAACTCGTCCAAGAATTGCTGATTCAGCATGGGCCAAAGCTCGAGAAATTCCCGCAAGTGCCGCCGTCGCAAGGGCTTTTCGGCGAAGGGCTGCTAACCAGCGAGGAGCCGCTGCATATGAAGCAGCGACGGTTGATCCAGCCTGCATTTCATCGCGAAAAGATCGCGCACTATGCTGAAGTGATGGTCCGGTGCGCCGAAGAGCGGGCCTCGGCCTGGCGCGATGGCGAGAACCTGGACGCCGCGGAGGAGATGAACCGCTTTGCCCTGAGCGTGGTGAGCCGGGCACTCTTCAGCACTGATACCGATCCGGAAGCGGACGAAATCGCCGCCTCGCTCGACACCATCGTCCATATGCTCAACCGCCTGGTGTTGCCGCCGGGTCCCTGGCTGCTGAATCTTCCTTTGCCTTCGGTGCGCCGCTATCGGAAGGCCATTCAACGTCTGGACGCTCTGATCGAACGCATCGTGTCCCAGCGGCGAGTCCGGCTGGGCGAATCCAATGACCTCCTGGGCATGCTGCTGGCTGCGCGGGATGCAGAGACCGGGGAGCCGATGAGCCCCCGGCAGCTCCGTGATGAAGTAGTGACGCTGTTCGTGGCCGGGCACGACACCTCCGCCAATGCCCTGGTCTGGACATGGCACTTGCTCAGCCAGCACGCGAAGGTAGAAGCGCAACTCCACGAGGAGTTGGATCGGGTTCTCAGCGGCCGCTTGCCCACTGCCGCCGACTACCCGCAACTGCGCCTTACCGAAGCCGTGTTCAGCGAAGCCATGCGCCTCTACCCCTCGGTCTGGATCCTGGGGCGCCGGCCATTGGAGCGAATCCGCTTCGGAGGAATCGAGGCAGGGCCCGAATCGGTCTTCCTGGTGTGTATGTACACGCTGCACCGCCGCGCCGCGTCATTTCCTGACCCGCTTCAGTTCAACCCCATGCGTTGGCTGGACGGCTCCTCGGAACAGCGCCACCGCTATGCCTATCTGCCATTTGGCGCGGGTTCGCGCCTGTGCGTTGGGGAACGCTTTGCCTGGATGGAGGGCGTGCTGGCGCTGGCCACGATTGCGCGGCGCTGGCGCCTCACCGCGCCACCCGGCTCCAACGCCGAACCGCACGCCCTCATCACGCTGCGCCCGCGACACGGATTGCCGGTGCGCGCTTACCGGCGCGCGCGATAATTGAAACATGAGACCTGCCGCTCTTTTTCTCGCGCTGGCTCTCACCCCGCTCTTTGCCCAGCCCGTTCGCCTCGGCCTGCAAGCCGGCGCTCCATTCCCCTCGGTCACCGAGGTTTTCAGCAACTCCAACGCGGCGCGCGAAAACCGGAATTTCCTATGGACCTTCGGCCCGGCGGTTCAGGTTGATCTGCCGGCCCGTTTCACTCTCGAGGCTGCCGCACTGTACCGCCGCATTGGTTTTGATGGCGTTTTCGGAAGGCCGCCCATAGGTACACCGCAAACTCCTCAGGAAGTCCGCGGCAACCTCTGGGACTTCCCCTTGCTCGCGAAGTATCGATTCACTCCCGGCTCCATCGCCCCTTTCGTTGGGGCAGGCTACGCATACCGCCGCCTGGATGAACTCATCCGGCCAGTTTCCAGCCCCCACGCATTCGTAGCGAGCGGCGGAGTCTGTCTGCGGATGGGACGCCTGCGTCTCTCCCCCGAATTGCGGTTCTACCGTTGGGGCGGAGAGGATCTTCAGCCGTTCTTCCGTGCCCGCCGGGCCCATGCCGAGATTCTCGTTGGCGTTTTCTTCTAACGCTGGTCCAGATACGGCTTGCGCATACGGTGATTAGTATGGATTGTGGCGCCCTCGCGGCCTTCGGCGTAGCATAAAGGCGGGCGGAGCGGCCGCCAGTTGCGCCATGATGCGATCTCCGGTCCAAGCCTTTGTCCATCTGCTGGCCGCGGGCTCGCTGTTCGCGCAGGACTTTCCGGCCGCCCGTCAGCGTATGGTCAAACAGCAAATTGAAGATCGTGGCATCCGGCATCCGGGCGTACTGAAGGCGATGCGCGACACCCCGCGCCACCTGTTCGTGCCCGAAGCGCTGCAATCCCGCGCCTACGACGATACCCCCTTGCCCATTGGCCTCGGCCAGACCATCTCGCAGCCCTATATTGTGGCGTCCATGACGGAGATGCTGGCTCCGGCGCCCCACCATCAGGTGCTGGAAATCGGCACCGGGTCCGGATACCAGGCTGCCGTCCTTTCGCCGCTGGTGGCGCATGTCTACACCATCGAAATCGTGGAGCCCTTGGCCCGGCAGGCAGAAGCGCTCTTCCGCCGTCTGGGTTACCGGAACATCACCACGCGTGTCGGTGACGGCTACCAGGGCTGGCCGGAGAAAGCGCCTTTCGACCGCATTATTGTCACCGCCGCGCCCCCGGAATTGCCGCAGGAGCTCGTCAAACAGTTGAAAAACGGCGGGCGCCTGGTGGCGCCGGTCGGACGGGAGTACCAGGAACTAATCGTGGTGGAGAAGGACGCGCAAGGGCGCGTCACTCAGCGCCGCGAGTACCCCGTGATGTTTGTTCCCATGGTGCCGGGCAAACGCTGAGGTGGCCCGGGCAAGTCAGCTGGCCGGGCGCAACACTAAAGCAGCGCCGCCCGCGGGCGCGAGCCGCACCGTCACGCGGGCGCCGCTGGAAGTGTCCGCCTCTGTCCGTACCGTTTTCCGAGGATCCCCGCCCGCCGTGTCGTCCTGGTAGCTTTGCAGGCGGAACCGGCCCGACGTGAGGAAGGAGAGCGGAATCTGAACTTCCCGGGCATAGCCGTTCGTTATCGCACCCACATACCAATCCTTTCCTCGTCTCCGCGCAATCACGATGAACTCGCCCGGCTCGCCTGCCAGCACGCGCGTCTCGTCCCAGGCCACCGGTACCGTCTTTAGGAACTCAAGCTCCGGCTGCCCCTGGTAATTCTCCGGGCAGTCCGCCAGCATCTGGAACCCGTTTTCGAACACAACGAACAATCCCAGTTGGTGGGCCCGTGTCGTCGGCACCAGCGGGTCCGACCAGCGCGGTTGAAAGGTGTCCGGCTTCACATTGTTCATGCCGCCGGGCGTGTAGTCCAACGGCCCGGCAAGCATTCTTGTGAACGGCACCACCGTGTTGTGCTCGGCGGTCACCCGCGCACTCCATTTCAGGTACTCGAGACCCATCACGCCCTCGTGAGTGATCACGTTGGGATAGTAGCGGCGCAATCCCGTGGGCTTGTAGGCGCCGTGGTAGTCGATCATCAACTTGTGCTCGGCCGCCTTCTTCGCGCAGCGGTGGTAAAACTCCACCATCGTCTGATCGTCGCGGTCCATGAAGTCGATCTTTACGCCCTTGACGCCCCATTTCTCGAACAACGGGAATGCCTCGTCCATCTGCGAATCGACAAACGTCCAATAGGCCCACAGCCAGATGCCGACGCCCTTCTGCCTGGCGTAGTCCATAATGGCGGGCATATCCAGCTTCGGATTGGTCTTCGTCAGGTCGCGAGAGCGGCCGCCCACCTCCGCCGACCAACCCTCGTCCACCAGCATGTACTCCAGCCCGTTGGCGGCGGAAAAGTCGATATAGTGCTTCATCGTCTCGGTGTTCATTCCCGGCTGGAAGGAGACGTTTTTCGCCAGATCGCCGGACCACCACGACCACGAGGTCTTGCCTGGCCGGATCCAGCTTTCGTCGGCAATCCGGGACGGCGGGCTCAAATGCAGCACGATATTACTCTCCACGAGCCGGCCCGGCTCGGTCCCCAGCAGCAGCACGCGCCAGGGCGATTGCGCGGGTGTCTGCAGGCGTACCAGCACATTCGGTTCCTCAGCCCGCGGCGCCAGCCGCGCCTCCATAGTCCTGCCCGCGGAGCGCATCAGATACAGGCCGGCCCAATTCTCCAGATGGGCTTCCGTGACACCCACCCACGCACCGCCGGGCACCTGCGTCAGAAACGGCAGCGCCACCAGGCTATCTTGCTTAATGCTCGTGAGCGGCAATTTCACGTAGCTGTCTTCGTAGGATGTGCGGTAGTTGGCGAGGACAAGGGGCCACGCCGGGCCCTCCGCCGCAAAGGTGAACTGGGTCATTTCTTTTTCTACAACCAGCTCGCGGATGGGCGGCTGCGCCGGTATGCGGTAGCGGAAACCCACGCCATCGTTAAACGCCCGAACGTCCACGGTCATCTTGCGCCGCAGCCCCTCGGGCTCCTCGATCATCACTTCCAGCGTGTGGCAGACATTGCGCAGAGGATTGCTCTTCCCATGCTTCATCGAGTAGGTTTCGTCCATGGCGCCGTTGCGCGCGGCCACGATGCGCACCTTGTCTCCCAGCACCGGCTGGCTCTGCAGGTCCAACCCTAACCTCGAGGGCGCCACGACGGGCCGTCCCTGCATCTTCACTTCGTAAGTCAGCCAGCCGGCGTTTGGTCCGGAGGCAGGCACCGTCAGCGCCACAGAAATCTGACCGTCAGGCGACCGGACTTCCGCGGTCTGCGCCATCAGCGGCGCGAGCAGGCAGGATATCAGCGCAATTCGGGAAAGCATAAAGGCCTCGATAGCCTTTCATATCAGATCTGCGGCTCCGCTGTTCAGGAATCGGCCCGGAGATACGCCAGATAACGGCTCGGCTGGCCTTTGCGCCCGCGCGCCCGCCACCGCGACCACGAAACCTGCAGCCAGCGGCGGGCCCGTGTGGCGGCAACATAGAACAGACGGTGCTCCTCCGCCAGGCGGCCGTCGCGGCGGCTTTGGAAGGAGGGGAATTCGTCTTCACATGCCTGCGCGATGAACACCGCCTCGAATTCCAGTCCTTTGGCCTGGTGCGCTGTCAGCAGCGCGACGCGGTCTTCTCCCATGGCCAGTTGGTCGGAGTCCTGGCCCAGGGCGGCCAGTTGCAAGGACTGGCGCAAGGCCTCCCAGGGGCTCAGTGAGGGGTCATCCGCATATTCCATCAAGCGCGCCAGCCGTTTCAGGTTCTCCACACGCTGCGGCTCGTTCTTCTTTTCCTCGTAGTAGGCGGCAAGCCCGGATTCGTCGAGAACGCGCAACAGCAATTCGTGCGGACGCTCCACTTGCGCCCGCTCCCGCCATCGCGCCAGGTGACCCGCCAAAGGCTGGAACCGCGCTGCGTATTTTGCCACCATGTCCCGGCGCTCCTGTTCCTTTTCCTGCAAGTTCCGTAGCAGGACACCCAGCAACTCGCAGGTGGTCTGCACGTCGGCCAGCGCCCGGTGCGTTGGCGCCGCCGCGAACCCGAAATGCTGCGCCAGGCTGTCCAGCCTGTATCGTGGCAGCCGGTAGAACCGCCGGGTCAGATCCAGCGTGTCGAATAGTTCACATCCAGACCAACGATTCAACCCCGCGCGTTCCGCGGCCAGCGCCAGGAAGGGCAGGTCGAACGCTGCTGCATTGTGTCCCGCCAGTACGGCGCCCTCCGCAAACTGCGCGAACGCCTCCAGTGCTTCTTCGAGCTGCCGCCCCTCCCTGGCAAGCATTTCGTCGGTCAAATGGTGCACGGCCACCGAGGCGCCCACCGGCCGCTTGGGCTGCACCAGCGTTTGAAACGTGTCCCGGCTGCCAAACCTCTGCGCAGCAATTTCGACGATTTCATCCCGCACCCGGTCGGTGCCTGTGGTCTCCAGGTCAAAAACCACCAGATTCCCCTGCTCAGCGGCCTGAAGCAGGGGCGCGAAAGGGTCGCCCGTTTCGTGCGTGCGCAAATCCAGCAGGTCCCCCAACCGCAGCCCCAGCGCCTTCGCCGGGCCCCGCAACTGCTCCAGCGTGGCCTCCCCAATGCCCTTGGCTGGCCGCACAAGGAACCGGTCCAGCGCCTGTCCGTCAGCCGGATTGAGGATCAGACGCAGATGAGCCATCGCGTCCTTCACCTCCATCCTCTGGAAAAACTTGAACTCGTCCACCTGCACATGCGGCAAGCGGAGCGTACTGAACTGCCGCGATAAATCGCGGGCGGTGAAGTTTGTTCGTGTCAGGACGGCGCACTGCCGGTAGGCCAAGGCGTGCTGCTTTCGCAGATCCTCCACCCGGCGAGCGATCCACTCCGCCTCTTCTTCCAGGTTTTCCGCCTCAAAAAACTCCACTGGCTCGCCGGTCTCCGCCGCTTCGGCCTGAATGCGGCGTGTGCGTGCGCCCGGCAGCGCCCGGATCAGCCGCTCGCAGGCGCTCAGGATGGCCTGCGTGGAACGGTAGTTTCTCTGCAGATGGATCTCGTGCACCGGCGCAAATTCCTGCCGGAACCTTTCCAGCACGGAGTCCGGGTCAGACCCTCTCCATTCGTAGATAGCCTGGTCGATGTCACCGAACAACGACAGGCGCTCGCTCCCCGCGGCGAGGAGGGCGATCACGCGGTACTCGCCCAGATTCGTATCCTGCACCTCGTCCACCTGAATCCAACGGAACCGGTTCCGCCAGCGGGCTAACGCGCCTGCGTTTTCTGAAAACAGCCGGTTCACACCATCGATGAGGTCGGCGAAATCCAGCGCATGGTTTTCCCGAAGCGCGTGCATGTACGCCCGCAAATGTTTGTGGAACTCGCTCGCGCTGGCGCCGCGTGGCAACATCAGGCGGCTGCGCTGGCGGGCGCAGTCCTCGAAGACCTGTTCTGGCCGCCGCGGCGGCCGGTCGTCCCACTTGGTCAGCCGCGCCCGCTGCCCGGCGTCGAAATAGAAGAACTCGAGTTCATTCCGCTCCTGGCCTCCGGGTGGCAGATCCACGCCCGCCTGCGCCAGCACCTGCCCCCACAAGCTGCGGCAGTCCTCTTCGTCGTAGATCAGGAAGTCACCGTCCAACCCCAGCGTGGCCGCTTCCTCGCGCAGGATGGATGCGCAGAGACCATGAAACGTGCGCGAAACCACCTGCCGGGCTTGCGCTGGCGCCAGTACCTGCGTGAGCCGCGCCGTCATCTCCAACGCGGCCTTGTTTGTAAACGACAGGCAGAGCAGTTCCCGCGCATCCCATCCGCTTTCGATGGCATGCGCGGCCCGCAAGGCCAGCACGTTTGTCTTCCCCGTCCCCACCGGCGCCAGCACAAGCAGTCGCTCGTCCACCGCCCGCACCACCTCGGCCTGCTCCCTATTCAACTGCGCCCAGGGGATCATGCTTTGGCACCACACTGCCACGAGCGGTCGCTCACTGCCGGCGCCGCACCGCCAGGCCGTCCCGCAGGGCAATGTCCCCGGTCACCGCCACCAGATCACCCGGCTGCACACCCTCCAGGATCTCGATACGCGTCACGCTGGCCACTCCAGTGCGCACCGGCCGCCAGGACAGCTTCCCCTCCTTCAGGACGTACACGCCATAGGCCTCGCCTTCCCGGCGTAGCGCCTCCTTCGGCACGGATACGGCACTTTCCACGCGCCGCAACTGAATCCGCAGGTTTACGTTAGCCCCGGCGGGAATCTCCTGTCCCGGATTTTCCACCACGGTCACCACTTCACCCACCTGCCGGCTGCCCAGGGCAACCACTTCAGTGGGCAACGCGGAGACCTTCCCTTTCCACTCCCGTCCGGGCAAGGCGTCCCAGGTTACGGCCACGGATTGGCCGACGGTCAGTCCGCCCAACTCGGGCTCGTCCACAAAACCCAGGACGCGCAGCCGGCCCAGACGCCCTACCTTCGCCACCAGCGTGCCAGGCGTAACCCAATCTCCCGCGCGCGACGGCAGGTCATACACCACCCCGCTCATCGGGCTGCGCAGCGTCGATTCCGACAGCCGCGCTTCGATGGCTGCCAAGTTCCGCTTCGCCTCCTCCAGCGCTGCCCTCGCTGATACGCGGTCGCCCGGCTCTACCAGGGCAGCCCGCTTCTTGCGCAGCCCGCTGATCTCGGCATCCAAGAGCTCCCGGCGGTCCCTGACCGTTTGCCACTCGTGCCGTGTGGCAGCTCCCTTCTGCACCAGCCGGTCCAGCGCCGCCTCTTCGCGCGCCGCGGCTTCCCGGTCTTGGGAAGCACGGGCCAAAGCGGTCTCGAGCTCAGCCAGCTCCAACTGGCGCCCCCCCTGCTCGGCCGGCGCCAACGCCGCTTCGGCGCGAGCCACTCGTGCGCGTGCGCTGGCCAATTCCGCTTCCGCCTCCGGAGCGGCCAGGCGGGCCAGGAGTTGGCCTTCCGAAACCTCGGCGCCCCGCCGCACCGGCAAATCGACCAGCCGGCCCTCTCGCGCCGCCCGGACGGGCATCCATTCGGCCGGTTCTGTTCGTCCGTTCGTCGAAAGCTCATTCAAAAGGACACCGCGCTCGGCGGTGGCAAAGTCCACTTCGGGAGGGTCGGGCGGCGCCAGCAGCCACCACACCAGGGCCGCCACCACCATGAGTAGCGCCGCGGTCATCACCCAACGCAGGAACTTCATTGCTCGCGCGCGCACCAGCCAAATAGCAGGTGCCATTCCTCTCTCTGGATCTCCAACGCCAACCTCTCGGCCTCGCTGCCCGGCCTCTTTTGTGCCCGCTCGCACAAGTCGATGAATGCCAACGGATCCCACGGGTCCGGCGCAGCCCATACCTCCTGGCCTCGCGCCAGCCGCTGCGCCGCCCGGCCCAGCTCGTTATAGATGGGGTGCCGCCCCACCCGCCGGAACCAATAGCCTGCGTTCCAGGCGTCCGGCTCTTGCCGGTGTACGATCCCATGCCAGTAGCTGCCTTCTGCCCCCGGTGTGTCTTGCGCAATTTCGTGTGCGCGCTCCCAATCACCCGCCAGCAGCCATAAACCCGCCCGAGCTCCATCCGGGCTGAAGGCCCCTGCGAGAATTCCCTGACGTTCCGCTTCTGCCACCAGGGCCATCATGCTGGCATCCACCCGGCGAGGCGAGACGAGCGGAAACGCAGCCCGCCTCGTCTCCAGCCGTGCCAGCAGCTCCGCCACAGCCGCAGAAGCCGGTTTGCGCGTGTCGCTCATGCCTCACTCATCTTAAAACGCGTCTTACGCGCCGGCACATGAAAACATTTCCGTCAGGTTCTGTTTGCATTAGAATGAGGCCGTATGCCCACCTTCCGGATTCATCGCATGAAAGACGCGGCTCGGGCGCAGTTCCGCTGGGCGCCCCATACGGGTGGCCTCACCGAAGTCAAACCCAAGGACTTTGAACAAGGCGGGGAAGCGCAGGGCGGTTCTTTCTACGACGTTTGGAATAATCTGCGGGGCACTCCCGAGGAACTGCGGGTCGGTGATGTACTGGAATCGGATTCGGGTACACTGCGCATCTGTAAGTACGTGGGTTTCGAGGAAGCCCGCTGGCTTTTGCCGGAACTAAAGACCGGTCTGGAGCACATTCCCCCGGCTGCGGGTGCCGGGCCTTCCCTGGGCCCCTCCCCGGCAGGCAACCAGTAGTTCTGCCCCGTACTGGGAAAATTGACTAATTCTCCCGGTCCGGGAAATGCATACAATAAGAGCAATGCAACCGTTGACGGGCGGCTCTGAAGCCGGCCCACTATATGCCCTGGTATCGTATATACCAGGGCCCCTGGGGGAGTTTTTAAACCGTTTGCGCAGCGACCTTGTCCCCCACTGCAAGCTGCTTTCTCATCTCACCCTGCTCCCGCCCCGCTCTCTGGCTGATGACCCGGAAGTTCTTGAGCAAGCTGTGCGAGAACGCGTGGCATCCATAGAACCTTTTGAAGTCCGCCTCGGCAATGTCTGCGTCTTCGATTCCACCAGCGTGGTCTACATCGGCCTCGAATCCGGAGAAGACCAGGTCCGTGCCGCCTATACCCACCTGGCTCGTGGTCCACTGGCTGCGGAAGAGCGGTTCAAGTTTCATCCCCATATCACGCTTGCGCAAGAATTCCCGCCGTATCAATTAGATGCAGTCAGGCGGGAGGCCTCGTCCCGGTGGGAGGAATGGACCGGGCCGCGCTCTTTCGCCGTCGAAGAGCTCGTGTTTGTCCGCAGCCGCAACGCTGCTTCCTGGGACACCATCTCTGGCTACCGCCTGGACGTGCAAGCCGTTCCGGCGATCAGATAGCCTCTACTCGGTGCTGAAAAGGCTGATTTGCTGGGACGGCTCCGGCCGCCTAAGCTTCTTTGGAACTCCGATCACGCCAAGCACTGTCACCGACCGCAAGGCCTCGCGTGGCGCAAAGACCCGCATGCTGTTGCCTGCCGGGTCAGGGGGCGTAAAGCTGATTCCCTCAGTTTCGAGAGAAATGAGGTTATTCGGAACCATTCCTTCCACCCGATCTCCATCGCGAAAGAGCAGTTCGATCCAGAGTCCAGCGCTTTTCGGCCGGTTACGGAACTCACGCCGCTCCTGAAAGATCGAGGTTCCACTGAGATCTCGTACAAAACAAATGGCTTTGATCTGGTCCGTCGCAATCGCGGAGACGGCCCCATCCGGAGCAAGCAATTCTACGGCTCCGTCCCTCAGCCAGGTCTGGGGGTTGACGAAGCCGCGCAGCGGTTCGCGGTCGAACCGCGCAAGAACCACCTTTTTCGTTGTGGAGCCGCTCAAAGTCACTCCAAATGCGGGGCTTATCTTTCAAACAAATCCGCGAGTATTGTATCATTAGCCCGATGCACAACGAGGGCGAGTTGGCGGCGTCGATCGCAGCCTACTTGGGCTGGTGCCAGGTGGAAAAGGGCTTAGCCGGCAACACCATCGCGTCTTACTCTTTAGATCTCAAGAAGTTGCAGGAGTTTTGCCAGGCGCGGCGCATTTCCGGCCCGCCTGTTCTTGAGGATTTGCGGCAGTTCCTGGACGCGCAGGCAGCGGCCGGACTCGCCAGCCGCAGCATGGCCCGTCTGATCACCTCCTTGCGCGGGTTCTACCGATTTTTGCTGAAAGAAGGGCGTACCGCGGAAGACGCCACGGCATTGCTGCGCTCTCCGAAGCAATGGCAGAACCTGCCTAAGTTTCTGAATCGAAGGCAGATTGAGCAATTAATGGCGGGGCCGTCGGGGGAAACGCCACGGGCGGTTCGTGACCGCGCCATGTTTGAACTTCTCTATGCCTGCGGACTCCGAGTGAGCGAACTCTGCGGGCTGAAGAGAACCGATGTCAATCTGGATCTTGGCTACCTGCGAGTGACCGGGAAAGGGTCGAAAACCCGGATGGTGCCGATGGGCGGCAAGGCCCAGGAAGCGGTTCGCGCTTACTTGGACGGGCCGAGATCCGCGCTGCTCGGCCCCCGGGCATCCCCTGCGCTGTTCGTCACGGCGCGCGGCGGCCCGATGACCCGTCAGGGATTTTGGAAGATGCTGGCACAGTATGGGAAGAAGGCGGGGCTCTTCCGCGGGCTCACGCCTCACGTTCTCCGGCACAGTTTCGCCACGCACTTGTTGGAAGGTGGGGCCGACCTGCGCAGCGTGCAGGCGATGTTGGGCCATGCCGACATTGCTACCACCCAGATTTATACGCATGTGGTCCGATCGCGGCTGCGCGGCGTGGTGGATGAACACCACCCGCGGGGATAGCCCCGCCCGAAACAAAGGGTGAGCCCGCCGGCCCCAATAGAAGGAAGACGCCATGAGCGATTACATGTTCATGTTGGAGAGCCACTTAAGCCCGGAACAGAATGCCGTGCTAGGTGCAGTGCAGAAAGCGGCCGCCGAGATGAATCTCAGCCTCTTTCTCACCGGTGGCGCCATGCGCGATATGCTGGGCGGCTTTCCCATCCGCGACCTGGACTTTACCGTCGAAGGCAATGCCCTCAAACTCGCGCGGGAACTGGTGAAGAAGTCCGGAGCCACGCTATTGGCAGAGGATGAGCTGCGAAAATCGGCCGAACTCGCGTTTGCCGGTGGCGGGCGCTGTTCCATCGGCATGGCCCGTACGGAGAAATACGGAAAGCCCGGCTCGCCTCCGTCGGTCAAGCCCGGCATCATTCACGAAGACCTCCGCGGGCGCGACTTCACCATCAACGCCATCGGGCTTTCGCTGAACCGCGCCTCCCGCGGTCTGCTGATCGATCCCACCAACGGGCTGTCGGACCTGGAGCGCCGGGAACTCCGCACGATCTCCAACTACTCGCTCTATGACGATCCCGTGAGGATGCTCCGCCTGATTCGCCTGAAGTCACGGCTTGGCTATGAAATCGGCGAAAGGACATTGTCGCAATTGCGCAACGCGCGGGAGGCCGGCATGGATCAGTACATCGACGCGCGATCGCTCTTTCACGAGTTGCAGCAAATCGCGCTCGAGCCCAGCCCCTACGACGTTCTCAAGGCGCTGGAGGACGAGGGGCTTCTCAACCTGTTCGTGCCCGGACTGGGCGGCGCCAAGCTCAACTCCGCCGGCTTCCAAAAGCTCGCCAAAGCCAAGGCCATGATTCCGTTTGGCGCCACCTTCCCCGTGGATTGGTACGCCATCAGCATGTGGTGCCTGACGCAGCCCCTCACGCCCAAGGAAAGAGCCGCGCTGATCAAGAACACCCGGATGACCAAGAAGGAAGTCGAACCCTGGGACCAATTGGAGACCCGCGCGAAGAAACTCGAGAACGCGCTGAAGTCGGCGCGTCTCAGCAAGGCCTCTCAAATCTACGAGACTCTGCTGAAGGCTCGCGGCGAAGAGACTCTGCTGCTCTTCCTCAAGAGCAACCAGCGCCTCGTGCAGGACCGGATCAAAAACCACTTCACGAAGTACCTGAGCACCGCATTGGACGTCAGCGATCAGGAAGTGGCCGACGCAAGCGGGCTGTCGCCCAGCGATCCGAAATTCCCTAAGGCGAAATACGAGAGGATCCTGGCGCGTCTGGACGGCAGGGTCAGGAAACCAGCGCCGCCTCCGGAACCCGAACCTCCACCGCAACCCTCCAGCCGGACTGCCGGCCGCGGTATCCGCCTTCGCTAGTTCGTTTCTTCAGCGGCCGCCCAGGTTGAGCACGACGATCCCGAAAACGATCAGCCCCAGGCCCGTTAGTTTGCGGCGTGTGAACGGTTCTCCAAAAAAGATCCGTGACCATACCAGCGTCCAGATATAACCGAGCGACACCATCGGGTAGAGCACCGATAATTCGCCCTGTCTTACGCCCAAGTAATAGAAAAAAAAAGACAACAGGTACATCGCGACGCCCGCCGCCAACCGCCAGTTCAGCACCAGAGTGCTGACTTCCCGGTGCAGACGTCCTGCCCCCGCCTTTAAGAACACGGCGCCGAACGAACCGATGAAACTCGCGGTAAACACGAGCAGAATTGACGACAGCGGTGTCTTCACCGGCCGTTCTCCTTGCCCAGCAGCGTCACACCCAGGCAAATGATGCCCACGCCGGCAAACTTGAATATGTTGACGGTCTCCTTGAACACCAAAACCGAGAGAATGGTGACCCACACGTATGTGAGTGATATGACGGGATATAGCAGCGAGAGCTGCCCGTCCCGCAGAGCAAGAATCAGCAGGCCGGTGCTAATGCCGTAAAGCACCAGCCCCAGCCAAAGCGGCACGTTGGTCAACAGGGCATGGAGGGTGATGGCGCTCAATGATGCAGCACTGGTTTTGATCAAGTACTGCGCGGCTACGCCGAAAACCGTGCAGAGGAAAACCAGTCCGATCGATTGGCGATGGCTGAACCGGAATGACTGTCGTGAGGACGCAGCGCTGGTCAACAAACCTCCCGCAAGGCTCTTATTTTAGCCCGAAGCCTCCGCCGCCCGGCGTTTCGATGCGCAGACAGTCGCCTGGCTCGACGGTGAACCTCGTTTTGCCCGGCAATTGCTTTTTCAGCTTGCCGTGCTTCAGGAGATTCGCGCCTGGGAGGCCGGGCTCGCCGCCGGCCAATCCGTAGGGGGCGCTCACGCGCCGGTCGGACAAGATCGTTACCTCCGCTGGCGCGAGGAATTCCAGTTCGCGGATGATCCCGTCGCCGCCCGGATACCGGCCCAGTCCTCCCGACGCGCGCCGCACTTTGTATGCGCGCACCAGCACGGGCAGACTTTGCTCGAATGCTTCCACGGGCGTGTTCCAGGAGTTTGTCATGTGCGTGTGCACGGCGGAGGGCCCGGCCGCATGGGCGCAGGCGCCCATGCCCCCGGCGATCGTCTCGTACCAGGCGAACGGTTCGCCCTGGCGGATTCCTCCCTCGGGGAACACGCCGCCAAAAGTCAGGTTGTTCATCGTCCCGCTGGAGGCCGCCGGAATCCGTTCCGGCGCTGCCGCCGCCAGCGCGCCCAGCAGTACATCGGTGATCCGTTGCGAGGTTTCCACATTACCCGCCGCCATGGCTGCCGGCGGCAATGCGTTGACAATCGTGCCGGGCGGAGCCAACACTTCAATCGGCTGCATCATTCCCGCGTTGGCCGGAGCGTCTTCCTCCAAAAGGCACCGGAAGACGTAGAAAACCGCGGCCTGCGTGATGGCCAGGTTGGCGTTCACTGGTCCCTGCGCCTGCGGGCTGGACCCAGTGAAGTCCACGAGTGCGCGGCTGCCCGTCAGCCGCACGCGAACACGCACCGTAACCGGCGGGCCGCCCAACCCGTCGTCGTCCAGCGAGTCCGCAAATTCGTACTCGCCAGGCGGGAGAGATCGCAAAGCGGCTTCCATCCGGCGCGCTGCATAGCCCATCAAAGCGTCTGCGTTCGTCTGCACACGCTCCAAACCGTAACGCCCCACCGTTTCCTTCAGCCGCGCCGCGCCACGCTCCATCGCCATCCACTGCGCCATCAGATCGCCTTCGCGCTCCACCGGAGTGCGCACATTGGCGAGTATCAGGCGCAAGATGTCTTGCTGCGGTTCACCTCCCTTTACCAGCAAAACCGGGGGCAGGCGGAGTCCTTCCTGAAAGATTTCTCTGGCCAGCGGCATCGATCCGGGGCTCATGCCACCCACATCGGAGTGATGCGCCCGCACCGCCACATAGAACGAGGGCTCCTGTTTACCGAGAAATACGCCCGCTACCGAAGTGATGTCCGGCAGATGCGTGCCACCCTGGAATGGATCGTTCACAATCGCCACATCGCCAGGCCGCAGCGTCAGTGTGCGCAGCACGTGCTCCACGGAAAGCGGCATCGCACCCAAGTGGACAGGCATATGGTCGGCCATGGCGATAGTCGAGCCAGCGCCGGAATAGATTGCACAGGAGAAGTCGCGCCGCTCCTTGATATTGGCGGAGAAAGCGGTTTTCCGCAGCACCGCACCCATCTCTTCCGGGATTGACACCAGGAGTTGGCGGAAGAACTCGAGTTCGATCGCATCCGGCGCCGGGCGGTGCTGCGGCGCACTCATGGTTTCCCCACTGGCTTTGGCGGTTCCGCGGGCGGCTCAGGCTCGGGCGGGATGTCCCGGGCGGGGTCCGGCTTGCAGGCGCCAGCAGGCAGACTGAATTGCGTCACAGTCACCCATTTGGGCCCGTCGCGGCGCTCCAGCCGCAACGATCGTGTTGCGTTCTCCCCGCGCAGCCGCCACGGTGACGCCGGCGCCGGCTGGGGCGGCGGAGCGCCTTTGGCGGGTTTTGCGGCGGGCGGCAGCGCATCCATCACCTCTTTAGTCATCCAGGATTCACCGCCCGTCATCGTCTCCATCCGCCGGTAACGCGCCCGTCCGCGAGGCCCTTCGATCACCAGCGTGCCCTGAGCCGGAGAGGTAAACCGGAAACTGCCCACGACGCCGTAGCCGCCCTCGTCGAACACGTTCAGCCGCCGCCACGTCTTTCCGCCGTCCTCGGTTTTTAGGAAGAAGGGGTCACGGGCCAGCGAACCAGCAACGTTCCCGCTGACAAACCCGGTCTGGAAATCGACAAACTGAATCTGATCCAGCAGCGCCCCAGGCAGGCGCGGATGCGCCTCGCGCCAAGTTCGGCCCTCGTCCTCGCTCACCAGCAGGACGGACGCCAGCGTGGCCGCCCCGGTGTGGAAATTACCGGCCAGAAAGATCTTCGAGGCGACCGCTTCCACCCCCGCGATTTCCAGGAACAACGGGCACGGCTCCTCCTCTGTGCACACAAGCCCCAGATCCTCGATTTCCTTCGTCCCACAAGGATGGGTCAGCTCCACTGGCTTGCCGCTGTAGGTGTACACTGCCGGCTCGGGCTTCTGGCCTGGAAGCAGGCAGACACAGAACAGGAGAAGGGCCGCCCTCATGGTTCAAGGCCGATTGTAGCCGTTCTCTCGCCGGAGTTCCCGCAATGCCTTCCACCCTCCGGCATGATAGAGGGAGTGAAGCGTTGGTGGAACAAGTGGGCCAAGGATCCGGCGCCGGCGCCGCTGCGCGGCGCTCCGGCGGTCCGCCGCATGAAGAACTACGCGGCCTTGAGCGGCTACGCCTATGAGTACGTCTACGACGGGATGCGCGACCTCGAAGGCCGGCGCGAGCACGTGTTCACCGTTTCTGGCGACCGAAAGACCTGGTTTTCGCTTTCCGTATTTGTTTTAGGTGCTGCCATCGAGAACTGGGAACAGGCGCACGGCCGCAGTTTGCGCGAAAACGAGCGCTACGCAGTAGCCAAGCTGGCCCTGTTCGCTGCCTTCGACGAGCGGCCCAACCCTGCCGCGATGCAGACGCCCATCGAGGTGGGGCCGGACGAGATCGGCGCACTGCTGGCCCAGGTGGGGATTGAATGACGACGCACTGCCAGAGCTCTCGACTACGTCGTTGCCAGTTTCTCAAACAGGTCGAA
Organism: uncultured Solibacteraceae bacterium; assembly: GCA_964460395.1. Classification (GTDB taxonomy): domain Bacteria; phylum Acidobacteriota; class Terriglobia; order Bryobacterales; family Bryobacteraceae; genus CAYWQS01. Next base: position 222,846 of record CAYWQS010000003.1, on the reverse strand, counting down.
AAAGATCGGATCACGGTTACAGTGGGTGGCCAAGCGGATCATGTGGCGGCCGGGGCGCCGTGTGTATGTCAAGTCGTCGTTCAGCAACGGGCTGGGCGCCAGTGCTGATGGCACCCACTGCGGATTGATCAGCCAGGCCACCGCGGAGATGTCCCAGATCACCTTTGACCACGGATAGCGCGCCGGACGATTCGGCTCATCCGCCTTGTAATAGTCCACAAACTGCTCGAACAGATAGTCGCCCAATTTGGACCGGCCCTTCATGTGCCGCTCCATTTCCGGAACCGTAGTGCGAAGATGCTCACTCACGTTCTTGGCGGGGATCTGCACGAGAGCCACGCCAGAGTCGAACAGCACGCGCGACGCATGAATGTCCTGTTGCAGATTGAATTCGCGTGCGCTCGGCCACTCGTGTGGCGAACCGCCAAGCCACACCACCACGATCTTCTGTTTGATCTTTGGCTCCATCAAGATGGCCGAGGAGACGTTGGTCGGCGCTCCGAGCGTCAGCACATAAAGCGGCTTGCCGTTCTGCGCCTCCGCCTTGCGGACCAGGTCGCGCGCGGCTTCGCTCTCGACGGGCGCCGCCGGCCCAGTCATGAAGCGCGGCGACCCTCGAAAGGCGAAGTTCTGTACTGGCCGCTTCAGGAAGCCGAGTATGCGGAGGATCTCCTCGTAGCTTTTCTGCATGCCGTCGCCGGCGCTTGTGGAACGGTTGTTCAAATACGGCGCGGCGTATACGGCGTGCACCCTCATCCGGTCTGGCGACAGGATGGCGTATGCCACGGCATATTGGTCGTCGATCTCGTTGTAAGTGTCCGTGTCAATCACGACATCGTGGACGCCTGCGGCGGGGAGGTCCAGGAGTTCCGCGGGCGCCGGCTGCGCCCGGGCCTGCCCGGCCAAAGCAGCGGCGCCGGCAAACGCACGGCGGGTCAGATCGTAGTTGTTCATGCCGTTGGCGAATGTATCACTAGTCCACAACGTCGTGCGAACCATTAATGGCTACCGCCGCGAAACGGCTTGAATCCACTCCACCACTTTGGGCTTCCAGGTGTGGAAGCGGGGGTCCGACTCCCAGTTCTCGACGCCGTGCGGCGCCTCTTCGATCAGGAAGAGATCACATGCTACGCCAACCCGCCGCGCCGCCTCACACAGCCGCTCAGACTGCCGCCAGGGTACGCCGCGGTCCGCCGTGCCATGCACCAGCAGCATGGGAGGAGTCCGCTTCCCTATGTAGGTGACCGGGGAAGCCTCGCGCAGAGCGGATGGCGCATCGCGGAGCAGGTATTGCGCGATGTTTTCCGGTAAGCTGCCGCGTTCTTCCGCCCACGATGCAATGTCGTGGATGCCATAGAAACTGACGAGCCCCGCTACCCGCACGCGGCCGCGCAGGGCCGCCAACGCCGCCAGGTGACCACCAGCGGACTCACCCATGAGAACCAGCCTTTCCGGGTCGATACGGAACCGCCGTGACTGTCCACGCAACCAGCCGACGGCGGCCTCGACGTCCTCGACAGCCGCAGGATGCTTCCACCTCGGGGCCAAGCGGTAGTTGATGGTGAACCACGGGATGCCGGCGCGCGTCAGCACCTCAAACCAGGGACGGATGTAAGTCCTTTTGTCGCCCGCCTCCCACCCGCCTCCATGCACCAGGATCACCGCCCCGCGTACCGTCTCTCCAGTGTCGGGCAGCCACGCGTCCAGCGTGAGCGAAACACCGGCAGGCCGGGCGAATTCGACGTCGCGCAATTCCTCACCTCTGGAATGCGCAACCAGGACGGAGGCAACGAACAGCAGATTGACAAACAGTCTGAATTTCATCCCGTTAGCCCCTGTCCCAGCAGGCGCCGAGGCGCTCTAGAAGAGATTGAACGCGTCCAAAATCGCGCCTGTTGCCCGCGACACTACGAGGGCACGGCCGTCCAGGAAGACCCGCTCACAGCCGCAGTTGCCGGGCAGGCGCGGCAGGCGCCGTTCCAGATCGGCGGGGAACGGGCTCATTTGCTTTTCCAGGCCTGGCGGCAGCCTGCCGTTGCGCATCAGTTGTTTCTGGAGACCGGGCGGCAGCGATCCACGCTTCGCCAGGCCGGGTGGCAATCCGTTGGACGGCACACCTCGCATCCAGTCCCGAATCACGTCTCGGTCGGCATCGGAGAACACCACCGAAACGGCCGCAGCCGCTCCTTGCGCTGGCCGGCCACCGTCACCCTTGCCCTTCCCCTTGCCCTGCGCCAACACGAGGCTCGCGCAGGCGAGCGCCAAACCAAAGAAGCGGAACATCTGCATGCCCCGCATCTTACGACGGCCGGGGCGCAAACCGCCATGCCCGCCGCCGTTGCGGCTATCATGAGGCGAGACGCTATGCCGCCGCCCGCCTCACCGCTCAAGGACGAACTGGAAGGACGCGTCTTTTCTTTCTATCCGCCGGTGCTCAACGTAGCGCACAACGAGTGGCGGATGAAGGAGGCCACGTGGTCGGAGCTGGTGGTGGCGAACACCAAGGACCAGGTGGAGATCGCCGTACCGCGCGGTTTTATTGGCGGGGTTTCGCAGGTGGACCAGCCCGTCATGATCGTCGGTCTGTCCCGCGAACTGGAATATAAGGCGGGCCAAGTGTGGCCCACCGCGCGCAAAGTGGTGCCCATGCCCTCGAAGCCCATGGCGCTGCCCCCCCGGCCGGCGGGGGCGGCGCCGGAAGAGCCTGGTCCTATGGGTTGGGAGGCCATGGTGGGTTCGGGGGGTGGGGTGACGGAGTCCCGCATCAGCCGCCTGATTCTGATAAGTTTCGGGTCGCTGGTGGTGGTCGGTCTGCTGGTATGGGCGCTGGTCCGTTTCACCCCGGAAGCCAAACCCACATTCACTGCCAAGGACCAGAGCTACCTGGAGCTTACGCGCGAAGACGATTATTTTGCCGTGGTACGGCGTCTGGGCCGCCCCGCCACAGACCGCTGGCGTCCCAACAGCGGTGAACTGCAGTACCGCGCTCTGTTCTATCCCGACCGCGGCTATGCCGTGCTGCTGATGGGTACCGATCAGGAGAGCGCCCGCTATATTGGCACGGTTGGTCTCGGTAACGGCGGGAAGATCTGGAAACCTCTCCATTACGTCGAATATGCGCGCGGAGCCAGCACTGCTTCCATGCTGCGCTCATTGCCGCCGTTTTGAGGATCCGGGATGTGGTGGACCGACAGCGTGCCGTTGTGGAAACAGGCCACCTTCCTGCGCACCGCGGTGGCGCTGCTGTTGGGCAGCATTATTGGCTTTGAGCGCCAGTGGCGCGGCAAGACCTCGGGCATCCGCACCAACGCGCTTGTCTGTTTTGGGGCCGCGGCGTTTGTGGATCTGGCCACCACGATCGGTGGGGCCGATCAGGTAGCGCGCGTCATCAGTTACGTCGTGTCCGGTGTCGGCTTCCTGGGCGCCGGTGTCATCATCAAGGACAACCTCGGGAGCGTTCGGGGTTTGAATACTGCGGCCACGCTATGGTGCACGGCTGCGGTGGGCGCCTGCGCCGGTGCAGGCCAACTCGTGGATGCTTTGTACGTCACCGTGCTGCTGGTGGCGATCAACCTCGCTCTCCGGCCAGTGGGCCGCTGGATTGACGAGCACCGCCGGCGACCGGCCACCCCGGCGGAAGAAGACATCGATTAGCCCCTGCCCGGCCCTCTACAATCAAAACCTATGAACCGATCCCTGCGGCTCGCGGCCTGGGTGGCGGTGGCGGTGACGGGCGCTTGCGCCCTGGCCGGCGTCGCCCTGCACCGCGGCGAATCCATCAACTCTGCGTGGCTGGTGACGGCCGCGGTCTGCACCTACCTGGCGGCTTACCGCTTCTACGGCGCCTTCATCGCGGCCAAGGTGATGGCGCTGGACAATCAGCGCGCCACCCCCGCTGAACGCCTGCGAAACGGGCACGATTTCGAGCCCACCAATAAATGGATCGTCTTCGGCCACCATTTCGCCGCCATCGCCGGGCCGGGCCCGTTGGTGGGGCCCACACTGGCCGCGCAGTTCGGCTACCTGCCGGGCACGCTCTGGATCATTCTGGGGGTGGTGCTGGGCGGCGCCGTGCAGGATTTCGTCATTCTGTTTTGCTCCATGCGCCGTGACGGCAAGTCGCTGGGGAAGATGGCGCGCGAGGAGATCGGGCCGGTCGGCGGCGCCACCGCCCTGGTGACGGTGCTCCTCATCATGGTGATCCTGCTGGCCGTCATCGCCCTGGTGGTAGTCAACGCCTTGAAGGGCAGCCCCTGGGGCACCTTCACCATTGCCGCCACCATGCCTATCGCCGTGTTGATGGGCCTGTACCTGCGCTATTGGCGGCCGGGCAAGGTGCTCGAAGTCTCGGTGCTCGGATTCGTGCTGGTGGTGGCCAGCATTTTCGCCGGCGAATGGGTGGCCCATCATGCCTTGCTCGGCCCGTGGTTCACGCTCGGGGGCATGGCTTTGGCCGTGTGTGTCATCCTGTACGGCTTTGCCGCCTCAGCGCTGCCGGTCTGGCTGCTGCTGGCGCCGCGGGATTATCTCAGTACCTTTGTGAAGCTCGGTGTGGTGTTGATGCTGGGCGCGGGCATTCTCTTCGTCCGGCCCGATCTTCAGATGCCGCCCCTCACACGGTTCATCGACGGCACGGGCCCAATCTTTGCGGGCACCATCTTCCCCTTCTGCTTCATCACCATCGCTTGCGGCGCCATCTCCGGCTTCCACGCGCTGATCAGCTCCGGTACGACGCCGAAGATGCTCGCACGCGAAGGGCACGCGCTGCCTGTCGGCTACGGGTCCATGCTGCTGGAGAGCTTTGTCGCCATGATGGCCATGATTGCGGCCTGCGCGCTGGAACCGGGCGTGTTCTTTGCGGTGAATTCACCTGCGGGCGTGGTGGGCGCCACTGCCGAGGCCGCCACCCGAACGATCAGCGGCTGGGGCTTTGCGGTGACACCGCAGCAAATGGCCGATCTCGCCAGGCACGTCGGTGAAGAGACGCTCTTCTACCGCACGGGCGGTGCGCCTTCGCTCGCCCTGGGAATGGCGCACATCTTCTCCCGCATTGCGGGGAACGAAGCCGTCCTGCGATTCTGGTACCACTTCGCCATCATGTTCGAGGCCCTTTTTATCCTCACGGTCATCGATGCCGGCACTCGCGTGGGGCGCTTTATGTTGCAGGACTTCCTGGGCCACCTGTATAAGCCGCTGGGCCGCACCTCCTGGATGCCCAGCGTCTTGCTGACCAGCGCGTTGATCGTGGCGGCCTGGGGCTACTTCCTGGTGCAAGGCGTGTTGGACCCGCTGGGCGGCATCAATTCGCTGTGGCCGCTCTTCGGCATCGCGAACCAGTTGCTGGCCGCCGTGGCTCTTTGTGTGGCCACCACCATTCTCATCAAGCAGCACCGGTTGAAGTTCCTTTGGATCACGCTGGTTCCGCTGGGTTGGCTGGTAACCGTCACGTACTCGGCCGCCTGGCAGAAGATCTTTTCGCCGCTGCCGCGGGTGGGCTTCCTGGCCCAGGCCGCGCAACTGGAGAATGCCGTCGCCAGCGGGCAGATTGCAGCGGAGAAACTCGCGGAAACCCGGCACCTGATCTTCAACAACCGTTTGGATGCCGTCGTGGCTGGGGTGTTTTTGGTGCTGGTTACCACGATTCTCCTGGATTCCATCCGGCTGTGGGTGGGTATCCTGGCCGGGCGCCGCGAGGCGCGCTCCACGGAGACGCCCTTCGTCGGCACGCAACTGGCGGAGGAGTTTTAGGAATGCAATCAATAAGCCGGTTTTGTGCGCTGCTGCTCGCCATTTTGCGGGAGCTTGGAGACGAGAATGCCTATGCCCGCCACCTGGCTGCGCATGGCCGGGCGCATTCTGGGGCGGAGTGGCGCCGCTTCCAGATTGAGCGGGCGCGGCTGAAATACCAAAATCCGCGCTGTTGCTGAGTGCTGCTCAGTCCTCCAGTTGAGAAGTTCGCTGCCGTATCTTTGGAAGGCGGTGAGGCGGCTTCTTGTTGGGAGAGAGAACCTTGCGCTGAAAGATCGAGAAGAAGCTCTCGATCTGGTGAAGCCAACTGGCGCGGACGACTTTGAAATAAGGCGTCGTATATTGGGCAGCACGGCGGCGCAACTCCCGTTCTTCGGCAGAGGAGAGGTTGATCGTGAATGGGCTGATATGTGGCATCGAGAGGGTAACCTCGTCTGCCACGATGGCATCCGTCAGTGAGTTTATTAACTCACATCCACGTGAGCGTACCTACCAAAGCGACCACTTAGTAACCGCGCCAGGCCACCCATCCGAGATACACCAGACCGAAGAGTATCCCGGGCCATCGCGCCCACCAGCGCAGCCCCGCCAGGAACACCGTCGGCAACAGTGCCGCGCCCAGCAAAGGTGGAGTGAAGCCCCATAGCCACGCGCGAGCCGCGCCGACCACCGCCACCGCCGCCCCGCAGGCGACGAAGAGTCTCCGCCAGCGTGACGCGTCCGGCCCGCTCGTCAGAGAACCGCCGAACCAGCACGCGACTGCAGTCAACTCCAAAAATGTAAGGAAGTTGCCCATGCCCCGTTACACTGAAATGGATGACTGCGACCAGGATTGCGTTGCTTTTCCTCGCTGCTTGCGGCTGGCTGGGGGCGGTGGATCCGCCCTGGAAGCTGCCTCCATTGCGGGAGCAGGCGCAATTGCAGCAGGAATGGCTGAAGACTCGCCTGGAGCGCGTGCTGCCTCCGCTTATGCGCAAGCATGGCGTCCAGATGTGGTTGGTGATCGGGCGCGAGCATAACGAAGACCCCGTGTTCTATTCGCTGGTGGCGCCCACCACCTTTGCTGCGAGGCGGCGAACCATCTATGTCTTCCACGACCGCGGCGAAGCCGGCAGCGTCGAGCGTCTCGCGCTCGGCGGCGGTTCGCAGGGCGGACTCTACACCGTCTACCGCGACCCCTCCGATCCTGGCCGCGAAATCATGGGCGAAAGCCAGTGGGCCACCCTTCGTAAAATCATCGAGGAGCGCAAGCCGAAGACCATCGGTGTGAACGTCTCGCATACCCACGCCTTCGCCGATGGCCTTTCCGCTGGCGAGTTTCAGCAGTTGACCGACGCCTTGGGGCCGGAATGGATGCAGCGTGTGGTGCGCGCCGAAGCTCTGCCTGTCGAATACATGGCTCTTCGCCTGCCCGAGCAACTTCCCGTCTACCGGGGCATGATGGAAGTCGCGCACTGGCTGATCCGGCGCGGGTTTTCCAACGAAGTGATCATGCCTGGGAAAACCACGAACGCGGATGTCGTCTGGTGGCTGCGGCAGCAAACTCAGGATCTGGGCTACGCCACGTGGTTCCAGCCTTCTGTGCGTGTCCAGAAGCCGAACGGCGGTGAGGTCAGCTTTGTCGCCGAAGACCGCCCCGTAACAATCGACCGTGGTGATGTGCTGCATGTCGACTTCGGGCTCTCCGCCATGGGCATGAAGACGGATACGCAGCACATGGGCTACGTGCTAAAGGCCGGCGAGAGCGCCCCGCCGTCCGGCGTGATGAAGGCGCTGGCCAACGCCCAGCGGCTCCAGGACCTGCATATGGAGCGGATGAAGCCGGGCCGCACGGGCAACGAAGTGCTGGCGGCCATCCGCGAGGCGATGCAGGCCGCGGGTATCAATGGCGCCATTTATTCGCACCCCATCGGCGACCATGGACACGGCGCGGGACCGCTTATCGGTCTTTGGGACCGCCAGCAGGGCGTACCAGGCAAAGGCGACCTCCCTTTGCTGCCCAATATGTGGTTTTCCATCGAATTGAATGCCCGCACCCCGGTGCCTGAGTGGAACGGGCGCGAGCTTTTTGTAGGGATGGAGGAGGAGGCCGCGCTGGACGGGGCGGGCGAAGTGCGCTGGGTGCTGCAGCGCCAAAAGGAATACCACCTGGTGCGCTGAACGCGCGCCGCCAGCTAACGGGAGAAATCCAACCAATGCCCATGAAACTGATTTCATCCGAAGAGATTTGCCGCACGCCCATCTTCTGGGTGACCATGGATCACGCTGTCGATCCCAAGGGCTTCGAGATCCGGCGCGCCATCGTACAGCACCACGGTTCGGCCGTGATGATGCCTGTGGACGAGAAGAACCGGGTACTACTGGTCCGGCAATACCGCCTGCCCGCCCGGGCATACCTCTGGGAACTCCCGGCCGGCCGTCGTGATCCAGGCGAATCGCTCCTGCAGGCGGCCAAGCGCGAACTGAAGGAAGAAACCGGCTATACCGCGCGCCGCTGGACCCGCCTGGCCCACTTCTACAATTCGCCGGGCTTCGTGGCCGAAACCATGACCATCTTCGTCGCCCAGGATCTCAAGGCTGGCTCCGCCACACCCATGGAGGACGAACGCATCGAAGTCCGGTGGTTCACCATGCGCGAATTGAGCATCATGGTGGACCGAGGTAAGATCCAGGACGCAAAAACGCTGATCGGTTTCAGCCTCTGGGCCCGCCGCGCGAAGAAGCGGTAGCCTTTCTGCCGGTCGGCCCAGCCGGAGAGACGACATGGAATTCCACCAACTACGCTATTTCCTCGCCGTGGCCCGCACTGGCAGCTTCGGCCGGGCGGCCGAGGAAGAGGGCATCACTCAGCCGTCGCTTTCGCAGCAGATTAAGAAGCTGGAGCAGGAACTCGGCGTCCAACTCTTTGACCGGTTGGGCCGTGGCGTCCGCCTGTCGCGGTATGGCGAAGGCCTCCTGGCTGAGGCCGAGCGGGTGATGCTCGATGCCAACCGCCTGCGCCGCGCGCTGGACGCCCTCAAACCTGCCGACCGCGGCCGCCTCTCGGTGGGCGTGATCCCCACCGTCCTGCCCTACGCCCTTGCCCCAGCGCTGGCCGCTTTCCGGCAGGCCTATCCGGAGGCTGAACTTGACATTCAGGAACATCGCACGGAGCGCCTGCTGCAACTGCTGCGCGCCGCGGACATAGACATCGCAGTTGTAGCGCTGCCGGTGCGCCAGCCTGAGATCGTTTGCAGCGAACTCTACCGTGAACCCCTGGCTGCCGCTCTGCCCTCCGGGCACCCTCTCAGCGGCAAGCCCACTGTGGCTGTCGCCGAACTGCGCGACGAGCGCCTGCTGCTGATGAGGGAAGGGCACTGCCTGCGTGACGACGTTCTTACGGCCTGCAGCCGCGCCAAGGTCCCCTTCCATCAGGTCTTCGAAAGCGACAGTCTGGCCAGCATTTTTTCAATGGTGGCCGCCGGCTTCGGCATCAGCTTGGTGCCCACGCTGGCAAAGCCCCAGGGTGAGGGCTGCGAGGTCCGCCCGCTGGCTCCTCCCAGCTACCGCCGCATTGGGTATATCCAGGCTGCCGGCCACACCAGCCTGCCGGTGCAGCGCACGTTCGTCCGCTTCTTGCGCCAGTGGCGGTGGCTCGAGAAATGAAGTGACCCAAATGCGAAATCCGGCGCACCCGATGCTGGGGGAATTCCCCCCACTCGGACGCCATTAACAGACCGGGTTGTCGTAAATATATGATCTCGCGTGGCTCCAGGTTTGGCACGCCGGATGCAATATATAAGGCAACAAACAAGTCGTAATCATCGACTTCATGCATCCCCGCAGGATGACCCAGCATCCTGCATTGCCCCTCTGACGAAGGCCCTGCGGAGTCCTCTCCACAGGGCCTTCCCTCCATAGCAGCTCTGATGTTCCGATGCGAGGTGTGGGCCGGTTTCGATAGGCTGTCAGTGGGTGAGTTACAACGAACTCAGTGTTCTGATCTTTCTCGGTTCGGCTTTTGGTGGTTTCCTGGGCGCCCTCACTGGTCTGGGGGGTGGCGCCGTGGTGACGCCGCTGTTGACGTTGGTGTTCCACGTCGACTTGCGCTACGCCATCGGAGCCTCGCTGATCACAGTGATTGCCACGTCCTCCGGATCCGCCTCCGCCTACGTTCGCGAAGGCTACACCAACCTGCGCGTGGGCATGTTGCTGGAGGTAGCTACCACGATGGGCGCATTGATCGGCGCTTGGATTGGAGGTTGGGCGCCGGTGGCCGCCGTTTCCATTATCTTCGGCATTGTACTGCTGTGGTCTTCGTATCTCGGAAGCCAAGCGAAGCTGGAGGGAATATCGCCGGACCAAAGCGACGCCCTGGCCCGGCGCCTGAAATTACCGGGTTCCTATCCCCGGGAGGGGCGCATGGTGGACTACGGTGTCGTTCGGACACCGCAGGGTTTCTCCATCATGGTGGGCGCCGGCGCGCTTTCTGGACTCCTGGGGATCGGATCCGGGGCTTTCAAGGTGTTGGCGATGGATCAGGTGATGCGCCTGCCCTTTAAGCCTTCCACCACCACCTCGAATTTCATGATGGGCGTCACAGCGGCCGCATCTGCTGGCGTCTATCTCTCACGAGGCTATATCGATCCCGCATTGGCGCTGCCCGTCATGCTGGGCGTTTTTGTGGGCTCGCGTCTGGGCGCTCAGGTGCTGTTCCAGACTCGCTCACGCGTCCTGCGGCGGATCTTCTCCGGTGTCATTCTTCTCATGGGTTTGCAGATGATCTGGAAAGGGGTGCAGGCATGGACCTAGCCTTGCATCGCAAACGCCTGGAGGTCATGATTGGCCGCGTGTTGCAGGGCGGCGTAGTATTGGCCGCGTTATTGGGCGCGGCCGGCGGAGTCGTTTTCTTAACCCGGCATGGGCACGAGCAACCCGACTACCGAGCCTTCCGGGGATGGGAGTCCACGTTGCGCTCGCCTGAGGCCGTGGTGCAGGGCGTGGCCGCTGGACGCCCCGAGGCGATCATCATGCTTGGGCTACTGGTGCTCATTGCCACGCCTATCGTCCGCGTGGCTCTCTCGCTCGGCCTTTTCCTGGCCGAGCGGGACTGGACGTACATCGCCATCACGCTGATTGTGCTGGGGATCCTGGCCTGGAGCCTCTTTGGCTCCGGCGCCGTCGTTCACCCTGGGCATTGAGCCGAAACGAACTCCAGCAGGGAACGCAGGGCCTGTCCGCGATGCGAAACATTCATTTTGCGTGCTGCCTCGACTTCGCCAAACGTGCAACCAAACGGCTCGTAGAAGAATAACGGATCGTAGCCGAAACCCTGCGTGCCTCTTGGCGCCTCCACAATGCGGCCTGCTACCTCGCCGTGGAAAAGCCTCTGCAGACGCCCACCCTGCGCCAGAGCGATGGCGCAGACGAAACTTGCGGCTCTGTTCTGCGCGCCTTCGAGTTGGCGCAACAAGTGCTGGTTGTTCTCCACATCTGTGGCGGCCGGCCCCGCGAAGCGGGCCGAATAGACGCCCGGACGGCCACCCAGTGCCTGTACGGCCAACCCTGAATCGTCGGCGAAAACCAGATCATCCGTGTACTGGCTGTAGTAAACGGCTTTGCTCTCGGCGTTGGCTTCGAACGTTCTGCCGGTTTCCTCCGGCGCAGGAATTCCTTCCAATCCCTCGATAGGCTCAATCCGAATCGAATCGAAGCCCCAATGCGTGGCGGCCATGCGAAATTCCCGCAGTTTGCCCGGATTGGAGGTAGCGCAGCGGAGCAGCATGGCTAGCGCATGCTCAGGACAGCGCGTTGGGCGGCGAAGATTTCGGCTAAACCTTTTCGAGCCACTGCCAGCATGGCAGCCAGAGTCTGGTCGTCGAAAGTCTTTCGCTCGCTCGTTGCCTGCAGTTCTACGAATTCGCCCGCGCCTGTCATGACGACGTTCATGTCCACTTCCGCCTGGGAGTCCTCTTCGTAGGCCAAGTCCAGCAGCACCTCACCGCGCAGAACACCCACACTCGTTGCTGCCACCAGGTCCCGCAAGGGATTGCGGGTCAGGCGTCCGTACTCGAGCAGTTTCTTCACGGCCAGAGCCATAGCGGTGTAGCCGCCAGTGATGGCTGCCGTGCGTGTGCCGCCGTCGGCCTGCAGCACGTCGCAATCCACCAGAATCGTTCGTTCGCCCAGAGCCTCCATGTCCACCACTGAACGCAACGACCGCCCGATCAACCGTTGAATCTCCTGCGTCCGGCCCGACGGATGACCCTTGTGCACTTCGCGGGGGGACCGTTCCACGGTGGCCCGGGGCAGCATGGCGTACTCCGCAGTCACCCAGCCGCGGCCTGAATTCCGCAGAAACGGCGGCAGAGTTTCTTCTACCGTCGCGGCGCACAGAACCCGCGTGTGGCCCACTTCGATGAGCACACTGCCCTCCGCGGTGAGCAAGTACCCTGGGGTCATCTTCAATGCCCGTAGTTGGTCCGCCTGCCGTTGGTCGCTGCGCATGGTCACTGGCCTCTCGAGAAAGTGATGTAGGTGAGCAGGCCGAACAGCAGGAGGCCCGAAACCACCAGGATGAGACAAGAAATCGCCCCGGGCGTCGTTGCGCGGGGAGATCCCTTCTTCGGCCCACGAACGGGCTTGATCTTGGCCATGAAATTTCAGGCTAACACCGTGACAACGCCGTTAACGCGCGTTGGCGGAAAGTTCCGGATCGTGGATCTCCTGCAGGTTCCAAACGCGGATAGGATCATTCACGCGGCTTGCGATGGCCTGCGCCGCGGCCCGTGCACCGCTGATAGTGGTTATGCAGGGCACCCGCCACTGCAGTGCCGTGCGGCGGATTGCGCGCTCGTCGCTGAACGAATGCGCGCCGGTTGTCGTGTAGATTACCAGTTGCAGCGCCCCCGCCTTCATCAGGTCTACTGCGTTGGGCCGGCCTTCATTCACCTTGAATACGGTCTTCACCTTTAGTCCGGCTCGTTGGAAAACCGCCGCCGTGCCGCGTGTGGCGGCCAATTGGAAACCCAGTTCCGCGAAGCGGCGCGCCAGTTCCAATGCTTCCCCTTTGTGCCGGTCATTGACACTGAAGAAGATGCAGCCGGACTTGGGCAGCGGCACCCCGGCGGAAGTTTGCGCTTTGCCGAACGCCTCGCCGAACGTCGAGCCTACTCCCATCACCTCGCCGGTGGAGCGCATCTCGGGGCCCAGCACCGGATCCACGCCCGGGAACTTGCCAAACGGGAAAACCGGCGACTTCACACACACTTGAGTAACCGGCAGTACGCCAGAAGACAGCCCGCTGGTCAGGTGGGTGAGTTCCTTCAACTTCCGGCCCAGCATCAGCGCCACGGCCACCTTGGGCAGCGGAATCCCCGTTGCCTTTGAGACGTAAGGAACGGTACGCGAGGCGCGCGGGTTGACCTCCAGCACAAACACCGTGCCGTCCTTAATGGCGTACTGCACGTTCATCAGCCCGATGACGCGCAAAGCGCGCGCCAGCCGCGCGGTGTAATCCCGGATCGTCGCCAGACCGGCTTCCGGGATGGTTTGCGCCGGCAGCACGCAGGAACTGTCGCCCGAGTGTACCCCCGCTTCCTCGATGTGCTCCATGATGCCGCCAATCAGCACGTCTTCGCCGTCCGACAGCGCATCCACGTCCACCTCGATAGCGTCTTCCAGGAAGCGGTCAATCAGCACCGGCCGTCCCGGAGAAAACAGCGTTGCTTCCTGCATGTAGCGCCGGACAGTCTCTTCTTCGTAAGCAATCACCATGGCGCGCCCGCCCAGCACATAGCTGGGCCTCACCAGCACCGGATAGCCCAGGCGCGAAGCGATGCTGCAAGCCTCCTCCACTTCGGTGGCCGTACCCCACTCCGGGGACGGAATGCCTAGCTCCGTGAGCAACTTACCGAACCGCTCGCGGTCTTCGGCTAGGTCGATGTTCTCCGGATCGGTGCCAATGATAGGCGCGCCCGCCTGCTTCAGCGGAAGCGCCAAATTGAGCGGCGTTTGCCCTCCGAATTGAACAATCAGGCCGTCCGGCCTCTCCGTGTCGCAAATATTCAGCACTTCTTCGAGCGTCAGCGGCTCGAAGTACAAACGGTCGCTGGTGTCATAGTCGGTGGAAACCGTCTCCGGATTGCAATTCACCATGATTGACTCGACGCCGAACGACTGCAGCGCGTAGGATGCGTGACAACAGGCGTAGTCGAACTCGATCCCTTGTCCGATCCGGTTTGGCCCCGAGCCCAGGATCATCACCTTTTTGCGGTTCGATGGGTTGGCTTCGCACTCCTCTTCGTAACCGGAGTACAGGTACGGCGTAAAGCTCTCGAACTCGGCGGCGCACGTGTCCACTCGATTGAATTTGGCGACGACGCCCATCTCCTTGCGGCGCGCGCGCACCTTGAGGGGATCAGTTCTCCAGATTCTGGACAGCCGGACATCGCTCAGTCCATCCCGTTTGGCCTTGCGCATCTGGCCCGTAGTCACGTCATCCAGCGCCACGCCCGCCAGTTCTTCCTCCCCGAGGATTCCCTCGTGAATTTGCCGCAGGAACCAGGGGTCGATCCGCGTCATTTCGTAAACCTGATCTACCGTGTAGCCCCGCTGGAAAGCGAAGCGAAGGTAGGACAACCGCTCCGGCGTCGGGGTAATCAGCTTCTGGGGAATCAGCCGCTCTTCAAGCACTTCGGCGGTAGACGATTTGCCCGTCTCCAGGCTCCGGATGCCTTTATTCAGTGCCTGCCGGAATGTACGGCCGATTGCCATCACCTCGCCCACCGACTTCATCTGCGTGGTGAGCACCGGGTCCGCCCCGTTGAACTTCTCGAACTGCCAGCGCGGGATCTTCACCACCACATAGTCGATCGTCGGCTCGAAGCACGCCGGCGTCACCTTGGTAATGTCGTTTTTAATCTCGTCCAGCCGGTAGCCCACGGCCAGTTTCGCCGCAATCTTCGCGATGGGGAAGCCCGTTGCCTTAGAAGCCAGCGCCGAACTCCGCGAGACGCGCGGATTCATCTCGACCACCACCATGCGTCCGTTCTCCGGATTAATGGCGAACTGCACGTTCGAGCCGCCCGTATCTACGCCGATCTCTCGCAGGCACGCTAACGCGCCGTCGCGCATCATCTGGTATTCGCGGTCGGTGAGGGTTTGCGCCGGCGCCACCGTGATCGAATCGCCCGTGTGCACACCCATCGGGTCGAAGTTCTCGATCGAGCAGACGATGATCGCGTTGTCCGCCAGGTCGCGCATCACCTCCAGTTCGAACTCCTTCCAGCCGAGCACACTCTCTTCTGCCAGCACCTCGTGCACCGGAGAAAGGTCCAACCCGCGCTCCAGAATCGTCACCAGGTCTTCCCGGTTGTAGGCAATACCGCCGCCGCTGCCGCCCAGTGTGAAACTCGGCCGCAGGATCATCGGGTAGCCGATCTTCTGAGCGAACTCGAACCCCTCCTCCACGCTGCGCAACAGCCGCGATTGCGGCGTCTCGAGTCCGATCTTACGCATCGCGTCTTTAAACAGCAGACGGTCCTCTGCCTTTTTGATCGACTCGATTTTCGCGCCAATCAACTCGACGCCGTATTGGTCCAACACGCCCGCCTCGGCCAGTTCCACCGACAGGTTCAGCCCGGTCTGCCCGCCCACCGTGGACAGCAGTGCGTCCGGCCGCTCCCGCCGGATCACCTCCGCCGCGTATTCCAGCGTCAAGGGCTCGACGTAGGTGCGGTTTGCCAGTTCGGGGTCCGTCATGATGGTCGCGGGATTCGAGTTCATCAGGATGACCTCGAACCCATCCGCCCGCAGGGCCTTGCAGGCCTGGGTGCCGGAATAATCGAACTCGCAGGCCTGCCCGATGACGATGGGCCCGGAGCCGATGATCATGATCCGGTGCAGGTCAGTTCTTCTGGGCAACGGCGAACTCCTCCATCAGGCGCGCGAAATCGTCGAACAAATACTGGGAATCGTGCGGCCCTGGCGCCGCCTCCGGATGGTATTGCACGCAGAACAGCGGGTGGCTCCGGTGACGCAGCCCCTCTACCGTGTTGTCGTTCAAGTTGATATGCGATATCTCGGTTTCGTTCTGGTTGATGGAATCCGGATCCACGCAGAATCCATGGTTCTGCACCGTTATTTCCACCTTATTGGTCCGCCGGTTCAGGACAGGGTGGTTGATGCCGCGGTGCCCGAACTTCAGCTTGTACGTCTTGCCCCCCAAGGCCAGCCCGATGATCTGGTGGCCCAGGCAGATTCCGAATATCGGCTTCTTCCCGATCAGCTTGCGCACCTGCGCGGCCTGAAACTCCAAAGGTTCGGGATCCCCAGGTCCGTTTGAAAGGAACACGCCGTCCGGATTCAGCGCCAAAACGTCCTCCGCAGGCGTTCCTGCGGGCGCCACCGTCACGCGCGCCCCAATATAGGCCAGCCGCCGCAGGATGTTGTGCTTGATGCCGAAATCGTAAGCCACCACGTGAAACCGCCCCGGCGGAGCCGGATTCAGCAACTCCGACGGTGAGCACGCTTCCACGCCTGCCGACCACTCGTACCGTTCGTGGGTAGATACCCGCGTCGCCAGGTCCAGCCCTGCCATCATGGGGCTCTCCTGCGCCATGCGCACCAGTTCGTCCGCCCTGTGCCCGGCCGTGGACAGAGCGCCGCGCATGACCCCGCCGCTACGCAATTTCCGCACAATCGCCCGCGTGTCCAACTCGGAAATCACCGGAATTCCGGCCCGTCCGAGGAACTCGTCCGCTGAGGCGTCCGACCGCCAGTTCGACGGCTCTACTGCCCATTCCCGCACCACCAGGCCCTCAATGTACGGGCGCGCTGCCTCGTTGTCCTGCCGGCTGGTGCCGTAATTGCCGATCTGCGGATTCGTGAGCACCACGATCTGTCCCGTATAGGAGGGATCGGTGAATACTTCCTGATAACCCGTGATTGAGGTATTGAAAACGACTTCGCCCGTGCGCACCGTGGGTGCACCAAAGGCCAGACCCTGGTAGACGCTGCCGTCCTCCAGAGCGAGGATCGCGGTCTGCTGCACTTCTGCTCCTGGCTTGTAGTGAGGTCCAGTTGAGGGGGGACCCTATCTAGTTTTCCAGATTCGGAGGCCGGTCGGCAACGGGCTGTGCCTGGCCTACTGTTCCACCAGCTCTACTCGCCGGTTTCGGGCCTTCCCTTCCTCGGTGCGGTTCGAAGCCACCGGCGCGAGCGGGCCGGCGCCCGATGCCCGCAAGCGGTTCGGGGCCACCTTGTATTTGGCCACCAAAGCCTGCAGCACCGCCTGCGCACGGTCCTCCGAGAGCTTCATATTACGGGTGAATTCGCCCGTGCTGTCGGTATGCCCAACCACGTGCAGCTTCAGGTCCGGTTGAGCTGCCAGGAGCGCGGCGATCTCTTTCAACGCCGGTTCAGACTCCGGCTTGATGGTGCACTGGTTGGTGTCGAAGTGGATGCCGTACACCGCGGCATGCCCGGTGTCGGTGATGTCCTTACTCCAGGACACCGCGCTGGCCTGAACCTCCTGGCGCATGGCCTGCTCCTCCACCACAGTCAGATAGTAGTAGCGCGGCTCGGGTGCATAGAGACCCACCGAAACCGGGCGCCCGCCGCGGTCGAGCTTCATGTAGAGCGTTTTTTCGCCTTGGTAGGTAACCTTCGCCCCCAAAGCGCCCAGAGCGTTCTGGTAGTTCCGGATGATCTGAAGAACGCTGGCGGGGGCGGCTCCCGGCTGGACAGAGTAGCGGATCCGGGTCACCTTGCCTTCCACCTGATAGCGGTCTTTAGCTGAGGGGCCCATGTAGAACGTTTCAGCGTCAAACTCCTTCACGTCGTAAGTGGCGATATAGTAGCCCGGCATCCGGGTTACGAGAGGGTGGTCCTGGCTGCCCTTCACGTCGGGCCGCTGCTCCTGAGCGGCAAGCAAGCCGGCGGCGACGAAGGCAGGCGCCACCATGAAGTAGATGGACTTTGGCATAACGGATTCTCCATTCCTCGCCGCCGAAAGAGTACCACCAGCCGGGAATCAAGAGAAGGCCCCGCGAGCCGTGAGAAACTGGAACTCTTGCGGGAGGCAAGCGCTTCTCCCCCGCTATGGTGACCGAAACGAAGTACGAGACCTTTGACTCGCTGGACCTTGACTGCGGCTCCACTTTGCTGAACGTGCAGGTGGCCTGGTCGAGTTGGGGTGAACTCAGCGCACAAAAAGATAACGCTATCCTGATTCTCCACGCCTTCACCGGCGACTCCCAGGCCGCGGGCATTACTGACGAGGGCAAGCCCGGTTGGTGGGACAACATGATTGGCCCCGGGAAGGCCTTCGACACCACCCGCTACTTCGTTCTCTGCAGCAATGTACTTGGCGGCTGCCGCGGGACCACCGGCCCGTCTTCGATCAACCCCGAAACCGGAAAACCCTACGCTCTCGGGTTCCCCGGCATCACCATCGGCGACATGGTGAGGTTGCAGAAGAAGCTCGTCGACCGCATGGGCATCCGGCGCCTGTTGTCGGTCGCCGGAGGCTCGATGGGCGGCATGCAGGCTCTCGAGTGGGCTGTGGCTTATCCTGACTCGGTGGCGTCTTCGATCCCCATCGCCGCCACCGCCCGCCACAGCGCGCAGCAGATTGCCTTCAACGAAACAGGGCGGCAGGCAATTATGGCCGACCCTGACTTCGCCGGCGGCGACTACTACGACGGCCCGCCGCCAGCTCGCGGCCTCGCCGTTGCCCGGATGGTGGGCCACATCACCTACATGTCTGACGAGTCCATGCGTGAGAAGTTCGGCCGCCGCTTGCGGGACCGCGAACAATTCAGCTTCGGCTTCGACGTAGATTTCGAGGTGGAATCCTACCTCCGCTACCGCGGCTCGCAATTCGTTGGCCGCTTTGACGCCAACTCATACCTCTACATCACCAAGGCGATGGACTACTTCGATCTCACCAGCGGCTACCCATCGCTGGCCGCTTCTCTGGAACGCGCCACCTGCCGGTTCCTCGTTCTCAGTTTCACTTCCGACTGGCTGTATCCCTCCTATCAATCGCAGGAAATCGTCCGGGCTCTGCGCGCCCGCAACCATGACGTCACCTACACGGAATTGACCTCCAACTACGGCCACGACGCTTTTCTGGTCGACGTCGGCGAGCAAACAGGGATCGTTCGCAGCTTTCTGGACCGTGTCCAGCGTGAGGTGCGCGCATGAAGGTGGGCGAGGTCTTTGGCCGCAGCGATTACGCACTCATCAGCGAACTTATCCCCCGTGGCGCCAAGGTCCTGGACCTCGGTTGCGGCGACGGCGCGCTGCTGGCTTGGCTGAAAGAGCACAAGCAGGTTGAAGCTCGGGGTGTTGAAATCCGCGGCGACCTCGTCCGGGCCGCTATCGATCGCGGCGTCACGGTCTGGCAGGGCGACATCGAGCAGGGACTCGCGGACTATCCCAGCGGCGCCTTCGACTTCGTCATCCTCTCCCAGACGCTTCAGGAGACCCGTTTCCCTAAACAGGTGCTGGACGCCATGCTGCGCGTCGGCCGCCATGCTGCCGTCGCCTTCCCGAACTTCGGCCACTGGCGTGTGCGCTGGGCCCATCTGGTTTCGGGCCGTGCTCCCAAAACGGGACTCTTCCCTTACAATTGGTTCGATTCACCAAACATCCATTTCTTGACAGTGCTGGATTTTGAAGAGCTTTGCCGGCAGGAAAACTGGGCTGTTGAGCAGCGGCGGTTTCTCTCCGGCCATAGACGGGTGACTTACCGTCCGAACCTATTCGCTGAGGTGGCGATTTACTTGATCCGCAAAGGTTGAGCCACGTGAGCTTTCAGCCGCGCAATCCGGAGGCCGGGCCGGCGCGGGCCACTGCGCGCCGGACTACTGCCGCCGGAGCGTGGGAAGTCGACCTGCGCAGTGGACGCGGCGTTTACTGTGACGCCATCCTTCAACTGGTTGGTCCTCTCTCTGCGGATTCTCCGCCTCACGCGGATCTGCTCAGTCTCGAACGGGTGCATCCCGACGATCGCGGCGTGCTCGAGGCCGTACTCGAGCGGGCTGTGGCCACCCACTCCAGTGAAGTCGAAGACGTCGAATTCCGCCTGCAGGCGGCCGACGGAGCCTGGATCTGGCTGCATTGCCAAACACGAATCCTGGACTGGTTTGACGATGGCCGCCCGGCCCGCCTCGCCGGCTGGCACACCGACATTACTGCCCGGAAACGCCTCGAACAGGCGATGGAGGCTGTCCTCCAGAACGTCGAGCGGCTCACGGGGGAGGACTTCTGCCGGTCCCTGGCCCTGCAGTTGGTGGCCGCACTCAACGTGCGCTTCTGCCTCATCGGCCGCCTGCTGGCGAATCGCAGCATCCGAACCCTGGCCTTTTGCGAACGTGGAAGCCTTGCCGCCAACTTCGAATTCCCGCTGTCAGGCACGCCGTGCGAGTTTGCCTTCGGTGGGCAGGTGTGCCTGTTTCCTGAGGGTGTGGCGGAACGCTTTCCCGCTGACCGCTGGCTGGCCGAGCATAACGTTCAAGGCTACCTTGGTCTGGGCCTCACTTCAGCCTCCGGCGAGCCGATCGGCATTATCAGCGTCATGGACGACCGCCCGCTGACCCAGACGCCGGTTGTCACCACCTTCCTCCGCCTGTTTGCAGTCCGCGCTGCCGTCGAGATCGAACGCCTGAGCGTTGAGGAATCCAGGCAGAGCAGCGATCAGCAATACCGCCAACTGTTTGGGCAGATGATCTCCGCTTTCGCCTTGCTCGAGCCTGTGTATGACAAATCCGGCTTCATCAATGACTTCCGATATGTCGAGGTCAATCCCGCCTTTGAAAGGATGACCGGACTCCCGGCCAGTCTGGTCCCTGGCCGGACCATCCGTGAAATGATCCCGCTCGTGGAGGAACACTGGATCGCCACTATGCGGGGAGTAGCGCTCACCGGTGAGCCGGCTAGTCTCGATGCCTACTCCCAGGACTACGACCGGTACTACGAACTCCGGGCCTTCCAACCGGCCCCCGGCCGGGTAGCCATCCTGTTTAACGATGTGACGGACCGCCAACTGGTGGAAAACCGGCTGCGCGAATCAGAAAGGACTCTCCGCGAACTCTTTGAAAACACTCAGCTTGCCGTCGTTGTACGTGATCTGCAGGGAGCTGTAACGTTTGCCAACGAATCCGCCCTTCAACTCCTGGGCCGCCCCGCCAGGGAAGTGATTGGCCGGGATTTTCTCGGCGAGTTCGTACCCATCGCCGAATACCGCCAGATCCTCGATGTTCTCGCCTCCGTCGGTGGCGATTGGGCGCTTTTCCCGCGCCACTGGCGGAATCACATTATCCACGCTGGAGGCACGCAGCGCCTCGTCGAGTGGGACATAAGCCCGGTCTACGATGCTGACGGCCGGCTGGTCTCGATCGCCAGCCTTGGACGCGACCTTACCGCATGGGCGGAGCTGGAAGCGCAATACCGCCAGGCACAGAAGATGGAGGCTGTAGGGCGGCTGGCCGGCGGCATTGCCCACGACTTCAACAATCTCCTTATGGTGATTACCGGCTATGCTGGCCTGGCCCTTGCGCGTCTGGCAGAGGATCACCCCGCCCGCAAACCACTCAACGAAATCCAAAAGGCCGGCGACCGGGCAGCCGGCCTGACCCGCCAGCTGCTCGCCTTCTCCCGCAAGCAGATTTTTCAAGTTAGGACCGTCAGCCTGAACGACGTCGTGTCTGATGCCGTCAACATGCTGTCCCGTCTCATCGACGCGCGCATCAAGGTAGAGGCGCACCTCGACGCCGATCCCGGTTTGGTTCGTTCCGACCCCGGTCAATTGCTGCAGGTGGTGATGAACCTCGGAGTCAACGCGCGCGATGCAATACGGGGCCAGGGCCACATACGCTTCCGCACCTTTATGCACACTGTGCCCGTCGATGGCGACCCCGCCTTGCCTGCTCTCAGCCCGGGCAACTATGTCGCGATTTCCGTCCAGGACGACGGCGAAGGAATGGACGAAGAGGTGCAGCGCCACGTCTTCGAACCCTTTTTCACAACGAAGAAAGCGGGGCGCGGTACTGGCCTCGGGTTGGCCACGGTTTATGGCATTGTCCGGCAGTCACGAGGCGCCATCAAACTGGAAAGTAAGCCTGGCCACGGCACTACTTTCCTGATCCTGTTCCCCGCCGCCGAAACCCAGGGAGCCCAGCGCACCAGTCCGCGGCTGCCTCAGGACGTCCAGGCGGCCGGAGGGCGCTGCATTCTGCTGGTTGAGGATCAGGATTCCGTGCGCGAGTTCCTGCGTGCCATTCTCGAGGATCAAGGCTATCGAGTCGTCCTCGCCGCCGATGGCAGCAAGGCCATGTCCCTGATCGATGAAGGGCTTCGCCCCGACGTGTTGCTCACCGACGTAGTCATGCCCGGGTTCGGAGGCGTGGCTCTAGCCACGAAAGCACGTTCTGCGCTCCCGGGCCTCAAGGTTATCCTCATGTCTGGCTATGCGAACTCACGGGAGCGTGGCGTCTCTGACGCCTTTCTGCAGAAACCTTTCACCGCCTCCGGTCTGCTTCGCGCCGTCGAATCCATTCTGCGATGAATCCAGCAACGCCCTGCTTGTTCCCTCTCACGATCAGCCACTTCTCAGAAACAGACTGATTCCCGCGACCCCAGCTGCCCCCGCTTCCATACACTCAGGAATGCGCTCCGGCGTGATGCCCCCCAAGGCAAGCACAGGAATCCGCACTGCCCGGCAAACCCCGGCCAAGCCATTCAACCCCGCGGCCGGCCCGCTGACTGCTTTCGACAGCGGATCGAATACGGGAGAGAACAGAACCAGATTCGCGCCCTCCTGCTCGGCTTGTTTCGCTTCCTCCAGACTGTGGCATGCCACGGTGAACACGAAATCGGGTGGCGCTACGCTGCGCCAAAATCCAGGTGGCGGCGCGCCCCCAGGCAAGTGCGCCCCCGCCGCACCGCACGCGAGCGCCACGTCCACCCGGGTATTCACCAGCACCCGCGCCTGGCAGCAAATCCTCATCGCCGCTTCCACCAGCCGCACAACTCCTCTTCCCGGCATCGCCTTGGCCCGTAGTTGCACGAAATCCGCCCCTTCCCGATCCGCGCGCGCCACCGCTTCCAGCAGCCGTTCCTCCCCGCCTGCCGCCTCCACATCGGCCACGAAATACCGGATCATGCCGGTTCGTAGTAGCTCACGCCGGCGCAATTGCGGCAGAGCGTCAATCCATCCACCCGAACCTCGCGCGCGAAGCTGATACCTTCCTTGCACCGTGCGCACGTCACCCGCGGACCTTTGAAGCCAGGCAGGTCCTCCGGGCAGGTTCTGACCTTGACCCATTGCACGTCGAACAACTCTTCCGCAGCCATCTCCCGGTAGGCTGCCATTTGCTGCTGGTTCTTATCCTCGATCTGCGGGTACAACGCCCTGGCCCGCTCTTTACTCGACTCCCTGGCGGAAATCCGCACGGCCCTCCCGGCCTGCAGATCACAGAAAGTGGCTGCCATTTTGCCGTAGTCCAGAAACTTTAGTGCCCGTTTGCCCAGGCGGCAGCCCGTGACCACTCCAATGGCGTCGGTGGCGCACCGGTCGATTTCGACGTACGTGATCAGGCGTTTACGGTGGAGTCCGGTGGGGTCGTCCAGCCCCAGCAGTTCCAGCCCAAGAATTGCCAGGCGCAACCCCAAAACCTGGCCAGCGCACATGTGGCCGTGGGTCTGGGCGGCCAGCGCCTCATACTCGGCAAAGCTCTTTAGTGGCATGGCGGTCAGCCCTTCAACGGATGCCAACTGGAGGGTGGGATCTCCACTCCCCAGTCCGTACTTCCCTTATAGCGCTCATATTCGCGGCGCGGCAGCTCCGCGGTCAGTCCCGCAAACTCCAGCCGCACGGTAGTGGTCCGCACCACCGCCCGCCTCAGCGCCAGCGGAACGCCACCCTGGCTCCGCGGCTGAGCAACAATCGAGTCCGCGCGCACTGCGATGTGCATGCGGTCCCCCAACAAACAGCCGGGTAGATAAGGCCCCTCCGCCTCAACTGCTGTCGATCCATCCGGCAGACACCGTAGCCGCGAATAGTTACGCCCCGGATCCAGAGCCACCACCTCGGCCTGGAGAACGTTGCTCTTGCCCAGGATTGCAGCCACGCGAACACTGGCCGGCCGGTCCAGGATCTGCGACGGGGCCCCCTGTTGCAGCAGCCTTCCACCATCCAAGACGAACATCTCTTCGCCCAGCTCCAGCGCACTGTCAACGTCGTGCGTGACCATGAGCACGGGCAATCGGAGCGCCGCCCGGATTTCCGCCACTGCTCTGCAAAGTTCTGCCCGCAGCCCCGGGTCCAGCCCGCGCGCTGGCTCGTCCAGAAGAAGGATGCGCGGCGCTGACAGCACTGCCCTTGCAATCGAGCCCTGCAGCCGCTGCAGGGTCGTCACCTGGTGCGGCCGCCTCCCCGCCACTTCCTCGAGATGAAACTGCGCCAGAACTTCGCTGATCCGCCGTGTCCGTTCTAACCGCGGCAGGCGTTGTGCCGCAAACGCCAGGTTCTCCCGCAAATTCATATGCGGAAACAGTGCGTCACGCTCAAACACACAGCCGCATCCCCGCCGCCGGGGCGGTATGTTCACCTTGGCGGCTGCGTCGAAGAGCAGGTTCCCTTCCAGCTCGATCCGCCCTTCATCCGGTTCCAGGAAACCCGCCAGCGCAGCCAGGGTAAGACTCTTGCCGGCGCCCGAGGGTCCGAACAGCACCGCCACACCCGCCTGCGTTCTGAACTGCAGGCTCAGTTCGAACGGTCCGCAAGCCGGTCCGCCCGCCAGAATCTTGCGTACTCGCAGATCCAACATCACTGAACTCGCCCGAACTGCGTCCGGCCAATCCGGTTTGCGATCGACAGGAACAAAATGGCCAATCCGGAGATCACCAGGACCAGCACACGGGCAGCATCGCCATTGCCCGATGCCACCGCATCGTAAATCGCCACGGAAAGGGTCTGGGACTGTCCCGGGATGTTGCCCGCCAACATGAGAGTGATGCCGAACTCGCCCAACGAACGCGCGAACGCCAGCACTGTGGCTGCTAACACTGGACTCCAAGCCAGCGGCAGCGACACCGCCCAAAACACGCGGAACTCTGAAGCGCCCAGTGCCCGTGCCGCCTGCTCGTATTCCACCGGCACGTTTTCCAGTGCGGCCCGAGCCGATTGGATTAAGAGCGGAGCGGAATGAATGAGCGACGCAACCACCGCTGCGCGCCACGTGAACACCAAAGGCTCGCCAAACACGGATTCCCAGACTCGCCCCACTGGGCTTGCCTGCCCCAGCAACACGAGCAAGTAGTAGCCCAAGACTGTGGGCGGCAGCAACAGCGGCAGCGTCACGAGCGATTCCAGCAGAAACCGCCCGCGGAAGTCCCGCCGGGAGATTGCCCACGCTACCCCCAACCCGCCCAGAAACGCCAGCAGCGTCGATAGCGCTGCTACCCGTAAACTCAGCCAGAGTGGGAACCAGTCAACGCCCATCGCCATGCTCGCCGCAAACAAGTCTACCCCGTTTTGTTTTTGAGCGCCGCATCCGGGAAGTCTCATTATAGGATTCGAAAGAGAGATGGAAGCACCCCCGCGCAAGCCTTCCCGCGTCAGCCGCCGCAAACAGCACTCGGCCGCCCTCAGCGAAGCTCTGAACCTGCTCGGCCATCCTGGCTTCCGGACTCTGTTCTCCGGCCTGGATGATCCCCCAGCCCCCGATCCGGCCGTCGTCCTGGTCGCAATACTCTCCTGTGACGACCTCGATGAACGCATCGTTGAGGCTGCACCTTGGCTCATCCTCCGCTTCGAGCACCTCGATTGGGATTGGATTCTGCGCGAGGCCCGCGACCGTGGAATCCAAAACCGAGTCGGCTTCGTAGTCAACCTGGCCGCCCAAATCGCCGCCGAAGGCAGCGCGGACCGCGACCGGCTGGTCTTCCTTTCCGCCCTTGAAGAACGCTGCTTCGAAATGCGCCTCGAAAAGGAGGACACGCTCTGCCAGAAGCGGATGCCCGAGGCGCAACGCCAGGTCCTTCGCGAAAGTCGCGCTTCCGAGGCGCGCCAGTGGGGGCTGCTCACCAACCTGCGGGCCCGCGATGTGGACTGCCCCGGCTTCTAGTCCTCTTTGCCGCTTATCCTGGGAAGGGAGATTGCAGTCTTGCCCGTCATGTTGCGCAATACCCGGCAGCGCGCGGCCATCCGCGCCGCGTTCGAAAGTGCCGGCCGCCCGCTCTCTCCGGAAGAGGTGCTCTCCGGCGCTCAGCACGCTGTGCGAGGTCTTGGCATCGCCACCGTGTACCGCAACATCAAAGCTCTCGTCGAGGAAGGCTGGCTAGTGAGCGTGGCGTTGCCCGGCCAATCCGCGCGCTACGAACTCTCCGGTAAGGACCATCACCACCACTTCCACTGCCGTGACTGCGGGCAGGTATTCGAGCTCGAAGGCTGCGTCGAAGGACTCAGGCAGATGGTGCCCAAAGGCTTCCAGATCGCCGGCCACGAGGTGCTGCTTTATGGACGCTGCGAACCCTGTGTCCGCAAGGCCCGTAATTCCTGATCACCTCCGCCGCCTCCCCTCGACAGCCGGAGCATCTCCCTCGCGGTGAGTGCCCGGTGGAACACCGCTACTCCGCCAATCCATCCCGCGAAACCGGAACTCCGGCTGCTGTGAATCACGCGTCCGATCGTAAACGGCCCCCCGTCTTCCGGATGCGTCGCGGCGTATAGATCATGCGGGAACCAGAACGGGTTCACCTTGAGCGCTGCGAGTTCCCGCGCAACGGCTCGGCCTCTCCTCCGCGTCACGCGCACCTTGGTGAACGCGAACTCTTCCAGGTGCACCGTCTCGTCCCCTGAACTTGCCAGCAACGTCCGGTGCACTGCACGCCGCTCCGGCGGCTGATAAAGCTGCTCAGCCGGAAACTGTGGATCTTCACCATCCTGCAGGCCCGGCATCTGCCTCAGTTGCGCCTGCCGCCACGCTTGCGCCGGCCAACGAAAAAACGGGTGCCGCTCAGGTTCCTCCACCCACATCGGTGTCGCCCTGCCGTCCAGGTAGGCCGTCAACGTGTTCCGGCGGTTGTCGAACACGAACCCCGCTGCATGCCATCTATGATCCAGTATCTCCGGCGTCACCGCCAGGTTCCGGGCGTATTTGTCTCCGAAGGAACTCGTCCCGTTCTCAGATACGTGCGCCGCCACTGCGCCCGGGTTCGCCGCCAGTCCCGCAAACAAAGCGTATTGCCGCCGGCCTCGTTCGACGCGGCGCGCCGGGCCTGCCGGCCCGGCAAGATCAGTGCCTTCGTGCCAGATTCCTGCCAGAGCGTGGTTGCCCGTCTCGCGGCGCACCCACACAATCATCGACACCGAAGCCCCCCGGCCCCGAACATCCAATGGCGTTCCGTGCAAGCGCTCGCGAGGCACGGCCAGTACCGGGCGGAACGTCGAGTCTGTTTCCTCGCGAAACCGGATTGCGCCGCCGAATGGCCCATCCTCGCTATAGGGGAAATCGTCATAACCTGCTGCACGCCCCTCACCCCAGTACTCCCGGACGTAGTTGAACGCATCCAATGCATAGTCGTGGCGGGCCCCATCCGCCTGGTGCGCCTTGAATCGCCCGGTAGCCGGATCCCGCAGCACGAAGTCCCAAAACGCTGCCAGTTGTTTGGTGCTTGCAATGGCCCTCACGCGGTCAATCCGCGATTCGCCAGTGGCCAATGCAGCCACCAGTGCCATCCCGGTCGCCAGCACCGCTACCCTCATGCCATCACCGCAAAGCGACAACTGAAGTGCCTCAAAAATTCGGGCTGCTCGACGATCCGGTAGCCCCGGAGTGACTCCTTCCGGGCGTTCACTTCCAAAATTGCTTCCACCACGTAATCGATGTGGCTCTGCGTGTAAACGCGCCGCGGAATGGCCAGCCGCAACAACTCATTATTCGCATGCTCGCCGAACATCACCGACCCGATCTCTACACTGCGGATGCCCGCATGCCGGTATAGAGCAACCGCCAGCGATTGAGCGGGAAACTGGCGACGCGGAATGTGCGGCAGCATCCGCCCTGCGTCAATATAAACTGCATGCCCGCCCGGCGGCTCCACAATCGGCACCCCTGCGTCGGCGATGTGCCGTCCCAGGTAGGCGGTGGAAGCAATCCGGTACTCCAGGTAATCGGGCTCCAGAACCTCGTGCAGACCTACCGCAATCGCTTCCAGATCACGCCCTGCCAATCCTCCGTAGGTCGGAAAGCCCTCGGTAAGGATAAGCAAGTCTTTCTCCTGTTGCGCCAGCCGGTCGTCGTTCGTGCACAATAGGCCGCCGATATTCGCAAACGCATCCTTTTTCGCCGAAAAGGTGCACCCGTCCGCCAGCGAAAACATCTTTCGCGCGATATCAAAGGGCTTCCATCCGCGGTAATCCTCCTCCCTCTCCCGGATGAACCACACATTCTCGGCGAACCGGCAAGCGTCCAGATATAGCGGGATCCCGTGCCGCCGCGTCACCTCCCGCACCTTCACCAGGTTGGCCATCGAAACCGGTTGGCCGCCCCCGGAATTGTTCGTTACCGTCACCATCACTAGCGGAATTCGCTGAGGCCCCACCGATCCAATCAGCCGCTCGAGGGCCTCCACATCGATGCCGCCTTTGAAGGGCAGCCGCGACTGCGTATCCCGGCTTTCTGGCAGGGGCAGGTCCATTGCCCGTGCACCCGTGAACTCGATATTGGCCCTTGTCGTATCGAAGTGAGTGTTGTTCGGCACGATATGGCCCGGCCGGCACAGCACAGAAAACAGAATCCGCTCCGCCGCCCGCCCTTGGTGTGTGGGGATCACATGGCGGAACCCCGTTAACTCCTGCACGGCCCTCTGCAGCCTGTAGTAACTCGCACTGCCGGCGTAAGACTCGTCGCCGCGCATCATCGCGGCCCACTGCTCCGTTGACATCGCGCTCGTACCCGAATCGGTCAGGAGGTCGATCAGGATGTCTTCCGCCGGTACCAGAAACAGGTTGTAGCCCGCCTGTTCGAGGATGCGGTCACGCTCCTCTCGCGTGGTGTGCCGCAGTGGCTCTACGCTTTTGATCCGGAACGGCTCGATGATCGTTCTCATGAGCCGAGTCTACTGCCGCGCGTGCTCCAGCGCTCAGGGGGTCTTCAGGGGCGGCGCCGTCGACCCGCCCATCCCCGCGTACATGTCCTTCACCTGGACCACTTTCCCGCCTGCGAACGTCACAAACGTGATCTTGCCGGGCGGATAACCGTAGATCCAGTCCTCGGTCTCCCGCCCTTCCCGTGTCTCCCGGATCCGGTCGCGCGGATTACCCACCGCCAACTTCACCTGCTCCCGGTCCATTCCAACGATCACTTTCTTGTTCTTGATCGCTTCCTGCATCTCCGGGGGCAGGTTGTCGAAATAACTCTCCGTCGCGCTGCGTGATTCGAATTGCAGCACCGGGGCTAACAGTTTCTTGATTTCGGCCGTTGTCAGCGGCGGCATCTTTCCCGGGAAGACCAAAGCGAGCGTCGTGCCCGCGCTCCGCGTCTGGTTGCCCGACAGCGGCACCGTCCGCCCGCTGCCCCCCATCCCGCCCTCAATCCGCTCGTACCATTTCCCGCGCGTATTCAACCCCCCATTGATCTGCAACACGATGCGGTCAGACTCCACATCTACCTTCGTGATCTGCACCAGGTCGCCAGTGCGTGCGACGGGGCCGAACTCGCGCCCGATCTCTTGCCACTTTGCCTTATCCCACGTGCCGGTATTGCTGACCTCCAGTGGCTTTTTCGACCGCGGCATGTAAACCTTGACGGTGGCGCGCTCCGCCGTCATCCCGCGCAAGACCTCGATCTTGTCCTCGTCGGTCCACTTACGCACCTCCTCTTTGTCCTGCGCGAGGATAGGCAGGAAGAGCATCAAGAGCACCGGCGCCGCTGGCATAGGCACACCTCTCCTACTTCCATTTAGACGCATCCGCCAGCAGGCCCGGTTGCGGAAGGATCGGCCATTTCCAGATCCACACCGCCGTCAGCAGGGCTGCCGCGGTGCACAACAAGCCTCCTTCCGGCCCATAGGCGCCGCCACTCCACAGCTCCGGCACGGCATATTTCAGGACGCGCGGAACGATTGGGACGTCGAATCCGCTCAACGGCGCACCCGCCAGCGGCAGCCCCAGGTTCCAGCCAAAATGCAGCCCGATGGGTAACCACAGCGCCCCGCTTCTCAACAGTGCGAAACCCAAAACCGCTCCCCACAACGCAGTATTGAAGTCGCTCAGCAGCGTCGCCGCGGGATTCCAGTGGTGCATCCAACCGAACAACAACGAGAAAGCGCCCAGCACTACCCAGGGGTTGAAACGGATCAGCAGCACCTGGAAACCGTAACCCCGAAACAGCAGTTCCTCCCCGACGGCGCCAAACAAAAGTCCCACTGTCACCGCCACCAGCCGCGCGGCGCTGAACGAATCGCTTTCCACCGGCATCGTCCAGTGTGCCCAGCCCCCTGCTACCGGCAACGCCGTTACGCTCAGAGCCGCCGCAATGCCCACCGCCGTCCCTTGCCAGAAGTGGCCCGCCGACGGCGCCGCCCAACTCATTCCGACGTGCTCAAGCTGCCCGCGTTCGTAAATCCGTACCGCGTAGAAATTGGCCAGCGCCGCCGCCGCGAACGTTGCCAGGATCGACGCATAGAAGAAAGGCAGCGCTCCCGCAAACGCGAAGGCAAATACCTGCAGCCCAACGATCTCCAGGAAAAAAAACACCCCCAGCCGGAGCGCCAGCCCGCCCCACTCCAGCCGCGGCTCAGGAGGCGTGGATGCGGACGCCACGGGGCGCCACCTCCACCGGCAGCACCTTCGCCCCGTTCGCCTCGATGCAGGCCGCCACCCTCCGCTGCGCTTCAGGTTCGCAGAGGAACACTACACACCCGCCGCCCCCCGCACCGCACACCTTTGCCGCCTGAGCCCCGTTCCGCCGCGTCACCGCCACCAGATGATCGATCAACGCCGTGGAGATCCCTGGCGCGTTCTTCTTTCGGAACCCCCACTCCTCTCGCAAAAGGCGCCCCGCTTCTGTCCAGTCGCTCCGGTCCAGCGCTTCGTGCATCCCGTGCGCGATCGCGGCGATCCGGTCGAAATTCCTCCAAACCCGGCGGTCCCCATCGATATGCAGCTTGGTCACTTCCCAGTTGTTGATCCCGGAATTCCGCGGCCGCCCCGTGTAGGCCAGCACGAACCTGCGGTTCAACTCCGCCGGATCCACAGCAATGGCCTTCCGCCTTAATCCCGCCTCCGTCAGCTGGATCGCATTCACGCCTCCATACATTGCCGGGTAGTAGTCCTGGCAGCCGGTTGGAACGCGGATGATCTGCGCCTCAATGTTCTGCGCAATCTCCCGAACCGTCTCAATGTGATGCCGCGTCCCGCAGTACTTGTTGAAAGCGCTCACCGTTGAAATCAATAGCGACGACGAACCCGAAATCCCGCCGCCTGCCGGCGCCTCTGAGTTGGTCTCCACCAGCAATCCGCCCTCGGGCCGGAAGTACTTCACCACCCACGCCGCCAGCGGGTGGCGGTACCGCTTTGCACTCAACAGCGTCTCCAGCCGGTCGAACGTCTCTTCCAGCTTCTGATCGATGCTCCGCAGAGTGATCGCTCGCCCTTCCCGCCGCTCCACCCGGCAACTTGTGTACAAATTGACGGCGAAATTCACCGTCACCGCCTTTGCGTGATAGAGATACAAGGGCCAGATGTCCAGCGTCCCTCCCGCCAGATCGACGCGGCAGGCCGCTTTTGTGCGGATCGTCATCGAAACAAGTGTACTCTGCCCTCGCTTACCATGAAGTCGATGGCGATCCGCCCGATACTGCTCCTCGGCAATCCACTCTTGCGAGCCGTCTCGCGCCCTGCCGCCAACCCGGCGGAGGCCCTTCCCGTCCTGGCCGATCTCGAAGACACTCTTGCCGAGTTCCGCCGAAACCATGGTTTTGGCCGCGGTATCAGTGCCATACAAATCGGGGTGGACCTTCGCATCATCTTCCTTTGCGTCGACGGCGTCCGGTATGAGCTGATAAACCCCATCTACCTCGAGCGCAGCGCCGAATCCTTCGAGCTCTGGGACGACTGCTTCTCGTTTCCTGATTTAATGGTCTGGCTTCGCCGCGCGTCCACCGTCCGAATCCAATACCTCGATCCCTCCGGCGCCCTCCGCGAACTCACCGCTCACGGATCACTCTCAGAACTTATTCAACACGAAATGGACCACCTTGACGGGGTTCTGGCCATTGACCACGCCATAGGCCGCGACTCACTCGCCCTGCGCGCGGAACTCATTCGCCAGAAACAGCTTAAGCAAACATAACAATACCTTTATAAATTTCATTTGGTGCCTGCGCGCCCTAGGGTTACTATAAGATTCAAGCCGGAACTCCCTGACGCGTTAGGGATGTAAGCCTAGTACTTCGGTAGGGTTTCTTTTCTTAATGTCCTCATCTGGAGGCTACCTTCCCGCGCGTCGATAGAGGCTTAGAGCTCATGAATATGATCGAACGCCGGTCAGAACCCAGGATGCTGTGCGCGGACCTTGTCGACGTTCGCTGGCGCGACAAAGGCGGGCAGTCCAAACGCCTCATTGCGAACCTGGAAGATATCTCCCTTTCGGGCGCTTGCCTCCAAGTCGACAATGCCATCCCCATGGGCAGTCTGGTCCGCATCACCTACCCCAAAGGGGAATTCTCTGGGGTTGTGCGCTACTGCCACTTCCGCGAAATCGGCTACTTCGTCGGAATCCAGTTCGAACCCGGCTGCAAGTGGTCCTCCAAAGACTTCCGTCCCCTGCACCTGCTCGACCCCCGCAAACTCAGCAAAAAGGTGCCGCCCAAGCAAGCGGGCTCATCGGGCAACCGCGCTTCCCGCGCTGTCTGATCTGTCCAGACTCTTTCCGAAACGCCGGCCTCCCAGGGGGTGTATCCTGCTGACAGGAACCCATGCGACACTGTGGCCTCTGGGCTCTCACCGCCGTCGTGCTGTGGGCCCAGCCCGCGGGGAGGCCTTCTCCGGCGGGGATGCTTGAACCTCTCACCGGCTGGGCAGCCTCTTTGCCGCCGGATTCCCAGCCCGCCGCCCTCATCGAGATCGCCCGGGCGTGGCTCCCCATCGATGAAAAACGCGGCGTGGAGGTCTTCGAGCAGGCGTTCGCCGCCAGTGCATCCCTGACTCCTTCTGAACGCGAGCGGCTACAAGTAGAAATCGTGAAAGCCATCGCGGACGCGGGCTTCCTCCGGTCTCTTGAAATGCTCCGCGCCCTGCCAACGGTCCCGCCCCCATCCGCTGGCACTCTCCTCGTGCTGAGCGCCTACGAGGCCGTACTCGAGCAGCTTCTCAAAGCGCAACGCTGGCAGCAGGCCGCCGAACTCGCTCTCTCCTCCGGCGCCGCTGCCTACTCCTCCATCACCCGCCTCTTGCTGGACCGCCTCCCGGCCGATGACGAGAACCGGCCAGTCCTACTCAGCCGCGTCTTGCCCACTCTCAGTAACCCGGACCACTTCGAATCGTCCATTTCCCTGCTGCAGACACACAGGAGCAATCTCCCTGCTGGCTTCCAGTCCGAGGCCCGCAGCGCCATTTTCCGCGCCTTCACGCCCCGCGAATCCCCAGTTCACCGCGCTGCCGCCATCTCCCGGGACGGCGAAACCGTGGTACTGGAGGGAGAACTTGAAATCCGGCTCTTTAAACACGCCGCCTTTTTGCGGGAACTCGACGCCAGCGCCCTCGCGCGCCTTCTTGAAAAGCAGCCAAGAATTCGGGCGCTGCTCGAGAAGTACCCCAACGGCGAAGCCAGTTTTACCCAAGGCGCAAAGGCGGTCACACTCTCCACCATTCTGGGTGGCCCGCCGCCTCCTGGAACTTCCTTGGGCGAGTTGACGGTCCCGGCCACCCATTCCGCAACCCAGGAACGTGCCCACTGGATGCAGCAGCCCCTGGACCGCAGCCTGGCCCAACTCACCGAATCCTCCGCCTCCGACCAGGACCGCCTCGCCTTCCTGGCCGTTGCCCCTTGGCGTGTCCGCGACGAACATCCCGGCCAGGAAGAGGTCTGGCTCGACCGTCTCGCCGGGCTCATCGAGACGCTCTCCAGTCCCCAGGGCCGCGCCAGCAATTACCTCAACCTTATGCAGGCCGCCCGCCAGCGTAACCTGGACACCCTCGTCCTCCGCTACGCCCGCTTGGCCCTCACCGAAGCGAAGGCCCTCCGGCAAGCCGAGGACAAAGCCAAACAACGCAATTACGCGCCTGTCATCTTCTGGGAGTCATCTGTGATCTACCGTCAGGCCGCCTACGAACTGGCAAAGACTGGCCCCGAGGCAGTTGACACACTTCTCGCCGAAATCAGTGAACCCTATTGGCAAATGCTCTTGCGTCTGGAAGCCGCCCGCGCGTGGTCAGGCCAAGGCGTACCCCGAATCGGGGCTATTTTCGCCAGCGGTCCAAGTCGCTAGCCGTCAGATGAACTTGTACTTACCCGGCACCGGGAATTCCGGCACGGGGTTCTTCGCGTCCATCTTCCAGGAGTCCTGTTTCGGCATCAGGTCCTGCTGCGATTTCATAATCATGTCCCACGTGATCTCCAGCCCCGAGTACGCCGCCTCGCGGCCCATCACGCAGGTCATCGTCGATTCCGCTACTTCCATCGCTTCGTTTACATATGGCCCGTCGCCCCGGATCGACTTGAACAGCTTTGTGTGCTCCATGTAATAGCCCGGGCCGCCACGTGTCTGGTTCAGCGTCATCCGGCCCTTGGCCCCTGCCACAATCTCGTTCACCTGCTGATAGGCGTTCCGCGGATACTGCCGGCAGTAGCTCGACATGCGAACCCCGTTCGGGTACTCAAAGTCCGCAGAAATGTGGTCGTAGATGTTACCGTGCACTTCGTCCTGCGGACGCCACGCTGCCCCGCCGCTGGCCACCACCTTCACCGGGTGCGTGCCCATAATCCAGTTACACACGTCGATGTTGTGCAGGTGCTGCTCCACAATCTGGTCGCCGCAAATCCAGAGGTGCGAATACCAGGCGCGGTGCTGCCACTCGAATTCGCCCCACTTGGCATCCTTGCCCTTTGGCTGCTGGATCACCGGGGTTCCCACCCAGTAGGCGTACAGCGCCACGATGTCACCCAGCGAGCCGTTTTTCAGCTTGTCAACCGTCTCGAGGTAGAACGGATCGCTGCGCCGCTGCGCACCGCTCACTACCGTCAGTTTCTTCTGCACGCTCTTTTTGGCCGCTTCCATGAACCGCCGCACTCCCACCGGGTCTACCCCGAACGGCTTTTCGCAGAAAACGTGTTTGCCCGCTTCGATGCACGCCTCAAAGTGCACTGGCCGCCACCCTGGAGGCGCTGCCAGAATCACCACGTCCACCCCGCTGTTGATCACCTTTTGGTAGGAGTCAAACCCCATATATCGCTTGTCCGGATCCACCTTTACCCGGTCAGCCCAGCCGTTCTGTTCGGCCTGCGCCCGGATCCGCCGGATGCTAGACTCCTGCCGGTCCTCGAAGATGTCGCCCATCGCCACCAGTTCCGACGCCGGGTCGCCCTTGAACATGTCCAGCACGGCCTGCGTACCCCGGCCGCCGCAGCCCACCAGGCCTACCTTCAACCTGTCCGCGGCCCAGCCGCGTACCAGTTCAGGGCGCACAATCGTGAACGCGGTCGCCGCCGCGGAGGAGCCGGTCAGAAACGACCGGCGGGAACGGGAGGGGTTGTTTTCCATGGTTACGAATACCTCGACGAACGCTGCCATTGTATAACCTTGAAACAGCCATGCGTCGAACCCTTCTGCTCCTCGCGCTCCTCGCCGTGGCCCTGCCCGCCTATCCACCCGGCCCGCAGGTGCTGACGTTCTTCTCGGAAGTCGACGATTCCGACCAGCCCTACGCCCTCTACCTGCCGAAGAATTACGACCCCCAACGCGCCTACCCGCTGGTCCTCAGCCTGCACGGCGCCTGGTCCAACCACCGCCTCAATCTCAAACGCGTCTTTGGTTTCAGCAATCGGGGTGGCGAATCCGACGCCGAAGCCACCCGCTACTTTCCTATGCTGCCCGACGTCGATTTCATCGTCGCGTCGCCTTTGGCCCGCGGCACCCTCGGCTACACTCTCTTCGCCGAAAGCGACGTCTGGGCGGTGCTCGATGACGTCAAGAAGCGCTTCTCCATCGACCCTGACCGCGTCTACCTCACCGGACTCAGCATGGGTGGCGGGGGCACACTGGCCATCGCCCTTGCCCGCCCAGACGTATTCGCCGCCATCGTGCCCGTCTGCCCCGCCGCCTTTGGCAACGAACGCGACAAAATCGGCAACGCCATCAACCTCCCCGCCTGGTTCCACCACGGTGACAAAGACCCCCTCGTGAACGTAGACATCAGCCGCCAACTCACGCGCCGCCTCAAGGATTTCGGTGGCCAGGTGGAATACTCCGAATATCCCGGCGTCCTCCACAACTCTTGGGAGACCGCCTATCAGGACGCCCGTATCTTCTCCTGGTTCGCAAAACACAAGCGCAACCGTTTCCCCAAGCGTGTCCGTTTTGCTTCCGATACCTACCGTCATGACCGCGCCTACTGGGTTCGCTTCACCAAGCTCACCCCCGGCCGCATGGCTCAGGCGGACGCCGTCTTCGTGGCCCCCAACGAAATCAACCTCCTTACCGATAACCTCGACGCCCTTGCCTTCGACCTGAAGGGCCATCCCGAATTCGACTCCGCC
The DNA here is from genome assembly GCA_964460395.1 of uncultured Solibacteraceae bacterium. GTDB lineage: Bacteria > Acidobacteriota > Terriglobia > Bryobacterales > Bryobacteraceae > CAYWQS01. Next base: position 186,349 of record CAYWQS010000003.1, on the reverse strand, counting down.
AAGCCCTTGTTGGTCCGAGTTGACGGCGCCGAACTGGCGCTCCCTTCTGGCGCCCCGCTTGCCTTGCACCGGGACACCAAAGGCGCTTGGTTTGTGGGCCCCGGCGCCCCCGCCCCTGGGGAGAAGGAGCCTGGCTTCGAAGGCCCCATCGGCGCCGCCTTCTACGGCCGCCATGTCTACGTTTACGGCACCAAGGACAACCCCAACCCCCAGGAACTCGCCCGCCGCCGCCAGGAGGCTGAACGGGCTGCTAACTGGGATCTATCCGGCAACGCCATGTTCCCGGCTGTCCGCCAGCATTACTCTCCGCGTGTCCTCTCCGATAAACAAGTGCGCGAATCTGACCTTAAGCACGGCAGCCTCATCCTGTTCGGCACCGCCGCTACCAACGCCCAGATTGAAGCCTTTTCTGCCCGCTCTCCCATTGCCCTGAAGGATTCAGCCACCGATCATGGCTTAGTTGTTGTCGTGCCCGGCGAAGAGTCCGGCCGTTATGTTGTCATCAACTCCGGCCTCCCCTTCAACACTGTGGGCGGCAAGTTCCCCGGCTTCCTCAGCGCCCAGCCAGAAATCCTCAGCCGCCTGCCCGACTTTATCCTTTTCAAGGGTGCCGTCACCAACGTCATCTCCGCGGGACGCTTCGATAATCAGTGGCAGATCCCCGCGTCCGACAAGGAAAAACTCTTGCAATCCGGCGTGGTGACAATCCAATGACGCCCGCGGAATTCCGCCGGCACGGCTACGAAGTCGTCGATTGGATCGCGCACTACCTCGAACACATCCGCGATTACCCCGTCGAAACCTCTATCCGCCCCGGCGAGTTAGTGGACGCCCTGCCCGCCTCCGCCCCCGAGGAACCGGAACCGGTGGAGGCTATCCTTGCCGATTTCCGCCGCCTTATTGTCCCTGCCAACACCCACTGGAATCACCCCCGTTTCCACGCCTATTTCTCCGTCAGCGCTTCCCCGGAAGGCATCCTCGGCGAAATGCTCGCCGCCGCCCTGAACACCAACGGCATGCTCTGGAAGTCCTGCCCGGCCAACGTCGAACTCGAATTTGTGGTCATGGACTGGTTGCGCCAGTGGCTCCGCCTGCCCGCCGGCTTCTTCGGCATGATCCACGACACCGCCTCCCTCTCCACCCTTCACGCTATCGCGGCCGCCCGTGCCGCAGCCCAACCCGACCAGCGCGCCGCCGGGGCCCGCCCTGGGCTGATTGTCTACTGCTCCGAACATGCCCACTCCTCCGTGGAAAAGGGCGCCCTCTCCCTCGGGATCGGCCAGAACTACGTTCGCCGCATCGCCACCGACGCCGAGTTCCGCATGGACCCCGCCGCCCTTGAAGCCGCCATCCTCGCCGACCGCGCCGCTGGTCATCATCCGCTCTGCGTCATCTCCACCGTCGGCACCACCTCCGTTACCTCCATCGATCCCGTCCGCCACGTCCAGGAAATCGCCGCCGCTCACCAACTCTGGCATCACATTGATGCCGCCTACGGCGGAGCCGCCGCGCTCCTCGAAGAAAACCAATGGATGCTCGATGGAGCCGCCGAAGCCGATTCCCTCGTCTTCAATCCTCATAAGTGGCTCTTCACTCCCATCGACCTCAGCGCCTTCTTTTGCCGCCGCCCCGATGTGCTCGAACAGGCTTTTGCCCTTGTCCCCTCCTATCTCCAAACGGCTGCGGATCCCCGCGCCGTCAACTACATGAATTATGGCGTCGCTCTTGGCCGCCGCTTCCGCGCCCTCAAGCTCTGGTTCGTTATGCGCGGCTACGGCCGGCGCCGCATCTGCGAAACCATCCGCCAGCACATTGCCTGGACCCGCGAACTTGCTTCCGAAATCGCGCGCGATCCCCGCTTTGAACTCTGTGCCCCCGTCACCATGTCTCTCGTCTGCTTCCGCCTTAAGGGCCCCGACGAGCCCAACCAGGCCCTCGTGGAGAAAATCAATGCCACCGGGCATGCCTTTCTTCAGGGCAACCGCCTCAATGGCCGCTTCATGCTCCGGCTCGCCATTGGCCACTACGATGTGCGCCGCGAAGACGTCTTTTCTACGTGGCAGAAAATCCAGGAGTTCGCGGGATAGCTCCATGGTCCATCCGGAAATTGTCCTGGATCTCATCGAAGCCTTCCGACGATCGAAGGCGATGTTCACCGCTGTCTCGCTTGGCGTCTTCGACCGGCTCGCTGAAGCCCCAAGCACCGCTGGCGCCCTCGCCGCGGCCCTGCCTGCGGACGAAGCCGCTCTCGAACGCCTGCTCGATGCTTGCACCGGCCTCGGCCTCCTTGAAAAGCAAAACGGGCTCTACCGCAACACACCCACGGCCTTCACATACCTCACCCGGCAGAGTGAGCAGACTCTCGCCGGGTACGTTCTCTACTCCGACCGCGTGCTCTACCGCCTCTGGGGCCACCTCGAAGACGCCGTCCGTGCAGGAACTCACCGCTGGGAACAGGCGTTCAATCTCCAAGGCCCCATCTTCGACGCCTTCTTCCGCACGGACGAGGCCAAGGAAACCTTCATCCGCGGCATGCATGGCCTTGGCGTCTTGAGTTCGCCCGCTGTCGTCCGCGTCTTCAACCTCAATCGATTTCGCACGCTCTGCGATCTTGGCGGCGCCTCCGGCCATCTTGCCATTGCCGCCTGCGAACGCTATGGCGCACTTCGCGGCATCGTCTTCGACCTCCCTGGCGTTGTGGGTATCGCTGAACGTGCCATCGACGCTTCCCCTGCCCGCGACCGTCTGTCCGTCCACGCCGGCGACTTCTTCCACGACCCCCTGCCGCCCGCCGATCTCTACGCCATGGGCCGCATCCTCCACGATTGGAGTGAGCCGCGCCTGCATCTTCTCCTTCGCCGCGTATTCGACGCCCTGCCACCCGGCGGCGGTCTGCTTATCGCCGAAGCCATTCTCGATGAGGACAAGTCCGGACCCGTTCCTGCTCAGATGCAGTCGCTCAACATGCTTGTGTGTACCGAAGGCCGCGAACGCACAGAAAGCGAATACCGCGTCCTCCTTCAGCAGACAGGTTTCACTTCCGTCGAGGCCCGCCGCACCGGCGCTCCCGTTGATGCTCTGCTGGCTCTGAAATAAAACTCGCGCGGCGATAAGATACGGGCAGCTTGCTCATGGAGGTTTCTTGATGCTCTCCCGTCTCCACCGCCGCCGCTTTCTCGCCGCCGCTCCAGCGCTAGCCGCCGCACCGGCATTACCCCTGGCTGCGGCCGCCGTTCCGTGGCCACCCTCCGAGGGCGCCCACACACCCAAGATCTGTCTCGGAGTCCGCGCCGATCTTGATGCCGAGGGCATGCGCCTTCTCAAACAGGTTGGCGTCAACTATGTCCTCACCGGCGGACCTCGCACGCCGTGGACCGAGGCGTCCGTCCGCGAACGTATCGATCACTTCAATAAGGGTGGCCTCACTCTCGCCAACATGATGATCGGCGGGTTTAATGACGTAATCTGGGGCGGACCCAAAGCCGAGGAACAAACTCAGCAGATCGTCGATTCCATCGCCGCGGCCGGCAAGGCAGGCCTCCCTGTCGTCGAGTACAACTTCTACGCATACCGCCTCACGGAAGGCTACAAGGAAGAAATCGGGCGCGGCGGCGCAGGCATGACCGCCTATGACTACGAACTCTCGCGCAACCTCCCTCCGCCACCCTCCGGCACCCATACCCGGAAACAACAACTCGAGCGCGCCAAACGCTTCCTTCAGGCCATTGTGCCCGCCGCCGAGAAAGCCGGCGTCCGCCTCGCCCTTCACCCCAACGACCCGCCTGTCCCCTTGAGCCGCGGTTCCGAGCAACTCATGGCCACCGTTGAGCATTGGAAAGAGTACCTCAACCTTGTCAAGAGCCCCGTCAACGGCATGACCTACGACCCAGGCGTGATCGGCGAAATGGGCGAAGACCCTGTGGCTGTCCTGAAATACATGGGTGAACGCGACGTCGTCAACCACGCTCACTACCGCAACGTCCGCGTCCGCAAACCCTACGTGGATTACACCGAAGTCTTCCTCGACGAAGGCATCGTTGACATGTTTGCCGTCATGAAGGAATTCGTCCGGCAGAAATACCCGCGCGCCATATACCCCGAACACCCGCGCGCCATCGACCTTGACCGCAAACTCGGCATCAAGAACTTTTACCCCGGCGGCGGCGGCATCGCCGCCGAAATCTACAACGTGGCCTACACCAAAGCCATGCTCCAGGCCGCGCTTTCTTCCTGAACTTCTACAGCCGCGGACGAGGGGACGCGAATACGCAGCTCCTTGCCTCGCACACCAGGGATGCGCCCGCGGGCGCAATTCCATATGATCTTGGCGGTATGTTTCGCACTCTGCTCATGTTGCCAATTGCCGGTCTCGTCCTCGCGCAGACCTCGCCACTAAACCCTGTGAAAGAAGCGCTAAGTCAAGGCAAGCCTGTGATTGGCATGACGATCACTGTTGCGTCAGCCGATGTCGCGGCTCAGGCGTCGGCGTTGGGGTTTGACTTCGTCTGGATCGAGATGGAGCACAGTCCCATCACACTGGAAAGCGCACGCAACATGGTGTTGGCGTTGCGCGGCACCAGGACTGTTCCATTCATCCGCGTGCCGGTGAATGAGTTGTGGACTGCCAAGCGCGCCCTGGATGTGGGCGCATTAGGCGTGATCTTTCCCTTTACCTCGACACCCGCACTGGCGAAACAGGCGGCGGCGTCCATCAAGTACCCGCCGGCAGGATTGAGAGGCGCGGGACCGGGCTTGGCTAGTCTGCGCTGGCCTGCGCCGGAAGGCTACGCCAACTTTGCCGACGCGAATACCATGGCAGTAGTGATTGTCGAGACCGCGGAGGCCGTGGCCAATATCGAAGAAATCGCCTCCACGCCAGGTATTGACGTCCTGTTTATCGGAGTGAACGATTTGTCGTACTCGATGGGATTCCGGGGCAGGCAGGATGATCCCAAACTCCAAGAGGCATTGACCAGAATTGTTGCCGCCGCCAAGAAAAACCGCCTGCCGGTCGGCCGGCCGGCCTCTGCGGCCCAAATTCCACAATTCCTGAAAGAGGGCTACACGTTCTTTCAGGGCTCCAGTGAGATCGCGCTGATTGGCGCCGGCGCCCGGCCGTTACTGGAAGCACTTGGCAAGCAGGCGCCCGATCCGAAATCCCGCCCGCTGTACTGAGAGGACCTTTCCCCATGAAACGATTCCTGATTCTTGCCTTTTTGGGTTCGAGCACTCTTTGGCCGCAGGTGCAGAAGAAAGTGGTGATTACCGCGCCCGGAACCTGGTATTCGCCGTTGGGAGAGAAGGAACTGGCGGAATTGCGCGCGGCCGCGCCCGGCCTCCGAATCGTCAAACCGGAACCTGCGCAACTGATGTCCGAATTGGCCGACGCCGATGGAATCCTCGGCGTGGTAACACCGGAGATCTTGCGCGCCGCGCCTAAGGTGCAATGGGTACAGATCGGGTCAGCGGGCGCGGAGCGCGCCCTGTTCCCTGAAATGCTGCAGCGGCCGATTACACTCACGAACTGCCGCATTGTGCAAGGGCCTGAGATTGCCGACCATGCCTTCGCTCTGTTGCTCGCTCTGACCCGTCAGTTGCCCATGGCGGTCCGGAAACAGCAAACGGCCGAATGGAATACGAAGGACTACCGTCCGCTTGAACTGCATGGGAAAAGCGCCTTGGTGGTGGGTGTTGGCGGCATAGGAATGCAAATTGCCATCCGCGCCCATGCGTTCGGGATGAAGGTGACCGGCGTCGATCCACAAGACCTGCCATACGTTCCCTATCTGGAGCGTACGGTGCGGCCAGACAGGCTGGATGATGTGCTGCCGCTTTCCGACGTAGTTTTCGTGGCCGCGCCCGCGACAAAAGAGACGCACAACCTGATTTCCTCGACGCGCATTCAAAGAATGAAGCGAGGCTCATTCTTCATCGCCGTTTCACGCGGCACATTGTTTGACAATGCAGCGCTGGCCGACGCGCTGGCATCCGGGCACCTGGCCGGAGCCGGATTGGATGTGACAGAACCCGAACCACTACCGGCGGGCCACCCGCTTTGGAAGCAGCAGAACATCGTGATTACGCCCCACGTCGCGGGGCGATCCGACGGGGAGAGCGCCCGATACCTGGCGCTCTACAAGGAAAACCTTCGCCGATTCTCACGCGGAGAGCCGCTGCTGCATGTTGTAGACAAGCAAAAAGGATACTGACGAGAAGGACGAAAGCCATGCTCACTCGCCGAAATTTCTTCGCTGCCGCTGCGCTGCCGGTGTTGAACGGGTCCACCCACAAAGTGCGATTGGGAGCGCCCGTCTTCTTGAAAACCACTGATCCGCGGGAACTGGCCCGCGAACACCGCCGCTTGGGCTACTCGGCTGCCTACTGCCCCGAAGCCAAGGTGGAAGACACCGCCCGGGTCAAAGCGATTGCGGAGTCCTTTGGCGCTGAGGATGTCACCATTGCTGAAGTGGGCGCTTGGAAGAACATGCTGGCGCCGGATGCCGCCGAGCGCAAAGCCAACATGGACTACATTGCCTCCCGGTTCGCGCTTGCCGATGCGGTGGGTGCGCGTTGCTGTGTCACGATCGCCGGCTCTTACAATCCGAAAGTCTGGTTCGGGCCCCATCCGAAGAATTTTTCAAAGGAGTTCTTTGACGCGACGGTGGCAAACGTGCGCGGGCTGATCGACCAGGTGAAGCCCATCCGGACAAAGTTTGCAATCGAAATGATGGGCTGGGCGATCCCCGATTCCCCTGACGAGTATTTGCGCCTGCTAAAAGCGGTGGATCGCAAGCAATTCGGCGTGCACCTGGATCCTTGCAATGGCATCAACAGTCCAGCCCGCTATTACAATAACGCCGCTTACATCGAGGATTGCTTCCGGAAGTTGGGCCCGCATATCGTCTCGGCGCATGCCAAGGATCTCGATTGGAATGTCGAGATGAACGTGCACTTCCGGGAGGTGATTCCCGGCCGGGGCGAAATCGATTACCGGCCGTTCCTGCGCGGCATGGCATCGCTCCCGGCCCAGCCGCCGTTGATGCTGGAACACCTGAAGACCGCGGACGAATACGCTGAAGGCGTTAGCTACATCCGCAAAGTGGCCGCCGAAACTGGCGTGCAATTCGCTTGAAGTCTATTTCTCGGGCACCAGCACGGCAATATCTTTGAACCAGACTTCGGTTGGGCGTTTCGCGCCGTGGGCCTGTAGAGCAATGTGTCCCTCGGTGCGCCCGATGGTGTCGTTGGGCAGATGCATGGTTTTCACGCCATTCACGTGGAACACGATCTTGTGACCGTGCAGGGACGCAGTCATTTCGTTCCAGTCGTCCTTCTTCACCACCGCGTTGTCATCAGGGCCGGTCACCCACTTGCGCCCCTTCTCACCCGTTTCCCAGAACCCGCCCGTGCGGGCCTCCGCGTCGAGTTCTACTTCATAGCCGGCCAGCGTTCCCTTCTCCGCTCGGAGAAAAAAGCCCGAATTGCCTCGGGCGATCTTGAACCGCACCCGCGCCGTCACATCTCGAAACGACTGCTCGCTCACAAGGAATCCGATACGCGCATCATCGTCCTTGCTCCGGGCGTGGATGGCGCCATCTTCCGCCGTGAAGAGCCCCCCTCCCTGGTGCGTCCATCCCGCGAGGGTTTTGCCATCCCAAATGGGCTTCCAGACGTGTTTGCCCCGGTCCTGGAGGCGAATATTCCGCCACCGCACCTGGGCCGGTTTCTCCCCCTTGAATGAATGCACCTGCAAGCCGATAAAGCCTGTCTGGTCCACCGGATCGGTGAGATTAGCGCAGGGTACGCCGTTGACGAATACACGAATGTTGTCTCCGTACGCCTCGATCCGGTACTTGTTCCACTCGTTGTCTTTCAGCGCCTTGGAGGCCGCTGGATCGTTGACGATATTGTCCAGCCAGCCCCTGCGGGCCTCATCGTAGATGCCGCCGGAGGTGCCCGCCTTCTCGTTTGAGATCTCTACCTGATAACCGTACACGCGGCCGGCAGGATGCTTCGCGTCGCGGAATTCCTTGCCGTCGAAGACCCGCGAGGTGGTGGCTTCCGGATAGCGGTGGCTGCGGATCTGCACGCCGGAGTTCAGTACGGGGTCGACTTTCACCTCAAACTCGAGGACAAAGTCGCCGTACTCCCTCTTCGTGCAAAGAAAGCTATTGGGGCTGCCTTCGGCGGTGGTTCCTACAATTGCGCCGTCTTCCACCCGATAGCTGGCCTTCCCATTGCACTGTTCCCAACCGTCGAGGTTCTTGCCGTTGAACAGAGGCGTCCAGGGGCCGTCAGCGGCAGGCAAGAGAGCGCCGCCAAGGATAAGCAGAAGGGCATGGCGTTTCATCGCCCTCCAATATATCCTCAAACACGCTTTACCACCTGCTCCACCGCTGCCTCATGGGCGGCAAGCGTTGCGTCGCAAGCGGCGTAGATTTCCTCCAGGGTGAGTGTTGGTTTGGCGCCACCAAAAGCGTAACGGACGAAATCAACAAACACTGAACCGCCGGAAGGCAGCGGATCCACGACACGCGGCTTACTGGACTTGGACAGCACGGACACGCCGGTGGACACCATGTATTCGGCCACCCCTTTAGTGCCAGCCAGGCGCAGGCGGTCGTCACCGTGCGAGGGCGCGGTGTCCGGACGTGAATAGTCCATGTGGAGCGTGGCAGTGCCGCCGTTGTCCATTCGAAAGGACGTAGCAGTGGTGGTTTCCATGTCACCCGCTTCCGGAAACCCTACCCGTCCCATGAACGAGGAGGCGTGGGAGAATCGGCGCCCGCTCGTGAAAAGCATGAGGTCGATCATGTGGACGCCAATCCACAAAATCGTGCTGCCGTATGTAGACGGTGTCTTGAACCAGGCGGGCCTTTCCCCCAGCTTGTAGGATTTTTGGCTGGAGATCTGGATTACCTCGCCAATCTCCCCCGAGCCCACGACTTCGCGGAGCGCCCGGTACGGCGGATCGTAGCGCATGGGCAGAAGCATGCCGGCGGGCGCGCCGCTCCGGGCGATGGCCTCTTTTACTCTCTCCAGACTTGCGCGATCAATGGCATACGGTTTCTCCGCGATGAACGGCAGTTTCCGAGAGGTGCACTCCAGGATGGCGCCGGCGCGTTCTCCGTTGTTGTTGCAGACTGCCACCAGGTCTGGCTTTATCTCATCCAGCATGCGGCGCGGATCGGCAAAGTAACGAGCGCTCTGGAGACGGGCTTTGCCTCGAACATAGCGTGCGGTTTCGGCCTCCTCGAGAGTGGAAATGGCAGCGATCTCCACCTCCGGCAACGAGTGAAGAGGCCCCGTAATTTCGCCAGGATGGCCGTCCAGGCCGATGATGGCAACCCGGATACGGCGGCCAACCTGAACCATCGCGGCCGCGGCCAGCCATTGCCGCCGGTTGAGAGGCATGGGCATACAGCAATCCTCCTACACCGCCGGTTTCAGCACCGTGCAGACTGAGGCGCAAACCGGACCGCCAATGTTGAACGTCGCGGCCGCCCGGGCCTGGCGTACGTGCAAGGGCGCCGGGACTCTGCTGAGAAGTTGCCACGCGCACCAGCCGATCATCGCGACACCCGTGGCGCCGACAGGGTGGCCTTTGGCGATCAATCCTCCCGAAGTGTTGATGCCGCAATCGCCATCCGGCGCAGCCCGGCCGTCTACCCAATAGCGGGCTCCCATGCCCGGGTCTGCCTTGCCAATCACCTCCGTGCCCAGCGCACCCATCACGGTGAAACAGTCGTGCACTTCAGCCACGTTGATGTCCGCAGGCCTTAGACCAGCACGCTCGTAGGCTTTGGCCATAGCGCGCAACGCACCTGTGGGCCGAAGTACATCGCGCCCGGCCCGGCCTAACGGATCGGTGGCCTGTCCCCAGCCGGCGACTTCGACACATTCCGCCTTGCTCACCCCCAGCCGGGACAGCCCTTCATCAGTAGCAAGAATCAGGGACGCATAGCCGTCCGTAATCTGCGAACAGTCGTAGGTCTTTAGGGGCAATCCTTCGACGACGTAGCGGTTGAAACCCTCGATGGCGAGAACCTGCTCGATGCTGGGCTGCACATGGCTCATCTGTGCGTAGGGATTGTGCCGGGCATTTGCGTATTCCTGGACGGCGATCATGCCGAGGTCGCGCTCGGTCACTCCGTGGCCGGCCATGTAATCCCGCATGACCTCGGCGAAAATGTGCGGGAAAACGAAGGTCTTGCCTGCCCGCTCGTCAGGATGAGAGAAGTAGCCCAACACCTTGCCGATCAGCTTGCCGTCCATCTTGCCTTCGGCATCACGCATCTTTTCGTATCCAATGGCAATCCCGGTTTCGCCTTCGCCCAGCAGCAGCTTCTGAATGACTGAAAGCACTGCCTGGCCGCCCGACGCGCAAGCGTTCTCGACGCACTCGATGGGCTTGCCGGCCATCCCCGCCTCGGAAGCGATCAGCCCGGCCAGCAGGCCCTGCTCGTTCAGCGTGAAGTTGCAGGCGGAGCCGATGCTGGCGACATCCAGTTGGGCCGGCGCCGTGCGAATTTCCGCGCACGCTCCTGTAATCGCCCGGGACACTATTTCGGGCACGTTCATGCCGAGAAGCTTGCCGAACTTGGATTGATGATAGGCGGCAATGTAGATCTTTTTCATGACCCGCTAGGTCCCTGTTACCACCCCACCGTCGACCGAGAGGCAGGCGCCAGTGACAAAAGAAGCGGCGCTGGACGCCAGCCATAGGTAGGCGTTTGCCACGTCTTCCACCGTACCCATACGGCGCAAAGGGGTGTGTTGCTCCATCTGTTCCAGGATTTTCGCTGGCATGGCCTGCACCATCTCCGTGGCGATAAAGCCAGGGGCTACCGCATTGACCCGGATGCCAAACCGGCCCAACTCCCGCGCCCAGACTTTAGTCATGCCGATGACGCCGCTCTTCGTCGCGACATAATTAGTCTGCCCGAAATTTCCATATAGCCCGACTACGGAACTGGCGTTCAGGATTACCCCGCCGCCACGTTGAATCATGTGGGGCACTGCGGTGCGCGTGCACACGAAGACGCCTCTCAGGTTCACCGACACAACCGACTCGAACTGCTCATCGCTCATGGAGCCCACTAGCACGCCGTCCTTGTACTTCACCAGTTGGCCGTCGCGCAATATGCCTGCGTTGTTGATCAGGATGTCTATACCGCCCCACCGGCGCACGGCCTCCGCAACCGCGGCCTCCACCTGCGGCGCGGATGTGACGTCGACGGTTTGCACCAGCGCCCCGCCCCCAGCCGCGGTGATCTCGTCCGCCAGGCCACCGGCGTCCTGCACGTCCCAGGCGGCCACATTTGCGCCTTCCCGGGCAAAGCGCAACGCGGTGGCGCGCCCAATGCCCTTCGCTGCGCCAGTGACGATCGCCACCTTCCCGGCAAGTCCTGTCTCAATCATTGCGGACGAACCTCGACGCCAAGATGGTGAAGGATAAAGGCCTGTTCGTCGGCTGCAATGGCCAGACGCTTGGAGGTAGAGGAGGCGCCATGCCCGGAGTTCACTTCCACGCGGATGAGCGCCGGATTGTCTTTCGCGGCCTTTTCCTGCAGCGTGGCGATGTACTTGAAGGAATGAGCGGGCACCACGCGGTCGTCGTGATCCGCAGTGGTAACCAGCACAGCAGGGTATTTCACGCCAGGCTTGATGTTATGCAACGGAGAGTATGCCCGTAGATATTCGTAATCGGCCGCGTTGTCACTGGAGCCATATTCCGCCACCCAGTTCCAGCCGATGGTGAATTTCTGGAATCGCAACATGTCCATCACCCCCACCGCGGGCACGGCTGCCCGGTAGAGGTCCGGACGCTGATTGATGACCGCGCCTACCAGCAGTCCGCCATTGGAACGGCCCGTACAGGCCAGCTTCGATGGGTTGCTGTATTTCTCCTTGACCAGGTACTCGGCGGCTCCGATGAAATCATCGAAGACGTTCTGCTTGTTCCTGCGCATGCCGGCCATGTGCCACTTTTCGCCGTATTCGAGTCCCCCGCGCAGAATCACGTGGGCATAAACCACGCCGTTCTCCAGCAACGTGAGCAGATCCGGGTTGAAGTTGGGGGGCAAGGAAATGGAGAAGCCGCCGTAACCGTAAAGTACCGCCGGGTTGTTACCGTCCTGCTTCAATCCTTTTTTGTGCGTGAGAAACATCGGCACTCTCGTGCCGTCTTTGCTCGTAAAGAAAACCCGCTTCGTCTCGTAGCGGCTGAAGTCGAAATTCATCTTCGGCTCCCAGTAAGGAGAACTCTTGCGGGCCTTGATGTCGTACCGGTAAATCGCGCCGGGGGAAAGGAATGACGTAAACGTATAGAAGACTTCCTGATCTTCTTCCCGGCCACCAAACCCTGAGGCTGTACCCAATCCCGGCAACGGAAGCTCATTCTCCATTTGCCCGTTCTTCGAGTAGACTCTCACCACGGTAGCCACGTCCTTCAAATACTGCGCGAAGAGCTTCCCACCGGCGGAAGACACCCCCTGCAGAACCTCGGGCTGTTCCGGGATGATGACTTTCCAACTCTGCTCCCGTGGGTCAGCGGGGTCGACAAGCACCACCTGAAAGTTGGGCGCATTGCGGTTGGTGCGGATCAGGAACTTGCCTCCGGCGGCGTCGACAAACGCATAAACCGTGTCGCCGATATCCGGAAACAGCGGCCGGAAATCGCCGCCGCCGTTGCCCTCCACGCGCCAATACAGTGCGTTACCCAACGCTGCCCGGCCACGTTCGGAGATGTTCAGAATGGCGTACTTTTCATCCTCTGTGACCCGAAGGCCGTGGAAGCGCAACGGAGCCTGCTTGTTCTCATAGACCAGGCGGTCCTCGCTTTGAGCGGTCCCCACCCGGTGAAGGTACACCGATTGAAACTCATTGCGGCTCGACAATTCGCGCCCCTTCTCGGGCTCCGGATACCGGCTGTAGTAGAAGCCGTCTCCCCGCCAGGAGACCCCACTGACCTTCACCCACCGGATGTGATCGGGCAACAGCTGTTTCGTGCGCAAATCCATCACCCGGATGTCCTGCCAGTCTGAGCCGCCCGCCGAGATCCCCATCGCCGCAAAAGTAGCGTCCCGGTTTGGCACGAAGAAGCTAAGCCGCACCGTGCCGTCCGGAGAAAGCGTGTTCGGGTCGAACACGAGCTCCGGTTCGCCCTGCAACCCCTTCTTGCGGAACCAGACGTTCTGATTCTGTAACCCGCTGTTCCGCGTAAAGAAATAGTATTCGCCCCGGCGTGACGGGGCCGATTCCTTCGGATAGTTGTTGAGTTCCTCGAGCCGCTTCAGAAGCTGGGCACGGAATGGGATTTTCTCAAGATGAGCGAACGTGACGCGGTTTTGTTCGCGCACCCAAGCTTCGGTCTCCGGCGCCCGGTCGTCCTCCAGCCAGCGGTAGGGATCGGCTATCTCCGCGCCGTGGTACCGGTCAACGTGATCCACTTTGCGCGTCTGCGGGTAGTCGATTGCAGGAGCGGCCAGGGAAACCGCAAGCAAAGAGGCGAGGCGAAGGCTCAGGATACGCATGGCTTTCCCTGAGTTTACAACGCACCCTGGCGGGAGCTTCAGAGGAAGAGAACGCCTAGCGTCGAACTCGCCGCCCCAGAAGGACCATCGCGCAGAGGCCGGTCCCCATGAGCAGGTAAGTCCTTGGTTCGGGCACCTCAGGAATGGCTGGCGTGCCGAAATTGACGATCGTGTATTTCCCCAGAGTGATCGACATCTTCAGGTTTTCACTCGGGTTCTGGTTGGTCGTTTGGCCGAAACGTACGGTTCCCGTCAGCCGCCAGGCGAGAGTACCCAGATTCGTATCAGATACTATCCAGTTCGATTTCGTGCCTGCTGCGTCTCCAGGAAAGGTCGGCAACCCTCCCGCCGGTGTGGACGGGGTGATCAGCAAATTGGCTAAACCCTGCGTGTCTCCATAAACCTGGCAGCACCCGATTGCAAACTGCAGGTCATTGATCCTCGTTGACCGGGTGGGCTGTGCCGTGGCAGTGCCCTGAATTCGGATCACATTGAAGTCGGGGTTACTCAAGAGAAAGTTCAGGGTTGTCACTGCGTTCGTCACGGAATTCTGAACCCGGAAAGTCAACTGCCCATTGGGGTTGTGCGTCAGGCTGAAATAATAGTCAACATTTCTTAATTGGTTCAGATTCCCGACGTTCGCTGTAACTGCGGAGCCTGGGACGGTATTGCCCAAGGCCAAATCCCAGTTGTTATTGTCGACTCGGAACCTTGCCTCACCTCGCCCGGTCCCCGTGAAGACCCCATTCGTCGTTGTACCCGGATCATTAATGTAGATGCTTGCTGCCGCCAGGGGGTGGAGTGCTCCCAGAACGAGTACGGTCGCTAAGTGAAGCGATTTGAGCAAGCGGTCATCTCCGATTCCAGTCGTTGGGGGGCATTCCCCTATGCACCACTACCCCGATAGTACTAACGAAATCAGGAAAATACTAGTACAAACTTGAATTTTTTGGTACCATGGTCCATTTTCGGTACTCTACAGGCGACATTCTCATCCACTCACGCGGTTGAAAAATACAGCCGTGCTGTCCTTCCCGGGCGTGGGACGATGACGGAATGGCCGCTTTGTTGATCTTCGCCGCCACCTATTTCGTGTTGGCGGTGGGACGCTTCCCGGGACTCCGCATTGACCGTACCGGCGCCGCCATCACGGGCGCCAGCCTGATGGTGGCCAGTGGAGCTCTTTCGTTTCCGGACGCCTTGGCCGCGATCGATTGGTCCACGATCGTTCTTCTGCTGGGGATGATGATTGTAGTCGCCAACCTGCGCCTCAGCGGGTTCTTTCGGCTGGTGGCGGCATGGGTAATGCACTTCGCCCACCGGCCGCGCTTCCTCATGGCCGGAATTATCGCCGTTACGGGCACTCTTTCGGCTTTCTTTGTGAACGACACCATGTGCCTCGTCATGACCCCCCTTGTGCTGGAGGTGACGCTCGCGCTCCGCCGCAACCCTCTGCCCTACCTGCTGGCGGTCGCGATGGCCTCCAACTGCGGCAGCGTGGCTGCCATCACCGGGAATCCGCAGAACATGATGATCGGCAGCCTCTCAGGGATCTCCTATGCACGTTTTCTCTCGGTGCTTGCACCTGTGGCCGCGGGCTCGCTTCTTCTCACCTGGGTTGTACTCTTCTACACCTTTCGAAAGGAGTTCAATTACCAATTCATTGAAGTCGGACCAGCTCTTCGAGTGCGCGTGAACCGCCCGCTCATGTGGAAATCGCTCGCCGTCGCTGCCGGGATGCTGGTCTGTCTCTTCGTTGGCTGGCCGGTGGCCCAGACCGCCATGGTGGCTGGCGCCCTGCTGCTCATCACCCGCCGGGTAAAACCCGAAAAGGTCTATCACGACGTTGATTGGCCTCTGCTGGCGATGTTCGCGGGCCTGTTTGTGGTGGTGGCTGGCGTTGAACGGACCTCGCTGGAACGGGACCTCGTCGCCTGGGCACAACAAAGCGGCCTCGACCGCATGGAAGTGCTTACTGCGGCTGCCGCGCTGCTCTCCAACCTCGTGAGCAATGTGCCCGCCGTGTTGGTTTTCCGTCCGCTGATCCCCAAGCTTGCCGACCCCGATCTCGGCTGGCTGACGCTTGCCATGAGTTCCACTCTCGCGGGGAACTTCACGGTTCTTGCTTCGGTCGCAAATCTGATCGTTGTCCAGCAGGCTCGCCGCGAATTTACGATCACCTTCTGGGACTATTTCAAAGCCGGCGCTCCGCTCACTTTGCTTACTCTCGCCTGGGGCATCGCCTGGTTGCGCTTCACCCAGTAATTACACTGGAAACAGAGTCATGCCGTTCCTGTTGGGGATGAACGCCGAAGAGCTCACCGCGTTAATGGGCGAGGGAACGCCCGCCTATCGAGGCAGGCAACTCTACGAAGCGCTCTACCGCCGCCGCATCACCTCGCTGAGTGAAGTTGCCGAATTCCCCAAGGCAGTGCGGGAACGGCTGGCGGGTGAACTCGAACTTGGCTACCCTCGCCAAGTCTCCCGCTTTGAGAGCACTGATGGCACGCGCCGCTACCTGCTCGGACTGGCCGATGGCCGCACGGTGGAAGCAGTCTTCATGCCAGAAGAGACTCGCGATACGCTCTGCATCTCCAGCCAAGTTGGGTGTCCTGTCGACTGCAAGTTTTGCCTCACGGCGCTGATGGGGCTCGAGCGGAATCTCACTGCTGGCGAAATCATCGGCCAAGTGCTTCACCTTGCGCGCGACAACAACCTCTGGCCAAACGAGAAGCGGATCAACATTGTGATGATGGGGCAGGGCGAGCCACTGCTCAACCTGCCCCACGTTGCCCGCGCCTCTGCAATATTTGCCGATCCACGCGGCCTGAACATCTCGCCCCGCCGCATCACCGTCTCCACCTCCGGCATATTGCCTCGAATGGCTGAGTTCGCCGCAATGCCAAACAGTTACCGCCCCCGCCTCGCCATTTCGCTGAATGCCTCCAGCGAAGAGGCGCGCCGCAGCATCATGCCGATCACTCGAAAGTGGCACCTCGCGGAGTTACTCGAAGCCTGCCGGGCATACCCGCTCCGGCCCTGGGAGAAACTCAGCTTCGAATACGTTTTGTTGGGTGGCGTCAATGACAGTGACGCCGACGCCCGCCGGCTCATCCGCCTGGTCGCCAACATCAACTGCAAAGTGAACCTGATCGCCCTGAACCCGGGCCCCGGCATTCCGTTCTCCATGCCTGCGCCTGAGCGCGTGGCCAGCTTTCAGGCCATCGTGCGGAAAGCCGTGCCCTGCTTCGTGCGGCGCCCGCGCGGCCGCGACATCTTCGCCGCGTGCGGACAACTGAAACGTATGAGCAGTGAGCCGCAACTCGTCTCGATACAATAAGGCGTCCATGCCCCCGCTGCTGCTTGCCCTCGCCGTTTGCGTCACCGCCACACCAGAATGCACGGAAAGACTGCCCACTGGCCCGGACTCCCTGTTCACGGTTCTTTACCGCACGCACCCTCTCCAGGTTCGCAACCAGGAAATCCGGCGCGCCTTCATCCTGGTGCACGGCCAGGGCCGCAACGCCGACGATTACTTCCGAACCGCTGCCGCCTCCGGCTTTCTCGCGGGCGCACTAGCCGACACATTGATCGTCTCTCCACGCCTGGCCTCCAACGACGGCGCGGGCTGCCGGGATTCGCTCGCGCCAGGAGAGATCAATCAGCCTTGCCGCGGCCATAGTTGGCGGGGCGGCGGACCCGCTCAAAATGGTGCAGCGGCCACCTCCTTCCACGTCATGGACGATCTCCTGCTGCGCCTTGCGGACAAGCGGGTCTTTCCGAATCTGCGCTCCGTCACCCTGGCGGGACACTCGGCCGGCGGACAGTTCGTTCACCGCTACGCCGCGGCCAGCAAGGTGCTCGACACGCTCGGAGTTCCCGTCCGCCTTGTAGTCTCCAACCCTTCCAGCTACCTGTACCTGGATGGCCGCCGGCCGGACCCGCAGGGAAAACTGACGCCATTCAACGCAGCGGCATGCCCCGCTTTCAACCGTTATCTCTACGGGCTTGAGCAGCGCACCGGCTACTCGGCTGAAATCAGTGACGAGACGCTGAAGCAAAATCTGGTCCGGCGCGAAGTGGTTTATCTCCTGGGTGAACTCGACACTGAACCGCTGGCCGGGTTCGATAGCTCCTGCCCGGCCATGGCGCAAGGCAAGAACCGATTGGAACGTGGAGTGTGGTACTGGGAATCCATCCGCACGGAATTCGGCGCCCGCCATGAACTCGTGAAAGTTCCCATGTGCGGCCATAACGCCCGCTGTGTCTTTACCGCGGACGCCGCATTGAAAACGGTCTTCAGTAACGTACTTGCCACGAGGGAGTGACTCGCACAATGTCTGAAAATGCTCCTGCGGGCAACTGGAGCCGCCGGCAAGTTCTATCGATCCCGGTGTTCCAGGCAGCCTCGGGGACACAAGGCCGGCGATTGCTCAAAGCCGAACAAGTTCGCCGCTACCCCGCCCCGGAAGCCACCCAAGCGGTCGCCGTCGATGCCACGTGCATCTACGCTATCGGCAATACAGTGATTGGCAAGTACGACAAGTCCTCCGGCCGGAAACTCGCCGAATGGCGCTGTAGCCGCGGGCAGCCTTTGATCCACCTCAACAGCGGAATCGTGCGCAACGGCGTACTCTATTGCGCGCATTCCAACTTTCCTGGAGTTCCGATGGTGAGTTCAATCGAGATGTGGGATGCCGGCTCTCTGCAGCCTACGTCCAGTCACAGCTTCGGGATTCTGGCGGGTTCCGCCACCTGGATTGGCTGGAGGCGCGGACAGTGCTATGTGTGCTTCGGACACTATGGCAAAAACGGCGCGGAACCTGGCCGTGATCCCCGTTGGACTGTCCTGGCGGAACTGAACGCGGACTGGCAAATTCGGCAGACTTGGGTCTTGCCGGAGGCGCTGCTGGAACGCCTGGGCGCTTACACTCTCTCCGGCGGCGTTTTTCTCTCCGAGAGTGAACTGCTTTGTACGGGCCATGATGAGGCCGAACTCTATTTGCTCAGCTTTCCTGCGGGCGGATCCGTGTTGGAGCTGCGCGCGGTCATTCCATCGTTCAATACGGGCCAGGGCATCGCGTGGGATCCAGCTTCGCCCGGCACGCTCTATGGCATTCAGCGCCCCAACCGCGAGGTTGTTGTCATGCGGCTCTTGCGCGGATGAGGGTCAAAAGCGGAACACGCACAGCGCGTCGAACTGATTACGGTAGGTATAGTTCGGCTCGATCGTTCCAATCCGCGTCCGCGCCGGACCGAAGTGCGAGAACCGTAAACCAGGTTCAAAGTGTAAGGACTTCCAATTCGCGTCCACTCCCGCGCCTGCTGTGAAGCCGAAGCTCGACAGGTTGCCGCCGAAGTCCTGGGGCAACCGGAATGAAGGTCCAACTTCCAAGTACGGCCGCCACCCATCACTCCGAAACCGATACTTTGCCAGCACCGGAAACTGCCACAGCACGGCGCCCGTGGAGGTTTGGCTAACTTCCACTCGGCGGAAGCTGCCGTCGAGATCTTGGAAAGCGCCGGTCGTCCTGACCCAGACACGTTGGGGGCGATAAACTGCTTCGGCGGCCAGGCTCCAGCGATCCGTAACCCGCAGTTCGACGTGGGGGCCTAAAAGGAAAGATCTTTGGGGCTGCCGGTCATAACTTGAGGGGAACTCCACGCCAGAAGCGGTGCTGAAGTGAATCTCCCTGCCCGGGCGGTTCAACACCCCTCCCGCTACGATTCCTGCCGACATCCTGCGCCCCAGCGGATGCCGGTCACTCTGCGGGCCGGCGGTGAAATACACCAGCGCCTCTAGCTGGTCCTGCTTGGACGGGTGCGTAAACCAGACGCCTCTCGCCCAGCGGGTGTAGCGAATCGTTGGCGAAATCCTGAGTCCATGCCAATGGACGTCAAGTCCGGTTCCCGCGCTGAAGCCAGCATGAGATGGGCTGGTGTTGCGGTTGCCCGTTGTCCGGAACGAAGGCCCCGCCTCCAGGAAAGGTGTTACGGGCGATAGCGGAAAGCGGTACTTC
The DNA here is from genome assembly GCA_964460395.1 of uncultured Solibacteraceae bacterium. Classification (GTDB taxonomy): domain Bacteria; phylum Acidobacteriota; class Terriglobia; order Bryobacterales; family Bryobacteraceae; genus CAYWQS01. The sequence goes on along the minus strand of CAYWQS010000003.1, from coordinate 166,794 downwards.
GCGAGCACAGGGAACTGCCAGGTGACAGTTGGGCCAAGCCCCTCGATGCGCAGCCGCCGGTAAATCGCGCTACCTTCGATGGACAAGCGGTCGTTGACCTGCCAGCCCAGAGCAGGCCCACCGATCACTGTGCGCGGCAAGGAATGCCACGTTCGATGAGGCACTGTGAGTATGGTGCCATCCGGGAGAAGCGTCTCATAACCAGGCATCGTTAAGGCTGGGTAGTCGACGGTCACCGGCGTCCCCGCAACCAAGCCGATTCGCAGATGCTGTGCCAGGCTAAACGGGCCTGAAAATATCAAAATAGCGCTGGTAACCACTGCAATTCGAAGAGCAGTGAGCCGCATAGATCCCCGAAGCTTTGTGGACGCCGCCAGGCCTGTTGGCGTTTCCGCAACGCTCAGTCATCCGCAAATGCGAAGAAACCCGGCAATAGATTCCGCAGTCGCTTCGGCCTCCCGGAATCGCCCGGGATAGGTTAGAAATCCATGAATGTGTCCGTCCGCCATCCGTGTTTCTACCGGAACCCCACCCCTTCGCAGGCGTTCGGACAGCGCAAGGCCCTCATCCCGAAGCGGGTCCAATTCTGCGACTCCAAGCCACACCGGGGGCAGGCCCGAGAAGTCCCTTTCAAACAAGGGAGACACGCGAGGGTTGGCGGGCGGAGTGTCCGCCGGCAGCCAAAGATCATAACCCATCGAGATGTCACGGCTCGATGTGCCAGGCCCTTCCATAAACTCGGCGTGCGAAGGCAGGCTCATCGTGGCGTCCACCATTGGGTACACCAACACGAGCGCGCAGGATACGGTCCGTGCATCTAGCGCAGCGCGGAGGGCCAAAGCGGCGCCTGCGCTGTCGCCGCCTACCGCAACGGATTCGAATCGCGCGGCAGCCCACGCCAGCGCCGCCGATGCATCTTCCAGGGCTGCGGGGAACGGGTGCTCCGGACCCAACCGGTAATCCACCGAGACCACCGGCCACAATGTCGTGCTGGCGAGCAGGCGGCAGGCCGCATCGTGCGTCTTCAGATTTCCGCTGATCATCCGGCCGCCGTGGAACCAGAGCAGCGACCGTCCGGCCAAGGCATTCTCCGGTGTGTACACGCGCAAGCGAACCGGACCGTTCACGTCCTCCACGTGCCCCAATTCACGGCGCCTTCCCGCAAAATGTGCGCAGATCTTCTCGAACCGCTCACGCAAGACCGTAACCGGAATGCCATGACTTGGCGGCAGATCCAGCCGCGACAGCTCTTCCAGAAAAGCTTGAGCGTCCGGGTGCAGTTCCACCAGGCTCATGCTTCCCGCAGGGCGTCGAAGACCAGGCGGTAGAAATCCGGATGTGACTGCCAAGTCTGGGCCGTGATGATCTTTCCGTCACGCACCGCCTCCTGTCCGTGCCAGCGCCCGCCGGCCTGCTCAGCTTCAAAACGGCAGTGTTCATAGCACGTCACGTTGCGGCCTTCGATTAACCCGGCTGCAGCAAGCACTTGGATGCCGTGGCAGATGGCAAGTACCCACTTGCCCTGCCCGGCGAAAGCCCGCATCAGACTCAGCAATTGCTGGTTGTGCCGCAGGTACTCCGGTGCGCGTCCTCCCAAAATCAGTACCGCTTCGAAGTCTTCCGCCCTGGCCTCGCTCAACGCCAGCGTTGCTTCCAGGCCATACCCCGGCCGTTCGACATACGTGTCCCACCCGGGTTCGAAGTCGTGCGCCACCAGATGCAACCGGCGTTTGGACGGCGCCCCGACCACCGCCTCCCAGCCAGCCTCCTGAAAGCGGTGCACCGCGTAGAGTGCTTCGTAGGACTCACCGGCATCGCCGGTGACAATCAGGATTCGCTTCGCCATAGCACTGTTTGTATCGCATTCCCGGCCCCGGCGTTGCGATATATGATCGTGTTCGCCATGCCCACACTCTTTGACCGGCGCCAGTTTCTTTCGCTGGCGGCGACGGCTGCGATGCCGCAGACTCCTCGCCCGAACTTTGTCATCGTCTTTCTCGACGATGCAGGCTACTCCGACATTCGTCCTTTCGGCCGTCCGCCGTATCCCACACCCAATATCGAACGTCTCGCCCGCTCGGGCGTCCGGTTCACCAACTTCTACGTGCCGCAGGCAGTGTGCTCTGCCTCGCGTTCGGCACTGCTGACTGGCTGTTATCCCGGCAGGACGAAGGTCTTCGGGGCGCATGGACCACGCGCCCGCGGCCTCGATCCGAAGTTCGCCACGCTGGGGAATGTACTACAGGGCGCTGGCTACAAAACTGCCGTCTTCGGGAAATGGCACGTCGGCGATCAGGAAGACACACGCCCGCCGGCCCGCGGCTTCGACGAATCTTGCGGCCTTATGTACTCAAACGACATGTGGGAGCACCATCCGGAGCGGCCCCAGGATTTTCGAGAGCCCCTGCAGTATTGGGACGACGGCAAGATTACGATCGAACGCGTCGCACCCAAGGACCAGGAAACCCTCACCGCCCGCTACACGCACCGGGCCGTGGACTTCATCCGCAGGCGTAGTTCCGGCCCTTTCTTCCTATACGTCCCGCACACGATGCCGCATGTGCCGCTTTTTTGCAGCGAACGTTTCCGCGGTAGATCGAAGTCGGGCCTTTATGGCGACGTGATGATGGAGATCGATTGGTCAGTGGGCGAGATCCAGCGGGCCCTCCGCGAGACTGGTGTCGAGCGCAACACCGTCTTTCTGTTTACATCCGACAACGGACCTTGGACTTCCTACGGCAACCACGCCGGCAAGACCCCCTACCGCGAAGCCAAGGGCACGGGTTTCGATGGCGGCACGCGCAGTCCCTGCATCCTCCGCTATCCAGGCCGTCTGAAACCGGGGGCGGTTTCCAGCCGGGCCTGGTGCACCATCGATGTGCTTCCCCTCTTTTCACAACTTGCGGGAGCGAGCCTGCCCGCCAACGACATCGATGGACGCAATGTTTGGGATTGGATCTCGGGCGTTCCGAGCGCCGAAAATCCCAACGCCTACTATGCTTTCTCGACAAATTCCACCTTTGAGGGTGTCATCAGCGGCGACGGACGCTGGAAGCTTCACCTTCCGCACAGCTATCGCGTGGTTTCTGAGGTGGGCAACGACGGTAAGGCGGGCAAATATCGGCAGGAGCGCATCGAACTCTCACTGTTCGATCTGCAGAACGATCCGCTCGAATCCGTGAATGTGATAGGGAGGTATCCGGAAGAGGCCGCGCGCATGCAGGCGTACGCTGAAGAGCATCGGCGGGCCTTCTACTCATAGCACTTGCCACTCGTCTCGCAGCGTCTGCGGCGGGTCAAGCCTCAGAATACGCCGCGCCGGCGGCAGGCCTTGGTGCTCCAATCGGTACACCGCCGGATAGGCCGCCCCGTGTTCGATTTCCAAGAGTTGACGGGAGAATTGTTAAATCCACAGCAGTACCCCGTATCCATTCCGTGGTCCCAGCGAGACCGCCTTCAGAATCAACATGCCCAGAGTGCCGGGAAGAAGGTTGGTGAAGCGGTTCATTTCCAGGTTGCCAGGGAGGAAATTGCGGGATCTCTCCCAGGACGTTGAGGAGAGGGCAGGGAAGTTTACTTTCGACTTCAGATGGTTCAAGAGGCTTACCATGCAGCCAATAGCCGCTGGGGCATAGGCGGCGTGCCCAACACGCCAGGGCAACTCTCGGACTTCTCCAGCGCCCGCAAGCGCCAGGTTTCGCCATCCATCTCGAACCTTGCCAGGTGTGCCGATACCGTCTCAGCATTAACGGAACCTGCACGGGCGACGTAAAGGCAGGCTGTCGCCAAGCCCGGCTTCCCGGTTTCCTGCACCAACCCATCCACATAAAGAAAGGGCGGGCTCATCTCGCTCATGGGCTGCGTATCCTTGAGGCTCAGCTGCTGGCGAATCTCGAGCAGCCTGGCTTCAACTGCGTCCCGCTCTTTGCCAGTCAGGGACTTGGCAAGATGCTGCCGGGCAGGTTCGCCCCCCGGCGCCGCGGCCAGCCGCCGCACTGTCTGACGGATTGCCTCTAAGGTATTGGGTTCGTTTTCGTAGCGGGCCAGCAGGCGGGCAGGTTCTAGACTGCGCAGCTCGCGGAAGAGTTCGCGGAAACAGGAGACAGCTTCCATTGCCGCCTGATTCGTCTTTTCTTCTCCAAAGTACGCACGCGCAAAAGGCCCGAACCCGGTCCAGGTGGTTTGAAGCATGCCCAGCAGACGGGCCGACACCTCCTTGGACGATTGCGCCCGTCCGTGGCGGATCAGATCCAATTGGCGGAGAGCTACTGAAGACTTGCGCCAAGGGCTGGAGACGGTTGCAAACCCTTGCAGGGCGAAGGCAAGTGCGGTGGGATGGGCTTGCTCATAATGCCAGTCGTTGAGCACCACGTCCTTCGGGATCAGAGAAAGCGCGGGGGCCGTTTCGTTGAGCGAGGCCTCCCATTTGCCGATGCCGGTCACTTGGCCATCGATCAGGCGGTCAGCCCAGATCCAGAGCTTCGCATTCCGTGCCGCCAGATGGTTCCGGATGGTGGTTACCTCGGCGGCGAACAATTGCGCCTTGTTGGCGCCGCGGCAACGCGGGCAGGCGTCCTCGCCCAACAGGAAGACTTCGTCCATCCCTGCATGAAAGGTGTCGGCGCCGGTGGCATCCATCAACTCGTCGATCAGGTCAAATACCACCTTGTGGACTTCCGGATGCCGGGGGCAGTAGCTTCGGCAGTAGATGCCTTCGTTGCTGGGGTAGAGTCCTGGAGTTTCGTCGAACTCGGGGTGAGCGGTAAGCAGACCAAAGGTGGTCTTTGCCCAGGACTGGTGCCCCAGCAAATTAATCATCGGGATCAGTTTGACGCCAGCCTGGCGGGCGGCTCCCACCAGCTGCTCGAGGTCGAGCCGGGACAGCGCGTTGGCGCTAACCACCTCGGGACGCCGAGTGAACTGGTAGTTATAGTTGATTTCGAGGACAAGGGTATTCACGCCCTCTCGTGGAAGCGCTTCAGTGATGAAGCGCACAGCCAGATCCATGTCCGCTGGCGAGGGTGCGGACAAGTGAATACCCCGCACAGGCAACGCCTGCCCCGTCAGTTGTACACAGAAAATGGCCCCGGCCAGCCAGCGCCCTACGTGTCGATTCTCCTGAGCAGTTCGCCACATGCGGAGAGAATATCAATCCGCAGTTCCGGCTGCCCGTAGGCGTGGGTGGAGCAACTCAAGCAAGGATCGTACGCGCGGATGACGGCCGAAACGCGATTCAGAAACCCTTCTTCAGGGTCGGGGCCGTGGACAAAGCGTTTGGCCACTTGGGTGACGCCGTAGTTCATGGCGAGATTGTTGTGCCCGGTGGCCACAATGAGATTAGCCCAGGTGATGGCGCCGCTCTCATTCACTTTGTAATGGTGGATCAACACGCCGCGGGGCGCCTCAATTATGCCCACGCCTTCGAGGGCATTGACACCCGCGTGGGCTCGCACATGCGTATCGAGGATGCGCGGGTTGTGCAGCAGTTCTTCCATCCGCTCCAGAGCCCAGAGGGCCTCAATCAGCCGGGCATAGTGGTAGTAGAAAGCGCTGGCCGCCGGGAAGCCGGCGCGCTGGCGAAACTCCTGGAACTCAGCATCGGCCAGGGGGGTGCCGCATCGGTCCGCTGCATTTAGCCGCGCCAAGGGGCCGACACGGTAGATACCTTCGGGAAAGCCGCGCGGCACATAATAGGGCGCCTTCAGGTACGAATGCGGCAGGACGGCTTCTCCGATGAACTCCGAGTAGCGCATCGGATCGTCGAATTCAGCGGCCACGCCACCGTTTTCGTCGCGGAACCGTACCGAGCCGTCGTAGATCCTCAGATCGCCGGCGGGCGAAACCAGCCCGGCGTACATGGTGGGCAGGTTGGAGAAGCTCTCGATTTCAGCGGCGAACCGGTCCAGCGTGCCTTTGAACATCTTGAGGGTTCGGCGGACGATCGATTTGGCGATGGGCAACTCTTCGAGAATGGCATCGCGCGCTTCGCCTTGAAGCGGTTGATTGACGCCACCCGGAACTGTCCAGGAGGGGTGTACCCGTTCCCCGGCGAGCCGTTCGATGGCCTGTTGGCCGAACTTGCGTAAAGCAATGCCATCGCGCGCCAGATCAGGGTGGGCGGCTGCCAGCCCCAGAACATTGCGGGACGCCTGGGGCGAATCAAAGCCCAGCAGCAGATCCGGGGCAGACAAATGAAAGAAGCTGAGGGCGTGCGATTGCACGAACTGCGCACAATGGAGCAGTTCGCGCAACAGGCGTGCGGCTGGCGGCACTCGTACCGCCATGATTTCGTCGCAAGCTTTCACCGAAGCCAGCAGGTGGCTGACCGGGCAGATGCCACAGATGCGAGCCGTAATGGCGGGCATCTCGTAGTAGGGACGGCCTTCCGTGAACTTTTCGAAACCCCGCACCTGCGTGACGTGCAACTGAGCCTGCTCCACCTCGCCTTGGCCGTTCAAATGGATGGAGATCTTGGCGTGGCCTTCAATGCGGCTGACGTGCGGGATGGTGATGGTCTGGGACATGGCATTCTTTCCGGTTAACCGAATTTGACGTGGCCGGCGAGTTCAGGCTTCCGGCCCTCGAGCAGTTCCTTCAGCACAAAGCCGATGGCGGCGGGCTTGGGGGGGCAGCCAGGCACCTGCACATCCACCGCTACGGACTGGGCGAGCGGCGTGGCATGTTTCAGCAACGCCGGCACGCCCTGGACGGGGATCGCCGGGTTGGCAGTGGCGCCTTCGAGGTAGACCCTCTCCAGCAGAACGCGCGTAGGGACGGGGTTGCGCAGCGACGGGACATTGCCGGTCACGGCGCAGTCCCCGAGGGCAACCAGCACGCGGGTCCGGCTGCGGATCTTCTGCAGCAGTTTGAGGTCGTCCTGGCTGGAGACAGCACCCTCCACCAGCGTGACATCAACGTTCTCGGGGAAATCCTGGGCGTCTACGAGTGGGCCGAAGACCAGTTCGATCTTGGGCGCCAGAGTAAGCAGCGCTTCATCGAGGTCGAGCAGCGACATGTGGCAGCCGGAGCAACCGTCCAGCCAGACCGTGGCAATCCTTGCTTTCGCGCTCACCGGACACCTCCCCGGATGGCGGCGAGCCTCACTACGGAGTCGCCGCGCTTGGCCATCTCTTCCACCGCGAACCCCTTCTCGGCCAGCGCGCCAGTCGGGCACACCTGTACGCACTTGCCGCAACTCGTGCAAGAGGAGGCCTGCCCCCATGGCCGGTTCAGTTCTGCAACCAGCCGGGAACCCACACCGCGGCCTGCTACGTTCCAGACATGCGCGCCTTCCACCTCGGCGCACACCCGCACGCACCGCGTGCAGAGGATACAGCGGTTGTGGTCGAGAACGAAGCGCGGATGGGTGGCGTCCACTGGCAGGCGGGGGTAGCTGTAGCGGTAGCGCACCTGGGTCACCCCCAGCGACATCGCCATGGCCTGCAGCTCGCAGTGGTTGTTGGAGACGCAGACGGCGCAGACGTGATTGCGTTCGGCGAAGAGGAGTTCGAGGGCCATTTGGCGGTAGGACCGCAGCCGTGAGGACTGCGTGGTGACGGCCATGCCATCCTGCGCGGGCGTAGTGCAGGCGGGGAGCAGGCGGTTGACACCGGCCACCTCCACCATACAGAGCCGGCAAGCGCCCACCGGCTTGAGACCTTTCATATTGCAGAGCCCGGGAATCGTTTTGCCGGCCACCGCGGCCACCTGGAAAATGGTCTGGCCACGCTGGCCCTTCACGAGTTCCCCATCGATGCGAAGTGAGATGGTATTGGGCATGTTTGCTCTTCTCCGTTACCGGTGGCCGTTCTTGATGTCGCAGCGAAGGCAGCGGCACGTCTCTTCCATCGCCTCGACAGGCGCCAGGCCGATAGTGGCCTCCCGGAAGCTGGCGGCCCGCACTTCAGCGGGCAACTCGCTGACTTTGTGGCGTCCGCTCGCGCTGGGGTGCGTCGGCGGCGTCATGCCGTAATGGAAAGCGGGCCAGAGTTTCTCCCAGCGCCTTTCGCCCATCAGCCGCTCGTCGATGTTCCTTGCGGCCTTTTTGCCATACCCCATGGCGTTGGAAACATTGGAAGCACCCGTGATCAGGTCGCCGCCGGCATAGAAGAGCGGGCGGGAGGTCTCCAGGGTGAATCGGTCCACGTCCAGGGTCTTGCCGGATTCCTGCAGCCGCAAACCACTCGCTTTGACGAAATCCAGGTCCACGGTCTCACCCACGGCCAGGATGACGGTGTCGCACTCAATGCGGACGATCTCGTCGGTAGGTACTGGCCGGCGGCGACCGGAGGCATCGAACTCGCCGAGGGTGGTTTTGACGCATTCCATCCCGGTGACGGCGCCGTCGGCATTGCCGAGAATCCTGTGCGGTGAAGAGAGAAACACCAGTTTGGCGCCCTCTTGCTCAGCCGCCTCGGTTTCCTCGGGAATGGCGGGCATGTCTTTTCGCTCCCGGCGGTAAACGATGGTTACATCCGAGCCCAGGCGCAGAGCGGTGCGTGCGGAATCGATGGCCGCGTTGCCGCCGCCAATCACCACGACCTTCTTGCCCAGAGGCACGGCGCGGTTTTTGGCTACGGCCTCCAGAAACGGCAGCGCGGGGATTACACCCTTCAACTCTGTTCCGGCCAGGTAGACCCACGCTTCTTTCCAGGTGCCGATGGAGAGGAACACGGCGTCGTGATCAGCCGCCAATTCGTTCAAGTTGACGTCTTCGCCGATGACGGTGTTGAAACAGAACTTGACGCCGAGACGGACCAGGAGTTCGATTTCGCGGTCCAGCACCGACTTCGGTAATCGGTATTCGGGCAGCGCATAACGAAGCATACCGCCCGCGCCAGCGTTGGATTCATAAATGACAGCCTCATGGCCCAGGAGAGTGAGGTACCAGGCGCAAGTAAGACCAGTTGGGCCTGCTCCGACGATAGCCACCTTGCGGGCTGTGGGCGGGAACTTCCACTCGCGTAGTTTGGCAACTGCCTCTTCGAACCGTTGGGGATCTCCGTAGATGGAGTCGGCAATAAAGCGGTGGACCTCGCGCATGTTCACGGCGTCGTCGATGCCGGCGCGGCGGCACCGGTCGTCGCATGGGTGCTGGCAGACCCGTCCGGTGGAGGCGGGCAACGGGTTGTCGATCACGACAGAGAGAAATGCCTCGTCGAGCCGGTCCTCCTTCAGCAACTGGAGGAATCGCGGAATGTTCATGTGGAGCGGGCAGGAGTTCTCGCACGGGCTGAGGGCGAGTTCTTCGCAGACGCCGGCGCGGCAGCGGTGAGCACGGATATGGTCTTCGAACTCGTGCCGGAAATGCCGCAGGGTTGTGAGGACGGGGTTGGGTGCGGTCTGGCCCAGTCCGCAAAGTGACATGTCGCGCACCATGCGGCTAAGTTCATCCAACATTTCGAAGTCGCGCTCGCTGGCTTCGCCGTGCGTGAACCGGTTCAAGATGCCTAACAACTGGTCGAGGCCGGCCCGGCATGGAACGCACTTGCCGCAGGACTCGGAATGGGTGAACTCAATAAAGTACCGCGCGACGTCCACCATGCAGTTGTCTTCATCCATTACCACCATGCCGCCGGAGCCCATGATGGAACCCAACTGAGCCAGGCTTTCGTAGTCCACGGGGGTATCGAACATGTCCTGGGGGATGCAGCCGCCGGAAGGTCCGCCCGTCTGAACTGCCTTTACGGCGCGTCCGTGCAGGCCGCCTCCGCCCACGTCGTAGACGAACGTCTTCAGCGGTGTGCCCAAGGGCATCTCTACCAAGCCTGTGCGCTCGACTTTGCCCACGAGCGAGAACACCTTGGTGCCAGGACTTTTTGCGCTGCCCGTCTCGGTGAACCAGGCGGGCCCCTTTACAACGATCGGGGCGACGTTGTACCAAGTTTCGACGTTGTTGATGTTGGTGGGCAGCCCGAAGAGCCCGCTTTGCGCCGGGTAGGGCGGACGCGGCGACGGCCTGCCTGCGTGGCCTTCCAGGGAGTGGATCAGCGCGGTTTCTTCGCCGCAGACGAATGCGCCCGCACCCTCCACCAAGGAGAGCCGGAAGCCAAAGCCGCGGCCCAGGATGTTCTCGCCCAGCAGCCCGTACTCGGTGGCTTGGTCGATGGCATCGTGCAGGCGATGGACGGCTAGAGGATACTCGGCGCGAACGTAAAGAATGCCCTCGCTTGCGCCGGTGACGTACCCGGCAATCAGCATGCCCTCGAGCAGTGAGTGAGGGTCGCTCTCGATCTCGTTCCGGTTCATGTAGGCGCCCGGATCGCCTTCGTCGGCATTGCAAATCAGGTATTTCTGCGGCGCCTCGGCCTTGCGGAGCAATTCCCACTTCAGCCCGGTTTGGAACCCGGCTCCGCCGCGGCCCCGGAGTTTGGCGGCCTTGATGATCTCGACGAATCGCTCCGGGCGGCTGTCGATGAGAACTTCGTAGAGGGCCTGATACCCTCCCACCGCGATGAACTCCTCGATGTCTCCGGGCGCGATCAAACCACAGTGACGCAGCACGAGTTTCTTTTGCCCCTGGAAGAAGGGGACCTCATACCAGTGCGGGATCTCGGGGTAACCTGTACCGTACTTGACGTTGGCCGTGATGTGGTCCCACTCTTCGATCTTGCAGAGAGCAAGTTCGACGGGAATCCGCCCGTCGGCGATCTCGTCGACGATGAAGCCCACGTCGGCGGCACGGACCCGCCGCAAAACCACCAGAGGCTTTCCCGGCAGGCGCACGTTCACCAATGGCTCTTCGGCGCAGAAGCCAAAGCAACCGGTGCGCACCAGGCGGGCATCCACCCCACGGCCGCCGATGGCATCGGCGAACGCATGGTAAACGGCCTCTGCGCCTTGCCCCGTGCCGCAGGTGCCCATGCCCACAGCGATTCGAGGTATGTTGGGCAGCAGTTTGGCCAACCCGGCTTCGCGGACCTGGTTGAACCGGCTCAAGTCTTCGATCCGCTTCATTGAAGACCTCCGGGCGTGGGCTTTTGTTTCAGGGCTGCCACCTCGCGGTCGAGAGTACGCTCGCTTACGTTACTGAGAATGGCGTGATCCACTTCCACTACCGGAGCCAGCGCGCACTGGCCGAAGCAGGCTACAGTCCGCAAAGTGAACTTACGGTCCGGGGTGGTGTGGCACAACTTATCCGCCCCGTCCTCTGTGTCTCCCTGCTGAATACCCAGCTGCAGCTTGACCCGCTCCAGTAAGGTGCGCGAGCCGCGCGTGTGGCAGGCAGTGCCCCGGCAGATGCAGATGGTGTGCTCGCCTTGGGGCTCCAGGTTGAACAGTGCGTAGAAGGTGGCCACGCTGAACACCTGACTGGCCGGAATACCCGCCCGCTGCGCGACGTATTCCAGGACCTCGGGTGGCAGGTATCTATTCGTGTGCCGGTCCTGCAGGGCCTCGAGGAGAGCCAGCAGCATGCCCGGCTGGCCCTCCTTTTGCCGGATTAGATTGTCGATGAATTCCTGGTCTTCTGCGCGCAAGGCGTGATGCGCCGCTAGAGAGGTCATCCTGTACCTCCAGATCCTTTTCAAAAACAGACAATCATATCTGAAATCCGAACGCAACGGGGGTGGGCGCGGGGCTATCGCCAAAATTGTCCTGATTGCGCATCCAGGCCGGTCCGCAAAGTAACGTAGCCGGGGTGGAGTCTCTTCGTCGGATGTTCCAGTTCGTAACTCTCCGGTTTCCGCGCCATTTGTTTTTGTGCAGGTGGGAGAGCGTCGCCCAGCCAGTCAGCGACTGCTCGGGGCGAACAGGCATCCGCGAGTCATGGCTACCCTGTCTTACCGGCGTCCAGCAGCGAGGCCGGCAGAGGAGAGCGCGTCTCTCAAAGCGGGCAATCCGCCAGCTCCGGCCCAGGCGGCGGCGATCCGTCCGTCTTTGTCCAGAACCAGATAGGAAGGGAAGCCGCGGGGCCGGAAGACCTCCGGCAGTGTCGTGTCCTCGTGTACAACGATTTTTCCAAGACGCGGCGAATCCTTCAGGTAGGTCTCCACGACGTCCCGGGTCTCGCCAACGCTTACAGCCAGAACGGTAAGTCCGCGCGAAGTGTACTCGCGGACCACTTGATTCACTGCTTCCTGATCGCGGCGGCACATCCCGCACCAGGTTGCCCAGAACTGGATGAGCACCGGCTTGCCGCGCAACGAAGAGTCCGAGAAGCGCTCGCCGGCCATGGTGCGGCCCGTGAACGCAGGCGTCAACTTGCGGACTTCGTTCGCGGGCTCACCACAGGAGGCGGCCGCCAAAGCGACCAATAGCGATGCGCGCAAGATTCCCGGAAGTTTCATGCGGCCCTCAACTCGAGGATGTGATAGTTCCATGCCGGCAGATCGACGAACAATCCTTGTCCGGCCAACTCGTCCCCATCACGGGGAAACCGGTCAAACTCGATTGGATCGGAAAGTTCCCACCACCGTCCGGCCAGTCCATCCCAGGGCAATCGAACCCGCGCCTGAGAACGCTGGCTGGAAAAATTGACCACCACCAGCCAGCGGCGTCCGTTTTGGGCTGTCCGCACCCACGCGAGCAGGTTCCGGCAGGTCTGATTGTCGGGCCAGCCTTCTCGTCGGCAGGGTTCCCAGCGGCTGTCCCGGAAGCCGTCCTCGCCCAGAAGTGCAAGCAGCCGCTCGTAGAACTCGCGCAAGTGCGGCAGGGTTGGTTCTTCCGGTCGCCGGCCCAGTTGGACAGGCAGCCTGATCTGGTGACCGTCAATCTGGCCTTCGTGGATCAGCTTGGCGCCGAGGCTGGTGAAGGCGATGACAGCGGCGGCCCGCTGACGCTCAACACCAAACACGGTCCGGGCTCGCGGTTCGTCGTGGTTTTCCAGGAAGCGAATCAGCTTCCGCTGGTACGCAGGCGCGGCGCGGAGATGCCCCTCCACCCCGTTGGGATCACCCTGCTCGAGCCGGTCGTAGAGGCGCTTGTCGTAGCAGTAGTCGAATCCCAGCTGCTGGAGCCGCCATTCAAGATCCCAGTATGCCTCCGCGATCCAAAGAAATTCAGGGTGCACGGGTTTTACTGCGCCGATCACATCGGCCCAATACTCCGTGGCCGGGGCAAGCCGCTGCCAGGTGGAGGCGAAGATGTCATTCAGCACCAGCATGGCCATGTCGCAACGGACGCCATCGGCCAGCGAGGCAATCTCCTGGAGTGTGGCGGCCGCGGCCTGCCTCAACCCAGGGTGGAAGGCGTCGAGTTGCAGCGTGTCGGGCCAGGGCGGGAAATAGGGGTCACGGCCCCGGGCGAAACCGCCGTTTTCGGCGATGAGGTACTCAGGGTGGGTGGACCGCCAACTATGGTCGGGCGCTACGTGATTGGGCACAAAATCGAGCACCAATTTCAGGCCGCGGTCGGCAAGCCGCCGCCGCGCTACACGCAGGGCATGGTTACCGCCGAAGCGCGGGTCCACCGTGTATGAACGGATGCAATAGGGAGAGCCCGGGACATCCGGGTCGGAGAAATCGGGCAGGACCTGCCGGAAGGCGGGCTCCAGGCCTTGTTCGAAGCGCGCGATTCGCGCGCCCTCCAAACTCCGCTCCCAAACGCCCATCAGCCAGACGGCGTCCACCTGGAGGGCCGCAAGTTCATCCCAGATGGAAGCCGGAATGTCGGCCAGGGTCATGACCCGGCCGGAGCGCCTCTCCAGTGAAGTCAGCCATGTCCAGGCATTGATCTCGTACAGCACTGGGTCGGCAGGCCACATGGAAAGGTCCCTCGTTAACGGGAATGTACTCATGAAGCTAACATGCCGCGACCAGGCGGCGTTCATCCGGGATATGCTTTCCACAGCGAGGTCAAGCAGATGCGGTATCGGAAAAACTCTTTGCGGGTCACACGGAGGGCCGTTTTGGGTGCAGTGCCCGCGTTGCGTTGCACGATTTCGGCGGCGACTCCGTGGGAGGATGCGGGTGGCGCAAAGGCGCAGGCGGGGCTAGACCGTGTGGTGGTCCTGCCCGGCAAAACGTATTTGCGGGGCGAGGCCAGTGCGGACGGGGGAACCGTCCCGCAAGTGGCGTGGAGCAAACGATCTGGTCCGGGTGTTGTCAAATTTGCCGACCCCCGAGGATTAGTGACGACAGCCACTTTTTCCGCACCAGGCGAGTATGTTCTGGACCTGACGGCGACTGCCGGCGGAACCAAAGCCACAGACTCCGTGGCGGTTCAGGTGATGCCACCCGCGCCGGCGCAACCGTGGGAGGGCATCGCCACGGGTGGGTACCGGATTGACAGCCCGCTCTGGAACGCGCGCATCCGGGCCTTGATCGTGAATTGGATTCCTCACTGCATCGACCAAATCAACCGGACCGACCTGACCACCGGCATCGGCGGAATCGACAATTTTGTGGAGGCCGGCAAGGCCCTGCGCGGCGAACCGCACGGCCCCCACAAGGGGTACGTCTTTTCGAACGCTTGGGTGTACCAAACCATTGAGTCGATCAGTCTTGCTCTGATGCTGGAGACCCCAGCCGATGCTGGAATCGACCGAGCAAAGGCGAAGATGCGCGCCACGCTGGAAGACTGGATTCCTAAGATCCTTTCCGCCCAAGAACCGGACGGCTACCTGCAAACCGCATACACCCTGCCGCGCCTGGTGCGCGAGGACAAAATTATCGACAACAAGAACTTCCGCCGCTGGGATCCCGCCTTCCGCGGGGACCACGAAGGCTATGTGGCAGGGTATCTGCTGGAGGCGGCCATCTGCCACCACCGTTTGACCCAGGGAAAGGACACACGTCTTTACCAGGCGGCCCGCAAGCTGGCTGACTGTTGGGACGCTAATCTTGGACCGCCGCCGAAAAAAGCCTGGTACGACGGCCATCAGGGAATGGAGCAGGCGCTGTTCCGCTTCGGCCGGTATGTCGACGAAGTGGAGGGTGCGGGCCACGGGAAACGGTACAAAGCCCTCGGCAAGTTTCTGCTGGACTGCCGCTATCACGCGGCGACGGATCCCAAACAGCGGACGCCGTACGATCAGAGCCATCTTCCCGTCGTCGAACAGTACGAGGCCGTTGGCCACGCCGTTCGCGCCGCCTATACCTACACCGCTATGGCCGATGTCGTGCTGGAAACCGGCGATGCCGACTACCGTAGCGCTGCTCAATCGCTTTGGCGCAATCTCGTGCATCGCAAGTATTACGTCACCGGCGGCATCGGCAGCGGCGAGACTTCCGAGGGTTTTGGAGCGGACTACTCGCTACGGAACAACGCCTATTGCGAGTCCTGCTCGACCTGCGGAACGATATTCTTCCAGTGGAAGATGGGGCTGGCCTGGCAGGAGGCGCAGTACGCGGATCTGGCAGAGGAGTCGCTCTATAACGCGCTCTTAGGGTGCCTGGATCTCGAGGCCCGGCACTTCTATTACGATAATCCGCTGGACGCGGCGGTCCCCCGCTACGCATGGCACGTTTGCCCTTGCTGCGTCGGTAATGTGCCGCGCACCCTGCTGATGCTGCCCACCTGGATGTATGCACGCAGCAAGGACGGCCTTGCTGTGAATCACTTCGTGGGCAGTACAGTGAGAGTCCCCGGCATCGCTGGGACGGGCGTTGAAGTGGCACAGGCGACAGATTACCCCTGGAGTGGGAAGGTGCAAATCACCCTGCGCCCCGAAATCGAAAAGCCGTTTGCCTTGCGCATCCGTATCCCGCGGCGCAATGTCAGCACGCTGTACTCGACTACGCCCGAAGTCAACGGGTTAGTCTCGCTTTCAGTCAATGGACGCCCGTTCCGCTACCGGCAGGAGAGGGGGTACGCCGTGTTGAGCAGGACCTGGAAGGCTGGCGACACGGTGGAATTCGAACTGCCCATGCAAGTGCAGCGCGTGCGCGGCATCGACAAAGTGGAAGCTACACGGGGCAAAGTCGCACTGCGGTATGGCCCGCTGATTTATAACCTGGAGGCGGCAGATCAGGATTTGAAACAGCCGCTGCCTCGTAGCGCCGAACTGAGGACCGAATGGCGCCCGGATTTTCTTGGTGGGGTGATGGTGATTCGGGGCAGTTTCGCCGGGGGCGCTCCGCTACTGGCCGTACCGAACTTTGTAAGGATGAACCGCGTAGCCGGGTTGCCGTTGCCGCCGCCACCGCCCCCGCCGGGACCGGATGGAAGACGTACACGGCGGCCCCCGCAGTCGGTCGTCTGGATCCAGGAAGCCTGATCCCGCCAGGTGGCTCTCCGTGCGATGCTACTGTGTGGGAGTTACGCCATGAGCGCCGGCGCCACTTTGCTGAAAACCCCTCTGAACCAGGTGCACAAGCAGTTGGGTGCGCGCATGGTCGACTTCGGCGGCTGGGAGATGCCTGTCCAATACACTGGCATTCTCGAGGAACATCATGCCGTCCGCAACGCGGTGGGCCTGTTTGACGTAAGCCACATGGGGGAGATTGAGGTGCGCGGGCCAGAGGCGCTGCAACTGGTGAACCGCGTCACTACCAACAATGCCGGCAAGTTGGGCGACGGACAGGCCCAGTATTCCGGGCTGCTTTATGACCACGGCGGATTTGTAGACGACATTCTTGTTCACCGCGTTGCGGCGGACCATTTCTTCCTGTGTGTGAACGCGTCGAACCAGGACAAGGACTTCGAGCACATTCGCGCGCAAAACGGTTTCGATTGCGAGGTGGAGAACGCTGGCGCGCGTTGGGCCCAAATTGCGGTCCAGGGCCCGAAGGCCCTGGCCACTTTGCAGAAACTGACACGCGCTGATCTTAGTGCCCTCAAGTATTACTGGTTTATGGATGGCGAAACCTCCGGCGCGCCCGCGCGGATCGCGCGCACGGGATACACCGGGGAGGACGGGTTTGAGGTGTACGTGGCGCCGGAACTGGCCGAAAGCTGCTGGCGTGGGCTGATGGAGGCAGGCGCGGAATTCGGCGTGAAGCCAGCAGGGTTAGGCGCCCGGAACACACTCCGTCTGGAGGCCGGCATGGCGCTCTATGGCCACGAAATCGACGCCAGCATCACTCCTTATGAAGCAAATCTCGGCTGGATCGTGAAACTTGACAAGGGCGAGTTTACGGGCCGTGCTGTGCTGGAGAAACAAAAGGCCGAGGGGGTGCGGCGCCGCCTCATCGGCCTGGAAATGCGCGGGCGGGGCATTGCCCGCGACGGTTACGAGATCACCATCGATGGGGTGGCCGCCGGTTGGGTGACTTCGGGTGGACCATCGCCCACCCTGAACAAAAATATCGGCATCGCAATGCTCCCGGCCGAGCGGGCGGAACCCGGCGTTGCTCTTGGAGTGACGATCCGTCAGCAATCCGTGGACGCAGTGACGGTGCCGCTGCCCTTTTACAAGAGAGCCAAATGACGTATCCAGAGAATTTCCGCTACACGAAGGAACACGAGTGGGTGTTGCTGGAAGGAGACACCGGCACAATCGGCATCACCTTTCATGCCCAGAAGGAATTGGGCGATATCGTTTATGTTGACCTGCCGAAAGTGGGAGTACGAGTCGAGGCAGGGCAGAGTTTCGGCAGCGTGGAGTCAGTTAAGGCCGTCAGCGACATCTACTCACCAGTGACTGGTGAGGTGGTGGAAGTGAACACGGCGCTCGCAGATGGCCCCGAGAAGTTGAATGAGGACCCCCATGGCGCCGCCTGGCTGGTCAAGCTTCGCCTGGACACCCCGGCGGAGTTGGAAAACCTTCTTGGGGCGGCCGAATATCAGGCTTACATTGGAGGCTGATTCCAGGGCTGGCAGATTCTCCCGGCGCGCCGCATTGCGCTTGGCGTTGCCCATGCTCGCCCAGCGGGGCACCAACGTAGGCCGCCGCCTGCCCCCCATTGATCAGTCCGCGCGAAATCCGGCACTGCGCCAATTCCGGCAGGATCTGCTTGGCATCCTGGCCCGCCGGGATGCGGCCCGGCTGATCGGACTGCTCACCGATGACGTGCAATCGAAACTCGGTGAAGAAACGGGTCCCGCGGCCTTCCAGCGATTTTGGTCGTTAGAACACGCGGCATCCCAGTTCTGGCGTGAGTGTGCGGAAGCGCTACAACTGGGAGGCACGTTTCTTTCCACCGGAGAGTACGCGGCGCCATACGTGTACTCCGCTTTCCCCGACGACTTGGATCCGAACGAATATGATGTGGTAGTAAGGCCAGCAACAGTGCTGCGGACCGAACCGCGGCGCGGGGCGCCGGCGGTGGAAACCCTACGGTGGGACATTCTGGAGATCCAGGAATTTAACGACGCACCCTGGCGGTTCGTCCGTTCCGCCGCCGGGCGGTTGGGCTATGTCGAGCGCACTGCGGTGCGCAGCCCTCTGGAACCGCACCTGCTCGTTCGCCGCGAACAAGACCGGTGGCGGATTGCCGCTTTTGCCAGGGGCGATTAGTCCAGGATTCTTTCAGGCTGATTGAAGGCAATTGAGCCCATTCGCACCGTTGGGCGCAAACCCCGGGAGTAAAATGGAAGGGTCGAGCCCTCTCTGGGCTCGCGGTTCCTGAGCGGAGTCATCCTACCCTTGCGCTACTTACCGAAGTCCGACGCCGAGCGGCGCGAAATGCTTGCTGTGTGTGGCATGTCCTCGATGGAGGAGTTGTACAAGCAACTGCCTGAAGAGGCGCTGCTCCACCGGCCCCTCGATCTGCCTGCGGGCAAATCGGAATATGAAATCACCGACTACTTCCGGGCCCGGGGCCGCGAAACCGGGGAAGGCTATGCTTCCTTCCTCGGGGCGGGCGTGTACGCCCATTACCGCCCCGTGCTGTGTGACGTCGTGGCCTCGCGCGGAGAATTCCTCACCTCCTACACGCCATACCAGGCGGAAATCGCGCAGGGCACACTCACAACCATTTACGAATTTCAAACCATGGTCTGCCAGTTGACAGGCATGGAAGTGGCGAACGCCTCAATGTACGACGGCTCGACTGCCGTCCCCGAGGCGGCCATGATGGCGCTGCGCATCACCGGGCGCAACCGGTTCCTCGTGGCCCGCTCGGTTCATCCCGAATACCGCGAGGTGCTGGACACGTATGCGCGGAACAGCCGCCTGCACGTGGAGACTTTCGGCTATGAGCCCGCCTCCGGCCAGATCGATCTCGAGAACCTGGCGGCCAAACTGGATGACAACACGGCCTGCGTCATCGTGCAGTCGCCCAATTTCTTTGGCATCGTCGACCGGTTGCAGGAGGCTTCGGAACTGGCCCACAAGCGGGGCGCCCTGCTGGTGATGGTTTTCACAGAAGCCGTGTCGCTGGGTCTGCTGGAGCCTCCGTCCATGGCAGACATCGTGGTGGGTGAGATGCAAAGTTTCGCCATCAGCCCCAGTTACGGTGGGCCGTACGCTGGCGTGATCGCTACACGAAGCCAGCACATCCGCCAGATTCCAGGACGCCTGGTCGGCGAAACTCGCGATGTCCGTGGAAGCCGGGCATTTTGTCTCACTCTCTCTACGCGCGAACAGCACATCCGGCGGGAAAAGGCGACCTCCAACATCTGCACTAACCAGGCGCTGATCGCCCTGATGGCTACTGTATTCATGAGCGTGTACGGCAAGGAAGGGTTGCGGGAACTCGCAGTGCAGAATCTGAGCAAAGCCCGGTATCTTGCCGAAGGGCTGGATCAACCTTTCAGCGGGGCAACGTTCAACGAATTTGTTGCGCGGCCGCGGCGTGATGCGGCCGTTGTTCTGCGGGAACTTCTTGGAAAGCGAATCATCGGTGGCCTGGAACTGGGACGGTTCTATCCCGAGTTGGATGGCTGCGTGTTGCTGTGTGCCACCGAGATGGCCAAGCGGGAGCAGATGGATGCGGTGCGCCAGGCCTTCCTGGCTTGAGGGGAGATAGGAAAAGAATGGAAATGAAAGTCCGGACCCATATCGTCCAAGAGGAACCCCTGCTGTTCGAGATATCGAGCCCGGGGAAACGGGCCTATCAGTTGCCCGATTTGGACGTGCCCGCTGTGGACCCCGCCGTTGCGCTTGGCACGCCGCACGTGCGGCAGGAAATCGAAGGTTTTCCCGAAGTGAGCGAAGTGGAAGTGATCCGCCATTTCACGCGGCTCTCCACCTGGAACTATGGCATTGACCTCGGGCTCTTCCCCCTCGGCTCCTGCACCATGAAATACAACCCGCGGATCAACGAAGCCGTGGCGAGGACCGAGGGGCTGGCCTGGGGCCACCCCTATCAGCCCGAAGAACTTGCACAGGGCGCCATGGAGATCATCGCTGCACTCGAGAACGCCTTGGGCGAGATCTTCGGCATGGACGCCGTTACGCTGCAGCCTGCGGCGGGCGCGCACGGCGAATTTACGGGCATCATGCTGATCCGCTCCTACCTGGAATCGCAAGGCAATCCCCGCAAGAAGATCCTGGTGCCCGATTCGGCTCACGGAACCAACCCGGCCACGGCGATCATTGCTGGCTACGAGGTGCAGAACATCAAGTCGAACAGCCGTGGCATGATCGACGTGGATTTGCTGCGGGCCGCGATTGATGAGGATGTGGCCGGCCTCATGGTGACCAATCCGAACACCGTCGGCGTCTTCGAAGAGGACATCGTCCGTATCTGTGGGCTGCTGCACGAGAAAGGCGCCCAAGTATATATGGACGGCGCCAACATGAATGCGCTGGTGGGCGTCGCCCGGCCGGGTGACTTTGGCATTGATGTGATGCACTCCAACTTGCATAAGACCTTCTCGACGCCCCATGGCGGCGGCGGACCCGGCGCCGGCGCGGTTGGCGTGAAGGCCCATCTCGAGCCGTTCCTGCCTGCGCCCCGGCTGAAAAAGCAAGGCGGGTCCTGGTCCTGGGATTACGACCGGCCGCAATCGATAGGCCGCGTGCGGGCATTCTATGGGAATTTCGGGGTGCTGGTGAGGGCGCTCGCCTACATCATGGCGCATGGCGGACCGGGGCTGCGGAACGCAACGCTGGATGCTCTTCTGAACGCAAACTACATTCGGGCGCTGCTGGAACCGCACTACCAGATCGCCTATCCAGCACCCTCGATGCACGAATGCGTGTTTTCCGACAGCCGTCAGGCGGCGCACGGTGTGAAGACCGGCGATATCGCCAAGCGGCTGATCGACTACGGCTTCCACCCCTACACCGTGAGCTTCCCCCTGATTGTGCATGGCGCGCTGATGATAGAACCCACCGAGACCGAGCCTAAGCACGAACTCGATCTTTTCTGCGATGCGCTGATTCAGATCGCCAAGGAGATCGAATCCGATCCGCAGATGGTTCTGCAGGCGCCCCACAGCACTCGGACCCCGCGCGTGGACGAAGTGAGCGCCGCCCGCAAGCCCGTTGTCTGCTGGACGCCGCCGCAAACCACCAGCCGCGCCGCGGATTAGCCCTGCGTGCCGGCATGATAAAATCCAACTGAAGGCACCAGCTTGCTGGGAGGTCGTCTAACGGTAAGACTGCAGACTCTGGATCTGCGTATCGGGGTTCGAGTCCCTGCCTCCCAGCCACCTCCTCCGTAGTCTTTTCATTGCAATCACTTGTGGACAGAGGATGCGCTTTGGTGTCCAAGTACTCTGCAGCGTGGACACCTCGCCTCTTCCGTCAGCCACGCGGTCAAGCAGCAGAAGTCCGGCAGATTTCGATGCTTTCGAAACGGCCTTCGAAGTACTTGCGGTTGATCCACAGCGCCACGTTCACCAACCCGATGAGGACGGGGACTTCCACGAGGGGACCGATCACGGCAGCAAAGGCCGCGCCATGATGGATGCCGAAGGTCGCAATCGCAACGGCAATGGCCAACTCGAAGTTGTTCGAGGCCGCGGTGAACGATAAGGTTGTCGCCTCCGCGTAGCGGGCGCCCACACGCTTGCTCATCCAGAACGATGCGAAGAACATCAGCACGAAATAGACTGTCAGCGGAATCGCCACGCGTACTACATCCAGCGGGAGTTGTACAATCATCTCCCCCTTCAGTGAGAACATCACGACGATCGTGAACAACAGCGAAAGGAGAGTAATCGGGCTGATCTTCGGAATGAACCTTGTTTCGTACCACTTCTTGCCCTTGACCTTGATCAAGGTGAAGCGTGTGGCCATGCCCGCCAGGAACGGGATGCCAAGATAGATGAAGACGCTCTTGGCGATTTCGGCCATCGAAATGTCCACTTGTGCCGCCTGGAGACCCAGCCAGGACGGAACCACCGCGAGGAAGAAATAGGAGTACGCGGAGAAGAACAGCACCTGGAAGATAGAATTGAAGGCCACCAATCCGGCGGCATACTCCCTGTCGCCGCGGGCCAAGTCGTTCCAGACAATCACCATCGCAATGCAGCGCGCCAGGCCGATGAGAATCAGGCCAGTCATGTACTCCGGTTTGTCCCGCAGAAAGGCTATGGCCAGCAAGAACATCAGTAATGGCCCCACTACCCAGTTCTGCACCAGGGAGAGCAGCAACACCCGGCGATGCTGGAAGACACGGGCGAGTTCTTCGTACTTCACCTTGGCTAGGGGCGGGTACATCATCAGGATCAGCCCGATGGCAATCGGAATGGACGTAGTACCAACGCTGAAACGGTCTAAGAACGGAACGATGCCCGGAACCGCGTAGCCCGCCCCCACTCCAACCGCCATGGCGGCAAAGATCCACAAGGTGAGATAGCGGTCGAGGAAAGAAAGCCTTGGAGCGTCTGGCTGAGTCATGGGACTGCTCATTGATTCCACAATACTCGAATTATCGAACAATACCAAGCTCCAGTCGCCGAGTCAGCAGCAACCGGCCGCTCAGCAAGACCAAGAGCAACGCAGCCCCCAGCAGTGCGGAATCATACAAGGTGTATGACAGCCACCACAGATTCGCAAGCATCAGCGCACCCGAGATCAAGGCCACGGTCATCACCGATGCCAATGCTCGCCTCACCGCTCCTTCGGAAAACAGTACCATTGCGACTCCCGAGGTGCCCAGCACTGCTGCTGAGACCCAGAAGTGATTCGCATCCAGCGTGAACCGCTCGAAGGTCATATAGGCCAATAGCCGCGGCGAAACCAGGACCAACGCAAGCACGCCAATGCCGGTTGCGGCCGTCACCCATCCCGCCATGCGAGCCTTACCCGGCTCTGCCCCATCCAGGCGCGAGAAGGCCACCCGGACAACCATTCCCAGCAAACCGACGCCCAACAGGCAAAGCATCAGGTACAGAGCGGGTTTTAGGATTTCCTCGCGGATGGCGCCCAACCGCACTTGAGCTGCTGGCAAACCCATCACCTGATAGTTCGCCAGCCAGACACTCATGCCTTCTTCGTCAAAGGGCCTCTGAAGGTTCCGTCCCCCAAAGAAGCCCGAATCCCGAGCATGGCAATCTGTGCAGCCCCGGGCGCCGAGCGCCGCCCGCGCTGGCAGCACGTTGTGAGAGTACTTGTAAACCGACGCGTAGGGCGAAGCCTCGTGCGGCTCCATTGGCAGACGCTCAAATTCCTTGCCGGACGTGTACTTGCGGTCGTTGCTCACATACACCAGCCTGCGGCCTTCCATTGGAAAACCGGTGGCGTTCAGGTAGGCCGCTGTGGATTCGAGCAGAGCATCGATCTCATCGGGGCGGTTCACCTCGATCATTCCGTCCCCATTGTCGTCGCGAATGCTGGCCAGTTGCGGATACCTTGCGGAGTCATTCTTGTGGGCCAGCCACATCGCATAGAAATCTTTCATAAAAAGCTGATTCAAACCGGGTTTGCCATGTTCCTCAACGCCCACCCAGGCCGAGTGTACCCGGTCCACCGGGTAGATCTTGCCCTTATACTTTGCAAGCGAAGGCCGGAACTCGTTCACTGGTTTGTCGTTGGCAGTGAACAGATCCAGTTCGCCGTAATGATTCCAGAAAGTCATGTCCTGGTCATAAAACGTCCAAATTCGCTTGGGCGGCGGCGTAATGCGTGGCGCGCCATTGTACACATCGCTGGCCTGAACAAGAGCGGCTTTGGTGTAACGGCGGGGGATGTGGCACGCCGCGCAAGCGATTTTGTCCAGGTGGAGGGGCGGCAGCCAGGAGTGTCTGGCTACCGGAGCGCCCAGCGTGCCTTCGGTGTGGCAGGATTCACAGGAACGTACCGTGTTGTCTAGATCGTTACGCACCCAGCCGGAGGGGTCGTCGCCCTTCCCAATCTGGTGCACTTCTTTGCCGCGTATTCGCGGGTCCGAGGCGCGGCTGCCGGAAGTGTGGCAGTCCACGCACTTCAACCCCTTTGCCAGGTGCACGTCCGTATGCGCGGAGAAAGAGGCGCCGCGCTTTTTCCAATCGGGCTTCGCATGGCAGTGGAGACAGGTTTCGTTCCGTGGAGCCGGCGCGATGTGCACAATCACGTTACCCTGTTCATCAAAAAGAGCAGAATTGTAAACGACGCGAGGCTTTTCGCCCGCCGCTACTTTGCCCAGGATCTGCCCAAAGCCGGCGCCTTCGGTGGCCGCCCAGCGGAAATTCAGGTTGGCTAACTGGGCATTGCGGCCTTTGTAGTCATACTCGGGCTGGTGACAGAGCAGACAATCAGCTTCAATCACTCCGGTCTCTGACCAGCGGGCCTTGTAATAGTCACCATCGAGCCCATTGTCTCCGCCCACCGTCAGCCCACTTGCAGGATCGGCCATGTGATGGTCGTACCGCTGGCCGTCGCGGTCATATTCCAACGGCCCCCCGCCAGGGTGGCAGTTGCCACAGGTAGCAGTCACGAAGTCGAAGGAAGTCATGTCGATGCTGCGCGCGTTGGCGTTCTTCTTCGCGGCAAGCTGACGGTAAAGCGGTGCAGGCGAACACCAGTTGCCTCCGTAATTCCCCGGGCTCGATGCCCACTGGAAGCGGGCAGCAAACTCCTGCGGCGGGGACTCCCCTTTACCCTGCTGGAAATGGAATCCTTGGGTGATCTTGGCGTAGTCATGGCAACCACTGGCACCACAGGTTTGCCTGGGCGAATACGGCGCACTGACCTTGGGATCAGCGCGGGGATTGATCACGGCGCCCGCTTCGTCGCGCAAGGGAAATGGCGGACAGACGCCAAATGGTTGACGGGGCTGTCCAGCCAAAGCCTCGGCCGCCAGCAACATAAGCAACAAAGGACGAAGCATCCAACCGGTTCCTTTCCTAATGCATCAAGGCGTTGAACAAGTAACCGACGCTCACAATGCCAGCCGTCAAGATCGCTATGAATGCGCCAAGCAGTTGCGGCCTCAGCACCTTGCGCAGGATGATCATCTCGGGGAGCGACAAGGCGGTCACCGCCATCGTGAAGGACAAGACGGTGCCAAGGGGGAGGCCCTTGCCCGCGAGAGCTTCGGTAATCGGCAGTACTCCGGCCACATTGGCATAAAGGGGTACTCCCACTGCAACGGCCAAAGGCACCGCAAAGATATTGCCCGGCCCTGCCCAGCGGGCGATCCAGTCTCCAGGTACAAAGCCATGGATACCAGCGCCTACACCGATGCCCGCCACAATATAGGGCCAGACAGTAGCGAAGATCTCTCGCGAGGAGCGCCATCCTTCCCGCATCCGCTCGCGCAAGGTGAGCGCGGGAATGGCGGCCCCTTCGCCGCTGTGCTGAGCGGGAATCTGCCAAATGAATGGCTCCACCCACTTCTCCAGACGGAGGAGTCCGATCAGAAACCCTGCGGCTATCGCGAGCGCGACCCCAAAGCCGGCATAAATGGTAGTGACCTTAATGCCAAACAAGCCCCACAGCAGCGCGACCGCGACCTCATTCACCATCGGCGCTGCAATTAGGTATGAGAAAGTCACCCCGAGCGGGACGCCGCCCTTCAGAAAACCAATGAACAAGGGAACTGCGGAGCAACTGCAGAACGGAGTGACGACGCCGACACCCGCGGCCAGGAAGTTTCCCAGAATAGTTCGTCGCCCGCCAAGCCAGCGGCGGACGGACTCGGGCTGAAGCCACGTCTGCAGCGTGCCCACGAGGAAGCTGATAAACAGCAGCAAGGTCATCACCTTGAGCACGTCGTAGAGGAAGAAGTGGATACTCGCGCCTAAGTGCGAATCGAGAGAAAGGCCGAAGACTGCCGTCACCAGCCAGCCAGCAATCCAATCGAAGAATCCGAACGGGCTCATACGGTGGAGACTAGAGACCCGCCGTCCGCAACGCTATCGCCACCTCCGCAACTCTGCGCCCCAGGCTCCGGGCTGTTGCCATGCCTGCGGTGTCGGCCTGAACATCGTCTTTGGTGCTGACCAGAATCCCGCCCAGCCTCGAGGTCGGCCTTCCTTCGCTCACGATCACCATGTCCTGGCAGAGCATGGCCGCATGAATGGTTTGCAGCGCCAGCTCCTGGCCGCCATTCCAGGCCGCGCCTACCGCAATGGCACCACCTACTTTGTTGCGCAAGGCGAAGGTCGAGCGGAAGGCCATCCATCGGTCCAGGAACGCCTTGCAGAGTGCGCTCATATTGCTGAAGTACACCGGGCTGCCCACAACAATCCCCGCAACCGACGGATCGCGCAGTTTCGCCTCGATCTGCGGAAAATCGTCCCGCTCTCCTTCTGCCAGAGGAATGCCAGCGGCCAAATCGCCGTTGATCTTGAGTCCGCCGAGATCAATCAGTTCTACCTCGATGCCGGGTCCTGACGCCTTGGCCGCCTCCAGGCAGGCCCGCATCGCTGCGGCTGTCGTGCGGTCCCGGCGCGGACTCGCGCTGACGCCGATGATCTTCACCGGTTTCGCGGGCGAACCAGCCGTTGGCGGCTGGCCAGCCAGGAGCGAACCTGCCCCTGCACCGCCAAGTAGTCTTCGTCTGCTCAATTTCGAGTTCATTCCATGCTCCTGAGTTCGAAAGTTTTTCGTTAGCAGATAATCAGGCCGTGAACTCCTGTATCTGGGCGAACCATCTCCTTTGGCGGATTGCCCAGTCCACTTTGCGATTAACTCAACAGGGCCCGGATCTCAGCCGGCGTCGCCACTTTGCCCATCAATTTCACATTGCCGTCCACTGCCAGTGCCGGCGTGGTCATGACGCCGAACCGTACGATGCCGGCAATGTCAGTGATTTTCTCTAGCTCATAATCCAATCCCATCTCGCGCGCTGCCGCCTCAGCGTTCTCTGCCAACTGCTTGCATTTTGCACACCCTGTGCCGAGGATTTGGATCTTCATTTGGGACTCCTTCAACGAATGGATGCCAATTCCACCTGTTCCTCCGCCGTTCGTGCCATCACCTCGCCCACACAGTCGAAGAATCGAAGTACGCACGGCATCTTGAGCCTGTAGTAGACCTGCATCCCTCGCCTTTCGTCGGCTACGATGCCAGCCGATTTCAACAACGAAAGGTGCTTGCTGACCGTCGAGATGTCGGCGCCCACCAATCCCGTGAGTTCGCCAACACACCGTTCCCCTCGGGAAAGCACGTCCACCATGAATAGCCGGGAAGGATGAGCTAAAGCCTTCAGTACCCCGGCACGGGCTTCGAAGTGAGCCTGCGTCTTGGCGTCCATCGCCTGGAGTGTAACAGTATTTGGCAACTTTGCCAATACGTCAATATGTATTTAGATTCAGCTAGTTATGGGAGTGGCGTCATTTAGGCCGGTCTGCACCCGCAGGGCTCACGATGGCGGTGGGCTGGCTTGGCCTCACAGACTTGTACTTCCCCGCCCCGCAACTCGACTGAGCAGCACTCCAGCACGAGTTGTTTGAGCTTTTCGCGCCCTCGCTGCACCCGAGATTTCACACCGGAGACTGAAATGCCCAGCCGGCTGGCGATCTCCCGGTGAGGCAGGCCAGCGAGTTCTGAGAGTTCGATCGCTTCACGATACGGGCTTGGAAGACGGGAGGAAAAGATCCGAAGGCATTCCGCCAATTCCTGCCCAACATCCCGGGAAGACGTGTCGGGTGAAGCCAGGCTGGGGTCTTCCGGCTCGTGGACTTTGGCGCACTGCTGGCGCGCCCAGTAATCGGCAATCACATTGCGGGCAATCTGGTAAACCCAGGCATGGAACTTCTCCCCGGATCGCAGCCCCTGCAAGGCTCGCAGCATGCGGACGTAGATCTCCTGGACAAGGTCTTCAGCTGAACTTAGCGGGGGATGAGCGGACACCGGGAGGCGTTCCGGTGGGTTGATTCTATCTCATGCTGCTTCCCGATGAGGCAGCAAGCCAAACCATGTGAGTAGGCCCGGTAGGGGGCCTTCCCTTTGTGCGATAGCCCTGATGGCTCGCTCGCGGTTGCAGAAATACAGATACCGGTCCAGGCTGACCTGGACCGGACAACTCACGTGCTAACGACAGCAACCACTGGAAGGCTTGACGCCGGCCTCGCGCTCCTTTACAACAGCGCAGCAGGACTCTTTCTCTGATGGTCCGCAACAAATCTGTTGCTCCACTGCGGAACAGCAGGCGCCAGAAACGTCGGGCTTGCCCACCGGCTCGTGTTTCGTGCCTGTAGAAGTTGTCTCGTTCATTGCGTGTTTCCTTTCTCCCCTCTGGGGTCACTGGGGAAGACCCGGGACCGCGAATAAGGACGCCAAGAAAGTCTGTTCCTGTCCTGCATCCAGTGATACCTGCCGCACTGTTGGATGGGGAGCGGGTCCTTTGCAGGCTGAAAACTTTACAGGATCCGGCTTGACTGTATCTATATTTCGAGTATCATCGAAATAGTCATGGCTCACGAGGTTGATCAAACTGCCAAGTTCGCCGATATGCTGGCTGCGATGGGCACCGAACCGCGCCTGCGGATCGTCCGGCTTCTTCTGAGCGCCCATCCCGCGGGTATGGTGGCTGGTGACATCCAAGCTGAGCTCGGCATCCCGCCGTCCACGTTGTCGCATCACCTCGAAAAATTGAAAAACGAAGAACTGGTGAAGGTACGCAGGGAGAGCACGTATTTGTGGTACAGCGCGAACAATGAGGCGCTGCGAGAACTGCTGATGTTCCTGTACGCCGAGTGCTGTACCAGAAACAAGGTGATTACACCGGAAGAGATCGTTCCAATCTGCAAATAGGGGCTAAGGGAATGTTCAAGGCGACGCTGGGAGTATTTGTGTGCCTGCTTGCCGCCACGACGGCGGCAGGGGAAGACGGCAAGAAGCGGATTTTGGTGCTCTGCACAGGGAACTCCGCACGGAGCCAAATGACGGAAGGGTTCTTGAAGTCACTCGATCCGCGCCTGGAGGTCTACTCCGCAGGCACGAATCCTGCGCCACGTGTGAACCCCTTCGCCGTGCAGGCTATGAAAGAGATAGGCATCGACATTTCCGGCAACTCGCCAAAGAAGGTCGATCAGTTTATAAGCCAGCCTTTTGACTATGTGATCACCGTATGCGACGACGCCGATAAGTCCTGCCCGAACTTCCGGGGCAGAGTGGGGAAGCGGAAGCACATTGGTTTCCCCGACCCGGCAAAGGCGGCGGGGACGGATGCGGAGAAGTTGAAAGTATTCCGCGCCGTTCGGGACGACATTCGCAAACGCTTCCAGGAGTTCTATGAGAAGGAGATGAGGAAACAGTTATGAGTACACAGGACGTGAAGGATGTTGTGAAAGAAAGGTATGGCCAGGCGGCTCTCCGCGTGGTCTCCGGCGGCACGGCAAGTTGCGGCCCGTCGCCCTCCTCCTGCTGCAATCAAGACGCCGCCGATCCCATCACATCGGGCCTCTACGACGAACTGCAGAAAAGTGAACTTCCGGAGGCCGCCGTGCTGGCTTCGCTCGGTTGTGGCAATCCAACAGCGCTTGCTGCATTGAAGCCCGGTGAAGTCGTGCTGGACCTGGGCAGCGGTGGCGGCATCGACGTGCTGCTTTCTGCCAAACGCGTCGGGCCCACTGGCAAGGCCTACGGCCTGGACATGACCGACGAAATGCTGGCCCTCGCCCGCGAGAACCAGAAAAAGGCAGGATTGGGCAACGTCGAATTTCTGAAGGGGGAAATCGAAAATATCCCGCTGCCCGCAAACTCAGTCGACGTGATCATTTCCAACTGCGTCATTAATCTCTCCGGCAACAAGGATCGCGTTCTTGGTGAAGCCTTCCGCGTTCTCAAGTCCGGCGGACGCTTTGCGGTCTCCGACGTCGTGGTGCGCGGTGAAGTGCCGGCCGAAATCCGGCGAAACCTCGAACTCTGGGCGGGGTGTGTGGCTGGAGCGCTGGAGGAATCCGAGTATCACAAGAAGCTGAAGGCCGCCGGATTCTCAGGCATCGAGATCGAGCCGACGCGGATTTACCAGGTGGAGGAAGCGCGCAGTTTCCTCGCAGATAGAGGCATTGACGTGGACGCCATCGCTCCTATGGTGGAGGGCAAGTTCATGAGTGCCTTTATCCGGGCGGTCAAGCCGTAAGACATGCGCCCAGCCATTCTTGTCCTCTGCACCGGCAACTCCGCCCGCAGCCAGATGGGCGAGGGTCTATTCCGCCACTACCTGGGGGACCGGTTTGACATCCACAGCGCAGGCACCAAACCCAGCTTTGTGCGCCCCGAGGCGATTGCGGTGATGGCCGAATTGGGCATCGACATTTCGAAACAGTGGTCGAAATCGGTGAATGAGTTCCTGGAGCGTGACTTCGCCTGCATCGTTACCGTGTGCGACAACGCCAAGGAGAGTTGCCCCCATTTCCCAGGGCAGGCCCAACGCATCCACTGGAGTTTTGAAGACCCCGCCGCGGTAGAAGGCGACGAAGCCGTTCGCCTCGACGCCTTCCGCCGGATTCGCGATCAGATCCAGGCGCGGATCGTGGACTTTGCCCGGGGCAGGTAGGCGCGGGCTTTGAACAGCCTACCGGTACCCACCGGCCCCGGCAGGCCTGCACTCACTCTCTGGTTGATCAGTTCCCGCCCTGGCTCTGAGGAACCCGGACGGAATCCGTGGCCGTTGCCTTATTGCCAGAACCGTTGCTGGCGGTGTAGGTCCTGCCCAGCGCTCAATGAGGGGATCGAATTGCCCGTGTTCACAACCGTGGCTCGGGCATTTCCACCACCTAAAGTGGAGACCGTGACAATCACCTCGTGGTTTCGAGTGTGGAAGTAGGAATCGTTTGCCCCGCCTTGGATGCTGTCTCCGCCACAGGTGGCTGAATACGCCATAAGAGTGGTCCCACTCAGCGGTTCGTATGCGCTGCCAGCGGCGAACTGGTCACTTGTGCAATTGCCTTGGCTGCCGCTCCAGGTATGTCCAGCACTGAACGGATGTCCTATCTCGTGAAAGGCCAACCGGTAGCCGCCAAATCCCTCCTGGTCTGGGGCCAGGCCCACGTTCAGACCCGAGGCGTCATTGGCTTTATTCGCTCCGCATACGACTGACCCGGCGGCGCAACCGCCGCCTGGACTGTTCCCAAACACGTGTCCGATGTCGTAGTCCGCCTCATTGATGGTCGCGTTTGTGACGGAGACGCTCTCACCTCGCATCGTGCACGGATTGCCGTTGTTGGAACCGTCCGTAGCGGGATCGGTGAAGAAGAGGTCGTCTGTGTTGTTGATCAACACGAAGCGGATGGCCACTTCGGACTCATAGATGGCGTTCACCCGGCTGATGACCGTGTTAATAGAGGCCAACACTGACGCATTCGTGCCCCCCCGGCCAGCATAGTATTCACCCGTGGTCGCGATGGCCAGACGGTAAGTTCGCAGGATCCCTCCCGATGCAATCTCCCTTTGCCTGGCACCTGTGCCAGCAAGCCGGACTGCAGCCGCTTTAAGGTCATCGCTCAAGCCAAATCCTGCTTCAGCATGGTCTGCGGCGCAATGAATCTGTCTGAAGGCCCCAAGTCGTCACGGCTTACGTAGTAGGGATGGCCTCTTCCTTCCGCCGGATGAATGTCCACCCCTCCGGCGGACGTCAGCAGTAAGGCGCTCAAGTAGTCGGGATTGCGGTCTAGCCGGCCTCGGATCGTCGGATCGTCTACGCCACGGACCACGTAGCTCTTAATCGACGGGTATCTGCTGGCCAGCCCAGGTTGCATGATTGGCGATTCCTCAGCCGAAAGCCGCGCGTAGGTCCCGCCGGGCATCGGCAATGTGATGATTTGGCCGGACTGCGAACCGCTGAACTCCAGCGGGGCGGAGCGTAACGCTTCGTCCAGGACGGGTTCCTGCCCCAGAGGAATCTGCCGCTGCGGCTGAGCGGCCGTCCGTTCCTCCGATGGCGGGGAACCGATGGTCTGCCACATTGTGGGTGACCTGGAGTCCTACGCCATGACCCGAACACCTCCGAACAGCAGGCAAAGAAACAGGCTTTGCCCACGAAAACACACGAGTCGAATGGACTTCATAGAGGGCTCCACTGGCGGATCATTACCCTAAGGTCCAGGCTACTCTAGCACGTCCATCTTTCGATAGGAAGGCTGATTAATCATGGCTATTTCGTACGGTACTCAGTCGCCATTCCGCCCTTGAAGCGTTCGTTTTCCAGCGCAGTAAACTTGGACAAATCACCTTTTTTCAGTGTGTTATGGATTGCGCGAGGATCCACAGCTTCTCTCGTGCCGGGAGTCGCACCCGCGCCGACCATACGTCGTAATTGCGCTCTTCAATGCGATCCAAGAGCCGCCGGTAGATTTCCATGATGGCCCAGAGCGATCTGCGAGCGTCGCGGTGGATGAGGTCGAGCAGGGGACGGGCTTCCTCATAGTAGATGCGGGCCCGGGCCGCATAATGCCGGAGCATCTCCCGCTCGTCACCAAAGCGCGTACGGTCCTCGGCCGGAAAATAGTCGCGGCCCAACGCGCGGTCCTCGCCTGCGTCGCGGATGATATTCGTCAACTGGAACGCAATGCCGCACTTCTCCGCCAGCGACAACGCGCGGGGGTCCTCAAAACCGTAGATGTGGATGATGGTCATCCCTACGACGGAAGCCACGTGATAGCAGTAGCGGTACAGATCGTCGAAAGTCAGGATGTCTCGCGGCTGCAGGTCGGAGGCGACTCCATCGATCATTTCGTGGAAATACCTTGCCGGGATCCGGTACTGCTCTACGGTGTGGCGGAACGCGGGCCAAAGTTCGTGCGCTGCCTCTTCGCCTTTCAGTACACGATCGAGATCGGCGCGCCACCGGTCCAAGCCCTCCAGCGTCGCACCTGGCTCGTCGCTGAGATCATCGCACACGCGCATGAATGCGTAAACCGCGCACATCGACAACCGCTTCTGCTTCGGCAGCAGCAGAAAGGAGTAGTAGAAGTTCCGGGCCCGCTGCCTCGCAATTCGCACACAGGCGGCGTAGGACTGCTCCACCGGAATCAAGCGGCCCTCATCCATGCCACCCGCAGCAGGCTGCGCAGCAACAACCCAACGCGTTCGGCCTTTCCGATGGCAGGCCGCGCCCGCAGCACGTCGTAATCCTGAGCCCTGATTTTATCCAGCACCCTCATCCCGCCGCGGCTGAACAGGTCGATATCGAGAGCCAGCCGCCGGTCCAGTGTCCGTACCAGCGGCAACCCTTGCTTGAATAACTGTTCGGCATAGTCCACCGCTTCACGCATCACCTCCCGGAATGCTGGCGTGCACCGCAGGGCCAACAAATCCTTCTCGCTGTAGCCGTGTTTGGCGAAGAGATAGAGCGGCAGGTAGATGCGGTCTTTCTGTAAATCCACCGTTACGTCCTGCCAGAAGTTGGCGAGCTGCAGCGCCGTGCAGGTAAAGTCGGACAAACGGAATCGCTCTTCGTCGCGGTACCCGCACAACAGCAGCACCAGCCTTCCCACCGGGTTTGCCGAATACCTGCAGTAAGCCAGCACTTCTTCCCAATCGGCGTAACGTGTGACGCGCTGATCGTGCTCGAATGCCGTAATCAGGTCGTGGAATGGGCTGGCGGGCAGATCGTGCCTCCGCCGTGTTGCCCGCAGAGCCACGAACACGGGATGGCGTACCTCAGCGCCCAAGTACATCTGCCTCAGCTCTTCCCGCCACCATGCCAGCAGGCGCAGACTTTCCTCCCGGTCCCCCATCTCGTCGCCCAGATCGTCCGCCCAGCGGCAAAAGGCGTAGACGTTGTAGAAATCCTGGTGGAGCGCCTTCGGTAGAAGCACGCTTACGACGTGGAAGTTTTCGTAATGGTGGGTAGCCAGCCAGCGGGTGTAGCTCTGGGCTTCATCCTCGCTCCAGGCGCGCTGAACGAGAGCAGGTTGCGCCAGGAATTCCTTGGGCTGCGCGTACACCCTTTCAGATTACGGGATGATGGCCGTCTTCATGTGCCCGTTGTGGGACATCAGGTGGCGCATGACTTCCAGCAGATTTGTGAGGGGCTCTTCCCGGTTGATGAAATCACGCGATGTGATGTCGCCGCGGGATACGATGTCCAGCGCTTTGCGGATGTAAGCGGGCGTATGGTGGAAGCTGGCCACGCAGGTGAGTTCAGAGTAGTGCAGAAGCGCGGTCTCGAGGTTCACCCGCGTATCATTAGGACACCCGCCGAAGAAGTTCACGGTGCCGCCCCTGCGGAGGAGATGAACGGCCAGTTCCCACGTCTCCGGTTTGCCAACGGCCTCGATCACGATGTCTGCGCCGTAGCCGCCTGTCAAAGCCTTCACCTGGCGGATCACTTCTTCCCGTTCGCCATTCAGCAGAGCATCGTGCGCGCCCATCCGCAGCGCCCGCTCCAATTGGGAAGTACGCCGCCCGAGAGCGATAACCCGCGTCCCATAGATCCGCGCCAATCGGACAAACATCAGCCCGATCGGACCCTGCCCGATCACCACCACATTGTCGCCAGGCCTTACGTTGGTATCCTCCAGGCCTTTCAACACGCATGCCAGCGGCTCGGCAAGCGCTGCGTCCCGGTAGTCGAGATGGTCTGGAATCTCATACATATTCCGGCGCACGATGCGGCTCGGGATACGGATGAACTCAGCGTAAGCGCCGTTGTTAAATAACAGGTCCTCGCAGAGGTTTTCCTGGCCCTTGCGGCAGTAAAAACACTTTAGGCAGGGTGCGGAATTGGCAGCCACAACGCGCTGCCCCACGCGCCACTCTTCCACATGGTCACCCATGGCGACAATGTCGCCGGCCAGTTCGTGCCCGAACAGGGCCGGCGGAACAATCATGCGAGCGTGGTAACCTCGGCGGAATACCTTAACGTCTGTTCCACAAGTGAGGGCTGCTCGCACTCGGACGAGCACGTCCCCTTGGCCGATCGGGGGGACTTGAACCTGCTCCATGCGGACTTCTTCCCGTCCGTAGAGCACGGCGGCCAACATCTTCTCGTTCACTTGCTGGACCTCTGGGGCTGAACCATTATTTTCAGCGATTTGCCGTTAGGATGCAACGCCAGACCGATACCTTCCATAATCTGGTCCAAAGATAGGCAATGGGAAACCAGCCGTCCGACAGGCAAAGCCCCTGAAAAGACGAGGTTGGCCGATTCAGCCTGCAAGTCCACGGAGGCGCTGTAAACTCCCATCAAGATTCGTTCATCTTTGCAGATGTCGGCTCCGGACAACTCGATTCTTTCGGTTGCCGACGTCTGAGCGAACAGCAGAATCCGGGCTCCAGGGCGGGAACAAAGCATCGCCTGTTCGACGATGCCGGGCGCGGAGGCGGCCACGAACACCTGATCGGCTCCCCTGCCCGTGGTGTGCGCCTTCAAGCGGCCCGCTACATCGCAGCTCCTTGGGTCCAGGACCTCGGTGGCGCCGAATTCCAGCGCGAGCTGGCGGCGCTCGGGGATCGTGTCTGTCGCAATCACGCGGGCGCCGGTCCGGTGGACCAACATGGTGAACAACAAGCCAATCGGACCCTGCCCCTGAATCAGCACCACGTCGGAGGGCTGTGGATCCATTTCCACCACGGCCTTCAGGCAAGTGTTTACCGGCTCGACGAAGCTGGCAGTTTCGAAGGGCACACCCGGTGGAATCCGTTCCACGCCATCTTGCACAATCCAGTCCATTACCCGGATATACTGCGCGAATCCGCCGCCAGCGGGCTCAAATCCAGCCGTGATGCCCACCTTCTTGTAGGTCTCACACTGTGCATAGAGGCGCCGTTCGCAGTAAAAACATTTCCGGCAAGGAATGTGATGAAAGGCCACTACTGCGTCGCCTTTGCGGAACTTCTCGACGCCATCACCGGCCGCCACTACCACTCCTGCCGTCTCGTGCCCGTAAACACGCGGCGGCGCGAGCAAGTCGTGCTCAACCTTCTTCAGGTCGGTGTGACAGATTCCGCAGCTTTCCACACGGACCAGCAATTCACCAGGGCCTATGGGGGGCAGCGGAATCTCCTGCACTTCAATCCGCCCGTTGCCTGTGTAGACAGCCGCCCGCATACGAACGGGCAGTTCAGAAGTGGCAGTGGACAAGGAAATCTCCTAAAGTATCAGCCGCGCGGCGTACGGCCCGGCGGAAACCGAGCAGGCGAGGCGCAAGCCAAGGGTGCAAGGCCACATGCGCGGCAATCTGGCGCCGGTTGAACCGGCCCGATGCGGCACGAAATTCATTGAAATCGAGCGGAAGTTCGTCGCTCACGGTGTCGCTGACCACGCGGACGCAGTGAAAAGGTAGTTTCGCCTCAGCCGCTTCCGCGGCGACGGCTGCCGCTTCCATCTCCACGGCGTCCGCGCCATAAGCGGCTAAAGCCCGCTTTTCGCCTACAGTAGTCGCGACCCGGTTCACCGAAAGCACGCAACCCGTATTGTATGGCGGGGCGTCCGTGGGTGGGATAGCCGAAAAGCGCACTCCCGAGTTTTGGTCCACCACTTCACTGGATACCAGAATGTCGCCGCACCGCCAGTCCTCCGTCAGGCCCCCAGCCCACCCGGTGCTCAACAACGCACGCGGGCGGCAGAACTTCAGAGCTGTCCGAACAGCCTCACCGGCTAAGGCTGATCCCGGGCCGTTCGCCGCCAGCACCCAGCAATCGCCCTTTACCGTGGTCCGCACTGCAAACTCTGAGGGCCAGGGGAGCCTGGTGCTCACAGCCACCCTCCGCAATAATCCTTCGAATTCCATGACTTCCGCCGCTACCACCAGAAGGCAGCCATCTGTCTCCACGCTAGACATAGCCTTGTGCCTGAAACCAAGCCACGGCGTTCGCCAGCGCCTGCCTCGCCGGGGCTGGGGTAAACCCAAGAGCCTGCTTGGCTTTCTCGTGCGACACCCACATCTTCTTCCTGGCCATCCGCACCGCATCCAACGGTACACGAGGCTCAATCCCTGTCAAATTGGCCCAAACCGTCGAGACGGCGCCCGCCGCCAGTGCCACTGAAAAAGGGATCCGCATCTTCGGTGACGGACGCCCACTGATATCAGATAGATGTTCGAAGATCTGCGCCAGGGTCAGGTTCTCACTGCCCAGGATATAGCGTTCCCCGGGAAGGCCCCTTTCGCAGGCCAGCGCGTGAGCTTCGGCCACGTCTCTCGCGTCCACCACGTTCAATCCCGTGTCCAGGTAGGCCGGCATCTGCCCCTTCAGGAAATCCACGATCGTCTTGCCCGTCGGCGTAGGCTTCACGTCGTGCGCGCCTACCGGCGCAGTGGGATTGACGACAATGACCGGGAATCCTTCCCGGGCTGCTTGCAGCGCCACTTGCTCGGCCAGGAACTTCGAGCGTTTGTAAGCGCCCACCATGTCTTCCAGAGAAACCGGTGTCGATTCGTCCCCCAACCCACCCTCGACGAATCCGATGCAGCCTACGGTGCTGGTGTAAACAAACCGCTCGACACCCGCCCGCCTCGCCGCCTCAAGCAGACTTCGCGTGCCCTCCACATTGCTCTCGTAAAGATCCTGGGGACGTTTGGCCCAAAGCCGGTAGTCGGCAGCCACAT
Source organism: uncultured Solibacteraceae bacterium (assembly GCA_964460395.1). Taxonomy (GTDB): domain Bacteria; phylum Acidobacteriota; class Terriglobia; order Bryobacterales; family Bryobacteraceae; genus CAYWQS01. The sequence goes on along the minus strand of CAYWQS010000003.1, from coordinate 129,159 downwards.
GAAACACCAGCTCGCAACCGCTCACTGCGGATTCGAGCGAGGGCGGATGCCGTAAATCGCCTGGCGCCACCTCAGCGTCCAAATCCTGCACCGCCTCCGGCCGACGGGCCAGAGCGCGAACGCGGAATCCTTTTTCTACAAGCACTTGTGCCACGTGCCAACCCAGGAATCCGGAAGCTCCAGTAACAAGGACCGGCCGCATCGCTTACTTCCGGCTCCGCACAAATTCGGCCAGAGCCAGCAACGGGTAAACCTCGGAGTCCAACGAGCGCATTGCGAAAAGTGCACCGGGCAAGCTTACGCTGGTGGGCCGGATGTCGCGCCAGCCGCCCTCTGCCGTCTGTTCCCGCAAAAGGTAGGCCACGCCATGACGGAGGCTCTCGCTGGTGGTATCGCCGCCTGCCAGCAGGCCCAGAACTGCCCAGGCAGTTTGCGTGGGCGTGCTTGACCCTGCGACGAATGCCCCCTGCCGAAAGCTCACCGCATCCTCACCCCACCCCCCATCAGCGTTTTGGCTGCAGCGCAGCCATTCGCCGGCCCGCAGCACGACAGCCTCCCTGTCATCGAATCCTGCGGCCCGCAGACCTCGAAGCGCGAAGCAGGTTCCATGCAGACAATAGACTCCCCATCTTGAACCCCAGCTTCCATCAGCGTTCTGAGCGGTGGTCAAGAAACGAACACCGCGCTGGAGAGCCGGTTTCCATCGGGGTTGGTCAGCATGAGCCAGGGCTTCCATCGCCAGCCCGGTACAGTCCGGGCAAGGTTCGTCAGCAGGTCTTGACTCAGCGGCCAACATGGGGTAACCGGGACCGGGCGGCCCAGGTTTGTAGGCGGCCCACCCGCCACTCGGACTTTGGTGCTCCGCCAGGGCGGATGCTTGCTCCTTCTGGTCAGTCAGCACTGCCAGAGCGCGGCTTCGTGTATCCTCGCCAATCTTAAAGGCTACCGGCTCTGTACCGCCCAAGTTCTTCATGCACCACGCGGCCAACGGGGTATCGTCGCGATCCTCTGCCATCCATGAAGCGGGGGCAGGCAGGCCGAGACGCAGAAAAGCGGGCGCGAGAAAGTGCGCTACGTCCGGCAGACCGGCCAGCGTCGTCTGATTCTCTCGAATCCACGCCTCTGCCCGCTGCAGGGCACGCCGGTGCAGGCTTCCCAATACCGGCGCCGCCCAGCCTCGAGCGGTGGAATCGATCGTGTGGAGCAATTTCGCCTTACCAGCCAATTCAGTGGACTTAGTGCGTCCTGGTAACTCTGAAAGCGCCACATCCCTTACCGCATCCGGAGTGTCCTGCGCCACCACCAAAGCGGCTGCGATTGCGCGCCCCCACACGGGCAACCCAAAGAGCCCCGAGTTGGGCCACAGAAACAACTCCGGAGGAATGCGCGGCATGGGGTCAACTGGGCGAACCCCCAACACTCCGAGCAGGATCCGCAATGCGGGCGAAACCATGCCCAACCCGCCCTCCGACTCCAGCCTTGCCCGCAGCATTGGTAGCGCGGATTCGGTCGTAGCGGCTCCAGTCAGCCTGAGGCCAAAGTAGATGAGTGCTGCCGTGTCCGCTGGCCATTCCTCGGCGCAGTCCACCGCCTGTGCAAGGACAGCCGTGCGTACTTTGGAAGCATCGCCAACTCCTGCCGCCGCCAGCAGAAGCAGTCGCGCCCATTCACTGCCACTGCACGTCACCTGTGTCCGCCAGGCGCCTTCCCTGCTGCGAAGGGATTGCAGATGACGGGCGCCGCGTTCGAGAGCGCTTTGGGCTGACGCCTCCAGGCCCCCCAGCGGATCGAGGCCGGACGAACTCATACCGCAGTGGTGGTGGAGATGGTGGTGAGGCGAACAGTTTGTGACTGCAATTCCGAGGGCAGGCTGAAGCGAACGTCCTCTTCAACGATATCCACTTCTTCCACGGTGCGGTAGCCGCGCTCAGTGAGCGCAGAGACAAGGTCGGCCACCAAATTCTCAGGAGCAGAGGCGCCTGCTGTTACCGCCACATGATCCACGCCTTCGAACCATTTCTCCTGCAAATAGCTGCGGTCGTCAATCAGGTAAGCAGGAACGCCCGACTTCCGGCACACCTCCACCAGGCGTTTCGAATTGGAACTGTTCTGCGAACCCACCACCAGCAGCAACTGGCAGAGTGGAGCAACTGCCTTCACCGCCATCTGCCGGTTTTCGGTGGCGTAACAAATGTCCTGCGATTTCGGCCCCACGATGTTGGGGAAACGCCGCCTCAAAATCGTGATGATCTCGCGGGTTTCATCCAGGCTCAGCGTAGTTTGAGTCAGATAGCAAACCTTGTTTGGGTCAGCAACCTGCACAGCCTCAGCCTCTGCTTCCGATTCCACGATGATCGTGTTTTGGGGAGCCTCGCCGTAGGTGCCCTCCATCTCCTCGTGATCCCGGTGCCCGATTAGCAGGATGGTGAATCCTTGCCGGGCAAATTTGACGGCTTCCAGGTGGACCTTGGTCACCAGCGGGCACGTGGCGTCCACCACTGAAAGCGACCGCTCCTGCGCGGCTTGCCGCACCGCGGGCGAAACGCCGTGCGCACTGAAAATGACCCTGCTCCCTTCCGGCACTTCGTGCAACTCGTTGACAAAAATGGCGCCATGGTCGCGCAACTCATCCACCACGTGCCGGTTATGCACGATCTCCTTGCGGACGTAAATGGGTGCGCCGTACAGTTCCAGGGCGATCTTCACTACGTCAATTGCGCGCACCACCCCCGCACAAAACCCGCGTGGACGCAGCAGGATCACCTTCTTCGCAGCACCGGCAGATTGGGACATAAAGGGTTGTTCATAGTATACCAACCGGTTATTCATTGCCCGCCAATTTCATGGGGCAGAGATTCGAAGACGAAGCAGCAGGCCTATAGCCGTCCTCCGGCGCGCGCACAACGGAACGTCCCGAGCCCCGTGGTCAGCGGGTGAGCCGCTCGATGCTCTCCAGCAGGGCAGGCAGACGCGCTGCGGCACTTTCGCTGCCCCTGAACCGCACCTCGTAATACGCGTGAGTAAATTCCTCCACTGCCTGCGCGGTGGGCACCTCGCCGGCCATGCGGGCAAACTCCAGCGGCGTGTATGCCGCGGGCTTTACCAGGCCCCGCCGGCGAAGCAGGGTCAGCATTTGTTGGTAGAGAACGGTGGCGTCGTGCCGGCTGGCCTGGCCTCTGCGGAAGCGGCGCCGCAGCCATGCGCCCCGGCCAAGCCAGGCCCAAAAGCCCAACGCCCCGGCGGCCACCAGCAGCAAGACGGCAATCGGCAATGCCTCTCCGTGCTCCACACCTTTCTGCCATTGGCGAAACCGGCCGCTCCAGCCCGCGAAGAACTGCTCGAACGACGGAAGGCGCAGCCGCCGGCGCGATTGATCCACCCGGAAAGCGAGGGTCAACTGGCGCTCCAGATCATAGCCGATCACCCATTCCCGCCAGAACATATCGGCAGCGTCGAGATAAAGGGAGAGCCGGCTCATCAGGCCCGTGGGAGCGGTCTGCAGGCTCGGCGGAGTTGGATCAAAAACCACCCATCCTTCGCCGGGTAACCAAGCCTCCACCCACGCATGGGCGTGCGAAGCCCGGATCACATGCCATCCGCTGATGGGGTTGAAGTCCCCGGGCAAGTAACCCGTCGCGACGCGCGCAGGAATCCAGGACAGCCGCAGCATGACGGCCATGGCAGAGGCAAAATACTCGCAGTGCCCGCGGCGGCGGTCGAAGAGGAACCAGGACAGAGGATCCACGCCCGGAGGCGGGTTGTTGTCCAGGCTATAAGACAACTTCGTCCGCAAGAAATGCTCAATGGCAGCCGCCCGGTCGCGGTCCAGTTGGTAGCCCTGGGTGATGCGGCGCGCCAAATCGAATACGCGAGGGTCTACTGGCGGAAGCCGCAAATAAAAGTTGCGCGATTGCGGATCGAGAGCCTCTCCGCCCATCGAGAGCCGGTCCCCCAGGTTGACGTAGTTGAACAGGATGTACTGCAGTCCGTCGGTGTCCCGGGCTACCCGCAGGGCCCCGCCGGCAGTTTCATAAACCACCGGGACCGGCACCCGCAAGAATTCCGGCCTTCCCGCGAGAAAGAGGAGATCCGTCCCACCGTGCATCCAGATCTGGGCCGTGAAGCGCAAGCCGGGACGCCGCCTCTGCTCGTCATCGGCTAACTGGAGCAATTCCTTCTCCGGATACAGCGCGCGTGCCTGCCGCTCGCTGTTGTACCAGCGCTGCCCGTCGAATTCCGCGAGCGTCGCGCCGCGCCATCGGAGCAGCGGTGGTTGATTGGTCTCGGTAAACCGCACGTGCATCACCGCCGTGCTGCTCTTCAGAATGGCGCCTCCTTCACCCAGCGAGATCTCCTCGGAAAAACCGGAAACGCGCGAGGAGCCGGGAAGAAACCGCTCCAAAGCCGCCCGCGCTGTTCGTGGCAGTACGAAGAACAGGCCGGCCGAGAGCGCCAGGATGCCGAATGCCATGACGCCGCTCAGCCAGCTCAAGCGCGGTCCCAGGCTCATGGGCAGCGGGGCCCGCGCCCCACCGGTCCGCTGCGCGGCCGAGCGGATCTCTCCGCTCATCAGCGCCGCTACGGTTGAGATGAGGAACGTCACCAGGAAAAAGAAGTAGCTGGGATTGGCGGACAGCAGCGCCGCCGCCAGCATCTCCAGCATGGCGATCACTTTCACGAAGAAGAAATCGCGCGGCGTTGCGGCGGTCAGGACCTTCACAGCCGCCACAAAGACCACCAGATGTACGGTAGCGGTGAGGAAATCCCGGGAGAGGTAATAGTAATCGAGCGGATAAAACAGAATGTAACCGAGCGTGGCGAGCGGCACCCAGCCCTGCGGAATTTCCGCCCTCAGCAAACCGGCAACCCGCAACACGCGCCAGCCGATGGCGAGCCCGGCGGCCAGCCAGCTGGGCCAATCGAGCGCACCTGAACCGAGCATCGCCAGGTAGCCGCTGGCCAGCATCGCCACCAGAGCAGCTTCATGAAAACGGGCGCCAGGCGGTTCGGCGCTGCCGTTTTTCAGCGCGTAGGCCCCAGCCATGACTGCTCCAAGGCTCGCAGGAATCCTGCGAGTTCAGCCGCTGCTACATCTCCGCGCGCCACGACAAACAGCGCTCCGCGGTAGAAAGCAGCAGCTTGCGGCTGGACGTAGCGCTGCCGGGCTTCAAAGGCGGCGGCCTCGGCGCGGAAAGAGTAAGCCTCCACCGTGATGCTGCTGGCATCGCGCGTATACGGTACTCGTAACAGTGCGCTTGCTCCCAGTTGCCGGAGAGTCTCGGGCGTCTCGGAAGCAGGAGGCCGGCTGACAGCGCCCCGGCGCCATCCCCCGCCTACTTCCGCTGGCGGCGCGCTCACGTTGACGCCCCCTGGCCCGCAGGCTGCCAGAGCCAGCAGCAAGCACACCGCAGAGCGCCTGTCCATGTTGCCAAGCTAGCAGGTTTGCCGCCGCCAGGCCTATGGAGCTGCCACCTGGAAGAGAACCCCGTCGGGCAAAGCCAGCGTTTCCTCCGGGCTCCTCCCTGCAGCCGGCTGCAGGCAGTATTCGGCGCCGTTAATCTCCACGGTATTGCTGCTACCGAAATGCAGGTTGCCCCGGCCTGGCGTGGCTCGCGTCAGGCCCAGCAAGGCGTCTACCACCTCTGGCCGGTCCAGCGGCGCGGTAATGCTCCAGTGCTCCACATCGTTCATCTCGTGAAATGTGAACCGGTAGTGCTCCACCACGCGGATGCCCACTGCCAGGTCGGCTGTCAGCCGCCCGTGGAACTGCACGGCCTGCGCCGTTAGAGATTCGCGAAGATCCTCGCGGCTGCGCGGGCTTCCCACCTGCCGCCCGTTGGCGCTAAAGATCAGGTCGCGGGTAATGAAGTAAGGCTTCAGGTCGATGACGGGCGTTCCATCCAAAAAGTCCAACCGGTCCAGATGGAGCACACGACCTTCCTGGCGGAGCACGCGAGCTGCCGTCAACCCAATGGGATTTGGCCGCGCTGGCGAACGTACGGCAAATACGCCATGCAGGCCCTCCGGTCCGGGGTCAGTGACGCCGCGCGGGGTCACTCGCAGCACCGCCCGTTCTTCTCCGGCGTCTCGTGATCCGGTCTGGTCCAGCCAAGCCAGCACCCAGAGGTGCGAGTGTTTTTCGATGCGAAGCAAGCCTGGTTCGAAGGCCGCGAAAACCTCCACCGACGCAGGAGCGCCCCACGCGGGCATCTGCTTTCTTTCGCGGATGGCCGAATGGACCACCCCAACCGGTCTCAGATTCATAGGTCTTGGGCGGACTACTGGTTCTTCACCTTCAACTGGTTCACCACCTGGCGCACGCCTTTCACCTTCTTGGCCAGCCGTTCCGCCTTGTGTCGCCATTTTTCCTTGTCCACCTCTCCCCGGATGGTCACTACGCCGTCCTTTACCTCGTACTCGAAGGTGCCGCCCTTCACGTCGGGATCGTTCGTCAGCCGTCTACGCACTTCGTCGTAGATCCGGTCGTCGGGATCCACCTGCTGCATCGCCGGAACAACAAGCTGGAAGGCCAGCAGCAGAGAGAGAACCAGTCGCCAAAACCGCATAAATGCCTCTATCCTTTATCGTCCCGCCGCTGCTCAGACGCAACCACCCGAAACGAAGGGACCGGCTCGGCTCCTTCGCTGCCCCTTTGCTCTATTCGTTCACTTCCTGCTCTGTTTCTGGAGCCACGGGAGGAGCTGCTGATCCCACCATCGAGCGCCAGTCGAGTTCCTTGAGGAAGGCGGCGTGCTCACGCCAGCCTGGCTGGACCTTGACAAATAGCGTAAGGAAGATGCGCCGGCCGAACAGCCCCTCAAGTTCCAGCCGCGCCTCGGTGCCAATCTTCTTGAGCAGCACCCCCTTGGCGCCCAAAATGATGGCTTTCTGCCCCGGCCGCTCGACATAAATTGTTGCCGACAGCCGAAGCAGCCGTCCCTCCTCCTGCCACTCGTCCACCAGCACGGCTGTGGAATGTGGAACTTCCTGCCGCGTTTTTGCCAGTACCTTTTCCCGAATCAACTCGGCGGCTAGAAATCGCTCCGGCTGGTCCGTAACGAAATCGGCAGGAAAATACGCGGGCCCTGCCGGCATCTTCGCCAGGATGGCCTGCTGCAGTATCGGGACGCCCTCCCCTGTCAGCGCGGACACGGGGAAGAGTTCGTCGAAAGGATGCAAGCTCTGGTAGCGTTCGATGAGCGGCAGCAGCAGGCGCTTGTCCTTCAGGCGGTCGACCTTGTTCAACACTGCGAAACAGGGTGCAGTGGACTTCTTCAGCAACGCCAGGGCCCGCTCGTCTTCGGCGGACACCTGCCGCGTGGCATCCACCAGGAACAGGAGCAGGTCGCGCTCTTCCAGCGCCTCGCCAATCGTTTGCATCATGCGCTGGCTAATCAGCGATGGAGCTTCGTGGATGCCGGGAGTATCGAGGAAGACCACTTGGGCTTCTTTTGTGGTCCACACTCCCTGAATCGAGGTTCGAGTGGTCTGCGGCTTGTCACTGACGATCGCCAGCTTCTGCCCGACCAAACGGTTGAGCAGAGTGGACTTGCCGGCGTTGGGCCGGCCCAGCAGTGACACGAATCCCGAGCGGTGTTTCGGCTTGCGGTTTCTCATTCTTGCGGCGCCTCCCCGGCGCCGCCGGTGCTGGCGGAGATCCTCACCTTTTCCACCCGGCGGCCGTCAGCGCTCAGCACCAGCACACGCAACCCCTCTTTATCCACTACCGTCCCTTGCTCTGGCACGTAGCCCAGCCATTCCGTCACGAGGCCGCCCACCGTGGCTGCCTCACTTTTCTCGTTGGGATGGTAGCCGAAATACTCCTCGAGGTGGTCTACATCGAAGCTTCCCGAGACGGTGATGGACCCGTCCTCCCCCCGCTCGACATCGTGGGCGGGTTCGTGCTCGTCGCGAATTTCTCCAAATACCTCTTCCACGAGGTCTTCCATCGTGGCCAGCCCGGCCACACTGCCGTATTCGTTGACCACGTACACCATGTGCGTGCCGTTTTCCTGCATTTGCCGCAACAACTGAGACACCAGCATGCTCTCGGGCACCCCCTGCAGCGGGCGCTGCAGGTCGCGCGCCACCTTGTCCCGGCGGTGCTCTTCGTCCAACTCATAAAGGTCGCGGACATGCACAAAGCCGGTGATGTTGTCGAGGCTGCCTTCGTAGACGGGGATGCGTGAGTACTGTTCGTGCTTCACGAGGCGCCGTAATTCCTCCAGTCCGGATGAGGCCTCTATCCCCACCACGGAGCGGCGCGGCGTCATCACCTCGCGAACCCTCTTGTCGCCGAACGCCACCACGCTTTGAATCAAACGGCTGTCTTCCTTCTCGATGATCCCCTCGGTCTCCCCGGCGCTGATCAACGCCTCGATCTCCTCTTTGGGCGAGGCCGCCTTTTCGCTCGCTGAGTCAGGCGAACTCAATTCAAAGAGAGATTGGAGGAACTTGAGCAGCGCCGTCAGGGGGCGAAAGAGGATCTCCAGCAGGCGGAGCAAAGGCACCAGCGGCAGCAGCCAGTGGCCACTCGAGCGGCGGTACAGCGCTTGCGGCAGGAAATAGCTGGCCACCAGCATCACCAGCCAGCCTAAACCGAAGCCCTCCAGAAACTCCGTCCAGCGGGCGCTGCGAGGAGCGGCGGCTACCAGCAGCGCTCCGCAAAGCACCAGCAGGGTGTGCTTGAGCAGAGAGAACACCAGCGCGCCCCTCTCCGTCTCGTAACCCAGGGCGTCCTGCAGAGTGGCCTTGAAGTATTCGAGCGAGGCGTATTCGCGGGTCCGCAGCCGCAGAGATTCCAGGTAGAGCAACTGTGTGAAGGAAACCAGGCAAACCAGAGGCGCCAGGATGGCCAACGCTATCCCGATCATCGCTGGACGCTCCTCTCAATCAGCCCCACCGGCAGCCCCAGGCGCTTCCGCCAGCGCGTTTCCAGGCGCCGCATCTGCCCCCGGTCGCTCTCGTGGTCGTAACCCAGCAAGTGTAGCAACCCGTGCAGCAGGAGGATGGCCATTTCTGTCTGCGGTGGGTGTCCCAAAGCTGCCGCCTGCGCCCGCGCGCGGTCTGCCGAGATGGCCAAATCCCCCAAGTAGCTTCCCCCGGCTGCCGGGAAACTGAGTACGTCCGTGGGTTCGTCCTTGCCCCGATATACGGCATTCCACTGCCGCAACTCCTCGTCGTCCGTCACCCGGCAACAGAAGCGCCGGCCTCCCGCCAACTCCTCCAACAAAGTTTTGGCGAAGTCCGAGAACTCCCGGCGCCGCAACCATCGCGGGGCGCGTGTGTAGATGACCAGAGGATCGGGATCCATGGTTCAGGCGGACGGAACGGCGGGATTCTCGGCAGGTTCCGAGGGCGCGGCCTCCGCCAGGCGCAGCGACATCTGCCGCCCGGCGCCAGCCAATTCGCCATAGCGCTCATAGGCCCGCACGATTCGCTGAACTAACGCGTTGCGGACAACGTCCCGCTGGTCGAAGTGCACGATGCCGATCCCTTCCACGTCCTTCAGGATCTCGATGGCATCCTGCAATCCGCAGCGCCGGCCCATCGGCAAATCGATCTGCGTCAGGTCGCCAGTCACCACCATCTTCGAATTAAACCCTTGGCGCGTCAGAACCATTTTCATCTGCTCGGCCGTGGAGTTCTGCGCTTCGTCCAGGATGATGAAGCTGTCGTTGAGCGTTCGCCCGCGCATAAACGCCAGCGGCGCGATCTCAATCACGTTGCGCTCCAGGAACTTCTCGACTTTCTCGGTATCGAGCATGTCGAACAGCGCGTCGTAAAGCGGCCGCAGGTAGGGGTCCACCTTCTCCTGCAGTGTGCCGGGCAGAAAGCCCAGGCGTTCGCCGGCTTCGACGGCTGGCCGGGTCAGGATGATGCGGGATACTTGCTTGTTCAGCAGTGCCGAAACCGCCATGGCTACGGCTAGATAGGTCTTGCCCGTGCCCGCGGGGCCGACGCCAAAAACCAGGTCAAGCCGCTCGATACTGTCGAGGTAGGCCCGCTGATTGACTGTCTTGGGCACCAGGCTTTTCTTACCGAAGTTTCTCGCGCGCCCCGACTCGACAAGCGTTCGCAGCGAAGTCGAGTCGTCCGCGGTGAGCACTCGCAGGTAACTGTTCACGTCGCTCGACGAGAGGCGGGCGCCGCTCTCGGTCAGGGACAAATAGTCATTGACGATCTGCTGGGCGCGCTCAATCGCTTCCGGATCCCCGTCAATCTCCAGGCCGTCGTGGGTCAGGCGGGTGGTAACACCCAGGCCAGACTCCAATAGCCGGATGTTCTCGTCCTTGGTTCCGAAAAAAGACTCCAGCCCGCGGGTGACAGGAACTCGAGCCTTCATACGGACATTGCCTTTGGATGGGGATTGCCGCCGTAGGGCGAGAGAAAGTACATGAGGCTGACTATCCGGGCTTTGCGGAAAAGCCCGGAATCAGCCTCAGAATACCATACGAAGAAAAGGGCTTAAGTGGAGAAAGCCGGGTCTCAACCTGCAGTGAGCGTGGCCGCGCCTAACATTCCGCAGTGCTTCGACATCCTTGCCCGCAATTCCAGCCTGGCCCGCAGCAGACGGCTCTTTGCCGCAGCGATGGAGATGCCCAGGCGCTGAGCCACCTCCGGCATCGGCAGTTCTTCCACATCGCGCAAAATAAACACGTCCCGCAGCAGTGGTGGAATCCGGCGGATCTCCCGGCGCAGCACCTGGGCGATCTCCGTTTTGGCCACACCCGTTTCCGGCGTATCCGATTCATCCGGAAGCTCGATAGCGGCCACTTCCTCACCTTGCACGCCCTCATCCAAGTAAAGGAACCGCGCCCGCCGTTCCTTCCGGAGCCGCATCAGGCACTGGTTCACGACAATTCTGGACAACCAGGTAGAGAATTTGGCGTCCTTGTTGAACTGGTTCAGGTGCTCGAATGCTTTCCAGCAGGCGTTTTGCACTTCGTCCTCCGCATCCTGCTCGTTACGCAAAATACTGAGGGCCAAGCGCTTGCAAGTAGTCATGTGCCGCTCAATCAACTCGGCGAACGCGCTGTTGTCGCCACTCTGCGCCAGAAGCACTAACTGATCGTCCGATGTGCCGACAAAATCTGGATTGTGGGCTCGCATGTCGCTGTCCTTGTCTGCTCAAATGAAGGATTCGTAAGATTCCTACAAGCCGAGCCTACCAGGGATTGCATCTGAAAGCCAGACTGCAATAAAATCCAGTTAAACTGAAAGAAAATTGTGAGTCATGAATTCAGTCACAATGAATGAACTTGAAAATAACATGGAAAGCGGACGAGAGACGGTGCACCGGGCGCTATCCTCTTACGAGATCGGGAGGAAGCTTAAGTCATTGCGGTTGAAGAAGAAAATTGGTTTGGTCGATCTTGGTAAACACACCGGGCTATCGGCCTCCATGCTTTCGCAGTTGGAGAACGGCAAGATGTTTCCCACGCTGCCGACTCTGGCGCGCATCGCCATGGTGTTCGATGTCGGGTTGGAGTACTTTTTCGCCGATCGAAGAAAAAAGTCCTTGTTTTCAGTGGTTCGGGCGGGGGAGCGGATGCGATTTCCCGAGAGGGCGGATATGCCCGACCCGGGTTACTTCTTCGAGTGCCTGGCTTTTTCATCCCAGGAGAAAAGCCTGCAAGCCTACTGGGCGGAGTTCCTGCCGCGTCCTGCGCAGCGGGTTATTGACCATGTGCACGACGGCGCCGAGTTCATTTATGTGTTAGAGGGGGAACTGGTTATTCACTACGCCGACGAGGATAATCTGCTCAAGACGGGCGACAGCGTCTATTTCGACAGTTCCCAACCTCACGGTTACCGGTCAGCAGGCCCGAACCCGGCGCGGGCCATCATTATCACCACACCGCCGCGCCTGTGATCGCGGATCCCAGGAAACGGGCGCCCAGAAATAACCCACTGGCCATCAAGAGGAATACAGTGTCGGCGCCGCTCCACGGGCGAAGCGGATTAGTTGGATACAGGCCGTGGAAGCCGCGTGCCAGCATGGCGGCCTGCACGCGATGGGCCCGGTAATCGCCGCGAAGCACCAGTGCTCCGAACAGTTGCCCCTCGCTGTGCAGGCGGAGGCGCCAGGAAAGATCCCGCACTGACCGGCTGAGGCGCGCGCGCCGCATTTTCCTTAGTTCGGAGACCAGCACATGCGCGTACCGCTCAGTGAGGGTCAAAACGCTCAATAGAGTCCGAGGGAGGTGGGCGCGCCGGAAAGCCTCCAGGAGTTCCGGCCAGGGGGTCGTCAGGCTGAGCAAGCCGGCTAGCAGGATCACGACCAGGGCTTTGGCGGCCAACACTCCGCCAGCGCGGGCGTCTTCCTGCCAGGCTTTCAGTAGAGCGGAGACCAACACTACCGGAACAGCGGCGGCGCATCTCCAAATGAGGGTCCAAAAAGAAACACGGCTGCCCGCAATTGCGGTCAAGACGGCCACAGCGTAGAGAGAGAAAGTCCGTAAATGCCCTACTGGGGTTGTGAGTACCACAATGGCGGCAACCACGAACGCCAACATTTTTGCGCCAGCATGCACTCTCCCCAGCCAGCCGGAATGAGGAGGGTCAGGAAACACCATGGGAAATTGCAGGCCCGGCCTGTCCCAGCAGGGCTGGCCGGGTGCGGGTCAGGAATCGGACGGCGCCCACTGTGGCGAGTCCCTCTAGAACGCCAACCAGGGCATAAAGTCCCGCAATCGCCCAGAAGCCCTTTCCGTAGCCCACCATTTCGAATTCCGCGGCGAGGAGCAAGGCAGGAACGGCAATTCCCACCAAACCGGACAGGAATGCGCACCAATCCCGGCCCGGCCCCACCCGGCGCCAGAGCCAACCGGCCAAAACCGCGCCGGCGCCCATGTTCAGAATGTTCACCCCCAGCGACAGCAGTCCGCCATGTTGAAAAAGGAACGCTTGGAGAAGCAGAGCGGCGGCCACCACAACCAAGGCGCGCCTGCCAGCGATAATCCCCGCCAGTCCGAACAGCCCGAAATGAATGGTGACGCCGGCGACAGGAATGTGAACTAGCGAAACCGCGAACAAAGCCGCCGAGGCCAAGCCCATTCGCGCGACTTCTCCGGGTTCGGCCCTGCGGCCCGCCCAATAAACTGCTGGCCACGCAGCGGCGTGGGCGAGGCCGCAGGCCATGGCTGGGAGGATGCCGTCGGCTACGTGCATAGAGCCAAGATGCAAACCAATCGGTGCCATAATCGTAGCACGAACGGAAAAATAGTAATACCAATGCGACTTCCAGTTGTTCTTACTCTTTTCTTCTCTTCCGTGCTGGTTCCTGCGGCGGCTCACGAACTCGAATTGACCTGGGAGATCCGTGAGCCACTGGTGGTGGTCCGCTCGGCCTACGGAGCTTCAGAACCCGCCTCATCCATTAAGGTCGAGATATACGCACCAGGGCAACCACAAACGCCTTGGCAAGCGGGCGTAACGGACCAGGAGGGCTATTTCGCGTTCCGGGCGAGCCGCGTGGGCCAGTGGCGGGTGGTGGTGGACGATGGGTTTGGCCACAAGATTGAGCGGAGCGTCGAATTCAACTCGGCGCCCTCCGCCCCCGTGGAGAACCCCCAGGAATGGCCGCGCTGGGCTCGACTGCTCACCGGGCTTTCGGCTCTGATTGGAGTGTGGGGAGTGTGGTACGGCTACCGAGCGAGCCGTTCCCAAAGCGCGCCGTAGAAGTGGAAGTCCAAGCCGTGTTTGGCGAGCAAAGGACGGTTGCTCGCCAAGTTGAGCGCCGGCCCGTCGGCTTCGACCCGGCCATTGGCGAGGACAATCATGCGATCGCAACAGGCGAGTGCGGGGAGTATTTCCTGCGAGATCAGCAGCACCGTGACCGGCAGAGAGCGGATGATCCCGGCCAGGTGTTCGACCATGGCGGGGTCGAGGTTGGCAAAGGGCTCATCGAAGACGATCAGACCGGGCTGCATGGCCAGCACGGTAGCAAGTGCCGCCCGCCGCTTTTCTCCGTAGGAAAGCTCGTGATTCAGGCGGGATTCGAACCCCGAGAGTTGCACGAGGTCCAGGGCTTCGGCGGCGCGCTTCACAGCCTCCTCCGGACTTAGGCCCTGGTTGAGTGGGCCGAACTCTACGTCCTCGCGCACAGTAGGAGTGAAGAGCTGATCTTCCGGGTCCTGGAAGACAATCCCAACGCGGCCGCGTGCCCAGGAGAGGTTGGCGCTGGTGAGTAATTGGCCGTCGATGCGAACCGCGCCTGACTGCGGCAGCAGGATTCCATTGAGGTGCAGGCCCAAAGTGGATTTTCCAGCGCCTGAGCGGCCCGCCAGAAGCACGTGTTCACCCGGTTCCAGGTGGAGCGTCACTCCAGAGAGCACCTCGCGGCCCGGTGCGTATGCGTAGCGGAGATCTTCGATGTCTAGCCGGGCAGACGGAGCGTGGACGGCGGTGGTCATGCACGGGAAACCCTCCGCGACACGGTCCGCGGAAAGCGCTATGTTCATATTGCCATGCGCTTCTTTCTCTTGCTGTCCGCCGCCGTCCTGACACAAGCTGCGGAACCCCCCGCCGCGGTGGTGTGGAACCGCGCCCCCCTGGAGCGTAACCGGTTGGCGCCCTTACCACTCGGCTCGGTCAAGCCAAGCGGCTGGTTGAAAAACGAACTGCGGATTCAGGCCGATGGCCTCAGCGGGCATTTGGATGAATTCTGGCCGGACCTTGGACCGAACAGCGGGTGGCTGGGCGGAACCGGGGAAAGCTGGGAGCGCGGGCCTTACTTCCTCGATGGCTTGGTGCCGCTGGCGCACCTGTTGGACGACGCGCGGCTGAAGGCGAAGGTTGAGCGATGGGTGAGTTGGACTCTGGCGAACCAGCGCGAAAGCGGCGACATCGGCCCGGAGCGCAGGAAGGATGCCTTCAAGGCCGAGTGGCAAGCAACAGACTGGTGGCCCAACATGGTGATGCTGAAAGTGCTGATGCAGCATCAGGAGGCGACGGGTGATCCACGCGTCATCCCTCTGATGTCGAGGTACTTTAAGCACCACCTGCAGGAGGCCAACCGGATTCCACTGGTGCAATGGGCCTCGTTCCGGTCGGCGGAGGAGATGCTGGCAATCATCTGGTTGTATAACCGGACCGGCGATCAGGAACTTCTGGATCTGGCGAGGATTCTCAGGGGGCAGTCCTTTGATTGGAACCGCCATTTCGCTTCGTTCGAGTTTCCAGAGAAGGTGCCGCGCGAGAAAACCTCGCTGCGCACCCACGTGGTGAATAATGCGATGGCGTTGAAAACACCAGGGGTCTGGTGGTCGTTGTTCGACCAGGAAACAAACCGCAGAGCGGTCTACGCAGCGCTGGAGACGCTGGACCGCTACCACGGGCAGGCGAACGGCACGCATGCAGGGGACGAGCATTACGCGGGGCTGGATCCTTCGCAGGGCACGGAATTGTGCGCCGTGGTGGAGGGCATGTATTCCTACGAGCAGTTGTTAGCCATCCTCGGAGACGCGCCTTTGGGCGACCGGTTGGAGCGGCTGGCGTTCAACGCGTTGCCGGCGACCTTCAAGTCAGATATGTGGGCGCACCAGTACGACCAGCAGGTGAATCAAGTGCTGGTGAGCGTAGACAAGGGACGCAACTGGACCACTAACGGACCAGATTCCAATATTTTCGGTTTAGAGCCCAACTTCGGCTGTTGCACGGCGAACATGCACCAGGGCTGGCCGAAGTTTGCCGCGCATTTGTGGATGGCCGCGCCCGAGGGCGGGCTGGCGGCCGTGGCCTATGCGCCCTCGACCGTGCGGACACTGGTGGGCGGCGGCACGCCAGTGACCGTGGAAACCGTCACCGAGTATCCGTTCCATGACGTGATCCGGATGACGGTGCGGCCGGAGAAAGCTACCCGCTTTGCGCTGTTGCTCCGGATTCCGCAGTGGGCGCACGGAGCGGAAGTGCGCCTGGGCCGCAGCCGGCAGAAGGGGGTGTCGCCCGGGACGTTCTTCCGGCTTGATCGGACTTGGCGGGCAGGCGATACAGTCAGTCTGCGATTCCCCATGCCGCCGAGGCTGGAGCGCCACTACCGGCAAGGCGTGGCCGTGGTCCGGGGGCCGCTGGTGTTTTCACTGCGCATTGGGGAGGACTGGCGCAAGATCAAGGGCGAGGAGCCACATGCCGATTGGGAGGTGCATCCCACCACGCCCTGGAACTACGCACTGGCAGTGAACGAAACGAACGTTGCGGCGCTGCCCGTGGAAGTGAAACCGGTGGGAAGTCTGCCGTTCTCGAGTGCCGGAGCGCCGGTGGTGATCCGGGCGCCTGCCCGCCTGCTCCGCGAATGGACGCTGCTGAACAGTTCTGCCGCTCCTCTGCCGGACAGCCCCGTTCAGACGGCGGAACCCGAAACCATAGTGGATCTGATTCCGTACGGCAGTGCGAAACTGCGAGTTACGGTCTTTCCTCAGACTGCTCCGGTTACTATTTCGCCACCCGCGAAACGCAAGTGATTTCCAGGCCAGGCTTGCCGAAGAGGGCGTAGCCGCCTTTGTAATCGACAGTCACGCGAAGGACTGCGGAGCGGCCTCCGGAAGTGGTGGCGCGCCCAAAAGTGGTCTGCGTGGCGAGATCCCATTCGAACGTTGCAGGTCCTGGCTGCCGGTTGGCCTGGCGGAAGAACTCGAACACGGCCCAGGGCCCGGCAAGAGTGGAGATTTCCTTGCCATCCAGAATGACGTGGACGCCACTGCCGTCGCCCGGATACTTAAACTCCTGGCTTTGGCCACCGCTACGCGTGCCTTTCAAAGACTGGCCGTCGATCCTCAACTCAAAGTTCGGCAGATTCTCGGAGGGCTCGGCCCGTAAGGAATACGTGAAACCGGGGTTGCCCGCCGGGTTGGCCCGGTAGAGGCTGCGGCCGATCGCGTGTGCACGGTTAAAGTAATTGAGGAAGGCGTCCGAGACCTGGATCTTGGCGCCAGCGGCTGGAGAATAGCGCTCCCCGATCAGCGTGAGGTACTGCGCCAACTGCTGCTGGGCGAACGTGGACAGCAGACCGGTTCCTGGCTGGAACACAGCATTCACTTCCTGGATGGAGGCCGGAGGGCCTTGTGCCGCGAATGGCACTTTGCGCAAGACCGGCGTGATCTGCGCGCAGGCGCTGGCGCCCGCGCCGTTGAGGTCGGACGGAAGTTTGCTCTTCACCAGTTCGTCGGCGTAGGTGATGGGTTGCAGCAAATAATCGCTGGTGGTGGGGGGCAGGGCAAGGTCGCGGGCCAGGGTGAGGGCGGCAGCTTGGGCACCCGCGGATTCGGGCAGCGCGGCCTCCGAAGCTGGAGCTTCCGCCACTCGTTGCACACCCGTCCAGAGACTGATCAACCCATCGGAATAGCCCTTGGTCTTCTCGCCTATCGGCGTCGTGGTGCAAGTGGATGGATCGGCCGACAGCGCCAAGATCGGCTTAAACGCCGCTTTGATTTCGCCTGCCTCGACGGAGGTGTTCTGGGCCGCGAGGCAGAATGGCCCTAACAGTGGCGTCTGCGCCGAACTCAGCACCTTTAACTTGGCCGCAGCGTCCTTGAGATTGGCATAGCGCACGACCGAGGCGCTGTTGAGAAAGGCCTCCCAACGCCCCACGTAGTCCTTGAGGTACATCGTGCGGAGGTCGCCGCCAAGGTTTGAGGCGTCCTGAATCCGGCCCTCCGGTCCCAACACCCAATCCTCCTGGCCTGCGCCGCTGGACGACTGGCGGATTAGCTCCAGAGCCATGGGAAAGGCGGCTTTGGTAAAGGCCCCGGAGACTTCGCCTGTGTTCGATACCCGTTTCGTTGCGCTGTCGGTGAACTGGATGGTGCGCTGCGCGTCGGTGAAGCTGGCCTTGGGGAAACGGGCGTCAAGCTCGGCCACGATGCTCCGGTAAAGGCGTTCCCGCAAGGGGAACTGCACCAAGTGAGAACGGGCGGTCTGTATGGCGTTGGCGTCGGACGCGGCGCCACAGAACCCGCTCTGGCGCTCCTTGGCATACAGCCAGAGGTGTTCGCGGAAGTCGATGCCGCTCGCAGGCAGGCCAGCGGCGCGCATTTGCAATTCGCGTCCCAGGAAGCCGGCTTGGGCATGCTTGGCCTCCGAGGTCATCATCAGGTAGGCCTTGAGTGCGCGGTAAGAAGGATCGTATTGATCGTTTGAGCCGGGCGTGGCGGGCAGGACCGAGAGCGTCTGCCGCAGGTTGTCGCGCAGGGAGGAGAGCACCACACGGTCGAGCACCTTGCAATAGGCGGTGCGCGTGTTGTCGTGCAGTGTGAGGCCCGGGTAGACACCCCAGCGATGGAAGAACGGCGCGCCTTCGCGCTGCCAGTGACTGACCTTTTCGGTGGCGTCGCGTAGCTGCTCAAGCGCCTGTGCCTGGGGTGGCGTGAGCGCAGGGCCGCTCACCCGCGCCAGTGTGGAAGCCGCGTCCTGCACTTGTCCGGTTAGCCGGAAGTTATTGATGAACGAGATAGTGGCGCCCAGAAAGTAAATGCCGGCCAGCGCGCAGGCGGCGCCGAGCATGATTTTGCGGGCGGTTGCCGCACCGGTGAATTGGCTGCTGACACGCATTGCACCGCGGTCGTCGAATACCTGCGAGGCAAAGAATTCAGGGAGGAACGTCCACTGCGGCACTCGCTTAGCGCCACCCATGGGAAGAGGAGGTGGTGGCGGCTGCTGAGCGCGGGCTGTCGGGGTGATCATGGTGGCCGCGAAAGCGTCCTCGAGAATCGGCGCAGGCGCCGCGGCCTGCGGCGCCGCCTGTGGTTGCGAGGTCTCGATCACGATGGGGCGCACGCCCGAGAAATAGAAGCCGCGCAACAGCGGGGTGGCCTCAAGGGGGTTGGGCCGCGTCAGGTCCAGCAGGAAGCGGACGATGGGTTCGCGCAATTTACGGAATTCGCGTGGGAATTCGTAGATGTTCGGGGCGGCGCCGGTTTCCGCTTCGCGCAGCAGCATCTCGCGCCGCCACTGGTCCAACCGCAGGAACAACTGGTCGAAGGCGTTTTGCAGGCGGGCCGTTTCCTGCTGGTCCCACACGGCCGCGCCGGAGGTTGTGAAGTGGAGGCGGGCGCCAAAGAAACGCGTGCCCTCGGCGTTGTCCATCTGCCGGACGAAATCGTGGAAGAAGGGGACGGCGTCGAGTTTGGTGAAGAGTACGTAGACCGGGCATCGGCTGCCCCAGGCGGCGGCCGCGGCGGTCAAGACCCCGCGCAGTTTACGGGCCGCGGCCTGAATGCCTGCGGCATCGCGCTGGTAAAAGAGGCTGAGGTCGGCGGCGACGATCAGTCCGCGAGGCGCTTGGGCGCTGGCGCCGAACAGCTTCGAAGCCTTTGCGGCACGCAGGGCGTCCAGCAGCCGGCGCACGCCGGGCGCGTCTTCCAGAGCCGCCCCGCCAATCTCGGCGACCAGCCACTGGCCGGCGAGCCAGAGATTCGAAACTACCGTTGGCGCCACCAGCTGCCCATTCCAAACGTTGCCTGCCAGCAGCGCTTCATTGATGCCCGCCCGTACCACGGCGGACGTTTTGGCGGAGCCGGCCTCTCCCACCAGCAAAACGGCGGGCAGGTCGGAGAGGCGCTTGGCAGGTGTGCCGGGCGACGTGGCTAACCGGTTGGCAGCCTCTCGCACCAGCAGACTCATACGGTCGTCACCGGTGGGTAGCGCTTTCTGCGAGCGCTTCTTTTCCAGCCACCACACCACCAGCACGGCGGCAATGGCCCCGATGATGGAAAAGGCGGCAGTGAAAACCTTGCGGTCGGCGGGGTCAAGTTTCAGCAGACCCGCCAGCATCCAGGCCAGTAACACCCAGAGCATCCAGACGGCGAAGGCGATGAGCCGGACCGGCGGCATATCAGCAACCTCCCATCAGCGCAGGGAGCGCAGCCCGGATGGCCCCGGCGCGGCTCGAGAGCCAGAGACTATAGATGACGAAACCCAACCCAGCCAGAACCAGCAGAAGGAGCGAAGTCCGCAGCAATCCTTTGGGCCAGCCGGACGCCGCAACGGGCAAAGCTTCCTGGCCCGCTTCGTCCATGCCCAGCGGCATGCGGCCGCCCAGGCTACGGACGATGCGCTCCTCGATGCGGCTGATCATTGCCCGCACGTCGCCTTCCCGTCCGCCATAGCGGCCGCGATACCCTAGCAGCAGGCAGGTCTGGAATACTTCGAGCAGTTCGGAGTTGCGCTGAGAAGGGTCGGCGGTGATCAGGTCGCGCAGATGCTGGAAAAACGTTTCACCCGCGATGTGCGAGCCAAACAGAGACGTCTGCAAGGTATCTTTCGACCAGTCGCGGAAACCGGGGTGCGGCGAACTCAGGATCGCTTCGTCGATGGCAGCCACCACCGCCAGCACGCACAGATGCGATTCTTCTTTGGTGGCGCCGCGGCGTTCCACTTCGGTCTTGGCTGCGCCGAGCAACTGTACCAACTGGCGGCGAAAGGTTTCCAGGTCGGGCACTTCCTGGCGGTTGGCCCGGATGCGGGCGATGATCGTGAAGAGTTCCTGAAACGAAAGCGCGAGTTGCATTAGCCTTCCAGCAGGACGACGATTTCCGCCTGAGTCTCGCCAAACTCCTCCGGAACCCAGAGCCCGATGCGGCGGATCTTCATCAGGTGCTCCCAGCAGGGTCCGCGCAAACCAATCGAAAAGTATTCGAAATCGAACTGAGGGGCGAAGCCAGGCGGGGCTGCCGGCAGGTGAGTGAGTTCCATGCCCGGAATGGCGCGCTGCACCAGCCGGGGTACGAATTCCTCAGAACACACCTTGGCCTGGACCGGGATCTCACGGATGGTTTTGGCTTCGCCGGACGCGCACCGGATGCCGAGCAGCCAGCGCGACCGCTGGTAGCAGCGGGCATCTTCCAGTGAGGCGGTGAAAATGCCGGTTGCGCCCCGCTGAAGCGGAAAGCGCAGGAAATTCTGGGGGCGAATGGTGCGGACGCTGGTGCGGATCAACCGCTCCAGTTCCAGAAAACACAATTCCGGCTGATCGTGATCGTAGAGCGGGATCTCAGAAGGGGAACCCTCTAAAGTGAACGTGCTCAGCGCCCCGGCCAGCCGGGCCAATTCGCGGTACAGTTCCTCGGGGTGTGCCTGGGGATTCCCCAGCAAATGACGCAGAGGCGCCATGGCCGAGTGGATGGCATGCAACAGCCAAAAGCGGTCAGGGGTGGCGCGGTAGGCGTCTGCCAGTGAGAAAAGGCCGCTGCCTTTGCCCACGGCCAGTGCGCCGCTCTGCTCTTCGAGCAGTTCCATCACCCGGCGGACACAATCGAGCATCGCCGGGCTACCCGCGATCTCCAGTGAGGTGGGCATGAACATTGGGTCGAAGGCGTAGCCGCCAGAGCCAGTCCGCTGCACGCGCACCAGCGGCAGCACGGCATCCGAGGGCTCGACTTCAGGCTCCAGCAGCAGACGCAAGTTCTTTTGCCCTACCTCCACCATCCGTTCGTCGGTGCCGTTTGTCTCATCCCGCACCGTCTGCCCAACGGGCCGGAACCGCGCTGAGCCGTTAGCCCCTTTGGCAAAATCGCTACCGGTCTCTGTGCGCCGAGGGACGGCCAGACAGACCACTTCCTGCGCTTTGGAAGTGGGAAATCGGTTCAGCAACACCAGCGGTTCCGGGTTGGGGTCGCTGCCCGGGCAGTCAAAAGGAAGCCCATCCGGAAATACCCCACTAAGGCGCCGCGGCAGGACGATGCCATTGGCCAAGGCGTCCATATCGAATTCCGCCGCACACAGACCGTATGGCTTAAACCGCAACGCCGACATGGTGAAATCCACCAGGTCCTCAAAGAAGCGGCCCTGCGTCTGGAAATGGTGGGGGGCGAGGTACATGCCTTCCTTCCAGACGACTTTGGACAGACGTTTCATGCCCGGACTCGGATTCTTAGTCTACCAGCGTCGAAGTTTGAACCAAAATCAGAGATGATGAAAGGCGCGGCGAACTTGCGGCCATGATTCTCCATTCCCGTTACAAGCTGTTCGACCCTCTGAAGGTCGACGATTTTCAAACGTTCCGTGGTATTCACGTGCGGCTGGGGCACGAGTTGTTCGTGCACTTCCAGAGGGAGCCGGACGAACGGAAGGTGCAGCGGCTCTTTGACCAACTGACGAGCCTGCCCGAAGAAATGCGCCGGTTGTTCATCGACGCAGGCGAGTTCGATGGCCAGCCCTACGTCGTTTCCTGGCCACTGCCTGAGTTTGACGGACTCACCAAGTGGCTCGAGCAACACGCGGGTGGAAAGTTCGGGGCCGCAGCGCCACCAGTGGCGCCGGTTCCAGAGTTCCGGCCAGCCCCGGCGGCCGTATCGCCGCCGCCTCCGCCACCGCCCCCTCCTCCCGCGCAGAAAGAGCCGGGTGAATTCACAATGATGTTCGGCGGCGGTGCACAGCCGGCGCCGGCGGCATTCCAGCCGCCCGCACCTGCACCGCCCCCGGCAGCACCGCCCCCGGCAGCACCGCCTCCGGCTCCGCCGGCTCCTCCTATTGACGAGTTGGACCGCCTGTTCGGAGAGCCAGCTCCGGCCACATCCGCCCCCCCACCCCCACCTCCGCCTCCTCCCAAACCGGAGGAGCCGGGAGAATTTACGCGATATTTTGCTTCCGCTGGGGCTCCGGCCGCTCCGCCCCCTACACCCAGCCGTCCGGCTCCTCCACCACCCCCAGCGCAGAGGTTCGACCAGCCGGGTGAATTCACAGCCTTTTTTGGAGGGGGCGCGGCACCCAGTCCCGCCAGTCCGGCGGCCCCGCCTCCCCCGCCAGCCCGGTCTTCCGCGCCCATCGGGGAGTTGACCGAAATTCTCCGTCACGCGGAATCGCCGCGGTACGGGAGCACCCCTGCGGCGCCACCGCCTCCGGCTGCGCCTCCGCCGCCAGCGTCGCCGGCCGCCATGGGTCCCAGCGAGTACACCATGATTGTGGGGGCGCGGAGCGCGCCCTCAGTACCACCACCACCCGCTACGCCTTCGGCGCCCGCGCCGCCACCCATGGCAGCGCCGCCTTTGCCGTCGGGCATTCCGGTGATGCCTTCTGTTCCGTCAGCGCCTGCGCCGCCCGCAATGCCCTCCGCGCCGTCTGCGCCATCCATGCCATCGGCCCCGTCGGCTCCTGGGATGCCTGCTGCGCCGGCGATGCCTGCGGCTCCAGCGGCTCCTGCCATGGCGATGCCGCGGCCTCAGCCCCCCAAGGCCGGCTCGGAAAAGACGTTCCTCATCGTGGCGCTCGCCGCACTGCTGTTGATCACAGTGCTGGTGGTGGTCTATTTCGTTCTAGGCCGCAAATAAACGGCTGGGCCGTTAAGAGGGGCGCAACAGAACGATCAATTCAAAGCTGGCCTGACTGAACTCGTCGGGAGCATAGACGGCGATATCTCGTGCCCGCACCACGGATTCCCATGCCGGCCCTGCCGGGTTCAATTGGAAGTACTCGCAACCGGTCCGGTAGGGCAGGGAGCCTCCAGGACGGCTCACGTGGCGAAGCTCCACGCCGGGCAACGCATGGCGCACCAGATGGTCCACCTGCGCGAGGGAAGCAATCTTCAACTGGCTGGGAGCGCGGGCGATGATGTCGCCCATGCGCGTATCGCTGCTAATGGCCAGGAAGTAGCGTAAACCGGTAAAGATCCGGTCCTCCACGAGGGAGGCGGAACGGATGAGCGGGCGGGCCTCCTCCAGGCGGATGGCCAGAAAGTCGCGGGGGATCACCGTTTCGAGCAACTTACGAAGCGCCGTCTCTACTTCGCGGAAGCACGGACCGGGGTCTTCGTGGCGGTAGGCTGGCAGAGACGCGGGGGTAATTTCACTGGAAAAGGCGGTCAGTGCTCCTGTCAGCGAAAGCAGGAGGCGGTAGAACGGTTCGGGGTGGCCGTAGCGGACCTCAACGAAGTGCCGGACTTCGGGCAGGAAGGAATTGATCGTATACAGAAGCCAGAAGCCTGCCACCTCGCCAGAGGTAAAGTCCGCGAGGGCGGCGTTCCGCTGGCGGCGGCCCCCTGCCAGTTCGGCGGCCCGGGCCGTCATCAGCTCGAGAATGCCACGGCCCATCGCCTTGAGGGCGGGGCTGGCCCCAAGGTTGAGCAGTGGCGGCACCAACTGGTCATTCCATTCGAACTGGCCTGCTGGGGTCTTCCTGACTGCTCCCATCCGCAGCGTCGAGAACCCCTGCCGGTGTTCGTCGCCCATCAGCAGGCGAAGGCTCTTGCGAGCCACGGCCACGGGCTTTGGGGCTCCGCCACCTACCTCATCCTTCACCTCGATGACATCGGCCACATATCGTGTGTCGTTCCGTGTCTGGCCGGTAGCAACGTTCAATTCCTGCGGCCGCTCGGCCGGCACCGCCAGCCAGACATCCAGCCATTCGCCGGGCGGGATGGGGTATTCGGCCAGAGACCTGGCCAGAGGCGCCGGATCGGCTTCGGGCACGGCAAAGGCCAAACCGTCAGGGAACAACCCGGCGGCGCTCTTCAGCGCCAGAGTGCCCGCATCCAGGCTCGTCCGGTCGAGTTCCAGATTCAAAAACCCCCAGGGGTACAACGACAGGGAATCGTGCCGGAATTGGAGCATCGACTCGAGAAACCGGTCATGGGTCTGCAGGTGCTGGGGATGCAGCAAGGTGCCTTTCGACCAGACGACAGGCTGTAAGTAAGGCATGACTCTTCTCTTTCAAAACACAGGTAAAGCTTTGACTCAACTATGACATTACTCTGACCGAGTTCGTCTTGACTTCACCCGGGCCATTCGACATAATCCCAACAAGTTCCTGGATCATCAAGGGCGTAACTTGCCAAATATTGCGGCTTCCTGGAGGATTCCTCCGGCCGTGTGGCCGCCGCCCTGAGATTGGGAACCGAGATTGGCAAAGAGGGGAAGAGGCATGCCTTCCGAAAGTACACAGAAGAAGCTGACTCGCGTGCGGCCGCCGCGAGTGCAGATCACCTACGACGTGGAAGTCGGCAACGCTATCCAGGTGAAGGAACTCCCATTCGTCATGGGGGTGATGGCCGATTTTACCGGGCATCCCGCGGAGGAGTTGCCGCGGCTCAAGGACCGCAAGTTCGTTGAAGTCAATCCGGACAACTTCGATGACGTGCTGGCCTCGATGAAGCCTCACCTGGCTTTCTCTGTTGAGAACCGGCTGAGCGACGCAAAGGACGCTGGAAAGCTTGGCGTGGACCTGAACTTCCGCAGCCTGGACGATTTCTCTCCAGAGCGGGTGGCTCAGCAAGTACCGGCGCTCAACAAACTGCTGGAATTGCGTACCAAGCTATCCGATTTGCGCGGAAACCTGCAGACCAATGAGAAGTTGGGCGATTTGTTGCAGGACATGATGGGTGACTCCGAAAAGCTGGACAAGCTGAAGGCGGAAGTAAAGCCGGAGGGATCGGGCAATGAGTGACGCCGCAAAGGCGCAAGCCGCGCAGGCTGCGCAAACCACGGGAGAAGTTTCCCTTCTCGACGAAATTGTCTCGCGCGGAAATCTGGGCAAGGACGAACAGAGCCGCGCGCGGGGCAAGGACCTGGTAAAGGAATTTGTGGCTCAGGTGCTGGAGGGGCAGATCACCATCTCCCACGACACCGAAGCCATGATCAATGCGCGCATCGCGCAGATTGACCGGCTGCTTTCCCTGCAGCTGGCCGAAATCATGCACCATCCGGATTTCCAGAAGCTGGAAGGGACCTGGCGCGGGCTGAAGTACTTGCTTGACCGGAGCGAAACCAGCGACAAGTTGAAGATCCGGGTGCTGAACGTTTCGAAGAAGGAATTGCTGAAGGACCTGCAGCGCGCGCCGGAATTTGACCAGAGCGCGACGTTCAAAAAGGTCTACGAAGAGGAGTACGGCGTCTTCGGCGGCGCTCCCTTCGCTGCTCTCATCGGCGACTACGAAATCGGCAAGCATCCGCAGGACATCGAACTGCTGGAGCGGATGTCGAAGGTGGCGGCGGCGGCGCACGCCCCGTTCCTTACGGCGGCATCGCACGAACTCCTCAACCTGGAAAGCTATACGCAACTGGGGCAGCCTCGCGACATCGCGAAGATTTTCGACACGACGGAATATGCGAAGTGGAAGAGCTTCCGGTCCAGCGAGGACTCGCGTTATGTGGGTCTGTGCCTGCCGCGCATTCTCATGCGGCTGCCCTACGGCGAGGCCACACAGCCAGTCGAGGCCTTTGCGTACGAGGAAGGCGTGGACGGCAGCAACCACGAGCACTACTTGTGGGGCAATGCCGCCTATGCGCTGGGCGCGCGGCTCACCGATTCGTTCGCGCAGTGCGGCTGGTGCGCCACCATCCGGGGTGTTGAAGGCGGCGGCCTGGTGGAAGGCCTGCCCACGCACAACTTCCGGACTGACGACGGCGACATCGCCTTGAAGTGCCCGACCGAGGTGGCGATTACTGACCGGCGGGAGAAAGAACTGGCCGACCAGGGTCTGATCCCGCTAGTGCACTGCAAGGGTACCGACTATGCGGCGTTCTTCAGTGTGCAGTCGGCGCAGAAGCCGGCGCTCTATAACACCGACGCAGCCAACGCTAATGCTCGGCTGTCAACGCAGCTGCCTTACATTTTTGCAGTGTCGCGATTTGCTCACTATTTGAAGGCGATGATGCGCGACAAGATCGGCAGCTACATGTCAAAGTCGCAGTGCCACCGGTTCCTCAACGACTGGATCAAGCAGTACACCATCGCTGACGACGATGCCCCTGCGGTGATCAAGGCCAAACGGCCGTTGCGCGAGGCGCGCATCGACGTGGAAGAGATCCCCGGCAAGCCCGGAGCCTACCGTGCGGTAGCGTTCCTGCGGCCCCATTACCAACTCGACGAACTTTCTGTTTCACTTCGGCTCGTGGCGGATCTGCCCGCTCCGGCCAAGTAACTTACCGGCCTACCTGCCGCCACGGGCAGGGTAACTCGTAGTGTGTCCTTAAGGAGGAAGATACTCAAATGGCGTGTGACATGTTCTTGAAGATCAGCACTGTTGATGGCGAAGCGACCGACAAAGATCACGCGGGCGAAATCGACATCTTCAGCTACAGCTTGGGCGCTAGCAACCCGAGTTCGGTGGCCACTGGTACCGGCTCAGGCGCGGGCAAGGTTTCCATCAGCTCGCTTTCAGTGCAGAAAGTGGTGGACTTGTCGAGCCCGAAGCTCTTCCAGTACTGCTGCAACGGCAAGCACTTTGACGAGGCGACTCTGACGGTGCGTGAGGCCGGCGGCGACGCTCCGGTGGAGTACATGAAGATCAAGATGAAGCAGGTCTTCGTGGACAGCGTGAGCTGGGGCGGAGCCTCCGGTGGCGGAAAGCCGTCGGAGAGCCTGACTCTGTCGTTCGCCGAGCTGGTGTTCGAATATTCGTCCCAGACCAAGGAAGGCGGTGTCGACAAGACCGTGCCGGCCGGCTGGAACGTTCAAACCAATCAGCCCGCAAGCTAACGGGCATCTGGAGGTAGGCCATGAAAGCGGAGCAGTTCTTACGGGACGGCAGGTTGGAGGCGGCAATCCAGGAGTTGGGCGTGCGGCTGCGCGACCATCCGGAAGACCGCAAGAGCCGGACCTTTCTGTTCGAGCTGCTCTGCTTCAATGGCGACTTCGATCGTGCCGAGAAGCACCTCAGCTTCCTGGGCGATGAGAATAAGGAAGCCGCCATGGGCGCCTTGGTTTACCATTCGGCGCTTCATGCCGAGCGGCTGCGGCGCAAGATGTTCGAAAACGGCGAATGGCCGCCGCCCCTGCCGGAAGAGGAATCCCGCTTTCAAGGAACGTGGAACGGCAAGCCGTTCCAAAGCCTGGTGGATTCGGATCCGCGGGTAGGCCCTCGCCTGGAGATTTACGCCGGGGGCGATTACATGTGGATTCCGCTCCGGCATGTGCGGCACATGGTGATGCAACCGCCTGCGCGTTTGCGCGACCTGCTTTGGATTCCTGCGAAGCTGATTACCGGTCCTGCATTGAAGGATTTCGAGTTGGGCGAGGTGATGCTGCCTGCGTTGGCGCCGCTTTCCTACACGCACCCGGATGAAACCGTGAGGTTGGGGCGCCTTACCGAGTGGTGTGCCGATGAGGCGGGCAACGAAGCGCCTTACGGGCTAAAGACGCTTCTCGTAGACGGAGAGGAAACGCCGTTGCTCGAACTCCGGACTCTCGAGGTTGGAGAAGCCGAAGGATGAGCCTGGCGGAAGGATTCCTCGATCCGATCTCCCCTGAAAAGCCCGCAGGCGAGTACCTACGCTACACTCCGCTGTACGACCAGATCCAGGACGCACGCCGTCCGGAAGACACTGCCGCCATGGGCGAGTGGCAGCGGGCGGACCAGAAGAGCACAGATCCGCGGGCAGTGGAAAAACTCGCCTCCGAAGCGCTCAAGAAGAAGACAAAAGACCTTCAACTCGCGGTTTGGTTGACCGACGCTTGGATCCACTCCCACGGGTTTGAGGGCTTGCAGGGCGGTCTGGACCTGCTTCGCGGTTTGATCGAGCAGTATTGGGATACGGTGTACCCCGAGATCGAGGATGGCGATCTCGAAATGCGCGCTGGCCCGCTGGAGTGGTTGGGCACCTATTTCGACCCCAGCAAAGGCAGTTCTCCATGCTACTCGGTGCAACTGGTGCCGCTCAACGACGCGGGCCACAGCTATCTGGATTACAAGCTCTCACGCCAAGTACCGAGCAAAGCAGAGGCCGACAAGGGCGGCGAGCCCGCAAAAAAGCGGGAAGCGCTGCTCAAAGAAGGTAAGCTCGCGCCGGAGGATTTCGACGCCGCCTTCGAAGCCACACCGAAACGTTTCTACAAACTGGCGGCTGCGCAACTCACTGCGATTCGCGAGCAACTGAAAGCGCTGGACGATCTTTGTGCGGAGAAGTTCGGCCGCGATGCGCCCAGCTTCCATACGCTGGCACAGACGGTGGAGGAAATCGACAACCTCTGCCAGATGCTCCTAAAGCGCAAATTAGAGGTGGATCCCGACCCGGTGGAGATGCCGGAAACCGAGGCGGAGGGGGAGGCCACGCCCGAGGGGGAATCGGTGGAGCCTGAGGAAACGGCGGAAAGCGGCGCCGCCCCCGACCTCAGCGGTATCACCGGTTTGCAGCCCAAGTCGCTCAGCGAGGCCGTGCAACGCATCGTGGCGGCCGCGCACTACCTGAGAAAGCAGAATCCGCGCGAACCGGCTGCTTACCTGATTCTGCGAAGCTTGCGTTGGGGTGAGGTCCGGCCCACGCCAGAGCCTTCGCGTCTGGTGGCGCCCACCACCGAGGTTCGTTTGAAGCTCAAGCGCCTGGCTGCGGCGCAAAAGTGGGCGGATCTGTTGGAAGCCGCGGAGCAAGCCATGGGCAGCGAGTGCGGGCGCGGCTGGCTGGACCTGCAGCGCTACGCGGTGCAAGCCTGCACGGCGTTGGGATACGATCAGGTGGCTGAGACCATCAAAGCCGAGTTGAAGCATTTTCTGGCCGGGTGCCCGCAAATCGCCACGATGACCATGTTGGATGACACGGGTACCGCGAACCCGGAAACTGCGGCTTGGCTGAGCGGACTATAGGGGCTGGGGGGAGGAGTTGGGTAGGTGGCTCGTTCGGACATCAATCCGCCGCGCGGCAAGAACGATTCGGCTCTCACTGTCCCGCCGTCGCTGCTGGACAGGCTGATCGATCTGCAACCGCAACAGCGCACTGATCCTCCTACCACTTTGGCGCAGAGTTCCCGGGAGTTCCGGGATTCGGTGCGGCGCGACGTCGAGTGGCTTCTTAATTCCAGGTTTACTTCGCCTGAGCCGGAGGAGGAGTCGGTGGAAACCTGGCGGTCAGTTTACTGCTACGGACTCAAGGACTTTAGCGCCTACACCTTCTCTTCGGGGGACGACCGCCGGAAACTGCTGGCCTCCATCCGCAAGACCATAGAAATCTTTGAGCCGCGCCTGAAAGAGGTGGAAGTGGATTTTGGAGGGGCAGAGAACAGCACCCGGCAGTCTCTGCGCTTTACCATCAACGCGATTCTTCAGATGGAGCCTTCGCCAGAGCACGTAACCTTCGATACCGTGCTGGAATTGAGCCGTGGCGAGTACTCAGTGAAGGAGGCCTGAGTTGCGCAACGACTTTCTGGATTACTACGAGCGCGAACTTCAATACCTGCGCTCGCTGGGCGCGGAATTCGCCGCGAAGTATCCGAAAGTCGCCTCACGCCTGGTGTTGGAAGGCAACGAGCAGGCTGATCCCCACGTCGAGCGGCTGCTGGAAGGCTTCGCCTTCCTGACCTCGCGAATCCATTACAAGCTGGATCTGGATTTCCCGGAGGTCACAGAAGCGTTTCTGAACGTGGTGTATCCGCACTATCTGCGGCCCATCCCTTCCATGACCATCGTGCAGTTCCTGGTGGATCCGTCGCAGGGCAAACAGACAGCGGGTTACCGGGTGCCCCGTGACACGATGCTGAGCGCCCGGCCTGTGGGTGGGATCACCTGCCGTTTCCGGACCAGCTACGACACCATCCTCTGGCCGGTGAACGTGACATCGGCCGAATGGCTGACGGCGGACCGGATACAGCCGCCACTTCCGCTGACAGGTGCGGCAGCGGTGCTTCGCCTGGTGTTGGAGTGTGGCTCCGACCTGACGTTCGCGCAACTGCAGATTCCATCGCTCCGTTTTTACCTGGACGGATCGGGCAGCTTCGTCCCGAACCTTTACGAACTCCTTTTCAACAACTGTCCGCGCGTCTACGTGCGCGATCCAGCCACGCCGCGGAACGTCCGCCAGTTGCCTGCCTCGGCGCTCCGGCCCGCCGGATTCGAGGAGAACGAATCGCTCCTGCCGTACCCGCGCCGCTCCTTCTCCGGTTACCGGCTCTTGCAGGAGTATTTTGCGTTCCCGGAGAAGTTTCATTTCGTCGAACTGCAGTTGGGTGAGGCGGCGGCCCAGGCAGGCAGGTCGATCGAGGTGCTGCTGCCAATTACGGCCTTCGAGCGGGAAGACCGGCGGCAAATGCTCGAGGATGGCGTGAAGCCTTCCGCATTCCGGCTGGGCTGTTCTCCGGCCGTCAATCTGTTTCCGCAGACCTCTGATGCCATCCGGTTGCGGCGGGCGGATTTCGAATACCCGATCATGCCCGATCGCCGCCGCCAGCACGGGATGGACATCTTCTCGGTGGACGAAGTGGTGAGCGTGAAACCTGGTTCAGCAGAGGTGGTTCAGTATGAGCCGTTTTACTCTCTCCGGCACCAGGAATCGCGCGCGGTGCCCGAAACGTTCTGGTACACCCGCCGGAAGGCGAACATTAGCGACCCCAACGACCCCGGTACGGTTTGGTTGAGCCTGGTGGACCTGTCGGCGCGCCCGCGCCTGCCCGACACCGATGCGGTCACGGCGCGCCTCACTTGCACGAACCGCGACCTGCCCTCACGGCTCCCCTTGGGGAACCCCCAGGGCGACTTCGAAGTGGAGGGTGGAGGACCTGTGAAGCGGGTCGTGGCCATTGAAAAGCCAACACCCGGCTTCTACGCTCCTACCCGGGACTCCGCCTTCTGGCGCTTAATCAGCCAGCTTTCTCTTAATCACATTTCGCTGGAGGAGGTTGAGCCTTTCCGCGAACTTCTGCGCATCTACAACTTCGCCGCGGCCGAGGCGCCTCGCCGCCAGATTTCTGGAATCCGGCAGATCAGGCGGGAAGCCGCGTTCGCCCGGGTGCAGTCGGAACACGGCTTCAGTTTTGCCAAGGGCAACTTGCTGGAGTTAGAGGTAGACGAAGAGCAATTTGTGGGCGCCGGCGCCTACCTGTTCGCCGCCGTGCTGGACCGGTTCTTTGGGATGTATGTCTCACTGAACAGCTTTACGCAGCTTCGGCTGCGCACTACGCAAAGGAAGGAGGTAGTACGCACATGGCCGCCCCGATCGGGCCGCAAGATCCTCCTGTGAAAACGGCAGGCGCCGTTTCGCCCTTTGAAGAGACTCTGGAGCACCTGGAGCAACACCCAGGGGAATACCGCTTCTATCAGGCAGCATGGCTGCTGGAAGCTGCCGCGAGCCCGGCAGCCGCCGTTGGGCGCTTCACCGAGCCAGCAAAAGAAGCCGTGCGTTTCTGCGTCGAACCTTCGCTGGCCTTCCCGCCCCGGGAAGTGCAGAAGGTGGACCGCTCGGCCTCGCCACCCCGGCTCACCACACCAGTGCTGGCTCTTACCGGTCCCAATGGCGCTTTGCCGCTGGTCTACACCGATTTTCTCGAGGAGCGTCAGCGCGCCCGCGATTACGCCGCGCGCGACTTCTTCGACCTCTTTCACCACCGGCTGCTTTCGCTCTATTACCGGACCTGGCTAAAGTTTCAGATGCCGTCCAGCCTGGAGACCGGCGCGGCCGGCCCGTTTGAAGGGGCTCTCGCCTCGCTGGCTGGACTGGCCACTCCCGGTTTGCGTGATCGCTTGCGGGTAGCCGATCTTGCGGTGTTGTTTTACTCCGGCCTTCTCGGTCCGCAAGCGCGTTCGGCCATTGCCCTCGAAAGCCTCATTGGCGATTACTTCAACGTGCCCGTGGAGGTGGAGCCGCTCTCCGGGGGTTGGTATCTGCTGTCTGAGGAAACCGCTTGCAGCCTGGACGAACCGGATTTTGGGGAGTTGGGCGATTCCGGCACGCTGGGCTTCGGGGCATTGGTGGGACAGGAGTACTGGGACCCGAACAGTTGTGTGCGGATCCGGCTGGGCCCGCTGTCGGCTCAGCAGTACCGGCGGTTTCTGCCCGGATCCCCGGAATTCCGGGAATTGCGGGAACTGACGCGCTTTTTTGCGCGCGGCGAGGTGGATTTTGTGGTCCAATTGGTGCTCGAACGGGAACACGTGGGCGCGTGCGTGCTGGGAGATGACTCGCCCGCCGCGACGCAGCTAGGATGGACTACCTGGATGAAAAGCGGCCCGCGGTTTGACCGCGACCCTGATGATACGACGATCGAACTGGAGAGAGAGGAGATAGCGTTGGCATGAGCGTGAATCTACGTTCCCTGATTGCCCGCCTCAACGAACCCTGCCGTGGGGCCCTGGAAGCCGCCGCGGGCCTTTGTCTGTCGCGGACGCACTACGACGTCGAGATCGAGCACTTCCTCACCAAGCTGCTCGACAAGGCCGACAACGATTTCTCGGCCATCATCAAGCACTACAACATGGACCGTTCCCGGGTGGCGCGGGACTTGGCGCGAAGTCTCGATAAGCTGAAAACCGGCAACGCCCGCACGCCGGCGTTTTCACCGACCCTCGTCACCATGCTGACTGAGGCGTTCACCCTGGGGTCGCTCAACTACGCCTCTGCGCAGGTCCGCTCCGGCTTCTGTGTGCTGGCCTTGTTGACGCGGGACGAGCTTGTGCGCCTGTTGCGTGACGTCAGCAACGAATTTCAACTCATCAACCGCGACGATCTGCAGAAGAACTTCGCCAACATCTGCCGCGCCTCCTCCGAAGAGACGATGACGGCGGCCGAAGCCATCGGTGGGGAGCCGGGCAAGGCTGCTCCCGCGGGCGGGGGCAAAACGCCCAACCTAGACCAATACACCGTGGATCTGACGGCAAACGCCAAGGCGGGCAAAGTGGATCCCGTGCTGGCCCGGGACCGGGAGATCCGCCAGATGGTGGACATCCTGCTCCGCCGGCGGCAGAACAATCCCATTCTGGTGGGCGAAGCGGGTGTCGGCAAGACGGCTGTCGTGGAGGGTTTCGCGCTGCGTGTGGCCGCCGGCGATGTGCCGCCGCCGCTTCGCAATGTCACCGTCCGATCGCTGGATTTGGCGCTGCTGCAGGCCGGCGCCGGCGTGAAGGGCGAATTCGAAAACCGGTTGAAGGGCCTCATCGATGAGGTGAAGCGTTCGGAAACGCCCATCATTCTATTCATCGACGAAGCGCATACCATGATCGGCGCCGGAGGCACCGCCGGACAGAATGACGCTGCCAACTTGCTAAAGCCCGCCCTTGCCCGGGGCGAACTGCGCACCATCGCGGCGACCACCTGGTCCGAGTACAAGAAATACTTCGAGAAGGATGCCGCGCTGGCCCGGCGGTTCCAGCCGGTCAAGGTGGAGGAGCCCAGCGAGGAACAGTGCATGTTGATGCTGCGCGGCGTCACCGGCATGCTTGAGAAGCACCACAACGTGCGTATTCTAGACGAAGGTCTGTCGGCCGCGGTCACCCTCTCGCACCGTTACCTCCCGGACCGCCAACTGCCAGACAAGGCGGTCAGCGTGCTGGACACCGCTTGCGCCAAACTGGCGCTTGGCCAAAACGCCGTACCCAGCGCGGTCGAAGATCTCCGCCGAACCTTGGATGATCTGGCCGTGCAGCGCCGAGTTCTGGAACGCGAACAGGCGGCAGGCGCTGACCATACGGACCGGCTGAAGTCGATCGATGAGAAGGAGGCCAAGTCCAAGGCCGAACTCGACGCTCTTCAGGCGCGATGGGAGAAGGAGAAGGGGCTGGTTGAACAGGTGCGCGCCGTGCGCGCCCAACTGGAGGAATCCAAAGGCACGAACGCGGAATTGCGCAGCCAGTTGGAAGCCCTGAACACGCAATTACACGAATTACAGGGGGAGTCGCCGCTGGTTCGTGTGTTTGTCGACGCCAATGTTGTGGCTGACGTGATCTCAGCGTTCACCGGCATCCCCGTGGGCAAGATGCTCAAGGATGAGTTCCAGGCCATTCTGGAACTGGAGAAGACGCTGGGCCAGCGCGTGATCGGGCAGGACCATGCCCTCGAGCAGATCTCCCGCCGGATCCGCACCTCCAAGGCCCGGCTCGACGACCCTGGCAAGCCCATCGGCGTTTTCCTCTTAGTGGGTCCCAGCGGTGTTGGCAAAACAGAAACCGCGCTCGCCCTGTCCGACCTGCTGTACGGCGGTGAGCGCAATCTCATCACCATTAACATGAGCGAGTTCCAGGAGGCACATACTGTCTCTACGCTAAAAGGCTCCCCTCCCGGCTACGTGGGCTATGGAGAAGGCGGTGTGCTGACCGAAGCGGTCCGGCGCCGGCCCTATTCCGTGGTGTTGCTTGACGAGGTGGAGAAGGCCCACCCGGACGTGCTCGAGCTGTTCTTCCAGGTTTTCGACAAAGGCCAGATGGAGGACGGTGAAGGCCGTGAGATTGACTTCAAGAACACCATCATCCTGCTTACCTCCAATGCGGGCACGGAGACCTTGATGAAGCTCACGGCCGATCCGGAAACCATGCCGGGCGCCGACGGCCTGGCGCGGGCGCTGAAGCCCGAACTCGACAAGATCTTCAAGCCCGCCTTCTTGGGCCGGCTGGTCATCATCCCCTATTTCCCGGTCCGCGACGAAGCTCTGAAAAGCATCGTTCGCCTGAAACTGCGGAAAATCGTGCGGCGGCTGCAGGAGAATCACCGTATTGCCACCGAGTACGGGGAGGATCTGGTGGAAGCCGTGGCCGCGCGTTGCACCGAAGTGGAAAGCGGCGCCCGCAACGTCGACAACATTCTGACGAACACCTTGCTGCCGGAAGTATCGCGGATGCTCCTGGCGGAAATGGCCGAGGGCCGGCAGCCCAACAAGCTGCGCGTGACTTTGAGCGCCGACGGAGCGTTCCAGTATTCTTTCGAACCGGCCGTCGCCGCGGGGACGGCTTAACCGCCCGGCCCGGCCGAGTGCCGGGCCGGACGCCATTCTGCTCGGAGGTTTGTTGTGCCGCCATCTGCATCACCTTCCCAAACCAACCGCTTGATCGCAATCGAGTCGGACTTGGGCCCGGACGTCCTGCTGCTGCGCAGCTTCACCTGCCGGGAGGCCGTGTCTTCGCTTTACACCATCGTTGCCGACGTGATGGTGGACGCTCTCAACGTCTCCAAGGTCACCGCCCAGAATCTTGTTGGCAAACCGGTGGTGATCAAGCTGCACATCTCCGAGGAAACTACGGGCCGCGAGCGGCGTTACTTCCACGGAATCGTGCGAACGCTGCGCATCACGGGCAAGGAAGAGCGGTTTACGTACTTCCAACTGGAGATCGTGCCGCCTTTGTGGCGAATGACCGAGGCCACTGACTGCCGCATCTTCCAGAACAAAACCGTGCCGGAGATCGTCGAACAGATCCTGGGTGAGTTTTCCTTCTCCGACTTCGATATGCCCTTCAATGCGCAGTATAAGTCCTGGGATTACTGCGTTATGTATCGCGAGTCCTATTGGGACTTTCTGAACCGGCTTCTTGAAGAGGAAGGCATCTTCTACTTTTGGCGCCACACCCAGCAGAAGGTGGAACTCGTGTTGGGCGACAGCCCCGATGCCATCGTTGCTTGCCCCGAACGGTCGAAGGCGCGCTACGAAGCTGAAGGCGGAGGGGGCGAATCCGGCGATCCTGACGTCGTCTACAGCTTCGAATATTCCGAAACCCTGACCCCGGGCGCTTACGCCTCCCGCGATCATAATTTCCAACTCCCCACGAACATGCTGGAGACCAGTGAACCCAGCCTTGTGTCCATCGGCGATAACTCCGAACTGGAGATTTACGAGTTTCCGGGCGGAATTGCGCAGAAATTCGTGAAGCCCGATGAGCGTCTGGGGGAAATCCCCACCGAGGCGAACACCATCGCCAAGCGCAGGATGGAACTGGAAGAAGTCGACCACAAGGTGTGCAGCGGGCAATCCCGCGCGTTCACCTTGGTGCCCGGCTTCTGGTTCGAACTCACCAAGCACTTCCGCGCTGCTTTGAACATGCAGTATTCCCTCCTCTCGGTCCGGCACCGGTGCGTGCAGACCCCCTCGTTCGATAACGACGAGAGAATCCCCGAGCCCTATCACAATGCCTTTACCTGCATCCCTCACTCGGTGCAGTTCCGCCCTGCCCGGCGTACCCGCATTCCTTGCATTGCCGGTCCTCAGACAGCCATCGTCGTCGGGCCATCCGGCGAAGAAATCTACCCCGACAAGTTCGGCCGCGTCAAAGTGCAATTTCATTGGGACCGTTACGGAGCGAACGACGAGAACAGCTCAGGGTGGGTTCGTGTGGCCACCCCCTGGGCAGGCAACCACTGGGGTATGATCCACCTGCCGCGCATCGGGCAGGAAGTGGTGGTGCACTTCATTGATGGTGACCCGGACCGGCCTCTGATCATTGGCTCGGTCTACAACCCCGACCAGATGCCCCCATACCAGCTCCCCGACGAGATGACCAAGAGCGGCATCAAGTCCCGCAGCACGAAGAACGGCAGCGACAAGAATTTTAACGAGATCCGGTTCGAGGACAAGAAGGGCAAGGAGGAGATCCACGTCCACGCCGAACGGAATCTCCGGACGCTCGTGGAAGCGGCGGAAATTCGTACTGTCGGCGCCACCCGGACTACTACAGTCTGGAAGGACGATAAATACACCAACAAGGAAGGGAACGTCCTTTTCACGGTGGAAAAGGAAAGCCGGACCACCGAAATCCAAAAGGACGACAGCACTACGTTGAACGAAGGAAGCTACTCGCTCAACGTCAAACAGAAGGACGTGCTCATCACGGTGGATATGGGCAATATGGAGACCAAGGTCTCCCTGGGTGGCCACACCACGTCTGTGCCCCTGGGCACTACCAAGCTGGAAAGCATGTCCGTGGAGAGCACGGCCAGCACCACCATGACACTCAAGGCGAATGCAAGCATCAAATTGCAGTGCGGCGCCAGCTCCATTGAACTGACCCCGGGCGTGATCATGATCAATGCGCCGCTGGTGAAGATCAACTAAGGGGGACGCTCATGTTTCCCGCCGCCCGCGTTTCCGACATGCACGTCTGCCCGATGTTCGACGGCCCCAAGCCGCACGTCGGCGGACCCATCCTGCCGCCCTGCCAGCCCAACGTACTGATCTGCGGCCTGCCGGCGGCCCGCATTTCCGACATGGCCACCTGCGCGGGACCGCCCGACGTTATCGTAAAGGGTGCTTCAACAGTGCTGATTGGGGGCCTGCCCGCCGCCCGTGTGCTCGACATCACCGCCCACGGCGGCACCATCATACCCCCTTGCGCCATCACGGTGCTTATCAACGATCCCTCTTTCAGCGTTCCCTCCGTGATTACGCTCGAAGGCTCGCCCGCTTTCATGTCGGCCACCGTCCGCGATCTTTACTACCTCTCGACGCTCCCCTCCGGAGCCCAATTGCTGGCCCGCCTTCAAGCGGCAGGGAAACCCATCGTAATCCGGGAGTTCAACGGCAACAACGGCTATGCCACCCCGAACAACGAGGCCGATGCCCGCAATGGCACCGGCACCGGATCGGTCGTGCAGTACAACCCCAACTTCCGGTCCAACGTTAACGATGCCTCCGGCAATTTGATTCCGCAGCCGCCCCAAATGGTCCTCGGTCACGAACTCTGCCACGCGCTGGCCAACTCCGAAGGGCGCCAGCAGCATGGCCCCGACCCTGCCGGGCCGGCTTCTCAGCCCGATATCAACCGCGAGGAATCACAGGCGATCGGCACGGGCAGCCACTCCGCTCAGGACATTTCCGAGAACACGCTGCGCTCTGACGCCGGTTTGCCCGCCCGTGACAACCACTTCGGCACCGGCGGGCCAATTGCGGGCGAACCCGCTCCCCTGAACTTGCGGCCCGGCAGTTAGGAGGCAATCATGCCCATCGATCTGAAGCTTATCCGGTTTGAGGGGAAGGTGGCCCAGAAGGGCGCTGATACCGTTATCATTTACGGCTTGCGCAACGGGACGCGTTCCGAAGTGGCCATCTTCAACCGTGTGCCGGGGCCCGATGGCAAGTTTGGCGAAGTTCCTGGCTACATAGACCTCGATGGCGACCGGCTCCGCATCCAGTTTCTTGTGCTCACGCCACCCCCGGAACTGCAGCACGCTGACCGGCCTCTGCCCTTTTGTAGCGTGGTGCCTCCGGGCGGTTCGCTTGTGCAGGAACTCCTTCTGCGCTCGCCTGTGGCAGTGAATCATCCCTACCAGCACGGTCTCGCGGCGTTGCGCGCCCCCGCCAACACCGAAGTCCTCGCTGTCGATCCGCATTACGCCCGGTCCGTGCAGATCATCGCGGGCCTCTTTGAAGTCGCGCCGCCTCTGAAGATGATTCCCTTAGGTGGCGAATACCCCGACGTCTTCCGCCCGTGGCCCCCAGGTCCGGCTGTAGAGGGCCAGCAACTCGTTCAGTGGAGCGCACCGCTCCCTCAACCTCTGACCGTGCTCACCTATCTGGCTGTCCCCCGGCGCGAATAGCCGCGGAGGCGGCTACTGCCGCCGGTATTCAAAGTCCTTGATCCAGGCATCCCCTCGGAAACCGAAGCGGCCGCCACCCATCCCGCTGTCTTCGAGCGTGAACGTGCCCACGCTCAACCGGTGCACCGCCGACCCCGGACGGATCTCAATCTCGACCGTCTGCTCCTCTTCACGGCCCAGCCGGAGATCCCATTTCTTGCTGAGGCTCTTGTTTTCCTTTCCGTTCTCGAATGCCTTGCATTCCAGTTCGTTCTGGCCCAGGTCGCAGCGCCAGTGGTCGCGCTCACCGCGGTAGTTCAGGTACCAACCCACCTTCTTCATGCCGCCCAAGGCGCCTTGCCGCTTGAAGACGAACTTCACTGGGCCGGTTCCCGGGTCGAAGATAGTCGGGCCAGTCAGAATCTTCCACCCCTGCTGATCGCGCCCGATCAACGCATCCGTCGTTAGTGTGGAGGAGGCCTGCTTTGTCGGTGTGCTCTTGGTCTCGGTGAAAGCGAAGTTCACCTGCGTGGTGGTTTCCGAGCGGACTTCGACGGTCTTGGTCTGTGGCGGGGCGCCCGGCACCGAACCCTCGAACACGTAGCGTCCTGCCCGCAACTGAATCGTCAGCCCGGGCAGCGCCCGGAACTCACCGCCCGATTCCGGCCGGTAGCGGATCGCCGCCGTCGCCGGGCTCTTGGCCACGTCCACGCGGCCCATCGCCTTCAACTTCATCCCGCTGAATGCCTGCCCGCCAGGGTTCAGGTTCACCGGCAGAACGTAGTCATCAAACCCCTCTTTGCGGATGATCAGCTTGTGGGCGCCCGGGGGCAATCCGTCTGCCTTGAGCGCGCCCTGGGCGTTGGTCGTCCCGATCTTCGTGTTGTCCAGGAACACCTCGGCGTTCTCGGTGATGCCCGTCATTTCGATCGAGGCCAGTTTTGGGGTGGAACGCAGGTTCAACGTAATCCTGGTCTGCTCGCCCTTTTTCACCTCGACGTCCTGCGCAGGCTCATCGGAGAACCCTTCGGCCTCCAGCTTCACTGAGTAAGTGCCCACCGGATAATAGCCCACCCACCGGCCACCACTCAGTTTGCTGCGGGCTGGCCGTCCGTTGATGAGCACGTTGGCGCCTTCGGCGTTCGAAGAGATCACGATACCACCCATGTTGTAGTCCGTAATGACCACTTGCAGCAGCCGGGCGGGCCCTGTTTCTAGCATCACCGACCGGGTAGTGCTGTCCACCACCGACAACTCGTAACCAGGCGAAGGCAGCCCCGTCAGCACCAGCCCTTCCGGAGGTACCTGCTGCGGCTGCCCGTTCACCACCACGCGTCCCGGCCAGTAGACGGTGGCTTTGTCCCCTTGCGAGGATGCAATCGTTGCCAATAGGCTCGTAATCTTCGGCCGCTCGTTCAGTACCGGTGGAGCGTTCTCCGATACTTTGAAGTTCAGCGTCATTCGGCCGGTCGCGTCGTCAGCAATTTCCAGAACGTGGTCGCCATTGGTCAGCAGCCGGGTGGCTGTTCCGTCGGTTAGGGCCAATTCCTGCCCGTCCAGCGTAACTTTTCCTGCCTTCAGCGAGACCTTCAGCATCTGGCCCGCCGGAGTCAGGTTTAACGACACCGGCGTCATGCCGCCCTGCACGAAGATCTGCTGCTTCAAGGGCAAGAACCCTTCCATCAACGCTTCCACTTCCCGGGCGCCCTCCGTCAGCGTCAGGCTCATTGGAGAAACGCCCTTGTCCAACCCATCCACGCGAATCTTGGCCCCGGGAGGATTGGTCTGCAGCTCGAACGTCACCTGTGATCCGGCGCCGCCGCCTCTCTCGGCCTGTTTGCCGTCTCGTTTTCCAATGATTTGGTAGACCCCGAAAAGCACGACCAGGAACCCCAAAGCCGCTCCGGCGAATGCGAGGGTGTTCCGTTTGCCGCCAGGTTTGCCTGCGCCACCGGAAGGAGGTGTGCCAGCGGCCGGCTTCTGCACTGGTGGAACCGGTGGCGCCGCCGGCGGAGCTGCCTGTGCCGCCACAGCAGGGGCCGCTGCGGGAGCAACCACAGGAGCCGCCGGGGGTTCAGCTTGCTTCGGTTTTGTCGTCAACCCGCTCGCTGTAAGATTCACTGGCGCTTCGGCCGGCGGCGGCGCCGCAGGAGCTGCGGGCGAGGCAGGGGCCGGCGTTGCCGGCTCGGTGGGCTTCGGAGTGTGGGCTGCCGCCATTTGCCATTGCCGCCGCATCTCCTCAAACGCGGCCTGCACGGATGGATCTTCCGGATACTTTTGCGCGAGGAACGAGGTCTCCTCGAGCAGATTCCGGCGCTTCCCGGGATCGGACGCCACCCCAATTTCCTGCTCAATCTGCTCCATGCGCCGCAGATCCTGCATCCGCTCGCTCTGCCGGGCCGAAGCGTCGTGCTGCTCCCGCAGGATTTCGGCCACCTGGACCAGTTGCGGCTCACCAGGATAGTTCGAAAGACCTTCTTCCAGCACGGCCAGCGCACCGGCCAGATTCCCCTCCGACTGAAGCCGCCGTGCTTCGGAAAGCGTCTTCTCTACGGCTTCGCCACGCTTGCGGTCGGCCACCATGGCCCGCACGCTCTTGGCCTGCTGGTTGGTTCCGTCCAGTTCCAGCGCGTAGCGAACATGTTGCTCCGCCTTGCGCCAGTCGGTATCCACGAGCTTGGCCGCTTCCTGAACCAGTACTTGCACCAGATTGGCGCTGATCATCGGATTCTGCGGCTCGAGGTTCAAGGCCTCCTGCAGGAGCTTTAGCCCATCGTCAAACCGCCCGCCGCCGCACAGTTCCCGGCCTTCCTCCACGAGTTTGGCCGCGCGCGCCGCGCGTTCCAATCCGTCCTTGGCCAGCTTTTCCAGCGGGGGCAGGTCCGGAGCGTCCGGAAAGTCCTGCAGCGCCAACTGCACCTGGTGCAGCGCGAGGGCATAATCGCCGCTCCGCAGCGCCCGGTCGATTTCCGCCACTGTGCGCGCCTTTTTGTCGAGCTTCGATTGCTGCTCCTCCCGCTTCCGCAGCCGGTCAAGTTCGAAGTCCAGCCCCGGGTACTGGCTGTACACAGTTCGCAACGTTTCCCACTGTGCCTTGGCGTCCGCGTACTGCCCGCGCTCCTCCAGGTTGCGTGCCTTGCTGACGATCGAGTTGATGTGATCGCGCCGCTGCCTCACGGACTGCAACGCGCGCTGAAAGTGCGACTCCTCCGGATACTTCGCCAGAGCCTCTTCCAATAGCAAGACCCGTTTGTCCAGGTCCGGTTCGGCATTCACCTCGCTGTCCATCCGAGCAATGTAGGCCGAAAGTTCCTGCCGCCGCCGTTCCTCAATGTCGAACTTCAGGTTCTTGAGCTGAGCCTGGTCAGGATACTCGAGCAAAAACTGGTCGCACACCTTGTCCGCACGGTCCAGCTCGCCGCGCTCCAGCGCTGCCCGCACCTCTTCCAGCGCGTTCTTCAACGCTTGCTGCTTCTCGCGTACCTGGTTGTAGAGGCTCTGATAGTCCGCTCCGTGCTCCGACCCGGGCGCTTTGCGGTCCATCTCCATGACCCGCTCCAAGCGGCTCAATGCTGCGCTGACCTCGCCCTTGCGCCAGTTCTCCAGGGCCGCCGAATACTCCTTTTCCTTCTCCTTCTGGAGCGTGGCGTATTCTTGCTCTCTGCGGTCAATCTCGCCCAACAGCCGGATCGCCGTGGTCTCGGTGGCGTTGATCTGCAGAACGTTCTGGACTGCT
Organism: uncultured Solibacteraceae bacterium; assembly: GCA_964460395.1. Lineage (GTDB taxonomy): Bacteria > Acidobacteriota > Terriglobia > Bryobacterales > Bryobacteraceae > CAYWQS01. Next base: position 86,301 of record CAYWQS010000003.1, on the reverse strand, counting down.
TGGCGGGCCTGCGCAAAGGAGAAATTGTCCAGGTGCTGCTGGCCAAGTTTGATCCAGTTTTGCACCTGCTGGGCGCTTTTCTTCTCCTGAATGATGTTCTTCAGTTCTTGTGCTTCGAGGTGAACGGGATCGATCATCAGCGCCTGTTGCACCTTTTCGAGCGCAAGTTGGAATTCCCCCCGGTCCAGCCGGGTTTTCGCGCTCTCCACGAGTTGTTGCAACTGCTTGCCCCGCACGGCACGGTCGACCTGCTCCCGCAGCGACCGCATCTCGGGGTGAATGTGCCCTTCAGCCTCCAACTCGGTAAGGATGTCGTGCGCAAAGTCGTATTGGGAATCCTCCAACGCCTGCCGCACGTTTGCCAGCCGAGGCTCGATTTTTGTCCGGTCGAACCGGTCGATCGGCTGGTTGTGGACTGCCTTCACCAGGCAATCGGAAAATTCGCGGGCGCTCGAAAACCGGTGCCAAGGCTGCTTCGCCATCGAAGCGTGAATCACCTGGCTCAGCAGTGTGTTCACTGCCGGGTTCAACTCAGATACCGGCGGAGGAATGTGCTTCCTGATGGCCTCCACCAGTTCATCCCGCGTCGTGCCCGTGAACGGACGTCGCCGCGTCAGCATTTCGAAACACACCACGCCGAGCGAAAAAATGTCGGTCATGGCCGAAGCGGGCTGCATGTCCAACTGCTCCGGCGCCATGTAGAACAATGTGCCCTTCACGCCGATGCTCGACCGGTGGTCCACCAGGTGCGCCACGCCGAAGTCGATAATCTTCACTGAATCGTCATCCAATACGAAGATGTTGCTCGGCTTCAGGTCCCGGTGCACCAGCCCGCGCTCGTGAGCAGCCTGCAGTCCGCGGCAAACCTGCGACATGATTTCCACCGTCCGCTCCGGCGTCAATCGGTGCGGTTGCGTTTGGATCAGCTTGCTCAACGGCGCGCCCGGCAATAGCGGCATGACAAAGTACGGTTTCCGCGCCCCGTCTTCGTCGGTCTCTCCGATGTCGTAAATATCTACGATGTTGGGGTGGTGGAGTGACGCCAGCACGGCGCACTCTTTGCGGAACAGGTCCAGCACTGCCCGGTCCTGTGCATCCCGGATCGTTTTGATGGCAACCTCGCGCTTCAGGTCCCGGTCAAATGCCCGGAACACAAAGCCCATCCCGCCTTCGCCCAACAGATCCCGCTTCTCGTAACGCCCGGTCAAGAGTCTATCGCCCCCTCGCTCGACGATTTAGCATAACAACGATCTCAGGGGAACCCCAACCGCGTTTCCCCTTACGCGCGCGTCCAATTCCCCTTGCTTCAACATCATGGCGCAGCCGCCGCCCCCGTTGCAGCCCCGAAGGCGATTCCCCCGCTCTCCGCTTATAATAGGGAATTGGCGCAGCCGCGCCCAAGCTGTCCTCAGGAGTTCGCCTTTCCATGTTCGATCTATTCCGGAGCCGGGAGAAGAGCGTCCGCTACATTCTCATCGCGCTGCTCTCTCTCGTGGCCCTCTCGCTGGTAATTACTCTCATCCCAGGCATTGGCGGCGGATACGCAAGGACGAGCGACATCAACCTAATCGCCGAAATCGGTGGTGAGCCGGTCACTGCGCAGGAGCTGCGCCAATTGGTGCAGCAACAAATGCAGAGTGGCGGCCTTCAGCGCCAGATGGCGTCTGTTTACGTTCCCCTCATGGCGCAGGAACTCATTGCCACCCGAGCCGTCGCCTACCAGGCTGAACGGATGGGCTTTCAGGTGAACGACGCAGAAGCGGCCGAAATCATCCGCAGCCTGCTGCCCTCGCTCTTCGAAGGCGGCAAGTTCGCCGGCCGGGACATGTACGCGGCGATCCTGGCCCAGCAGAACTTGACCATCCCCAGCTTCGAGGCCAACATCAAGCGGCAGACCCTGGCCACGCGTCTCGAAGTCCTCGCGCTGGAGGGCTCCATCGTCACGCCGCAGGAAGTGGAAAACGCCTACCGGCTCAAGAACGACCGCATTGTCATCTCCTATGCCCTGCTGACGGCAGACAAGTTCAAAGGCTCCGTAACCGTTACACCAGAAGAAGTCCGGAAGGTCTACGATGCCAACCCCGCCGTCTACAACACACCGGAAAAGCGTACTTTCGTCGCCTATCCTGTCGAAGAATCCAAAGTCGCCGCTGGGCTGGTGATCCCCGAACCGGAGCTCAAAGCCGCTTATCAAGCGCAGATCGAGAGCTTCCGCACACCGGAGCGTGTCCGCGTTCGCCACATTCTGCTGAAAACAGAAGGCAAGTCCGAGGCTGAAACGGCTGAACTTCGCAAGCGCGCGGAAGATCTCCGCCAGAAGATCAAAGGTGGCGCAAACATGGCCGAACTGGCCACCAAATTCTCCGACGATACCGGTTCGGCGCAGAATGGCGGTGACCTCGATTGGGTGACCCGCGGCCAGACCGTGCCCGAGTTCGAACAGGCCGCTTTCTCCCTGAAGCCCGGCGAAGTCAGTGATGTCGTGAAGACCGTTTACGGCTTCCATGTGCTGCGTGTCGAATCCAAGGAAGAAGCCCGCCTGAAGCCCTTCGAAGAGGCCAAGGAAGAACTGAAGAAGAACCTCAGCCGTCAGCGCGTTTACGACCGCATGCAAACCATCGCCGAGCAGATCCGCGCTGCTCTTCTGCAGTCCGTGGCAGATGCCGATAAGGTTGCTGCGGCCAACGGCGTTACCCCGATTCGCGCCACAAACGTCACCCGCAACGATCTCGTGCCCGGCATCGGCGCCAACCCAGTGCTGGGTGAAAGCGTCTGGGGCTTGCAGAAAGGTGGCGTTACCCCCCTGCTTACCCTCGATCCTTCGCGGGTGGCCGTGGCGCGTGTCGAGGAAATCACCCCGCCGCGCCCGGCTGAATTCGCCGAGGTGCAGGAGCAGATCCGTCAAAACTTGCTGCTGTCGAAACAGTCCACGGTCCTTTCCGATAAGGTGCGTGAGTTTGGCGAGAAACTCCAGGCGGCCGGCGGTGATCTGTCCTCTGTGGCCAGGCAGTACGGTGTCGAAGTTGCCACCTCCAAGGCATTCTCCAGGAACGACCCCGCGGTTGGCGCCGAATTGGGCATCCGTTTTGAGCAGGGCTTCCGCAAGAACGTGGGCGAAACGTTCGGACCCATCACCACGGGCAATGGCAGCTACTTCTGCAAGGTGGTGGAGAAACAGCCCGCCGACCTGACCGGACTGGCCGCCGAACGCGACGATATCGTCCGCACCCTCAAAGCCCAGCGCGGCCGTCAGCGCCGCGACCTCCTCTACGACGGCGTAGTGAACCAACTCGTCAAGCAGAAGAAGATCAAGATCTACGAAGACAACATCCGGCGCCTGGCGGCCACCTACGGCGGCTGACGGATGCTCGATTTCCTCCTGACCGTTTTCAAAGCGCTCACCGATCCTGAGCGCCTCATCGCGCTGCTCAGCACCGTCTTCACGGGGTGGTGGGGTTACCTGCTTCTCTTCGGCATTGTGTTTGCTGAAACCGGGCTTCTGGTGGGCTTCTTCCTGCCGGGCGACTCGCTCCTGTTCACCGTGGGTGTCGTCGCCGGCGCCGGCGGCCTGAACATCGTCGCGATCAACATCGCTCTGATCGTTGCCGCCGTTGTTGGAGACGCGGTCGGATACACCCTGGGCCGCAAGACAGGTAAGGCAATCTTCAGCCGCCCGGATTCCCGTTTCTTCAAGAGGGAACACCTGCTCCGAACTCAGGCCTTTTACGAGAAGCACGGCGGCAAGACCATCATCTATGCGCGCTTCGTGCCCATCATTCGCACCTTCGCACCTTTTGTCGCCGGCGTGGCTGGCATGAGCTATCCCCGGTTCCTCTCCTTCAACGTCTTTGGCGGCATTGGCTGGGTGATGGCGATGACCCTGCTGGGCTACAAACTTGGCTCGGTGCCCGTGGTGCGCGCCCACTTCGAAAAGGTCATCCTGGGCATCATCTTCGTCTCGGTGCTGCCCGTCCTGTTTGAATTTGCGCGCCAGTCGCGGCGTCCGCAAGCCGCCTCAGGCGACTAGCGCCGCTCTCCACCCTCCGCTGTATCCTGGTTTCTTATGCTTCGCGCCGTCTCGCTCCTCTGGATCGCCCTGTCTCTCGCCTCCGCCCAGCCGGCGGAACTCTGGCCCGGCGCTCAGTACGATCCGGCCATTCCAACAATCGAGAACACGCTCGGTTTCTCCGTGGGCGAGAAACACGCCACCCATGCCGATATCGTCCGTTACTTCGAGGCGCTGGCCGCCGCTGCGCCTGACCGCATCCGGCTTTTCGATTACGGCCAAAGTTGGGAGGGCCGTAAGCTCTTCTACGCCGTGATCGCCTCTCCTTCGAATCTTGGCCGCCTCGATGCTCTCCGCCAGGCTCAAAAACAGCTGGCCGATCCCCGCCGGACTTCTGCCGATGCCGCACGCCAGCTGATCGCCAATCACCCTGTTGTCCTGGCCCTTTCCTACGGCGTGCACGGCAATGAGATCTCTTCCCCCGACTCGGCTCTCTTCTCCGCCTATCACTTGTTGGCTGCTCGCAACGATAACCTCACGCAGCAGGTGTTCGCCAACGTCGTTGTCCTCATCGATCCGATTCAAAACCCCGATGGCCGGGACCGGTTCATCCATAACTTCCGGCAGAACCTGGGCCTCGATCCCGACCCTAGCTCTGTGGCCGCCGAACGTGCTGAACCCTGGCCCGGCGGACGCTCCAACCACTACTTGTTCGACATGAACCGCGACTGGTTTGCCGCCACCCAACCGGAAACCCGCGCCCGGATCAAGCTCTTCCTCGACTGGTTGCCGCAGATCCAAGTGGACTTCCACGAAATGGGTTCCGAAAGCACCTACTTCTTTGCGCCCGGTGCGGCTCCCTACAACCCCCACCTCACCCCGCGCCAAAAGGAGCAGATGTATCTGTTTGGCAAGAACAACGCCAAGTGGTTCGACCAGCTCGGCTACCCCTACTTCACCCGCGAAGTGTTCGACGAGTTCTATCCCGGTTATGGCGCCTCCTGGCCGTGGTACTACGGCGGCATGGGCATGACCTATGAGAACGCCTCCGTCCGTGGGCTCGTTTATGAGCGCCGGGACGGCACTCTCTATGGCTACCGCGACAGCGTCCGGCGCCACTTCGTCGCCTCCATCGCCACCTGCGAAACGGCTGCCCAGAACCGCCAGCGCCTGCTGGAAAACTTCTATGAATACGGGCGTACCGCGGTCGAGGAGGGCAAGACCGAACCCACCAAGGAATACATCCTCCCGCGCACCGGAGACACCTCAGCAGTCGACAAGCTGGCCTCTTTGTTGGTGGAGCAGGGCGTCGAAGTGCGGCGCGCCAAGGCACAATTCACTTCAGGTGGGCGCACGTTCCCGGCAGGTTCCTACACCGTTACCGCAGCCCAGCCCCGCAAGCGATTCGTTCGCACGCTCCTGGACCCCCAAACCCCCATGGACCCTGAGTTCGTCGCCGAGCAGGAACGCCGGCGCCGTAAGCGCTTACCCGACGAAATCTACGACGTAACGGGCTGGTCGCTGCCAATGTTGTATAACGTCGAATGCGTGCTGGCAAGCCAGCCTGTCTCCGGCGATTTCGAAGCCATTACCCAACCGTTCTTCACTGGCGGAAGTGTTTCCGGCCGCGCCGATGTCGCCTACATCGTTCCTTGGGGGACCCAGGCCGCCGGCCGGTTTCTCACCGCTGCACTCCGCGCCGATCTCCGGGTTCTCAGCGTTGGCAAACCCTTCCGCCAGGGGCAGACTTCCTACCCTGCCGGAACCCTCGTCGTGCTCGTGAAATCCAATCCGGCGTCCGTCCACGAAACCGTCTCCCGCATCGCAACGGCCAGCGGAGCGCAGGTGACGGCCGTTAACTCCAGTTGGGTGGAAGATGGGGTCGACTTCGGCTCGAACTCCACCCAGGTTCTCCGCAAGCCCCGCATCGCCATGCTCTGGGACTCGCCAACTTCCTCCCTGTCCGCCGGAGCTACCCGTTTCGTTCTGGAACGGCAATACGGCTATCCCGTGACCGTGATCCGTGTCCAGAGCCTCAACCAAGCCGATCTTTCCAAGTTCCAGGTGCTGATCATGCCCGACAGCGGCGCTGGTTATTCGCCACAGTTGAACTCTGCCGCTGACCGCCTCAAGGCCTGGGTGCGGAACGGCGGGGTCCTGGTGGCCGTCGGCGAAGCTATCGACTATCTCAGCAGCAGCAACGTCGGACTCCTGTCGCTTCAGCAGGAACGCCTCGCCCGGGCCGACGCCCCGGGAGGCGCGCCCGCCACACCCTCTGCTAAGCCAACCGAGGGCGCCAAGCCGGCCGAGGGGGCAAAGTCGGCGGAACCAGCCAAGCCGGCAACGTCCGTCCCCGCCGGACGCCTCTTCACTAAGACTGAAGATCTCGAACGCGCCACCCGGCCCGAGAACCCTCTGCCTGATCCGGTGGCCGGCGTCCTTGTTCGAGCCCGCGTCGACCAGGAACAGTGGATCGGCGCTGGTTTGCCCTCCACCCTGCATGTCCTGGTGAACGGCCGCAGTATTTATTCACCCCTCAAGCAGGATCAGGGCGTCAACGCCGTTGTTTACGAGGACCCCGAAAAGTTGCTCGCCTCCGGCTATCTTTGGGACGAGAACCGCCGCCAATTGGCCTTGAAGCCGTTTGTGGCCGTGCAACGCCAAGGCGCTGGTACCGTCATCGGATTCACCGCCGACCCCAACTTCCGGGCCTACATGGATGGCTTGAATGTATTGTTCCTGAACGCCGTGTTCCGCGCTCCGCAAGGCGCGATTCGTGGCGGCGGCGAAGAGGAATAAGCGAGGCGCTGTCAGTCTACAGATCCAGCAGGTGGCCCATTCGCTCTTTCTTGGTGCGCAAATACCGGCCGTTGTAATCCCCGCGCACCACTTGGCAAGGCACGCGCGTCGCCTCTACGCCGTGCCGGCCCAACGCGTCTACCTTCTCCTGGTTGTTTGTCATCAGCCGTACGCGCCTCACCCCGAAATGCTGCAGGATCAAGGCCGGCAAGCCATATTCGCGCAGGTCCGCCTCGAATCCTAACTGTTCGTTGGCCTCGATCGTGTCCGCGCCAGCGTCCTGCAACTGGTAGGCCCGCAGCTTGTTCAACAGCCCAATGCCGCGTCCTTCCTTCTTCTCGTAGATCAGCATGCCGCGGCCTTCGTCCTCGATGGTTTCCAGCGCCAGTTCCAACTGCGCGCGGCAATCGCACCGCAGGCTGTGGAAGACGTCGCCCGTCAGGCATTGGGAGTGTACTCTTACCAGCAGGGGCGGCTCGGCAACCGGATCGCCCATCAGCAGCGCAACCGCCTCTTCGCGGTAACCGCCGGCAACCCCCTCAAACCCGTAAATCCGGAAGTGCCCATATTCTGTGGGAAAGTCGGCCTCCGCGACCAGCCGGGCCTGCATGGCAATGGATTCGGGCATCCTGTTGGTGGAAGGGGCGGGAAGCCCCGTCCCCCTCATTTTATAATGAGGCGTCCGCCGCCCTATCCATGGAACAGTTGCTGGTGATTCTGCTCATCAAGCTGGCCGCGGCCTCTTCGATCGCCAGCCTGTTATCGCGCTCCTCCCGCTTCCTCAACCTGCTGCTCACCGAGGACCGCACTATGACGCAGCGGCTCGAATTCAGTTGCGCCCTCTCGCTCTTCTGCGCCGTGGGTTCCCTGGTGCGTCTCGCCACCAGGACTTACACCGCTGCCGACATCACGCTGGAAGGCAGCGTGCTCGCCGGCATCGTCGGCGGCTATGTCTCCGGATTGATCGGCGGCGTCCTTTGCGCCCTGCCGGCCACTGTCGCCGGTGAGTACATGGCCATGCCTCTTTGTGCTGCGGTAGGGGTGTTGGGCGGGCTCGTGCGCGATTTGGCGCCCCGGTCCGAGGAAGTGTGGCGCTTCACCCCATTTTTCGACCTCTCTCTTTACCGCCTCGTCCGCTACCCGCAGGAGCGCGGACGCACCGCCTACCACCTCGTGATGCTGGGCTCGATTCTCCTTGCCGAGGCTATGCGCTACGTCTCCTTCCGCCTCTTTGGCGAGCGCATGATCTTCACGCTTTACCCTCAAGCCCGCCCGGCGCTGATCCTCGCCATCTTCCTCTCTACCGTGTTCATCGTCGCTGTGCCGCTTAAGATCTGGAACAGCGCCCGCAACGAACGGCTTCTCGATACCAAGGAACGCCTCCTGGTCCAGGCCCGCTTGTCTGCGCTCTCTTCCCAGATCAACCCGCACTTCCTCTTCAACACCCTCAACACTGTTTCCTCGCTCATCCGTACAGACCCTGACGGCGCTCGCCGCGTCGTCTACCGGCTCTCCAACATCCTTCGCCGTCTCTTGCGCAAGACCGATAACTTCGCCCCCCTTCGCGAAGAGTTGGCCTTCATCGAGGATTACCTCACCATTGAAATGGCGCGCTTTGGGCCTAAACTCCAATTCGAAAAGGAAGTGGATCCCGCTACTCTCGACTGCCAGATCCCCTCAATGTTGCTACAGCCGCTCGTAGAGAATTCCATCAAGCACGGACTGGCGCCCAAAGTGGCCGGCGGGCGCATCGTCCTTCGCAGCCGTATCCTGCCTGAGGCCTCCAACGGCGCACCTGCGGGTGCGCGCCTCCTCCTCTCGGTGGAGGACGACGGCGTCGGCATCGAGGAAAGCCGCCTCTCCACCCTGCTCGAACGCGCTGGCATTGGCGTTTCAAATGTCAACGAACGGCTGCATGTCCTGTTTGGCACAAACTACCGCCTCTCCATCTACTCTCAGCCCGGCGAAGGCACACGTGCCGAGATCGAACTGCCCGCGTGAACGCTCTCGGCCCGGCAGGTAACCTGCTTTCCGGCGCCCGCATCCACTCTTTCGTGATTCGCCGCCGTTATCTTCTCTCTCTGCTGGCACTTGGCCTTGCTTTTGCCGCGTCCCTGGCAGCCCAGACGGGTGCCGGGCGCCAGCCAGCTCCCACCGGAGAAGGGGTCCGCGGCTACCCATGGGCCCTGATCCTCGATGAAGCGCCATTGGCTGACCGGGTCGCCACCCGCTCGGAACTGTACACACCGCTCATGGAAAGGGAGCGCCAGCGCCTGCGCGCGGCTCAGACCCGCATGCGCGGAATCGTCGCCGCCCGCCAGCCTGCTGCCCGCGTCATCGGGGGCGTTCAGGTGCTGGCTAACGCGGTCTTCGTGCACGCCACACCCGAAGAAGCCGCAGACCTCGGTACCCTCCCTGGAGTCAGGGCCGTCCGGCCGATGCAGCCCCTCTACCGCGCCGGCAACCGCGCCCTGGATCTCGTCAATGCCCCCCGCGCTTGGAATTTCGTCGGCGGCAAAGACAAGGCCGGCGAAGGCGTCTTTGTCGGCATCATCGATACCGGCATCGACCAGAACCACCCCGCGTTCCAGGACGAATCCCTCCGGGAAGTGCCCCGCCGTTGCGTGGAACGCTTTGGCGAGTGCGCGTTTACCAACCGCAAGGTGATCGCTGCCCGCAGCTATGTGGATATGCTCGCGGCCTCGGACATCGTCGAATTCACACGCCCAGACGACCTCTCGCCTCGGGACCGCCAGGGCCACGGCACCGCCGTTGCCATGCTGGCCGCCGGCGCCGAGCACGATTCTCCGTTGGGACGCATCTCCGGCGTCGCTCCGAAAGCCTATGTGGGCAATTACAAAGTCTTCGGTTCCCCTGGAGTCAACGACATCACGTTCACGAACGTGATCGTAACGGCCATGGAGGATGCCCTGTTCGACGGCATGGACGTCATTACCCTGTCGTTGCAGGCGCCAGCGGCATTTGGCCCCCTGGACACCGCGCCTGAAGTGGATTGTGGCGTGCCAAACGGTCAGTGGTGTGATCTGCGCACCGAAGCCGTTCAGCGGCTGACCCGGCTGGGGCTCGCCGTGGTCGCTGCCGCCGGAAACGACGGAGATCTGGGCATTTACCTGCCAGGGCTGGGTTCGATCACCAGCCCCGGCACCGCCCCCGCTGCCATCACGGCAGGAGCCAGCAGCAACGCCCACCGCCTCACCCAGAGCCTGCGGATAGCCGGCGAAGGCGTGCCGGAGCCACTGCGCCAGGTCCGCGGCCTCTTCGGAAACGGACCTCGTCCACGCGAGCCGCTTGCCGCGCCTCTCGTGGATATTCGCACTCTCGAAGACGACGGAAAGGCCTGTTCCCCCCTGCCGCACCGCAGCCTCGCCGGATCCGTGGCCCTGGTCGAGGCCCGGGGTTGCACGACCCGCGTTAAGGTCCAGAACGCAGCCCGCGCCGGGGCGCGCGCCGTCGTTCTCTTCCGGGCCGAGGGCTTAAATACCCTCATCCAGCCCGACGGACTCCTCCACACCCCCATCCCCCTGATGCTCATCACCAACCAGGATGGCCTGGCAATCCGTCAGTTCCTTGAAGCCAACCGTGGGCGCGAAGCCGTGCTCGACCCCGGCGTCCTCGAGACCGATGAGGCCTCTGAAGCGGACATAGTTCCGGACTTCAGTTCCCGCGGACCTGCCATTGGCACCTACGGCATCAAGCCGGACCTCGTAGCTCCCGGGACCGACCTGCTCGTGGCCACCCAGTCCTTCGATCCAGCCGCTGATCTCTATGATCCGTCAGGCTTTACCGTCGTCAACGGGACGAGCTTCTCGACAGGGCTCGTGGCTGGCGGCGTCGCCTTGGCCCGTCAGACCCTTCCCGGCCTCCAGAGCCGGCCGGAGAACGAATGGGCCCCCATCCTGAAGTCCTCAGTGGTCAATACGGCGGACCCGCGCGTATTTGAATTGGACGCCCGGGGCCGGGCGGTCGATGCCTCCGTCGTCTCCATGGGATCAGGTAAATTGGACATCTTCGTCGCGGCCAAATCGCCCATTGCTGCCAATCCTGCCACCATCGGTTTCGGCGTACTGAACCGCGCCACGTTTCCTGTCACACGCAGCGTGGTGTTCACCAACCTCCTGGACCGGCAGATCCGCATCAATCTTCGTATCGAAAACTGGACCGAAGACCGTTTGGCCCGCCTGGAACTCGGCGCAAACAACATCACCCTCGCCCCCAACGGCGTGTCCCAGCCACTGGCTGTCCGCCTCGTCGGATCCCGTCCACAGCCAGGCATCTACGAAGGCCTCATTATTGCCGAAGTGGAAGGTGACGACTCCCCCTTCCAGATTCCTTATCTCTACTTGGTGGGCGATGGCGTGCCCTTCAACATCTTGCCCGTCCGCAATCAGAATTTCTCCGGGCTGGCCAACAACCAACTTCAGGGCGGGCTGCTCTGCAAAATCGTCGACCGCTTTGGGGTGCCCGTCGCCAACCTTCCGGTGCAATGGAGAGTCCTTTACGGCGGAGGTCAGCTTGTCCGGCTTTACCCCTCCAATGCCGATCCCCGCACCGACATCCATGGTGTTGCCGAAGCCACCGTTGTGGACCTGGGTCCGCAACTCGGCGAGCAGGCATTCGAGGTCGAGATTCGAGACTTCCCTGGCCTTGGTCCGTATCAATTCGTCGGCAACGCCCGCCTCCAGCCAATGATCGAATCCGGAGGCGTGGTGAACGCTGCTACGGGCCGCCGCGACGGCGGCTTGGCTCCCGGGTCTATCATCTCCATCTACGGCAGGGGCTTATCGGAATTTCAACTCCGCGCCGCCGGTCCAGGGCTGCCCCTCTCCTTGGGTGGCATCAGCGTCTCATTCGATGAGCCATCCCGCCGCATCAGCTTGCCCGGCCGCCTGTTGTCGGTGGCGGATGACCGCGTGGACGTGCAGGTGCCTTGGGAACTGCAAGGTGTGCCCTCTGTCCTCACCAAGGTCAGCATCGACGCAATTTATTCTTCGGTTGCCGTCAACGTACCCCTGTCGGCTGTTTCGCCGGCCTTCTGGACAACCGAGGACCCCGTTACCGGGCAAGTCTTCGTAGACGCACGCGATGAAGACGGCAATCGTATCGACAGCGCCAACCGTGCCCGGCGCGGTCAGCTAATTCGCCTCTATGCCAATGGACTTGGGGCTGTTTCCGGCGCGCCCGTCACTGGTGAGCCCGCGCCAGAAGGCCAACCCCAACCCACCGCTCGTCCCGTCAGTGTCAGAATTGGGGATAGAACGGTGGAACCGGAGTTTGCTGGACTCGCCGTCGGCCGCACGGGCATCAATGAGGTTAGATTGCGGCTGCCCGGCGATGTAAGCGGGACTGCGGAGATTACCGTTACAGTAGATGGCATCTCCTCTCCGGCGGCGAGGTTGCCGATTGAGAATTAACCGGATCCGGTTTCGGAAACTGCGGAGGACCCGTGGGTCGACGTTTCTTTCTACTTAGCTTTCTGGCAGGCGTACTGGCCGCCCAGGAAGCCGTTCCCCAGCGCTATATCGTCCAAATTGAAGGGGATCCAGCGATAACGGCGGCGGATCGCTCCGCTGGCCGCGCTCGCGTGGCCGCAAGGCAAAACGCCGTCCGCACCCTGCTGCGCACTGCCCGCGCCCAGGAAGTGGCTTCTGTCACCACCGTCCTCAACGCACTCATAGTGGACGCGCCAGACGGCTCCGACGCCCTCCTGGCCGCCCTGCCTGGTGTGCGGCGCGTCACGCCAGTGAAGGAACTCAAGCTATCCCTGGATGCCGCTCTGGCGGCCCACGCTGTCCCTCAAGCTTGGGACCGGATTGGCGGCATCGAAAAGGCTGGCGAGGGTGTGCGAATCGGCATCCTGGACACCGGTATCGATCCCGAGCATCCAGCCTTTGCCCTGCCTGAGGGACTCAAGCGCCCCGAAAGTTATCTCCGCTCCAGCGGCCCATCCAACGACAGGCTCCTTGCGAACCCTACGAGAGTCATAGTGGCACGAAGCTACGACAGTTTTGGCTCGGCCTATGATTTGTATGGCCATGGGACCGCAGTAGCTGCGGCGGCGGCCGGAACCTCGCACATGAGTCCGCGTGGGCCTATCTCCGGGGTAGCTCCTTACGCCTGGATTGGCGCATACAAGGTGAGCCGTTCCAACCAGGGAAGCATCCCGACCGATTTCATCCTGCTCGCCTTGGATGATGCTGCCAACGACGGGATGCAGGTGCTCAACATGAGTTTCGGTTCCATAGGAGTCACCGGGCCGGAAACCGATCCTGTTGCTGAGGCCTACACGAACCTCGTGAAATCGGGCGTGGTGATGGTGGTGGCGGCGGGCAACGATGGACCCGCCCGGATGACTGTGGATGACGGCGCCTCGGCAGAGCGCGTGATTGCCGTCGGGGCCAACAGGAACTCCCGCATCGTTTCTCCCCTCGTGACACCTCCCGATGCCGATCCGGTGTCCGCCGCGGCGGCCTCCAACTCTGAGGTCATGCCGGAAGTTACCGCCCGTCTTGTCGACCCGGAGAAACTCGGGCTGTCTATCTATGGATGTGAACCTTACCCGCAGAACAGCTTCGATGGTGTTATCGCGCTCATCCAGCGCGGGCCTGCGGGCAACGCCTGCACATTTGCCCAAAAAATCCTGAATGCCCAGAACGCCGGAGCGGTGGCCGTTCTGCTGTTCAATAATCCAGAACAGATCAATCCCCAGGCTCTGGTTTCCCCCTCCGTTGGTGCGGAATCACAAATCCGCATCGGAGCTCTTTTTGTCGGGAATGCTGACGGCGTTCGCTTGAAGGATCAGGCGGGCGCCAGTGAGGACTACCAGATCACGTTGCGCTTTTTCCGGCTTATCGACCCGAACCTGCTGCCGAGCTTTACCAGTCCCGGTCCCGCTGTGAACTTCGCCATCAAGCCTGACCTGGTGGCCACCGGCACTGCCTTCTATACGGCCAGCACCAGCGTGGCCGGAACGAACGAATCCTGTACTCTCTGCGATCCATCCGGCTACGTGTCCACCCAGGGCACCAGCTTTTCCGCTCCTCTGGTGGCCGGTGCTGCCGCCGTGCTGAAGGGCGCCCGGCCCGAACTTTCTGCCGATGAAATCCGGTCGTTGCTCGTCAACGCGTCCAGCCCTGTGGTGGTGGATGGGGTGCCTGTCAGTGTGCAGTTGGCAGGCGCCGGAAGACTGCAGCTCGAAAATTCGATCGCGGCTGGTCTCACTGCCAACCCGGTCTCTCTGAGCTTTGGAGTGGGTGGGTCTACGACCAGCGAGGGCCGCATTCTCCGGCTCAAGAATGTCACCGGGAACGACGGCATCTGGCGGCTTTCCGTCGAATCCAACAACGAAGTGAAACCGGCAGTCAGTGCCGAGTGGATGGTTCTCTCTGCGGGCGAGGATGCGGCTGTCGAATTGCGATTCGCGGAAGGTGGCCTCCCGCCCGGTGCCTACGAAGGTTTTCTGGTAGCCCGCCGCCATCACGAGGACGAAGATGGTGAAGTCCCGGCTGAAGAACCCGGCGATGTGATCCGTATCCCCTACTGGTACGCCGTCCCCTTCGCAAATCCAGAGTCGCTCTCGGTGATTTTCCTGTCGTCCAATCGGACCTTTTTTGACTTCCGCCTGTTCGACCCCTCCGGCGTCCCGCTCACGAACCCGCTCCCCGCAGTCACCACCGACACCATGGGCGCATCGGTTTCGTCGGTGGAAGCATTAGACGGTGCTCCAGGCACAATCCGTGCAAGGATCATCGTGCCATTCGGCGGCGCGACGTTTACCATCCGCCAGGGCGACTTTAGCCAGTCGATTACCATCCGGTAGCGGCGATTAGGAATTTTCTGCTGTTTCCTCTTGACGGCGTGGCTATCCGCCGATATCCTATCCTTAGATAGCAAACGAGGAGCAGCTTCTGAAGCTTCGAGCTTCCATTAGTTTCCTCCTCCCGAGACAGAACGGCTCTGTCCGGCTACCCTGCCAAGGCCGGATAGAGAACTGCGGCCGGCTCCTCCCCCAGACGGGAGCCGGTCGCTTTTTTATGTGCCGACTCTCCCTGGCCTCGGCTTGCTAGCACCCCTCTCCGGACGATATGAAGGAGGGGTGCCCCTTTGCGACCCTGCCTTAGCCTCCTCCCGCCCCCAATGACCGTACGCCAGTTCTTCTCTCCTGACGGACCGCTCGCCAGCACTCACCCGAATTTCGAGTTCCGCCGCGGGCAAGTGGAAATGGCGCTTGCGGTGGAGAAGGCGCTTGCGGAGAACCGCCACCAGATTGTCGAGGCGGGGACGGGCACGGGTAAGACGCTGGCTTATCTTGTACCGGCAATCCTTTCGGGAAAACGGGTCATCATCTCCACGGGTACGAAGACTCTGCAGGAGCAGCTCTTCTTCAAAGACATCCCCTTCCTTCTGCAATTCTTCCCGGACTTGCGGGCCTGTTACATGAAGGGCCGCTCAAACTACGCCTGCAGGCAAAAGATCTACGACGCCGCCAAGGAGCCCATCCTGTCCGGCCTCGAGGAGGTCTCCGACTTCCAAGTGATCCAGGAGTGGGAGCAGCACACAGAAACCGGCGACCGCGCTGAGATCTCCGGCCTGCCCGATTACGCCTCGGTCTGGGCCAGGATTGATGCCCGCGCCGAGCTCTGCACCGGAGAGAAGTGCCCCCAATTCGAGCGCTGCTTCATTACGAAGATGCGGCAGCAGGCTGCTGAGAGTGACATCGTCATCGTCAACCACCACCTGTTCTTCGCCGACCTCGCCGTGCGCCAGAACGACTACGGGTCCATCCTGCCGGACTACGCGGCGGTCATTTTCGACGAAGCACACGAATTGGAGGACATTGCGGGTCAATATTTTGGTCTCTCGGTCTCCACCCACCAGTTGGAGGATCTGCGCCGCGACACGCTGCTCACGGCCCGCCGGAAGGACTTCCTCACCCGTGATCTCGAAAGTTTGCTTACGTTGCTGGCCGATCACGGCGACCGCTTCTTTCAGCTGTTCCCACAGCAGGAAGGCCGGACAGGGTTTCAACGGCATGCTGAGTTCCTCCAGGAGCACGGCGATGCCTACCACCTGCTGCTGAATACCTTGGAGTTGCTCTTCACTCACCTGTCTCTGTTGAAGGACGCGCCGGAGGAGGTCGGACCGCTGCATCGCCGGGCTCAGGAGACGCACGCTAAACTGCAGCAATGGATGGAGTCCGGCGACCGGAGCTACGTCTATTGGGTGGAGCGCCGGGGGCGCGGCGTGTTCTTGCAGGCGACGCCGATCGACGTGTCGTCCATGTTGCAACAGTATTTGTTTGAACAGGTAAATACGGCTGTGTTGACGTCCGCCACCCTAGCCGTGCAAGGCAACTTCGATTTCCTGAAGCAGCGTCTGGGTCTCGCTACAGCCCGGGAAAAAATAGTACCGTCCCACTTCGATTACGAACAGCAGGCCTTGCTCTATGTGCCGCGCGAAATCCCGGATGTTCGCACCCCTGGCTTCGCAGCCGCTGCAGCCCGGGAGGTGCGCCAAGTTCTGCTCCATTCGCGGGGGCGGGCGTTTGTCCTCTTCACCAGCTACGCCCAGATGCGGACCATCTACGAGACCGTGGCGCCAGAGTTGGGATTCCCGACCCTGCTGCAGGGCACGCGCCCGCAGCGCGCGCTGATGGAGGAGTTCCGGGCCACCCCGCACTGTGTGCTGTTCGCCACTTCGGCCTTCTGGCAGGGGGTGGACGTGCAGGGAGATCAGTTAAGCTGCGTTATCATCGATAAGTTGCCTTTTGCCGTGCCTAGTGACCCGGTGGTGGAGGCCAGGATCCGGTCCATCCGGGAGCGCGGCGGCAACCCGTTTCAGGAGTACCAGGTGCCGCAGGCCGCCATTGCTCTGAAACAGGGTTTCGGCCGGCTGATCCGGGCCCGGGGCGATTGCGGGGTTTTGGTGCTGCTCGACAACCGGATCGTGCGCCAGAGGTATGGGCACGTGTTCCTGGAAAGCCTTCCGCCGTATCGTTTTACGGACAGATTGGCGGATGTGGAAGAGTTTTTCCGCCATGTTTGAACTGCGAGTCGAACATTCTTTCCCGGCCGGACACCACTTGCGTGACTACGAAGGGCCGTGCGCGCGTCCCCACGGACACAACTACGTTGTGCAGGTAGCCGTGCAAGGCCCGAATCTGGGGCCGGCCGGGCTCCTCGTGGACTTCTCCGATCTGAAAAAGACCCTCCGGGAGGTATGCGAAACGCTGGACCATCAGTATTTGAACGACTTACCCGCCTTCGCGCAGCGCAATACCTCGGCCGAAAACGTCGCTGTGTTTATTTACGAGGAGATGACTCGCCTGTTGGCGCCCAAACTGCCGGAAGGGGCATGCATCACTGAGGTGGTCGTGCAGGAAACGAACACAGCCTGGGCCGTATACCGGCCTTGACAGTTCCGGGAGTCCCGCCTAGACTTCGCGGCCGAAATACTCGGCGTTCTTTTTGGTGAAGGCCTGCCACTGTTCCGGCAGGTCGTCGAGGGCGAAGATGGCGGAAACCGGGCAGACCGGCACGCAGGCGCCGCAATCGATACACTCCACCGGGTCGATGTACAACATTTCGGCTTCGGCGTACCGCGGATCGTCCTTCTTAGGGTGAATGCAGTCCACGGGACAGGCGTCCACGCAAGCCGTATCCTTTGTCCCGATGCAGGGCTCGGCGATCACATAGGCCATGGGGTTTCTCTTTCTCTTTTCAGTTGATTACGGGCTCTTAGCCGTACGGAGAATTAGATGCCAGTGAGGATAGCATAGACGCGGCGGAAGCGACAAACCGCCACGGCCTAATCCTCACCATTTTGGGTTGAATGGGATTGGATTGGGGTTGGACGGCGCAGGGCTGTTTCTTGCGCGTGGCTTATCCGCTTGTGTTTCGGATGAACAGGGTGTTAAATAGCATTAACTTCAGGGACGAAGAACGTTCGGCAAAAGTCAGGCCAAGAATGGACCTGTCTACGTCCGGCCGTTCTCCCTTTAGTGGTCATTGGACGAAGTGACACCACTTTCGCGAAAGGGACAAAACAGGTGATGCACTCCAGGTTCTTGAGTTTCACCCTAGCCACGTGTGCTGCGCTCTGCCTCATGGGGCTACCCGCGGCCGCGCAGGTTACCACGGGGACGATTCTCGGATCGGTCAGCGATCCTTCCGGCGCTTCCGTGGCCAATGCCACGGTCACCGTTACCGAAGTCAACAGAGGCACGGCCGTCACCCGGACGACCGACGAAACGGGTTCGTTCACGGTCCCGTTTCTCGTGCCAGGCCTGTACAAGGTCACTATCGAGGCAGCGGGCTTCAAGCGGGCCGAGCAGGCCAACATTACGCTGAATGTCGACCAGCGGGCGCGTGTCGATGTCATTCTGCAGGTAGGTAATGTCAGCGAGACTGTCGAAGTGGTGGCCTCGGCCCCGCTCCTGCAGGCAAGCAGCGCGGAGACCGGTCAGGTAATTGAGCAAAGGGCGGTGCAAGAGCTGCCGCTGAACGGCCGCAACTTTGCCCAGTTGGTGTACCTGGCGCCGGGCGTAACTCCCGGGCAGGCAGGCGAGAACCTCTCCGGCGCTTCGACCTTCAACCCCCGCGCCGCCTCAAACTACAACCCGCTGGGCCAGCGGGCTAACGCCAACGGATGGCTGGTGGACGGCATCGACAACAACGAGTACACGTTCAACACCGTGATCGTTCAGCCCTCGCTGGAATCCGTGAGAGAGTTCAAGGTGCTGACGG
The DNA here is from genome assembly GCA_964460395.1 of uncultured Solibacteraceae bacterium. Classification (GTDB taxonomy): domain Bacteria; phylum Acidobacteriota; class Terriglobia; order Bryobacterales; family Bryobacteraceae; genus CAYWQS01. The sequence goes on along the minus strand of CAYWQS010000003.1, from coordinate 67,734 downwards.
GTTCGTTCTCCGCCGAGTTCGGCCGCGGGGCGGGTGTGGTTTCCGTCTCTACGCGCGGCGGAGCAAACGACCTTCACGCGACAGCGTTCTGGTTCCATCGCAACATCGTCTTCGACGCCCGCAATTACTTCCAGTCACCACAGGCGCTGCCGAAAAAGCTGCCGTTCCGGCGGCACCAGATGGGCGCGGCCGTAAGCGGGCCGATCATCAAGAACAAGCTCTTCTTCTTCGGCGACTACGCCGGGCAAAGGGAAGTCCGCGGTCTGGACTATCTCAACACGGTGCCCACCGACGCGGTGCGGGCCGGCGACTTCAGTCGCTTTGTTACAGCCGCTGGCGCGGTGATTCCGATCTACGACCCCTTCACCACGCGGGCGAATCCCGCAGGAAGCGGTTTTGTCCGCGACCAGTTTCCGGGCAACGTGATTCCTGGTTCGAGGATTGGGACAGTGTCGCGCAATCTGGCCAGCATTTACCCGCGGCCGAATTTCGCAGGACAAAATGGCGGCAATGCGCTGAACTACCAGTCTGCGCCCAATCGCCTCATTGATGACAACCAGTACACGGTCCGTCTGGACTACGCCGCATCGCAGAAGGACAACTTTTTCTTCCGCTATGCGCAGCAGTGGTACGACCTCGACGCACCGCAAGGGCAGGCCAATTGCTGTCTGCCTACACCTGCCGAGGCCGCGCAGCGCTTCCAACTGGGGCCCTTCGTAGCTGGCATCCAATACACCCGCCTGCGAACCCATGGAGGCGCCTTCAACTGGTCTCGCGTCTGGACTCCCACCATCGTGGGCGAGTTCCGGGCTGGCTGGGCGCGCACCAACCCCTCCACCGTGCAATCCGATTTCGGCATTCCCGCCGCGGATTCGCTAGGCATCCGGAACATCAACCTGACAGACAACTCAACGGGTCTGCCCACGATCAATATCGCGGACTTCACAGGTATCAGTGGTGGTCCGGGCTTCCTGCCAGCACGGCCCAAGCAGGTGAATTATCAACTCGATTACAACGTCTACGTCACGAAGGCCGCGCATAATCTGAAGTTTGGCTACCACGTAGTCCGCCGCGACGTATCGCCGTTCACCAACAGTTCCACACGCGGTACCCTGAATTTCAATCGCGGCTTCGTGCAGAATCCCGTGTCGCCTGTCGGCACCGGTTCTGGCTGGGCGTCCATGCTGCTGGGTCTCGTGCAGACCGGCGACAGAGGCTTCCTGCTGGCCGTGCCTGGACTCCGCGCCTGGGAGAACGCCTTCTTTATCCAGGACGACTGGAAGATCCACCGCCGGCTGACCCTCAATCTTGGTCTGCGGTATGAGATCTTTTCGCCCGAAACCGAGAAGTACAACCGCCTCACAAGCTTTAACCTGCGTACGCTCAACTTTATGTACGCCGGTGAAGACGGCGCCTCCCGTCCGTTACGCGACACCGATTACTTCAACTTCGGTCCGCGCTTCGGCTTCGCGTATGACGTGTTTGGCAACCAGAAAACACTCCTGCGCGGCGGCTACGGCATCTCGTACTATCCCGAGCCCGTCTCCGCTTCCAATATGCTGCCGCAGAACGTGCCGTGGCTGTTTAGTGAGCAGTTCGCTTTGGGCGACAATTTGACGGATTACTCCGCGGTGCCGCGGATTGAGCAGCCTTTCGGCCCGCTGACCCCGCTGAAACCCACCACCACCGCCGAAATCAATCAACGGCGGCCGAAAGTGATGGGCTATTCGATGAATAACCCGACACAGTATGCGCAGACCTGGAGCCTGACTGTTCAGCGGCAGCTTTCGCCGAACTGGATGGCCGAGATCGGCTACGTCGGCAGCCGGGGCATCAACCTGCTCACTTCGATGAACTACAACGAAGTGCGCATCGGACCTGGCGCGGTCGCCGACCGCCGGCCCTACCAGGCGCTGCGCGACATCGCCACCATCCAGATCTTCGAGCCGAACAATATGAGCGTGTACCATGGCATGACCACGCGAGTGCAGCGCAGCTTTGCGGGCGGGTTCAGCCTGTTGGGCGTTTACACCTATGGCAAGGCGCTGGACCGTGGCGGTTCGGTAGCCTCGGGCGGCGGCAATACGGGTGGCCCGCTGACCATCACCTGCCTGCAGTGCTACCGCGGACCTTCCGGCTTTGACGTGAAGCACCGTTCCGTCGTGAACGGCCTCTATGACCTGCCGTGGGGCAAAGGACGGCAGCGCCCCATCGACAACCCCTTCCTGGATGCCGTGCTTGGGGGCTGGCAGATCGGCGGCATTGTCACTTTGACGACCGGCCGTCCTTTCAACGTCGGGTTGCAAAACGGCGTGAACAACGGCGCGCCATCCTGGCCAAATCGGATCGCGGATGGGCGATTGAGCAATCCGGACCGGGCGCTGTGGTTTGACCCCACTGCATTTGTCGCGCCGCCGCCCAACACCGCGTACGGCAACGCCGGCCGCGGCATCTTCTATTCGCCGGGGGTCATCAATATCGACTCGTCGCTGGTGAAGACCTTCCGCATCACGGAACGGATGAACTTCAACTTCCGCTTCGAGGCCTTCAACTTGTTCAACACGCCTTACTTTGGCTTCCCGAATGCCTCGATCGGTTCGCCCACGGTGGGGCAGATTACCTCCACGGTGGGCGACAACCGCTCGCTGCAGCTTTCGGGCCGCATTAACTTCTAGCCTGCAGGGGTTAGAAAATCGCAGAAGGCGGCTGTGCTCTTCGGAGTCCAGCCGCCTTTTTAATGCAACCGGTTATACGTTATGGGTCGCTGCGGCTGTCCTTCCGGCCTCGGCATGCACGCTAGTTGGCGAGGTAGGGCGGCGGGGCTTCCTGAGGCTTGCTCGCTTCAGCGGATGTGTTGGCGACGTGGTTGTGCCCGGCGGGTGGCTCCAATTGCAGGTCGGAATATTCCACCCGTAACTCGGCGATCCCCCAGAAGCGGGTTTGAATCGAGGTGACCATCAAACGGGGCACCGACTGGCCCTGCTCAATGGTGTAATACCGCTCGAACTCCACCTTCTTCAGGAATACGGAAGGACTTTTCACAAACCGCCCGGATTCGCATATGGTTAGGCCCGATTCCGGGTCCACCCAGACTTCGCCTTTCCAGAGCCCCGGCCGCTTCTTCCGGGGGTTTAACTCCAGCACTTGTACAGAGCGCCCGTCACGCTGCTGCAATCCCTTGGACTTGATCTTGTAGTTTTTTTCGTTGATTGCCATTTCATCCGAGGGCTTGGATGAACTCTCGATTTCGGCGCCCATGTAGCGGGCAATCAAGTCCTTCTGCACTGTCCGGTCGCCTTCCCGGTCGACGACGTCGTACTCCACAGCCCCGTTGGGCAGAATCGTCTTCTTGGCTACGATTGTGGCTTCCCGGCCGAGTTTGGGCAGTTTCCCGGCAAACCGCGCCGCCATCGTGGCGCTCCGGACGACGTTCTTTCGGCCCACCGAAAGATATTTCTGGATGGCGTTAGCAGCATCAGCCTTTTCCTGCTCGCTGGCCGCTTCGTTGGCGCGGACCGCGGGCAGTAACGCCGTGGCGAACAAAAGTATCTGGATCAGCAGCAATCTACGCAATCGGTTCCTCAAACAGCAGGTACACCTGTTGGACGCTGGCAGGCCCGCAGGAGTTGCAAGCCCTTGCCGGGATGGCATTTCCCGGCCGCGCTACCATGATGACATGGTTGCCATTCCGATTGGCGCTGCGGGGCAGCAAAGTTTACTGGTGACCCCGGAGCTGGCCATCGATTTCCTGGGTACCGACGAGGCGAGAGTGCTGGCCACCCCCTACCTGATCGGTTACCTGGAGTATACGGCGCGAAACGTCATCAAACCGTATCTTGGAGAGACGGAAGACAGTGTGGGGACCGACGTCAGCGTCCGGCATCTGGCCGCCACGCCAGTGGGCCTCTCAGTCACTTTCCGGGCGCAAGTTCTGGAAGTCTCAGGACGGAAAGTCCGCTTTGCGGTTGAGGCAAGCGATGAAAAGGAGAAGATTGCTGAAGGGACGCACGAGCGCTTCGTGATTGACATTCCGCGTTTCATCGCCAAGCTGGCGAGCAAAAGGAGTTCTGTGTAATGCATTGCCGGATACTGTGTGCCCTGATTCTGGCCGGAGGGCTCTTCGGCCAAGCGGACCGGATTACCGGGGACCGGATCCGCCCCCATGTTCGCTTTCTCTCTCACGATCTCCTGGAGGGACGCGGGCCCGGAACCCGGGGCGGGGCGTTGACTGAGCAGTACCTGGCCGCTCAATTCGAGGCGGCGGGGCTGAAGCCTGCAGGTGACGGTGGCAGCTACTTGCAGCGCGTCCCGTTGACCTCGGTCGAGCTGACGCCCACGCCACAACTCACTTTGAGTCGAGGAGGGGAGACGATCCGGCCGAAATGGCTTGATGAATTCGTTGGCACCTCCCACGCACAACTGCCGTCGGTAACCCTGAACACGGAGACCGTGTTCGTTGGGCACGGGATTGTAGCGCCAGAGTTTCAGTGGAACGACTACGCCGGGGCAGACGTGAAAGGGAAAACCGTAGTCCTGTTTACGGGCGAGCCGCCGTCGGATGACCCAAAGTTCTTTGGCGGCAAGGCTCTCACATATTACGGCCGATGGACTTACAAATACGAAGAGGCAAACAGGCAGGGTGCGGCGGCAGTCCTGATCATCCACACGACGCCCACGGCCAGCTATGGCTGGCAGGTTCTGCGGGCGAACGGCCGCGCCACGCCGATGCCCACGCGTCAGTCTGGCCAACCAGCACTGCTGTTTGCGGGCTGGGTGACAGAAGAAATTGGCCAGAAGATCTTCGCTGCCGAGGGGTCCAGCGTCTCTGAGATGCTGGCGCGCGCGGACAAGCCTGGCTTCCGTCCGATGCCGCTGAAGTGGCGGGTAGAGGGTTCGATCCAGGCGGTGAGCCGGCCCATCCAGACTTATAACGTTGTGGGAATGGTAGAGGGGGCCGACCCGCAACTGAAGCAGGAGGCGGTAGTTCTTTCTGCGCACTGGGACCATCTGGGCGTGGGCCAGCCGGTGGACGGCGATGCAATCTACAACGGAGCGGTAGACAACGCCACGGGCTGCGCGCTGCTGATCGAGATGGCACGGGCCTGGGCTTCTCTCGAGCCAAAGCCGCGGCGATCGGCCTTGTTTGTCGCAGTTACGGCTGAAGAAAGCGGGCTCCTGGGCGCCTTTCATTTCGCAGCGAACCCGCCGCTGCCCGCCGGACGGCTGGCGGCAAACTTTAACTTCGATTCCTACTCGCCGCGCGGCCGCGTACGCGATGCAGTGCTGAACGGCTACGAGCGCACAACCCTGAAGAGCCTGGTGGAAAACGTCGCGGAGCGCTTCCAACTCACCCTAAAGTCCGACCCCAGGCCGGAGGCAGGCAGCTATTACCGCTCAGACCATTTCTCGTTCGCGCGCGCCGGCGTGCCGGCATTTTCCGTCAACATGGGCAGCGACTACATCGGCAAGACGCCAGAACAGATTGCCGAGATCCGCAAGCGGTTTTCAGGCACGTACCACCAGCCCACCGACGAGTTCGCGGACGATTGGGATTTCTCCGGGATGGAGCAAGCGGCACGGTTCGGCTTTACGCTGGCGCTGGAAGCCGCCAATTGGGAATCCTTGCCCACCTGGAGGGAGGGCGACGAGTTTCTACCGACGCGCCAGAAGAGCCTGGCGCAACTGGCGGCCAGCCCGCGCTAGGAACGCGGGATGACAGTGGCGGTAAACCCGCCGCGCGGGCGCAGCGTAATGAGCGGCTCGGGCACGAGAGGCTTTTCGCCGGTTGAAGCCAGGCGCCATTTCCTGGCGATAGTGGCCAGGGCCAGCACACCTTCCATCCAGGCAAAGCGCTCTCCAATACAGATGCGCGGGCCCGCGCCAAAGGGGAGGTAGGCGAGCCGGTGCCTGGCTTCGCGCGCTTCCGGGCGGAACCGGTCCGGATTGAAGCGTTCAGGTTCAGGCCAGTATTCCGGTGTCCGGTGCAGAACGTAGGGGCTCACGATGCAGACGGAATTGGCGGGCAGCCGGTGTCCTCCCAATTCGACCGGCTCGATCGCCCGGCGGCCCATGGCCCAGGCGGGCGGAAAAAGCCGCATGGACTCGGCCAGGACCTGCTCGGTGAAGCGCAACTCCGCGTAGTCCGCCAGCGCGGGTGGGCGGCCGCCCAGAACCTGATCCAATTCGGCGTGCAGGCGCCGCTCTGTTTCCGGGTGGAGCGAAAGGAGCCACCACGTCCAGGTGAGCGCCACGGCCGTAGTTTCGTGTCCGGCCAAGAAGAGCGTCAGAACCTCGTCACGCACCTGGCGGTCACTCATGGTCTGGCCGTCCTCTTCGTCGCGGGCGGCCAACAGCATGCCTAGTAAGTCATTGCCGGATTCACCGCTGGCGCGGCGTTCGCGGATGATGCGATAGACGATCGCGTCCAAGCGGGCGCGGGCCGCCAGCATTTGCCGCGACACCGGGAGTATGGGTATACGGTGGAGGTATTCGCTGAAAGGCAGCACCAGGAGGGGGAACAGTTTGAGCAAGCCTGTGACCGCCTCGCCCACCTCGGCATGATCTTCCTCAAGCTGTGCGCTGAAAAGGGTACGGGTCACGATGCGCAGGGTCAGCGCCATCATGGTCTGATCGACAGACACGCTCTGGCCCGGACGCCAGCCGGCACAAGCCCGTTCCGCCTCTTCCGACATCACGGCGGCATAGCTGGCCAGCCTGGGCTGATAAAACGCGGGCTGGGCCAGGCGCCGCTGGCGCAGATGAAATTCGCCTTCGCTGGTCAACAGGCCCTCGCCCAGTACTACTTTGATGCGCTCAGTGCTCTTGCTCTTAACAAAACGGCGGGCTTGCGTCTGCAGAACTTCACGGATGAGATCCGGGTGGTTGACGAGGTAGGTTTGTTGTTGGCCGAGTCGAAAAGCCGAAAGCGGGCCGTAGTCACGGGCGGTGCGGAGCAGGAATCCGGCCGGATCTCGCCGGAACTCGGGCAACACGCCCACCAGGAAGCGGCCCCGGGGGCCGGGGACCGGCGTCATCTCACCAAGAGAACGGCCGCCTGGGCCTCCGCCGAGCGGCCTTCGCCCACCGGGCCAACGCGCTCCGCCGTTTTGAATTTGACGGACACCTGCGAAATGTCCAAGCCCAGGGTATCCGCCAGTCGAGTACGAATCTCGGTGCGGTAGTCCTTGAGCTTCGGCTTTTCCAGAATCACCGTGGAGTCGATGTTCGCGATACGGTAGCCTGCTTCGGCGGCCAGGCTGGCGGCGTGATGCAGGAACTGCAGCGAACCGGCGCCCTTCCAGCGTGGATCGTTATCCGGGAAATGCATGCCGATGTCGCCGGCTGCCAGCGCGCCAAGAATTGCATCCGTGATGGCGTGGCTCAGGACGTCGGCATCGGAGTGGCCTTCGAGGCCGAAAGGCGCATCGATATGCACGCCGCCCAGGATCATGGGCAGCCCTTCGGCAATCCGGTGGTTATCCCATCCCAGCCCAGTGCGGAACTCCATCATGCCGTAGCTTCCGCTTTACGGCGCTCCTCGGCGAGGAAGAATTGCGCCAGTGGGATGTCGGAGGGCCGTGTGATCTTGATGTTGCGGTCGCTGCCGGTGACCACCACGATGTCGACGGTCTCGAGGCGTTCGACGAGACTTGCTTCGTCGGTGCCGGTGAACCCGTCTTCGGAGGCCCGCTGGAAAGCTTCCCGCAGCAGGGCCGCGCGGAACACTTGCGGAGTCTGGGCCAACACAAGGCGGTCGCGGTTCAACGTTCCGGCTATGCAATGGCGGTGCATCTGTTTCACGGTGTCGACGGGTACGATGCCCACGATGGCCGCGCCGGTTTCCGCGGCTTGCTGGATCACAGCTTCAATGGTCTCGGTGTCGACAAACGGCCGGACGGCATCGTGAACGGCCACGATGTCCACGTCCGGATCCAGCGCCGCCAAGGCACGCTCCACGGATTGCTGGCGGCTTTCTCCGCCCTCGACCACGCGTACGGGCCGGGCGAAGTCGCCTTCCGCGAGCATGGCTGAGGCCCACTCGAGATCTTCCTTCCTTAATGCCACCACCACCTCGTCCACCAGCCGGCAGTTGGTGAACTTGCGGATGGTATGGAAGAGGACCGGCGTTCCTTCCAGCAGCATCCACTGCTTCCGGCTGGTGCCGGTGTGTTCAGGCAGGGCCGCGCCCGCTTTCATCCGGGTGCCTAACCCCGCAGCGGGGAGAATAACGGAAACTCGCATCAGGGAACGCTTTCAGGATCGCACTTGCCAGGGTCTCGTGCCGGGCTGGAGGCTCAGTCGTGGGCCTGGCTGGCGGCGGCTCTCTCCCGCTCGGCTGTAGTACGCTGCCCGGCCGGCGGCTGGTCATACGTGTGGTGCACGCGCTCGTCGAACCGGCCGAAGATCATCTTGCCTGCCGTGGTCTGCAGAACGCTGGTAACAGCGATATCGATGGTTTTGGAGATCATCCGCCGGGCGTTGTCCACCACTACCATGGTGCCGTCATCGAGATAGGCGACGCCCTGGTTATACTCTTTGCCCTCCTTGAGGATAAAGACGCGCATGGTTTCGCCCGGCAGCACGATGGGCTTCAAAGAGTTAGCCAGTTCATTGATGTTGAGCACCTGTACGCCGTGCAGCCCTGCCACTTTATTCAGATTGAAATCGTTGGTGACGATGCGGCAGTCGTATAGTTTGGCGAGTTCGATGAGCTTCATATCAACTTCGCGGACCTGGGGAAAGTCTTCCTCGAGAATCTGCACGTTGAGAAAACTCATCTTCTGGAGGCGCTGCAGGACGTCCAGCCCGCGGCGGCCCCGGTTCCTCTTCATTGAGTCGGCGGAATCGGCCACCAGTTGGAGTTCGCGCAGAACAAACTGCGGAACCACCAGGACGCCGTCCAGAAACCCTGTCTCCGCGATGTCGGCGATGCGGCCATCGATGATGACGCTGGTATCGAGGATCTTGAAACTGTGCTTCGGCGCCTTTTCGCCGCCGAAGAGGCCGCCGAGGGCGGCCAAGTTGAGGAGTTCACCTTTGTTCGCTCCCAAAATGAGGCCCACGTAGGTCATCAGGAGGAGTACGAACAATTGAAGAAAAGAGAGAGTGCCTGGCGCTCCGGGGAGCGCCCACTGCAGCACCAGGGCAATCATGAAGGCGCCCAGGATGCCCAGGACACTCCCGGCGGCAGCACCGATCAGCCTCTTCAGGCTGACCTGGCGCAAGCGGAATTCGACGACCAGCACCAATGCCCCAAAGACGGCTCCGGCAACGGCGCCGGGAACTGCTTCTAATTGAAAAGGACGGAGATACCAGGCCGCGGCCGCCAGGGTAAGTACGAACAAAGACCGGACCAGCAGCAGATCGTTCACCCGATTATCCTCACTATGCAAGAAGGAAAAGAACATCCCGGGCACACTGCGCCCGCGGGTGCTTCAGAGTATATCACCGGGTATCGAAACCAGATGAATGGAAAAGGGTTATTGCGGAAAGTACGGCAGGAATATGTGCGGCGCGGCAGGAAGGACCGCGCCGGTGAGGAGGAAAGCTGGTTTAGAGGGCCTTGGCCAATTCCTCGGCAAACGCGCTGGGCGGCCCGCCGGCGGTCTTCTTGGCATGTTTCCGGCCGCCACGTTGGCGCCGTTCACCTGCCGGGGGAACTGCCGCCTGCTGCGGACGCACAGCCGGGGCACCACTCTTGGAGCGGGGTGGCTGGGCGGCGTTTGCGCGGAGCAATCGGTCTTCCAGCGGGGCGCGGTCGAATCGTCGGATGATGGACTGCATCTCCTCTTCGTTCGGCGCCTCGATGAAGGCGAAGCCCTTGGATTCCTGGGTTTCCGGATTGCGGATTACTTTGACGGAATCGGCCACGAGGTTGTCCGCTGCAAGCCACGCCTTGATGTCATCGGCAGTGACCCACACCGGAAGATTGCCTAGAAAAACGGTCGAACTCATTTAGGTCGGGAACTCAACTCCTCGGGGATTGGGACCGGGGAAAATACAGTCCATGAGGCGTAACCAGTGTATCACTGCCGCCGGGGCGGGGCAAATCCACAAATCAACATGTCGTTGCGAGCGCGGCGCTGAATGTACCCAGGAGTAGCGCTCATGACCAGCGAGGGCGGGGAGAGGCTTTCCGGCTGGTGCACCTGCGGGGTTTCCTTCGTGTACGGTGCGCTGTCCTGGACCAGCCACCGGAGGGAGCCAGCGACGGCGAGCAGCAATACGCCGATTCCGGTTATCCATTCGACCCCCCCGCCGGGCAAGTCGCGCAACGGGGCCTGGCCGGTCCCGAAGATCGCATTCCGCACGGGGATATCCGGAAGAAGAACCGCCACGGCCGCCTTCCCGAGCCGTTCCGCCTCAATGGTTTCAAGGGGCGACCGGCTCGACAAAAGGCGTGCGACGGAAGCCACGCTCATGCGGGTTGGCCCGGCCTCTGGCAGGATGGTCCATTCAAGCAGGAAGAAGCGCGTCTCAGCGAATGAAGGCTCCCTTTTTTGTTGCGGGATGCTAACTTCCCTGACGGTGGCGCTCCACAAATTCGCCGCAATCAAGAATCCTCCAAACGCGCCCTTCCAATAACACTTGTATTGCGCCACGCGGGTAGCTCTCCTGTCCGGGACTCGGGCGGGTGATGCTGCACCCTGCACTGGGCGGGACGGGGGCAGCTCCGGGTCTCCATTAGGATTGTCGGTACTTCCAGTACCCTCTCTCACGCGGTTTCTTACCCGCTATGCTTTTTTCATTGAGCGGCGGTTTCAAAATGCAGGCAAGACAACGGCAATGGGTGGCAGTTGGGGCCGCTGCGGCGGCTGCCTGCCTGCTGACAATGCTGCTATCCCGCTCAAAGCCCTTGGAATTTCTGGAGTTGAAGGTCTACGACCTGATGGTGCTGGCGACGCCGGCCCGCACTCCGCCGCAAGTAGTATTGCTAACCATCGACCAGCCTAGTATCGAAACTTATCCCGAGCCGTTGCTCTTCTGGCACCGGCACTATTCCCAAGCTCTCCGGGCAGCGGCGCGCGCGGGCGCGAAAACGATTGGTGTTGATGTGGCCTTTCCCATTCCAGTGGCGCGATGGGAGCCTGGCTCGGATGAAGAATTGGCCAGAACCTTCCTGGAAATACACCCAAAGACACCCATCGTTTGCGGCGTCGCGGGGCCATATTATGGCCGTCAGCAGGACTGGGCTGTGCCATGGAATCTGGCTTGCTCCTCGGCCGGTTCGGCCGCTTACGTGAACCTCTACTCGGATATCGACGGGTTCATCCGGCGTGTGGAGCTGGCCGCACCGGGAGGTGAAGCCAAGAGTTTCGCACTGGCTGTGGCAGAGCGATTCTCTGGCCGCGCGCCGGCCGCACCGTCACGGGTTGTGCGGATCCGCCATGCCGGACCCGCCGGAACGGTCGCCCGCGTCTCTCTGGCGCATTTTCTGGACGCCGATCAGAGACAGGATGAAGGTCAGCTCCGCAGATGGGTGGACGGTAAGGCGGTGCTGCTCGGATCAGACTTGCCCACCGACCGCCATGCCACGCCGTATTACGCCTTCCGGCCTGGCGTCCCGGCGAACACGGCGGGAGTCGAGATCCATGCCAGCGCCCTGGCGACACTCCTCGATGGCAATTATCTGGTTGACCTGCCCCCTGTTCTGGCGACCAGTTGGATATTGCTGCTCGGCTTCTCATTGGCGGCTTGGGGCATCCTGCGGCTGCAAATGGCATTTCTTCCCATCCTCGGCGCCACCCTGGTGGCCACGTTGTCGGCCGCATGGCTTCTCTACCTTGCGGGATGGGTGGCGCCAACTGCGTCCTGGCTACTGGCCTGGCTCTGTGCGGCCGTATTCACCCTGATCGGCCGGGCCCGATTGGCCGAGCGCCGCGGCCGTCTGTTCCGGGGCGCAGTGGCCGCTTTCGTGGGAGAAAGGCTGGCGACTGACGTGGAATCCAGCGAGAGGCTTCGGGTGGAAGGCCGGCGCGAAGAACTCACCGTCCTGTTTACGGACATCCGTGGTTTCACCACCTTCAGCGAGACCCGCGAGCCAGAAGAAATTTTTGCCTGTTTGAACGACTATTGGGCAGCCGTCACCGCCGCAGTTGTCCGTCACAACGGACAGGTGAACAAATTCGTGGGCGATGGAATGCTGGCCATCTTTCCTCCTGTGGCGGACAAGGAACCGCATGCTCTGCGGGCTCTGCGAGCTGCTATGGAAATCGTGGCTGCGCCTGGCCCTTTCGAGACAAGGGCCGGGATCCACTCCGGGTCTGCCGTTGTCGGTGTCGTGGGCAGTGGTGACAAGCTTGAGTACACTGTGCTGGGCGACACCGTTAACACCGCATCGCGTCTGGAAGCCCTGAATAAAGAACTAGATACAAAGATTCTGCTGAGCGAGGCGGTGCGTTCGCAAGTTGGCAATGCAGTTGCACTCAGCAGCATCGGTAAGGTGAACGTCCGAGGAAAATCCTCAGGTGAACACCTGTATACGGTGCTATGGAACTCCTGATTCTCCTCTCTTCGGTTTTGATTGGGTCGGCGCTGAACGCCCTGCCCACGAGGCGCAGCCGGCGTGCGGCCTCACCTCTGGTATGTGATCTTTCCGGACGGAAGTACGGCTTCCGCTGAGGCTGTGATGGAATAGAGCTGTGGTGCGCATTTTGAGCCTCAATGCCGGGTTCGTGGCCGTTCTGGCCGCTGCGGCCCAGGTGCCGCAGGCGCCGGCCGTCGGCCTGCTCATGAGCGATGGCGCTACGGTGGAACGCGGCCGGCAGTCAGCGGCGCCGGCCCGGGCTGGCGAACTGCTATTCGCGGGAGACCGGGTGCGGGCGGGCGCCAATACTCCTGCGATTCTTGTCTGTCCTGCACGGGCCAAGCTGACGCTAGAGCCAGGCTCCGATGTGCTGTTGACGCCGGAAGGCTGGGAGAGGAAATCAGGCCCGGAGCCCAATGGGCAACCCGTGGCATCTTGCTATCTGCCGGTGTCGCCGAGATTGTCCATCGCCAGTCAGCAGCAGTACGGAGTGCTGGTGGCGCGCACGGGCACGATCCTATCGCCGCAAGGCACCTTGCAGGACCGCATCATGGCGCTTCCCGAACCGCGGCGGAAGCAGTTGCGAACTGATCTGGATGCATTAGAGCCGCTGGCTGCGGATGATCCTCTGCGGATTTTAGGACAAGGAACCTTGCTGGAGCAGGCGGGACTTCTATTCGACGCGCACCAGGCCTACACCGCAGCGGCCCGGCATTTCCCCTCTGCCATCTGGCTGCGGCGCAAGATCGCCGTGCTAGAAGATCAACTGCTGCAGGCGTCCGCCGCTAGACAGGCGGCAGTTCCAACAGAATTGCCGTAATGTTGTCGGGACCGCCGGCTTCATTCGCCTTTTGGATGAGGTTGTCGAGCAGTCCGGGCAAATCGCCGCCCGCGAACAGCAGTGCAGCCAAGGACTCATCGCCGAGCGGTCCGTAGAGTCCGTCGCTGCAAAGCAGGATGCGGTCGCCGGGCTCGAGGAGGAAACTGTGTTGCTGAATTGGCAACTCCTCACTTGCGCCAATGGCGGCAGTAAGGATGTTCCGTTGGGGGAAATTAGCCACCTGCTCATCGGTCCAGCCGCGCATCTGCCGCATCTGGTTACCCAGGTTCTGGTCAATAGTGATCTGCCGCAGATGGCCGCCGCGTAGCAGATAAGCACGGCTGTCGCCGACGCTGGCGATGTCCAGGCCCGGCAGATCCCAAGCCGCGGCCACCACCGTGGAGCCCATTCCCTGGCAGGCAGTGGCGGACTGGGCTTCAGCGACGACCCGTTGGTGTGCCTGGCGGATGGCGTCGCGCAGGGCAGGGAGGCGGGGTTCCACCTCCGAGCATTGGGCGAAGTATTCCTGGATAGCCCGTACCGTTAATGCAGAGGCTACCTCGCCGCAGGCTTCGCCTCCCATGCCATCGGCCACGATGGCGAGCCCAAGATCTTCATCCAGGAGCCAGCTATCTTCATTGTTTTGCCGGACTCTTCCAATGCTGGTGGCGCCGACGGCCAACATTCGCCCCATGGGTTCCTCCAGATCCACACCAACATGATCCAGGCGCGTGCTCAATGATAACCGTCCGCCATGGCGGGCGACAAGGCTCGGGGGCGGGGGGCGCCGGGGGAGAAATCCCGAGGGGAACCGGCACTGCAACAGTGTGGCCCCTACGCCTCCGTTTCCTCCGCTGCGCCGGATCCTGACGGTGTTCACCGCCCGGTGCCCGGTCTGCAGCGGCGCGCGGGTGCGCCGCATACGCCGCAAGACGCTGTTGGATTTCTTACATGGTCTGTGGGGGCTGCGGCCAATGGAATGCACTCAATGCCATCACCGGTTTAGGGCATTCCGGCGGGCGTTGCGGAGGCGTGTCACGCCTCAACACCCTCCGCCGGCGTGGCCTTCGAGCGGCCGGTATTTCGGCGCGGCAGGTTAGTCCGGGCCGCTCTGCTCGAGAGAGACGGACCGCAGGGCCACGCCACCCTCGGCCAAAAGTTCGCGCGAGGTCTTGAACTGCTCGTCATAGTGCGGGCTGGAATAAGTGCGCACACGGTCGGCATCCAGAACCACTTCACGGATGCCCGCTTGCACAATGGCCCGGGCGCAGTCCATGCAAGGCATAAACTCCGCGTAAAGCGTGCAGCCTTCCAGCGGGGTGCCGCAGCGGGCGGCGTTGTAGATGGCGTTGCGTTCGGCGTGCTCGATCCAAAGGTACTTCGTGGGCCGTTCGAAACGCTCAGCCACGCCGTCACGGATTCCGCGGGGCAGACTGTTGTAGCCGGTGGACCGGATTTCGTGGGCGGGCCCGACGATGACGCAGCCGATCTGCGTGGACGGATCCTTGCTCCGGCGCGCAACGACCCGGCAGATTTCGAGAAAGTAGCGGTCCCAATCCGGCACGGCGGGCATAGACAAAACGATACCTGAGCAGAGGGGAGGGTTGCGCACCCGGTATTCTCGATGTGGGACACGCGTCATGAGTTCGGCCCGTGCAGGCAAGACGGTAGTGCTGGGGCTCGGCAACCCGGTAGTGAGCGACGACCGCGTGGGCTTGGCCGTGGCGGGAGAACTCCAGCGGCTGTTGGAAGCTGCTCCGCTGCCGGATGTGGAGGTTGCGTTCAGCACGCGTGGCGGGTTCGAACTGATTGATTTGTTGAGCGGCTACCGCCGGGCGATTCTTGTGGACTGCCTTTTCGTCACGGACCCTCAACCCGGGCGCGTCCGCGAGCTGGAACCCTCGGCGGTGGCAGGCGCGGCGCGGCGGTTGGGCGCGCATTCGCTGACCGTGCCTGAAGCTCTGACTTTTGCGCGGCAGATGGAGATTCCGATGCCGGAGGAGATCCAGGTGTTTGGCGTCGAGGGGGCGGAGTTGTCGCTGCTTTCGGAGGAGATGACGCCCGAGGTGGAAGCTGCCGTCGAGCCGCTTGCAGCAAGGCTGTACCGGCTCTTGGCGGAGGGTGCAGCGGCGGTGTGAGGCGATCTGGCGGGTGGTGGGCGGTGCCGGCCTCGAACCAGCGACCTCCTGCTTGTAAGGCAGGCGCTCTAACCAACTGAGCTAACCGCCCGCACCTTTCAGTCTAGCCCGGTTTGGCTAGTTTCCGACATAGCGTGAGTAGAGGCTGCGCGCGAGGCCGGGGTCGGTGGTGCCTTTGATGATGGCTCGGCCGTCGGGGAAGATGGTGAGTTCGTGCGGGCCGGTGGTGAACCGGAGGGCGAAGCCGTTGGAGCGTACAGGGCCCAGTGGGCGCAGCCGTGCGGCCAGTTCTTCGAGGACGATGGGCCGCTGCCGGTCATGAATCTGCACGGCGTTACGGCCACACAGACTGATGGGTACACGCTGCGCTCCATACAAATGGCGGCAGGCGCGGGTGCCACAACTGGGGCAGTCCGGCAGAGGAGGCGGCATGGCCACCTGGCGTACCACGCCGCTCCAGGCATCGATCGTGGTGATCCTGGCGGGCAGTTGCTCCACCCCTTCGACGAGGATCCGGAGCGCCAGGCTGGACTGCCACGCTCCGACAAGGGCAGTGATGGTGTTCAGGACGCCCGCGGTTTCGCACGTGGGCTGGGGGCCGCCAGGCGGCTCCGGGTAGATGCACTCGAAGCAGGCGGCGCGCCCAGGCAGCACAGGCATAGCCAGCCCGTAAGTCCCTACGGCGCCGCCGTAGACCCATGGCTTGGCCGTCTCCACGCAATAGTCATTGAGCAAGTAACGGGTTTCGAAGTTGTCCGTGCCGTCCAGTATCAGGTCAGCCTCGCCCAGCAGATCTCCGATGGATTCGGCCGTCAGGTCCGCCACCAGCGGTTCGGTTCGGACTTCCCGGTTGATCCGGGCCAGTTGGCGAGAGGCAGCCACGGCCTTCGGCAGCGCCTCCTGGGCGTCGGATTCGTCGTAGAGCCATTGCCGCTGAAGGTTGGACCATTCGACGAAATCGCGGTCGATCAACAGGAGACGGCCCACGCCGGCACGGCCCAGCGCCTGCGCATGAAACGCGCCCAAGGCGCCGCAGCCCACCACGGCCACAGTGGCCGCCCGGAGCCGCCGCTGGCCTTCGTCACCGATCTCCGCCAGCCGCGACTGCCGTGAGTATCGTTCTGCTGCTTGCTCTTCCATCTGAGGAAAGCGTAGCAATGCCCGCTGCTATGATGGCAGGAAGTGAGCGGACATGCACTCGGTGTCCTAATTCTGGCCCTTTGCGCAAGTGCTGCCTCGCGCGGCCAGAGCGCCGCCACCGCCCACCCCTTCTATGGGAAGCGCATTTCCGAGATCCTGTTCAGCCCGGCCGATCAGCCGCTGAGCCGGGATCAACTGGGCCTGCTGGTCCGCCTCCGTCCCGGCGACGTGCTGACCGAAATCAGTCTGGCGCGCTCCATCGAGGAGCTTTACCTTTCGGGCCGCTTCACCAACATCGAGGTGGAGGCGGAGGAGGTGAATGGACAGATTGCCCTGACGTTTCGCACGACGAGCCGTTATTTCCTCTCGCGGCTGAGCGTCAGCGGCGTTCCTGAGCCGCCGAATCCTGGGCGCGTGGAAAGCGCCCTGGAACTCGATCTGGGCCAGCCGGTCGAGGACGACGATGTGCCCCAGGCTGCGGAGCGGTTGCGGAAGGTTTTGGAGGCGAACGGTTTCTACAACGCGACGATCCGGCACCGCATAGAGCGCCGCGAGGCCACGGAAGAGATCGACATTCTGTTTGACGTGGATGCCGGCCGGCGCGTGCGGTTCACCCGTCCCGACTTCACGGGGGACTTGAAACTGAAGGAGGGCACGCTTATTCGCCGCTCCGGCTGGCTGCGCTGGTATGGCTTACGTGGTTACCACGGGCTGACGGAGAACCGTCTGAACAAAGGACTGGAGAACATGCGCGGGGCGTACTTGAAGAAGGAGTATCTGTTGTCCCGCGTGCAACTGTCCGGACTGAGTTTCGACCCCGGGGCCAACCAAGTGACGCCGGCTGTGGAAGTGGAAGCCGGGCCGCAGGTCATCGTGCGGACTGAAGGCCGCAAGATGAGCCGCGGGCTGCTGCGCGAGCTCATCCCCATCTACCAGGAGCGCACCGTGGACCGGGAACTGCTCAATGAGGGCCGCCGCAACCTGATTGAGCACTTTCGCAATCGCGGGTATTCAGGGCCCGAGGTTTCCTTCGTGCGGGAGGATCCGCTTCCTAACGGGGAAGAGCGCATTACCTATCGAATCGAACCCGGAGAGCGCGTGAAGCTGAAGGCCGTCCAGATCGAGGGTGAAAAGTTCTTTGACGAGGAGACGATTCGCGAGCGCCTGGCCTTGCAGCCGGGGGGGCGTCTCAGCAACCGGTACGGCACCTTCAGCCCGGCGATTATCGAGCGTGACAAAGAGGCGATATTGCAACTCTATGAGGCCAGCGGCTTCCGGGAGGCCACGGTCACCCACGAAGTTCAGGAAGGCTGGGAGGGCAAGGAAAGGCAGATCGCCGTCAAACTGCGCATTGACGAGGGCCGCCAGTGGCTGGTGGAGAGCATCGACTTCAGCGGAGTGGATCTGCGGTTGTTCGATACAGTGCAACAACTGGTCACCTCCACGCCGGGGCAGCCATTCAGCGCGGTAGGCGTGGCCAATGACCGCGATTCGATTCTCGGGTACTATTTCGACAACGGCTACCCGGAGGCAAGCCTGGACATCCGAATCGAACCGGATGCCGGGAAGGCGACGGCGGCCATCAAATACACAGTGAACGAGGGCCGCCGGTACTTCGTGCGGGATGTGCTCATCAACGGACCGAAGACCACTCGTCTCGACCTGATCCGCGCGCGCCTGGCGGTATTTCCCGACGAACCGCTCTCACAGAGCCGGCTGGTAGAGACTCAGCGGCGCCTCTACGACTTGGGTGTGTTCTCAAACGTTGACGTGGCCATCCAGAACCCGGAGGGTAAGGAGCGCTCGAAGTTTGTGCTGATGCAAATCGATGAAGCGCGCCGTTACTCCTTGCAGCTTGGTTTCGGTGCTGAGTTGGGGCGCATCGGCGGCGGCACGAGCTTCGATGCGCCCGCTGGCCAGACCGGAGTGGCCCCGCGCGGGTTGATTGGCATCAGCCGCAACAATTTCTTCGGCCTGGCGCACACGGCCAGCATCATGGCGCGCGCCTCCAACTTTCAACAGCGCCTGCTGTTGAATTACTTCGCTCCGCAATTTCTGGGCAACGACAATTTCAACCTCAGCTTCAGCACGTTCCTGGACCGCTCCCGCGACGTGCGCACCTTCACGAGTTCCCGGATCGAAGGCACAGTGCAGTTCGGGCAGCGCCTGACGCGCGCGGTGACCCTGCAATATCGCGGTTCTCTGCGCCGGGTGTTCATTGCGGAGGGCTCTCTCAACATTGACCCGGTGCTGATTCCCATCTTCTCGCAGCCGGTCCGCACCACTCTCTTCTCAGTGGGTCTGCTCCAGGACAAGCGCGACGACCCAATCGATTCCACGCGCGGCGTTTTCAACACGATTGACTTCAGCTATGCGCCGCAGTGGATTGGGGGGCGGACAAACTATACCCGGCTGTTGGTGCGCAATACGACCTACCATCGGATCAAGCGCAACCTCGTGTTTGCCCGTACCGTCAACTTCGGATGGTTGCAGAATCTCGACAACGAATTCGTGCCGCTGCCCGAGCGTTTTTACAGCGGCGGCGCCACGACGCATCGTGGGTTTCCAGAGAACCAGGCAGGCCCCCGCGATCCGGTAACCGGGTTCCCCGTGGGCGGTGAGGGCTTTTTGTTTCTCGGCCACGAACTGCGCTTCCCGCTATTGGGCCGCAACCTGGGTGGAGTGTTCTTCCACGATATGGGCAATGTGTACTCGAGTCTGGAAAAGTTTTCGTTCCGTTTCCGCCAGCGCAACCTTTCCGACTTTGACTATGCGGTGCAAGCGGCGGGCTTTGGCATCCGCTTCAAGACGCCGGTCGGGCCGGTCCGTTTCGACCTGGCCTTCAGCCCGAACACGCCACGGTTTTTTGGCATCACCGGCGATCGCGAGGACCTGCTGAGCGGCCGGTTCCAGTTCCAGCGCCAGCGAGTGAGCAGGGTGCAGTTTCATTTCTCGATCGGGCAGGCATTCTGATGATTCTCCAGCGCATCGCGGTGCTCTCTCTGGTGGCGCTGGCCGCGCAAGGCGAAGTGATCGACCGCGTTGCCGTAGTGGTGGGCGACCAGGTGATCACAGAAAGTGCAATCCGTCGCCAGATCCGCGTGAATGCGATGCTGCGCGGCGAGGAGCCGGATTATTCACCGTCCAACAAGAAAGAAGCAGCGGAGAATCTGATCCGCCAGGCATTTGTCCGCCGGGAGATCGAGATTACACGGTACACGCCGCCCGCGATGGCGGAAGCAGAGAAGCAGTGGGAGGAGAATTTCGGCGCACGGGGGCCGGAATTCCAGAAGCGCTTCGAGGCCGCGGGCTTTTCAGAGCGGGATCTGAAGGAATTATTCCTGCAAATTATTGCTTACACCCGCTTTGTGGACGCGCGTTTCGGCGCCGGTGTTACCGTCACGGACGCCGAAGTGCGGGAATTCTATGAGAAGGAATACTTGCCGGAAGCGTTGCGGCAGAATCCCACTCAGTTGCCGGAGCCGCTGGAACAGTCTTACACGCGTGTGAGCCGCATCCTCGAGATGCGGAAGGCGAACGCCGCGCTGGATCTCTGGCTGGAGCAGATCCGGCAGCAGGTGCCGGTGAAATACTTCGAGGAGGCGTTCCGGTGAGACGGTGGTTCCACGGCGCGCTGGCGATTCTCGGGCTGTTGCTTTTGTTGCTCGGAGGACTGGTGTTCTTTGCGCTGCGCAGTCCGGAGATGCGGGAGCGGATCCGGGCCCGGATCGTGCGGGAGGTGGAGCAAGCCACCGGCGCCCGAGCCGAACTGCGCAAGTTCGACTTCGACTGGATTGCCTGGCGCGTATGGATCGAAGATCTGGTGCTGCATGGCACAGAGGCGGAGGGCCGCGCTCCGTTCGTCCAGATCCAGCACGCGGAACTGACGCTGAGCGTGCGCTCCTGGTTCAGCCGCCACATCGATCTGCGGCGCCTGACGATTACCAGGCCATCCGTGCATATTTACGTGGACGAAGACGGAGTCACCAACATTCCGGGTCCGCGCAGCCCTTCCACGTCTGATCCCATTGCCAATTTGCTGAAGCTGCGGATCGGGCAGTTGGAAATCCGCGACGGACTTTTTGAGTTCGACTCGCGCGAGGCGCCTTTCCAGTTAGAGGCTCGCGAGGTGGAGGCCGCGATGGATTTCGAGCCCGGGCCGCAATACCGGGCTTCGCTCCGCATTGGCGCTCTCCGGTTACCTTACGCCGAAGAAGGGGCCGTCGAAGGTGATGTGCTGCTGAAGGCAGGGCTAGTGTCGTGGCCGCGTCTGCGATTCAGCCGCGGGAGTTCTCAATTGGTTGCCCGAGGCCAGCTTTCTTCGTTCCGGGATCCCAGCATCGATGGGGACTTCACATCCAATTTGCGGCTGGCCGATTTTTCATCCTTGCCTCTGACTGAAGGCAGCCTGGAATTGCAGGGGACCTACCGGATCCGTCCTGACACCCCATGGTTGGTGAGCAGCAAGGCTCGCGCCTCCGGTCTCGCTTTCCGTGATGCCCAGTTCAAAGTGACTGGAGTGTCGATCACCGCCGATGTCGAACTCCGTGAAGACCGTCTGGGTATGCGGAATGTTGAACTGCAAGCCCTTGGGGCCCGATGGCGAGGCGAAGGCGATCTCCAGCAGTGGAGCCGCTTTTCGCTGCGCGGACAATTAGAGCAATTGCACACTAGCCGGGTAGTAGAGGCCATGGGCGCGGAGGCCCTACCCTGGGCAGGGATCGCGTCAGGCCCGGTTGAGATCGCAGGCAGCTTCACACCTAAGGGTGTGGCCAACTCCATTGTCAAGGCGGATGTCTCAGTGCAGGAGGCGGATGACTCCCTACCCCTGACGGGCCACCTTTCCGCCGTCTGGAACCAAGCCACGAACCGCCTTGACGTGGGTTCCTCGTTCCTGGAACTTCCGGATAACCGTCTCAACTTTCGCGGTGTCCTGGGTCAGGAACTGGAAGTCTCCTGGTTGTCCAGCTCGTTTGCGAAGCTCGAGCCTTTCGTCCGGCTGGCCAGTGGGCAACCGGATTTCGAGATGCCCGTACGACTTTCGCAAGGGCAGGCGCGTGTCCACGCTACCATCTCCGGTCCACTGGACCAGCCCACCTTTACCGGTTCCGTGCAAGCGACTAACCTGGTGTACGGCGGGACGGTGTTTGAGAGTGCGAGAGGGAATTTCTCGCTTTCGGATGATGAATTGCAGCTTGAGAAGGTTTCCATTCGCCGCAATCGCACCACGCTATCTGGAGAATTGCGCCTCCCGCTGCGCGAGTGGCTGTTGGACCCCCGTTCGCCACTGGATGCGCATTGGAAACTCCAGGATGCCAGCGCGTCCGATCTGGAATCCATCGGTGGCCTTCCAGCGGGATTTCAAGGGCGGTTCAATGCGGAACTGACCGCCGGCGGCACTTGGCACGAACCCACTGGCCAGTTACAGGTGGATGCCCGGGCCATCGAGTATGGGGGAGAGAAGTTTGAGAAGGGTGCGCTGCGCCTCAGCCTCGCTTCAGGTGGCGGCGCGCGTCTTGCCGGACAACTTGACTTGGGTTCCGCCCGGCTTAATCTGGACGGCTTTTATCGGCATCCGGCCGGGGATTGGCGCAACGGCGACGGGACAATCCGTTTGGTCGGCCAGGGACTCGAGATCTCCACCCTGCAAGCTGTCCGTTCCGCCCGGGAAGGGCTTAGCGGCCAATTTGCGCTGGATGGATCCGCGAACATCAGTGTCCGCGAGGGTGCGGTGCGTTTGGATTCCCTGGCGGCGTCTGGGGGTGTCCGGCAGCTCCTGCTTGGTGGCAAGCCGCTCGGCTCCTTCCGTCTCGACGCGAAAACCGTTGGCGAGGCAATTGGCGCCTCGTTGGCGCTGCAACTCGAAAACACACGGGTGACTGGCAGCGGGTTGGTGCAACTTGACGAAAACTACACAGCGGAGGGGGCCATTCGAATTAGCCGCCTCCCCGTAAGTCTGTTGCAACGGTTGGCGTCTTCCGGTTCCGGTGACGCGTCCGCAGAGATGCCATTGGAAGGCTCGATTGCGGGAGAGGCCGTATGGCGTGCCCCACTGGCGGCTCCTTCGCAGGGTTCCGCCCGCCTGACTCTTTCTGAGCTGGAATTGCGCCCGCGCCGAGGATCATTGGAGGCCTCGGCAAACGTAGCCCGCCAACTGGTGCTGCGCAACAGCGGTCCGCTGGTGTTCGACCTGGACCAGAAGTCGTTCCGCGTGCGATCAGCGCGCTTTTCCGCGGTAAACACTGATCTCGAACTCGGCGGGCAGTACACTTTCGGCGCCCGGGCGCCTTGGGAGTTTAGTCTCCGCGGTACGGCTGACCTTGGCATCATCGGAACTTTTCAGCCGGGTATCGTGGCCGACGGCGAGGCGCTGATCGATGCCGGTTTCCGGGGCGTGGCCGCTGACCCCGTCGTCAGCGGGAAGATGACGATCCGGAAGGCCTCGATCTTCCTGCAAGACCTGCCCAACGGCATCGAGAACGCCGAAGGAGTGGTCTACTTTGAGAGCAACCGGGCCAACATTGAGCGGCTGACCGGCCAAACAGGCGGCGGCGCGTTTGAGTTGCGCGGCTTTGTGGGCCTCAGCCAGGGGGAGACCACCTACCGGCTGCAGGCGAAGGCCAACAACGTACGCGTGCGGTATCCCGAGGGTGTGAGTACTACGCTGGACGCCGACCTCGCCCTGACGGGGTCCTCCACTCGCAGCTTCCTGTCGGGCAATGTGATGGTGCTGCGCGCCGGCATCAATCCGCGGTCGGACTTCGCCAGCGTCATCGGCGCGGCTTCGGCGCCGGCTCCCAGCCCGGTCGGCCAGAATGAGTTTCTGCGCAACCTGCTTTTCGATGTTCGCGTGCGCACTGGTCCGAATGCCACGCTGCAAAGCACGTACACGCAGGATCTGGAAGTACAAGCCGATCTCCGGTTGCGGGGCAGCCCCGCAAAGCCGGTGGTGCTGGGTGAGGTGAAGACCAGCCAGGGCGACATTGAATTCTTCGGCAACCGCTACACAGTCACTCGCGGCGAGATCCTGTTCTACAACGTAGCGGCCATTGCGCCGGTGATCGACCTGAATCTGGAAACGCGGGTGCGCGGCATCACGGTGTTCATCCGCGTCAGTGGTCCCATGAGCAAGTTAAACGTGAGCTACCGTTCTGAACCGCCCCTCATGTCCGCCGACATTGTCGCGCTTTTGACCGTGGGGCGCGCCCCCACCGCTACCGGCACCATGCTGCCATCCACTACCAACCCGGGCCAAACAGCCAACATGCTTCCGCAAGGCAGCGGCCTGTTGGCCGGCGCGCTCAGTACAGTGGTCAGCAGCCGCGTGGAGAAGTTCTTCGGGAAGAGCCGCATCAAGATCGATCCGCAGATGACTGGCGTTGAAAACATCCCGCAGGCGCGGCTCAGCATCGAACAGTCGCTGTCCCGTGACGTTACGCTGACGATCATGACTAACCTCGCCCGCACACAGCAGCAAGTCGTGCGTCTCGAGTGGGATTTGAGCCGGGAGTGGCAATTGATTGTAGTGCGCGATGAAAATGGCGTATTCGGCGCCGACATTCTCTACCGCAAGAGGTTCAGGTGATGACGCGAATGCGGCTGCGCGCCGCCAACAATAAGCTGAAGATCGAGCACAGCATCATCGGCGGACTGAGGCCCATTCTTGAGCGGCTCATTGCGGCCGAAGACATCCGGCTGGTGGTGCCTGGGGTGATCAAACCCGTTCGTGACGCCCGCGGGGCTATTCAGGTGCGCGTCACCGTGCCTGTGCCCAACGGATGGAAGGCGATCGCGCTGAGCGAAGGGGCCCGGCAGGAGCTATTTATCAGCACCGCGCTGCCGAAGGAGGAGTTGGAGCAGCGCATCGGCGCTGCGCTCAGCCCGCGCTAGCCCGGCTTGCTGCCCGTATGGAGCGCGACGATGCCGAAAGTCAGGTAGTCGAACTGCACCTGAATGTAGCCGGCCTCACGCATCGCAGCGGCCAGTTTGGGCCCGTCTGGAAATTTGCGAACCGATTCCGGCAGGTAGGAGTACGCGCTGGCATCGCCGGAAATCAACCTGCCGATCCTGGGCAGGACACGTATGGAGTAAAAGCCGTACAGTGCGCGGAACAGGCGATTAGGCGGCGTGGAGAACTCGAGAATCGCCAGCGTGCCCCCCGGGCGCAGAACTCGGAGCAGTTCGTCGAGGCCCCGCCGGTAATTCGCGAAATTGCGAAAGCCAAACGCGACCGTGATCACGTCCACTGAGGCGGTGGCGAGCGGCAATTCCAGTGAATCCGCCTCAAGGAGAATACTGGCTGCGCGGCACGCCCCAATCTTACGTTGCGCTTCCAACAGCATGGGGTGGCAGAAATCGCTGCCGACGACCCTCCCGGCAGCTTCCTGCTGCAGCGCAAGCATGAGATCCCCCGTGCCGCAGCACAAATCCAACACCCTGGCACCTGGCCTGCGCAGCAAGGGGCGAAGCCGCTTGACTGTACGGGCACGCCACCAGCGGTCCACCTGAAAAGAGAGCAAGTGGTTCAGCAGGTCGTAGCGGTGGGCTACGCGGCCAAACATGCCGCGCACCCAATGTGCCGCCTGGCGCTCATCTTGGGCTCCGGGCGGCGTCGTGCCGGGGGCCAGGTTCACGCGTACGCGCTCCGGATGGCCGCCAGGACGAGTTTGTCCGGCAAGCCAGCCACCACTTCGGTTTCGCCGATGCGCGGGGTAAGGACGAAGTGCACACTGCCCTGGATGGCCTTTTTGTCCTTTGCCAGGCGCGCCAGCAGGCTTTCGGGCTCCACCCCGTCCAGCGGCGGCAGCGGGCCGTACTGATCGATCACTGCCCGGATTTCTTCGCACTCCTGCGGGTTCAAGCGTCCGGTGAGCCGGGAAAGTTCGGCTGCCGCCTTCATGCCATAAGCCACGGCCTCGCCGTGCAATAGCCTCGCGTAACCGGTTTCAGCCTCGATTGCATGGCCCACCGTGTGCCCAAAGTTCAGAATGCGCCGCAGCCCGCTTTCTTTCTCATCCGCGGACACCACTTCGCACTTGATGCGGACGCTCTCGGCAATCAACTGATCCACGACGCGCGGGTGGCGGTCCAGGACTTCGGCAGGCCGGGTCTGCAGCACCCGGAACAGCGGCTCGCTGCGGATGATGCCGCACTTAATGACTTCGAACAAGCCGGCACGGTACTCCCGTTCAGGCAGGGTGTCGAGCACCGCCGGATCGGTCAGAACTACTAACGGCTGATGAAAGCAACCCACAAGGTTCTTGCCACTCAGGAGGTTTGCCCCGGTCTTCCCGCCCACAGCGGCGTCTACCTGCGCCAGAAGCGTGGTGGGAATCTGAATCACGGGAATGCCGCGCATAAAGACGGCTGCCAGAAATCCGCCGAGATCATTGGTGATACCGCCGCCGAAGGCGATGATGAGGCTGGAGCGGTCTCCGCCTGCCGCTACCATTTGTTCGGCCAGCGCTTCGACAGAAGCCATGCGCTTGCGTTCTTCTCCACCCGGGAACAACAGAGTGTGAGCTTCATGGGCGCCCAGGCCGGTGCGCAACCGGTCGCCATGCAGGCGCCAAACGTCTTCGGTAGTGACGACAAAGAGCCGGCCGGTCCGCGCCGGAATGTACTCCCGCAGCCGCGCCAGACAGCCTCTTTCCACAACGGCTTCATAGCGTTGCGAGGCTGTTAGAACGGCGAACGCGGTCATACCTTCGTTGTACCATGTGGGGTATCAGCCCCTTGAGCGAAGAGATAAGCGTCGATTTTCTAATCGTGGGCGCCGGGGTGGCGGGCCTGCGGGCAGCCATCGCGCTGGCAGGCACGGGCCGCGTGCTGGTGGTCGCCAAGGATGATCTCCGCGAATCGAACTCCGAATACGCGCAAGGAGGGATTGCCGTCGCGCTGAGCGATGACGACGAGGTGGAACTGCACGAGGCTGACACGCTTGCTGCGGGAGACGGCCTCTGCAACACGCAGGCTGTGCGCGTGCTGGTGCAAGAAGGACCTGCCGCTATTCAGGAATTGATGGACTGGGGCGCCGAGTTCGACCGCGAGGGTGCGCGTTTGTTGTTTGCCCGCGAGGGCGCCCATAGCCGGAACAGAGTTCTACACGCCCACGGCGATTCCACCGGGCAGGAAATCGCGCGCACGTTGTACCGGAAAGCAGCCCAACTGCCCAGCATTGAGTTCCGCAGTTACTCCGCCGTCATTGACTTACTCTCCGGTGCGGGCAGGATCACTGGGGCTGTTGCTCTAGGGCCGCAAGGCAGGCTCACGCGAATTCGCGCCCGCGCAGTGCTGTTGGCGACCGGCGGGCTTGGGCGGGTCTTCCTGGAAACCACGAACCCTGTGGTGGCGACAGGCGACGGCGTGGCCATGGCCTGGCGGGCTGGCGCCACTGTTTCCGATCTGGAGTTCGTGCAATTCCACCCCACCGCGTTGTTTCTGCCCAATGCTCCCAGCTTTTTGCTATCGGAGGCGTTGCGGGGCGAGGGGGCCGTGTTGCTGAACCAAGCCGGCGAGCGCTTCATGGAGCGCTACCATCCGCTTGGCGAACTTGCGCCTCGGGATGTCGTGTCGCGAAGTATGGTGGCTGAGATGCGCCGCGAAGGCTCGCGGCACCTGTGGTTGGACCTGTCGCACCGCGGGCCGGGTTTCGCTGCCCGGCGGTTTCCGCGAATTCACGCTACTTGCATGGCCTTTGGCATCGATCTCGACCGCGAACCCGCGCCTGTTCACCCCGCAGCCCACTACGCCATGGGCGGGGTATGGACTGACCTGGAGGGGCGCACTTCATTGGCGGGACTTTACGCGGCCGGCGAAGTGGCCTGTACAGGCGTGCACGGAGCGAACCGGCTGGCCAGCAACTCTCTGCTGGAGGGTGTCGTGTTTGGCGCACGCGCCGGCACAGCCATGCGTGAGGAAGCGGCCCCAGGGCATAATTTGGATGGCGAAGTTCCGCCGTTTCAAGCCCCCGCCACCACCGAGTTTGAGGTTCGACAGCTTGCCAGTGAGGCCATCGGCATAACCCGCCACGGAGACGATCTACAGCACGCTGTCGCCAGCCTGTCCGGCGACCGTGTCTTGCCGGCAACCCCCTCACGCGAAACAGCGGAACTCCGCAACCTCCACACCGTAGCTTGGCTGATGGCCCGCGCAGCGCTGGCCCGCCGCGAGAGCCGAGGTTCGCACCGCCGGATCGATTATCCTGAGACTTCCGCTTCTTTTCAGAGACACTCCTTGCAGCGCCCCGGTCAAGACGAGGTTTTTTTTGCGTAATCCACCGCTTTCGGGTGCGCGGGTGTACCCAGCCTGCGCCTTCGCCCTGCTTGCCGCCGGATCACTGGTCCCGGCTGATCCTGCCACCGCCCTATGGACTACGCCGCTAATTCTGCTGGCAGCCATGATGATCGCTTGGGCCGCGGAATCGGCCCAATTCTTCATTTCGCAGGGTTTTGCGCTTGCCATCCTCGCCTGGCTGCAAACCCTGCCGGAATTCGCCGTCGAGGCCGTGATTGCCTGGCGCCAGGAAACGCACTTCCTAATAGCAAATCTCACGGGCGCACTCCGTCTGCTCACCGGCCTGGCGTGGCCCATGATCTACTTCACGGCGGCCTTCTTCTACCGGCGGCGGTACGGCCGTCCGATGGAGCGAATCCGCCTCCATGAAGAGCATTGCGTTGAGGTGGTGGGATTGCTCGCTCCACTGATCTATGCAATGGTCATTTGGGCCAAGGGCACGCTCACCGTCCTCGATTCCGTAGTTCTGGTCGCCATCTACGTGGCCTACCTCCTCGTTCTGTCCCGTATGCCTGCCCAGGACGAGGAAGGTATTGAGGATCTCGACCGCATTCCGCGGTCCATCGTACTGGCGCCGCGTTTCTGGCGCATCTTCTGGATTGGGGCCCTATTTGCTGGCGGCGGCGCTCTCATCTACTACTGCGCCGAGCCTTTCCTTCAGAGCCTGCTCGGGGTCGCCCTCGTTCTTGGCGTGCCAAGTTTCGTTTTCATTCAATGGGTCGCTCCTTTCGTGAGCGAGTTCCCCGAGAAGGTGTCGGCGTTCTATTGGGCCCGCACGATCGACCGCGCACCAATGGCCTTGATGAACATGGTGAGTTCCAACATCAACCAGTGGACGCTGCTCACCGCCATGCTGCCTATTGTGTTCAGTCTCAGCATTGGCGCCGCCACGCCAATCGTCTTCGATCAACAGCAGGAACTCGAAATCCTCATGACGATCGGCCAGTCGCTGGTCGGGATGATCTTCCTGGTCAACATGGAACTGGTCTGGTGGGAGGCCTCCGCGCTTTTCGCACTGTGGTTTGGCCAGTTCATCTTCTCGCCAGTGCAACCCGATGGCACATTGCTCGGCATGATAGCCGGCCACTCGCATTGGGCTGTCACCATCCTCTATTTCGTTTGGTTCGGGGCCGAACTGCTTCGCATCTTTTTCGGTGGCCGCAAGCCCGCGGCGTTTGTTCTTTTTGCTCAGATGTGGCAAAACCACGTTTTGAGGCGGCCCGCCTAGGCGTGCGTTGAATGTCTCTGCCGCCACTCTCCTCCGCCGCGCCCAAACCGAGGGCAATCTATTGGGTGCTCTCCCTGCCGCTGGCCGGTGTGCTCCTCTATTTTTCGCTGCGTGGCATTGAGTGGCGACAGGTCTGGTCGATCCTTCGCGGGGCCGACGTGCTGCTGGTGCTGCTCGCCTCCACTCTCATGGCCGCGGCGCTCTTTCTCCGCGGCCTGCGTTGGCGCGTTTTGCTCTCGGCGCAGCAGCCTGTTCAGGTGGGGCTGGCTTTTTGGGCAAGCAGCGCCGGATACCTGGGGAACAATCTGCTGCCGGCCCGGGCCGGCGAGGCGGTCCGCACGCTGATCGTAAGCCGCCGGGCGGGTCTGAGCACGATGTTCGTTCTTACGACCGCGCTCTCTGAACGAGTGGTGGACGCGGCGGTTCTGCTTGCGCTGAGTTCCTCGATTCTGCTAACCATGCCATCTCCTCCGGGCTGGCTTGGCCAAGCGGCCCGGCCGTTCGCAGCACTGGGTTTGGCAGGCGTAGGCGCCATTGTCCTGATTCCTTGGTTCGAGCCGTTTTGGTTCCGTCTGCTCGGCCACATCCCTCTGCCGGCCGCACTGCGCGGACGGCTCGAAGCACTCCTGGTGCAGAGCCTGAACGGATTTCGCACTTTCCATCATCCGGGACGGCTGGCCCGCTTCGCGTCACTCACGGGCCTCATTTGGCTGATGGACGCCGTCACCACTCTGGTAGGCGGCTACGCGTTGGGTCTGACGTTCAGCCTGCCCGTCGCGTTCCTGCTGCTGGCCGCCCTCGGGCTCGGCAGTGCGTTGCCCTCCACTCCCGGTTACGTAGGTATCTATCAGTTTGTGGCGGTAAGTGTTCTGACTCCGTTTGGTCACAGCCGCAATGATGCCATCGCCTACATCCTGCTCTTCCAGGCAGTCAGCTATGCGGTGATCGGACTACTGGGTGTGGTTGCGCTTAGCCGCCTGCGGCGCTGAAGTCTACCCGCACCGTATCCACCGTGATGCCCCGCTCGCGTGGATCGTACTCATCGGGAGGCAGCGCATGCTCCAACTCCACCAACACTTCGAGCCGCGGTGGTGCGTCCTCGGGCAGTTCTGCCTCCGCACGGATCCACACTGCCTCGCTCGTATCGTGATCGAAACGGGCTGCCAGGCGTCCCTGCATCCAGATCTGCCCTCTCAACGGGCCGAACCGCTTCTGGCACACGATTGGCCAGTGGCCTTGCATTGCAAGCGCACACCGGCGTACGCCGGAGGGCAATGCCACAGTGAAGCCGAACCTCCGTCCAGTCCACCGGTAGCGCTCCTCTTCCAGCGCATGGAAACCATGCACATTCAAGAGGCCGGCGATGGGGTCCAGGCTTTTCGCCCGCGCCAGTACGAACACACGCGCGTTGGCCCGCCGTGCCCCTTCAGCGGACTCTGGGGCCTCCCTCCACGCCAGAACTTCCCATCGCGTCCGCTCCAGTAGCCTCCGGAGGCACCCCGGGGTCAACAGCCAGAAATTGGTGGGGTCTGCGTTCTCCTCCTGCTCGCCTACCAGGTACGCCACCGCTTCGTCACGGTCACGGTCCATCACCACCGCCGTGCTGAGCAGGAGATGCCAGCAGCATTGCCTGAGAGATTCCAGGAACCCGTAGGGATTCTTCAGGTGGTAAAGCAAGCCCAGCGCCAACCCGGCGTTGAACTGGTGACCAGGAAACGCCACCCCCCCATCCATGTTGCGGGCGTAAATCTCGGCCTGAGACCCAAGCGCCCGGGCCAGTTCAGTTACTCCTTTCATCTGGTTGTAGTTCGTGGCCGGCCAGTCGACTGCGCACACGTGCGGTGCGCCCAACTCCTCGGCCAAGAAAGCTCCGTGACCGTCTCCCGTCCCGACGTCCAGGACACTGGCACCCTGCATCAGGCCCGAAAGGGACATGCCCGCCCCGGCCGCCAGCGACGCCGCTTCACGAAGTGACGCCAGACTGTCGTACGGATACCAGTCGATCCCTGAGTTCCGCGCCTTTGCCCACGCCACCTTCTTCTTGACCGCTTCCAGCGCGGCTGCATCTTTCGGGTCCAGATCCGCCATGGGAGTTAGACTACTAGTATCGTTCGCATGAAAGAGCAGATTCACGGCACCACCATCCTGGCGGTGCGTCGAGGTGGAAAGGTGGTGCTGGCCGGCGACGGCCAGGTTACCCTGGGGAGCGAAGTCCTCAAAGGCTCCGCAAACAAAGTTCGCCGCCTCTACAAAGACAAGATTATCGCTGGGTTTGCGGGCTCGACCGCCGACGCTTTCAGTCTTTTTTCACGCTTCGAAGCCAAACTTGAACAACACGGCGGTCAACTGGCACGCAGCGTGGTGGAACTAGCCAAGGACTGGCGCACTGACCGCATGCTGCGCCACCTCGATGCTCTTCTTCTTGTCGCCGACCAGGAGAAGATCTTCATCCTGTCCGGGCACGGCGACGTCATCGAACCCGACGGCGACTGCGCCGCCATCGGATCGGGCGGCGGTTTTGCCAAGGCTGCCGCCACGGCCCTGCTCGAGAACACTACGCTTGCCGCGCGCGAGATTGCCGAAAAAGCCATGCGCATCGCGGGCGACACCTGCATCTATACCAACAACAATGTGGCGTACCTGGAGCTTGGCTGAGCCATGGTGATCTATCTCCCCGGTGACGCCAAGCGCGACGAGCCGATGCTCGACGAACTCACGCCGCGCCAGATTGCGGCCGCGCTCGACAAGTACGTGGTCGGCCAGCAGGAGGCGAAGCGCGCCATTGCCGTCGCGCTCCGCAACCGTATCCGCCGCCAGCGTCTTGATCCCGAAATGGCTGAGGATGTCATGCCCAAGAACATCCTCATGATTGGGCCCACCGGCGTCGGCAAGACCGAACTTGCCCGCCGTTTGGCGCGCCTTGCCAACTCGCCCTTCCTGAAAATCGAGGCCAGCAAGTTTACTGAAGTCGGCTATGTTGGGCGGGATGTCGAGTCGATGATCAGGGATCTGGTCGAGGTTGCGATCGAAATGGTCCGGGAGGAGCGTTTGGAGGAGGTAGCCGGACGCGCCGAGGCACAGGCCGAAGAGCGCCTTCTCGACTTGCTGATGCCGCCCTCTCCTTCTCCCAGTGAGAGCGCTGACCGTACGCGTGAGAAGCTTCGCGAAAAACTTCGCGCCGGGCGTTTGGACGACCGCACGGTCGAGATTGACGTCAAGGAGCGAGGCCCCTCCTTCGAATTCATCGCCAATACCGGCAACGAAGAGATGGACATGAACATCAAGGAGATGCTGCCTGCGCTCTTTGGCAACCGGACCCGCCGCCGCAAGATGCGGGTGGCCGAAGCGATGGAGTACCTCACCCAGGAGGAAGAGCAGCGCCTCGTCGACATGGACCAAGTGACACGAGCCGCCATTGAACGCGTGGAGCGCAACGGCATAATTTTCCTTGACGAAATCGACAAAATCGCCGGCCGCGAAGGTTCTATCGGCCCCGATGTCTCCCGCGAAGGCGTGCAGCGCGACATCCTCCCGATCGTGGAAGGCACCACAGTGAATACCCGCTATGGGTTCGTCCGCACCGACCATATCCTTTTCATCGCCGCCGGCGCGTTTCACGTCTCCAAGCCCTCCGACCTGATTCCCGAGCTGCAGGGGCGTTTCCCCATTCGCGTCGAACTCGGCGCCCTTTCGGAAGAGGATTTCGTGCGCATCCTTCAGGAACCTCGCAACGCTCTGCTGAAGCAATACACAGCCTTGCTCGACACCGAAGGCATCAAGCTGGAGTTCACCGAGGACGCCATTCGCGAAATCGCCCGCACAGCTGCGGCCGTGAACGAAGCTACGGAGAACATCGGCGCCCGGCGTCTGCACACGATCTTGGAGAAGGTGCTTGAGGACGTTAGTTTCGAGGGGCCCGATCTGAAGAAGAAGAGCGTGCGGATCGACGCCGCGTACGTCCAGGCTCACCTCAGAGACATCGCCGGAAACCAGGATCTCAGCCGCTACATCCTTTAGCCCCATGCGCGCCGCAGTTCTTGCCGCCTGTCTTTGTGTTGCCGGGTGCGGCTACGTCGGCGATCCCTTGCCGCCGGAACTCCGCATCCCAGTGAAGATTGAAGACCTCACTGGAGTGCAGCGCGGCGACCAGATTGTCGTGGCCTTCACTCCGTCGCTGCTCTCGACAGACAAGACCGTTCTCAAACAACTTCGCGCCGTCGAACTCCGTGCCGGCGTCATTCCCGAGGGCGAGTTCAACCTTGATCGTTGGCTGGCTTCGTCGCGCGAGATCCCCAACGTCCCTACAGCGCCGGAGCGCCAGGAGCTTATCTTCTCAGCGCGTGACTTTGTCGACCGTGACATTCTCATCGCGGTGCGCGCCATCGGACCCTCGGGGCGCCCTGGTGATTGGTCGAACTTCCTCACTTTGCGCATCGTGACTCCGCCAGCGCGCCCCGAAGGCCTTACCGCCGAATCCGCGCCTGGCGGCATGCTGCTGCGCTGGATTCGTGGCGATGCCGCGGAGGGTGCTTCCTGGCGCGTCTTCCGGCTCGACTCTTCCGATGGCGCCAGTGTTCTTGCCGCCCGGGTCAATGAACCCATGTGGCTCGATCCGCAGGCAGCCGAAGGCCGACCTGTCGCCTATGCAGTGCAACTCGTGGTCCCAGCTGCTTCGGCCGAAGCTGAAAGTCCACTCTCCGATCCAGTTCGGGCCACGTACGAGGACCGGTTTCCGCCCTCCGTGCCCAGTGGTCTCATGGCCATTGCCGGAATTGCGACGGTGGAACTTACCTGGGAGCCCTCACCGGAACCCGACACCACCGGCTATTTCATCCTGCGAGCCGATGGGGATGGTCCCCTGGAGGTTCTCGCCGGGCCTCACCCTGAGTTTACCTACCGAGATTCCGCCATCGAATCCGGCAAGACCTACCGTTATGCGGTGGCCGCTGTTGATCAGCGCGGCAACCGCAGTGTCCCGTCCGAACCCGTGACCATCTCCGCACCATGACCCGCCACGTTCGTTTCACCCTGGATTCCACTCTTCCGGTCTACAGCCCTGACCAGCAGCCCAACGTCAGAAAAGGCCTTTGGAATGCGGACGGCCTCTTCCAGGGACAGGACGGCATTTTCTACAAACCTGCGTCCGTCTGGCTGCTGCCCCCAGTGGCGCCCAGCAAGATTGTGTGCGTTGGCCGGAACTACGCTGACCACGCCAAGGAACTGGGTAACGCCGTGCCGGAAGAGCCCATCATCTTCCTCAAGCCGCCCTCGTCGCTCAACGCTCACAAGCGCCCTGTGTACTATCCTCGCCTTTCGAAACAGATTTCCTTCGAGGGTGAGCTTGGGCTTGTGATTGGGAGGAGGGCCCGTTTCGTGTCTGCTGCTGGCGCGTGGGACTTCGTTGCAGGTTTCACCATCGTTAACGATTTCACTGCACGGGACCTTCAGAAGAAGGATGGCCAGTGGACCCGAGGCAAGGGGTTCGACAGTTTCTGCCCAATCGGCCCCTGTTGGGTTCCGCTCGAGGAAGTCGCCTTTGAATCTTTGCGGGTGATCACGCGGGTGAATGGCGAAGTCCGGCAGGATGCTCCTGTCACGGATATGCTCTTCCCGCCCGGTGCTATCCTACAATACGTCAGCAGTTTCATGACCTTGGAGCCGGGAGACGTCATCGCGACAGGCACCCCTCCCGGTGTGGGGCTTGTCTCGCCAGGGGACCGAGTCGAAGTGGAGATCCCGGGCCTCGGCATACTGGAAAATACCATCGAGCCGGAACCTGACCCGAATGGTGTGGAGGGCTGATCTATGCAGTTTTTCCTGGATACTGCCAATCTGGACGAACTCCGGCGTGCCGCCCAATGGGGGGTGGTCGACGGTGTCACTACTAACCCCACGCTCATCGCCCGGGAGGGCCGGCCGATAGTTGAGCAGGTTTCCGCCATCTGCGAAATCGTCGATGGGCCCGTCAGCGCCGAAGTCGTGGCCACTACCTACCAGGAAATGGTCGAGGAAGGCCGGTCACTCGCCGGGCTTCACAAGCACATCGTGGTGAAGTTGCCTCTGTTGCGCGACGGCATCCGCGCCTGCAAGACCCTGAGTTCTGAAGGCATCCGCGTCAATGTAACGCTCTGCTTCTCCGCCGCCCAGGCGTTGCTGGCCGCCAAGGCCGG
Source organism: uncultured Solibacteraceae bacterium (assembly GCA_964460395.1). Taxonomy (GTDB): domain Bacteria; phylum Acidobacteriota; class Terriglobia; order Bryobacterales; family Bryobacteraceae; genus CAYWQS01. The sequence continues at coordinate 32,417 of CAYWQS010000003.1, read as the reverse complement.
CGCCACCTACATCAGTCCGTTCGTTGGCCGCCTTGACGACATCGCCCAACCGGGCATGGACCTGATCCGCTCCATTTGTCACATCTACTCGAATTACGGTTTCAAGACCCAAGTGCTTGCTGCCAGCCTTCGTTCTCCGCTCCACGTGGTGGAGGCGGCCGAAGCAGGTGCTCACGTCGGCACCATGCCCTTCAAGGTCCTCGACCAGATGTTCAACCACCCTCTGACCGACCGCGGCCTCGAGCAATTCCTTGCCGACTACCGCAAAGCTTTCTCCGGACAACCTGCCTGAATCGCATGTGGCTGCAGAACCTCGATAGCCGCTTTCTCTTTGTACTTGCTGGCGCCGGCGGGGCTCTGGCTGCTGGCGCCTACTTTGCCTTCCGGCGGCGGCCTTCTCCCGACGAAATCGAGCGGCGGCGGCGCCTAGCAGTCAACAGGCACCGCCGCCACCTGGAAGGCGAGATTGTTGAAGTGGACGAATCAACCATCCAATATGCCTATAATTTTCGCGGTGTAGAATATTCGGCTTCCCAAGACGTCCGCTCGCTCGTCTCCCTGCTTCCTCCGAACCTGCCGTTGCTGATCGGTCGCCAGGTAACCGTTAAGTTTGATCCCGGTAATCCCGCCAACTCCATCGTGCTCTGCGAAGAATGGTCCGGATTGCCGAACCCGCCCGTCCCGCCGCCGCAGGCCGGCTCGCCGGACCGGCGGCTGTCTCATTCCAACTAGAGGGGTATGACTGTTATGCGAATCGCAAATGGCCTCAAGAAGGCTTTTCTTTATTCGTTCGGGTTGGCCGCCATCGCGTCCAGCCTCGTGTGGGCTGCCAACGAATATGGCAAACCCAAAACCGTGATCCACGTGGTCACTCTGTACTACAAAGACGGCACTACAGAGGAACAAAAGAAGGACGTCCTCGCCGGTGTTGAAAAAATGGCCAAGGAGATTCCCGGCGTCAAGAACATCTGGCTCAAACCAATCAAAGTCCAGGGTGAAGTGCAAGAAAAGCAGGCTGACGGCTCCGTCAAGACCCGCCGTATGACCGACGTCTTCGTAATGGAGTTCGAGTCCGAAGCTGCGCTCAAGGTCTACGCCGACCACCCAGCCCACAAAGCCTGGGAACAGATCTACGTTCCCGTGCGCGGCCAGTCCCGAACCAGTGACATCACCAACTGACCTTTTTGATTCCGCGCCCTCTCTCAGAGAGAGGGCGCAACCTTTGTATCGCCCTTCCGTTTCCAGCCGGTCCGTAAAATAGAAAAGTGCAGTTTCTTCCGCCTGACGAGCAGTTGGCCTACCTGAGAAAAGGGTTTGCCGAAATCATTCGCGAAGACGAACTTCGCGAGCGGCTTGCTCAGTCATATGCTTCGGGTAAGCCACTTCGCGTGAAGGCCGGTTTTGATCCCACCGCCCCCGATCTTCACTTGGGCCACACCGTCCTGCTGCGGAAAATGAAGCACTTCCAGGATCTCGGGCACACTGCAATCTTCCTGATCGGCGACAGTACCGGCCTGATTGGAGACCCCACCGGCCGCAACTCCATGCGGCCGCCGATGACCCGCGAGGAAATCGCCGCCAACGCCGAAACCTACAAAGCACAAGTCTTCCAGGTTCTCGACGCAGCCCGCACAGAGGTGCGCTTCAATTCCGAGTGGCTCGATCAGCTCAGCTACTACGACATCATCCGGCTTTCGGCCAAGTACACCGTTGCCCAGTTGCTTGAACGCGACGATTTTTCCAAACGGTACCGCGAGGGTACCCCCATCAGCCTGCACGAGTTTCTCTATCCGCTCGCGCAAGGCTATGATTCAGTGGCACTCGAATGTGATCTCGAACTGGGCGGCACTGACCAGAAGTTCAACCTGCTGGTGGGCCGGGAATTGCAGCGCATTTGGGGTCAACCACCGCAGATCGTCGCTATGACCCCGCTTCTCGAAGGCCTTGACGGCGTCGAAAAGATGTCCAAGTCCAAGGGCAACTACGTCGGAATTCACGAGCCTGCCCCCCTCATGGTCAAGAAAATTATGCAGATCAGCGACGATCTGATGTGGCGCTATTGGGAACTGCTCACCGACGCCACAATGTTTGAAATCGCGGAGATGAAAGCTGCCGCACAGTCGGGTGTGAGAAATCCACGCGATCTGAAACTTGATCTCGCCGAAAGGATAGCCGCTGGTTTTCATGGGACGGCAGCCGCCAAGCGCGCCCGCGAGGCCTGGCTTGAAGAAGTGAGCCAGGGCCAGATTCCCGGCGATCTCGCGCTGATCCAAGCTGCCGATCCCCGCCTCAACCGTGTCCTAGTCCAGGCCGGCCTCGCCGGCTCCAACGCCGAAGCCGACCGGCTCATCAAGTCCAGCGCCGTCGTTCTGGCCCGTAACGGGTCCACTGAACTCGTCCCGCAAACACAGCCTGCCCTACGGCTGGAACCCGGCGAGTACGTCCTTCGTGCCGGGCGCAAGTGGGCCCGGGTCCGCGTTTGAGCTTTCAATATGCTCAACCACCGCGACACCCTTCGGCTCAGCCTGGACTCCCTGGGTTCCCACCGCCTCCGCGCCGCTCTCACCATGCTCGGCCTCGTAATGGGTGTGGCCACACTCATCACGGTGGTCACTATCGTGCAGGGTGCAAACGTGTATGTTGAAACCAAGATCGCGAATCTTGGCGGGGACGTTTTTCAAGTCGCCCGGACGCCATTTGCTGTCACGGACTTCGAGCTTGTGCTCAAGGCCCTGAAGTACAAGCGCATCTACTACGAGGACTACGCCGGGCTTCAGAGCGCTTGCCCCGATTGCCGGCTCATTGGCGCTACCGGTTCGACTTCCGTTCGGGCCCGTTTCCGGGATCAGGAACTCCAGGATGTCAATCTCATCGGCCAAACCGTCTCGATGGCTGCCATCGACAGCCGAACCGTTGAACTTGGGCGCTACTTTACCGAGATAGAAGAAGAACATAACATTCCCGTCTGTCTCATCGGCGCCACCCTGCGCGACACCTTTTTCCCCGGCGCCGATCCCCTGGGACGCATTATCCGTCTGTCGAATCAGGAGTTTCAGATCATTGGCGTCTATGAGCGGATAGGATCTGTCCTCGGCAACGATGCAGACAACTATGCTGTGGTTCCACTGCGCCCATTTTTGAAGATCAGGGGTTCGAGGTATAGCCTCACGGTGAATGTCCGCGTTCCGAACGACGCAGCGGCGTTCGAACGGGCCCAGGACCAGGCTCGCCTGTACTTCCGAGCCAACCGCCAATTGCGTCCCGGGCAAGAAGACGATTTCTTCATCGGAACCAAGGACAGCTACATTGGCCTCTGGCACCAGATCAGCGGCGCCTTCTTCGCAGTCTTCATTCTGGTCAGCTCCATTTCGGCCGTTGTCGGCGGCATTGTCATCATGAATGTCATGCTGGTTAGCGTCACCGAGCGCACGAAGGAAATCGGGGTCCGCCGGGCAGTGGGCGCAAGCGGCGCGGACATCCTCCGGCAATTCCTTGCCGAGAGCGTTCTCCAGTGCCTGGTGGGTGGTGCTTTGGGAGTGGGGCTGGGCTTCCTTTGCGCCGAACTCCTGCGCCGCTTCACCGACTTCCCCGCGGCCGTGCAGGGGCAAGTTGCGCTCCTCGGCGTCATCCTAAGCTCCGCCATCGGACTCTTCTTTGGCATTTACCCTGCTTCCCGCGCCGCCCGCCTCGATCCGGTCGAAGCCCTGCGCGCCGAGTAACCACCGATGACCCGCGCCGAGTTCACGGAAAACCTGCTGGTCTCCCTCGATACTCTCCGCGCCCACAAGGTGCGCAGCGGTCTCACCCTGCTTGGCATCGTCATCGGCGTCTCAAGTGTCATCTCCGTTGCTGCCATCATTGACGGGCTGAATCGCTACATTCAGACCATAGTGGAGGGCCTCGGTTCCCGTACATTCTTCGTTGCCCGCGTTCAAATGGGGCCCCAGAACTTCGGCCGCCTGCCGGAAAAGCTCCGCATGCGAAAATACCTCAACTACAGCGATGCGGACCGCATCCGCGACGCGTGCCCGGTTCTGGATTCCATTACCACACTGGCCACCCGCGCCTCCTTCTTTGGGGAAACCAACGATATCCGCTATGGCGCTGAACGGGTTGAGCGCATCTACCTGCGCGGCGCCCCGCCGTCCTACATCGATGTGCTGCCCCTATTTGCCGTCGAACAGGGCCGCTACTACAACCAGGGCGAGGAGGACCGTGCTGCGGCAGTTGTCGTCCTGGGCCACCGCATCGCCGAATCTCTCTTTCCCAGCATCGATCCCGTTGGGCGGACGGTGATGCTCAATGGCCTTCCCTACGAAGTCGTCGGTGTGTTTGCTCCCCAGGAGGGCTTGTTCGGCGGCCCTGGTCCCGATGACTTCGCTCTCATTCCACTTTCGAACTACCGCAAGCACAACCCGCAGACCAAGGAAATCGCCATTGCCTTTACCGTTCGCAAGGACGCATCCGTGCAGCAGGGAATCGATTGTGTTACGGAATCCCTACGCCGCATCCGCAAGGTGCCCCCAGCGGCTGATAACGACTTCGAACTCATTGAATCAGACTTTCTAAGCAAGCTCTGGAATCAGCTCACGGGCGCGATTGTCATTCTCACCAGCGTCATCAGCTCCATCGGCTTACTTGTCGGGGGCATTGGTGTAATGAATATCATGCTCATCTCGGTTACCGAGCGCACCAAGGAAATCGGCGTTCGCAAGGCGATTGGCGCTCGGGCCTCCGACATCCGCGTGCAATTCCTTCTTGAAGCTGTCATCTTGACCGTCGCAGGTGGAATCATCGGAGTGCTCATTGGCGGCGGTGTCGCCTGGGCCGTCCGTACCGCTGCTCCCACCATCCCCGCTTCGCTATCTTGGTTCTGGGCGGCCGCAGGTGTGGTGCTATCCGCTTCCGTCGGCTTGTTCTTTGGCTACTGGCCCGCGAACCGCGCCGCACAACTCGATCCGATCGTCTGCCTTCGGTACGAATAGCAATGCCCCTCACACCCCGCCGCCTGTTGGATTGGAAACTGAAGGCGAGCCTGCTCCGACTCGGGCCCCGCACTCTGCTAATTGGTTGTGTGAACACCGCCCCGGACACACCCGAGTCTGAAGGCGGCTTCCCGGATCCCGATCGCGCCGCCGAACGCGCGCTCCTGCTAGCCTCTCAGGGGGCTGCCCTTCTGGAGATCTGCGCAGCCCGCTGGTCCGCAGGCGCTCACCTGCCGGACGAGGCGGAAGAACTCCGCCGCCTCGTCCCCGTCCTCAAGCGTCTCAATCACCAATCTCCAGTTCCGTTCGGTGTAGAAACCTTCCGTGCCTCAGTTGCCGCAAAAGCAGCTGAGCACGGCGCCGCCTTCGTCCGCGATCCCTCCGGGCTTGTGCTGGACCCCGCCCTCGCGCGGACCGCCGCCCAGCTTGACCTCGGCCTCATCCTCGGCCACTTCCGGGGAACACCCGAAACGTGGCAGAAGCTCGCCAACGTGCCGGACCCGGCTGGCGCGACCTTCCGCGAACTGGAGGCCTCGATTGGCCGCGCAAAGAACTCAGGCGCCGATCCGCTCCGCCTGGCTGCCGATCCGAGTCTCGGGATGGGGAAGCGCAAGGAAGCCAACACAGAGATCTTGCGTAACTTGCCCCGCTTCTCTGATCTCGGACTCCCCATTATCCTCAGTCCTTTTGGCCAGCCGTTCGCCGGAGCTCAGCCCTACCTCCCCACTCTGGGTTCCGCCTTGGCTGCGATTGTCATGGGCATCCGTTCCGGGGTCCATCTCATCCGCACTCCACAGATCGAACAAGTCCTCGAAGCCGTGTTACTGGTTGACGAGGTGGTGACTCAATCGTCTCCCTATGAGGCCGCGCCCCGGCCTCAGCCACGCCCGCGCCGCGATGCGCCCCGGCCGCCTGCTTTCGGCGAGCCTTTGCCCAACCAACCGATCCGGCCCAAACTGCGCCCGAAGTGAGCGGCTGAGTTCATCGTCTCTGGCACGCCGGGCAGAAATGGGTGCCGCGCTGTGCGACTACGATCCGCCGGATCGCCACGCCGCAACGTGGGCACGCATCTCCTTCCCGGCCATACACTTGATGCCGCTGTTGGTAATTTCCCCGCTGACCCAGGGCGTCCTCGTAGTCCGAAATGGATGAGCCTCCGGCGGCAATCGCTTCTTCCAAGACGGCCCGCATCTCCGCCCATAACTGCCGCAACCTCGGCTTTGTCAGCCGGGCCCCTCGCGCCAGTGGATGGACACCCGCCCGATATAGCGCCTCGTCCACATAGATGTTGCCAAGCCCAGCCAGCTTTCGTTGATCCAGCAAAGCAGGCTTGATGCGCCCCCGCCACCCCCGCACCATCTCCACGAATTCGTCCCTGTCAACCGAAAGCGCATCTCGCCCCAGCGCCGGTTCCTTCTCACGCCACACAACGAACCCGAACTGCCGCACATCCTCGAAGCTGACATGACCGCTGGAAAGCTCCAGCACTGCTCGCGTGTATGGGCCGATCTCGCCGCCTACGCGCAGCTTGCCGGTCATCCGCAGGTGAATATCGAGCAGACCTTTGTCCAGGTCGAGCAAGATGTGCTTGCCCTTCCGGCGGACACTGCCGATCCGCTGCCCAGCCAGATCAGGTGCGGTAGTGCCGGCGGCGGCCCTGGCAGCCAGGTAGCGCAGGCCTTTCACGCGCTGCCCCGTCACCGCCGCAGCCAGTGTCCGCACCACTGTCTCGACCTCCGGCAATTCAGGCATCTTCCGGCAAATCCACAAAAATCTCACCGCCCTGCGAGGTCACCCGGTAGCGCTCCAGCCGGATCGCCGGATTGAAGTCATACTCTCCAGTTACGCAATCGAATTCCCATGCGTGCCAGGGGCAGACGATGCGCCCGCCTGCGAACGCCCCCTGCCCCAAGGGCCCATTGCGGTGCGGGCACAGCCCATCCAATGCGTGGAACTGGCCTTCGTAATGACACAGCACCAACGGCTTGCCACCCACCTCTACGGCCACGACGGCGCCTTCAGGAACATCTGCCACTGCCGCGGCCCGCACTCGCTTCATGCCCACTTATCCTGACATGTCCTCGCTCAGCAGGAGAGCGCACGGCAAAGTCGCCAGCGCTTGGGACGGCTCGAACCGGCTGTTCGCCCCTTCTAACACCTGGCCCGTGAACAGGTCCTGGAATCGTGCCGGCGCCCCCTCTGGCAAGCGAATTGAGGTGCCGGTCAGCCGTTCAGCCCAATGTGGCGGCTCAGCGCGAAACCCCACCAGCCTCGCTCCCTTCCGCAAACCCATCGCGACAAGCCATTGGCCCTGAAAGCGTCTGGAGAACGCCACCACGTGCTCCGCCGCTGGCCCCTCCGCTACCAGCGCTTCATAAGACCCCTCAACAAAAAGCTTTGGGAAAGCGCGGCGCGCCTGCAAGCCCGCCGATGTCAACCGCAGCTTGATCTCGCCCGTGTTCCAGTGCTGCCATGAATCCTGGACCGGCGCCCCGCAGCCTGTCACCATCCGGGATCGGGTCTCAAAATCCACAGGCTGCCGGTTGTCCGGGTCCACCAGGCTCAAGTCCCAAAGTTCGCCACCCTGGTAGAAGTCAGGCACACCCGGGCTAGCCAGTTTCAAGGTGAGCTGAGTTAAGGAATTAATCGCTCCGAAAAAGGCCACCAGGGAAGCGAATGGCGCGAACGAACGAAGGAAAACTGCCGACCCGGGCCCTAAGAGGGTTGCATCCACAAATTCCGAAATCGCCGAATCATATTCGTTCGACGGATTGACCCAACTTGTGTGCACTTTTGCTTCTTTTACCGCCTTGGCCATGTAGGTGCGCATACGCCCGGCGAAGTTCGCGTCCGGCGCGCGCAAAGGCCACGCACCGAGCAACGACTGGTAATAGATGTACTCGTCGGCCCGGTCCGGTGCGGGCCGGCCATGTACGAGCTTCTTCCATGCCGCGTTGGCTTTGCTCCATTGCTGCAGCCGCGCCCGCCAGTGGTCAGGCACTTCCGAGAGGACATGGATGCGCATGCGCGCGTCTTCACCCCGTTTAGTGTCGTGTGTCGCCGTCGTGATCATGGCGTACGGCAACTGCTCCTGACGCCGAAGATTTGAGGCATGGAACCGTTCCACCGCCCCCTCCCAATCGTCAGGCTCGCCCCCAACTTCGTTGAGTGACATTAGAGGCCCGTGCCGGTAGAACGCAGTATCCTCCACGCCCTTAGCCTGCACGGGTCCTGTATATTGCTGCACTTTCATGGCGAACCGCAGCCGCCGCGCGAACCAGTCCGGATCCTCACCGGGTTGCGGCTCCGGCAGCAGGTGCCTCTGGATAAAGGCAAAAATCGACGACTCCAGGGCTGGGTTCGACCGGACTGCGCGCTCTACCGCCTCCGCTACCGCCTGCCGGTCAGCGTCGCTCGGACCGTGGCGGGGTGACAGATAAGTTCGATATACGCTGAAAGCCGCCACAGTCTCTCGCAAAGCCTCCTGAAGACTCAACAGCGTGAAATCGCGGTCGCGGCGATTCCCTTCCGACATGCGGTTCAACTCGTGCGCCAGCACATTCAACTCGCTGGCCATCGACGTTCCGATGATCAGCTTCTTGCACTGCTCCACAACCTCGGCGAACCGGCGTGTCCGTCCGGTGGCGCGCTCAAATATCCGCCGCATCACCTCTTCGTTTTCCGGCGCAACGAACAGCCGGCTTAGCGTGTTCAGGAAACCGTAGCCCGTCGTTCCGTCCACACCCAACTGGCTGTCCAAAGGCTCATTCCCCGACAGGATCTTCTCCACCACGATGTAGAACTCCGGTCCCGTCGACTCCCGCAGCCTCTGGCAATAAAGCGCGGGATCATAGAGCCCATCCACGTGATCCAGACGGATGCCGTCCACCAGCCCCTCCGCGACGAGCGCCAACAAGAGCCGGTGCGTCTCCTCAAACACTTCGTCGTCTTCCATGCGCAGCGCAGCCAGTTCGTTGATATCGAAGAAGCGCCGGTAGTTGATTTCGTGCAGCGCTGTGCGCCAGTAGGCCAGCCGGTAGGCCTGGGCTTCCAGAAGCTCGTGCAGCAGATCGAAACTGGCCGCCTCGCCTGGGGAGCCGTTGAACTCCTCGACGTTCCGCTGGACATGCCGCGCCACTGCCTCCGAGGCTTGCGCCAGTTCCTGCAGGCGCCGCCGCGCGATCTCCACTTCGCGCTGGCGTTCTTGACGCTCCTTCAGATCGGTCACCGTGTACGGTGGTAGATTGTCAAGCTGGAAAAGGATGCTGAGGTACTCCGCCAGCACCGGCGAGTCCTCGCCCGCGGCTGCCCGCAGTTCCTCCAGCCGGTGCCTCAAGATAAGGCGGACTTGCCGCGGGTTCAGCGGCAACTCTTGCTCCCAATAGTGCAGCCCGAACCTGCCGCCAGCGAACTCCACGCGCAACTGGCCGCTTTCCAACACCTCCCCGTAGGGCGCACCCAGAATCGGAAGCAGGACCTTCTGTTTCAACTCCGGCTTCACTGGATCCCAATCGATGTCAAAGTAGCGCGAGTAGGCCGACGAGGGTCCATTCGCCAGTACGTCGCGCCACCATGCGTTGTGCTTCGCGTCCGCGCACATGTGGTTGGGCACGAAGTCCACGATCACTCCCATTCCGCGCTGGCGCAATTCCTCAGCCAGTTTCCGGAATCCGTCTTCACCTCCCAATTCGGGATTGATCCGGGCGTGATCACAGGTGTCGTAGCCATGCAGGCTCCCCGGCCGCGCTGTCAGAATCGGGGAGCAGTACAGGTGAGTAATGCCCAGTCGCGCCAAGTACGGAACAAGGGCTCGGGCATGCTCGAACCCGAACCGGTGGTTCAACTGCAGCCGGTAGGTGCTTCGGGGCCTCATCGTATACTCACTTCGGCGCTGCCGCAAGCCAGCACGGCATGCCCTTGTGCGCCGGGTGTTATCCGTCCGCCATCCAGCCGAACCCGCGCCTCTAAGTCTTCACCCCAGAACATTGTCAGCGTTGAATCTCGCGCGGCGCACGAGAACGGCAAGCCCTGATGCACAATTCTGCGCCGCAAGCCCAGCAACTGGCGGTACCACTGCAGAGTCCTGGCGTGTGCTCCATGCGTCTGTTCTTGCCAATGCAGCTTCGATGAGAGAAACGTTGCTTCCTCCTGCGGATCCGGAATCCGGGCCCGGGACGCCTCATCCGAAAATGCCCGGAATCTCGCGAACTCCTTTCGCCGTCCTTCCGTTACCAGGCGCCCGAGTTCGGGTGGATGGTCGGTGAAGTACAAAAACGGGCTGCTGGCCGCCCACTCCTGACCCATGAACAGCAGCGGCGTCTCCGGCGCCAGTAACAGTATGGTGCTGGCGGCCAACCATCGGTCCTCTGCAATCTGGTGGTGAAGCCGCTCGCCCAGCGCCCGGTTGCCAACCTGATCATGGTTCTGCAGACACACCACCATCCGCGCCAGCGCCAGCCCTTCACTGGAGGTGCCACGTGGCCCACCCCAATAGGGGTAGTGCTGCCCCTGGTAGAACCACCCCTGCCGAAGCGTGGCAGCAATGCTCTCCAGCCGCCCGTCATAACCCGCAAAATAGCCGTCGTTGTCGCCCGCCAGCGCCCGCCTCATGTGATGGTGCAGATCATCTGCCCACACGGCGTCCAATCCGTAGCCACCGGCATCGGGCCCCAACAATAGCTGCCGCTCGTTGCGGTTGTCTTCAGCGATCACCAGAGCGCGCGGCGAGACCCGCTTCACCTCTGCCGCCAACTCCGCCAGAATGTGCCGCGGTCCGTCGTCCTTCATCGCGTGCACCGCGTCCAGCCGGAACCCGTCGATGTGGTACTCGCGCAACCAGTGCAGAGCGTTGTCCAGAAAGAAGGCGCGCGCATGCGTACTGCACTCGCCATCGAAATTCAGCCCCTCGCCCCAAGGCGTATGATGCCGGTCTGAAAAGTACAGCGGCGTGTACAGTCTGTGGTACGCCCCTTCAGGGCCGAAGTGGTTGTACACCACGTCCAGCACTACGGCCAATCCTTGCCGGTGTGCTTCATTGACGAAGTGCCTGAAGTCGTCCGGTGTGCCATAGCACCGCGCAGGCGCGTACAAACTCACACCGTCGTAGCCCCAGTTCCAGCGCCCCGGAAAATCGGCCAAGGGCATCAACTCCACGGCTGTGGCGCCTAATGCTTGCAGGTATGGCAGCCGCTCTGCCGCCGCCCGAAACGTGCCTTCCTCGGTGAATGTTCCCAGATGCAATTCGTACAGCACCAGGTGTTCCAGCGACGGGGCGGCAAATCCTCCGTCTTCCCAGGCGAATCCGCCCGGGTCCACCACGGCAGACAAACCATGCACCCCGTCCGGCTGCCAGCGCGAGGCCACGTCCGGATATGGTCCCTGCCCGTCAATCCGGTACCCATAGCGCGCCCCTGCCCGCACATTATCGATGCGCCGTTCCCTCACCTCGCGGCCGGGCACCGCCGGCATCTCGAAGATCTCGCCTTCCAACACTAAGTCAACTTGCTTTTTCGGGGTTGCCCACACACGAAACGTTGTCGCTTCGCGGGAAAACAGTGCGCCGTATCCGCCTTTCAACGGGTATACACCTCACCGCCCAGCTTTCGGTTGAGGTTGAACGCCGCGCTGATGAGCCCCAGGTGTGTAAACGCCTGCGGGAAATTGCCCAGAGCGTCGCCCGTGGCGCCAATCTCCTCCGAATAGAGCCCCAAGTGGTTCGCGTAAGTCAGCATTTTTTCAAAGATCAGGCGGGCTTCGTCTATCCGGCCGGCGCGCGTCAGCGCCTCCACCAGCCAGAACGTGCACATGCTGAACGTGCCCTCCTCGCCTTCCACCCCATCGTCAGTCGCGTGTTCGCCATCCAGTTGGTAACGGTGTACAAGACTGTCCGACACGAGACGCTCCAGAACACGGTCGATTGTGCTGAGCATCCGGGGATCCTTCGGCGAAACGAAGAAAACCAGCGGCATGAGGAGGGCAGAAGCGTCCAGAGACTTCGACCCAAAGGCCTGTACAAAACTGCCTAACTCACTGTCCCAGCCCTTCTCCATGATCGACTCGAAGACACGATCGCGTTCCCGCTCCATCCTTTCCCGGTCCAGGGGCAGCCCCCGTTTCATCGCCAGCCGCAATCCCCGGTCAAGGGCCACCCAGCACTGGAGTTTTGAAAACACGAAATGCTGCTTCCCACTCCGCACCTCCCAGATCCCCTCATCGGGTTGGTCCCAATTGCGAGCCACCCATTCCAACATCCTCCTCATTTGACGCCATAAATCGTAGGAAATCTGCGTCACATGCTTGTCGTACAGATAGATGGAATCGAATAGCTCGCCGTAGATGTCGAGCTGCAGTTGCGAATACGCTCCGTTGCCGACGCGCACCGGCCGCGAGTTGCGGTACCCGCTCAAGTGGTCCAGCGTCGTTTCCGTCAACTCGTGCCGTCCATCGATGCCATACATGATGTTCAGCGGGCCGTTCACCCGTTCCTCTTCGTGTGCACGCCGCTGCAGCCAATCAACGAAGTCTCCCGCCTCCTCGGGAAATCCGATCCGAAGGAACGCGTAGACCGTAAAGGCGGCGTCCCGAATCCACGTATACCGGTAATCCCAATTGCGCGTGCCGCCGATTTCCTCCGGCAGACTGCACGTTGGGGCCGCAACAATCGCTCCCGTTGGACGGTATGTCAGAAGTTTCAGCACCAGCGCCGACCGGATGATTTTCTCCCTCCACCGCCCCTCGTACGTGCAATGCTCCAGCCAGTTCCGCCAGAAACGAGCCGTCTGTTGAGATAACTCCAGCGCGTCCACGGGAGCCGTCAGCCCTTCGTCGGTATCTTCCTGGTAACGCAGCACGAAATCCGCTGTTTCGCCTGGATGCACCGTGAAGTCTGCCACGACTCGCGCACCTTCCGTTTGCAGCGTTACCGGACCAAGTAAAGCCAGCCGGATTGCCCCGCACCGGAAAACCGCGCCGCCCTCAATCAATTGCACTTCGTGCCGCTGCCGCGCGTAATCGAATGCCGGGGCGCACTCCAGGCGGAAATGCACCGCACCCCGGATCGCCTTCACCCGCCGGATGATTTCGTGGCTCCGCTTAGACCGCCCGCGGTACGGTTCCTGGTCCACGGGCATGAAGTCCTCGATTTCTCCTACACCTTCCTTCCGCAGGAACCGTGTCAGCAGGATGTTGGTTTCCGGGATGTACATCTGCCGGTTCGCCCCGCCCCGCTCCGGAGCAATCCGGAAGTATCCACCAATCCGCTCGTCCAGAAGTGATGCGAACACGCTCGGCGAATCAAATCTGGGCAGGCAGCACCAGTCAATCGCCCCGTCCATCCCAACCAGGGCAATGCTGTGCAGATCGCCGATCATGCCGCACGCCTCTATCGTTCGATAGCCCATTCCCTCCAGGGTACCCCGCCTGTGAACTCCATCCCGAGATCCCGCACGGGGGCTCGAGCTGAGTGACTGCAGCCGAGACTGTCTGGTTTAACCACAGCAGCATTCGAGTCTGCCGTACCCTCAAATGCCTTGAGCCGGGCGACCGCTATCTTCGACTATCTTCAGGCGCTCGCTCATTTCCAAATCGCCATCATGCCACTCGCCGTCCCAAGATATTTTCAGGCGGAGGGGTGGCGAATCGGCAAGGTGAGACTTCGCCTGCAAGGTCAGCCAGAGTACAAATCTACCTTCCCAAGTGTGCTTGAGGTTAAGCGGGATAATCAAGGGCATCAACTGCAGCCTGCCATTCTGGTCCGCACAACAGAGGTCGCAATCCGCATCCGCACCAATGGTTCTAACCAAGGGCGATATCTCTCGATGCCGCCATGACATGGGGATTTGGCCGACCCAAACAACCCGCGCTCCGCCACCTATGCACTCTTCCTCCAGGAGCGTCAAGAAAACCTGAGTCTCTTTAGCTTGGGACCATCGTCTTGCGTTACTGACTGTCACATGATAATAACGGGCGTTAATAACACCTTCGTGAGCCGCCCCGTTTGTTGGGTACCTGAATTGCCCCTTTTCGCCCACTTTGCTCCTAAGCGCCAAAGACAGTCGAGGAGGTAAGAGTTTGCCGCGTATAGCCTCACCAAATAGCGCTATAACCGCCACTAGGAGTGTTCCCACGACCCCGAGCAACTGGACCGCCCAATTTAGCCAAAAGTGCGCATCTTGGTTCATGCTCAACACCTCGAACGAAACTACCCGCGTGTCTTGGCTCGAAAACGTAGCCAGTTCTCACCGGCTTCATCACCGACGTAGCCCTAAGTCACTTGGACATGTCTGGCAGCACCTTTTTATGCCTCGCAGCCAGTGCCAGACCATGGAATCCCGCAGGCTAACCTGGAGCGTTCATGTCGGATCGGAGGACGTCGTCGAGATCCGCCTTTCGCAGCAGGCGCAGAAATCACGCATTTAGTGCAAGTATACTGGCGCTATCTTCAGAGAGTAGTAGTCTGCAGACCAGTCCGGGGAGATTACTACCGCCGAAGCTCTTCGTCCATCCACCACAGGTAAGCAGTACTGCCTGCGGTCACCGGAACCGCCAGGATCTCGGGCACCTCGTAAGAATGCGCCTCGCGGATCGCCCCTTCCAACTCCCCAAACAACTGCTGCGTCGACTTAAACACCACCTGCCACTCCCCTGCGGTCTCCACCTGCCCCTTCCAGTGGTAGACGCTCCGAACGCCGGGCGTCACAGCCGCACACGCTGCCAAGCGGCGCTCGACTGCCATTCGTGCCAACCGCCCTGCCTCCTCCTCGGTGGCACAGGTGGTGTAGACCAGGACCTTATCTGTCATTGCGCTCCACTCTCTCCGAAGATTTCTGTGTGGCTTTCTGGACTCAGGTGAACACTTGGGATTATAAACAAGAGGAAGCTGTTCGCTGAGCTCGTTATGTCTTCACTTTTGAGACCCCTGGGGATCCTGGCCGCCACCGCCCTAGCCTGCTTCTATGTCATCGTCTTGCTTAAGGGGCCGCAGGGAGTCCCCGCCATGATGCAACTGCGCCAGGAGGTCATCGATCTGGAGCAGCAGAACCGGCGCCTGCAGGATGAAATCGAGCAGCGGCGCCAGCGGGTTGGCAGGCTTCAGACCGATCCGGCCGAACGCGAGCGCGCTGTCCGCGAGGCGACCAAGAAGCAGAAGCCTGGCGAGACGACGATCTTCGTCCAGGAATAGCCGTCCTCACCCCTGTTCGGCCAGACCTGCGGCTGCCCGGTACAACTCCTCAACTTCATCCTGCGTCCGAGCTTCCGCAGCGACCCGAACTAGCGGCTCGGTATTGGAAGCCCGCAGGTGAATCCACCCATTCTGCAGCAAAATCTTCAATCCGTCGGTGCGATCCATCCGTGCCTTTGGAAACCGCGCTTCCAGCCTTTGCATCATCGGCCCCAACATGCCGTGGCTATAAGGAATCTTCCCGAACTTGCGGTGAAACCGGGGCAGCGTGGCTGCGAGTTCGCTCATCTGTTGTCCGGTTTCCGCCATCCGGTCCAAGAGCAGAGCCATGCCCAGATACGAATCGCGGCAGTATTGCACTGCCGGGAAAATGATCCCCCCGTTTGAACCCTCCCCACCAATGACCGCGCCTGCCGCCTTCATCTGCTCCACCACGTTCGCCTCGCCTACGGGAGCGCGCTGCACCGGGCAGCCATAGCGTGCCGCCACCTCCTCAATAGCTGCCGAAGTCGTGAGGTTCACCACCACCGGGCCCGGCTTGCGCCGCAACGCGCAGTCCACTGCCAGAGCCAGCACATCGTCATTATCCAGGATCCGCCCGGTCTCATCCCCCACAGCCAGACGGTCGCCGTCGGGATCCTGTGCGAAGCCTACATCGGCTTTGTTGTCCAGGATCAGCGCCCGCAGACCGGCCAGTGACTCCGGTTTCGGCTCGGGCTCCCGCGGGAACGGGCGGGTGATGTCGGTGTGGATAGCTGCCAGTTCACAGCCCAGCACGTCGCGCAAGAACCGCACGCTCATCACCGACCCCGCTCCGTTCACCGAATCCAGCGCTACCCGGAATCGCCGGGCACGGACCCGCCCGAGGTCTACGTGTTGCAGCACCCGGCGCATGTGGCGCTCCATGGCGGTCTCGTAATCCGTCTGGATCCCCTGCATCTCCCGGTTGCCCGCCTGCCGGAATTCCGATTGGTGATAGAGGTCCAGCAATTCACTCCGCTCGTAGTGATTGAAGAACAAGCCCTCACGGTTGAACAACTTCAGCGCATTGTACTCGGCGGGATTGTGTGACGCCGTAATGGCGATACCGCCCCGCGCCTGCGTGTCCTCCACATACACCTGCACAGTAGGCGTGGGCACAATACCCAACTGAATTACCTCGCAACCAGACGCCAACAGGCCGCAGGTTACCGCATGTTCCAGCATCCCGCCCGAGCGCCGCGTGTCGCGCCCCACAACCACGCGCCCCGTCCCTACATAGGTTCCGAATGCCTGTGCGAACGCTGCTGCCAGGTTTGGGGTCAGAAAACCGCCCACCACCCCCCGGATGCCCGAAACGCTGATCTTTAACTCGTGCGCCCGGTTCATGCGTTGTAGCTCCGGACGAGGTGCATCAGATCGCGGAAGAGGTCTTGTGGCGGTCCACCACGCTGCTCACAGATCACACGGACCACCGGCTCGGTCTGGCTGATCCTTACATGAAACCATGCCTCATCGAAGTCAAGCCGCAGCCCGTCCGATGTGTTTCGCCGCCCACCCGCGTAGCGCCGCTCCAGGTCCTGCATCATCTGCGGGATGCGGTGTGTCTCCAGCGGCACTTCGCCTTTCAGAATGCTAAAGCGCGGATAGGACGCCACCAGTCCGGACAGTGTGTGGCCCCGCCGGCGCATCATTTCCAGGATGCTCAGCATTGAGGCAATGCCGTCGTAAACAAAGCGGAAGCGCGGCAGCATCACCGCCCCTGTCCCCTCACCGGCGATCGCCACGGATTCAGGACGGAAGCTTGCCAGCGCATCGATCGCCGCTTGCCGTCCCACCGCTACGCGTTCCACGCGTCCGCCGTGCCTCGCGGCGACTTCCTCCAAGAGCGCAGTGGTCGATACGTTGGTGATCACGATTCTGCCCGGCCCCTGCTCCAGGGCGTCATCGGCCAAAAGCACCAGCACCATCTCCTCGCTCACCGCTTCGCCCAACTCTGTGGCAAGCGCCACCCGGTCTGAATCAATGTCGAACAGGAATCCTGCGTCGGCCCCCACCAGTTCCATCAGCGGCGCCAGTTGCAGTTCCACCATCTGCCGGTTCGTCGCTGGCCCGTGCGCGAACGCCCGGTAGCCGGGCTGCTCGTTGATCATCACGACCCGCAGCCCAAACCGTTCCCGCAAGCGCCGCAGAATCCGCGCTGAAGTCCCGTTGGTGCAGTCCACCAGCACCCGGTACTGCGCGAGTGCCGGCAGGTCAAAAGCGTCTGCCAGCATGTCAACATACAAGTCCAGCGCACCACTGTCCGCGCTTAGCGTCCCGATCCGGTCCCATTCGACGAAATCGAATTTCTTCAGATGGTAGATGTCCAGCAGTTCGCCGGCTTCCGAGGTGGAAAGATAGGTGCCGCGCCGGCCAAAGAACTTCAGGGCATTCCAGTCAACAGGGTTATGGCTCGCGCCGATGGAAACCCCGCCCGCCGCATCCAGGCGCCGGATCGAGTGTTGAATCACCGGCGACGAGACGACTCCTAGGTCCACTACGTCGTGGCCGCACGCCAGCAGTGCGCTTGCTACGCCCTCCCGCAGCATTAACCCCGACGCGCGCGGATCCCGGCCCACCACGACTTTGCCCGGCGCCCCCAGGAAGGTTCCGAACGCTGCTGCAAAATCCAACACGTGGCTTGCCGACAGCCCCCCGCCGACGATCCCGCGCAGCCCTGCCTGCGAGATCCGTAAGCTGCGCTGGGCCTCCACCTCAGGGCTCCAGCCGTAGGATGCCGAATGCCTCCGGCACATGATAGTTCGGCTTGCCCGTCGGCCGCCACGCCACCATCGTCCTCTTTGGCGGCGGACCCTGCAGCCGGTAGAAGTTCGCCCTGAACTCGAATCCTGGTTTGACCATGGCGGAAGTGATGGACGCGATGGGAATCTTCATAGCCCCGTACCAGACTTTCGCCGGCTCGTCCAGGCGGGCTGCCACCGTGAAGCCCGAATTCCACCGCCACCCGCCTTCCGGCTTCGGCTGCTTCGTATCAATGTCCAGATCTACCCACTCACCCAAGGGCGAAACCTGGTATTCGCGGTACTGCCAGTAGTTGGAAAAGTCTGCACCGATAAAGACCTCCGCCACGTCCCGCTCCCAAAGCCGGTTGGTCTCCTCGGCCGTCTTCGGCTGCTCGTTCACATGCAATTGCGCATACGGGCAAACGAAAAGAAAGTACAGGTATTTGTCCGTCCAACGCGACCGGATTTCCGTCCGGTGGCCTGGCGCCGGCTCGCCCTGCGGCCCGGCTGCGGCAACAAAAACCGGAGCGTCCTTCCATAAGGCCGATGATGGGTCGGTGTTCAGCGCCATTTCCCCAGCCAAGCGTTTACTCACAGCAGGTTCCGCGGCCACGCCGGCCAGGCAAAAAAGAAGAAGTGCAGCAATGGTTTGGATCATCCAGACATATGATACAGCCGGTAGGCTGCTCACACTGAGGTATGCCAACACCCTCCGTATTCCACGATTACCGGGAGCAACTCGAGCGCTCCGAGTTCCAACTTGGGCTTACGGGGGGACGTGTTGCCGTCGCCATGGACATCCTTACCGACGCCATGGTGATGGTAGGCCAGCATGGCGTTTATTGCCAGAGCGCCCGGCAACCGGGGAAACCCGCGATGGACATTCAGATCATCACCCAGAACATCGAGCAAGCCAAGGAACTGCTTTTCTCCGTTCTGGAGGAAATTAGGCCCCGCCGGCAGGAAGACTAGAGCCCGCGTAGGAACGGATTCCTCTCACGTTCCCGCCCGATCGTCGTACCAGAGCCATGTCCACAAATCACTTGCGTATCATCCGGCAGCACGAGCAGCTTCTCGCTGATCGAACGCAGCAGACTGCGGTGATCGCCTCCGGGCAGGTCCGTCCGTCCGACACTGTCGCGGAACAGCGTGTCCCCCGCTACCAGCAGCCCGAGGTCCGCCGCGTACAGGCAGAGGCTTCCTTGCGTGTGTCCGGGAGTGTGCCGTACCTCGAACCGGATATCTCCGAGCTCGAGCGCATCGCCATCTTTGGCGGGGACATCGATTTCTGTCTGCTCCGGCGCCCGCATTCCCAGCCAACTGGCCTGCCACTCGATCTCGTCGTAGAGAGCCTGGTCCTGGGCGTTCATCCAGACGGGCGCGCCCGTGAGCCGCTTGAGCTTTGCCGCGCCGCCGATGTGGTCGATGTGCGCATGAGTGATCACAATGGCCTGAACCTGGAGACCATGGCGGTCGAGGACCTCCTGGATGATGTCGATGTCATCCCCGGGGTCGACCACGATGGCTTTCCTCGTCTGTTCGTCGCCGAAGATCGAGCAATTGCAAGCCAACCGGCCGACCGGCAGGATTTCGTGGATCATAGTCTTAGAAAACCATAGGCACATTCCGGTTATGGACACCGCTCTTCTTCATCTCCACCTTGCGCTCGCCATCGTTCTCTTCCTCCTGTTGCTGGCCAACCGTATCCAACGTTGGCGCTGGCTTTCAGCCGGCTTGGCGGTCATGCTGCTGCTGACGGGTGCTCACAACTTCGTGTCGCGCATGGCTGGAGCCCCCAAGTTCTGGCACCCGGCCGTCGGACTGAAAGTCCTGCTTGCACTCCACGTCATAGCCATCGTCCTGCTGATGACCCGCGGCGGGGCGTCCCCGGAAAAGATCGCCCGCTGGCGCAAAGGCGCGTTGGTTTCCGCGACGCTCGCAATGATCATCGGACTCTACTTCAGCAACTTCGCCCGCTGAATGCCGGAGGGTAGTACTCGTATGGCTCTCTGTTTCGACCTTTCCACCCGCGGCCGCATCCTGGCCGCCGGGGAAGACCGTAAGCGGCTGCTGCATGCCATGTCCACCAACCACGTTCAGAACCTGGAACCAGGCCAGAGCGTGTACGCCTTCTTCCTCAACGCCCAAGGCCGCATCCTCGCGGATGCCCACATCCTTTGCCGTCAGGACGATCTCCTGGTTGATCTGGAACCCGAAACACGCCGCAAGATCTTCGAGCACCTTGAACGGTACATCATCGCTGACGACGTGACCCTCGAAGATGTCACGACGGAGACCGCCGAAGTCGCTGTCGAAGGTCAGGACGCCGAATCTGCGCTTCAAACTCTCGGCGCGCCCACTCCACAGGCCCTGGGTTCGTTCGAGCCTTGGAGCGATGCTTTGGTGCTGCGTGCCAGCGCCACCGGTGAGCCTGCTTGGCGCATCATCGCCCCCGCTGCGGAGTTGCCCTCTCTTCTTGCTCGTCTCGCCGCCGCGGGCGTTCCGCAGGGCAGGGACGAGGAGTTGGAGGCCCTCCGCCTCTTCCATGGCGTACCCCGGTATGGCGTGGATATCCAGGAATCCAACCTGATTCAGGAAACCCGCCTGTTACACGCTGTGCACTTCTCCAAAGGATGTTATCTGGGGCAGGAAATCGTTGAGCGCGTCCGGGCCCGTGGCCAGGTGCACCGGAACTTGGTCCATCTCCGGCTGGATTTGCCTTCTCCTGCTGCGAGAGGCACGAAAATACTGGCAGGCGACAAAGAAGTGGGTGAGATCACATCCAGCGCCCTCTACGGAGGTACTGTTTACGCACTGGGCATCATTCGCGTCGAGTATCTTGCACAGCCGTCTTCACTTCGCGTAGCGGGCGAGCCGGTCCAGATCCTCGAGCACTGAGCCTGGCACCTGAATTTCGCCTGCACGGCCCCACCCTAAATGCAACGCCGGTTTGTAAACGCCGTGATAGTCCGAGCCCCCAGTCGCTGCCAAGCCCAACTCTCCCGCCAGCCGCCAGTAAACGATTTGTGCCCACACGTCATGGCTTGGATGCCACACCTCCACCCCTGCCAAACCTGCCGCTGCCCAGCGCTTCAGTGTGGGCCCCGCTTCATCCAGGGTCGGAATCGTACGCACGGGATGAGCCAACACCGGCACGCCGCCCGCATTGCGGATCCGCGCAACACCTTCCTCCAAGGGCGGATCCGCCCGCTCCACGAAGGCCAGGCCGCGTTCCCCCAGGTACCGTTCGAAACATTCCTCAAAAGTGTCGCAATAGCCCTTCTCGAGCAGAACCTGCGCGAAGTGCGGCCTGCCCGCTATGTTGCGGGCGCGTGCGCTTACTTCGTCCAATGTGATTTCGAAGCCCAGCTTTCGCAGCCGCTCAATCATCCCCTCGTTCCGCTCCCGGCGGCGTGAGCGGAGCGCCTCCAGCCAAGCCGGAAAATCGGGATTGCAGCCAGCAGGGAAATAGCCTAGCAAGTGCGCGCTGCGGAATGCCGGGTCCGGTTGCTCCTCCACCCGTGTGCTCAACTCCACGCCCGCAATCAGCCGCAACGGCGTCCCTGCTGCGGCAGTCTCCGCCGGAGCGCAGCCATCCATCGTGTCATGATCGGTAATCGCCAGTGCCCGAATGCCAGCCTGAATGGCGATCTGCACCAATTCGGCAGGCGCATCTGTCCCGTCCGAGGCCGTCGTGTGCGCGTGCAGGTCGATCACGGCCGGCGCAACAGTTCCCCGGGGTGACGGTCGCCCCCGTATTCAAACTCAAATCGCTCTGCCCCCGCTATGGCGATCAATTTACCCGGCCCGATTGGCCGCCCTTGCGTGAAGAAAAACACAGCGCCGTCCGTGGACTCGCCCGGCTTCAACTTCGTCGGCACCAACACAATCGCGCTCGCCGCAGCCGCTGCTTTCAGCCTTGTTGAACTCACTTCCGCCAGCGCGGCCTGCCTCCGTTGTTCATACCCGCTGGTGCTTTGGAACCGGCTCAACCCGTATAAACCCATTTCGTAGCTCGACACCAGCTTCACCACGTCGCCCCGGCCGCCCGAGCGCAGGAATCCCTGCACCACAGTGCTTGCCCCGGCGGCAGGGAGGCTTGTTCCGTCCGCGCGTTCAATCCGGAAGTCCTCCGGCCGGATCGTCCGCGTCGATGGCGATC
The DNA here is from genome assembly GCA_964460395.1 of uncultured Solibacteraceae bacterium. Taxonomy (GTDB): domain Bacteria; phylum Acidobacteriota; class Terriglobia; order Bryobacterales; family Bryobacteraceae; genus CAYWQS01. The sequence goes on along the minus strand of CAYWQS010000003.1, from coordinate 10,325 downwards.
CGTTCGAAACCGCAACTTGCAAAACATGGTAGTTGCGGATTTGCATAGGCATCTCCGCCCACATAATGGTCAGGCCCTCGCGGGTCAGGGTCTGGTAGCGCAGCCCGCCCGATTCAAACTCAATCGCCTGGCCGCGAAGCGGCCGCGCGGGCAGGCATAGAAAGAGCCCCTGCATCAGCAAGATAGCGGCGGCTTTCAGCCGGGGGGCGCTCATACCTCCATGTTAAACTTTCGTTGATATCAGGAATCTTGGGGATCGCAGGGGGTTGGGCTGCGCCGCTCCTTCCCTACGATCCAGCGGGCAGGCAACCACATGAGCATCGCAGGGGTCAACCCAAGCCGCTTCGGCCTCGAACAAATTGGCCTGGATTCTACCGGGGAAATACTTTGGAATCCTGGTACTGCCCATCTGGTGGAACGGTCCATTCTTCGTGGCGAAGGCCAGCTTTCGGGGCGCGGCGCTCTTGTCGTCCGTACCGGGCAATTCACCGGCCGCTCTCCCAAAGACAAGTACGTGGTCCGTGACGTTCTCACCGATTCCTCCGTGGCTTGGGGCTCGGTCAATCAGCCTCTCAGTCCCGCCCAGTTCGGCGGTATCTGGGAACGGCTGAGGGCATTTCTGGCGGATAAGGATCTGATCGTCCAGGATCTGCTCGCCGGGGCAGATCCCGACTACACCATGCCAATCCGCGTAGTAGTACAGCGCGCCTGGCATGCGCTCTTCGCCCGTCAGCTCTTCATTCGACCCAACCGCGGCATGCTGGCTACTCACCAGCCCGAATTCACCCTCGTCTTCGCCCCCGATTTCCAGTGCGACCCGCAGCGCGACGGCACGCGAACTGAAACTTGCATTGCCATCGACTTCACCCGCAGATTGGTGATTATTGCAGGCACCAGCTACGCCGGCGAACTCAAGAAGTCCGTTTTCACCATCCTGAACCACCTCCTGCCTGAACGCGGTGTGATGCCCATGCACTGCTCCGCCAACATGGGCGACCACGGCCGCGTGGCTCTCTTCTTCGGCCTCTCCGGCACCGGCAAAACCACGCTCTCGGCCGACCGCCACCGCCGGCTGATTGGCGACGATGAGCATGGGTGGAGTGACCGCGGAGTCTTCAACTTCGAGGGTGGCTGCTACGCCAAGTGCATCCGGCTCTCCCGCGATGCCGAACCCATGATCTGGAACGCCATCCGCTACGGAGTGGTTCTCGAAAACGTCGTCATGGACCCGGTCACTCGCCGCCTCGATTTCAATAGCGAGGAATACACTGAAAACACCCGTGCGGCCTACCGCGTGCACTTTATTGAAAACGCCCAGATTCCGGGCCTCGGCGGCCATCCCTCCGACGTTGTGTTTCTGACCGCCGACGCGTTCGGTGTCCTGCCACCTATCGCCAAGCTCACCACCGAACAGGCCATGTACCACTTCTTGAGCGGCTACACCGCCCGCCTGGCCGGAACCGAACGCGGAATGGGGAAAGAGCCTACCGCAGTCTTTAGCTCCTGTTTTGGCGAGCCGTTTCTACCCCGCTCGCCCCTGGAGTATGCCCGCATGCTCGGCGAAAAACTGCGGAGGCATCACGCGCGTGTCTGGCTGGTCAACACGGGATGGACCGGGGGACCCTATGGCGTCGGCCACCGCATGAACCTGGCCTACACCCGTGCCATGGTGAACGCAGCCATCGAAGGCGAAATGGGCGGGGCCCAGTTCACCCCGCACCCGGTCTTTCAGGTGCTCGTTCCCGACTTCTGCCCAGGGGTTCCCCGCGAGGTGTTGGATCCGCGCGGCGCCTGGGCTGACCATGAGGCCTATGACCGCGCCGCCGCCGCCCTCGCTGCGCGCTTCCAGCAGAACTTCCGCGACAAGTTCGGCGCCGTCAGCGCCGACATCGCCGGGGCCGGCCCGCGCTAGAATCCGATACGGAAGGCAATCTGGGCCGGTGTCCGGCGCGGTCTTCAAAACCGTTGGGCGGTCCTTCGGGCTGCCGGTGTGTTCGACTCGCACTGCCTTCCGCCACTGAACCTGCGATGGCTGGTGGGAAACACGGCCTCTTGGGGCTCATTAGACCGCAGGCGCCGGAAGCAGGCGGTCCTGCGGCAGCGATTCCAGTTCCAGCCGCTCTGCCTCTTCTACGCCAGCCACCGTGATCCTGTACTGGTTGTTATCCGTGCGGGCTACGAATCCACGCTCCTTCAGATACCAGAGCGAAAACTCCAGGTGCTCCCGCGCCACCTCCAGCACGTCCTCCAACTCGAAAACAGTCAGTTCTGGGAGTCTGGGATTCTGCAGCCGCCGTTGATAGAGAGCCGCCAGAATTCCCTGCCGTTTGCGCCTCTCCGCCGCCGCACCGTGCACCCCCGATTCTCGCGTGAAAAGCCGTAAGCGCGCCTGCTCCGGCGCCCGGTGCAAATCATAGGCCGCTCGCTTCTCCGGATCGCTCAGCACCTGGTAGGCTGCCGTCAACCGGCGGAATTCGTCACTGTTGCCCGTTTCCTGGTTGTCTGGGTGCAATCTGTGCGCCAGCAACCGGTACACCCGGTGAATGGTATCCAGCGATGCTTTGGGGTTTACTTGCAGGATTTCGTAGAGATCTTCTCCACCTGTCAGATCTGGCGACCCCCCGGGCGCCGCCTCCGCCTCGGGACAGGCCTCCTGCTCCTCCGCTGGCGATTCCTCTTTGGGATCCGCGTATTGCAGCCCGATCCGGTACCACCCCGACCCCGCGCTCCGGCACCACTGCACGATGGCCCGCCCCGCCAGATCCTTCAGAGAACCTGTTGCTTGGCCCTCAGCTCGCAAAGTCACCCACTGGCCCACGGCCAGAGGCACCCCCATGCGGATTCCCAGGCCCTGCGCCGTGTGGTCAACTACCTCCACCGTTGCGAACTGGCGCATTCCTCCCCCACTCGCATAAGAAATCCGGATCTCCTGCTTTTGCGCGCGCTGGTGGCGGTTGCGCTGACGCCGTTCCGTCGTATCAACAGGCATTCACCTGTCCATCGGCGAAACGCCGGAACGCGGCCAGCCGGAAAATACCTTAGCTCACCATTCCAGTCTGCTCCGCGCCTGCGGCCTCTGGATGGTTCACAAACAGAGCCGCTGCCGCGATTGCCGGACTGTGCATCATTCTCGGGCAATGGGCGAGCCCCGTCGACGGTTCCGGCACCATCGAGGGATGGCTCATCCTGCAGCCCGAGTTCACCGCGCCGTCCGTCGTGGTGAAGGCGATGATGGAGGGCCCGGCGCAGGGAGTCGCTTTCGCCCCATGGATCGCCCGGCCGGCCGTTGTGCGCTGACCTTCTTCTGGCTCGTGCCCGCCCGTCGTTTTCGCGAATTCCAACGCTGCAAGGCGTTCTGAGCGGTTCCACCAGGTTCCTCTACCTGAAGATTTGCGGATCGTCCGCACGCTGAAGAACCTGTCCGCAGGCCCGGCTTACTTGGGCGACGGAGTCCCCGGCGCCGGACGTGCCGGCTGACCGGCGCCTGCCTGTGCCGGACCTGCCCCTGCCGGCCCGAAGTAGCCTTCGTCCAACACCACTTTGGACTGCGCCCTCAGATCGTCCATCGCCTTCTGCGTCCCCGCATCCCGTTGCTGACGCTCGATTTCCGCACGCACTTGGTCAAACGGCTGCGGTCCCCGTTCCTGGACCTGGATGATGTGATATCCAAACGCCGACTTCATAGGCTGGCCCACTTCCCCCACAGGTTGCGCGAACGCCGCCTTCTCGAACTCGGGCACCATCCGGCCCCGCGCAAACGAACCCAAATCGCCTCCTTGCGCTCCGCTCCCCGTATCGTCCGACTCTGCTTTCGCCACCGCTGCGAAATCCTCCCCCTTCAAAACCCGCTCACGCAATGCGTTCGCGTGCGCAAGAGCTTCTTCGTCTGAACGGTCCGGTTGCCCTTCCCGCAGCGGGACGCGCGAGCCTTTGAACCGTACCAGAATGTGCCGCGCCCGCGTTTGTGTGTACTCCTCCAGGTGCGCCTGGTAGTAATCCTGCAAGTCCTTGTCGGCCAGCTTCAGGTGCTCCTGTAAGTCCTGGATTAGCGCGCCTGCCAGCACGCTATCCTCTTGAATCTTCAGCTGTTGCTGCACGGCGGGCTTCTCGGCCAGCTTGCGCCGCCGTGCCTCCTGCGCGAAGCTCTTCATCTCGGCCAGGCGCTCCGCCATCTGCCTTCGTCCTGCCGGAGTGCTCACCTGCGCCTTGATTTGATCCGGAAGGTTCGCGATAAAAGCCTCGAACTGGGACCGCGTCATCGTTTCGGTGCCTACCGTGAACACCACCGGGTCGGCCTCGGCCTGCGGCGCCGGCGCCTGCCCCCAAACCACCATCCCCAGCATTGACAATAGAAGAACTCGCATTCTTCCATGGTACCCCGCGGCATCCGGCACACTGAACGAACATCCAAATCCGGCGCCCGCGCCCCTCAAGGGGCTCCTGAAGCCCGCCCTTCCATCCACTGGCGTGAAGTCTGGCCCGACATTCGCGCCCTGATCTATCCCCGCCGCCGCCAACTGCTGTTAGGCCTTTTCCTCATCGTGGTCAGCCGTGTCGCGGGGCTGGTCCTGCCTGCCTCCACGAAGTATTTGATTGACGATGTTCTGCTCAACCGGCGCGCGGAACTCCTCACCCCCATCATCGCCGCCGTGCTCGTCGCCACTGCCGTCCAGGCCGTCACCTCCTTTGCCCTCACCCAACTTCTCTCCAAAGCAGCCCAACGCCTCATCGCAGAACTCCGCATGAAGGTGCAATCCCACATCGGCCGGCTGAGTGTCTCCTACTTCGACGCCAACAAATCGGGCCAGTTGGTGTCCCGTATCATGAATGACGTCGAAGGCGTGCGGAATCTGGTGGGCACCGGGTTGGTTGAGTTCGCTGGAGGGCTGCTCACCGCCTTGCTTTCTTTTTTCATGCTCATCCGCATCAGCCCTTTACTGACTGTTCTGGCTCTTCTCGTTGTCTCCGGCTATTCCCTCGTGCTGCGGTATGCTTTCCAGACCCTTCGCCCCATCTTCCGCGAACGCAGCAAGATTACTGCCGAAGTCACCGGCCGGCTGACTGAATCTCTCGGCGGCATCCGGGTCATCAAGGGCTACCATGCCGAAAAGCGTGAAGAAGCCGTCTTCGCCGCAGGGGTGCACCGCATCCTGGCGAATGTTCTCAAGTCCATCACCGGCGTCTCCCTTCTCAGCCTTTCCGCCACGACTTTACTGGGACTTGTCGGCGCTCTTGTCATGTTCGTCGGCGGCTGTCTCATCCTTTCCGGCGAACTGACCTTGGGCGGATTCGTGACTTACAACGCCTTCCTCGCCTTCCTGGTGGCGCCCGTCTTTCAGGTTGTGGGCATCGGCACTCAACTCACCGAGGCCATTGCGGGTCTGGAACGCACCCGCGAAGTGCTCAATGAGCGCACCGAGGATGCCGACCCCCGCCGAACGGTCGCCCTTCCGCCGCTCACCGGCCACGTGTGCTTCGAAGAAGTCACCTTTGCCTATGAACCAGGAAAGCCCGTACTGCACGGAATCTCATTTGAGGCCCGTCCCGGCACCGTCACCGCTCTGGTTGGCTCCTCCGGTTCCGGCAAATCCACAACCATTGGCCTGATCGCCGCTTTTCACACGCCGCTTTCCGGCCGCATTCTGGCGGACGGCATAGACCTTTCCACCGCCCGTCTCGACACCTATCGCACTCAACTGGGCGTCGTCTTGCAGGAATCCTTTCTCTTTGACGGCACCATCCGCGAGAACGTCGCCTTTTCCCGTCCCGGCGCCACGGAGGACGAAATCCTGGCCGCCTGCCGCATCGCCCGCGTGGATGAATTCGCCGAACGACTCCCCGATGGATACGACACCATCGTCGGCGAGCGCGGCGTGAAGCTCTCCGGCGGTCAGAAGCAGCGCGTCTCCATTGCCCGCGCAGTCCTTGCCGACCCACACATCCTCATTCTCGACGAAGCCACCAGTTCGCTGGACAGCGAAACCGAAGCCTTGATTCAGGCTGGCCTCTCGTTCCTCATGCAGGGGCGCACCACTTTTGTCATCGCCCACCGCCTGTCCACCATCCGCCGGGCCCACCAGATCCTCGTGATCGAAGAGGGCCGGATATTGGAGCGCGGTACGCACGCCGAACTCTATGCGCTCGGCGGGCGTTATTTCGACCTCTACACCCGCCAGCACGAGCTCGAAGCCAATCTCTTCCTCGCCCCCGGCGAGGGCGATACAAACCTATAGCGCTCTTTAGCCGCGCGCCTGCGCCTCCACCACGGCCAGCGCCGCCATTCGGACGATGTCGTTTACCTCCGCGCCGCGCTGCAAGACATGCACGGGCTTCTCGAACCCCATCAGAATCGGCCCGATCGCCTCGCAGCCGCCAATCTGCATCAATAGCTTGTAGGCGATGTTGCCCGATTCCAGCGACGGCGCAATCAGAACGTTGGCGTCGCCCCGAATCGCGCTGAACGGATAATCCGCCGCCAGTTCCGGGTTCACTGCCGTATCGGCCATCATCTCGCCGTCTACTGCCAGGTCCGGTTGCTGTTTCCGCACCAGTTCGGTAGCCACCCTCACCTTCTCCGCCAGGGGGTGCCGTGTCGACCCGAAGTTCGAGAACGACAGCATCGCCAGCCGGGGTGTGATTTCGAAGCTGCGCACAGTCTGCGCTACTGCGAGCGCGATTTCCGCAAGGTCCTCCGCCGTCGTCTCGATGTTCACGGTGGTGTCTGCCAGGAAATACAACTGCCCCTTAGGCGAGATGAGCATGTACATTCCGGACAGTTTCGCCACTCCCTCCCGCTTCGGGATGATCTCCAAGGCGGGCCGGATCGTGTCCGGGTAGTGCTGCGTAATGCCTGCAATCAGTGCGTCTGCATCACCCAACCGAACCATCATCGCGCCGAATCGCGTCCGGCTCGACATGGCCCGAGGCGCCTCCGACCACGTCACGCCTTTGCGCTGCCGCAGCCGCAAATACTCCTCCAGGTAACGGTCCCATTGCGCACTCGTGCGGGGCTCGATTATCTCTATCTCTGCGGTCAGGTGGAGGCGCAACTCCTCGGCTCGCCGCCGGATTGCTTCCGGATTTCCCAGCAGCACCGGGTGAGCGATGTGTTCGTCAAGCAGGATCTGCGCCGCCCGCAGGATTTTGTCCTGGTCTCCTTCCGGAAATACCACGCGCTTTGGCGCCCGCTGCGCCTTGTGGATGATCATCCGCAGGATTTCCTGGCTCTTGCCCAGCCTCCGCTCCAGGCGCTCCCGGTACTCCTCCAGGTCGCAGGCCAGTTGCGCTACACCGGTCTCCATCGCAGCCCGCGCTACCGCAGGCGCCACGTACGTGAGCACACGCGAGTCGAATGGCTTCGGAATTATGTATTCGGGGCCAAACTCCATTGTTTCCACGCCATACGCCCGCCGCACGGAGTCTGGTACATCCTGCCTCGCCAACTCCGCCAGTGCCATTGTGGCGGCCACCTTCATCTCATCGTTTATGGTCGTGGCACGCACATCCAGCGCGCCCCGGAAGATAAATGGGAAGCCCAGCACGTTGTTCACCTGGTTCGGATAGTCCGACCGGCCTGTCGCCATGACTAAATCCGGCCGGCTCGCAACGGCCACGTCGTACGGGATCTCCGGGTCCGGGTTCGCCAACGCGAATACCACCGGGCGTGCCGCCATCGACTGAAGCATCTCAGGGGTGACGCAGTTTGCTGACGACAGTCCAACAAATACATCCGCCCCTACCAGCGCCTCCGCCAATGTCCGGCAATTGGTCGGCCTCGCGAACTTCTCTTTGTACTTGTTCATCCCCACCGTCCGCCCTTCGTACAACACCCCTTTGGTGTCGCACATGAGGATGTTTTCGAGCTTTGCCCCCAGCCGGATGTAGTGGTAGGCGCATGAGATCGCGCTCGCACCCGCCCCATTGAATACAATTCGCGCTTCGCCAATTCGCTTGCCCGCAATCTCCAGCGCATTCAGCAGCGCCGCTCCGGAAATGATCGCCGTCCCATGCTGATCGTCATGGAACACGGGGATCTTCATCGTGCGCCGCAGCTCTTCTTCGATTTCGAAGCATTCCGGCGCCTTGATGTCCTCCAGATTGATGCCTCCGAAGGTCGGCTCCAGTAACTGACAGGCCCGGATGACTTCCGCCGGATCCTCCGTCGCCAGCTCGATGTCGAACACGTCGATGTCGGCAAACCGCTTGAAAAGCACACCCTTGCCTTCCATTACCGGCTTGCCCGCCGCGGGGCCGATGTTGCCCAACCCCAATACGGCGGTGCCGTTCGAGATTACGGCCACCAGGTTCCCCTTGGACGTATAGTCATAAACCTTAGCCGGATCGGCGTGAATTTCCAGGCACGGTACGGCCACGCCAGGCGTATAGGCCAGGCTCAAATCGCGTTGCGTGCGGCACGGCTTGGTCGGCTGCACCGACACCTTCCCGGCCGGCTCCGCTGCATGATACCCAAGCGCTTCTTCTTTTCGGATCAACATACAAAGATCCTTTCGTCCTCTTTTGTATCGCGCTAAGGCAGGAAAAGCTAGACCCAGGTGCCCATATTGGCCCTAGCCTATGCTGCAACCGAACCGGCGGGGTTCAGCCCTCCATGGACAGGGGGCCATGCGGGCGGTCCACCAGGATGCCCGTGTAGTAGGAGGCGCCTAAGCGTTCCAGCCAGCAGATAGTTTTTCGGCAGAGTGGGCTAGATCGGCTCTTGCCTATGATGAGGTCGAGCCCCGCGGCTTCCACGAACTACCGCAAATCCCGATCCCGAGTAAGAAGCGGAATAGTGTGATCAACGCAGCTCTACGCGATCAGCGCGTCGCACAGACGGGCTTTGCGGCGTTTCGCCAGCACCTTCGCTCGCAATGCATCGGTTAGTCTCCACAATGGGTGCCATGAAGACACGCCTGTTGAGCAGACCCCTATCCAGCAAGTCGGTGCCTTTCCCCGCTTTGCCTTGAAGGAAGGCGACCCACGTACTGGTGTCCGCTGAGATCATCGGTCGGCCTTCAACTCCGTTGGGGTTCGCGAGAAGCGCACATTACCCAGGAGTTGGCGTAGCCACGCGTAGCTGTGCGCTGCCACCACCAGCCGAAGGCCTGTGCGAACGGTCTCGGTGATGCCGGCCCCGCTGGCGCACAGCAGAAAATGGCGACTGGCTATTTAAGCCGGCGCAACAGCAACACCGCCAGCCCGGCCGCTGAAAGCATCCAAGTGCCTGGTTCCGGCACCTCGGATTGCTGTGCGTCCGTCAGCAGGATGTCGTTGGTGGCAAATTTCTCAAAGTTCCCAAACCGGTCTAAATTCTGCGGGATTGGCGCGAAACTCGAAATGACGATTTTTCGAATGAGGGCTTCGTTTGAAATCAACCCCATGAACACTGCATCGCCGCTGCCTCGGGCAGCAGCAGTCAGCGTACTCTGAATCTCCAATTCAGCAAAAAGAACGTCTTGGCCGTCGTAGAGACGCAGCGAATGGGTGGCCTCCAAATCCAACCAATCGTGATGAATTTGAAATCCAACACCGGCGACAGCCTCATCGAATTCAACGGTTGCCGCTGATTCCGGATGGAAGATCTTCTCGCCGGGCAGAAAACCACCGTTCCACGGGAGATCAGGCGCCGTCCCGCCCTGGGTGCGGCGAGTCTGGCGCCGCAGCGAAGTAGAAGTAAAGGCATTGCCTCCTAAACTAGAGCCGCTGAAAGATTCTCCTCCGTTCGCCAATACCCCATCGGCGGCGAGAACGCTGGACCAGGAGATACGATCCGCCACCGGGAAATCCGATTTCAGCAGCACGGTTTGAAAAGAGGCGCCCGACAGACCGGAGCCAAGAGCCAACTGCAAGAGAACCCAGACAGTGGAAAGACACATAGGGCTTAGGCTAACCCGATGTGGCAGAAACAGAAAGCACAGAATGGGCGGCCTTCGTACAGGGAGTAATCCCTTGCAGCCCCTTTGATCCTGCGAGGTCCGGCACAAGGTGAAGGCGCTTCGCTTCCTCGCCGCGTATCCTATTCCACCGTGCCGGGTTCCACAATGCCGGGCACCCCCGCAACGCCTGACCGGGGCCTGTCCGCGCTCATTATGGCTTGTCTGTACCCATCCGGAAGTTCATCTCGACATTCGCCGTGACTCGGACGGGTCTTCCAGCCTGCATCGCCGGGCGGAACCTCCATTTGCCCAGTGCCGCTACGGCCTGTTCGTCCAGCCCCATCCCTAACGAACGAATCACCCGGATACTGCTGGCCGTGCCATCTTCGTCGACTTCCATCGCCAGGAGCACCGTTCCCTGCAGTCCTGCCGCGCGAGCCTGCGGGCTGT
>CAYWQS010000002.1:0-244511 GCA_964460395.1 uncultured Solibacteraceae bacterium | reverse complement strand
AATGCGAACCGGATTGGCTGCCGGCGGCAAACCGGGCGAAGCGGGCGGCGGGGTGGCGGCAGGCGGCGCGGCGGGCGCAGCCGGGGTGTCACTGGCGCCGCTCCTCGGCGCGTAGCTCACCTTCCAAATGGTTTCCGTGCCCGAAGCCACAGGTTTCAGATTTGATTCCTGGATCTCGGGCGTGCGCACGATGTGCGGCACGAGGGCCACGAGGAGTTCGGCATCACTGTCTTCGTTGCTGTTCTGCGAGAACAGCGCGCCCAGCACCGGGATTTGGATGAGCCCTGGGATGCCGGATCGTGTGCGGGTGCGTAAGGTCTGCATCAGGCCGCCGATCATGGTGGTTTCGCCTTCGCGCACCCGGATGATGTGTTCCACTTTACGCTGCCCGATGACAGGCTGTGAGAGGCCGCCCACGTCAATCCTCTCCTTGATATTGGTGATGTCCACTGTAATCTGGAGGGAAACTTCGTCGGCGCCGTGGATGCGCGGCGTCAGGTCGACGTTCACCCCCACGTCGGCGAACTGGAACTGGGTGGACACCAGCGGGCTGATGCCTACGCCGCCAACGCCAGGCTGAAAACTGCCGGTCGCGTAAGGGACGCGGTCGCCCAGGCGGAGTGTGGCCTTCTGCCCGTCGGTGGCTCTGACCTGGGGCTGGGTGACGATGCGGGTGCGCCGGTCGCTCATAATCGCCTGGAAGAAGACGTTGGGCATGGTGAGGATGAAGTCGCCCGCGGTAATGTTGCCCAACTGGTTGAGCCGCACCTGGCCGGCCGTGCCGCCGGCTGGCGAATACGTCAGCGTGGAAGAAAAGCCGGCCCGGTCGCCTGTGCGAATCGTCGCCGCCAGGTCGCGGGTGAGCGTCTTGTTGGCTTCCATCACCAGAACGTCCACGACTACTTCGGGCTTCGGTTTGTCGAGATCCATCAACACCTTCTCGGCAAGGGCGATCTGATCCACGGTGCCACGGACGACGATGGCGCTTTGGGAGTTGAACGGGAATACCTTGCGGACGTCGGTAATGGCGCGCATTGCGGTCATCGCTTCCTGCAGTTCCTGAGCGCTGGTGACGTTCTGGAGATAGAACACGCGGGTGACGTGCTCTTCGTAATCGCGGCGTTTTACCGCCGTGTCCTGCGTGACGAAGATGGCGTTGGCCGACAGCGGCTTCCAGTAGGTCTTGGTGAGGAGGGCGACGTAATCCAGTGCTTCATCCAGCGTGGTGCTGTTGAGGTCGAGCGAGTAGCGTTTCCCCTGGTCCTGATACTCCGAATCCACCAGGACGTTGATGCCCGCCAGTTTGCCAAGTGTTTCGTAGAGCACACGCGGGGGCTGGTTGACGATCTTCAGGTTGGTGACTTGCCGCGAGACTGGTTTCAATTCGGGCACGCCCTGGATGCTGGCCGCCTTTTCTTCAGACCGTTTGCGCGCCACCTGCGCGGGGCTGAGGCCGCGATCTTCGTCGTGGGCGTCTGCTGAAGCCTGGCCGGGATCCTGACCTTTCCGCTTTTCGCGCTCGATCATTTCGTACGTTCGCCGCACTTCCTGTTCGGCGATGGTGGACGCTGGATCGATGACGAAGGCTTTTTGAAACTCCTTCAGAGCCTCTTCGAGGTTGCCCTGTTGCCGGAGCGTCTGACCCCGGTCCACATGGCGCTGGCCGGCGAGGAAGCGCACACGGCGCGCGGCAATCTGGTAAGCGCCATCCATCGGATCGGTGGCGACCGCTTTGTCGTACAGATCGAGCGCCTTGTCGAAATCCTGCGCGGCTTCGGCTTTGCGGCCCTCCTCCAGGAACTTGTCGCCCTTGCGGCCTTTCGCCTCCAGGCAGGGCGCCAGGCAAGCCAAAAGGACTGCCAAAACCACCGCTAACCGATTCAAAGAAAACGTCTTATGCCGCTTCATCCCACATTCTTCCGTGCTACACTGAGGAGAGATCGCCCAAGCCGGGCAGGCGCAGACCTCTCAAATCGATGACGCCAGGCCAAGGCCAGGCGTGGATCCCTTTCTCGCGAGCGCATCCGTGAGCCAGACCGCCGCCAAGCCGTTTCAGTTGGTTTCTGAGAATCGCAAGGCCTACCACGACTTCCACGTGCTGGAGCGAATGGAGGCTGGCATGGTGCTCACCGGGACCGAGATCAAGTCCGCCCGGACCGGGAAAGTCCAGCTGCGGGACGCCTACGCTGACATTCTCGACGGCGAGCTGTGGCTGCTGAATGCGCACATCAGTCCTTACAGCCACGGAAATATCTGGAATCACGATCCCACGAAGAAGCGTAAGTTGTTGATGCACAGGCGCGAAATCGACAAACTGGCCGGCAAAGTGCGGGAGAAGGGTCTGACGTTAATCCCGCTCAGGGTCTATTTGAAGGACGGGCTGCTAAAGTGCGAGCTAGGCGTCTGCAAAGGCAAGAAAACACATGACAAACGGGAAGCCATCCAGTCCCGCGAGCAGGACCTGGAGGCGCGGCGTGCCCTCAGCCGCCGCAATGCCCGAGAATGAATCCCGCAAAGGAGACGATTATGGAACTGATCCTGGGCACCACTCCCGCCGAGCGACTGCAGGTGGATGCGTTGGCGGTAATCGCCTGCACGAAGGAGCCGGAAGGAGGCCTGCCGGATGCGCTTTTGGAGCGGTTGGACGACGCCACCCGGGGCCTGCTGCGCGACCTGTACGCCTCGGGCGAATTCACGGGCAAGTCCATGGAAACAGTGCTCTTGCACCGGCCTGCGGGACTGCAGGCCGCCCGGCTGCTCCTGATCGGCGGAGGCGATCCCAAGTCCTTCAGTCCCCATGAAGCGCGTAAAGCAGCCGGCGTCGCCGTGCGGACGCTGAAGCCGAAAAACGTACGGTCCATCGCCATGGTGCTGGAGCACGAATGGGCCACGCCGGAACTGGTGGAAGCCATTTGTGAGGGCGCTGTGCTGGGTGACTTCGAGACGGACCGCCACAAGACGGATCCCAAGAAGGATGAGAAGCGAATCGACGCCTTTCGGGTTTCCGTTCCGGAGGAGTCGATCCCGTTTGTCGAGGCTATGCGCCGCGGCCGGGTGCTGGGCGAGGCGCAGAATTTCACCCGCATGCTGGCGAACGAACCGCCGAACCTGCTGACCCCGCTGAAACTGGCGGCGGTCGCGGAACAGATGGCGGCGGAGTTTGGCCTCGAGTGTGAGGTCCTTGACAAAGCGCGGATGCACCAACTTGGAATGAACCTGTTGCTGGGGGTGGCGCAAGGGAGCGTCGAGCCGCCCGCACTGGTGATTCTGCGGTATAAGCCTTCGGCTCCGGCGCCCGGAGGCGCTCATTTGGCCCTGGTGGGGAAGGGCGTTACGTTTGATACCGGCGGCGTGAACCTGAAGCCCACCGAGGGCATGGAGAAGATGAAGTACGACATGTCCGGCGCGGCGACGGTGCTGGGCGCCATGCGCGCTCTCGCTCAACTCAAACCGGACATTCCGGTGACCGCTTACGCTCCCTGCGTGGAGAATATGATCGGCGGGCGCGCACAACGGCCCAGCGACATCGTGAAGTCCCTGCAGGGCAAGACGGTAGAAATTCTCAACACCGACGCCGAAGGCAGGCTGATTCTGGCCGATGCCCTGACCTATGCGGTCCGGCAGGGCGCCACCCACCTGGTGGACGCCGCCACGCTCACCGGAGCGGTGGCGGTGGCGCTTGGTTTCGTCCACGCGGGCGTCTTTAGCAACAACGAATTGCTACAGACGGCCTTACTGAATGCCGCGCGGGCCGAGGGCGAGAAGATGTGGCCGCTCCCCATGGATGAGGAGTATATGGACCTGCTGAAGAGCAACTTCGCCGACCTGCCCAACATTGGCGGCCGCTATGGCGGGGCCATCTCGGCCGCGAAGTTCCTTGAGCAGTTCGTGGAGGGCAAACCCTGGGTCCACCTGGATATCGCTGGCACGGCCTGGCTGGAAGAGGGAAAACCCTTCCTGGCCAAAGGCCCCTCCGGCATCGGCGTCCGCACTATGGTCCGCCTGGCCAGCGACTGGCAGTAGCGGCAGCGGCCCAGGGCCTGCCCATCAACGATGGAACGGCTTATATTCGCTGCCGCCGGGCCAGCCAAGCGGCGGCCAGCGCGAAACCGATGAGTGCGAAGGTGCCGGGTTCAGGCACTCCGCCGGTGCCTTCCGTGCTGCCGAGGGCGTAAAGGGTATAGCCCAGTTCCAGCGCCTTCACTACCTCGCCCATGCCGTTCATGGTGTACAACATGCCCGAGGTGTCGCTCAGGTAAAGGTATGTGCCATCGTAGGCCATGCCCACAATTGTCCGGCTTGGGCTGGCCGCAAAGAAGGTGGCCCCGGTATTCACCAGAGGATTGATCTCATAGATCGCATACCCGGCCCCGGGCACCGTGCCATAGGTGAAGATCCGTCCGCCGTTATCGCCCGCCACCGACTGCGGGTCGACGATGCTGGACCAGAAGTACTGCGGACTCGCACCATTGGCGGCGGTGTACCGGTGCATGTCATCCACAGAGCAGCCCGAGGTGTAGAGCCATGCGCCCTCCAAACTAGCGAAGTAGCCAAGACCGTTCACCTCCCAGCCGCCGCTGACGTTGTAGTTCGTCTTCACCGTGCCGTCTTTCGGGTCAATGATATAGATCCTGCCGTTGTTGACGTCGGCGTTGGTGTAGAACAATTCGTTCTTCCAGCCCGCCAAGCCGATCCTCGTGTTCTGCGGCTGGATGCCCGGCAATCCAAAGGACTGCGTGATCTCCCCGGTCAACGGATTGATATTGATGAGCTCCTCCCCAATGGCGTTTGGATTGACGCCCCAAATCAGGCTCGCCCCCGAACCCGCCGCCGCCGTCAAGAGAAGCACGATGGCGATGGACCCCAGACGGGTCCAGACAGTCGTATGCATTTGTCAAAAATCTCCTGTCTCCGCATGGCAATTCCACACAAATTACGGAAGAATTCAAATGCGGTGAAACTCGGACAGCGTCCGATATAGAGATTGAGAACAATCACGCGACGGGAGTCAACCGGGCTTCGGGCTAGTACCAGCAGGTACACAACCAATTTGTATTCATACAGTTAAGGAAGGTGCGGGGATTCTGCCAATTGGACGTGTCCTGAGAAAATCGCGCGTAATTCGGCCAACAGAGGACGCGCGGCCGCACAATTCCTTGGCAAATGGGAAGCGGCCTGTAATTGAAAAGGGGCGAGTTCGAGACAGCGCCCGAACGCCTGGCAGGCGCGTTCTTCGTCGCGGGCCGCCGCGCGCACCAGGCCGATGGCGAAGACTGCCGCCCACACACGCTCGTCCTGAATCAGCGTCTCGCGAGCCTGTTCCTCGGCATCCGGGAATAGTCCTTGGTGCGCCAAAACCCAAGCCAAACGGCCCCGGGCGATGGCGAATTTCGGGTCGGCCTCGACCACCTGCCGTAATTGGCCAGCCATCCTTTGCGCCTCTGGCGGAGGCAGGGTAGGGAGTGGTCCGGACTCTGCCGGAGGGTAGAGCCAGCCCGCCAGCCGCAACGGCTCCATGGCCTCTTCGTAAAGACGGATGGCCCGCGGATTGGCCCTTAATCTTGGAGCGAATACGCCGCGGCTGGCGGAGGCCAGCGTGGCAGCGAGCGATGAGAACCAGAGTTTGGCGCCTCCCGCCAGATCCTGCGGGCTTACGCTCCTCCGCTGAACCCAAAGCGTGGTATGCCAAGCCGCCTCGCGAATCTCCGCCACCACGGCAATCTGCCCGCCTTCGTTTACACCCGCAGCCAGCAGGGCGTAGATTCCATTGCGCAAAGGCATGAGCCGTTGGCCGAAAGCCTGCAAAGAAGAGTCCCGGCTGATGGCGCGCGCCCCCAGAGTGCGGAGTTCGGTTTCGAGAGCATTCAGAAACGCCGCCGCCTGCTGATGCTTCGCATCGAGCAGCAGGACGGGCGGCTCCTGAGCGGAGCGCCGGCTGCGTACCACCACCCAGCCTACAGTGCCAACCGCCACTGCGATGCCCGCTCCCATGGCCGTACGCCGGGAAAACCGGGGCCGCTCTGATACTGGATCGCCGCTGCTCAAGCCTTCATCTTTTCACACCATGATTCCAGGCAACGGCGGCCGGGCTGCAGCCATTCCCAGAAATCGTGCGAAAACCCTGCTAGGTGCTGGAAAACATAAGGGGTTACACTAGTATATCTGCCTATGCCGAATTGGCTGCGAGCCATGATTGACGCGATGCCGCCCCTCACCTGGGTGGCAGCCGTCGACATTTTGCTCGTCGCCGTGCTGATCTATCAGACTCTGATGATCATCCGGGGCCGGCGCGCCGCTCACATCATGCTCGGACTCGCTGTGGTGGGCGGGCTCTACCTGGTGTCGGTGCAGGCGGGCTTGGTGGTGATGCGCACGTTGTTGGAGACGCTGGTTCCCTATAGTGCGTTCGCGCTGATCGTTATGTTCCAGAGCGAAATCCGGCGGATGCTGGCAAGGATCGGCGAACGGCCGTGGATCAACTTTGGCAGCCGGTTCGAAAACCGGGAGGTCGCGGACGAAATACTGCTGGCGATTGACCAGTTGATGCAGCACAGGACCGGTGCGCTGATCGTCGTCGAGCGCGATATCGGACTGCGCACCTTTATCGAGAGCGGCGTGCCCGTAGAGGCGCGAGTCACGCGCGATCTGCTGCTATCTATTTTTCAGCCGGGCGCCGCGCTGCACGATGGAGCCGTGATTGTGCAGGGCGGGCGCGTTGCGGCAGCGGCCTGTTTTCTCCCGTTGACGATGAATCCGGAGCTTTCCCGGAAGCTGGGAACCCGCCATCGGGCAGGCATTGGGGTCACCGAGGAATCCGATTGTCTGGCCATTATTGTTTCCGAAGAACGAGGCACGGTTTCTCTCGCCTCCCACGGGGAACTCGAGATGGACGTGCCGATTGAGACCGTGGCGCAACGGCTGGGCGGCACAGCGCCCCGCCGCCGCACCCCCAGCACGGTGGAGGCTGCGCGGGAGGCGCTCCGGCGTTGACGCGTTTTTTCAAGAGGAATGCCAGATACAAGGTCTTCTCCCTGGCGGCAGCCTTCGGCCTATGGTTGTTGCTGAGCGGATCGCGGGAACTCACCATGTCCATCAATGCGCCGGTGCAGTACCGCAACATACCCCGTGCGCTCGAAATCAGTGAGGGCATGGTGGAGGAAGCGCACGTGATTGTACGCGGCAGACCCGCGCTGCTCAGCCAGGTATCGCGAGAAGACCTTCCCCTCGTGATTGATCTTGCCGAGGTGAAGACTCCAGGCGAGCGGACCATCACATTGAGCGACCGCCATCTGGAACTGCCGACCGGACTGGTGCTCGAGCGCGTGATTCCAAGCCAGGTCCGAATTAAGCTCGAAACGCGGATCTCGCGGGAAGTGCCGGTCCGGGTGCGCTACGAATTTGTTCCCGAAGGAATGGTGGTGACAACCCAGGAAGTCGTGCCCGAACGCGTGATGATTATCGGCCCACGCAGTGCCGTGGAGCGGGTGAACTTTGTGGAATCGGACCCGGTGGATATGCGGACTCTCGACGCCAACGGCGAAGCGCTGGTGCACGTTTTCACGGGCCAGCCGATGGTGCAACTTGTCAAAGCTCAACCCGTCCGGACCCGGTTCTCGCTGGAGCCCCGGACGGGCAAGTAGGGCGCTTTCGTACAATCGTGAAAAACCAAGGATAAACGGGACGCAGTTTGGCAAGGCATTTATTTGGCACCGATGGCATTCGGGGGGTGGCGGGTGAGCCGCCACTGGACCGGGCGACGGTATACGCATTCGGGACGGCGCTGGGCGAATG
Source organism: uncultured Solibacteraceae bacterium (assembly GCA_964460395.1). Lineage (GTDB taxonomy): Bacteria > Acidobacteriota > Terriglobia > Bryobacterales > Bryobacteraceae > CAYWQS01. The sequence goes on along the minus strand of CAYWQS010000002.1, from coordinate 236,720 downwards.
GGCATCGGCCCATGCGCGCTCCGGCAAGCCGCGTGTGGTCATTGGCATGGACACGCGTGAGTCGGGGCCCTGGCTGGCGCGCACCGCAGCCGCTGGCCTGGCGGCGGCAGGGGTGGATCCGGTGTTCGCCGGACTCACCACCACCCCCGGCGTGGCGCACCTGACTCGCACCGAGGATTTCGTGGCTGGGCTGATGATCTCCGCCTCCCATAATCCGTATCGGGATAACGGCCTCAAGGCTTTCGACCACTCGGGATTCAAGCTGCCCGACGCCACTGAACATGAATTGGAGGCGCGCATTGGCGTGTTGCTGGCGCAGGGGGCCGCGTACTCCGAACTGCCCTTGGCCGTAGACAGCAGCCTGGACCGGCACTACATCGAAGCGTTGGCGGGCTCTTTCCGCGGTTCATTGGCGGGGCGCAAGCTGGTCCTGGATTGTGCGCATGGCGCGGCCTGCCAAATCGCCCCGGAGTTGTTTTCCATGCTGGGCACGCAAGTGGTGGCCACCGGTTGCGCTCCCGATGGACGCAACATCAACGACCACTGTGGCGCCACCCACGTGGAGGGACTGCGCGCGCGGGTCCTTGCCGAGGAGGCTGATTTCGGCGCCGCCTTTGACGGTGACGCCGACCGCTGCATCCTCATTGGCCGGAGCGGCAAGGTGATTGACGGCGATCATTGCCTGCTGATTGCCGGCCGGGATCTGCACCGCCGCGGGCGGCTGGGAGGCACCGTAGTGGCGACTGTGATGTCGAACCTCGGATTGGAACGGGCGCTTGCTTCCACAGGCATCGCACTGCGGAGAACCGCCGTGGGCGACCGGTACGTGCTCGAGGAAATGGAGCGCAGCGGTCTGAAACTTGGCGGAGAACAATCGGGCCATGTGATCTTCCGCGAGTTCGCCACCACCGGCGACGGTCTGCTCACCGCGCTGCGGGTGCTGCAGGTGGCCAATGAAGCTCAGGCCACGCTGGAAGAGCTGACCGAGGACTTTGTGTCTTATCCCCAGCGGCTGGTGAATGTGCGGTTCAAAGAGAAGCGTCCGTTGGAGGAACTGCCGGCCGTACAAGCCGAGATTGCTTCCGCACAGGAGGCGTTCGGCGATCAAGGCCGCGTGCTGGTGCGGTTCTCAGGAACTGAGCCGGTAGCCCGCGTCATGGTGGAAGCCGCCGACGCAGAGATGGTGGATGAGCGGGTAGAGCGGATCGCCCAGGCAATCCGCCAGGCATTAGGGAGTTGATCGATGCGAACACTGATTCTCGGATTTTTGTGGATGGCCGGTGCGATGGCTTGGGGCCAGTTACCCGCCGGGGTGAAGCCACCTGGCGAAGACTGGGTGCAGCTATTCAATGGCAAGGACCTTTCAGGCTGGAATAATGTCGGACAGGAGGAATGGGTGGTGGAGCCAGGCGGGATTCTCCGCGGCCGCACCCTTACCAAAGGTTACGGGTATCTTGAAACCCTGAAGAATTACCGAGACTTCCAGCTTTCGCTGCGATTCAAGTGCGAGGGAACCGGCAATAGCGGGGTTTATTTCCACACAAAGTTCAAGCCCGGCACTGCGGACGTCAGCCAGGGGGCGCAATTCGAAATCGATTGCCGCATTGGCCAACATACGGGCGGCGTTTACGGGTTCGGACGAGCCTGGATCGTCTGGCCGGCTCCGGAAAACGAAACTGTCGTCCGGCAGGGCGACTGGAACGAGATGCTGGTAGAGGTGCGCGGCAACCGCTACATATCCAGGTTGAACGGCGTGCCGATGGTGGACTTCACCGATCCGCGCGCGCCATTTCTGGAAGGCACCATTGCCCTGCAGCTGCACTCCGGCGGCGAGGGCAACATGGTGTTTCGAGACATTTGGGTTCGCGATCTCACCAAGCGCTGAGCGCATCGGAAGGACATGGGGCGGCGCTTGTTCTATTGCGACCACTACGCCATTGAACTGCCGCCCGGGCACAAGTTCCCAATGGCGAAGTACCGCATGGTACGCGATCGCCTGGAGACCACCGGCTTGTTCACGTTCCAGTGCGCAGAGCCAGCGCCGCGAGAGGTGATTGAGCTGGCCCATGATCCCGGCTATGTCCGCCGGTTCCTGGCGGGCGAATTGGACCGGCAGGCCATCCGGCGCATTGGGTTTCCTTGGTCCCCTGCCCTGGTGCTGCGAACCACGGCCAGCGTGGGTGGCACGCTGGGGGCTGCGGCGGACGCGCTGGCTACCGGTTTCGGTGGCAATCTGGCCGGCGGCACCCATCACGCCTGTTACAACGAAGGCTCGGGCTATTGTGTGTTCAACGATATGGCAGTGGCTATCCGCAGCTTGCAACTGCAGGGGCATGTGCGGCGGGTGGCCATTATCGATCTCGACGTGCATCAAGGGGATGGGACTGCGCAAATTTTTGCGGATGATGAGAACGTGCTTACCATCTCCGTGCACGGCGAGAAGAACTTCCCGTTCCGCAAACAGAAGAGCCGTGTCGACGTCGCTTTGCCCGACGGGGCCGGCGACAGGGAATACCTGGCGGCCGTCGCAGAAGTGCTGCCGTCCGTCTTCGAGTTCGGGCCTGATCTGGTGTTTTACCAGTCGGGCGTGGACTCACTGGATAGTGACATGCTGGGGCGGCTGCACGTGTCCATGGGCGGATTGGCACAACGGGACCGGATGGTGATGGAGGCCGCCTCGAAAGCGGGCGTTCCGCTGGCCGCCGTGCTTGGCGGAGGCTACTCGAACCCCATCGAACGAACCGCCGAAGCCCATGCCAACACGTTCCTGACGGCGATCGCAGTGTTTGGCGGGAATGGCGGGGCAACGCAATGAGCAGCGTTCCCGGCGGACAAAGACCGCTGATCCTGCTGGCGACCTTGACTGGCGTGTTTGGTCTCTGGCTGTTCGCCCAAAATTGGACGCTGAGGACCGCCACGGCCCCGTGGGGCATGTACGAACTGGAGCTGGCCCGGACTCCGCAACGGGCCTCTGAGGTCATCGCGGGTTGGAAGCCTGTCCAGGCTGAGTTCCCGGAGCACAACGCCCAACTGTCCGACATGGTTCGCGGCGTGTCTAGCGCCAAAACCCTGGCCGCGGAGCGTATGCAGTTGCTTGGCTATGGTTTTTTGTTGCTGTGGGGGCTAACGCTGGGCATCGCCTGCTGGCGGCTGGAGAGCTTGAGCGGAGTATTGGCCGTCGCCCTGGCGGCCCTTGCCGATGCGGTGGAAAACACGGTGCTGCTGGGCGTGCTGCAAGGCGACGTGGAGTTGGCTGCGGCCGCGTTCTGGCTCGCGCTGGCGAAGTTCGGACTGCTATTCCGGATTCTGGGCTGGATGACTTGGCAACTGTGGAGGCGGCGAAAGCCGAGGCTTGCGGCCGCGGCCTTCGCCAGTCTAATCATCTTGGCTTTTCCGGCGGTGGCGATTCTTCTCCGCCGCGGAACAGTCTAGGCCTTCCTGGCCGTCCAGTTCATTTGAATGTCCTGGCCTTCCACCTGGGCCTTCACCACGCCTTTGATTTCCGTACCCTTCACCTCACCTGACAACGTGTAGAGCACGGAGGCGCCGTCTTCGTTTTTGACTGAGACCTTGAGGGTAATTTGATCGCCTTCCGAGACACCTTCCTCGAGAGTGACCGTGCCGGGGAAGTCGGCCACAATCTTTCCGGTCACCTTCGTCCCGTCGGACTGCAGCCGGAATACCGCCGTCACCGGATCTCCATCGGGCGTGGTGGTGGAGAAGTTCCAAGTGCCCGTGACGTCGGCCGCGAGGGCAGTCACGCCGCTGGATAGACAGAAAAGCGCAATAAGAAACAGGATGGATCGCATATGTTCTCAGTATGGCAAACCTGGCCCGTTACTTCTTTCGTTGGGCAGACCATGGCGCATCTACCATCTGTCCCCCCATATCAGCACTCGTGCTGCCGCTCAGCGAGTCGTTATTCTCCACCTTGCCAGTCATCTGGTAGGTCATGGACGAGCCGTCGCCGCGGGGCCGTTTCAGTGTCCAACTGAGCTTGTCGCCTTCGAGTTTTCCATTCTCAATCTTGAGCACCCGGCCGCCTTCGAGCTGGAATTCACCGGTTACGGTTTCGCCTTCTACTTTCAGCGTGAAGGGGATGAAGATATCCTCGCCCGAGGGTCCAGGCATTTTCAGGGTCCAATTGCCGTCCAGGGAGTGGGCGTAAAGACCACCAACCAGGGCGACAGCTACGAAGCCCAGCATCAAGCTTCGGCGTGCAAAAAACATACAAAATCTCCTATGGCAGTCGCACTCGGCACGCAAAGAAGATGAGGAACGGCTGACTCAGGAGTCAGAAAAATTCTCTACCGGAGGCCTGGGAATGCCGGCCGGAGGGATCCGGCCGGCCGATTTAGGGCTTGCGCCAGCCTGCAGCGAAGTTGTGCGTTGAGTTTCTCATGTATCCTGCGATGGTCCGGGTGAGGAAACCCTGGCCAAGCCACTTGTCGAACTCATCCTGATACTGAGCGGAGGTAACGTTATGCCTCCCAACCGTTCCACCTGATCCCGGAGCATTCTGCTGGAAGATGGCCGTGATCCGGACTCCGGAGGAGGCGTTTGCCGCGCTGATATAAGCCAACTGAAGGCCCGCAGCCGTATGCTTGTCCCAGGCAGCCTGATAGTTGGCGAGCGGGATGTAGTTCTCCAGCGCCAGCGTGCCTGTGTTTTTCTTCTCGTAAAGCAGCGTGTACTGGGGAGAACCCGACACTTCAACTACCGACACGTTCACGGGCCGGTAGCCCTCCGCCATCCAGGCGGCATGAGTGGTAAGGAAATTCAAGGCGCTGCGCCCATGCGCGGCACGCCAGGCCGGCCCGGAGGCTTTTGACCAGACGGCAGCATAACGAACGTTGCCGCCGCTCAAATACGCGCAGACATTCTCGAGGCGGTAGCCGTTGCCAACGTGGGTGTCGAATTCCTTCTGATAGGCCGCGCCGGTCATGCCGTGCCGGGCGGCCCAGGCTGTCCTGCCCGCCGGCCGGAAGATCACGTTGAAGAACGTATTTCCATTGACTACGTGGCCGTTGATGAATACAGGGCGGTAGCCGGCGCCCGCTGCCCGGTCAAAGATGAACTGATACTTGTCCGCAGCGATGCCATGATGCGACACCTCGGCCCAGCCGGTGGGATACCAGGCCGGCGTCGTGGGCCCTGGCCAAATCAGCACCGCATCCTTCGGAATGCCCTGTTTGTTCAGCCGGACCCAGGGGCCGTTGGCTGTTCCACCGGTCACTTCAGCGCGATCCACCACCCAGCAATCTTTGAGGGGAATCGGCCGCAAGGGTTCGGGCACGACCACCGCTTTGGTTTCATAGTGCTCATGCGGGGCTGTCGAATTGCCCGAGTTGCCCGCCCGGCCAACCATTTCTCCCGCCTTGACCGCAACCCCTTTCGTCAGCAGCCTGGAAGGAATCGATCCCTTTTGCAGATGCGTGTAAACAACAAATTCCTGCCCGTGCTTGATCCAGATGTGGTTGCCCCCGACAGGACTGGGCGCCGGTTTCGGGAACTTGCCGATGACCGTGTTCTCATTCATGGAGTCGTGCCAGCTTTCCACCACCCCGTCGGCAACCGCGCGAACCGGTTTGCCATGGATCCGGAAATGCTCGTTCTTGGTGCCGTCAGTGCCTGGAAGCTTATCGCTCCATTTGCCGCTCTTCTCGTCGTACCCCATGATGCCGATGTCGTGAGCGTAAATCTGGCGCCCGGGGCCACCGCCGTTCGCCCAGTGAACCGCCGAAGTCCAATAGAATTCCCCCGGCCGTAAATCATCCGTGCTGAAGGGGAACAGCCAGGCGCCACCCGGAGCGGAGCAGGAGAACGCGCCCAATTGCGCCTCGAACGTGACCGGTGTGTCGTAGTTCTGGAACGACATGGTCACCTTGATCTTCGTGGGCGCCGGCGTGTTCAGATAGACCGCGTTGTTGTAGGTCTTATCGGGCTCGTATTCCACCACACCGTTTGACCACCACTGAGACGTGCCGGCCGCGATTTCGCGGGAGACGTACTTCATCACCACGTTGGAGTGGCTCGAGCCAGGAAACGAGAACGTGACGCCGTTCAACGTAATGGCCTGGGACTCATTGTTGGTGATTTGGACCGCCACGATAATCTTGACCTGGGCCTGGCCACCTTGCTTCATAGGCGCCAGCGGCAGGTACACGATCTTGCCCCCCACTGTCGGGTGGGCGGTGTAAGTAATATTCGGTGCGCCCACTCTTTCGGGCGCTGCCGCGCGCCGCGCCGCAGCCTTGGGCTTGGTAAAGCGCTCGTCCACGGGGCAGCACGCATGCGCAAGCTTGCCAATGGTCTTTTTTGCCATTCAGATAGTCCTCCGTTCAGGGATCTTTGCCGCAACCTCAGTGGGCAGAGTATAACACTCGAAGATCGAAATCTTGAGAAGACTGTAAATTTTCAAAACGTGCCAGTCTCCCCCAGGACGGCGGGTCAGGCAGCGTGCAGGAAGTAGCGTTCCAGGAAAGAGTGCCGGAACCAGGACGAGTGGCTGAGGAGCTGCCGCACTGTCATCGCTAATAGCGGTTGAGGAAGCCACGGCATTGATGCTGCGGAGTGCGCAATTGCTGCTTGATTTGGGTTCCCGTGAAGGATTGCTTGGGCCGCCAGTACGCCTGACGCCATGGCTGGCCCGATGCCCTCACCGCTGACGGGCCGCGCCACGCCGGCCGCGTCCCCAATCAGCAGCACCCCCTGGTTCAAAGGCCGGGCCGGATTCGTCCCCAGTCTGTAGGCGTGACCTTGAATGCGCACCTCCAGACGGACCCCCCGGTATTGAGCGAGGAAGTGGAAGAAGTCCGCGGCCTGCCGGCGGAAATGAGATGTGTCGACGCTTCCAAAGCCCAAGTTGAGCCAGTCCCCTTTGCGGAAGCACCAGCCGTAGCCGTTCCCGCTGGGGGAAAAATAGAGTTCGGGGGTGTCGCCAGCCACCGGACAATCACCAGGCCTTTGGAGCCGGAATTCGGCGCACTGGCACAGCACCAGTCCAGCTGGCGCCGCAGCAGACCGCTCCATACGGGCGACCGGGCAGAAGTGGCCGCCTGCACCAACCAAAGTCCGTGCGCGAAAGCGTTCGTCCAGAACCCACCATGGCCCCTCGCGCCGCAGACTACGGACGAGGGTGTTTTCGAAGAGGCGGGCTGGTGTCCGCGAGGCCAGGAGGGCGTCAAACTCGTGCCGCAGAATGCCGAAACCCACCACGGCGCCAAAGTTCACATCGAACGGCTTCCCTGGCAATACCGCCAACCGAAACCTACGGATTGGCTGCAGCACACGGCTCTCGCCGTACTCTTCAGGCGGGCAACCCAATTGGTCGAACACTCCCGGCGCAATCCACCCTGCGCAAGGCTTGGGCCGGGGATAGACGCCTTTCTCAAGGACAGCAACGTTCACTCGAGCCTTCGCCAGTTCTGCGGCGCATGACAAGCCCGCGGGTCCGCCACCGACGACGATGACATCATGCTCTGACATTGGCGGCCTCGCCTGTGAGCCGCATGGGCTGGTATAGGCCGGCGCGGGTCGCAGGGAGCCCTTGGCAATCGCGGCCCGCAAACAGAACCTGGAACAGTTGGAGAGTCCCGGTCCGGAAGGCAGTGAGCGAGCCTGCGTGGTGGAGGCGCCAAGCTCGCAGGAACCGCGCATCGTAGTGCTTCTGCAGTTCCGGCATGGCCGATTCGTAGCGCCGCAGCCAGTGTTCGATCGTCCAGGCGTAATGGGGGCGGAGGTTTTCCACATCGAGCAAAGTGAAATCCCATGGTTCGAGCGCGCGCGCCACCTGGCTGAGCGTGGGAACAGAAGCGCCCGGGAATATGTGCGCCCGGGTCCATGCGCTCAATGGCGCCGGGTAGTTGCGCCCGATGAAGTGAAGCAGCCCGCGGCCCTGGTCGCCGATGGTGCGGTGCACAACCCGGCCCAGATCGCCGTAATGCCCAGCGCCGACGTGTTCGAGCATTCCAATGGAAACGAACACTCCGGCTGATCCGGTGATGTTGCGATAGTCGTCCTCAATGAACTTGACTTGATGCGCCAGTCCCTCAGCCTTGGCGCGCTGGTGCGCATAGCTGATTTGCGCGTGGGAGATGTTGTATGCCCGCACCTGCACGCCAAACCGGCGCGCCATGTGGATCGCCAGAGAACCCCATCCGCACCCGGCTTCGACCACCGATTCCCCTGGAACAAGCCGTAGTTTGCGGCAGATCAGTTCATTTTTCGCGAACTGGGCATCTTCCAGACTTTGATCCGGCGTTTCGAAATAGGCACAGGTATAGACCATCTCGCGATCGAGCCAGGATTGGAAGAACCGGTTGCCCAAGTCGTAGTGGCGGTGAATGTTGGAACGCGAGCCCGCAAGGCTGTTGGCCTGCAGCAATTCCAGCAGCCAGGAGACAGTGCGCCCGAGAAAGGGGCGTGGCCTTCCTCTCTGGGCGCGATAAACCGATTCAAGGAGAGCCACCAGGTCTCCTTCAATTTCGATGCTGCCATCCAGGTAGCCCTCGCCGAAGCCGATCTCAGCCTCCATCAGCATCCTCAGGAGAGCACTGCGGTTCCGGATGACGATCGTGCCTCGCGAGCACTCGGGAGGGCACCCCACGACCGGGCCATCACGAAGCGCAAGCCGCAGCCGGGGAAACCCCGCCACGGAAAAGATCATTAACAGACACCACTTGTCCCAACGCTCCAGAGCGTGCTTCGGCATAGCTGCCTCCCGCTTTGCGGCGGAAGCCGCTGTGCGGCTCACCCTGCCAGGAAGACCAACGCGACGACGACGATGACAAGAATCATGGCCAACAGCGCCCCGCTGGTGACCGCCACCCGGGTAAGGAGCATCTTGGCCGCCGCTTCCTCTTGCCTCACGTGATCGATCAGCCGGTGATGCATCTCACTTTCCCTCCATTCCTTAGTAGGCGAACCGGTTCATTTGCGGAGGCCTTACCACATAGGTGCTCTGCAGAAATGCAACGAGGTCACTCAGTTGCCGGAGAGTGATCTTGTCGCTGTTGTCCGGCATCCGCGACTGATTGTTGACCATCACCATTTCCTTGGGATAGCCGGCAATCGCGTGAGATGGATTGAGTATCGCTGTCGCGAGATAGCCGTCCGTCTTCTCCCGAGCAATCGTCCCGCCGAGTTGGACAGGGACAGGGGGCTGAACAGCCGGTTTGGGCAGATCGGTACCCGCAACTTCGTGGCATTGATAGCACTGGAGGTCGAGAAAAGCCTGCTTCCCACGAGCGGCGTCGCCGTCCGCTAGCCGGAACCCTGCGGCGGAGTGGCGGCCGGGGTCGCACCCGGCCAGGAACAGGGCTGCCCCCGCCACGGCAACCCCGGCAATCCGAGACCACATTTGACACCTCCTTGTGTCCGGTTGTTGCTTTTCATCAAGGGGAGCTCATGCTTTATGCCCTTCTGATTTGGTAGTTACGCCCGCGGGCGGCTGGTGTCAAGGCCTTGCGCCAGGCCCCTCAGCGACGGCGGACTGGTGCTGACGGGCAATCGATTGACGGACCGCCTCCAGCATTCTTGACTTGTCCCGGGCGTGCACCACCGCATTGCGGATCCGCTCGAAAAGTTCGTCCGGTTGCACGGTTTCCACTTCCGAATAGCATTCACCCAGGCCGACGTCCTTCCACATCCGGCCCTTGATGCCGTCTTCGGGTTGATGCACGTAGAAGCCTGGCACGCCGGCCGAGACAGCCAGGATCGGCGAGTGGCATTCCATGCTGACGACGGCTGCGGCCTGGCGGTAGACTGAGCGGGCCTCGTCAGTGATCCAGTAATGCGGCAGGACGGCCGTCCGGCGTTTGACATCCTCAGGCAAGGGATCGCGCAGCAGCGGCGCAAGCAGTTCGACCTGATAAGTCATTTCCGGGCAGAAAAGGACGCCGCGCCGGGTTTCCCGCACCCAGCGAATGACCACTGAACGTAACTTGGCGTGATCGCTTTCTGCGTGGCGTTGATTCACCTCTTCGCGGCGGGCGATCTCCTCGGGGGACCAGTTGGTGCTGCGGATCTTGTGATAAGGCGTGTAGCGCAGCCGGGGAACCACGCAAAGATATCCGGGCTGGTCGAATCCGGCGCGGCGCAGCGTGGCTTTGGCGGCCGCCTCATTTTCCAGGTCCACGGCAAACGTCGCGTCGGGTACGAAGGCCAGAGGGGCGCGCACGCCGGCGGCGCGAAGGTTTTCCAGCGACCGGGTTTCCCGTGTATATACGAAGCGGGCTGCGCTCAGCAGATCTTGCAGTCCTGCGTCGAGGGCCGGCGAAGCCGCTTCGCGCGCCGCGGCAACAGTCACGCCAAAGACGCCATACGGTTTCCCGGCAGTCCGCCGCCACGCCTCAAGATGCCCGCGTGCTACGACTGAAGGCCCCGACCCGTGCAGAAAGAAGGATGCCTCGGCAAATGCCCGTTCGACTCCATCGCTGCCCGGTTCTCCGCCGACAATTTGCAGGCGCGGAAACCGGCGCCTTAGCATGCCGGCGACACCCCGATCCGTGGCGTTCGACCAAAGGATGAGGGGCCGACCGGGAAGGTGCTTCTCCAGCAACGTCAAGAGCCCAGGCGTGTGGGCAATGTCGCCAATGTTCTCAGTCTGCCATCCCGAGCGAAGCAGCAACGGCTCCGCGCTCTGTGGCAAGAGCGAGGCGAAGGCAAGGAAGGTTCGGCGCCGCATGACTGGCCACCAGCATATACTTGCGGTGAGCCGGACCACCATGAATCGCAGACGTTTCCTTCGCAGCGCTGCAGCGGCCAGCACCGCGCCGGCGGTGGCAAGGCAGACTGGCGGTACGGCCAGCTCGGGGTTTCAGCCCGTAGAGAAGCCGAACGTGTTGTGGCTGCTGGCCGACCAGCACCGGGCGCAGGCCATCTCAGGCTACGGCGACCCGAATGTTGGTACGCCGAACATCGACCGTTGCATTACAGACGGCGTGCACTTTACCAACGCAATCTCCGGGTTCCCGCTTTGCTGCCCCTTCCGTGGCTCGTTATTGACGGGACTTTACGCGCACAAGTGTGTACCGGGCCATGAGTACCCGCTGCCTGAGGGCCAGCCCACGCTGGCCCAGCCGTTCCGGCAGGCTGGCTACCACACCGCATGGTTCGGCAAGTGGCACCTCGGGGGCTGGAAGGAGGCGCAGGGCCGCGGCGCTTACTACATCCTTCCGCCAGAGATGCGCGGCGGTTTCGATACGTGGGTGGGATACGAGAACAACAACTCGCAGTGGGACTGCTGGGTGCATGGCGGCACGGGCAAGGACGCCTTCCACTACCGCCTTCCCGGCTATGAAACCGACGAACTCACCACACTGTTTGTTCAGCATCTGAAAGAGAGGGCCGCGGCAAACCAACGCGGCCCCCGTCAACCCTTCTTTGCCGCACTTTCCGTGCAGCCCCCGCATGACCCCTACGTGGCGCCTGCCGAGTATATGCACCGTTATCGCCCTGGGGCCCTGGCGCTGCGGCCCAATGTTCCGGCCTCAGCGCCGATTCAATCCCAAGCCCGCCGGGAACTGGCTGGCTATTACGCGATGGTGGATAATTGGGACCACAACATTGGCCGCATCCTCCGCACACTCGAGGAAACGGGCCTCGTCTTTGAAACGCACGTGATCATCCTCTCGGACCATGGCGACATGCTGGGTTCTCACGGCCAGTTCCGGAAAATGAACCCTTACGAGGAATCGATCCGCATCCCGTTCATCATTGCCGGAGAACAGCCTCGCTACCTTGGCCGCGTCAACGGAGCGCAGGACGCCTTCTTGACCGCTCCCGACATCGCCCCCACGACGCTCGGCTTGTGTGGCATTCCCAAACCCTCCTGGATGCAGGGCACCGACCTTTCGGCCTTCCGGTTCGCTAACCGTACCCGGCCGGCGAAGCCCGATTCGGCATACCTCCAAACGGTGATACCCACGGGGCATAGCAACAGCGTCAACAAGCCTTACCGTGGCGTGGTAACCCGCGACGGATGGAAATACGCCTGCTTCGAAGGTGTCTCGTATGTGATGTACAACCTGAACGATGATCCGTTCGAACAAGTCAACGTAGCGCACGACAACCGCTACCGGGCAGAGAGAAGGAAGCTGATTGAGCGCACGCGCCAATGGGCGGCGGATACGGGAGACCAATTCCGCTTCCCAGAAGATTAGGGAAACGGAAAGGAACACAAAGGAAGTTATGACGATGGATTGGAAAGTAGCATTCGGATTGGCGGCGGCCTTTGCCGCCGGGCTGGCCGTGAGCCGCATGGCCCGGCCGGAAGAGGCGAAGGCGCAGGCCACTCATGTATATGAGCTGCGCACTTATTACACCGAGCCGGGGCGCCTGCCAGCGCTGCTCGCGCGTTTTCAGAATCACACTACGAAGCTGTTTGAAAAGCACGGGATGACCAACATAGGCTACTGGGTGCCGGCCGACGCGCCGCAGTCGGAAAACACGCTGATTTACATTCTTCGCCACAACAGCCGTGATGCGGCGAAGAAAAGTTGGGATGCATTCCGGACCGATCCGGAGTGGGTAAAGGCCCGGACGGCGTCAGAGGAGAGCGGCAAGATCGTCCAGAAGGTCGAATCAGTCTATCTGACACCCACTGCATTTTCCGCCCTGAAATAGCCCTGCCCCTGCAGGCCAGCTCGCGCTCAGGCATAATAAAACAAAGACAACTGGATTTGTCTTTGCGGATACCCGCACCGCTCCCTGGTTGAGCGGATTCCCCGAGCACCCCGTCACCCGTGGATGCACGCGTGTCCGCACGGGCCGGGGATCAACGGAACGAGAAACGCAAGGAGCAATCGAATTATGCCGACACCGAATCGCAAGAAGAGCGCTGAAGCGGAAGGCAAGCCGCAGGCTGGCGAGTCCGTCCCAAAGGCTGTTCAGAGAACCCGGACCAAGAAGGCCGCTGTGGAGCCCGCAGCAGAAACGGCGCCCATTAAAAAGACCGTCCGCCGCCGGGCGCCTGCCAGCCCGGCTGCCACGCATATTGCCCCCGCCAAACGGTCCTCCCCGGCAGCCGCGCCCGTTTTTGATGTGGAAGCCTACCGTGCTGAAATCGAGCGCGAGGCCTACTTCCTGTGGGAACGCCGCGGCCGGAAGCACGGCCATGCGCAAGAGGACTGGGGACGCGCCATCGAGATCGTCCGCGCGCGCGTGCTGAATCTCTAAGCGCTTTTTCTAACGGTACTTTCTAAGAACCGCCAGCACGCGTCCCTGTAATTCGACCCGGTCGGCAGGGACGCGAATCGGTTCCATTTGTGCGTTGGCGGGCTGCAGCCGGACCATACCATCCGGCTCACGGTAGATCCGTTTCAGGGTGGTTTCGGCCCCGTCCACCAGAGCCACGACGATCTCTCCGTCGCGGACGCTGCCGCTACGCTCGACAAGCACGTAATCGCCGCTGCAAATGTGGTCCTCGATCATGGAGTCGCCACGTACTTGCAGAGCGTAGGTATCGCCGGACGCGGTGAAGTCGGAAAACTGCAGGCTCACCGGATCCGGCACCGATTCTACCGGTTGCCCGGCTGCAATGCGGCCCAGCAATGGGATTTCCCCCGCTGTAGGAAGTTGCCGCTGTCCGGCCCGCTCTTTTTCCGCCTTGCGATACTCGGCGGACACCTCGATGGACCGGCTTTCGTTGTAACGGCGGCTGAGATAGCCCTTCTGTTCGAGAGCCGTTACGTGTTTGTGGACGGTAGCAAGTGAGGCCAATTGAAGGGCCGAGGCGACTTCTTCGAAGCTCGGACTGTAGCCGCGCTCATCAATGTAGCCGGCGATGTAGTCGAGCACTTCCTTCTGCCTGGGCGTCAGTGCCATGATCGCATTGTTGGCGAAAGAATAGCGAAAGTCAAGCCCTGAACAAAGAGAAATGAAATAAGAGGCGAAGACTCAGTTCATACCGCAGGCCCCAGGCGTGGGGCAAACACCACCGGAGGGGCACATTCGGGGAGCCGCTTCCTTCGGTCGCCCGTTGGCATGGGCAGCAAAGGTCGACAGTTCCTGATTGAGCGCCGCTCCCCCGCAGCCAGGGCAAACCAGCGAGTCCCGGTCGCTGTCGCGGCGGATGAGTTTCTCAAAGCGCGACCCGCAACTTTCACATTTGTACTCATAAATCGGCATGGCTTAGCGCTCGCTTTCCTCCAGAATCGCCTTTCCAATTCTATCAATCACCTGCCGCACGGCGAAGGCGGAAGCTGTAGTGTGGTTTGCCACGATTGAGAAAGCAAGCCGACGGCCGGGCTTTTCGCCCGCGTAGCCGGACAGAGCATTGACATGGCTCAAAGAGCCGGTCTTGGCCCGTACAGCGCTGACATCCCCCATCGAGCGGAAGCGGTTCTCGAGCGAACCGTCCACACCGGCAATGGGAAGCAGCTCGTAGAACGCGTCACGGTGCACTGAGGCGTGGAGGTAGGCCAGCAACTGGGTGATGACTTGGGGAGAAACGAGACCGCGGCGGGAGAGCCCTGAGCCGTCGGAGAGATCGTGCTGGTCGCGCGGAACGCCAACTTCATCCAGCATCGCTTCCAGCGCCTGCCGGCCAAGCTCAGACAGGGCATCGCCCCGCGTCACCCTTGCGGTTTCGCGGAAGGCGATCTCCGCGTGGAGATTCTGGCTCACCTTGTTGATGACCTGAAGAATTCCGCTCAGCGGGGGAGAGACCCGTTCTGCCAGCAGGATCCCGCCTGGCGCCGCGAAGGGGGTTCCCGGAGCCCGGTGCCGAACTCGGGTAGCTCCCAGGACAGTCACACCTGCGTCCTCCAGCAAAGCCCGGAATACGGCTCCTGCGTATGCGGCAGGTTCATCGAGCGCCAACGAGGTGGAGGCCGAGGCTCCTGGAGGTAATGTGCCGGTGAGGGTCACAACCCGCGAACCGGGCAAGCGCCACACGTCGATCTCCCGCGCAGCGTCGGGCAGGACGCGAATCCGGTTGTGCATCGTGAAGTATTCGAACGCCGGTGACAACTGAAGCCGTACGGGCTCCGCGGGATCCTTCGGAGCATGAAAGGCGAGCCGGAAGGCGTTGTCGTGCAACGTCAGGGCACTCACGGGCGCACCGTACTCCCAGGTGGCATCATCCAGACCCCATCCCTGGCCATAGGGGACGTAAGGATAGAGAGAGTCGTCGGCTATCAGATCGCCCATGATCGTTCGAACGCCACGTGCTGCCACCTCAGCAGCCAGAGCCCGCAGAGGCGCGAACTCGTCGCCGTCCCGCCCGCCTTTGCGGTATGGATATTCGCGGGCGGACAAGGTGGGGTCACCTCCCCCCAATAGCACAAGGTCGCCAGGCAGACGGCCGGCGGCATCGGGGTTGGCGGCGGCAAAGACTTGCGTTCGGAACCGGTGGTCCGGCCCGAGCCGCAACAGAGCCAGCGCCGTGCTGAAGAGCTTTGTATTCGACGCCGGGGTCATCGGCAGGCTGGCATTGTGTTCACACAACACCTCGCCTGAATCCAGGCGGATTACCTGAATGCCCCAGACGCCGGCCGGAGTCGCAGGCGACTGAAGGATGGAATCGATTTTCGCGGCCAGCGACTGGGCAACTACTGGCAGGCTCAGGCCCGCGAGGAGGGCAATAAGGCGCATAAAGGAATTAGTTTACAGTGGGATCCAAACTCCGCGAGCCGGTCTAATAGGCCTGCGGCTTGCGCCCGCTGGAAAGCTTGGCTTCAAGCAGAATCAGCGATACAAGCAAAAGCACCAGGATGGAGCCGATGAGGGGCAGGCCCATCACAATCCCAATTCCAAAAAAGTGGGCGAACAGCCCAACCGAGGCGGGCGCTAAAAGCCCCCCGGTCAACGCCACAGAAAAGATACCGTTGAACAGGCCTGGGTGGAAGTAGGGGAAACGGTGGCCGATTTTTTCCAGCACCAGCGGAAGAATCACGGCGAATCCGCTGCCCGCCAACAGTACCCCCGTGATGGCGCCGAACAGGTTGTTGGTGAGTGCCAGGATGATACAGGCAAACATCGGGATGAACACGGATCCCAACAGCAGCCGGGTGTGTGACACCCGCGGCAACAACCATTGGGCCCCAATGCGGCCAACGATGAGGGCAGTCCAGTAAAGAGCCAGGAGCGACAGCGCAGTGGATGGACTGATTCCGAGCCTCTGCGTGAGCAGCAAGGCGAGCCAGCCAGCCAACGCGCCCTCGTTGCCGAATTGGAAGAACAGCAGAAGCGCGAAGAGGATCGCAGTTGGGTTCCGGAAGTCGGCCAGAGCCTCACGGGCGGGCCTAGCCGGTTCCAGCGGTTCCACGGGCAGGTGCAGACGGGTGTACAGCCAGGCGAAGACCAGCGGGATGATGGCCAGTCCCAGCAAGATTACCGGAACGCTCCAATCGAAAAAGGTACTGGCGACAAAAAGAGAGGATGTCAGGCAGCCAAGACCAAAGAGGGTTCCGCCAAGATTCAAAGTCGCGGCGGGATGCATGACATAGGCTCGGGCAACGGCGTGAAACACGGCCAGTTGGAGTGCACTCCATCCCGCACCGAGAACCAGGAGGCCAGCCCAGCGGCCAGCGACGGGAGCAGGCGGAGAGAAAACAGCCAGCAGAAGAAAGCCAATCGAAGCGATTGCAGCGCCGGCGGCGAGTGAGAATCGGACCCCCCGCTGACGCAGGAACCGGTCAGCCAACGGAAGCGCCAGTAGCATCCCAAAATTCTGGAGGAGGAAGTAAGAACAAATCAGAAGATAGTTAGGCTCGATGTGATAACGCCAGGCTGGCAGGACCGCGCCCAGAAATGCGCTGATGAGGCCGGAGAGGAAGAATGCAGAGAGACCGCGCCGCGCCGAGCCTGACTGCAGGACGGGACCCGGAATTGGCGTAAACCCAGGCGGCGGGGTCTGGGTGGGATGCACTTGTGTATTCTACCCCCTTATAGGGACAGGGCGGGGCCCTCCCAAGTTCCGGATCAGAGAAATACGGAAATCCGTATAACACCACCCCAGGGTGAATGGGGGAATCCCTGTTTTCTTGAACATAGGATTTGGCCCTCGGAGTGCTGCAATGACGGTGGGTCACGTTAGTCATTCGCTTGAGGAGGGAGATGCCTCCCGGCCGCCGTTTCTTGGCGGCCTTTTTCTTTTTCGTCTTGAACCTGAACTACGCTGAGGTACAAGTCCCCAACATCTTGTGGCAGTTAGTTGGGTAGGGCTATCCCCTGTATATGAATAGATTTTGTGTTGACAGGAACCCGGACCCGGTTTAGTCTGTTTTCAACACTGAAGAAAGGAGGTGGTCCAGCAAGCAATGATATCTGGTAGTCCTTTACAGCGAGAGGTGGCCGTTCGCTGATACCGACCGCTTTCCGGTGGCGGTAGCCCTTTCAGTGGGTTAATTCCAAAGGTCCCGCCATCCTGAACCGGACGGCCATTTAGCGCCATTACAGACCGCAGGTCTGTTGCCTACGCTACCGAAGAGCCCCATCGCCGGTGTCCGGCCATGGGGCTTTCTCACTGTCGGTCTGCTATAATCGAGAAGATTCAAGGAAACTTAAGCCGATGAAAGCCGGAATCCACCCAGCCTACAACGAAATCAGCGTGATCTGCGCCTGCGGATACAGCTTCCGGACGCGGTCGAC
Source organism: uncultured Solibacteraceae bacterium (assembly GCA_964460395.1). GTDB lineage: Bacteria > Acidobacteriota > Terriglobia > Bryobacterales > Bryobacteraceae > CAYWQS01. The sequence continues at coordinate 219,125 of CAYWQS010000002.1, read as the reverse complement.
GCACAAGGGCGATCTTCGCGTGGAAATTTGCTCCAGTTGCCACCCGTTCTTCACGGGCCGCCAGAAGCTGGTTGACACAGAGGGCCGCGTGGACCGGTTCCAGAAGAAATTGCAGCGGTCGGCGGACCTGCAAAAGCAGATCGCGGCACGGAAGGACAAAGCGCCCGTCGCTTAAGCAATCCACTATCTTCATGAAAGCACAGGGCTAGCTGGACCGATTAGGTCCGGCTTTTTTGTGCAGGGAAGAAGGATTAGCGCGAAGGAGACGTGGGGGCCGGCTTCTTCTCCTGCTCCCAGGCGGCCTTCCGGCGTTCCTCGCGCTCACGCCGCATGGCGGCGTATTCGGTTTGCTGTTCGGGCGTGAGAATCGCGTTAATCTGCTGGAACTGGTTGTCCTCGATGGCCTTCCGTTCCGGGCCATACTTTTCCCAAAACTCGTTGTAGCGCTGACGGGTGTCATCCAGAATCAGGCCCAACTTTGCCTTTTGGTCCTCGTTGAGCTTCAGCCTCTCTGACATGGTGGCCATATAGCGTTTGCGGAACTCCTCAGGGGAGGAGCGAGCAGGCGGACTGGGGCTCGCACTGACGGACTTCAGGCTGTAGTAACGATGGCCGAGAGCACCGAGAACGGCGCCGCTAGAGAATACCAACAGAAGAGAAAGGAAGACGGTAATGCGATTGGCAGGCATGCTGCTAATTGTTAGGGCCGGAGCCACCGGCCGGGTGAAACATGGGGGCGGACGAAGGCTCGTTCAGAGCCACGTCCTGGAATGGGGCAGCATCGGGGCCATCTTCGGCCGCAAGCACCTCAAAATAAGTGTGCGATTGGAGGGAAGGAGAAGGGATCGCCTGTAAAACAGCAATCAGTAAGCTAGCAGCGGCGGCAACGGTGACAAACGCTTGCGCCCAGCGGCGCAAGTCGACCCAAACCGGGCGGCGGCGATCAATCCGTGCCCACAGTCCAGGCATGAACCCAGGGGAAGCGTCCGGCACCGGGCAGTCCTGCCGGTAACGGTCAAACAGAGCATCCAGATCTCGTTCCAGTCTTTCCTGGCTCTTGTCCATCACAAACCACCTTTGGCCTCGCGAGCCGCATCGGGCTCCGTTTGCCGCGCCGGAGTCTCCTCGCGGGAGGCTTCCTCCTGCATCGTAGCAAACGCCTTCAGGACCCTTTGGCGCGCCCGGTAAAGGCGAACCTTCAGGGCATTTTCATTGACATCATAGACCTTCTCCAACTCTTTCAGGGAGAGGCCCTCGACTTCCTTCAACGTGAGGAGTAATCGATCCTCCTCAGATACACGCGTCAATAGCGAATCAACCAATTCACGAACGCGCGATTTCTCGCGGTTCAATTCGTCGGCCCGCAAGCTGGCCTCCGCGTCGGCCAGCACAACCTGCTGTTCGGACAGATCCGCCATACGGGATTCGCCCCGCCGGCGGCGCTTCCGCAAGTAATCCAATGCGGCATTTACTGTCAGCCGGTAAAGCCAGGGTTCGAAAACCTCCGGCGTCCGCAACTGGTCCAAAGAGTAATACAAGCGCAGGAACACTTCCTGAGCCACGTCTTCGACATCCTCCGGGCGCGAGATCATTCGCGCCACGGTCCCGAAGATCCGCCGGCGGTATGTGTTGACAACTTCGGTGAACGCAACTGGATCGCCGGCTTGCGCTCTTTGCACTACCTCGAAGTCGATCAACATAGGGCGGTCTATCCGCCCAGCAGACGCTTCGCATGGAATCACAGAAGAAGGCGTCTGCGGGACAAGCCTAGGTTACAACAATCACTGCTGGAACCGAGGCGGGGACACCGGGATGGCAAATTCAGCAGGAGATCAGCAGACCAGCGCTCGGAACTTCCGTAAGCTGTTGATTTTAAGTATTTTCGGTTCAAAGAGCCGACTGCCGGTCCTCAATCAAAACCGGGTCAACATGTTACAATCGGCAGGTCGGCACGCCTCCCATGGACTATCTTTCGGGACTCAATCCCCAACAGCGTGAAGCAGTCGAACATTTGGAAGGCCCACTGTTAATTCTGGCCGGCGCTGGAAGCGGCAAGACGCGGGTGATCACGCACCGGATCTGCCACCTGATCCGCCGCCACGGAGTGTATGGCCCGTCAATTCTAGCTGTAACATTTACGAACAAAGCGGCGGGCGAGATGAGGGAGCGGGTGTTGGGGCTCATGGAAGGACGGGCATCGGACGGCGGCCCGGTGGTCAGCACGTTTCACAGCTTCTGTGTGCGCCTGCTGCGCCGGGATGGGGATCCTCTGGCGGCGCACCGGCCTGGATTCACCCGCAACTTCAACATTTACGATGACGACGATCAGTTGACGCTGTTGAAACAAATCTACAAACGCTTGGGGCTGGACGAGAAATTCATGCAGCCGCGGGCGGCACTGTCGCGCATCAGCCACGCCAAGAACCAGCGGCAAGGGCCCGCGGAGATGTATCGCGCGCAAGGTGACCCCAAACTGGCAAAGCTGGCGGTGGTGTTCGAGCAATACGAAAACGGATTGCGCCAGGCGAATGCACTGGATTTCGACGATTTGTTATTGGAAGCGGTGCGGCTGCTTCGCAGCGACGAAGCAACGCGGACAAGCTGGAATCAGCGGCTGCAATTCCTGATGATCGACGAGTATCAGGACACCAACCGGTCGCAGTACGAACTGGTGCGGCTGCTTGCCGGGACAAACTCCAATGTCGCCGTCGTGGGCGACGAAGACCAGTCGATTTACGGCTGGCGGGGCGCTGACATCCGGAACATCCTGGATTTCCAGAAGGATTTTCCCGGCGCCAAGGTAATCCGGCTCGAGAAGAACTACCGTTCGACAAAAAACATCCTGGACGCAGCCGGGGCGGTGGTGCAGAACAATACGCAGCGGTTGGGCAAGTGGATGTCGACCGATGCCGGTGAAGGCGCCCCCCTGGTGCTCTACCAGGCCGCCGACGGGGAAGAGGAGGCGCTGTTCATCGCTGACACCATCGAAAAGCTGATGCGGGCCGACCCACAGACGCGGGCGGCGGTGCTATACCGCACAAATTCGCAGTCGCGGCAGATCGAAGAGGCGTTGCGGCGATACGGGCGCGGCTATGTGGTAGTCGGTGGTCTCAGCTTCTATCAGCGGGCCGAGGTGAAAGATGCGCTGGCATACCTGAAACTGCTGGTGAATCCCCGGGACAATGTGAGTTTGCTGCGCGTGATCAACGTGCCGGCGCGCGGTATCGGCAAAACGACCGTCGACCAGTTGGAAGCACTGGCGGCAAAAAATGGAACGCCCTTATGGGAAGCGATTGCCGCGGCTTGCGACGAGCACCTGCTGGGGGCGCGGGCCGAGTCCGCTTTAGGCGTATTCCGAAGCCTGATGGAAGAGTTGCGGCAAGACGTTCAGGCACGCGGCCCGGACCGCATCCTGATGGACCTGCTCGAGAAGACCGGCTACCGGAAGATGCTGGAAACCGATCCAAGCGCGGAGGCCGAATCGAGGCTGGGCAACCTGGAGGAACTAGTGGCCGCGGCGGCCGACGCAGGAGAACGCGGCGATACGCTCCAAGGCTTCCTGGATCATGCCGCCCTGGTGTCGGATGCGGATTCGGTGGACGAGCGAGCGCAGGTGTCCCTCTTGACGATGCACAACGCAAAGGGGCTGGAGTTCCCGGTGGTGTTTATCGCAGGCATGGAGGAGGGGCTCTTCCCCCACAGCCGGTCGCGAGAGAGCGAGGCGCAACTGGAAGAAGAACGCCGGTTGTGTTACGTAGCGATGACGAGGGCACAGCAACGGCTGTATCTAAGCCATGCACGGATGCGGCGCCGGTACGGCGGGTCGCCGCCGGAGCCATGCTTGCCCTCGCGGTTTCTTGGAGAGATCCCCGCTCACCTGGTGATGGATTTGAAGGATCAGGCGGGGCGGCCGGGCCACGTGGATCTTTTCAGCGAGCGGGCGGCGGTGCGCGAGGTAGCGCGGAAAAACACTTATACTGGAAAGACATACAACTCGCTGGACCACGTGCAGCAGTTCTTCGCCGAGCGGGGGATTGCGTTGCCGTCTCTGGCGCCCAAGCCGGAAGCGGTGAGGCCTAGACCGCCGCAGCAGGCCGCAGGGTCTCCGCCTCCAAAACCAGCGGCGTCTCTGGCAAAGAAGGCGGGAACCGCTGGAGCTTTGCGGCCGGGAGCCACGGTTTACCACGCCAAATATGGGCGGGGGACGCTGCTCCGCAAGGAAGGCGATGGCGAAGACGCGAAGCTGGTTGTCAGCTTTCACGGACACGGGTTGAAGAAATTAATGGCGAAGTTTGCGGGTCTCCGCACGGAAGGTTAGCAGGATTTCTCATGGATACGAAAAAGGTTACGGACCGCAAAGAGCGGAAAGAGCTGAAGCGGAAGGCCCGCAAAGAGGCCCCGGCAAAGAAGCCTCGCGAGGCTGGCGTGGCGCGGGGTTCCAACAAGAAGAAGGTCAAAGTGATGGCCAAGGGCCAGCGGAAACGCTAGGCGCGCTGCCAAAAGCGCTGGTCCCCCAATGCGGGCCGGGCTCTGCTACACTCCGGTCTTTACCCAAAAGGAGCCGGCAGCTTGCAGCAGATCTTCCGCACGAAGAGCATAGAAGCGCTGGTGCGCGCTTCCGAAGAGTCCGGCAAGAAGCTCGAACGGACGCTTGGGGCCTGGAGCCTGATGGCCCTGGGCATTGGAGCGGTCATCGGCTCCGGCATTTTCGTGCTGACCGGCACGGCCGCCGCTGGTGAAGTACGGAGTTTTCATTCGCTACTGCATGTACCCCTGCTCGACTTGTTGATGCAGGGGGGCACCTCGCAGTTCACCATCGGGCGGCCGGGGGCAGGTCCGGGCGTGGCGTTGAGTTTCCTGCTCACGGCCATTGCGTGCGGGTTCGCCGCGCTTTGTTACGCCGAAATGGCCACTGCGATTCCGGTGGCCGGAAGCGCCTACACTTACGCGTACGCCACGCTGGGCGAACTGACGGCGTGGATGATCGGGTGGAACCTGATTCTTGAATATGCGGTGAGCAACATGGCCGTGGCCGTGGGCTTCTCTGCATACTTCAACGACATCCTGGAAAGCCTGTTCGGCTTTCACCTGCCCAAACAACTGAGCGAGCCCATGATCATGGGCGGGCAGTTGACCGGGAGTTGGTTCAACCTGCCCGCCTTTCTGGTGCTCATGCTCCTCACCTGGATCCTGGTGGGGGGCATTCGGGAAAGCACACGCGCCAACAACATCATGGTGGTGGTAAAGACAATTTCGATCCTGCTGTTCGTGTTCGGCGCCGCCAAGGCAGTTAATTCGAGCAACTGGACGCCGTTTTTGCCAAACGGAATGTCCGGTGTGCTGACGGGCGCGGCGATCGTGTTCTTCACTTATATCGGCTTCGATTCGGTGTCGACTGCCGCGGAAGAGTGCCGGAATCCGCAAAGAGATCTGCCGATTGGGATCATCGGAACTCTGGTGGCATGCTCAACGCTTTATATTGCGGTGGCCCTGGTGTTGACGGGAATTGCGCCCTGGCACACTTTGAACAACGCAGCGCCGGTAGCGGGCGCCTTGAAAGCGCTGAACATGACCACGCTGCGGGAGATCGTTTCGGTCGGCGCGATCGTCGGCATGATCTCTTCGCTCCTGGTTTTTCAGTATGGGCAGGCCAGGGTCTGGTTCGCCATGTCGCGCGACGGGCTGTTGCCGAAGTTCTTTTCCCGAGTGCATCCCAAGCATCACACACCGCACGTCAGTACCTGGATTGCCGGATTGTTTGTCGGCATTCCTTCGGGGGTTTGGGACATCGGAACCTTTGCCGATCTCTCAAACATTGGAACGTTGTTCGCGTTTTTCGTGGTTTCGGCAGGGGTGTTGATCCTGCGCAAGACGCAGCCGGAGCGCCCACGGGCGTTTTGTGTACCGTTCGGTCCTGTTTTTCCGCTGCTCTCGATGGCGAGTTGTCTTACGCTAATGATGGCTCTGCCCCTGGAAACCTGGGTCCGGTTTGTGTTCTGGAGCCTGGTGGGGCTGGCGATCTATTTCGCGTTTGGGAAGAAGAACAGTGCTCTTGCCACATAGCATCCGATTGCTGGCGTTTGCTGCATCCCCCTCCGAGGCCGGCCCGAGAGGCAGGAACCGGGGGAGACAACATTCGCCATCGTTCTCCTTGATCCACATACGGCGGTAACCATGGAGAGCGGGTCCGTCGATTTGCGGATGATCCGCGGCTTGCTTTGGGCCCTGATTCTGGTTCTTTTCGGCAGTCTCAGCCTGGCGGCGTTTTTATCCAGCCGGCAGTTGGATGTGCGGCTGCGGGTAAGAGTGCGGCGGCCACAGCCCGGACTGACGCGCACGTTGCGCGCGGCCTTGTTTATGGCGGGGCTGATGATGGTGCTCTTGCTGGCGCTGGAGATCACTGCTGGAGAGCACTGGCAGTTGCGGGCGCCGGTAGTGGCAATTTCAGGGCTGGTGACCATGGTGGGCGCCCACTTGTGCTGGAACCTGGTTCGAGAATCGATCCGGCGGCGAGAGGACGAGGCGGCATACTGGCGGCAGCGTGGGATTGAGACGGCGCGTTTGCTTTATGAGGCCGGCAGTGCACAAGAGCTGAAGCAGCGGGCCTGCGAAAGCCTGGTGGACGAGTTGGAATTGAGCCGGGTGGCTTTGTATGAGTGGAACGGGCGGGTGCTGCTGCGGACAGCAGATCGCGGCGGTAGAGATGCTTTGCCTGTGGAATGGCCTTCCGACGGCGCAGCGCCGGCACTGTTACGAGAGAACCAGCCGGCACGCGCTTTCGCCTTGCGCGGGGCCGAAATCTGCGGCGCGCGATATCCCCTGACCTTGGATGAGGCTTTGGCGGCAGAGAGCATTGCCGCGTCCGGACTCGTGCTTCTCTACGCGGAGGATCAGCCCGCAGGCATGATGTTGTTGGGCGGTCGGCTGGATGGGCAGGCACTCCGCCCAGCGCAGCTTGCGTATGCTGCGTCGGCAGGGGACTCGCTGGCGCGGGCGCTGCTGGACATAGGCCGGCAGGAGGCTGCAGTGGCGCGGGCACGGGAGACGACGCTCCGCGAGGGCGAAAGCAGAATGTTCCAAGCGGCGCTCATCGAGCTGGCGGCGCCGGAGAGGCCGGAAGTGCCTGGTTTGGACTATGGCTGGGGCGGCTGGCGGCCTTCGGCTCCGGCCGCGGCGTTGTTGGATTGCGTGGCGCTGCCGAATCGTTCGGTGGGATGGGTGCTGGCGGAAACGGAAGGGCCTGCGGTCGAGGGGATGCTGCGGCTGATCCGTCTCCAGGCTCTGCTGCGTAGCCGGTTCTGGGCGTATCGGGACGACCTGGGCGAACTGGTGGAATCGGCCGAGCGGGCCCTGCTGAGCGGATCTGGGCAAACAACACGAGTGCGGCTCTGCGTTGCCCGGTATGAACCCCAAAACCGTACCCTGTTTTGCGTGAACGCGGGCTTCTATGCTCCCTTCGTATTGCGCCGGCATGAAGAGGGAGCGGAAGTACTCCGTGTGGCGGCTGCAGGCGGCCCGTTGGGCGATGAAGATCACCCGCCGTTCCGCGAAGAGGCGATCCGCTTGAGGCGGGGCGATTTGGCCGCGATCCTCACAGCAGGCGTGGCGGAAGCCCGGTCGCCAGAGGACAAGCCATGGGGGGAGACAGCCCTGGCCGACACGTTGCTGGGTGGGGAGCTACAGCCTGCACAAGAGATCGTGGATGCGACCCTCGAGGCAGTCCATGAATTCACAGCCGGAAACCCTGCGGCGCCTCCGCGCCTGTTGGTTGTGATTCGTGCCGGCGGGTTCACTGAATCGCCCTTGGATTCTGGGATGCCCCCACAGGCATGGAGGCCGGCGTAGACACCGGAGCGCCCTGCAATTGGGTCAGCGCCTGGCGGACACGGGCGAGTTCCGAGCGGCTGGCGGCGTTCGCACGGCCATCCTGCTGCAATTGCTCGAGCATCTGTAGCGCCTTCTGATAAGACGCAGCCGCGCGAGTCCGTTGCCGAGCGGACGTGTAGACCTCGCCCAAGGCAGCCAAGCTCTCGGCCACCTCCCCGGTGGCGCCTGCGTTGAGCGGGTTAGCAAGCGCCAGTTGTTCTCGTATCCGTAAGCCTTCGTTGAGTTCTGCCACGGCGGCGGCGAAGTTCGCCTGCCGGAGGTGAGCTCGTCCGAGGCGGTGATGAGCACCGGCCAGGAAGCTGCGTGCGCGGAAGTCCTGCGGGTCAGCCTGCGCTTGTTTTTCGTAGATAGAAAGGGCGAGGCGAAATTCTCGCAAGGCGCCAGGCGCGCGGCCGGTTTCTAACAAAAGCGTGCCCAGTCCGTTGTGAGCCGACGCTTCGAGGAGTAGCAGATGGGGGGACTGGGGATGTTGAACGAGTCCCCGGCGGCAAGTTTCGAGTGCAGCGGCGTATTCCCGTTCTGCCAGAGCGAAGTTCTTGTTGCGGGTGGCCAAGCTTGCCACGCGGGAGTGGGCGAGAGAGAGACCGCGCCAATCGTCTTCGATCGCGTCGGGTCTGGCTGCCAGTTCACGGTACATGGCCAAGGCCCGGGTGCGGGCCTCGGCCACTCCCTGCCAGTCGCCGACTTGAGAGAGGCTTCCGCCGAGAGTCGTGTAGTTGGATGCGAGTTGGCGAAGAAACTCAGGATTGTGCGGCTGCTCCTGCACCAGTTGCCGGCGGACAGCGAGAGCCTCGCGGTCCAGGCGCAGCCCCTCCTCGTAGTTGCCAGCCACTTTCGTGGCGCCGCTGAGGCGGGAGAGCGCCAGCGCCAAATCGTGACGGGCGCCAGCGTCGGTAGGATGGGCCGCTACCAGCGCTTTGCGGATCTCGGCGGATTTGCGGTAGCTTTCCAGGGCTCCGGCGGTATCGCCCAGATTCGGGCCGTCGGCACGGCCCTGCACGTCGCCCATCTTTTCAAAGGCCAGAGCGAGTTCGCGCTGTAGGTTCGCATCCCCGGCGGCTTCGCGCGCCAAGTCGTCCAAGTATTGCAGTGACCGCTGGATGAGCCGTGTGCGGATGCCTGTCCCCCCCGGCAGGGCGGCGAGTGTGTCATTCTCCACGAGGAAGGAGGCTGCCAGTTGGCGAACGTCCTGGAAACGCCGCTGGGCGCGATCACGCTGGACGCTGGCAGTGTGAGCCTGCCAAGCGGTGGTGACAATACCACCGATGAGGGACAGCACCGCCAAGGCGCCGGCCAGGACAGCGGCACGGTTCCGGCGAACGAATTTTCCGGCGCGATAGGCCAGGGAGTCTCCGCGGGCCAGGACTGGCCGCCCTTCGAGGTAGCTCTGAATGTCGGCAGCGAATTGCTCCACGGAAGAGTAGCGGCGCTCAGGTTGTTTGTGCAGAGCTTTTTGCACAATCCGGTCCAGGTCGCCCCGCAGTGCAGCCGCAGACAGAGTGGGATGGGGGTTCGCACCAGCCACGGCATCGCTGGGACGGACCGGATCTTTCTCGCAGATGATGTGGAGCAGTTCCGCCGGATGGGCGCCGGTGAGGGCATGGGCTTTCCGGCCAGTGAGCAATTCGTAGAGGATGGCGCCGAGAGCGTAGATGTCGGACGCGGTCGTAATGTGCTCGCCGCGGTACTGTTCAGGGCTGGCGTATTCGGGGGTAAGGAGGCGGAACTCGCGCGTCTGGGCGAGATCGATGCCGGTCTGGTCGGGCAGCAGCAGCTTGGCGATCCCAAAATCGAGCAGTTTCGGGATGCCGCCCGCTGTCACCAGGATGTTTTGCGGCTTCAAGTCGCGATGCACAATCAGGTTGCGATGAGCATGCGCAACAGCGCCGCAGATTTGGAGGAACAAACGCAAACGGCTTTCCCGGCCGAGGAGTTCCTGCTGGCAATAATCGAGCAGCGGGCGGCCTTCGACGTACTCCATGACGAAATACGGGTTGCCGTCGTCCAGCGTGCCGCCATCAAGAATGCGGGCAATGTTGGGATGGGCAAGGAAGGCGAGGAGTTGACGTTCGTAGAGGAAGCGTTGGAGGGTAAACTCTGAAGCCATTCCCCGGCGGACCAGTTTGATTGCCACCTGCTGCTGGTATTGCCCATCGTCGCGGACGGCGAGGAAGACCTCCCCCATGCCGCCCTGCCCCAAGCACTCCAGAATGCGGTAGGGGCCAATGTGTTCTGGCGGAGGCGGGGCTGGAGAATGCGAATCGAAGGCAGCGGCGCGCAGCAACGCGGCGGACGGCATTGGCGTGTCGAGGAACTCGGGATCGCTTTCGTAGCTGGCCAGCAAGCCTTCCAGTTCAGCCAGCAGATCCGCGCGGCTGCCGCAGGCGTTGGCCAAGTACGTGCGGCGTTCGCCGGCGGGCAGATCGAGTGCGGCATGGAGGATGGCCCGAGCTTCAGCCCAGTTGGTGGGGGACATCGAGTCTCTTCCCGTTAGTATGGCGTAGCGGCAAGCAGCGTCAACCGTTACAACGCCACCGGGGCGCTTGCTACACTGGAGGTTTCCGCGCGGGATCAACCGGTGCGGATCCCCGTGCCTGTAGTGACAACGCCAACTGACATCGCCCTTCGCGCCGGTTCGAGGGAAGGACTGGCCGCCTCTGCCCAATGGTTCTTGCGGTCGGGCATTATGGAGCCCTCGGGGGGAGTAGCCCGTTATTACCTGATCGACGAAGGGCGAAACGCGCGGATTTCCACCGAGATCACGGGTTACGCGGTGAGTTCACTGCTGGACCTGCACGAGCGGACGGGGCTGCAAGAGGCACTGGCAGGCGCAATCCGGGCAGGCGACTTTCTCAGCCAGCAAGCATGGAGACCGGAAGCCGGCGTGATGCCGTTCGAATGGGCGGACGATGGCGCTTTGCCCGAGGATCACACCTACTTCTTCGACTGTGGCATCATCGCGCGGGGTTTGCTGCGTTTGTGGCGAAAAACAGGAGAGGTGAGGTATTTCGATGTGGCGCGGGGCTGCTGCGAATCGATGCGGCGGCACTTCGAAAACGGCCGGGACATCGACCCGATTCTGGAGCTACCGTCGCTGCGGCCGGTGCCGCGTGATGGCCGCTGGTCGCGGACGCCGGATTGCTACCAGTTAAAGTCAGCTCTTGCTTGGCTGGAGATGGCGGATGCAACGGGCGACACGGCGTGGCGCGCGCACTATGAGCGCTGCCTGGAACGGTCACTCGCTACGGAAGAGGCATTTCTCACCCGTGAGCCCGGAGTGCGCGTGATGGACCGCCTGCACTCGTACGGGTACTTTCTGGAAGCGTTGCTTCCGATGACCGGTATGCCAGAAGTGCGGAAGGCGCTGGAGGCAGGCATCCGGCGCGCGGAGCAGCATCTGCGGGCGGTGCGGCAGGAATTCGAGAGGTCCGACGCAAACGCGCAGTTGCTGCGTGTGCGGCTGTTTTCGGAAAGCCTGGGGGTAGTTGCCCTGGACTCGGCCCGAGCTGCAGAAGAGGCGGAATGGTCTGCGCGCTACCAGGCGGATGCGGGCGAGGCGCGAGTGGCGGGTGGGTACTACTTTGGACAGCGCAACGGCAGGCTGGCCCCCTATGCAAATCCGGTTTCTACCGCTTTTTGCAGCCAGGCGGCGGCGATGTGGTACGAGCGTTGCGGAGGTGAGGTCAAGTTCGATTGGCGCACTCTGGTGTAGATGCCGGGCGCGCAGTGGTGGCTCTCGGCTCGGGCTCCGAGGACCTGATCCCCACTTTCCTGGAACAAATCGAGCGGATCGCCCCCGGTCTGCCCATCTACGTAGTTTCGGAGTTCGCACCGCCCCGCGGGCTTTGGATCCCTTTCTATCTGGGCCGTACGCTCGAGCAAAACCGTGCGCGCATCCAGGACGCGTTGCGCGGCAAACAGGTGGAGTTTGCCGCGCTGATTCTGCAACCGCGCCAGCCCTTCTGGGGCATGCGGCGGCTCGCGTTCCGGTTGGGAGCGCGCCGCATCCTTTGCTTTAACGAGAACCTCGATCACTTCGCGCTCCATCCACGATCGGCCATCACGATGCTCAAGCACCTGGTGTGGCGCACGGGCAACCTGATCCGCTGGGAGACGCGGCCTGGCGGATGGGTGTACACGCAGGTCTGGCGATTGTTTCACCCTTGGGCCTTTGTCCGGCCGCTGGTGTACCGATTGGCGGTGCGTCCGCCGAAGCGGGCGGCCGCAATGGAACGCTTGAGGCCGCTGGAGCGGGAGCTGCCCGAAGGTGTCAGCGTCGTGATTCCGTCCAGAAACGGGCGGGACTTGCTCACGCGCTTGTTGCCGGGCTTGCTGGCGGAGCGGCCCTCCGAAGTCATCGTGGTGGACAGTGGTTCGGACGATGGTACAGGTGCGTGGCTCAACGCCGAATATCCTTCAGTGCGGTGCGTGGAAGTGCGGGAGCCGTTGAGCTTCGCCGCAGCGGTGAATCGTGGGATTGCCCAGGCAGGCTTCGCCTACACTCTTACGCTGAACAACGACATGGTGATCGAAGCGCCGTTTCTGTCTCCGCTGCGGGCTGCCTTCGACGCCGTGCCGGATCTGTTTTGCGCGACTGCGCAGATTTTTTTCCCGCCCGGACAGCGCCGGGAGGAGACCGGCAAAGCGGTGTTCCGGGCCGAACGTCAGCCCGGGGATTATCCAGTGTGGTGCGTGAATCCGTTGCCCGCTGAGGACCATAGCTACGTGCTCTATGGAAGCGGCGGCTGTTCGCTGTATGACACCGCAAAGCTTCGGGCCCTCGGCGGATTCGACGAGGCCTTCACGCCCGCCTATGTAGAGGACCACGATCTCGGGTGGCGTGGCTGGCAGCAAGGCTGGCCTACAGTGTTCGTCGCCGGTGCGCGCCTGGTCCATTATCACCGCTCCACGTCAAAGCGCTACTTGAAGGAAAAAGAACTCACCCTGGCGTTGGAGCGGAATCACCTCAAACACTTATTGAGCGCGGTTTGTGACGAGCAGTTGTTCGCGGAGCTTTGGCGCGAAGCAATCGTGCGGCTGAACTGGCTGGCGGCACAGGAGCCGCCACCGCCGTTTGCGCTGCCCGCACTGAAAGTGGCTCGCCGCCTGCAGTCCCAGGCGCCCTCGCGGGCCGCCATCGATGAGCGCCATATCATGGCGATTGGCTGCGGCGAAGCCGCGCACTTCCCTGGACGGGCCGCACGCGGCCGGCCAGTGGTGCTGGTGGCAAGCCCGTATGTTCCCTTCCCGCTCTCTCACGGAGGCGCGGTGCGCATGTTTAACCTGACGCGCCGCGCGGCGGATGACTTCGACCAGGTGCTGCTTGCGTTTTGCGACGAACTGCAGACACCCGCCCCGGAACTATTGGAGCTGTTCATCGAAGTGGTTCTGGTGCGCCGGCGCGGGAGCCACCTGCGTCCGTTGACGGACAGGCCGGATGTCGTAGAGGAGCATGATTCGGCAGTGTTTCGCGCCGAGCTCAAAGAACTGTTGCGCAAGCACAAGCCCGGGCTGGCGCAGCTGGAGTTCACGCAGATGGCCGTTTATGCGCGTGATTGCGGGGGAATTCCATCCATTCTGGTGGAGCACGACATCACGCTGGACCTGTACGCGCAATTGCTCGCCCAAAACGGCGACTGGGAGACACACCAGCAGTTGAAGCGTTGGGAGCGGTTCGAACGGGCGGCGTGGCGCGAGGTGAACTGCGTTGTGGCCATGTCGGAAAAGGACCGGCTTGCAGTAGATGGCGCGCGGCGGGTTGAGATGCTTCCGAACGGCGTCGATTTGGAGAGATTTCAACCAGCTCAGGGCGATCCTGAGCCGCGGCGAATCCTATTCATTGGTTCATTCGCCCACCTGCCGAACTTAATGGCGCTGGATTTCTTTCTGCGCGAGGCGTGGCCCGAATTGGAGGCGGCCGGGGCAAGACTGCACATCATTGCCGGAGCGAGGTCCGATCACTACCGGGCGCTTTACCAGGACCGAATCGTAGTCAACCTGGAGCGCCCAGGCATCGAAGTGGAAGGCTTCGTCAGCGATGTGCGGCCTGCATACCGGCGGGCTGAAGCGGTGATTGCCCCGTTGTTGGCCAGCGCGGGCACAAACATCAAGGTCATGGAGGCCATGGCCATGGGGCGGGTGGTGGTGGCGACACCGGCGGGCATCAACGGGTTGGCGCTGTCCCCTGGGCTCGACGTCGTTGTCGAGGAGACAGGCAGCGGCTTAGCGCGGGCGCTGCTCGAGCTTTTCGCAGATCCGGCGCGGCGCAGGGCGCTCGAGGCGGCGGCGCGGGCCACGGTGGAACGCGAGTTCGGCTGGGATCTGATCGCGCAGCGCCAGGCAGCGCTCTACCGGGACCTGCTGCGGCCTACTTCTTCGCCAAGAACGTCGCGCTGATAGTTGAGTACACGCCGCCACGCGGGGTGAATTCTCCTACCACGCTCATGCGGCGCGGCTTGCAGGCTTTCGCACAGTCCCGCAGGATGCGGTTCACCGCGTTCTCCTGGAAGATGCCCACGTTCCGGTAAGCCAACAGATACATCTTTAGAGACTTCAACTCGAGGCACTGTTTGTTGGGCACGTACCGGATGGTGATCGTGCCGTGGTCAGGGAGACCGGTGCGCGGACACACGCTGGTGAATTCAGGCGTCGAAATCTCGATCTCGTAGTCTTCCGGGTACTGGCTGGGCCAGCATTCGATTCCCGGCAAAGGTTTGGACAAACCCGCAGCGGCGTGCTCGTCCGTATAGAGTTTTTTCGGCTTGGATTGCTTCTTCTGAGCCATGATTCAGTTCTCCGCAAGATTCCGGTGCAGCAGTTCCAGAAAAAGGCCGACGTCGGTCACAACGCCATGTGCCTGGGCCGTTCCCCGGTCGCTTAGTTTGGTGGCGACGGCAGGATTGATGTCGACGCAGACGGTCTTGACCCAGCCGGGCAACATGTTGCCGGTCGCGATCGAGTGCAGCATGGAGCCGAGCATAAGGACGAGACCCGCGCCTTGCAGGTGCAGGTTGTAGGCGTCTTGCGCCTCGTTCATGTCGGTGATTGTGTCGGGCAGCGGGCCGTCGTCACGCAGACTGCCGGCCAGCACATAGGGCACGTTGTGCTTGACGCACTCATAGAGCACACCACGCGTAAGCTTTCCCTGATCGACCGCGGCGCGGATGGAACCGCAGTGGTAGATGGCGTTGATCGCGCGCATATGGTTGCGATGGCCGTGCTCGGCCAGGCGGCCATCAGCCAGCCTTACGCCCAGCGAGGTGCCGAGCATGGCGGCTTCCGCGTCGTGAACGCCCAGGGCGTTGCCAGCCAGCAAGGCGTCCACCCAGCCAGCGCGAATCAGAGCCGCCAGACCTTGGCCTCCGCCCGTGTGTACGACGACGGGCCCCGCCACGACGACGATGCGTTGACCCAGTTCACGGCAGTGACGCATGATGTTCGCAGTCTGCCGGACCGCGGTTTCCACTTGCCGCTCGGAGGAAATACCATTCGCCATGAAGGCGAAGGCCTGACGGTCCCGCTCTTTTGACTCGGGGACGACACGCAATCCTCGCATGCCCACCACCACCTCCTCGCCTGCCCGAAGGTCACGGAGTCGGCGGCAGACCGGCGTGCCGTCCGCCCAGACCACGAGAGCGTCCATCCTTTGATTTCGGACTTCATGCCACTGCCCGTGGCGGCGGACAAACGTCCGGTGGTTGGTGGTGGAGTAGAAGTCTTCGGGTGCGCACCGGTCCCGCTCCGCGGGGCGAAATTCGGCGTCGCCACCGTGAACGGGGGTACATCCAAGACCGAGCAGTTGCGAAAGCATCTGCTCAAGGGAGTCCGGGGACGATGCCTCGACGCGAAGACGCAACCGTGACGGCTCAGCGTTCGTGCGGCCGATGTGGAAATCCTCCACTTCGAACCGCCCTTCGCATTCGACCACTACGTCGAAGATCTGCTCCATGATGTGCGAATCGATCAGGTGGCCTTCGGCTTCGACGGTCTCCTGCCATTTCGCGCGCGTAGCACTGCTGTCTGCCATGAGATGGAAACCACCAGAATATCGCGCTTCGCTTGCGTGACGTGGCAGGATGCGGACATAATCGGGCCTGCCCTGGAGGTGCCGTGATGAAGCGTAGGGAATTCGTTCTGGCGGCGGGCGCAATGGCCGGCAGCAGAGCGCAAACGCCGGAGACGTCCATCCGCCGCGGCGGACAGTTGCTGTGCGCCTACCGCGCCGAGCCTGGGTGCCACACTCTGCTGCTCACCCATGCGCGGCGTGATTCGGCAGACACGCGAAAGGAGCCTCGCGCTGAGGTAATAGGCCCGGCGGCGGAGGCGGCAGCGTTCGAGCAGCCGGGCGAATTCTGGAGCGAGTTCACCAGCAAGCGCTATCACGACTATGCAGCGCTCAACAGCAAGGCGCCAGTGACTCCCGTGCAACTCGCGCGGCGCGTCAGACCGGGTGAGAGATTCGCATGGCAAGACCTTGAGTTCGAAGTGTTGGACACCCCAGGATGGACGCCCGGCGCGGTTTCGTATCTCACGGAACTGGACGGCCGGCGAATGGCGTTCACTGGCGACCTGGTGCTGGCGGGCGGCCGCCTGCTGGATCTCCATTCCTTGCAGGACGCCATTCCAGAGCTGAAACTTCGCGCCTACCACGGGTATGCCGCGCGGGGCGGCATGCTCATCCGCAGCCTGCGCCAATTGGCGGCGCGCGAACCAAGTCTGCTCGTGCCCGCGCACGGCGTCCCCATCACCACGCCTGCAGAGGCCATCGCGCGGCTGATTGGCCGCCTTAAGGACGTCTTCCGCGAGCACTTCACTACAGACGCACTCCGTTGGTACTTTGGAGACGGGCACTGGCGGCGCCGGGCGGAAGCGCTGCTGGAAGGTGAAGCGCCCGAGCCCATGCAAATGGCAGAAACACAAGCGCTCCCTTCCTGGATCCGCGCGATCGGCAACTCCCGCCTGCTTGTATCGGATGCTGGAGAGGCCTTCCTCCTGGATTGCGGATATGACAGGACGATTGAGGCGCTGGCCGCGCTGCGGGGCGAAGGCGTTTTCCAGCGATTGGCAGGCATCTTTGTCACTCACTACCACGACGACCATACCGACCGGGTAAGGCATTGCGCGGAAAGGTTCGGCTGCCAGGTGCATTACGAGCGCCGGTGCGAAGACATCCTGCTGCATCCCCAGCGCTTCTATCTGCCGTGTTTGTCGCGGGAATCGATTGGCCGATCTCAACCGCACGCCCACGGAGAGCAGTTCGAGTGGCACGAATTCCGGTTTACGGTGATGGATCACCCCGGACAGACCTTCTTCCATAGCGCCCTGCTGGCCGAACGGCGAGGCGGTGGGCGAGTCTGTTTCGTTGGCGACTCGTTCACCCCCTCGGGCATGGACGACTACTGTCTGCGCAACCGGAACCTCCTGGGGCCGGACGACGGATATTTTCGCTGCCTGCGGCAGTTGCGGTCACTGCCGCCGGATACGTGGCTTATCAATCAGCATGTGGAGCCCATGTTCCGCTTCACCGCAGAACAACTGGAGAAGATGGAACAATCGCTGGCGCACCGGCGCGACGTTCTTGCAGACCTCACCCCATGGCCGCACGCGAACTTCGCGGTGGACGACCAATGGATCCGGCTGTCGCCCTATGAATGCGAAGCTTCCGGGGCGGTCCGCCTGGCCGCTCTGGTGGCGAATCACGCGTCGTCGCGCATGGAATTCGAATTGAGACCGCACGCGCCGGCAGGCTGGCAAAGCAAACCCGCGGTGATCCGCGGCAAACTGGCGCCCCACCGCGAGACGGCGTTCGAGTTCACCCTGACGCCGCCACCGCGCGCGAAAGGCGTGTTCGTTTGTACGGTCAGCGTGCGTTTGGCCGGCTTGGAACTTCCGGAATACGCCGAGTGCCTGGTGCAGTTACAGCCCGCCTGAACACTTAGTCGTAGCGGCCGCGCAGACTGTTCCACCGCACGCGAAGAAGGTCGGCAAACGCGGCGAGACCTTTCCAAAGGCTGACCTTCGTGCCCTCGGCGTTGAACCAGCGCACGGGTACTTCCGGGATGCGGTAGCCGTGTTTACGCGCGATATAGAGAATTTCCACGTCGAACCCGAAGCCCTCGATGGCCTGCCGGGCGGCGACGCATTGGACCACCTGCCTGTGGAACAGCTTGAAGCCGCACTGGGTATCCAGGTAAGGCAGGCCGGTGATCAGCCGCATGGCCACGTTGAAGAAGCGGCCCGAGAGTTCACGTGCCCAGGACTGGCGGCGGCCCACGAGTTGGCGGTTCAAGGCCCGCGAACCGATCGCGCCATCAGCGCCGCTCCCTTCGGCGGCTTCCGCAAGCGCGCGCAGTTCTTCGATCGGCGCGGAGAGATCCGCGTCGGTAATCAGAACCCATTCGCCTTGCGCACTCTGCATTCCGTGCCGGACAGCATACCCTTTGCCGCGATTGCCTGGATTCCTGAGCAACCGAAGACCGGGATAGCGCGCTGCCGCCTCTTCGACCAGGACGGCAGTGCGGTCCGTGGAGCCATCATCCACCACCACCACCTCCAGGAACGCCAGCGGCAGCTGTGAGAGGAACTCGAAGACGACCGGCAGCGACAAGGGCAAACGGTTCTGTTCGTTGTAGGCCGGAATGATGACGGAAAGAGACTGCAAACTCCCAATTATAATAAGGAGTTTCGGGAGTTTTCTATTGTCACTCGAGCAGGAACTATTCGAACAGCGCTTCGCGCGCATCCGCGAGATCGAAGCGCTGGGATTCCGCCCGTACGGCCAGCGTTTTGACTATACCCACACGATTCCGGAGATCCTGCAGGGTTTCGGGGCAAAGACCGGCGAAGAACTGGAAGCGGAGCGCCCGGCGGCCGCCGTTGCCGGACGAATCATGACAGTTCGCCGGATGGGCAAAGCGGGGTTCATGCATTTGCAGCAAGGCGGTGAGCGGCTGCAAATCTACGTCAAGAAGGATGCGGTGAGCGAGCGCGAGTTCGCGCTCTACCAGTTGGTGGATCTGGGCGACGTGATCGGCGTCGAGGGATACCTGTTCCGCACGCGCACTGGCGAACTGAGTATCCACGTAGAACGTCTCACCTTTTTGTCGAAGAACCTGCTAGGGCTGCCCGAGAAATACCACGGCTTGGAAGATGTTGAGATCCGGTACCGGCAGCGTTACCTCGACCTGATCGCCAATCCGGAAGTGCAGCGGGCATTTCAGGTACGCGCCAAGGTAGTGGATTCGTTCCGGCGCCAGTTGCAGACCCGCGGGTTCGTGGAAGTGGAAACGCCGATGATGCAGCCGTTGTACGGCGGCGCCGCGGCTCGCCCGTTCGTGACGCATCACAATACGCTGGACGTCGATCTGTTTCTGCGGATTGCGCCGGAATTGTATTTGAAGCGGCTGGTGGCAGGCGGCATGGAACGGGTCTTCGAGATCAACCGGAATTTCCGGAATGAGGGGATTTCCACGCGGCATAACCCCGAGTTCACGATGCTCGAGTTTTACCAGGCCTACGCGGACTACCAGGTACTCATGGACCTCTCCGGCGAACTCCTGCGGCAGGTGGCGCTGGACGCGACCGGATCCGCGGCAGTCGAATACCAGGGCACCACTTTGGATTTTGGCAATGTGCGCCGGTTCACCATCCGGGAGGCTATCTGTGAGTTCTATCGCGGCACACAAAAGCCCTCCCCGGACAATGTGCGTGATCCTGAATGGCTCCTGCGCCACTCGCAGAAGGAGACGGCAGGCGAGGCGCTGCTGGATATCTTTGAGCGCCACTGCGAAGAGGCGCTGATCCAGCCCACCATCATTTATGAGTATCCGGTGGAAGTCTCGCCGCTTGCCAAGCAGAACCCGGATGATCCCACCATGACGGACCGTTTCGAGATTTACGCCGCTGGCATGGAGATCGGCAACGCTTTCACCGAGCTCAACGACCCCAACGAGCAGCGAAAGCGGTTCGAGATGCAATTGGCCATGCGTGAGCGGGGAGACGAGGAAGCTCACCAGATGGACGAAGATTACCTCCGCGCCCTCTGCTACGGCATGCCTCCTGCAGGCGGCGAGGGAATTGGCATCGATCGCGTCACCATGCTAATGACGAATACGAAATCGATCCGGGACGTGATTCTGTTCCCGCTTTTGCGGCCGGAAGGCCCGATCGGCATCGCCGGCTGGCTCCGCGAGGCATCGGCGAAAGGGGACGGATAGCTCCCCGTGCGAGGCGCCTTCGAGTTGTTTGTTGCCGGCCGCTATCTGCGCGCCAAGCGGCGGCAAGCCGCGCTGGGCGTCGTAACTGTCATTTCTGTGGCCGGCGTGGCAGCAGGGGTCATGGCGCTGGTCATTGCTATTGCTGTCAACAACGGTTTCCGTAACAGCCTGCGCCAGAACCTCCTGGGCGCCACGCCCCACGTTGTACTGCTCGAAAAGGAGCCCAGTTCCGGCATCGCCGACTGGCAGGCCATCATCAGGCGGCTGAAGGACCTGCCAGGGGTCACGCAGGTGACGCCCAGCCTTTACGGCAAGGTGTTCGCCTCCGGGCCCATGCAGTCCGCAGAGGTCACGCTGAAGGGCGTTCCGGAAGAAGATCGTGCGCTCGCTTCACTCCTGCGCGAAGGTTCGCTCGCGGACATGGGCCGCATGCGCGGCCTGCCGGGCATTGTTCTGGGTTCGGCGCTGGCGCGGCGCCTTGGCATGCGCCCGGGAGACGTGCTGACCCTCACCAGCCCGCAAGGTGAATTGACACCTCTGGGTGTCCGGCCTGCCGTGTTCCGGTTCCGTGTGGCGGGAATCGCGGAATCAGGTTTCTACGAACTCGACAATCAGTATGGGTTTACGACATTAGGCAACGCCCAGCGTCTTTTCCTGTTGGGCGACGTGGTGAATTCCATTGAGCTGAGGCTTGCAGACGTGGACCGCGCCCCTGAGACGGCGCGGGCGGCGGAGCAGGCCGCAGGCCTCAGCCTCGGCGCCACACATTGGATGGAGCAGAATCGCCAGATCCTCGGCGCGCTCCGGCTTGAAAAAACCGTTTCGCTGATCACCATCGGCCTCATTCAGCTGGTGGCAGGTTTGAATATCTTTACCGCCCTTGCCATGGCGGTAATGGACAAGCGCCGCGACATCGCCGTTTTGTTGTCGCTGGGGGCCCGGCGGAATCAGATCGCACGGCTGTTTGTGACGCAGGGCCTTCTCATTGCACTGGCCGGCATCGTCATCGGGCTGGGCCTTGGCTACGGACTGTCCTACCTCGGCGACCATTACCACTGGATCCGCCTGGACGAAGAGGTCTACTCCATCGCTTACGTTCCCTTCGCCCCGCGGGCCATCGACGCCTTTTGGATCAGCGCCGCGGCCTTGGCAGTGGCTTTTGTGGCAACCTTACAGCCGGCGCGCGCGGCGGCTCGCGTGCTGCCAGTGGAGACGCTCCGCTACGAATGAACCTGGACCGCTGGTTGTATCAGGCTGGGCTGCAATGTACGAAACGCATGCACCGGATGGCCCGAGGTGTACCTGGCACGGGCGCCGCACTGGCCCTTGCCCTGTCCTACGCAACCGAGGCCCGGCAGGCTGCCCGCGCTCTCTTTCCCGAGGCTGCCACTACGCCGGAAACCCTCACTTGGGAAGACGCAACCGCGTGGACGCGCGAAAGGCTGACGCCTGATGGTCCGCGCGCTTTGTTAGACGCAGCCCTGGAGTTTGCGGATGTCCGTGTGAGAGCGGATGTTCTGGAACGGTCCCGGCGAATGAAGTGGCGCGTGAGCGCAATCCGTCTGGGCGGAGCGCTGGCAGACAGGCATCTGGACGATCTCGCGCTGCAGGTATGGGTAGCCCGCAATGCTGGGCTGGATGTACGCGAGGTTCAGCTCATCACCTTGAACCGAGCCTATGTGCGCGAGGAAGATCTGGATCCCGCGGCGCTGTTCGTTTTCCGCGACGTCACCCATGCCATGGAGCAGCGTGTGGAGCAAGTGCACGATCGTACAGCGCGCCTGCTGCCGGTCATCATGCAGCCCGAAGAGCCGGTTGTGGAGGTGGGCGACCACTGCAGCACCCCGTTTGAGTGCCAGTACTTCGACCGCTGCTGGCCGGTGCTGCCCCGCGATGACATCCGCCGCTTGCCCGGTCTTCATGCCAACCGCAAACGCGAATTGCTGGCGGCGGGCATAGCGCGAATCAGCGAGATCCCTGATTCTGTGCCGCTTACTGACCGGCAGAAACTCGCGCGCCGGGCCCATGCCGAGAACCGGCTGGTCTGGAGCCAGGGCCTTGACGCGGAACTAAACAAGTTTCGGTACCCGGTGACAGGTATCGACTTCGAATGCGTGGCGCCGGCCGTGCCCCGCTACCGTGGAATGCGGCCCTGGCAGCAGATCCCTTTCCAGTGGTCGGCGCATTGGATGGCCACGCCGGGAGGACGCTTCGAGCATGCATCCTTTTTGGCTGACGGTTCCAGTGACCCGCGCCGCGGCTTCGCTGAGTCTCTGCTTGCTGCCTTGCCTGCGGAGGGCACGGTACTGGTGTGGAGCAAGCCCTTTGAAGACCACCGCTTGCGCGAACTCGAGGAATTGCTGCCGGACCTTGCCTCGCCCTTGCGGGCCCTCCGCCGCCGGCTTGTCGACCTGCTGGAGATCGTCCGCAAGCATGTCTACCATCCTGACTTCCTAGGCTCCTTTTCTCTCAAGAGTGTCCTGCCCGTGCTGGTGCCGGAACTGAGTTACAGCGATCTGACCGTGGGCCGCGGCGACGAGGCGGCGATGGCCTGGGAGCGAATCCGGCGCGATAGCCTGTCCCCCACGGAGCGCAATGCACTCCGATCCGCACTCGAGGAATATTGCCGTCTCGATACGCTTGCAATGGTCCGGATATTAGTGGCGCTCCGGTCGCGAGTCCTGCTGCAGCGGGCGCCGTAGCTCCGCCTTGGCTGATGTCACTGCTGCGGCAGCTCTGGCGATCACGGCAGGCGGCAGCGGCGGGAGTGAAGAAAACATTGCCTCTACTTCCACGCTTCTCGCCGCAGCGGGCAACGCATATCGGACTGTATCCGATCCGGGCCTGAAGTCAAGATCCCCAGAGACCCCCACTGGCAGCAACGCCGATGAAGGGATGCCCGTCACGTCCAGACGCTCCGGGTCGAAGCCGTCCGGCAGGATCCGGTTGTCCTGAGCCCAAGCGGCATGCAACAGCAGCGAGGGACCCTTCGTGCGGGCTTCCCATGCCATGGCCTGCGAGGGATCCTCGATGCGGTTCCGGTGCGGCTGAGGGAACTTTGTGTTTGCTCCACCCGATTCGAAAACTACTTCTCCCTGAGCGCCTAACGCCGTCACGTGCAGCCAGAGCCGCCGCCCTGGAAACCCCGTGGGAAGCTTGTGGCCGGTGAGGTTGGTGACGGTCACCCGCAACTCTAACATCTGTCCGGCGCGTTGAATGTCGGCATCCACCGCCAGCGCATTTCCCAACTGTTCCAACACCGCTGCATCATTCCCGCCGGTTGCGCGTAACAACTGGAAATTGCCGCCAGTGAATTCGTGTTTCGCGAACGGTGAGCGTGGACGGGTTGGGGGGAACGGGCCGCCAGGCGGGCGGTGGGCGATGTACTCCGGTTGGGCAAGATGCGGCATGTGGCACTGCTGGCAGGTTGTGCCGGACACGGCGAAGCTGCTGGCACGCCACTCCAGGTATGGCGTTTGCTCATAAAACTCCCCAACACTGCGCCCTTGCTCATCCAGAACGGGGGTAATTACCGTGTGGCAGGTGGCGCACAACTCCGGGTGCAGGAAGTGGTTCGCTTCCACCGGCGCCATGGTGGTGTGCATCAGCATGGGCATCTGGAATGGCCGCTCGTGCGGTCCGTAGAGTTCCTTCCGGCCCGAGAGAGAGAAGCCGCCGCTGAACGACGCCTTCGTTCCGAGTCCGTCCGGCAGAATCCGGTGGCACACTGTGCATGTCACGCCTTGTTTGGCGCCTTCCTCCTGGCCAAGATCGCCCATTGCGGGCTGGTGGCACCGGAAGCACTTGTCATCAATCAACGCCCCGGCCTTGGGATTCCATGCCCGCTCTTGCGCGACGCGTTCCTTCCAATACGGGTCCGTACCGGCTCGCGCCATCACGGAAGCGCGCCACAGCGGGTACTGACCGGCCGGAGGACTCCCGATTCTGGTATGGCAGAGCGAACAGTCGCCCGACGGCAGGTGCGCCGCAGGATGCGCGGCCAGCGGCCAAACCAGCGCTAGCCAGACGATCCGCATGTCAGGCCGCTTCGCGCATGATGGCGATCATGGTGGCTTCCACTTCCTGGGCTACGGGCTCCAGCGAGGGTTCGCCGAAGGCCCGCATCATTTCCGTCGGCAAAAGGGTGGCGATCCGGAAGCCTGTTTCCTTCTCGTATACGGAAATTCTGCAGGGCAAGGCCGTGGACACCGCCCCGTTCGTCTCTAGCACTGCTTTGGCCTTATGCGGGTTGCAAACCTCGTAAATGAACACCCGCCGGCCGAACTCCACCCCTTTATTGCGCATGGTTTGCTGCAAGTCGTGGACGGTAAGTACACCAAAACTATGACGGGCGGCTGCGGCCCGCAGGTCGGCGTCGATCTGTTCCAGGCTCTTATTGGACTCGATTTCAAAAAGCATGGGCTCTTCTCCGCAAGATGCGGCGAAGAGCCCGGCGTGACAAGGGGGACGACTTGGGAGTTCCTTATTGAGCGCGCTTGGCCTCAAAGGGCTGCGGCGGCATCTCCCGCTGGCCGCCCTCGCGCTTGATGGTGCCTACAAGGGTGTCGCCTTCCAGTTTCCCCTCGTAGACCGACTTAATCTCGCCGCGCTGAGTCTCCATCACCGTGATGAAGGAGAAGCTGTTGCCAGTAATCTTGCCTTCCTTGATCTCGACGGACCGATCTTCGCCGCCGCGGGCCGGGCTGGTCACCTTGCCAGTGAGTTGTGAGCCTTCGGCCTTTAGCTCCATTGTGATACGAACGGTGCGTTCCTCGCCGTTCGGCGTGGTCATCTTACGTTCAGAAACCCATTTGCCATCGATACCAGCGGCGAAAACCAGAAGGGTCGACAGCGCTGTGGCCAGCGCAAATTGCAGAAACTTCATGATATGGGTGCTCCTGTTACAGTAGAAACGCGAGTTTGCCAACAGGGGTTACCGGTTGCCCGCCAATTTCCAGTACGCCGACGTCTCGCTGCCCGTCCCGGTGGACCGCCCCTTTACCTATCTTTTGCCGGAAACGCTCCGGCACCGGGTCGCTCCAGGGTGCCGGCTGCTGGTTCCGTTCGGCGGCCGGAAGCTCACTGGCGTCGTCGTGACGACCCATAACCAGGCTCCGGCGGTCGAAACGAAGGAAGCCTACCGGCTCCTGGAGGCGGAACCCGTGTTTGACGAGCACCTGCTGGCGCTCGGCCAGTGGGTAGCCGGCTACTACTGCGCTCCCCTGGGCGAGGTGCTCCGGGTTATGGCGCCATTGGCAGGCGAGATGCGGAAGACCCGGGTGTGGGCTCTCACTGAGCGCGGCGTCGATGTGGTCCGGCAGTTGCTTCTCGACGATGCAGGCGGAGAACCCAGCGTGGTTTTGCTCCGCCTGCTGGAATCGCGTCCGCTTAGTGAAGCCACCTTGGAGCGGCGGGCGCCCGGCGCCAAGCGAGTCCTGAAGATGCTCGAAAAGAAGGGCCTGGTGGCCCTGGAAGCAAGTGTCGAAGAGAAGGACCCCCTAAGAGCGCCCGCTGCACGGCTGCGAGTCGAATTTCTCGGCCGCGGCGCCGAAAAGCTCAGCAAGTGGGAGCGCGAACTGGCCGCCTTTCTCGAACTTCATCCCGGCTCGCACAATCTCGCCGAGCTGGAACAGCAGGTGAAAAACGCGAGCGTCTCCGCGCGCGCCATGGCCAGGCGTGGCCTGCTGAAATTAACCCCTGAAGCCCTGGCAGCCGGCGCGGCCTGGGCTCGCCCCGCCCATGAACTCAATCCGCACCAGGAATCCGCGCGGGCCGCCGTTGCCGAAGCCCTGCGCAGCAGGCGCTTTCAAACCTTCCTTCTGCATGGCGTCACCGGCTCGGGCAAGACCGAGGTCTATCTGCGGCTCATCGAAGAATCTCTGGCGCTTGGCCGCGGGGCCTTGTTACTGGTGCCCGAGATCGCCCTTACGCCGGCCATGGCCGGGCAGTTTCAGGCTCGGTTTGAGGGCCGCGTCTCGATTCTGCATTCCGCTTTCAACGATGCCGAACGAGCGAACCAGTGGCGCCGCCTGCGCAGTGGCGAGGCCACGGTCGCCGTGGGCACGCGATCTGCCGTATTTGCGCCGGTGCAAAACCTCGGTTTGCTGATCGTCGATGAAGAGCACGACGCCAGCTACAAGCAGGAGGAGACGCCGCGCTACAACGGCCGGGACGTGGCGATTGTCCGCGCCCAGATGCTGAATGGCGTCGCGTTGCTTGGCTCCGCCACTCCCAGTCTGGAAAGCCGGTACAACGCGGAACGCGGCAAGTCTGTTCTGCTCGAAATGCCGCTGCGCATCGGCGAACGCCCTCTGGCGGAGGTGCGGCTCGTCGACATGCGCGAGGAATTTCTGGAAACCCGGCAGAATGCGCTTTTTTCCCGTGCTCTTGTGGAAGCTGTCCAAGCCAAACTCGAGGCCGGCGAGCAGGTTGTCCTGCTGATGAACCGCCGCGGGTTCTCGTCCGCTGTAGCCTGCCGTTCCTGCGGCGAACGCCTGCAATGCGTCAACTGCGCCGTGTCCCTGACTTGGCACCGGCGCGACAACCGCCTGCTGTGCCACTACTGCAATTACGCGCAGCGCACGCCCAAGCTCTGCCCGGCCTGCGGCAGCGAGCACCTCTACTTTCTTGGCAGCGGCTCGGAAAAAGTGGAGGACGAGCTGAGCCGCGCTTTCCCCAAGGCCCGAATCGCCAGGCTCGACCGCGACACGGTGCGCACCAAACACAAGTACGAGGAAGTGCTGAGCGGTTTCCGTGAAGGCGCCTTCGACATCCTGGTGGGCACGCAGATGATCGCCAAAGGCCACGACATCCCGAATGTCACCCTGGTGGGTGTCGTGTCAGGCGACATCGGGTTGAGCCTGCCTGACTTTCGCGCCGCGGAGCGCACATTTCAGTTGTTGACGCAGGTGGCCGGCCGCGCCGGCCGCCACCACCTGCCGGGACTGGTGCTGGTGCAAACCATCAACCCGGAGCACTACGCGATTCGTTTGGCCGCCGAGCAGGATTATGGCAAGTTCTACGCCAAGGAGCTGGAATTCCGCCGCCTGATGCGCTATCCCCCTTTCAGCGCTCTAGCCAATGTGGTTGTGCGTGCAGAATTGAAAGAAGACGCCGAGCGCATGAGCGGACAGGTGGCCCAACTGCTCAGCGCGGCCGGCGAGGGCATCAAGGTGCTGGGTCCTGCCGAGGCGCCCGTGCCAAAGCTGAACAGAGAATACCGCTACCAGACCCTGATTAAGACTATTTCACGCCCCAAACTGAATGAACTGCTCCGGCGGCTTCGCCAGCACGCACTCGATGCCCGTTGGCCCGCCACCGCACTCGTGATCGACGTGGATCCCCTCAGCCTGCTATGAATCCCGTCGAACGCAATTGCGCCAACCTGGAGACCGCACTCTCCTTCTATGGGGACTTGCATGAGGAAGGGGGCGTGAAGCTCATCACTAGCCCGGTCACCAGCGCAGTGTTTAACATTGCCCTTCTTGCTGCGCCCGTCAGTCCCGTTCCCGGCGAACTGGTGCGGCGGATCCACCTCGCCCGCTCCCACTTCGAGGCTACCGCCAGGGCCTGGTCATTCTGGATCTGCGAGGACTGGCTGGCGGGCCGCGAGCGCCGGCGCCTGCACGATATCTTCGACCACGAGGGCATGCAATGCATCGCCGAATCCCCTGGCATGGAAGCGGGCATGCTGGATCCGCCCCGGCGCGTGCTGCCGGACCTCGCTTTCGTTCCGGTAGAAGAGGATTCCTCACGGCGCGACTTCACCAACCTGGTGGCCGAATGCTTCCGGGTTCAGAAGGAAGTGGCTCGCATCATCTATGAAGAAGCGTCCCGCTGGAAGGCGGCGCCCATGTGCGCCTGGGTGGGCTACCTGGGGCGCCGGGCCGTCACTGCTGCCGCCACCGTAACGGCAGCCGGCTGCCTGGGAGTCTATTCAGTGGCGACTGCGCCGGCGGAACGCCGCCGCGGCTGCGCTGAAGCCGTCATGCGCCATGCGATTGACCAGGCTCGCCTGGCGGGCGCTGCCGGCCCACTGGTGCTCCAATCGTCGCCCTTTGGGTTGCGGCTGTATCGCCAAATGGGCTTCAAACGGACCACTCGTTTTTTTGTGTACGCCACGCTCTAAGCCAATTGGACAGTTGCTCCACTGTGCCCGAAAGGGCCCGATCGCCGGCGCCCGGCGCCCCGGGCATTGCCGCCAATAGCCGCTCCAGCCGGGGGCTGGTGCGCAACGGCCGCAGAAAGCCGATGGCACGCTGGGCACACAGGAATTCGATTGCCAGCACGGTCCGGGCCCACTCCACGGCCTGCCGAAGCTTCAGGGCAGCCGTCATCCCCATGCTGACGAAGTCTTCCTTACCCCCGCTGGTCGGTACCGAACCGGGCGTCGCGGGCGCAGCGAGTACGCGGCATTCGGCCACGAGGGCGGCTGCCGTTACCTGCCACATCATCAGCCCGGACTCGAGGCCCGCGTGCGCTGCCAGGAAAGGCGGCAACCCTTCGTTCAAAAGCGGATTTACCAGGCGGTCCACCCGGCGCTCACTCACGCCCGCCAGCGAGGCCAGTGCGTTTGCCATCGCATCGCAGGCCAGGGCCAGGTGCTGTCCATGGAAATTTCCGCCCGAAAGAATCTCCTCGCCGAACACCAGGGGATTGTCCGTGGCGCTGTTGATCTCGATGGTGAGCATCCGGCGGGCTTCGGCCATGACATCCCGCACGGCGCCGTGAATCTGCGGGGCGCAACGAAGCGAGTAAGCGTCCTGGACTTTGCCGCAGCCGGTGTGGGACGCCCGGATTTCGCTGCCCTCCAGCAACCCGGCAAGCAACCGCGCCGAAGCCAGTTGGCCCGGATGTGGCCGCGCCTGGTGGATGCGCTCGTCAAAGGCGCGGGGCGTGCCGCGCAGCGCGTCCAGGGAAAGGGCGCACGCATAATCAGCCATTTCTGTCAGGTCCTCGGCGTCAAGCAGCGCCAGGACGGCCAAACCTGCCATCGCCTGCGTGCCGTTCACCAGCGAGATCCCTTCTTTCGCTTGCAGGCGCAGAGGCTGCAGTCCAGCCCCCGCCAACGCTTCCGCGCCACCCAGGCAGCGGCCATCCAACCAAGCCTCCCCCTCGCCCGCCAGCACCAGCGCCACATGAGCCAGGGGCGCCAGATCGCCCGAGGCGCCAACGCTGCCGCGCGAGGGCACTACCGGTGTGATTCCATGATTGAGCAGCGCAATCAGGTGTTTCGCCACCGCCGGCCGGATGCCGGAGTAACCGAGCGCCAATACGTTGGCGCGAATCAGCATCATGGCTCGGACGGCGTCCGCTGGCAGAGGTTCTCCGGTGCCGCAGGCGTGCGAGCGCACTACATTCCATTGCAGTTGCTCGAGTTCTTCCGGCGAAACCCGCTGGTCGGCCAGCAGCCCCACACCGGTATTTACCGCATAAACGGGCCGGCCATCGGCCACGACGCGTTCCACCACGGCCCGCGACCGCCGCATGCGCGCCTTCGCTTCCGCTGCCAGAGAGACCGGAGTGCCCTCCCGGGCGACGGCCGCCACGTCTGCCGGCGTCAACGCAGAGCCGGTGAGTTCAACCATGGCACCATTATTCTGTGACCGGCGAGCGATTGCCATACCGTGCCACCGCAGGCGCGTCCGTCTATGACGGTCTTCGCCTGCCGGTCGTGTTTCTGCTCGATCACGTACGCAGCCAGTACAACGTCGGCGCATTCTTCCGTTCGGCTGACGGAGCGGGCCTCGAAAAGCTCTGGCTGTGCGGAATCACGGCTCAGGGTACGCAAAGCGGCGTCCGCAAGACTGCGCTTGGAGCGGAAGAGCAAGTGCCCTGGGAATACCATCACGATGCCAGGGTGCCGCTGCGCATGCTACAGGCGCGCGGGTATCAAATCGCCGCTCTCGAGACTGCCCCACGCGCTGAAGACCTTTTCGACTGGCAGCCGCGCTGGCCTGTTTGCGTGCTGTTCGGCAACGAAGTGGATGGCATCGGTGAAGATTTACTGGCGGCCTGCGACGTTTTTGTACGCTTGCCCATGCTTGGGCGGAAGCATTCTTTGAATGTTGCAACAGCGGGCGGCGTCGTGGCGTACGAATTGTTGCGAAAATACCGGCGATTGCGGGAGGAAGACCGATGAAGCGTTGGGCGATCGCGGCTGCGGCCGCATGGCAGGTGATGGCGCAAACAGGGGGAAAAACCATGTTTCCGCCTGTCCGCGCGACCAGCGCCATGGTGGCAGCCGCCGACAACTATCAGGTGGAAGCAGGCTGGCGCATGCTCTCCGCGGGCGGAAACGCAGTGGACGCCGGCGCCGCTGCCGTATTGGTGGCTGCTGTGACTGAGCAATCCCGCTTCGGCCTCGGCGGCGAGATGCCCGCTTTGATCAAAATGGCGGGCCGGGCACCCGTAGCCATCAGCGGAATCGGCACTGCGCCAAAGTTGGCTACCGTTGAGTTCTACCGGCAGCGCAAACCAGAAAAATGGGAGCGGGCAGACCGCATGCCGCCGATCCCGGCCGAAGGCATCCTGGCCGCTACCGTGCCCGGCATGATGGATGGTATCCTGCTGGCCCTCAGCAAGTACGGCACGAAATCCTACTGCGAAGTGGCCTCGCCAGCCATCGAAGCCGCGCATGGTTTTCCCATCGGGGAAGAGTTTTCCAGTTACATCGCCGATCTCTCCGACTACCTGCGCCTGTGGCCGGATTCCAACCGCTTCTTCCTGCCCGGCGGCCAGCCGCCTCAGCGCGGCGCGATCTTCGCTATGCCCGCGCTGGCGGCGACACTCGAAGGACTCTGCGCCACTGAGAAGAAAGCCCGCGGCAACCGCGCCAGGAAACTGGATGCCGTCCGCGCGGAGTTTTACCAGGGGGGAATTGCCCGGCGGATTCATCAGTTTTCGGAGGCAAACGGCGGCCTGTTGCGCTACGAGGACCTCGCCGCATTCCGCGCCGATGAGGATGCTCCGCGCAGCCTCACCTACCGGGGCTACGAAATCGTCAAGCCCGGCTTTTGGACCCAAGGGCCTGTGCTGCTACAGGCGCTGGCCATCCTCGAAGGCTATGATTTGCGTGCCATGGGCCACAACTCTCCTCTCTACATCCATACAGTGGTGGAGGCCATCAAGCTCGCGTTCGCTGACAGGGACCGTTTCTACGGCGACCCGAAATTCTCCGAGATCCCGGAAGCCCAACTCCTTTCGCGCGACTACGCCGCCGAACGCCGCAAGCTGATCGACCCGCGGCAGGCGTCGCTCGAACACCGGCCGGGAACGCTTTCCATGCGAATCGCCCTGCAGTCGCAACCTTGGGATTCGCCCGTCCACGACACCACGTGCGTGAATGTTGTTGATCGCTGGGGCAATGCATTCAGCGCGACGCCGAGCGGAGCGTGGCTGCCCTCGGTGATTGCGGGCGATACCGGCATCCCGCTCAGCACCAGGCTGCAATCCCTGGTGATGACGCCCGGCCACCCCAATCAGCTTGCGCCGGGGAAGCGTCCCCGTGTCACGCTCAGTCCAACGATGGTGCTAAAAGAAGGCAAGCCCTGGCTGGTCATGTCCACACCGGGCGGCGACAACCAGGACCAAGCCATGCTGCAGGTGCTGCTGAACATCATCGATTTCGGCATGCGGCCGCAGGAGGCTGTGGAAGCTCCACGCTTCCAGACCGAGCACTTCTACTCCTCCTTCGCCTATCACGAGTTCCGTCCGGGGGTTCTCTACCTGGAGTCGCGCATCGCCCAAAACGTTGCCAGCGCCCTGACGGAGATGGGCCATCGCGCTATGGTACGGCGGCCATGGTCCAATGGCTCCGCCCCAACGCTCATCCGGGTCGAGAACGGCGTCCTGGAAGGCGGCGCCGACCCCCGGCGCTCCCGCTACCTTTTCGGACGGTAGAAAGAACCTGCCCATGTGCTCTCTTCTTGCGGCACTCGATGAAGCGTACAACCGGAAGTCGTGGCATGGCCCCAATCTGCGCGGCTCATTGCGCGGCCTGCCAGTGGAGAAGGTCGTCCTGCGCCCTGGGCCCGGGCGCCACAACATCTGGGAACTCGCCCTGCATTGTGCGTACTGGAAATACGCGGTCTGGCGGCAGCTTGCCGCGCCTCCAAAGTCTGCTTTTCCTCTAAAAGGTTCAAATTTCTGGTCCCGCGAACAAGCGGACCCAGCCGCCTGGAAACAGGAATTACGGCTTCTGGACCAAATGCACCGCCAATTGCGGGAAGCGGTGGCTCTTGTCCCGCAGAATCAATGGCAATCCAATCCTGCTGGCAGCAAATATACACGGGAATTCCTGGTCCGTGGCGCTGCGGCTCACGATCTCTACCACGCGGGCCAGATTCAACTCATGAAACGTCTGATCCTCTGAGCCGGGAAGGATGTTCTTTCTTCCCAAATTCCGCAGAAAGTGCTTCCCACCGGTCGAGACTTCGGCTACACTTTTTCCCCATAGTGCTGCAGGTGGGGGAGACTGCACGCTGGGATTCCATTAGTTTCCGGCGGATTGCCCGCCGGGGTTGAGGTGTTTCCGCGGCCGGCGCCGCAAAGCAGGGGGGGCGCATGCGCAATCTCTTTATAGTACTCGCGTTTTCTGCTTCTGTCCTTTTCTCCCAGGGCGAAAGGGGCACCTTCAATGGGACTGTGACCGACCCTACCGGGGCGGCCATTCCCCAAGCAACCGTCAAGGCGTTGAACGTTGCGACGGGAGTCGAAACCACGTTCGTCACCAACGACGCCGGCGTCTACCGGATGCCTTATCTCCCGCCGGGCACCTACCGCATTTCGGCCAGCGCCACGGGATTCAAGACTGCCATCCGGGAAAACATTGTGCTCTCAGTGGCTCAAACACTCACCATCGACTTTGGCCTGGAGGTGGGCAACGTAGCTGACTCTGTCACTGTTTCCAGCGATCCGCCCCTCATCGAGACGGGCACGGCGGAGCTCGGTACCTACGTCAGCAAAAAGGAATTCGACACCTGGCCGCTGTTTGTCAGCGACGGGCGCCGTCAGATTCAGCAGTTCATCTTCAGCTCTTTGCCCGGGGCCGTTGGCGGGGTGTGGCAAGGCTCAATCAACGGTGCTCAAAATTTCGCGCACGAGATCCTGATCGACGGAATTCCGATTGGCCGCATGGACATCCAAGGCGGGTCTAACGGAGAATTCAGCCCATCGGCCGAATCAGTCAGCGAGTTCAAATTGCAGACCGGCATGGTGAGCGCGCAGTATAGTGGCGCTCAGACGGCGATTGCGAATTTTGCCACCAAGAGCGGCACCAACGAACTGCACGGTAGCGCGTATTACTACCACCAAAACGATGCGTTCCGCGCAAATGGTTGGGGCAACAACGCTGCGGGCATCAAGCGTCAGCCTTTCAAGCAGCACAACTATGGCTACTCCATCGGCGGCCCAGTGGTGTTGCCCAAGATGTATGACGGGCGCAACCGCAGCTTTTTCTTCCACAACTTCGAGCGCACCAAGGCGAAGGACTTTCGCTCCACGACCTTCTCCACGCTGCCTATGCCCGACTACAAGCGGGGTGACTTTTCGCGGCTGTTCAGCCCTTCGTTCACGGGCGATTCCCGCTCCGGCGGCATGCTCACCAATGCTGCCACTGGCGCCACGGCCGGGTTTGGCGCGGTGTACGACCCGACATCCATCCGGCTGGTGAACGGAGCTCGCGTGCGCGACCCGTTTCCCGGCAACCTCGTGCCTCAGAACCGCTGGAGCCCTGTCAGCCGCGCGATCCTCGAAAAGGCTGGCATAGACGATCCGCTCTTCGACACGATGTTGAATAACATTCCGGCGCTTGGCGCCTGTTGCCCTGTGTTCGACGAGAAGATGCTGACCATCAAGGGCGACCAGATTATCAGCTCCACACAACGGCTCTCGGGCCTCGTCAACCGCAACTTTCGGGCCCGCAACAACTCGCCGGGTGGACGTTGGGGCACTCCGCCGGGACGCCCCACTGGCGTTTACCAGTGGCAAAACACCCCCGGCGCCATGGTACGGCTCTCGCATGACTGGACGGTCACGCCCACCATCCTCAACCACTTCGCCATCGGTTACAACCGGTTCGGCAACATGAACGAAAGTGTCTTCGTTGATCAAGATTGGCCGGCCCAAATCGGGCTAAAGAACGTGCCGGGCACCCACTTCCCCACACTCCAGTTCCAAGGCACGCCGTTGCAGGGTGGAGGCGTCGGCGCGGGCGGACGCCTTGGCTCGGCCAACCGAGGCGGATCGTTTAACGGGTCCACCATTACCCAGAATGACCTCACCATGATCCGCGGAAAGCACAATTTCAAGATGGGCTGGGAAATGAGGGCCTACTACTACAACGTCCGCAACAAATCGGGCTCGGGCGACTTCTTCTTCAACCCGCTGCAAACCTCCCACCCGCAATTCACCAACGAGACCGGCCACTCTTTCGCCAGCTTCCTCTTGGGGGCAGTGAATTCCACTTCCCGCGCCGTGACCCCCAATAACTTCGGCCACCGGTGGCGGCAAAACGGCTTTTACTTCATGGACGACTGGAAGCTGAGCCGTAAGCTCACGCTCAACATCGGGCTGCGGTGGGAGGTGATCGGAGGCCTCTACGAGGTCGCCGCCCGCATGTCGGGCTTAGGTATTGCCACGCCCAACCCCGGCGCCGGCAACCGTCCCGGCGCTCTCGTATTTGTCGACGACCTCGGCCGCAACGGTTTTATGGACCGCTACTGGAAGCAGTTCTCTCCGAAGTTTGGCTTCGCCTATGCAGTGAGCCAAAAGCTGGTCTTCCGCGGCGGGTACGGCATCAACAACACTCCAGCCATCTCCAATGGCTTCGGCTTCGGCGGCACGTTGGGTTATAGCGGATCCATCGCGCGCAACGCGGCGAATACGTCGCTGGCGTTCCCCGAAGATGCAGTCTTCTGGCTGCACGATCCTTACCCGGACTTCGTGGCGGTGCTGCCCAACAAAAGCCCCACTCTAGCGAACGGAATCGGCATCGGTTACACCGCGCCGAACTCAGCCCGTTTGCCCTACGTACAAAACTGGAGCTTCGGGGTGCAATACCAGTTACCGTCGTCCATGGTGTTCGAAGCCAACTACATCGGTAATAAGGGGACACGGCTCCTGGCCCGCGGCCTTGACAGCCTGAACCAGATTCCCGTAGCCTCGGCTCTTCGGTACGGCAACGCCATCCTCGACACATGGTCGCCGGCTTCGGGCATTCCGGAGCCCTATTCCGGTTTCCGGGGCAACAACCTCCAGGCGCTACGTCCCTTTCCGCAGTTCACTGGGGTCAGCCAGGACTTCCCAACGCTGGGCACTTCGAACTACAACGCACTGCAGTTGCAGTTGACCCGCCATTTCAGCCGCGGTCTCGGTGTTCTCGTGGCTTACACGTTTTCCAAGACCATCAACAATGTGCCGGACAACGCCATCGACCCCGACACCGCAGCCGACATCTTCAACCGCGGGCTCGAACGCTCCATTGCGTCGTTCAATTACCCTCAGTTCCTGAAGGTCACCTGGATCTATGATCTTCCCATCGGGCCCGGCAAGCTCATCAACGTTCCGGGATTCTGGGGCAAGCTCATCGGCGGCTGGAACCTCACTGGCATCCACCAGGCCAGGTCAGGCAATCCGCTGTCCATCGGCGTCGCGCGCGCCGCGAACCCGCTGGGCGCGGCCCGCCCCGATCTCATCCTCGGGCAGAACATCATCGCCGACAGCGGAGCCGGAATCAGCTTCCGCGGCTTCGCCGGGGGCGCTAACTACTTGAACCGTGCCGCGTTCACCGACCCGCCAGTCCAGCCAGGCGGTCGGAACATCATTGCCCGGCTCGGCACTATGGGGCCGCTGCTGCCCAATATCCGCGGGCCGATGTTCCACAGCCACGATGTCGGCGTTCAAAAACAGTACCGCTGGAGCGAACAGCGTGTCTTCGAATTGCGCGCCAACTTCTCCAACTTCATCAACCGTGCAGGCCGGGGCGATCCGGTCACCAGCCTCGCCAACCCCTTCTTCGGCCAGATTACCGGCGCGCAGGTGGGTGGGCGCAACATTGAAATCTCCTCGCGTGTCACCTTCTGAACGCAGGAGCCGGCGTTATGGCTGCTCGCCCAGGATCGTGAGGGGATGGCGGCGCTCATCGAGCGCCGCCAGGGTTTTCCTGGAAAGCCAGTAGGCCAGCAGGGCGAAAAAGACCGTCAACACCAACACCGTGACGGGAAACTGCGGCCCCCGTAGCGCTCGGAAGAGGGGCCGCGCAACCGGTTCGGGCGCCACTCGGGCTACCGTCACCAGCAGCAGCACCGCCAGCACGGCCGGACCGCGCACGAGCCGCCTGGCCACCACCTCTTCCGTCATGCGAATGCATAACAGTGCGGCAAGGGACGCGTTGGCCCAGGATGCCGTGAACGTCAGCAAGGCGAGCACCGCCAGACGGTCCCAGGGGGGCTCCACCGGTACAGTCATCGTTTGAATGCCGGCGGCCATCGCTCCAGCCCACGACACCAACCCGAAACTGGCCGCCGCCACGGTTTTCCCAAACACCATCTCCCGGTCCTTCGCGGCCGCATCCCCATTGATCATCCAAGCCTGTTCCCGGGGGGAAGCAAATGCGCCTGCTGCGAAGTTTGCGGCAAACACCAGGCCAATGCCGCACAAGGCCAACAGGAGCAGTGGATCATAAAGGCTGGCCCGGAAGCGCAGGGCTGCCCCTGCCACGCCAACACAGGCAATCAGCACCGCCGCCAGCCCGCTGATGCCACCGATCCGCTTCATCACGTCCATCCACTCGCGTTGAAAGACGTAACCCACCGGCGCCTCCTGCTCTACATTTCCGACGGTCGGACGTCCCGTGCCACACCGCCCCAAGGGGCGTAGCCGCGCTTCTGCCCGTAACTGTCGCTCTCAATAGACACCGCCACATCCACGCGGGTGCCCGGCTGCAACATCGGGGCGCGGCCCGCGAACCGCCACGCCTTTAGGAACAGACGCCGGTCTCCTGAGTGAATGAAAAACCGCAAGTGTTTGCCTTCCCGGCCCAGCGGCTCCGGCGGTTGCCGGATCTCGGCGTTGCGCACGAGAAAGGTAGGCGGACGGTTGCCCAGGCCAAAGGGTGCAAGGCTGAGCACTTCAGCCGCCGCCTCATCGTCAAGTTCCTCCAGGCGGAGTTCAGCATCCAACTCCCGCCGGGGCAGCAGATCCCCCGCCGAAAGCGCTTCGCGGGCATGCGCGTCGAATGCCGCCCGGAACTCATCCACAACGTCCGGCGAGAGCGACACACCCGCCGCCTGCCGGTGGCCGCCGTAGCGGACCAGCAAATGCCCGAGGCTTTCTAGCGCCGCCAGAAGATTGAACGCCGGGATCGACCGGCCTGAACCTTGCGCGAGCCCCGTGTTTTCATCCTGTCCCAACACCACAACCGGGCGGTGGTAAATCTCAACGATCCGGCTGGCTACTATGCCGACTACGCCCCGGTGCCATGAGGGACCGTAGAAAACCAGCCCGGCCTGTTCGCGTGGGCTGTCGCCATGCTCATCCAGAATCTCCTTGAGGATCCGTTCGCATTCTTCCTGCCGGTTCAGGTTCAACCCATCCAATTCCGAAGCCAGCGCCCGAGCTTGTACCTCATCCGCCGTCAGCAACAAGTCGATCACCCGGCCCGCATCCTCCATGCGCCCCGCTGCATTGATCCTGGGCGCAAGGCGGAATCCCACGTCGGTCGCCGACAGCGGAATGTCGGGATCGAGCAGCCCGGCTGACTCCATCAGCGCCCTTAATCCCGGGTTCTTGGTCCGCTGCAACCCCTCCAACCCGCGCTTCACGATAATGCGGTTCTCACCCGTTAGCGGGACCACATCGGCTACCGTGGCCAGTGCCACCATCACCAGGAAGGAATCGGTGAACCGCACGATCCGGTCCGGCGGCCAGTTCTCCGCCTCCATCATGGCTTGAATGAGCTTGAACGTCACCCCGGCGCCGCAGAGACTTTTGTTGGGATAGCAGCAACCGGGCTGGTTCGGATTCAAAATGGCCGTTGCAGGCGGCAGGTCGCTCTCGGGCAAGTGGTGGTCGGTAATGATGACGTCAATGCCTCTTGCTCGTGCCTCCGCCACGCCCTCGAGAGCCCGGATGCCCGTGTCCACGCTCACGATCAACGTCACACCTGCCCGCGCCGCGTCCTCAATCGCCTGCAAGTGCATGCCATATCCGTCGCGCAGGCGGTGGGGAATGTGATGGATAGCGTCGTGCCCCATCAATTGGAGCATCTTTTTCAACAGCACTACCGAACAGACGCCATCCACGTCGTAATCACCGTAGATGAGGATGCGTTCCCTGTCCCGCACCGCGCGCTGCAAGCGTTCCACGGCCTTTGCCATGCCTGCCAGGCTGAACGGATCCAGCAGTTCACTCAGCCGAGGATGCCGGAACTGCTCCACTGCGGCAGCGTCGCGATAACCCCGCCCCCACAACACGCGCGCCGCCGGTAGCCGCAGATTGCAACGGCGGGCCAGGGCGGCGGCTTCCGCTTCAGGGATGTCGGGAATAGTCCAGAGCGCCTCCATGCCAGCTCGCCGGAGGCTCAGTTGTTCGAGTAATAACCGCCGTAGGAGCCGCCTTCGCCGCCACCACCCGGCAAAGCCGCCTCGATCTCATCCAGGATCTCATGCCACTCCTCGTACCACTCGGTCTGGAGTTCAAACAAGTAGATCCGTCCTTCGAAATCGAACGAAAGCTCCACGGCGCAGGTGAGGCCTTCGTAAATCCGCAATTCTTCGATGCGGCGGGCCATCTCGCGCTTCTCTTCGCGGCTGAGTTCCACCTCTTCCAGCTGTTCCAAAGCGTCTTCCCGGTGGAACGCGCTGAATTCGCGGGCGTTGAAGTGAATCAGACGGACGCCGAGTTGTAATGCGCAGTCCAGGAACTGCTTGTAGTCCGGATGCCGCCGGGCGTCCCAGTAGATGAACTGGTCCTCCTCGGCCGTCCGGCTCAAACTGCGGAACACGATGAAATGCTCAGCTTCAAGGTATTGGGCAATCTCTTCGCTAAGGGAATCCAGGTTCGGTCGCATTTCTTTCTCTCCCGGCACTAACGCTGAGCCATCACCAGAACCTCGCCCGGCCCTGCCAGTTCCTTGGCGGCGGGCGTCACGATCGTTCTGGGACCTATATAAATCTTCCTCTTTTCGGCGATGGCGGCGCGCACATCAGCCTCGCAAACGAAATCCACCACTGCAGGTGCCGGTGGCGGCGCCGGCGCCGCGGCGGGCGCAGGCTCCGTGGAGCGCGGCCGTGCCGCCAGAAACCGGTCCACCACCTCCTCGACCATCTGCTGGATTGTAGTCGCCGCCGGCGCAGCAGGCGCAGAGTGCAATTGGACGCCGCGCTCAGCCAATAAGCGTTCCACGGCCTCTGCCAGTGCGCTCTTAGGCGCCGCGGACAGTGCTTCGCCTTGTCCAGGAGATCCGGCCCCGCTCATGGCCTCTTCCGCGGTCCGCGTGGCCCAGGCAATCCGCTTGATGTTCATCAGGTGCTGCGGCCCCACGTTATCGGACGTAATATTGCCCGCCATTGCCCCGCACCCCAGCGTCATTGAAGGTTGTACCCCGGTGGTGATGCCCACCGAACCCTGGGGCGACGAAGTATTTACCAGGACGCGGAAGGCAGGCATGCGCAGGCCGAATTGCCTGACCCTGGATTCGTCGGTGGAGAAAATGACCGCTGTGTGCCCTAGACCGCCGAAACGGAGGATGCTTTCGCAGGCATCCAGGCCCGCGTTAAACGATTCCACGAAAAGCAGCGCCAGCACCGGCGAAAGCTTTTCGGCCGAAAGCGGATGCTCTTTGCCCACACCCTGGATCTCAGCCACCAGGATGGTGGTGTCCGCCGGGACGGAGAAGCCGGCCATCTGGGCGATCTTTTGAGGCGACTGGCCAACGCACTCCGCCCGGACAGTAGTGGTGCCCGTAAAGAGAGTCTTTTCCACTGCCATCCGCTCTTGGGCATTCATGAGATACGCCCGCTCTGCTTTCAGCGCCGCCAGGATCGCGTCCCGCAACGACCTTTCGGCCACCAGAGTCTGCTCACTCGAACAAACGGTGCCGAAGTCGAATTTCTTGCCTTCCACTACCTTGCGCACTGACTCTGCCACTGGGGCCGATAAGTCTAGTAGAACCGGCACGTTACCAGGACCGACCCCAAACGCCGGTTTTCCGGAGGAGTATGCCGCGCGGACAATCCCCGCACCTCCGGTCGACAGAATCACCCCGGTCCGCGGGTGTTTCATCAAGGCGTTGGTGGCTTCCAGGGTCGGGTTCTGGATGCACTGGATGATGCCGGCGGGGGCGCCAGCGGCCTCCGCCGCCTCCGCCATGAATGTGGCCGTGGCACAGGTGCATTGCTTGGCCCGCGGGTGAGGGCTGAGCACAATTGCGTTTCCAGCCTTTAGCGCGATGATTGACTTGTAGATGGCGGTCGACGTGGGGTTGGTCGTGGGCAGTATGGCTCCTACCACACCCACAGGCACCCCGATCTCCGTAATCTTCTGCTCCGGAACCTCCCGCAAGAACCCCACCGTTTTCATATTCCGGATGTATCGGGGCAGGAGGTCTGCATTCAGCATATTCTTGGCAAGTTTGTCCTCGACATTGCCCATGCCTGTCTCGGACACCGCCAACTCGGCCAGACGGCGCGCCTCCCGGCGGCCTGCCGCCGCCATGGCTTCCACGACGGCATCCACCTGTTGCTGGCTGAAGTTCTTGTAGGTCTGCCAGGCTTCGAATGCCTTGTCGACCTTGGTTCGGACCTCCTCGATCGAGGCGAGGTCCTGGCTATGCTGCATGCGTCACCCCCTCACGCCGTGGCTTCATCCCCAATGAACGGCGTGGAGTTAGCTGAGCGAGGATTTCTCGTTCCCTTTCCGGTTTCCGGGTATGGTTTTCTCGGTTTCCTGGTGCGGATTCGGGATGACATGAACAGCAATGAGTTCACCGACCCGCCGGGCGGCTGCGGCGCCAGCGTCGGTTGCAGCCTTCACGGCCCCTACATCGCCCCGCACCGTCACCACCACATAGGCGGCCCCAACGTATTCTTTGCCGGTCAGCGTGACGTTGGCAGTCTTGACCATGGCGTCGGCGGCCTCGATAGCACCTACCAACCCCTTGGTTTCGATCATTCCGAGGGCTTCCATGGCTCCTCCTTTACCGGATTCCGGTTCCAGCCCCCAAGCGCCAGCCTGGTGGGATGGGAAGACGTTCTGGAATCTTCACACTATCACAAAGGGGGTGGCGCCGCGGCGGGGGCAATCGTGCGCAAATGAGGGTATTTTCGCCTACCAACTCTGAATATCGACAAACATAGCCATTTATTTTCAATGACTTGCGAAGAGTTGCGCGTTCGTCCGGCGTGGTATACTGACAGGGTATGCGCATCGCGCACTGATATGTTTCTCACGGCTCGCCAGAGCCGGACTCCGCGTCCCGGTTGACCCAGTCCACCAACGCAGTGGCAAAAACGGCAAACCGGAGCGCAATCGAACCGAGGCCCGGGTATCACCCGGCTGGTACTTCCGTTCGATGTCAATTGGGTAACGAATCAAGAGAGGATAGATCGGAGCTGAATGACGAAGCTGATTTCGAGAGGGTTTGTGTTGGTTGCCGGGTTGCTTGCCACCCAAGGGGTTGCAGACCCGGACGTACGCCCCCCCGATGTGGCGTCTCCTCAGACCGATCCGCGAGTGATGCGGATCAAACAGTACTTCCTGGAACGCGACTGTCCCGCCCATGTCTACGCAAGTGACTTTGTCCGGGCAGCCGACCGTCACGACCTGGACTGGCGCCTGCTTCCCAGTATCTCCATGGTGGAGAGCACCGGCGGCAAAGCTACCATGAACAACAACATGTTCGGGTGGGATAACTGCGACGTGAAGTTCTCCAGCAACCGCGAAGGGATCTACCGGGTGGCTCAGCGCCTCCGGCATTCGCCTTATTACCGCGGCAAGCAACTGGACGCAGTTCTGCTGACTTACAATCCGAGACAGGAGTATGGGCTAAAGGTGAAAGCCGTGATGGCAGAACTTGGCCCCGCAGCCCTGGCTCCGGCTGGCGTCTTCTAGCGCAAACCGAAATATTTCAATTGTTTGTGGGGTAGGCCCCGAGTAGCGGATCTACCCCTATTCCTGCATTACCAGAGGCTTCCGGGGCGCGACCGTCCTATTCCAGGAGCCGCACGCCCATGTACAGGCCACCAAACAGGACCAGTGAGACTACGCCCACCAAAATCCATTTGGCAATCCGTTCCTTTGGTGTGGAGACCTCGGCATCGTCTTGTTTCATCCGGTCGTCGAGGGACTCGAACATGGACAGCACCTCCCGTCTACGAAATAGGTAAACTACGCCGAATATGAATCCAAGCACCCCTATTTTAAGGCGGGATGAAACCGGACCGTCAAACTTATTTTTCTATTATTTTCAGCAATCTGCGGAAGCGCGGCGGCGGCCCTCGCCGCAAAATCAGGCCAAACCCATCCGTTCCAGTTTGCGGTAGAGCGTTTTCCGCTCAATGCCCAGGATGCGCGCCGCGCGGCTCTTGTTCCCGCCAACTGCGGCCAGAACCTTCCGGATCTGTTCGGCCTCTGTGTCGGCCAGGGTCTCGCCGCCTGAGTCGGGCGGACGCGAGGCGCGCAAAGAATCCTCCACAGCGTCTTCGGTGATTCGGCCCCCGGGCGCCAGGATGACCAAGCGTTCGATTAAGTGCTGTAACTGCCGTACATTGCCAGGCCAGGTGCAGGCGCTCAGGGCGCGAAGACCGCTCTCACTCATCCGCGTGTCCAGGTGATAGCGCTCGTTGTAGCGCTTCAGGAAGTGGGCCGCCAGCAGGGGAAGGTCCCCGGACCGCTCCCGGAGCGGTGGCACCTGAATCCTTACCACATCAAGGCGATACCACAGATCTTCCCGGAACTTCCCCTCGTCCACCATCTTCCGGAGGTTGCGGTTGGTGGCGGCCAGAATCCTGACATCTACTTTCTTCGGCCGGGAAGAACCCAGCGGCCGCACTTCCTTCTCCTGCAAGAAGCGCAGCAGCTTGAGCTGAAAGTTCAGATCAATCTCGCCGATTTCGTCCAGAAAG
Source organism: uncultured Solibacteraceae bacterium (assembly GCA_964460395.1). GTDB lineage: Bacteria > Acidobacteriota > Terriglobia > Bryobacterales > Bryobacteraceae > CAYWQS01. The sequence continues at coordinate 175,900 of CAYWQS010000002.1, read as the reverse complement.
ACCGTGCCGCCGTGAGCTGCCTCGAACACCCCCACACGGTCGCGGTCGGCGCCAGTGTAAGCGCCGCGGACCGCGCCGAACAGTTCGCTCTCAATCAGTGTCGGAGCCAGCGAGGCACAGTCCACTGGTACGAACGGCGCCTGCGCCCTCGCGCTGTTGGCATGGATGAGGTGGGCGATGAGTTCTTTGCCGGTGCCTGTTTCGCCCTCGATCAGCACGAGTGCGTCGGTTGGCGCCACACGGGAGATGGTTTTGTAGATCTCCATCATGCTGGCGCTGCTGCCGATCATTTCGGTAGCCAGGGGCTCCTCGAAATCGACGTCCTCGTCCTCCTCATCGCGGGCGGCGCCTTCCGCCCGCTTGATCACTGCCAGCAGGTCGTCCAGTTCAAAAGGTTTGGCGAGGTAATCGAACGCCCCTCCGCGAGTGGCCGCCATCACGGTTTCCATACTTCCCCGGGCCGACATCAGAATCACCGCGCATTGCGGATTGGCGGACCGGGCCGCGTTCAGAATATCGATGCCCGTGTGGTCGTCGATGTAGATATCCGAAAGCACCATGGGGTACTGCCGGCTGGCCAGGCGGTCCATTGCCTCGCGCGTGGAGGACACGGCTTCGACGGCGTAGCCTTCCAGTTCCAGGAATGTAGTGATCGTGGAGCGCACCGAGGGGTCGTCTTCCACGAGCAGAAGCGATGCCATTCGAGCATTAGTGTAGCGTGGCGGGCAAAACGATCGTGAAACACGAACCCGCGCCGGGGCGGCTTTGCACCTCCACCTGGCCACCATGCAATTCGACGATCTGTTTTACAATCGAGAGCCCGATGCCCGTACCGGTTTCCCCGGAAGCTACCGCACCACGCGTGCGGTAGAAGCGAGTGAACAACTGCTTCACTTCCTTCTCGTCCATGCCCATCCCCTGATCGCGGACCGCCAGCCGCAGGCTGGAATCATGGCGCTGCGGCGCGATTTCCACGCCGGTGCCCGGGGGCGAGTATTTGATCGCGTTTGTCACGAGGTTGTAGACGGCGTACTCGAGCAATTCCTGGTCGGCTTCCAGCCAGGCATCCTCGAGCGGACTTAATCGCAGATGAATTTGCTTCCTCTCGGCCAAGGGACGGGCTCGGTCCAGACACACCGCGGCAACCTGGTTCAGGTCGCAGCGGGCCTTGCGCAGTTCCATCTGGCCCGCCGAGAGTTTCTCCACGTCGAGAAAGGTAGTGATCATCTTGGCGAGCCGCTTGGACTCGGCGTTGATCATCCTGCCGATCTCCTGGCGCTTTGCCTCGGGCAAGGAATACCGGGTCATCAACTCGCTCGAACCTTGGATGGCGGTGAGCGGCGTCCGCATCTCGTGTGCCAGGAAATGGAAGGCTTGCTGGTAGCGCAACCGGGTTTCTTCACTCTCGGACAGCAGCCGCCGGACAAGCAGAAAGCGCCAAAGTCCGCACGCCAGAGACGAAAGCCAGGCCGCCAGCGCCGGGGCAAACCCCGGCAGCACGACGCCAGCGCGGAACGTCCAGGCAGGCAGCAAGTGAGCCGCCGCCAGCGCCGCACCCGCCGCCACCCACGCGCGCCACCCAAGCAGCCACACAAGGGCGAAGGCGGGTACTGCCGCCAGCAAAAACGGCAACAGGAGGTTCAGCCAGCCAGGCGCGTCAAGAAGAAAATCGCCAGCGGCCAGAGACTCGAAGGCCTGGGCGTGGATTTCTACGCCGGGCATAGGCAAGTCCGCGGAAACCGGCACGGCAAGCCGGTCCACCACGGCCGATTGCGCTGTGACGCCGACAAACACGACGCGGCCGGCGAGCGCCGTTGCTTTGGCAGGTTCGCGGAGCACCTCGAGGACGCTCACCTGCGGGATGGCGCCGGGCGGGCGGAAACGGATGCGCAAGGGGCGGCCCTGATCCCATCTCGAGGGCACGCGCAACTTGCCCACGGTGACGTCGGTCGGAGACCCGACCACTCTGGAAACGCCCTCCGCCACCCGGTAGGCCTCCAAAGACAAGGCCCACCGGACCTGGCGGCCCGCCACACGCTCCAGGGCAATGGCCCGGTTGATCTTGTCGTAGGGATCTGGCAACGCATTGACGTGCCCCACGCCTGAGGCCGAGTCCCGGAAGCGCGGCAGCGGATCCTGCCAGCCGGAACCGTCCTGAAGCATTTCGGCGGCCAGCACTAAGGAGCGGGTGGACGCGAATGCCTGGGCCAGGCGCGCATCTTCATCCGGATCTCCGGCGTCCGCTAAGGTCAAATCGACGGCCACCACAGCAGGCGGCGCGGCCTTCAGGCTCTCCAGCACAGAGGCGAGGGTCCGCCGCAATCCCCGCACGCCGCCCGTCTCCAGCAATGTCCGGTCATCAAACGCAAGGATGGCGGCCCGGCCCGGTCCCTCCGGGGGAGGGCTAAGCCGCAAAAGGAAGTCCTGCAACGCGTTGTCGGCCTGCACACCGGGGGCAGTCCACCCGAGCACAAGCGCCAGTAACGCGCTCGCACCGGCCAGGGCAGCGGGAATCCAACGCAGCCTGCGAACGGATGCGGCCATACAACCTCTCCAGGCTTAGCACGGCGAAGCCCGTCACGGGAATGGCATCCTGGAGCCATGACGTTGCCGCGCTTGGTCGCTCCGCTGGCGTTCTTGTTGCTGGCCGCCTGCTCTGCTGCCCAGGATCGATTTCACGTTTATGTGGGAGAACTAGACGCCCGGCATGTGCTGATCGCCTGGGGGAGCACCCAAGGCAAAGGGAACACGATCGGGCGCGCAGCACAGGGTTCGGGGCGCGCGGAATTAACCGTTGGCACAAAGACTGTGACAACGGATTCCGCCTGGGCTCGCGTGGAAGGCCTCGAACCCGATCACGAGTACACCTACAATCTCCGCCTGAACGGCCGGCCCGTAAGAGAGGGCAGGGTGCGGACCTGGCCGGAACATGCGGACCGGGCGGCGTTCCTGGTCGTTGGAGACTGGGGCAACGGTTCGCGCCACCAGTTGGAAATTGCCGCCGCGATGACTCGAGTCGTACGGGAACGGGAGAAGACCGATAACCCCATCCGATTCGTAATCTCCACCGGAGACAACATCTATTCGGTGATTCCGGGAGTGCTGCTGGCCGGGAGCGGCAACAAAGACAGCCATTGGGAACCACGCTTCTTCGGGCCTTACCGGGAGATCCTCGCTTCCCTGCCCTTCTACGTGGTGCTGGGCAATCACGATGGTAACGAGTCCGAGCGCCGCGACGATCTGCCCGTGCAACTCGACAATTTCTTTTTCCCCGGCAATCACCCCGCACGCTGGTACCGTTTCCGTTACGCGGATTTGATGGATTTCATCGCCTTGGACAGCACCCGGAATACGGAACAAGGGCCCAAACGGCCCGTGTGGCTCGAAGTTGGACCTCAGTTCGCCTGGGCCCGCGAGGCGGTGAAATCCATGACCAGCCCGTGGCGGCTGGCCGTCATGCACCACCCGGTCTTCAATGCCGGCCCCGGCCATGCTGAGGAAGACAACGAGAAGAGGATGGCTCATTGGGTTGACTTGCTGGCGCAGGCAGGCGTGCAGGCCGTGTTCCATGGCCACGAGCACAATTTCCAGGTGAGTTACCGGAATGCGCGGAGCCGCAACATGCGCTTTTTTGTCACCGGAGCCGGGGGCGAACTGCGCGGCGGGGATGTGCGAAGCTCTATGGAGCGGAGCAACGTGGAAGGGTGGGCGCCGCAACGGCATTTTCTCCTGGTGGAGGTGAGCCGCAACGCGCTGCGGGTAACGCCGCTCGCCCAGGAGCCTGTGCGCGTGCGGCGGGCAGACGGTAGCGAGTTGGCTGTTCCCATCACGGTGCCAGTGGAGAGGGATTGAGGCTTTTGGGTCTTCGAAAGCGGAGGCGAGTATGGGTGGCCGGGATCGTCTTGGTTGTCGCGATACCGGCGTTGCAGGGCCAGGAGTCTGCTCCGCCCGCCAGCCGTTTGGAGGAAATCGAGCGGGCGAGGGACGCGAAGTCCGCCAATCTGCAACCGGAAACCCTCCCGCCTGCCGAGAAGTTTCTGCGCCGGGTACAAGACGAAAAGTACATCGAGAAGTTTCTGGAAGGTTATAAAGGCTGGAAGCCACTCATGGGGAACATGGCAACCGGCAGCGGGTTCGCGGTTGGCGCAGCATTCCACAGTGACAATGCGCTGCGCGGGTACATGCAGACCGATGTGTCTGCCGCCTGGTCTACCAGATTGTGGCAGAAATACGCCGGTTCACTGACCTTCCCGTACCTTTTCGGCCAGCGCATGGCTGCGGGGCTCAGCGCGCAGCACCGGAATTACAACAGTCTGGACTATTACGGGCCCGGCCTGAACTCTGACCGGAATGGGCGCAGCAACTACCGTCTGGAAGACACCCTGGTGCAGGGCGCTGCAGTCTTGCGCCCGCAGCGGCGGTTGCGCCTCGGATTCGGATCCGGTTACCTCTGGACCAACGTGGGTCCGGGCCAGCGCCGAGGCATTGCCTCCGCCCCGGACCTCTATTCCGACCAGCAGGCGCCAGGCATCCGCCAACAAACCGACTTCCTCCGCTACGGCCTGTTTACGCAGTATGATTACCGCGATAACCCAATGGGTCCAAAGACGGGCGGGAACTACGTCTATCAGATGACGTGGTACAAGGACCTGGCGCTCAGCCTGTACAGTTTCCGCCGGTTCGATATCGATTTGCAGCAATACGTGGGCTTTTTTAATAACCTGCGGCGGCTGGCGTTCCGTGCGCGGGCGACGTTCTCCGAGCGTTCTTCGGAGACGGCGCGGGAGGTGCCCTTCTACCTGCGTCCCACCATCGGCGGGTCGGATGATTTGCGTGGCTTCCGGCCCTACCGGTTCAACGACCGCAACGCCTTGGTGCTGAACGGCGAGTACCGCTGGGAGATCTTCTCGGGACTCGACGGCGCTTTGTTTGTAGACGCCGGGAAGGTGATGCCGCGCGCTAGTCAACTGGGTTTGGGCAACATGAAAACTTCCGCAGGTTTCGGATTGCGCGGGAACATTCGTAACCAGACGGTCATTCGGGTAGACGTTGGCTTCAGCCAGGAGGGATTCATGGTGTGGTTCAAGTTCAACGATGCATTCAACAGCCAGCGCTTCGCGACTGGCGTTGGGCAGCCGGTGTACTGAGGCGGTAATGCGGCGAATCTGGCTGGCCCTGCTCTTGAGCCTGCCGGCGGCAGGGCAGAAGTTCTACGATGACGATCCGCTGCTCCGCGAACCGAAACCGCGCGACGCGGGCGAATTGACGTCACGCAAGCTAAGCGACCTCTACGACCTGTTCCGGAATACGCTGGTGACGCCCGGAGAATTGAACACCAAGCTCGAAAAACCCATTCCTGCTCAGGGCATCAATACGCTGGGGGATCCGCTGGAAGGCGAATGGTGGGAGAAGAGGCACTACTGGAAGCCGCTAACTGCAGAGGAACTGAAGCGGGGCCCCGGAGGAACCACTCCACCGTCCCGGCGTGCCAAGTGGGTGGTGATCTCGGCCAAGAGCGAAGGCGTCACTCCGGGCTTCGCCATGCGGGACGCTGAGGATCGGATCTACTTTGTAAAGTTCGACTCGCTGGACTATCCGGAATTATCCACGGCGGCCGACCAGATCTCCTCGAAGCTCTTTTACGCCCTTGGCTATCACGTTCCTGACAACTACACGGTGTTCTTCCAGCCCTCCGATCTCACGCTGGGTAAAGACGTCCGCATCACGGACGAGAAAGGCCGCAAACGGGCCATGGTGCCGGCCGATCTGTCCGCTCTGTTGCGGCGAGCGCCTCGGCGGGAAGACGGACTCATCCGGGCCACGGCAAGTCTGGCAGTGCCGGGCAAGCCGATCGGGCCTTATCGCTACCATGGCATGCGGAGCGACGATCCAAACGACATCGTGCCGCATGAACATCGCCGGGATCTGCGCGGAATGCGGATGGCGGCGGCATGGATCGACCATGACGACTCCCGCGCCATCAACACTTACGACGCGCTGGTGGAAGCCAACGGTGTCCGGTTCGTCAGGCACTACCAACTGGACTTCGGCTCCACCCTGGGTTCGGCAAGCTACAAACCCAACAGCCCGCGTTCCGGCGGGGAGTATCTGTTCGACTGGAAGACAGCAGCCGTGAACTTCTTCACACTAGGGCTGGTAGTACCGGAATGGGCGCGCGCCCGGTATGCCGACCTGCCGTCGGTGGGCCGCTTTGAGAGCAAGCGGTTCGATCCCGCCTCGTGGGTGCCGGAATACCCTAACCCGGCATTTCTCAACGCGCTGCCCGACGACGATTTCTGGATGGCCAAACAGATCATGAGCCTGACCGACGATGACCTGCGCGCCATCGTCGAGACAGGCAACTACAGCGACGCCAAGGCCGCCAATTACGTGCTGGAATGTTTGATGGAACGGCGGGACAAGATCGGCCGGTACGCGTTCTCCCGCGTACTGCCACTGGACCGCTTCTTCCTGCGCGATGGCCGGTTGGTGTGGGATGATCTGGCAGCGCGGTTCGGATTCGGCGGTGCGGGGCCCATTCAGGTGCAGTGGTCGAGATACGACAATCGCGCCATGGAGCGGAGTCCATTGCCGGCGGCACGGACCCCGTTTTTGCCACAGCCGATGCCGGACGGTTATTGGGTCGCGGACCTGACACAATTGCGTTCGCCCAGTCATAGAATCGCGGTCTTTATCCGGCAAAAGGCAGGCCGCCCGGAAGTGATAGGAGTGGAACACTCGTGGTAGAACCCCGCACGCTTCGCACCCACCCGGAGCACCATTCCCATACCTCGTTTCCAGTCTTCACCGCGTTAGGCGAGGCGCCCAAAAGCCCCCTGGAGAAATTCCTTTCCATCTTCGCTGATGTGCGTGCTGGCGAAGGCGTCACGGTGGTTCTTATGGCAGTGAACGCCGTCATTGTCCTGGGCCTTTATCTGCTTTTGAAGCCCGCCCGTGAGGCGCTCATCCTGGCGGAACAGGGCGCCGTCACGAAGAGCTATGCCGCCGCCGGCCAGGCGGCTCTGCTGTTTCTGGCCGTTCCCATCTATGGGTGGTTGGGTTCGAAGGTCAACCGCCTGCAATTGATCTCGATCACCAGCGGCTTCTTCATGCTCAACCTGATCGCATTCTGGTTCTTCGGGCTGCGCGGCGCGAGGGAAGGCGTCCTTTTCTACATTTGGCTGGGAATTTTCAACAACTTCGTCGTGGCCCAGTTCTGGGCGTTCGGCAACGACATCTACACCGAAGGCCAAGGGCGGCGGCTGTTTCCCTTCATCGGCGTCGGCGCATCAACCGGCGCCTGGCTGGGAGCCCAATCCTACAGTTACATGGTGAAGGGCCGCGGCGGCACACCCTACGATGCAATGCTGATCGCCGCCGGCCTGCTGCTGGTGACAGTGGGTCTGATCTGGATCGTCAACCGCCGCGAGAAGCGGAACGCGGCGCCTGAGGTGGCCAAAGAGGCCGAAGAGCCGCTTGGCCGCGAAGGCGGTTTTCAGCTCATCCTTGCAGACCGCTACCTGCTTTGGATCGCGGTCCTGATTTTCCTGCTCAACATCGTCAATTCCACGGGCGAATTCGTATTGGGCAAGCTGGTGACGGCTGAAGCAGAGCGGACTCTCGGGGCTGGCCCGGCGGCCGAGGCCGCGCGGAAAGCCTTCATCGGCGGTTTTTATGGCGATTTCTATAGTTGGACCAACCTGCTCGGCTTCCTTTTCCAGGCGTTTGCTGTCAGCCGCGTCATGCGCTACGCGGGCGTGCGGGGCGCGCTGTTCTTCTTGCCAATCGTCTCGCTGGTCAGTTACTCCGTGCTGCTGGTGGCGCCATTGCTGGCCGTAGTGCGGGTGGTAAAGATCCTGGAGAACGCCACGGACTATTCGCTCATGAATACCGTGCGGCCTGCCCTGTGGCTGCCTACGACCCGGGAGGCCAAGTATAAAGCCAAGGCCGCGGTCGACACGTTCGTGGTGCGACTGGGCGACATGGCGCAGGCAGGCGTTGTTTTCGTGGGCACCAGCGCGGGGCTGGTCATGCAGGGCTTCGCCCTGGTAAATGTCGTCCTGACCGTAGCGTGGCTCTGGGTGGCCTGGCAGTTGAAAACCGAGCACCGCCGCCGGACGGTCTAGCGCCGGGGCTGCTTTTCCATCATCTCCCGTGCGATTTCTTCGCGGCTGCGCCGCCGGGCCACGGCCGGTTCGAGTTCTGTCAGTTTGCGAAAGTTTCCGACGGCGGCAGGGGGCAAGGAAGCTTCCAGATACTCCACGGCGAGGCCTTTCAGATACCGGTCGCCCTGGTGCAGTGACCGGAAGGCGATCTGCAGAGGCTCGCGGGGCATCACCGTAGCAAGGAGGCTGAAAATGAACTCCAGGTTTTTGTCCGCTTGATCGCGGATCTCTTCATCCAGAAAAGCCAGATTGGTGTCGGCGTCCGGACGGTCCAGCAGGCGTCGGGATGCCAGGACAGCAGGCGTGAGGGCGAGTTCATGCTCAACGGCAGCCAGAATCTCTTCGCTGGGCGCCTTCAACTGAGGATTTCGCCGGCAGATGAAGTCCAGCGCACGGGCGCAATGAAATCGCACTTCAAAGCGAGGATCGCGCAGTCCAGCGACGAGACCATCGAGAGCACGTTGGCTGTTCGAGCGCGCCAGCAGACGCGGCACTCGCCGCCGGATGGCAAAGTCCTGATTCGGATCGAGCAAGTGGTCTATCAACAGCCCGGTAATGCGATCACCCTGCGCGACGAGCAACTGGCTGGCTTGATCGGCCACTTCATCCCAAGCAAGCAATCGCACTACCTGCGCGATTTCCACCATATCCGATACCTGCTCGTCGCGAAGCGCCGCCAGGACTGTGGTGGTATCGCCAGAGCGCAGCCGTTGCAGCGTGGTCAAGACCGGGTCGTCGAGCGGTGCTGGAGACACGACGATCTCCGGCGGAGGAGGCGCTTGTGCCGCCTGCTGCTGGACCGGCAGCCGTTGTAGGGAAATGCTCTGCAGAACAGCCGACATCATGATGGAGTCTTCGACGCCGGTCATGTCGAGCGCGACGGCGTGATCCACAAGCCGCTTCTCGATCACGGAGGTGTAGACACGGTCCAGGCGGCTGGCGATGTAGAGAGAGACCACGGCGCAGGCCATGGTGAGCCCCAGCAGTTCGGTAGTGAGGAAAGTAGCGCCAAGCCATAGCAGCGCTTGGACAATCCCTGCTCCCAGGGCATCGCCGGCGCGATCGAAGCCGACGTCGATGATGGTCTTGGCGACACGCTTCTCGGCGGGTGCGATGGGAGTGTAAAAGAGTTCATAGCCGGAGCGAAACAGGGAGCTCCGGAGGATGGATTCGACACCCCGGATCGCGGCAAACACCGGGAAGGAAGGGAACAGGAAGCCTAACCCGGCGAATATCGCAACTCCCATCGGCAGGCTGCCCACCGTGCGCGACAAGCCTAGCTTTTCGAGAGCCAGGCGGGTGAGCAGCGCTTGCACGCCCATGGTAAGTACCTGGACAGAGGTGTAGTAGATGGCGAAGAACCGGAGCAGCGGCGCCCCCTTGCCTACAGCGGCAGCGGCGTTGCTGGAGAACAGGTAGTCCACCATAGCGGCGGCGGCGGTACCGAAAAGCACCAGCAGCGCCAGGCTGCGAAGATGAGGCGCCCGCCGGAAAACCTCTGGCGGACTCAAAGGGGCTTGTTCCCGCGCGAACTGATGGAGCGGGTCGCCTCCAACGGGGAGCAAATACATTGCCGCGGCGCAGAGCGTGTGCAACGCAGCCAGCAGCAGCAGCACTGCCTCAGGGGGCAGCAAAGCGGAGACGCGTTCAGCCAGCAGGCCGCCGGTGATGCCTCCCGCGGTTCCCGCACCGGCAATGCGGCCAAACATTTGCTTGGCGCTGCGGGGGTCAAACGCTTCGTTGGCCATCGACCAGAAGCCCGACAGCAGTACGGCGCCGAAACCGGCGATGTGCAGGTACACCACCGGGGCGGCAGCCCGCGGCGCTTGTCCCAACAGGTGCCACTCCAGAACATGCAGAACCGCGCTGGCCAGGAATCCGGCGGGCACCACCCGGTGCGGCCCAAACCACGCCAACAGCCGAGAAAAGCCCAGCGTAAACAGGACCGAGCCCAGCGCCGCCGCCATCATCATGCGCGGCAGGTCGCTGGCGTCAAAAACCGACAGGAAGACGGAACTCCGGGTAGCTTTGCCGGCGACTTGGTGGGCCATCATCAGCCCGGCGCCCACCATGGCGGCGGCGGTCAGACTGTGCACGCTGCGCAAACGCACGCTTTAGGATATCCGCACTGGTGTGTGCTGCGCGGAAGTCGCGTTTTCGACACGAAGCTGCTGCGTGGCGCCCTCGGGCAGATTCACACGCCACCACTCGTTGGCCATCTCCGGTGTCCAGAGAGGCACATCCGTGCAGGCATCCAGCATCCGGATGAGCTCCTGCGCGCTTCGCGGCCGGTCGTCAGGCTTCTTCGCCAGGCACTTCAGCACGGCCGATTCGAGTGAAGCCGGAACCGGCAGTTCCGTGCGCTGGCTGGGCGGGACGGGCGGTTTCTGCACATGAGCGAGGGCGGTGGCAGTGGAGGTGTTTTCCTCGAACACCATGTGGCCGGTAAGCAGGTAATACGCCACGCAGCCGAGCGAATATAGATCAAGCCGACCGTCCACTTTCTCCACGCCCATCGCAGCCTCGGGGGCCATGTAGGCCGGTGTTCCGGCGGAGGTGCCCTCCTGGGTGAGCAGGGTAGAAACCGAAGGATCGGTGTGCTTCACCAGCCCGAAGTCCAGAACCTTGACGAAATCGCGTTGCAGGCCCAACTTGCAAACAAAAATGTTCGTGGGTTTGATGTCGCGGTGCACCAGACTGCGGCGGTGCGCCTCTTCCAGCGAGAGGCAGGTTTGGCGGAGGATGTGCACCACGCGGCCCGCCGGCTGCGGGCCAAACCGCTCCACCAGCGTTTGCAGGCTGATGCCATTCAACAGCTCCATCACGTAATAGAAAGAGCCGTCGTTGGTGACCCCGAAGTCGAAGATGTAAATTGTGTGCGGGCATTGCAAGCTGGAGGTGGCACGGGCTTCGCGTTCAAACCGGCGGCGGATCATTTCAGCTTGCCGGGCCGAGTTACGCATCATCAGGTCGGGCCGGATGATTTTGATGGCGGCGTCGCGCGCCAGCAGGCGGTGCCGGGCCCTCCAAACGTCACCCATGCCTCCCTGCCCGATCTGATAGATCAATTGGTAGCTTCCCAGTTCCTCTGCCTTGGACGCCTGTAATTCCACTCTGTAGATGCGCTTGTTCATCAGGTGCGCCCAAATGGCGGTCAGGTAAGGCGGAAACAGCCAGATCCCCAAACGATTCCAAGGCAACGGGTCGTAACCATGCAAGTTCAGGTTGACGTAGTAGGCCAGCGGCCACATGGAAGCAGCCACCAAACCAACCAGCAAGGTTACCAGCGGCGTATGGCGAATCAACATCGTGACGAAGGCCAGCCAGACCGCCACCGTTGACGAACCCCGTACCACCTCCGTCGCTGACATCGGCAGGAACGTCTCAAAGAACCCAATGCACCAGGCCACCAGCACCTCGAAAACGAGCCCGAGGTTCACGATGTAAATGGGCGGAACAAGCTGCAGGCGGCGCAGGGCGACGAGCCCGGCGGCAAACAGGAATACGGCCAGGAGGTTCAGCAGCACGAGGGGGTTGTCCTGCACGGCGCGCATCTCAGGCTGCAAGAACCGGTGGAAGCCGAAGAACGCGGCCGCTGTCAGTGCGCATACCACGCTGACCATGCATAGACGCGATGCCGCGCGGTCTACAAGACCCGGCGGAAGGCGAAAGTGCGAAAGAGCCGCATCCTCAGTCTTCGAGGGCGTCGAGGCGCGGACGAGGTGTTCCATGAGGAGTCCCTGTCCTTGCTAGTGTACGGCAGAATAGCGGCCCCGGAAGGCAGCCGGTCAAACCAGACTGTTAAGTATGGCACCGCGCCAGCGGGCTGTAGTATTCTGATTTTGTAGGTTGATTCAGAGCTGGAGGTCTCTTTCTAATGATGCGCGTTCTCCGCGGAATGACGCTCGTGGCGGCATGCACGCTGCTGATTGCCGGTCTCGCCACCGCTCAAATGGCCACGTTCATGGGCAAGGTGATCGGGCCTGATGGCAAGGGCATGCAAGGCGCCGTAATTAAGATTGAGCGCAAGGACATCAAGGGCAACTGGCAGACCAAGTCCAACAAGAAGGGCGAATGGATCTACAGCGGCATGCAAGCGGGTGGACAGTACCGGATCTCCTGCGAAGTGAATGGCCAAGTGGTGGATGCCATTGACGGCGTCCGCGCCCAGATGGGCGACCCGATGGAGTTCACGTTCGACCTGAAGAAGCGTGCCGACCAGCAAGCCGCCATGCAGAAGGCCGCCGAGTCCGGGCAGGTGTCTCAAGAGATGGCTCGCGACATGTCGCCTGAACAAAAAGCTGCCATGGAAAAGGCGATGAAAGAGCGCGCGGCCACAATGGCTAAGAACAAAGAACTCAACGACGCCTTTAACGCCGGCATGACCGCGCTGAACGCAAAGGACTACCAAGCCGCCGTGGATGGCTTCACCAAGGCAGGCGAGATCGACCCGAAACAGTACGCGGTGTGGGCCAACCTGGCCGCGAGCCACGAAGGCCTGGCTAACACCAAGGCTGGCCCTGAGCGGGATGCCGCCCTGACCAAGGCGACCGAAGCTTACACAAAGGCCCTGGAAATCAAGCCGGACGACGCGGGACTCCACAACAACTACGCCCTGTGCCTGGTGAAACTGAAGAAACTGGACGAGGCCAAGGCGGAGCTGGAAAAGGCTGCTTTGCTCGATCCCGCCGGCGCGGGACGCTATTACTTCAACCTGGGCGCCGTGATGGTGAACACGGGGCAGAACGATGCCGCCACCGATGCGTTCAAGAAGGCGGTGGAAAAGGATCCCAACCACGCGGATAGCTGGTATTACATCGGGAACACTTTGAGCGGCAAGCTGCAGGTGGACGGCAACAAAGTGATTGCGCCTCCGGGCATGCAGGAAGCGCTGGAGAAGTACCTGGCGCTGGCTCCGAACGGGCAGTATGCCGAGGCGGCGAAGGGCCTGCTGACCACAATCAGCGGCACGATCGAAACCCAGTACGTGAACCCGGACGCCAAGAAGGCAGGTACGAAGAAGAAGAAGTAGCCGGAATGGCCCGGTGACTGTTTTCAGGGGCGCGCCGGCCCAGCCGGACCGCCCCTTTTGCTTTCCATGCTACGCACACTGCTCTTCCTGATCCTGTCGCTGTTTGCGATTACGCTGCTGCGCGGCATCATCGGGATTATCACGAAGGCGTTCACCTCCAGTTCGAACGCGCCGGAGCCGCGTCGAAGCGCGGGGGCGGCCCCGGCCGCCGGAGTGCTGCGTAAGGATCCAGTGTGCGGCGTCTATGTGAGCGAAGCGCTGGCGGTACGATGGGAAACAGACGGGCAGATCCTGTTTTTCTGCTCGGAAAAATGCCGGGAGGAGTACCGCTCCCGGCGGGCGGGATAGATCCCCGCCCGGGAGGGTAGGGCGATGGATTGGCGGTGGACTTCGGCATGCTTTTGTTTGCCTTTGATTCTTCCGGGCCAGTCCTTGAAGCGGCTGGAGCCTCAACTGTCTCCCGCATTCCTCGAAAACCGGATTCAAGGCCCGGCTGAGTTCCCGTACGCCATCAGCCCCTGGGGATGGCTGGTGAGTTGCTCCGGACCCGCCCGACCCCGGTATGACTCCACCAGCGGCCGGTTTGTGCTCCGGCAACTGGAGTTGGAGGGCGCCAACCCGGGCTGTCTTGTGGAAGCCTCGGACCCAGGCAGCGCGCACGAGAACTTCTACCAGGGCCGCGGACCCAACCGGACAGCGGAATCCCTGCCCCGCTACGGGACGCTGACCTTCCGCGAGGTCTGGCCGGATGTGGATGCCCGATACGAGTTTGATAGGCAGCGCCTGCGCCTCACATTTACGGCACGCAAGCCCGGCGCTCTGGCGCAGGTTCGGATACGCCGCCCGGACTTCGAGACATGGCCTCCCCTGGAGCTGCCGCCGCCGGAGGCGATTCCGGCCATGTACCTCTTGGGCGCGGCTCCGCTTACCCTGGGGCTGCCGAGCCTGGCGCCGGACGGCTCAACGATTTGGACCGGCTCGGAAGGGGTCTGGTCCGCCCTGGAGCCGTCGGCCCTCGTTTGCCCTTCACCTTTTGGCCCGTCCCCCTGCCCCGGCGCGGTAACTGCGTTATTCGATTCCGAATCACGGCTGCGGTGGGTGACCTGGATGCGCGGCTCAAGCCATGACACTCCCATGCACGCTGCCTTCGATCCCGGCGGCAACATCTATCTTGCCGGCGCCACTTACTCCTCTGACTTCCCGGCCACGCCCGGCAAGCTGCAGAGCGAGTATGCCGGTCCGGTGAGCCTAATGGTGCACCCCCGCGGCCAAATCGTGGTGGGGGGAGACGTCTTTCTTGCCAAGCTCCACGGCCCTTCCGGCCTGCTCATCCACTCAACGCTCTACGGCGGAGCGGCCAGCGAGATTCCGCTGCGGCTCGCGGTGGACGGCTGGGGGCGCGCGGTGCTGGGGATCCGCAAGATGGACGGAACCTGGACGGAACAGGTGGTTGTCATCGCCGAAGATGCTGACCGGCGGTTGCTGGAAAGGCCAATTGCTTCGGCCAGCCAGGGTATCGCACTCAACCGGGATGGCCGCTTGGCGATGCTCACTGGAGAGTTCGGGAAGGAGAGACTCCAGGTTACAGACACCTCGGGCGAAATCCTGGCGGACGGCATTCCGCTTCCACCCGGCGTCAGCTATCAGAATCTTGCGGTCAGCGCACAAGGGGAAGTGTGGGTTGCCGCGATGGGCTTCAACGAAACGGCAGAGGCCATGGGCGTTCTGTTGCGCTGGCGGCCGGGCGAAGCCCGGCTCACGGCCATCCGGGAAGATCTGCCGCCCGGCGCCGTTGTGGCTCATGCTGACGGCCATCTCTCCTGGGTTGTCTCCACGTTCCATGCGCGGGATGTCCGGCAGTTCCATCCCGGCGACAGCGCGGCGCTTCCGGAGCCGTGCCCGGATTCCGGCTTGGCGATGCTATTGTCCCCCGAAGGCACCTACCTCCGAGGCACGTGGCTCTATCCGTTCACCAGCAATGAAGTCAGTCCGCCCTGGAAACAGGAGTTGCTGCTAGGCTCCGGTGGGGCGGTGTGGCTGCTGGACTGGAGTGGTGAGCCGCAACCCGCGCTGGCCTGCGTTTGGATCCCCCCCGACCGGTATTCCGCAGGCGGCGCGGCGCCCGGCTCCATTGTGGCCCTTGCGGGAAAAGATCTGGCTCCCTCTATGCCCTCCGGCCTGACGTTGGACCTCCCCACCGGTCCTGATGGCCGCCTGATCAGCAATCTGGAGGGGACGCGGGCGCTGTTCGGGGAACTGGAAGCGCCCATCCTGAGGGTCTCCCGCAACCGGATGGAGGTTATTGTGCCGCAGCGGGCCGGTCCGCCGCCATTCTGGCTGCCGCTGCGCCTGCAGAGCGCCGCCGGAGATCTCGGCTCCATCACGCTGGGGCTCAGCGGTATCGCGCTGCAGTCTCTTGCCGGCTTCCACGGCTCCCAGGTGACCAACGAAGACGGCAGGCCGAACAGCCAGGACAACCCGGCGCGCGAGGGCGAATTCGTCCGCTCCATCGTCGCCGGCGCCGGGCGGATGGAACCCATGCCGCCGGAAGGCGCGCTGCGCTACGACGATCTTCCGCAGCCCGCAGCCAGGCTCTGCGCCTCCAGAGAACTTTCTGGCGCCTGCGAGCCGGTGGATGCCCGCCAGATGGAGGGGATGCCGCCCGGTATTGTCGAACTCAAAACGAAGGTGCCACGCTACGAGGGGACGCCACCGGGAATTTATCCGTTTGTCTTCTATTTCCGCACCGAAGGCGCCGGCTGGTTCGTCCCGGAGAGAGTCTGGGTTCGAGTAGGCGGCCAGTAAGCGAGCCGGGGCTTACGCTTTACCGCCGCAAGAGCCGGATGCTGCCGTTCGAGGTCCGGAGTTCGATGGGAGGACCGCCAGAGCCCAGCCGCGCTTCGACGTGCGTCTTCCCAAACTTGCTCGTCGTGAGTTCGAAGTCGGAGGTAATGCTGCCATTCGAGGTGTCGGCGGTAAGTTCCGCGTTGACGGCTTCCGGCAGGCGGAGGTTGACGCTGGAATTGGAGGTCTGGGCCCGGATGGCGTTGTTCTTCCAACTCATCAGATGAAGAGAAATGCTTCCATTGGAGGTGCGGGCAGCGACCGTGCTGCCCTCGGCGGGTTCGGTGAGCGTCGCGTCAATGGAACCGTTCGAGGTGGTGGCGTCGAACGTGCCCTTCACCCCGTCAGCCTTGATGCGGCCGTTCGAGGTCTTGAAGACAGCGGAACCCTGAAACTGGCCCGCCTCGATGCTGGCGTTCGAGGTCTGCGCGTCCACATCGCCCTGCACCGACCAAATGTTCACCGAGCCGTTCGAGGTCTTCAGGCGCACGGAGCCCTCCACCGACTCAACACGCACACTGCCGTTCGAACTCCGCAACATGTCGAGCACAACCTTCCGCGGCACCTTGAGTTGGAAACTGGCGCCGCAGTTGCAGTTCTGCTCCACGGGGCGGATCACCCGCAGGGAAAGGTTGTTCTCATCGGAAACCGCATCGATGCGGATGCCCTTCATCACCTCTTCCTGCGCAGCGTACTTGGCGCCGGCGACGTCCACGGCATCACGGTCCCAACCGATGACTTGAACCGAGCCGTTAAAAGTCTCCAGGCTCACCCGCCCGCCGGACTTGAGCTTGTAGGAGTAGTTGAACGCTTCCTTGTACCGGTTGGAACTGCCCCAGTCGGATGGGTCGAATTCGCAACCCGTCAGCAGAAGCAGAGGCAGGAACAGGGCGGCGTGTAATCTCATTTCCGTATCCTCTCGGGGGCAGGAGTCAACTCTGCCCTGCCCTGAACTACGACGGCGAGCAGGGCAAAGTTCCTCCCATTTTCAACAAGTTTGAGGCGGCAGGGCTAACGGATGCGCAGGCGCTGGCCGGGCTGCGTATCCTTCTCGACCAGCCCGGACTCGCCTGGCAGACGCAACCGCAAACGCCCTCCGCGCTCGCTGTCCACCAACACTTTTGTCACCCGGCCCTCATTCCACTCGGCGGAGACCAGAAAGGCGCCCTCCGCGCGGAGGGTACTGAAGGAGGCTCGCCGCCAAGCCCCCGGCAGGGCCGGAAAGACGTCGATGACCCCGCGGTGGCTCTGCAGCAGCATCTCCTGAATGCCAGCCGCTGCGGCGAAATTGCCCTCCAGGGTGAACGGCCGGTAGGTAAAGCGGGAGTAACCCTTGCCGGATTGATCGCCATTGACGTGAAAGCTGTTCCGCAAAGTAAAAGCCTGGGAGAAGATCTCCAGGGCGCGCTCCGCTCTATCTCCGAGGCGTGCCCGGGCTGCTAGGTTGGCGAGCCAGGAGAAACTGTACCCGGTCCACCAATCGGTCCCCGAACGCTCCAAACCGGCGATTGAAGCTTCCACCGTGCGGCGATGGGAATCCACATCCACCAATCCCAGGGGATGAATGGCCATCAGGTGGGAAAAGTGGCGGTGGGAGGCCGGCAGTGGGTAACCTGGCGCCACCTCGAGGGCGCCGTCCGCGGCGAGCGCGAAATCGGGGAATTCGGCGCGCACCTGCCGCCAACGCAGGGCATCCTCCGACAAGCCCAATTCGCGAGCCAATTCAGCCGTCGCACCGAACAACCAGCGGACCAGGGCGAGGTCGTAGTTGGTGGTGGCGTCAAACCACGCAGAGGGTTTGTTGTCATTGATTTCGGGGGAGGCGCTGAGGGGGACGGTGCGGTGGCCACGGCTGTCACGTTCCCTGGTAAACGCCTCCAGAAACGTGGCTGCATCGGAGAGGTAGGGGTAAGCACGGTTCCGCAGGAACTCCCGGTCTCCGGAGTATCGCCAGTGCAGGTAGAAGTGGTGGGCGAGCCAGGCGGAGATGGTGGGTGAGTGGGTGTACTGCACCCAGCCGCCGATTTGGCGGCCGTTCAGGTCCGCGGTCATGGGCACGTTGAGCCCCTCTAACTCGAAGAATTCACGGGTCCATTCCCGGCTGGCCTCGCGTGTGGCCCACAGCCAGTCCAGGAATCCCAGCCCTTCTTCCAGGTGGTTGCCGCTGTAGCAGGGCCAGTAACTGAGTTCAGTGTTCAGGTCATGGTGATAATCGCCCTTCCAAGGCGGCAGTTTCCCGTTGTCCGCAGTCCAGATGGCCTGCAGGGTGATGGGCGGTGCTCCGCGCCGGGCGGCGGAACCAAACTTGTATTGCTCGAGATACCAGAGCCGCTCCAGAACGGGGTTCGGCAGGGAGATGCCTGATTGAGCCCAATACCTGCGCCACCAGGACTTATGGCTGGTGAGCATCGCGGCATAGCCACGCGCAAGGGCAGATTCCACCTGACGCTGAGCGGCTTTCTCCGCGTCTTCCCCAGTGGCGATCGACCAGGCGGCTTCCCAGGCACCGCCCCGCCGCCTCCAGGTGACGCGGGCGGCGTATACGAACCCTTCGGCGCCCGATTGGCGGTACGCCTGAAAGGAATCATCGGAAGACGCGACCGGAGCGGGATAGCCCAGTTGCTGCAGATCGCCGGGGGAAATGCCACCCTGCGCCCCATCCCGCACCTCGCCCTGAAAGGCGGGCGGCCGCAGCCGGACCTCAGGCGCCTCCGGGCCATCCCAGCGGAGCATACCCACTGGTTCCGTGGCGTGCACGAAGACCCTCAGGCTGGCTCGCGGCGTCCGCCAAACACCCTCGGCCGTGGCGAGATCGAGTTCCATGCTCGCGAAATCGCCATTTAGATTCAATTCGATCCGGCCCGCCGGGATCTTCGTGGGCGCAGGCCGGCGGTAGGGATCCTCGTACACCCGCCGGATGTCGTCGAAACGGCCCGCCGCGCGCCATTGCCGCAACTTCGAGAACTTGTAGTCCGGCCCGCCGAACTCGGGAACCCTGCGCAAATCCCAAAGGTCCGCTCGATCCAGCGAGATCTTCACCGGGTGGCCATCGCCCCATACCAGCGCCCCCATCATCCCATTGCCGAGCGGCAGTCCCTCGTCCCATGTCTGGGCCGGGGAAGCGTAGCGAAGGCCATGCGCCGGTTGAGGCGGAAACGCAGCAGCCAGCACAATCGGTAGGAATAGCGGGGACATGACATTTATCCTAAATTCCACCTTAGAACCATCGAGCCATTGACTGAATGAGAATCCTCTTCAACACTAATGGCACGGGTATGCAATGACCCCGCGAATTTGGAGGAATCGCGAGTGACGCTGACGCGATGGATAGGATGGTCGAGCCTAAGCTGCTTGGCGGCGGCCATGATTCCCGCGCTGTATTTGAAAGACGCCATGCACTCGTTGCTGTTGAACGTCGTGCCCGGCGGCCAGCAGGCCGCGACTGCCGTTCTTCTGGGATTGCTGGTGTTGAGCTATAGAAAGTAGTTCCAGCCCAAACCTATCGCGGCCCGCCATCCCAAGGCGGGGAGCAGGCAGTTCCACGCCCGCTCCGTGTTAGCTTGATGAACAATGCAAAAATTGCTCGCGCTGAACCGCGGGGAGATCGCCATCCGGATCTTCCGCGCGGCCACCGAACTGGGCCTGCGCACGGTCGCTATCTATAGCAAGGAGGACCGTCTCAGCCTGCACCGCTTCAAGGCGGATGAAGCCTACCAGGTAGGCGAACACCTCGGCCCCGTCCAGGCTTATCTCGACGTAGAAGGCATGGTCTCCCTGGCCAAAGAGAAGGGCGTGGATTTCATCCATCCCGGCTACGGTTTCCTCAGTGAAAATCCGGCGTTGGCGCGCGCTTGCGAACGCCATGGCATTACCTTTGTTGGTCCGTCACCGGAAATCCTGGAACGCCTCGGAGATAAGACCGCGGCCCGCAGACTGGCCGAAGCGGCGGGGGTACCTGTCCTGCCGGGCACCGAAGAACCCCTGACCGGACTGGGGGAGGCGCGGCGTGCGGCAACATCCGTGGGGTTCCCGCTGATTCTGAAGGCGGCCTTTGGCGGAGGCGGCCGCGGCATGCGCATCGTACTGAAGCCGGAGGAACTGGAGGGCCGGCTGGCCGAGGCCACGGCGGAAGCACAGGCTGCATTTGGCAACGGGGCCGTGTTCATTGAGCGGTACGTCCGGCGGGCGCGCCACGTGGAAGTGCAGATTCTCGGAGACCGCGCCGGAAATATCGTTCACCTATGGGAGCGGGATTGCAGCGTTCAGCGGCGGCACCAGAAGGTGGTAGAGGTGGCGCCAGCGATTGGACTGGCCGCGGACATCCGTCGCGCCTTGTGCGAAGCGGCGGTGCGTCTGGCACACCAGGCGGGCTACTACAACGCCGGTACCGCAGAGTTCCTCGTGGATGTTGCGTCAGGCCAGTGGTTCTTTATCGAGGTGAACCCTCGCGTCCAAGTGGAGCATACGGTGACTGAGGAAGTCACTGGGATTGATGTCGTGCGGGCACAGATCCAAGTGGCCCAGGGCCACAAGCTCCATTCCAAAGAAATGGGCATTCCGCGGCAAGATCAGATAGAAGTCCGGGGAGCCGCACTGCAGTGCCGGGTCACCACGGAAGACCCGGCACACCACTTCACACCAGATTACGGCCGCATCCAAACTTACCGCTCGCCCGCCGGTTTTGGCATCCGCCTGGACGGCGCGTCCGCTTACGGCGGCGCTGTGATCACGCCGTATTACGATTCGCTTCTGGTCAAGGTCACCGCCAAGGGCGGCGATCTGCCGCAGGCCTGCCAGCGAATGGACCGCGCCTTGCGTGAATTCCGGATCCGCGGCGTAAAGACCAATATCCCGTTCCTGGAAAACGTGGTGACCCATCCTGATTTTCAGGCCGGACGCGTCACCACCTCCTGGCTCGAGCACACGCCCGAGCTTTTCCGGTTCCGCCCGCGGCAGGACCGCGCCACCCGCCTGCTCACCTACCTGGGCGAGATCCTGGTGAATGGCAACCCGGAAATGGCCCACCGCGCGACACCGGCTGTACTGCGGACGCCCGAGCCACCGGGGACTCTGGCCGAGGAGCCGCCACCTGGCACCCGTCAACTCCTTGACCGAGTGGGGCCCGAGAAGTTCGCGGCCTGGACGCGGACCGAGAAACGGCTGCTCTGTACCGACACCACCTTCCGGGACGCGCACCAATCGCTCATGGCCACGCGCATGCGGACACACGACATGCTGTTGATCGCCCCTTTCGTAGCGCGCCAGATGGCCGGTCTGTACAGCCTTGAAATGTGGGGCGGCGCCACATTCGACGTGGCGATGCGATTCCTGCACGAAGACCCTTGGGTACGGCTGGCGAAGTTGCGCACCGCGATCCCCAACATCTGTTTCCAGATGCTGTTCCGTGCGTCGAACGCCGTCGGCTACACCGCGTACCCGGATAACGTGGTGCGCCGCTTCGTCGAGACTGCCGCGCAGGAAGGAATCGATATCTTCCGCATCTTCGACTCCCTGAACTGGCTGCCCAACATGAAGGTTGCGATGGAGGCGGTGCGCCGCACCAGGAAGATCTGCGAGGCGGCCGTTTGCTACACGGGCGACATCGATGACCCGAAGCGCGACAAATATCCGCTTCACTATTACGTCCGCATGGCGAAGGAACTTGAGCGTATGGGCGCCCATGTTCTGGCCATCAAGGACATGGCCGGTCTGCTCAAGCCCTACGCGGCTTACCGCCTGGTGAAAGCCCTCCGGGAAGCCGTAGGCCTTCCCGTGCATTTCCATACGCACGACACCAGCGGCATTGCCGCTGCTTCCATCCTCAAAGCGGCCGAGGCGGGCGTGGACGTGGTGGATGGCGCGCTGAGTTCCATGAGCGGCACCACCAGCCAGCCCAACCTCAATTCGCTGGTGGCCGCCCTGGCGCATGACCCGGAGCGGGGCACAGGCCTGGACTTCGACGCGCTGAACCACGCCTCCGACTACTGGGAAACTGTGCGCGCGAACTACGCCCCCTTCGACAGCGCGCCGCGCTCAGGCGCCGCGGACGTTTACTTGCACGAGATGCCCGGCGGCCAATACACCAATTTGCGCGAGCAGGCCGAGAACCTCGGCCTTGGGAGCCGCTGGCCCGAAATCGCCCGGATGTATGCCGACGTGAATCACGCCTTCGGCGACATCGTGAAAGTCACGCCGTCCAGCAAGGTGGTGGGCGACATGGCTCTTTTCCTCATCCAGCATGGGATGACGGTGCAGGAATTCACCAATCTGCCCGAAGACCATAGCCTGAACATCCCGAACTCTGTGGTGGAGATGTTCGAAGGAACTCTGGGTTGGCCCGAAGGCGGTTGGCCCAAGAAGATCGCGCGCGTGGTGTTGCGCGGGCGCAAACCAGGCAAAGGAAGGCCTGGCGCCAAGCTCGCACCGGCTCAATTTGACGAGGTTCGAGCCCAACTCGAAAAGAAGACCGGCCACAAGCCGCCCGACACCGACCTGATGAGCTACCTGATGTATCCGGAGGTATTTCTGAAGTTCGACCGGGCGCGCCGCGACTACGGCGATCTGTCTGTCTTGCCCTCCAACCTCTTTTTCTACGGCATGCGCCAGGGTGAAGAGATTACGATCGAGATCGAACCCGGAAAGACGCTCGTGGTGAAGTTCCTTACGATCGGCGAACCTCATTCGGACGGCCACCGCACGGTGTTTTTCGAATTGAACGGGCAGCCGCGGGAGGTCGTCATTCGCGACCGTAAGCTCAAGGCGGAAACCAAGACTCATCCCAAAGCGGATCCTGAGAAGCCCGGCCAAGTGGGCGCTCCAATCCCAGGCGCAGTCACTGCAGTGGCCGTTGAGTTGAATCAGAGCGTAGAGAAGGGAGACAAACTGCTGGTGCTCGAAGCCATGAAGATGCAGACGACAGTGTATGCTCCCATCAGCGGCAAGGTGACGGAACGGCATGTCCAGGTGGGTCAGACAGTGGAACCGAAAGACCTGCTGTTGGTAATTGCCTGAAACCGGGCCCCTCGGCGTGGGTCTTCAGCGGACGGCTTACTCTCAAAGGCACCGAAAACCAGAAGGTGGAGCCCTTGCCAGGGGTGCTGCGGACTCGCAGTTCGCCGCCAATTCCACCAATCAGTTTGCCGCTGATGGCCAACCCCAGCCCAATGCCCGTGTGGCGCCTTGAGTGCGTGCTGTTGGCTTGGGCGAAGGCCTCAAAAATTCGGGACAAGTGGTCCTCCGGAATCCCCACCCCTGTGTCTTGAACTTGAAACACCACCCGTTCCTCGAGAAGTTTTCCGGTCTCGGGGTAAGCGGCCAGCCGGATAAAGCCTCGTTCGGTGAACTTAATCGCGTTGTCGAGCAGAAGGTCCAGCGCCCGGCTGAGGATCTTGCGGTCGCATTGAATCCGCTCCGGCAAGGATGGGGACAGTTCCAGTTCCAAACGGACCGGACGGTGCCGGAGCCTCGGGCTTTGCCTGCCACATGCCGCCTCCAGCAGGTCGCGGAGTACGACAGGTTCCGGGTGGACAACGACGCCGTCGTGCTCGATGCGTGAGTATTCCAGCACTTCATTCACGTGGAACAGCAACGCACGCGCCGAAGCCTGTGCCGCATCCAGATACTCGCGTTGCTCTTTAGTGAGATGCGTGCCAAAGGCCAGATCCAGCATTCCCATGATGCCGTTCAGCGGCGTGCGGAGTTCATGGCTCATATTGGCGAGGAACTCCGATTTAGCACGGTCCGCAGATTCCGCCCGCCCGCGGGCTGCTTCCAGTTCCAGGAGGCTCCTCTGCAGGCGGCGGTTGTCCGCCAGCGCCTGCCAGTAGTGACGGTTCCAGCAGCGGCTCTGCGCCAGCAGCAGTCCAGCCGCCACCAGCAGGCACAAAGAGAACGCCGCGCCTCGCGAGCCCTCCAGGACGGGAGGAGCTACAAGCACGGGAGCCAGCGCCAGCAGGAAGTAGCGGACCAAGGTGCCAAAGTGTGAGATCAGGATCCAGTTCGAAACAGCAAGCATGCCCATCCCGACGAGCAGCAGGACCAGGCCGTTCCAGGAAGTCAGGCCTTCCCGAAGCACAACCTGCAATGTGACCGCCGACCAGACGAAGGGAACCCCGAGTACGGCAAGCTCCAGCATGACTATATTGTGCTTCTCGCTCCATGGACAACGCGGGAGAATGACATAACCCACCACGATGCGGAAGACGCCGAAACCCGCCAACAAGATCACCAGCCACCAGAACCAGAGCGGATACAGGCTCGGCAGGCCGGTGGCGAACAGCACAACGGCAAGAACCAGGGGGATGGAGGCGGCCGAGCCGGCACAGCGGCGGCCCAAGTCCATGTTGGCCTGAACCCGCAGGCTCGCAGACTCTTCGTTTTGATCGCGGAAGGACGCGCAAACCGGCATGGTCAGTTCTCTCATCGGATGGGCAGGCCCGGCTTTAGCGCGATTTTTCGGAGGATTGAACAGCGAAGGGATCCTCCGGCCAGCAATGCCGGGGGTATCTTCGCATGAGTTCTTTTCTTACCTGGGGATACAGGCGGCGCCAGAATCCGGACAGGTCTTGCGTCACCTGCAGCGGGCGCTGGTTGGGCGCCAGCAGATGGACCACCAGAGCCACCCGGCCTCCCGCTACTTTCGGAGTTTCCCGCAATCCAAAGAAGTCCTGGAGGCGGGAAGCAACCCAAGGGGGCTGCCCTGTTTTGTAAGTGACCTTGGCCAGACGGCCCGAGGGAAGCCGCCACCGTTCCGGCGCAAACTGCTCCACCTGATGGGCGGCGACGCCCGCCTCATCCAGCAACGATTGCTCCAGCCCACCGTTGCCCGCGGCGCGCTCCAACTCGGAAAACGAGGAACACCCTTGAGCCAGCCGGGTCAGCGCTCCTTCCAGAATCGCGTCAGGCACCGGCGGTCCCAATCCATGATCCGCGAGGAAGCGCAGCCGTTCGACCAACTGTTCCAACCGGCCGGCGTCAACGAAACGCTGCATGCCGGTTTCAATCGCCTTGCGCGCCAACAGGTGCGCTGCAGCCTCATTCTGGGGCCGAAGATTCCTGCTCTCCTCGATCACAACATCCCCGTAGAGCAGTGCGTCGCAGGCTTCAACGCGCTCTGACTCGCGGTTCCATTCGAGGAATTGCCGCTCGGCGAGTTGCTCCGGGAAGAGGTCCATCAGCCACTCCGGCTCAATGGCGGAGGCCAAGCGGACGAGCGGAGCGCCCTGTTCCGGCCGGTCTTCGATTTCCAACGCGACCAGAAGCTTTGCGCGGCGTACCGTGCTATTGGCAGCCTGGACGGCACCCATTCCGCCGGCCATAGTGAGGTCGCGGTCGCGGCGCCGGGCCGCGACGCGGTCAGGGAAGGCTTCGAGGCAAGCGAACCGCAGCGCGGTTTCTTCCTCCACGGCCGCACCGGCAAATGGAACGGGGCGGAGCAGGCCAACGAGTTGCCTTTCCAACTGCTTTGTGCGCTGCTCCATGGGGCGCTCCAGCAGGATGTCAAGATCCGACAAGGCCTCGTGGGGCGCTTCCCCCGGCAGTCTCTCCCCGGCAGCCAGGAGCGCCGCCGCGGCGCATCCTGCGCGGCCGGCGCCCCGTTCGCCGGCTGCCACGGCCAGGCACGCCAGCCGCGGATGCAGTGGAAGCCTGGCCATGCGCCGGCCGCGCTCCGTCAGCTTGCCCTCAGAGGACAGGGCGCCCAGTCGTTTTAGCAAGTCGCTTGCCTCTTCCCACCGAGCCTCCGGCGGCGCGTCCAGCCACTCTACTTCGCCGGGCTTCAAGCCAGCGGCGTGAAGATCGAGTGCAAGCTGCGCAAGTTCCCGGCGCAAGATCTCCGGCGTATCGTGAGCCGGCCGCCTCAAGAAATCGGCCTCCGTGTAGAGCCGGACGGCCCGGCCCGGACCCAGCCGGCCCGCGCGTCCGGCACGCTGCCGGGCCGAGGCCTGGCTGATCCGGCGGACCTCGATCCGCGGCAGTCCGGTCCAAGGCGAGTCCACCGGGAGGCGCGCGAGCCCGGAATCGATCACCGCACGGACGCCTTCGATCGTGATTGAACTCTCCGCCACATTCGTGGATAGGATCAACTTGCGCCGAGAGCTTGGTGCGATCGCGCGATCTTGTTCTTCAGGGCTGAGGTCGCCGTGCAGCGGCAGTACCTCGATGCCGAGCGCACCGGCCCACGCCTGGGCGGCCCGCTGCGCCCTCCGAATCTCGGCTGCCCCCGGCAGAAAGCACAAAACATCTCCCGCGGGCAGCCGCGCAAACAACCGCTGGGCGGCTTGCGAAACCCTTTCTTCCAATGGCAGAGGCTCTTCGGGAGAGAACTCGATGTCCACCGGGAAGAGCCGTCCCTCGCTCCGCAGAGCGCGCCAGTTTCCAAGTTCGCGAGCCAGAGTGGAGCCCTCGATCGTGGCCGACATCAGCACCAGGCGCAAATCCTTCCGCCGCCGCCGCAGGCGCCGAAGCAACGCCAACGCCACGTCGCCTTCCAGGTGGCGCTCATGGAACTCGTCCAGCACCACCACGCCGGCGCCGCGCAGATCGGGATCAGCCAGCAACCGCCGCGTCAGGACGCCTTCGGTGAGGTAGTGCAGCCGCGTCTCCGGTCCTGCCACCCGGTCGAAACGGATCTGATATCCCACCCGGCCGCCGGGCGCCTCACCCAGTTCCGCGGCGACGCGCTGCGCGGCCAACCGGGCCGCAAGACGCCTTGGCTCGAGCACAAGAACTTCCGAGTAGCCGGCCGCAAGGAGGGCGGCGGGCAGACGCGTGGTTTTCCCCGCCCCTGGCGGAGCTTCCAAGACAAGGTCACCGTCGCGGAGCGCGTCAACCACTTCGGGCAAGAGCGAATCGACCGGCAGTTCCATCGGCGGGGGTTTCTTCAGCATAAACTGGTCTCGATGTCTTCCTATACGCCTGCGCTGTCCGCCCCCGTCCGCCAACTCTTCGGACCCGGCCCATCTCCGGTGCATCCCCGCGTGTATGCCGCCATGCAGCAGCCCATTGTGGGGCATCTTGACCCGTTTTTCTTCCAGGTGAACGAAGAGATCCGCGAGGGGCTGAAATTGTGCTTCGGAACAACCAACGAATTCACCATGGTGATTTCCGGCACGGGCAGTGCCGGAATGGAGACGGCCGTGGCCAATTTCGTCGAGCCCGGCTCGCGGTTCGCCGTCTTCTGCAACGGCTATTTCTCGGATCGTCTTTGCGAAATGGGCCGGCGGCACGGCGCGCAAGTGGAACGCCTGGAGAAGCCTTGGGGCGAAACGTACACGGACGCGGAAGCGGAGGAGTTTATCCACAGAGTCCAGCCGCATGTGGTGGCGTTTGTGAATGCTGAAACTTCAACCGGCGCTCACCAGCCAGGGCACGGGATTGCGGCTGCCGCCCGCAAGGCGGGAGCACTGGTGATTGCCGACTGCGTCACCAGCCTGGGCGGAATGCCCGTCGAAATCGACGAAGCAGGGATCGACATTGCCTATAGCGGCACGCAGAAGGCATTGGGCTGCCCGCCGGGCCTGGCCCCGGTCACCTGCTCGCCGCGAGCTGTGGACTGGCTGCGCCAACGGCAGAGCAAACCAGTGAGCTGGTATCTCGACCTCAAGCTGTTGCTCGACTACTACGAAAGCGCGCACCGCTATCACCATACTGCGCCAATCTCGATGTTCTATGCGCTGCACGAGGCTTTGGCGATCGTACGCGAAGAGGGGCTGGCAGTGCGGCATGCCCGGCACCGGGCCAATCATGAAGCTTTTGTCGCCGGACTCGAAGCAATGGGCCTCAGGATGCTCGTAGAACCCGGGCACCGGCTGTGGACTCTCAACACGCCGCGCGTGCCGGAAGGAGTCAACGATCTAAACGTGCGCAAACGGCTGATGGCCACGCATGGCATCGAAATCGCCGGCGGGCTAGGGCCTTTGGCCGGGCAGGTGTTCCGCATTGGAACGATGGGCTACGGATCGTCGCGCGAGAACATCCTGCTGCTGCTTAGTGCATTGGAAACCGCCTTGCTCGAAGAGGGCTACACGCCCACGAGCAGCGGCCGCGAGGCGGCGGAAGCCCACTACGCAGCAAGGGCTTGACGCCGCTTTAGTCGATCCCCCAGCGCCAGAGGTTGGCGCCCACCGTAAAACCCGCACCCACAGCCGCGAACAACACCAGGTCGCCTTTGGCCAGCATGCCGGCCTGCCAGGCGTCGCGCGTCGCCAGCGGGATGGTGGCCGAAGTGGTGTTGCCGTAACGGCCGATATTCACAATGACGTTTTCCTTCGCCACACCCAGACGGTCGGCCGTGGCGGAAATGATGCGAAGGTTCGCCTGGTGGGGCACCATCAGTTTCACATCGGAAGGCTTCAGTCCGTTTTTCTTCAGCACCTGGTCACAGGCTTCGTGCATTTTGCGCACGGCAAACTTGAACACGGCCTGGCCATCCTGGTGCACAAAGTGCATCTTTTGATCGATGGTTTCGTGCGAAGGCGGCCTCCGGCTGCCTCCTGCCGGCATGTGTAAAGCGCAAGCTCCCGAACCGTCAATTTCGTTGTGGCAACCGACAAAGCCAGGTTCGCCATTGGCGGCCGCTTCCAGAAGAAACGCGCCGGCGCCGTCGCCAAAGAGGACACAGGTGGCGCGGTCTTCATAATCGATAATCCGCGACATCGTGTCAGCGCCAATGACCAGCACCTTGTCATGAGTCCCGCCGCCCACCAGATGGGCGCCCACCGTCATGCCGTAAACGAAGCTGGAACAGGCGGCGACCAAATCGAAGCCCCAGGCGCCGATGGCGCCGATGCGGTCCTGCACCAGGCAGGCCGTAGCCGGGAAGAAGTGGTCTGGCGTCACTGTGCAGACCAAAATCGCGTTAATTTCCTCCGCGTCGATCCCGCGCATGTCCAGTGCTTGCTTGGCCGCTTCCACGGCCATGTCGGATGTGGCTTGATCCGGGGCGGCGATGTGGCGTTCACTGATGCCGGTGCGCTCCAGAATCCACTCGTTCGTGGTGTCCACCATCTTTTCCAACTCGGCGTTGGTGAGCACCCGCTCCGGCACGTAGCAACCGAGAGCGCTGATCTTGACGTTTCTCAAGAGACCTCCCGTCCTGATTCCGCCGCGCCCGATCCTGCGGAGCCGAACTGGCGGCGGATTGGATTGCAGACCTGGCAATTCAGGACCTGTTCGTTCGAAAAGGACGCAAACATCCATTGTTATGCTAAGGGCAAGGAGAGATGCAACCCCTTCAGCGTCACCTGTTCAGCGGGGGCCCCGAGGAAATTTTCTGGCGCGTACACCGCGACCGCTTTGGCTCGCGCCCGCTGGCTTCCATCGCGGTCGTGTGGCGCCGCTACGCCGGGCCGAATGCGCGTGTGCGGCTGAACGGGCATAGTCTGGAAGTTCACTTGGCTGATGTGCTGGAAACGGCACCTGAGCACGTACACTATGCGCTGGCGCATATCCTGCTGGCCAAGCTCTACCGGCGGCAGCCGCCGCGTGAAGCCCTGGCCCTTTACCGCGAGTGGCTCTACACAGGCCATGTACGCGCCGAAGTGCAGGAAGTGCGGCGGAACCGCGGACGGAAATACCTCTCCGGCCCGAAGGGCGATCATTACGACTTGGAGGCGCTCTTCCGGGAGCTGAATGCGCGTTATTTCCAGGGAGAATTGCCGCTCCCCCACCTGGGCTGGAGCAGGCGGGCTTCACGCACACTCCTGGGGCACTACGACCCTGTGCACAACGCCGTTGTGCTGAGCCGCGTCCTGGACCGCCCTTGCGTGCCGGTGGACGCTGTCCGCTATGTCCTGTTTCACGAAATGCTGCACGTCCGCTATCCGGCGGAGCACCGCCAGGGGCGCCGCTGCATTCACACCAAGGAATTCCGCGAAGCAGAGCAGATGTTTGAGAATTTGCGTGAGGTCAAGGCCTTGTTAAGACTCCTATGACCCGGCTGGCGCTGCTGTTGGCCTTATCCCATGGCGCTCCGGCAAAGCCTCCCGACGCAGCCCTCTTCCAGCAGGTTCTGACCCGGCATGTCACGGAGGAAGGGCAGGTCCAATATGCGGCTCTGAAAGCAACTCGCGGCCCGCTGGCCCAATTCGTGGAAGCCCTGAGCCGCATTAGTCCAGACTCGCACCCAGCCCTGTTTCCACTACGCGAGGCGCGCCTCGCCTACTGGCTTAACGCTTACAACGCCCTGGTGCTGGAAGCGATGACGGAACGTTACCCCGAAAAGCGCCGGCTGTTGGAAAACCCGGTTGGCCGCGAAGCGTTTTTCTACCGCGCAAAGTTTACCGTGGGGGGCCGCCCGCGGACCTTGGCCAGCATCGAGGACGACAACATCAGGGACGGGTTTCGCGACCCGCGCATTCACTTCGCCATCGTCTGCGCTTCGAAAGGGTGCCCGCGGCTGTCCCGAATCGCATTTACGGCGGAAAACGTCGAGCGGGAACTGGAGCGGCTGGCAAGGGAGTTTTTCCAGGAGCCTCGCAATTGCTTAATGGATCCGCGCCGGCGCGTGGTGCGCTTGTCAAGCCTCTTCAAATGGTTCGCCCGGGACTTCGGCGCAAACGACGCGGAGCGGCTGGCATTCGTTGCACGTTACGGTCCCCCAGAAGCTGCCGCGCTGCGCCAGGGCCGCTGGAAGATCGAGTACGCTGATTGGGACTGGAGCCTGAACGACGCGAGCGCTCAGCCGCGTTAAACAGTCCGTCCGGGTGTCTGCATCGTGAAGAAAACGAAACCTTCCGCCAAATCGATCCGTGCTGCGTTCCAGGGAGAGCGCGGGGCATTCAGCCATGAAGCGGCCATGCGCCTGTTGGGTGCGGAGGTGGAGGTGGTGCCCAGACCACGCTTCGAGGACGTCTTCCTGGCACTCCGGGACGGGCTGGTAGACGCGGCGGTGATTCCTATCGAGAACACACTGCACGGGTCGGTGCACGAAAACTACGACCATCTGCTGAATTTCGATTTCCGCATCACGGGCGAGGCCAGCGTGCGAATTGTCCACAATCTGATTGCGCCACCAAGCCTGCGTTTTTCCCAGGTGCGGCGGGTCTACTCCCACCCCGTTGCACTCAATCAGTGTTTGGATTTCTTGGCGGCGAATCCGCAGATGGAGCGGGTGCCCTTCTACGACACCGCGGGGAGCGTAAAGATGGTCATGGAAGAACGGCCCGAAGGCGGCGCGGCCATTGCTTCGGCCGTGTCCGCCTCCATCTATGGCGCTCGGATCCTGAAGAAGTCCATCGAGGATGACCGGGAAAACTATACGCGCTTCTTCCTACTGCGCCGGCCCGACCAGGCGCCACTGCCGGACCGGAACACCTCGGCGCGCGGCTGGAAAACGTCTCTGGTGTTCACTACGCGGAACCAGCCCGGCTCATTGTTCCGCGCATTGAGCGCATTCGCTTTGCGCGATATCAGCTTGACCAAAATCGAATCCCGCCCACTCCGCGGCAAGCCATGGGAATACCGCTTCTACGTGGATTTTCTGGGCAGTGTGGAGGAGGAGCGGGTGCGTCGCGCGCTCGGCCACTTGGAAGAATTGGCCGATCTGCTCCGAGTGCTGGGGTGCTACCGCGTCTGACGCAGAATCCAGGCGGCCGCGTCGGCGAGATCCTGCGCCAGATACTCTGCCCGGGAGTCCGGTTGCTGCGCCCCGTAACCCGTACGAACTTGCACCGGTCTCACGCCTGCGTTCAGCGCGCATTCGACATCCAGAGGTTTGTCGCCGACGAGGAACGAGCGCCCCAGGTCGATCTGCAGATCCTGCGCCGCTTCCAGCACCATGCCGGGCGCGGGTTTGCGGCGGGTGCTGGGCATGCCCGGCGCATCGGGAGCAAAGTAAGAACCATCGAGGGTGGCCGGCGCGATCTGACGGAACAATTCCGCCTGCACTCTTTCGTAGTCAGCCTCCGTATAGTAGCCACGGCCAATGCCCGCCTGGTTGGTGACCAGAACCAATAAGTATCCGGCTTCGCGCATCCGGAGTAACGCTTCGCTGGTCCCGGGGTAGACGTGCACATCTTCGGGACGGCTGGGGTAGCCCGTGTCTTCCATCAAGGTTCCGTCGCGGTCAAGGAAGATAGCAGGGCGGGCGGAAGTCACCTAAAACTCTCCAGCAATTCTTCAGGTGTCACGGTTGCGGTGCCCAATTTGCCCACCACCACACCGCTGGCGTGATTGGACAACTCGGCGGCCTCCTCGGCGGTCGCCCCCGCCGCAAGCGCCAGCGCAAGCAGCGCGATGGCGGTATCTCCAGCGCCCGAGACATCAAACACCTCCCGCGCCCGGGCGGGGACATGGAAAGGCGTCCGGCCGGGACGAAATAGAAGCATCCCATGCTCGCCCAACGTGAGCAGCACCATTCCGGCGTTCCATTTGCGCAGCAGCGCGCCACCCATGTCTTCAAGCCGCTCGTTGCCCGCCACCGCTTCCACGGATTCCCAGGAGAGCCCCAAAAAGGCACACGCCTCGGCATAATTTGGCTTCACCACCGTGGGCCCGTGCCAGCCCAAGGGATTGCCAGGATGCGGGTCAATGGCCACCAGCGCCTGTTTCTCGACGGCCAACCGCCCCAGAGCAGCCGCCAGATCCGGAGCGACAAAACCTTTGTTGTAATCTGCCACCACCACGGCATCCACATCGCGTACTGCATCGCTCAGCGCGCTCAGAATGGCCCGGCCCTCGGCCGCGGTAGCCTGAAACCGCTTCTCGCGGTCGTAGCGAACCACTTGTTGGTGCCTCGCGATAATCCGGGTCTTCACGGCGGTGGGACAAGTCTCGTGTACCAGCACGGAGTTTGTGGAGATGCCCGCTCCGCCCAGCAGACGTAGCAGAGTTTCCCCTGCGGCATCGCGCCCCACCTGCCCGAAGACCGCTACGTTGGAGGTGAACTCCCTGAGGTTGCGGGCCACGTTTGCCGCTCCTCCAGGTACCGAGGACTCGCGCGTCACCTCGACCACCGGCACTGGCGCCTCCGGTGAGATTCGCGACACGTTACCCCAGAGGAACTCATCCAGCATCAGGTCGCCAACAACCAAAGCACGCTTGCCGGCGCATCGTTGTACGAGTTGTTCGGCCCTTTCGCGCGTCATGGCGTCTTCTTCCTATCTCGGCTCCAGGCGGCGCAGTGTTTCCACCACAACACGGCCCACCACTTCGAGGCTGCGCGCGCTTACCTTGTCCATCGTGTCTTCGGGTGTATGCCACCAGCTATGGTTGGGACCGTACTCGAAATCAATCAGATTGACAGCGGGCACGCCCTTGCGAAGATAGGGCACGTGGTCGTCTTCGATGGGCAACTGTTTGTTGCCAAAGTAGCGGCCGTAGCCGAGATCGGCCGCCACCTGCCAAACCAGGCGGCGCAGCGACTCCACCGAATAATATTCCTTCACAATCTCCAGGTCTTTGTCGCCGACCATATCGACATTGATGAGCGCCTTTATACGCTGCAGCACGCCTTCGCGGTGCCAGCGTTCTGCGAGGTGGCGGCTCCCATAAAGGCTGTCTTCCGGCGTCCAGTCGACGATCGCTTCTTCGCCGTCATGGAAGATCAGGTAGACGTCATTCTTGAGCCGAACATCCTTGAGAACGCGGGCCAACTCGATCAACAGTCCCGTCGAGGATCCGGCGTCGTTGGCGCCCTCAAACCGGAAAGGAAAGAACTTCGTGTCCATGTGGCCCGAGACGGCCACGGCCTGGCCACTGAGCCCCATGCGCCGGCCGATGATGTTCTTCATCGCGATGGGCCCCTTAGGTGTCCGGGCGGTGAACGGATCCTCGATCACCTCCCAGCCGTGCAACTTCAGTTGTGAGACGATCCAGGCCTGCATTTGCTTGCTGCCGGACGAACCTGGTGTGCGATTGCCAAATGAGACTACTTTTCGTGTGGCTTCCAACGCGCGCTCGCCGTCGAAGCCGGCCGAAAAGGCGGGCAGCGCCAGCCATAGGGCCAGAATCAGGGCTTGCGCGCGATGCATACATATCCCAGCGTACATTTGTGGTCCCGGTCGAGGAAGTCAAAGAGAGGCAACAACATGCCAAGCGGCACCAAGACCAATGCCGCCAGCCAGCGGAGCGGAAACGGAAAGTAAGCGAGCGCACCGAGACAGCGCCTCGCGAGCACGCGGAATAGTCCTCCTACCGGAGCAATCCTTTCTGCCCGCAGCCCCGCCTGGTTCAGCAGCCAGTCCAACCCATGGCGCGTATAGCGGAAGTAATCATAGGGTTCTTGGTGCATCTCCCAATCCTGCGGCGCCACGATCAACAGTTGTCCGCCGGCGGCAAGCGCCCGTCCCAGTTCGGCAACGGCGCGTTGCGGCTCGCGCAGGTGTTCCAGCGTAACGATGTTGATCGCGGCATCGAACTGGCCGTCCGCGAAGGGCAAGGCGTTCAAATCTGCAATCGCATCCAGACTGCCGTAGTCCCAGCCACTGTCCCCCACCGCCAGATCGACGCCCGTGTAACGCTGGCGGGCAAAGAACGACCGGTGTTGGCCTTCGCCCGCCCCAGCATCCAGGAGGCGCGCCTTGGGGGGCAGCGTTGCCGCGAAGTCCTTCACGGCGTTCTCGATGTTGGTTTCAAAGTGGTAGACGTACGCTACCAGCCATCGCGGCAAGCGGCGCCGCGCCGTGGCGTACTTCATGCTTCCTTCTTGATCCGGGCCTCCAGCATGATGGTGGAGCCTGCCTGACAGGCCGCTTCCAGCAGGGTAAACGGCAAGGCCAGAAGCACGAGCCCGAAGTAGCAGAGGTCCTTCAGCAGCTTCGCGCGAGGAGAGTCGGGTACGCGGCGCACCCGGCGCGACATCGGGTCCAATCCGGGAGCCAGGCTTGTGGCCAGTCCGGCCGGGTTGTCCCGCAAGGAGAAGTGCTTCCGGCGGGTGACCTCGAATCCGCAGGAATTGAGTAATATCTCCAGATCTCTTTCCCGAAAATTGAACAGGTGCCGCGGAATATCCAGGCCGTTCCAGGCCTCTCCCAGCAGCAGGAATTGCCAGCTTGCCGCGTTCGGCACTTGAACGATCAGCCTTCCTTCGGGATGCAGCAGTTCCCGCGCCGCCTCGAGATACGCCGCTGGATCGTACAAGTGCTCCAGGACGTGGAACATGGTGATGGCCGCAAAGGCTCCGGGGCGGAAAGGCGCCCGTGGCAGTGCCGCGCAGGCGGCCGGCACACCCTGCTTCCCCCAGGCCACCGCCGCCGCATCGAGGGAAAAATCCAATCCTGCCAGCCGGTGCTGCGGCAGCCCCAGTTCCCGCAAGAACAGCCCTCCACCGCAGCCGACATCCAATACCGGGCCCTCTCCCGGGACTTCATCCAACGCGCGCCGCACGAAGCGGACATGGTCGCGCAGAACAAAGCGGCGCCAGCGCTCTGCCAGATGGTCGGCCGGTGTGGCGTCGGGATGATACCAGTAATTCTCGGGGTAGTAGCGATGAATCTCGTGCGAATCGGGCCGCGGATAGAGGCGGATCAAACCACACTGCAGGCACTCAATGACTAGAAAGTGCTTCTCTGTGGTCGAATACAACCGGTCTGTACCGTGGCACAGCGTGCGCACTTGCACATTGCGGCACGCCGGGCAGGCGTCGGCCTCGCCAACTTCGTTCACCGCGTCTCCAGGGCGGATCATCGGGCGCGGAGACGGGGGACGGCCGTTTGCTCGCTGAGCGCTCTCAGGCTGATCGTATGGCGCCGAAGCAACTGCTCCACTTCGCGTGGAGTGAGCCGCCGGATCGGTTCGAGGGCCCGCCGTTTGCGCCACATGCGCGGGATCCACCGCAGCGCCGCCCAGTCGGCCCGGAGAACCGTCAGACCGGCGCGCAGTTTCGCGCTCCACGAAGGGAATTGGCTGATCTCCCCGCGCTGATTCCAGGCTGCCCGTGCGCCCGCCAGGATCCTCGCCAGAAAGTAAACGACGTTCAGCCACAACAGCCTACCAGGAAACAGTTTAACCGCCAGCAGCACGCGGTTGCGCTCAATTAGGAACAACCGCTCGTAGGACGCCACGCCCAGTGTGCTGCCCCGGTGGTGCAACACAACGGCCTCCGGCGCGTAGCGGCAGGTCCATCCGGCAATACGTGCGCGGAGACCCAGCTCGGCGTCGTCGCCGTAGGCGAACAGATCTTCGTCGAATCCGCCGGCTTCGTCCAGCATCGCACGACGGTACATGCACGCGCATCCGTCCGGCCAGAGCGTCTCCGGATCATGGTCGTACTGGCCTTGGTCCAACTCTCCGGAACCGCGACCGCGATTCTGCCCGTCCAGCCAGATGAGGTGACCTGCTTTGTCAATGATCTGTGGGTCTTCCCAGACCAGGATCTTTGAGGCGGCCATCCCCACCCGCGGACTTTCGAATGCTCGATAGAGTCCCCCCAGCCACCCTGGCTTGGCTTCCGCGTCGTTGTTCAGGAGGGCGATGAACGGCGACCGGGTGGCCGCGAACCCTTGGTTGTTGGCCGCGCAAAAACCCCGGTTGACGGGATTGACGATCCAGCGCAACGGGAAGGGCGCGGAAGCGGCATAGGACTCCAAAAACTCAACCGACCCGTCAGACGACCCATTGTCGACGACAAGCACTTCGAAGGCCACCTCTTGCGGGCTTTCGAGGCTGCGCAGACAAGCTTCCAGCAGCGCCCGCCGGTTCCAGTTCACCACGACGACGGCCACCGGCGGCGTACCGCCGTCAACGTCCTGCAAACTCAAGTGTTGTATCATACCACTCAAGACCCGTTGACACTGCCAGAGCATGGAGACACTGGGCCAAAAACTGCGCCGGGCGAGAGAATCGCAGGGGTTGTCGATCGAGGAAGCAGCCAGCCGTCTGAAGATTCACCCCAAGTATTTCGAAGCCATCGAGCGTAACGATATCTCCTCTCTGCCCGGCGGATTTTTCTACCGGAGTTTCGTCCGCCAGTACGCCACAATGGTCCGGCTCCCCGAGGCGGAGTATGCTACTGAGTTGCAGCTATCGCTGGAGCGCGACATCCGGGATTCTTCCCAAACGCAGCCGGCTGTCCACGCCCTGGACTACGAAGTGCCCCCGCTGCCCACAGGGAACACGGATTCGCGCGAAGAAACCAAGCGCTGGATGTGGCGGTTGGCACTGCTTTTGCTTGTAATGGGCATCGGCAGCGGGGTGTACGTTCTATGGGAACGCTGGGCGCAACTGGGGTTGGGAAGTCCCGCACCTGCCGTCCAGGAACCAGCCGCCGCAAAGCCGGAGGCCCAGAAGCAAACCGACCAGGTGCAGGCCGCGCCGGAGCCTGCCCCGCCTCCCGTGGTTCCGGCGCCCGAGCCCCAGCCTGCGCCCGCTTCCGCGCAGCCTACTGAGCCATCGCAGAAGAGCGTTCAAGTGGTGGTGACTGCCCGGGAAATGGTTTGGGTGGACGCCTGGGTGGGAGGGAAACGGATCTTCTCTAACCTGTTGAAAGCAGGGGACAGCCAGACTTTCGCGGCGGACGAGCCCATTCGGGTGCGTTACGGCAACGCAGGCGGAGCTGAGATTCAGTGGAACGGAAAGGGGATCGAGCCTCCCGGACCGCGCGGCCAGATCCGCACCTGGGAGTACCTGCCAACCTCGTACCGCTTTGTGCCCCCACCACCGAAGCCCGAGCCAACTCAGGCTCTGCTTCAGGACTGAGCGCGCCGCGCCCGGGCCTGTTGCCGAGCTTCGCGGCGTCTCTCCGACTCCAACTGAAGCAATTCGATCCGCCGCCGCGCCTTGATTTTCTCGTCCAATTCCCGCCAGAACTTCCGGAAGTAGTCCGCAGCAGAGACCAGCGCAAAGAGCATGGCTCCCCATAACGCGCCAACGGCCATTGGCTCCAGGGCGGGATGCCGGACGGCAAGGAGCACAAGGACGACGCTGGCCACCTGCAGCACCATTTTGGTCTTGCCCAGGTCGGTGGCCTGGATGGTGTAGCCTTCGCCGGCTGCAATACTGCGCAGTCCGGA
Organism: uncultured Solibacteraceae bacterium; assembly: GCA_964460395.1. Classification (GTDB taxonomy): domain Bacteria; phylum Acidobacteriota; class Terriglobia; order Bryobacterales; family Bryobacteraceae; genus CAYWQS01. Next base: position 137,912 of record CAYWQS010000002.1, on the reverse strand, counting down.
AACCGCAAACTCTCGTCCGACGATGAGAACCGCCATCCACCCGGGCACGCGCTGAATCTGCACCAGAGCAATTAAGGCGGCGGAAATCAGTAGTTTATCGGCAATGGGGTCCAGCAGCATCCCAACTGTTGTGATCTGGTTCCACCTCCTGGCCAGCCACCCATCCACCAGATCGGTGAATGCAGCAGCCAGGAAGATGGCCAGGGCCACCATGTCGTTGCCCGTCCGCCAAGGCCCCACCGCGAACTCCCCAGGCTCCTGCACTAAGACAGCTACCAAGAGCGGCACGAAGAAGATGCGGAGAAGCGTGAGAGCGTTGGGCAGATTCATCGGGCTTGCAGCCTTGGCGAGGCTATTCCTGTGAAAATTAAGCTGGTTTCATGTAATTGCGTTTCAACAGTTTGGCGTATACCCCTCCGGATATCCACATGGTTTTCCACAGGCCGAATCATTCTCCCCTCTCATAGATGGTGAGACGGCGACGAAGCGATTCCGGGACATCAGCTTCAACAACGACGCCGGTGGGCAGGAACTCCTCGCGGCTGACTTGAGCGAAATCATGCAGAAGGCGGGCTTGGGAAAGTGCGCTATGGGGAAAGTGGTAGACAACGTGGCTCAAGGGATCTTGAGGGAGATGACGATCAATGCCCTCAAGCAATTCTGGCAGCCCGTCGCCGGCTCGGGCGGAGACGCCGTAGGCGGGCAGGCCGCCGGCCTCGCCGGAGAGACGGCGGACCAAGCTGGCAGTTTCGCCGCTGATGGGGCCAAGGACGTCGATCTTGTTCAGCACCAGCACCTGCGGCGTCTCGTGCGCGCCGATCTCGCTCAGCACACTTCGCACCTGGGCGCAGTGTTGAGAAGCCAAAGGTGAGGAGGCATCGACGACATGGAGCAGGAGTGCGGCGTCGACAACCTCCTCGAGAGTGGCGCGAAAAGCCCGGACCAGCGTGGTGGGCAACCGGCGAATGAACCCGACCGTGTCGCTGAGCAGGACGCGGCGGCGCGATGGGAGCTGAATTTGACGCACGGTGGGGTCGAGCGTTGCGAACATGCGAGCGTCGGCGGTCACTTGCGATCCCGTCAGCCTGTTGAAAAGAGTGGACTTGCCCGCGTTGGTGTATCCGACCAGAGCAAGAGTTTGAAGTGGGACTGAACTGCGCTGGCGGCGCTGGACAGCCCGGCTTCCCCGCACGGCTTCCAGATCGTCTTCAATCTTCTTGATCCGGCGGTGAATGCGGCGGCGGTCGGTTTCCAGCTTGGTTTCGCCGGGTCCGCGCGTGCCGATACCACCCCCGAGCCGGGACATGGCGGCTCCGCGCCCGGTCAGCCTGGGCAGCAGGTAGTTCAATTGCGCCAATTCTACTTGAAGCTGGCCTTCGCGGGTCCGGGCACGCCGGGCGAAGATGTCGAGAATGAGCTGAGTGCGGTCGACAACCTTGCACTCGAGGGCCTTCTCGAGGTTACGCTGTTGCGTGCCACCGAGGTCGTGGTCGAACAAGACCACATCGATCTCCAGAGACTCAACCAAAGCCCGAAGTTCATCGAGTTTGCCGGCTCCGACCAGCGTCGTCTGATCGAAGGAAGCGCGCTGCTGCAACACCCGCCCTAAGACCTCGGCGCCGGCACTGCGCGCCAGCGTGCACAACTCATCCAGCGACTCTTCGGCGTCGAGGGCTGAAGAGGACACGTTCTCCTTGGTCCGCCGTGTGATTTCAACGGCGACAACAAGGGCCCGTTCCAAAGGTGGATCTGGCAATTCTCGCGTTAGAGATCCTGAGGTTCTGGAGCCGGAGAGGGAACCGGAACGCCAGGGGCACTGGAACCAGCCGAGGCATGGGCACCCATGGGCGCATGCACCGGACGGGACACAACGACGGTGGAGATCGCGTGCTTGAAGATCAACTGTTCCTGGTTGTTGGTTTCCAGGATGACCGAGTACTTATCAAAGCTCTTGATGCGGCCAGACAGTTTTACCCCGCTCATCAGGTAGATGGTCAAGAAGGTTTTTTCTTTGCGCGCATTGTTCAGGAAGGCTTCCTGAATGTTTTGCGCCAGTTTTTCCGTGCCGGGCCGACGCGGCCCGCTCGGGGCTTTTCTCGTTTCGTCCATAATTTTGCCCCTTACCTCCCAAAACTCGGTGTCCGCAGCCATGCTCCCACACGGCTCGTCTCCCGGACGGCGGCAATTGAGGTGAGGCCGCCCGGATCCACGCATCCGGGCAGACCCTGCCCGGCCCCGTCACATAGGACGGTTGGCTCTGAGTTTATCGCTAACGCAGTCTAACTACAAGGCTTGGGGGAAACGGGCAGTCCAGAGTGGCGGGCTGGGCTCCAGTCCGAAAGTTCTATTGGTTTGGAACTTCAGGCTTAAAGACCGCGCCTCCAGCCGCGCTTTCCGGGCCCTCCAGGAGGTTTCGCCGGCGTGGCAGGCGCAGGTTGACCGGTTTGAACGGGTCGGGCTTCTGCGCGGAGTTCGAGGACCAGCGCCATGACAAGCCCCTCGATTTGGTCGCGGACTTCGCGGAAGAGTTCATCGCTTTGCTGGTAGGGATCCTGTACATTCCAGGTGCGCGTTGGGACGAACTGGGCACCTGGTACAGGCAAGCCGCTCATGTTGATGTAGAGGTCGGGATCATCGAACGGAACTTCGTCCAGCCGCTTGGGGAAGGCATCGCGCAAAGGAATGTTCTTCTCTTCCATCATGCGGATGGTCTGCCGAGGGATCGCGGAAGCGGGGAACAAACCGGCGCTCCAGGCATGCATCACGTCGGACCCGTAGGCCCGGGCAAAGGCTTCCGCCATCTGGCTCCGGCAAGCGTTTCCAATACAAATGAAGACAACGCGTTTCATCGGGCAGCGGCTTCCTTCCATCTACAGCCGCTCGACAAACAGCCGGTGAACACGGGTGTCCGCGGTGAGTTCCGGATGAAAAGTCGCTACGAGGTGGCGGCCGAAATCCGCAAGAACCGGATCGCCGTGGTGGCTGGCGAGAACTTTTGCCCCGGGACCCAGCCGGCGGATGATGGGCGCCCGGATAAAGACGGCCTCCAGCGGGCCGTTCCCGGCCAGTGCATGGTTTTCAAGGCGGGCGATGTGGCTGTGCACCTGGCGGCCGTAGGCGTTGCGTTCTACGGCCATGTCGCAGAGGCCGAGGGAGGCCTGGGAGGGGTGGGTGACTTCGGAGGCCAGCAGGATCGCTCCGGCACAGGTGCCGAAGATGGGCCGCTGAGCGCCGAAGGCCCGCAGTGGTCCGGCAAGGCCGTAATAATCCATCAGCTTAAGCATCGTTGTACTCTCGCCGCCGGGGATGATCAGCCCGGCAAGACCTTCGAGATCGCCCGCGGTGCGCACCTCGCGCGCCTCCGCACCCGCACGGGCCAAAGCCCGTGCGTGCGCTTCGTAGTCACCCTGCAGAGCAAGAACGCCGACCATCGCCATTTTCAAGAAACGTTACCAGCCGCGGGTTTGGAGAAGTTCGCTTTCGGGGAGTTTGGAGATTTCCAGGCCGGGCATGGCCTCGCCGAGTTCCTCGCTGGCTTCGAGGACCGCCTTCGGGTCGTTGTAGTGGGTGTTGGCTTTAACGATGGCGCGGGCTCGCTTCTCCGGGTCGGAAGACTTGAAGATTCCGCTCCCGACGAACACGGCCTCGGCGCCCAACAGGCGAACGAGTGCCGCATCGGAAGGCGTAGCGATCCCCCCGGCGGAGAAGTTGGGCACCGGCAGTTTGCCATGTTCGTGAACGTACTCGACGAGCTCCAACGGCGCCAGGTGCTTCTTGGCTTCCGACACTAACTCCTCGCGGCCCAGCACGGTGAGTTGCTTCATTTCCTTGACGATCGTACGCATGTGGCGGACGGCTTCCACGATGTTGCCGGAGCCGGCCTCGCCCTTGGTGCGGATCATGGCCGCGCCTTCGGCGATGCGCCGCAGCGCTTCCCCCAAGTTACGCGCACCGCAGACAAAGGGAACCTTGAAGGCGTGCTTGTCGATGTGATGTTCTTCGTCGGCGGGCGTCAATACTTCGCTTTCATCGATGTAATCGACTTCGAGGGCTTCAAGAACCCGGGCTTCGGCGAAGTGCCCGATGCGCGCCTTGGCCATGACCGGAATAGAGACCACCTGCATGATCTCCCGGATTTTGGCGATAGAAGCCATGCGAGCCACGCCGCCTTCTTTGCGGATGTCAGCCGGCACACGTTCCAGGGCCATGACGGCGCAGGCGCCGGCCTTCTCGGCGATTTCGGCCTGCCGCGCGTCGGTGACATCCATGATCACCCCGCCTTTCAGCATTTCGGCCAACCCGACTTTTACTCGGAATTCTTCATTGAGATAGTTCATTGCGATTGCGCTCCTCAGACGATGGCCGGGGCCAGGGCTCCGCGCGGCGCAGAAAAGTCCTGTTCCAGCTCCTGTTGTAAAACCTGACCGAGTACGGCCAAGCCGTCCCGGATCTGCGCCGGCGGCAGGCCGGCAAAACTGAGCCGCAGCGCATTGGTTTCGCTGCGGGAGACAGAGAAATAGCTGCCTGGCAAGTACGTGACGCCCCGTTCGGCGGCATGAGGCAATAGCGCGGCGGCGTCGATCAGGCCAGGCAGGCGAACCCACAGATTCATGCCGCCTTGCGGACGCGTGAAGGCCGTCTGCTCAGGGAGTGAGCGCTGGCAGGCATCCAGCACGGCCTCCAGCCTGGCTGCGCCTTCGCGCAACATGCCCTGCAAATGGGTCCGCAGGCGGCCCGATTCGGCGAAAACCAGCAGCACGGCCTGCGAGAGTTGGTCGCTGTGCAGGTCCGCAATCTGCTTCAGCAGAGCCAGACGGCGGGCTACAGAGTGAGGCGCCACCACCCAGCCCGTTCGCAGGCCGGGAAACGCGATCTTGGAAAAACTCTTGATCTGAATGACGTCGCCCGTCTCGTCCAACTGCTTCAACGTGGGCAAAGCCTGACCGGTATAGCGCAGTTCACCGTAGATGTCGTTTTCCACGATGGCGAATCCGGTGGACCTGGCCACGCGCAAAACCTCCTCGCGGTTCACCAGCGGCATGGTGAGCCCGGTCGGATTTTGGAAATTGGGCGTTACCACCAGCAGGCGGGCCTTTTCGCGTACGGCCATCCGCTCGAGAAGCGCGGGGTCCAACCCCTGCGGTGTCACTGGCACGCCGAGGCAGCGTACGCCGGCCGCGGCAAAGATTCCTTTAAGCCCTGGATACACCGGCTCTTCCAACAGAACGGTTTCGCCAGGTGGCGCCAGTAACCTTTGCAGCAGGTCCAGAGCTTGCTGACATCCGCTGGTGATCACAACATCATCGCCACCGCGGGCTACTCCTGAGCGGCGGGCTTCAGCCAGCAGCCACTCGCGCAGCGGACCATAGCCTGCCGGTGAACCAAGCTGCAATACTTGGGCAATTTGAGGGGAACGCAGCACCTCCTCGCACGTGACGCGGAAATCCTCGAGCGGGAACTGAAGTTCGGAGGGGCGGGAAGAGACAAAACTGATTGTGCGATGGCCAGGAAGCGGTTCCGGCACGGGGGTGCGTGTGTCCGGCACCTCTGCCAAACGCTCGTCCCAGGCCAAACGTGGCGTTACTCCGCCATCGACGAAACTCCCGCGGCCAACATGGCTTCGGATCAGGCCTTCGCCTTCCAGAAGTTCGTAAGCTGCGGCGACGGTAGCCCGGTTCAGGCCAAGTAAGCCAGCCAATTCCCGAGTGGGTGGTATCTTCTGACCTTTCGAAAGCCTGCCGCTCTCGATCTCCTGCTTAAAATACAGGTGGAGCTGCCGGTAAAGCGGTTCTTCAGAAGAGGGATCAATCTGAGGAAGCGGGAACATACCAAGCCCATCCACACCATACCATATTGGCTTATACGAGTGGGGAGGCCACCTGCGCCACTTGCTTGTGATTCAATTCAGCAGGAAGGTACCGCTGCATGACGACTTCCACACGTAGAGGCTTCTTGAGCACCGCGCTTGGCAGTGCCCTGCTTCCGGCTGCGCCGTCCAGACCCAACATCCTGCTGATGATGGCGGACGACCTGGGCTATTCCGACATCGGGTGTTTTGGCGGCGAGATCGAGACTCCGCATCTCGATTCGCTGGCCAAAACGGGTGTCCGGTTCACTCAGTTTTACAACACGGCGCGCTGTTGCCCGACTCGCGCTTCGCTGCTTACAGGCGTGTACCCCCACCAAGCCGGGATCGGACACATGATCGAGGACCGTGGTCTTCCCGGCTACCGCGGGCAGATCAGTCCATCGCGGCCGACGATTGCGGAACTGTTGCGCGCGGAGGGTTATGCCACGGGGATGTCCGGCAAATGGCACGTGGCGAATCTAAGAATCCGCGGCAAGAGCCAGTTGAATTTCGAGTCCGGCGAACCGTTCTGGACGGACAAGTCGGCCTGGCCCTTGCAGCGTGGATTCGATGAGTTCTACGGAACGATCGCAGGGGTTCTCAATTTTTTCGACCCGTTCAGCCTGGTGAGCGGCAACGAACTCGCAGTGCCGGATTCGAGTGATTACTATTTCACGGATGCGATTACGGACCATGCGATCCGTACAATCGAGGGGCACGCGCGCTCGGGAAAACCCTTTTTTCACTACCTGGCGCACACCGCGCCACACTGGCCGCTGCATGCGCTGGATCGGGAAATCCGCAAGTACCGGAGGGTGTATCGCCAGGGATGGGATGCAATCCGGGTCCAGCGCTACCGACGGATGGCGAAAGCCGGGCTCATCGAACCCGGCTGGCGGCTCGCACCCAGAGATCCGGCAGTGAGGCCTTGGTCTGAGGCGGCTGACCAGGAATGGGAGGCCGAGCGGATGGCCGTCTATGCAGCCATGACGGACCGGATGGATCAAGGAATTGGCCGCGTCCTGGCTGCGTTGAAGCGGCTGAAACTCGAAAACAATACGCTGGTGTTGTTTCTGTCTGACAATGGCGGCTGCGCTGAGGACGTGCAACCGCACTGGTACGACATCCCATCGAAGACACGCGCAGGAAAACCCATCCGGGTGGGCAATACTCCCGCGGTCCGGCCGGGGCCGGAAGAAACATGGTTGAGCTATGGACCGGCTTGGGCGAACGTTTCCAACACGCCTTTCCGTCTGTACAAGCATTTTGTGCACGAAGGCGGGATTGCAACACCGCTGATTGCGCATTTCCCCGGCAGGTTTGCACCGGCGGGCTCATTGCAGGCCGAACCAGGTCACGTGATTGACCTGCTGCCCACTTGCCTGATGGCGGCGGGGGTAGCCCCTCCGAAGGGCATCGAAGGAAGATCTCTGATTCCGCTTTTGAGCAGGCGGCGGAGTGAGGAACAGAGAACTCTCTTCTGGGAACACGAAGGCAACCGCGCCGTAAGACGCGGCAAGTGGAAACTGGTGTCGAAGTACCCGGGCCCTTGGGAGTTGTACGATCTGGAACGAGACAGAACCGAGTTGGAAGACCTGGCAGCAGCGCGGCCGGATGTGGCCGCCGATTTGACCGTGGCATACGATTCGTGGGCAGAGCGCGCACAGGTGGTGGACTGGGGCAAGCTTCCGCGCCCACAGCCGGCCGGAAACGACTAACCCGGCAGGGTCCGGCCATACCACCAAAGGCTGGAAGCAAAGCTGATAGGATGGGCGAAAAACGAGATGAAACCGCTGCTTTCCGCCGTTTCCGTGTTGGTGGTGATCGCCCTGCTGGCGCCGGAGGCCAGTGGCCAGAGGCGGAAGAAGAAGCAAGATGAGGAGCCCATCCCCACTCAGCAACTGGAAGTGTTGCCCGAGCCGCCCGCCACATTAACGGTGGAAACCGCCCGGCTCGGTTTCCTTACCACTCCCCTCAGCGCCAAGGGCCTGCTGTCGCAACAAGTGCGGGACGCGATGAAGGCGCTACTGAACGCTGCGAAGGGCGCCCAGATCGTAAAGATCCGGGCGTTTGTGTCCGGCACAGGTGATTTGCGCCGGGTGACCAACGTCGTGGCGGAGGTTGCGGTGGACCGGCGGCTGACGATGCCGGTGATCGCCACGGTGCTGACTGGCGGCCTTCCGCTGGAGGGCGCACAGATCCAACTGGAGGCGACGCTACAGCAAAAAAGGCCTGAGAATCCGCATGGGTTGGCGTTTTTGAGCGGCCAGTTGATCACGGCAGAAGGCGCCACGCCGAAGATTCAGCCGCTGGCGCAGCGGTCGCTGGCGCAATTGAGGCAGGCAGCGGAGGCGGCCGGCTCCAGCGCGGCAAGTGTGCTGCGGGTCACGTGTTTCGCCACTTCACTGGAGGATGCTGCCGCGGTACGAAGCGAAATGGCAGCGGCGTTTCCACGCGCCCAGCATGCACTTGTGCAGACGCAACGAGGCCCGCTGGAATCGCTATGCGAATGCGAGGGCGTGGCCCGCTTGGACAAACCCTCCACCCAGCCCTTGGCGCTGCTCAACCCGCCCGGACTGCCCTCCTCCCCGAACTATTCGCAGGTGGCCGTCGTGAGTTCGCCCAAGGTGGTGCTCTCCACGATTCAAATGGCCTTCCGGTATACAGAAGACGACGCGCGCCTGGCATTCCAGCGATTCGACCGGATGCTGCAGGGCGGTGGCAGCGGCATCCGGCAGGTCGCGATGATGAATACCTACTCGCTGTCTCCTCAAATCACGGCGCTGGTCCGCAAGGTGCGTTTCGACTTCCTGGATCCCGCGCGTCCGCCGGCTTCCACGCTGTTGTTGTTTGAAGGGTTGCCTTCGATGGACGCGGCGTTCGGGTTGGAGGCGGTCAGTTTGCCGGCGACGCCCTAGTTCTCATTCCCCTGTCGTAAAGGAACTCTTATGTCTCAAAAAGCGGTTGTGACGTTTGGAGAAATCATGCTGCGCCTGGCCCCTCCGGGGTTTGAGCGGTTACTGATGTCGCCCTCCCTGGTAGCGACGTTCGGCGGCGGCGAGGCCAACGTGGCGGTGTCGGTCGCCAATTATGGGCTGCCTGCGCGCTACGTAACGGTGTTGCCCGACAATCCGATCACCGACGCATTTGTGTACCAGATGCGCGGGTTCGGCATCGACACATCCTGCATTTTGCGGAAGGCGGGCCGGTTCGGCATCTATTTTGTCGAGCCAGGCGCGAACCAGCGGCCTTCCAAGGTGGTGTATGACCGCGCGGGGTCATCGATTGCCGTCGCCAAACCGGGTGATATTGATTGGGCGAAATGCTTCGAAGGCGCGGGGTGGTTCCATATTACGGGCATTACTCCAGCGCTTTCGCAGTCCTGCGCGGACTTGTCGCTGGAATCGGTGCAGGCGGCTCGCGAACGGGGGCTGACGGTCTCCTGCGACTTAAACTACCGCAAGAACCTTTGGAAGTACGGCAAGAAAGCGGTGGAGTTGATGACAGAACTGGTGAAGTTCGTCGACGTGGCCATCGCCAACGAAGAAGATTGCCAAATGTCGCTGGGCATCCAGGCCGACGTGGATGTGCATTCGGGCGAGTTGGATCGTGGGCAGTACGAAAAGCTGGCGGGAAAGGTGCTGGAGACCTATCCGAACCTGCGGATGATCGCCATTACGTTGAGGGAATCCCGGTCGGCGTCGCACAACGGCTGGTCGGCCTGTCTGCACGACCGCAGACAGTTCTACCTGAGCCGGCACTATGAAATCACGCACATAGTGGACCGTGTGGGCGGCGGCGACAGCTTTGCGGGCGGCTTGATCTATGGTCTGCAGGCGTTGTCAGGCCCGGCTGAGGCGCTCGAGTTCGCGGTGGCCGCATCCTGCCTGAAGCACTCGGTACCGGGTGATTTCAACCGTTTCTCGGTAGCGGAAGTGAATGCGCTGCTTAAAGAGGGTGGCAGCGGCCGCGTTCAGCGCTAATTACCGCGCGCGGCTCCGGAAGGGCAACCAAAAGAGCCAAAACAAAGCGAGCGCCACGCCCTCTGAGGCGAGGATGTACCACGGCCACGGGCCTAGGTAATCAAGCAGAGAGGCGCTGGCCGGCTTCTCGCAGAGGTACATGTAGTTCGTCTTGAAGACGAAGTTGAACAAGCCCACCAAGCCGGCGAAAAGATTGATCGCGGCCAAAGCGCGCCACCAGGAACCGGGGCGCGGGCGAGCCAATCCAGATAACGCAAGAAAGAGGATGCAGGCTACCGTTCCTCCGTGGGCCAGGAAAAAGTAGACAGTCGGGTAAGACGGGAACGGCTCCCAGAGGTCTGGAGTCAGCACGGCCATCAGCGTGCCACCGAGGCTTGAGTAGTATGCAAACTCAAAGCTCCAGCCGCGCAGGGTGAGCAGGGAGACGATAGTGAGCCAAAGAGTGAAGTCGCACAGCTCGAGTGGAAGTGCTTCGGGGAAGCGGAAGCCCTCGGCCCGGAGCCGGTAAACATACCAATTGAGTTCGTTGGCCATCAGCAGCAGGCCGGCGGTGATCCGTGTGGCTCGGGCAGCAACCGGCCCGCGGCGTGCGATCACTGTCATCGCTCCGGCAAGTGCGGGTATGGCCGCCAGAATGCCGCAGTGCACAGGCCCGAACAAAGGGAGGTACTCGTTCGCCATCCGGCTTGACAATACCGCAAGCGCAGGTGCGGGTCGCTGTCCCCAACTGGCGGGCGATATATGCTTCCTCTATGCCATTGCGGAGTGAGAAGTGGTGGAACAACCCTGACAACCTGGGGATGACGGCGCTCTACCTGGAACGGTTTTTCAATTATGGCTTGACCCCTGGTGAGTTGAGAACGGGCCGGCCGGTGATCGGGATCGCACAGTCGGGCAGCGACCTTGTGCCCTGTAATCGTGTGCATCTTGACCTGGTGGAGCGTGTACGGGACGGCGTGCGGGACGCGGGCGGAATTCCGCTGGTGTTCCCCACGCATCCCTTGCAGGAATCGATCCGGCGGCCGACGGCGGCGTTGGACCGCAACCTCGCGTATCTTGCGCTGGTGGAGATTCTGCACGGCTATCCGTTAGACGGTGTGGTGCTGACTACGGGCTGCGATAAGACAACGCCGTCAGCGCTGATGGCGGCAGCAACGGCGGACCTGCCAGCGATTGTACTGTCGGGCGGACCCATGCTGAACACCTACTTGGAGGGGCAGCGCAGTGGATCGGGGATGGTGTTGTGGGAGGCGCGCCGAAGGTATGCAGCCGGGGAAATCAGCATGGATGAATTCATGGCCTTGATGACCGCGTCGGCGCCCAGCGCAGGGCATTGCAACACCATGGGGACAGCGACATCGATGAACTGCATGGCGGAGGCTCTGGGCTTCTCGCTGCCAGGCTGCGCAGTGATTCCGGCGCCCTATCGGGACCGGGCGCAAATGGCCTACGAGACGGGCCGGCGCGCGGTGGAACTGGTGCGGGAGGACCTGCGGCCATCGCGGTTGTTGACGCGCGCGGCTTTTCGCAACGCAGTCGTGGTGAACACAGCCATTGGCGGCTCGACGAATTGCCCGCCACATCTGAATGCCATCGCCCGCCACGCCGGGGTGCCGCTGGAACTGAAGGAGTGGGAAGAGTGGGGTTACGGCGTCCCCTTGCTTGTGAACCTGCAGCCTGCGGGCGAATTTCTGGGTGAGGATTTCTACAGGGCGGGTGGGCTGCCAGCAGTCATGAGGGAGTTGTTGCAGGCGGGGTTGTTGGACGGCACCGCACTCACGGTGTCGGGCAGGACGCTGGCAGAGAATGTAGCCAATGCCAAAGCGGCAGGTGGCGAAGTGATTCGCACGGTGGCGCAACCGCTGCGGGAAAATGCGGGTTTCCTGGTGCTGGAAGGCAACCTGTTTGAGAGCGCGCTCATGAAGACGAGCGTTATCAGCGACGAGTTCCGCCGGCGTTATCTCGAGAACCCGATTTCGCCGAACTGTTTTGAGTGCAAGGCAGTGGTTTTTGACGGTCCAGAGGACTATCACGCGCGCATCGACGACCCGGCTTTGGGCATCGACGAATCGACGCTGCTGGTAATCCGCGGATGCGGGCCGGTGGGTTTCCCGGGAGCGGCGGAAGTGGTGAATATGCTGCCGCCATCCGCGTTGATCCGTTCCGGAGTGAACGAACTGCCGACGATGGGCGACGGACGGCAAAGCGGGACCTCGGCCAGCCCGTCAATTCTGAACGCATCACCGGAGGCGGCCGTGGGTGGAGGATTGTCGCGGCTGCGCACTGGAGACCGCGTGCGGATCGATTTGAATGCCCGGCGGGCCGACGCGCTGGTGCCTGAGGGGGAGTGGGCCGCGCGGGAACCGGTGCGGGAGGTGCCGCCGACGGCAACCCCGTGGCAGCAGATTCATCGTGCGCACGTGGGCCAACTCGAGGACGGCGGGTGCCTGGAGTTCGCTTGCTCTTACCGTGCGGTGTGCGCCCAAGTGCCTCGGCACAACCATTAGAGGCGCTATGGGGGCTTTCGATCTAACAGGGAAGACGGCGCTGGTGACAGGCGGTGGCTCTGGCATCGGGCGCGCAGTCGCGCTCCGGTTCGCAATGCATGGCGCGGCGGTAGAGTTATTCGACGTGGATGCTCAGGCCGGGGAGGCAGTGGCAGCGGAAATTCGGGCGAAGGGCGGCAGAGCGGAAGCGCAGTGGTGTGATGTCGGCGAGGCCGCGGCGGTGCGGGCTGCGTTCAACAACGCAATTTCCAGGCGCGGCCGCATTCATGTGCTCGTGAACAACGCGGGCATCGCACACGTCGGAAACGTGCTGAACACCAGCGAAGCCGATCTGGAACGCGTGTTCCGGGTAAACGTCCGCGGCGTGTATCACTGTCTGCAAGCGGGAGTGGCGCACATGGAGGCGAACGGCGGCGGGGCAATCATCAATATCGCCAGCACAGGCGCGTTCATCGGGCTGGGCGAGCGTTTCGCCTACATGGCCAGCAAAGGCTCCGTGTGGGCGATGACCTTGTCGGTCGCCAAGGACTACCTCCACGCGGGCGTCCGATGCAATGCACTGGCGCCGGGGCGCATCCACACGCCATTTGTGGACGGCTTCGTGGCGAAGCATTTCCCTGGCCGCGAAGCGGAGATGTTCGAGAAGCTGAGTGCGTTCCAGCCGATAGGCCGGATGGGCACGCCGGATGAGGTGGCGGCCGTCGCGCTGTTTCTCGCAAGCGACGAGGCCAGTTTCGTGACCGGTTCCGTGTGGCCCGTGGACGGCGGAACAATGACGCTGCGGTAACCGGGCTGGCGGCCTTTAGTCTTCCGGCGGCGGTTCGAAGCGGATCAGGTCAGATTGGAAGCCCCGGGTTTTGTACCATCCATAGCCGAGTCCGAGGGCGAGCCAGAGCAGGCCAGCGATCTTGGCGGGCCAACTCAAGCTCAGCCAAAGATAGAAGCAAACCAGAAATCCGATGACCGGGGGGATGAGGAACGACAGGCGGCGATCGCGTCCGCGCACGTAGTAGTGCATCAGGGCAGAAAGGTTAACGCCCATGAACCCGATCAAGGCGCCGAAATTCAGCAATTCCGCCCCGCGCTGGTAGGAAATGATGAAGGCTCCAATTGCGCAGATAGCACCTACCAACATCACGTTGCGGCTGGGGATGTGGCGAACGGGGTGAATGTAGCCGAAGAATGACTTGGGCAGGGCCCCGTCGCGGCCCATGCCGTAGAGAAGACGCGCTCCTGCCAGCATCGCGCCAGAGGCCGAACCAATGCTGGCCACCACCAGCGTCCAGGAGAGGACACCGAACAGTGCACTGCCGCCCGCTCGTCCAGCCACGTGGAGGTACGCGGTGTCGATGTCGGGGTATGCTTCTCGCGCAGGCCAGACCATCTGGGCGGAATAAACCTGCACGGCAGACAATACCCCGATGATCAGACAGGTGCCCACCGTACCCAGCAGGATATTGCGGCGCGGGTTTTTCACCTCTTCAGAGAGCGTGGAGATTCCGTCAAAGCCAATGTAGGTGAGGACCGCAATCGAAGCGCCGTTGGACAGCAGGCTCCAGGAGAACAGGTCGGGATCATAGAAAGGGCGGGTGAAATCGGCGGGCCCCAGATGCGGCTGTCCCAAGATGTAACGCCAGCAAGCCCAGAGGGTCCAGACGACGACGCCACCCATCAACAGGGTGAGCAGTTCGTTCGTGCGGGCCGTGGCGCGGATGCCGCGTAGATTCAGGCCGGTGAACAGCAACGCGAAGAAAATCGCCCAAGGTGCATAGGGTGTGCCGGGGAAGAGGCCCATCAGAGCCTTTGAACACCAGATCACGCAGATGAGCGGGTTCACCACGTAGTCGAGCAGCATGGTCCACCCGGTGACAAAACCCAGAGCGGGGTGAATTTCGCGGCCCACATAAGAGTAAGCAGACCCGGCCAGCGGGTAGGCGCGGGCCATACGGCCGTAGCTGATCGCCGTAAGCATCATGGCGAACATGGCAATCAGCACCGTGGTAACAACGTGGCCCTTCGCCGCATCGCTCATGGCGCCGAAGGGCGGCATGGGCGCCGTGGGCTGCACCATGATCACACCCATGACGAGCAATTCGAACAGGCCGAGTGATCGGCTGAGGCGCGGCGCCCCCTGACCGGCAACCGTAGACATAGGTTTCGATTATGTCAGAGGCGGCCCCCGAGGCGGCCTGGAAAATAAGAAGCTGAAGAAATGGGATGGCGGGTCCGGCTGCGGGAATGGTTCGAGGACCGGATGGTGGAACGCGTGACACGCGCAGGCCTGGTCTTTCTCGCGGCCTTGGTATTGACGGCGGTGGCGGCTTTTGTGTCCGCGAACAACCTGATCTTCCTGCTGCTGGCAGTGATGATTGCAACCGTGATGGTTTCGGGCTTCGTAAGCCGCTTGGGGCTGGCGGGGCTGGAGTTGGACTTGATGCTGCCCGACCACGTAACGGCCAAGCAGTCTACACCGGCGCGGCTGGTACTGAAGAACTTGAAGAGTTTCTTTCCGTCGTTTTCGATCCGCGTAGCCGGTGTGGAGGGAAGCGTCCGCGCGTTAACGGCCTACTTTCCGCTCGTGCCGGCCAAGGGGCAGTCAGAGCAGCCCGTAACTGTCTTGTTCGGGCGGCGCGGGTTACATCAGGGAGACAGTTTCCGGTTTTCTTCGCGCTTTCCGTTCGGATTCGCGGAAAGGCGTGTGCGCGTGCGCATGAAGCACGAACTGGTGGTTTATCCATCACTGGCCCCTGCTCCGGGTTTCGAACAGCTGGCGGCGGAACTGGCGGCGGAAGCGGATGCGCGGTTCCGGGGCCGCGGGCACGATTTCTACCGCATCCGGCCGTACGAGCCGCCGGAGAGCGCGCGGCACGTCGATTGGCGAAAGACAGCGCGGACCGGGGAGTTGATGGTGCGAGAGTTTGCGAGGGAGCGCGATCCGCAGGTGAGCCTGTATCTGGACTTGCGAATGGGACCAGAGTCCGCGGTCTGGTTTGAACACGCAGTGGAATGTACGGCTTACCTGGCGTGGCAGCTGACGCGCCGGGGCGCGCTGGTGCGATTTACAACCCAGGAGTACTCGGTGATGGTGCCGCAGGAAGGCGACGTGTACGCCATTTTGCGTTATCTTGCGCTCGTGGCGCCAACTGCGGAAACGGAACGTTTGGAGAAGGTGCGCGAAGAGGCCGTGGCATTGCTGATCACAGCACACCCGGAGGCTTTCGACCCGGCAGCGTGGATGGATGTACGGGTTCTGGATCCGGTTGCTCTACCCGTGCCGGAGTTGCGGGCGTGAGAATTGCCTGGGGGCTGCTGGCGGCTGCACTCATGGCGCAGGAGCCGGAGCCGGTTCGCACGAGCATTACGGTGGCCGAACAGATGGAGGCGGAGGCCCCAGCGCCTCCCCAAGTCCTGCCTCGGACCGATGTGGCCAGGCTGCCGGGGGTGAACCTGGACGATCGCCTGCGTTTGGTGCCGGGCTTTTCCCTGTTCCGGCGGACGAGTTCGCTGGCGGCCAATCCCACCACGCAGGGGGTGAGCCTACGGGGTCTGGGCTCGACCGGAGCGAGCCGTTCACTGGTGTTGTGGGACGGCATTCCGCTCAACAGCCCGTTTGGCGGGTGGGTGTACTGGACGCGTGTGGCGCCGGAGTTGGTGGAGCGTGTGGAAGTATCACGGAGCGCCGCCACCAGCGTGTTCGGCGACCGGGCCATGGGCGGGACACTGAGCTTCTGGAATCCTGAGCCGGCAGCGCGTTGGTACGGATTCGGGTATGAGGGCGGCAACCGCAATACGCATGAATTGAGCGGCAGGGCGGCCGGGCGCATGAAAGGGCGCTGGGCGGCCAGCACGGCTGGACGCGTGTTTACGACCGACGGCTGGATGATTGTTCCGGAAAATGTGGCAGGAGCGGTGGACCGTCCGGCGACCGTCCGGTTCGCCAATGGAGTGGGCCGCGTGGACTGGATAGGTACGATCGACCGCGTGTGGATGCGCTTTGACTTACACAGTGAAGAACGTGGCAACGGAACGCAGTTGCAGCGGAATTCCACCAGCCTGGGAACCCTGGCCGCAAATTACGCCAGGACATTCGGGCCAAACTGGGCCCTTTCCGGGCTGGCTTTTCACAATCGGGAGGAATACCGCGCGAGCTTTTCAGCCATCGCCGCCGGCCGGCAGACAGAGCAGTTGACCTCCCGGCAAAGTGTGCCCGCGGAAGGGACGGGAGGTGCGGCGTTTGTGCGCCGCAGTGGGACGGGCTGGAATCTGCTTGCCGGCGGAGATTACCACCGGGCGGAAGGTTATTCCCGGGAAACACTGTTCCCGGCGGGGCGCCGTATGGGAGGCGGGGTACAGACGCAGTACGGAACCTTTTTGCAGGGGGATGGGAAGACCGGCTGGGCGCGCTGGTATGCCGGCCTGCGGCGGCACGACACCGGCAACGGAGTATTCTGGAGCCCGAGCGGCGGCGTGGCGGGCGGTGCGAAGAACCTGCGGGTCTATGCGTCGGCGAACCGGGCCTTCCGGGCGCCTACTTTGAACGAGTTGTTCCGGGAATTCCGCGCTGGCAACGCAGTCACTCTGGCGAATCCGAATCTCCGCCCTGAGACGCTCTGGGGCGTGGAAACCGGCGCGTCCTACCGGCAGGAGCGGTGGCGGACTTCGATCAGTGCGTTTCACAACGAGATGGGCGGCTTAATTGTGAACGTCACCCGGAGTGCGACTCCATCGCTGATCACCCGTCAGCGCGACAATGCCGGCGCGGCACGAGTGCGGGGCTTGGAAGGTTCGGCGGAGTGGCAGCGTGGACCATGGCGGGTGGATTTGTCATATCTGTTGGCGGACTCGCGTTTCGCAAGCGGTCTGCGCATTCCGCAGGTGCCCCACCACCAAGGCAACGTAACGTTGACGTGGCAGCGTGGCGGGTCGCTCTGGTCCGGCGGGTTGCGGGCCAGTTCACTGCAGTTTGAAGACGACCTGAACCGTTTCCCGCTGGCTGGATTTGCAGTCTGGCACGTCACGGGACGGCAGAGACTTGTGGGCCCGTTGTCTGCGGCATTCACCGTGGAAAATGCGTTCAACCGGGAGATCATTGCCGGCTTCACTCCGGCGCCCCTCTTGGGGACGCCCAGGCTGGTGAGGGCCGGCATACGATGGCAGTGGAATTGAAGGAGTATCGCAAAGTGATGAGGAATCCGATTCGGTGGGCGGCTTTTCTGGGCGGCATGGGCCTGCTCATGGCGCAGCCGTCAGGGCGTTGGAGCGCGGAACAAGCCAACGCCTGGTATGAGAAGCAGCCCTGGCTGGTGGGAGCAAACTATACGCCCGCCAGCGCCATCAACCAGCTGGAAATGTGGCAGGCCGATACTTTCGACCCCTCCCGGATCGACAAAGAATTGGGCTGGGCCGCAGGCATCGGCATGAACACCATGAGGGTGTTTCTGCACGATCTGCTTTGGGAGCAGGATCCAAAAGGCTTCCAACGGCGGATTGACACCTTTCTGAATATCGCAGACAGGCACGGCATCCGGACGATGTTTGTGTTGTTCGATTCTGTGTGGGATCCCTCTCCGAAATTGGGAACGCAGCGGAATCCGAAGCCGGGCGTGCACAATTCCGGTTGGGTACAGGGTCCGGGGGCCAAGGCTTTGGTTGATCCGGGGGAATACGCGCGGCTGGAGCGTTACGTAAAGGGCGTAGTGGGGGCGTTTGCCAATGACCACCGGGTTCTGGCATGGGACATTTGGAATGAGCCGGACAACATGAACGTGCCGGCATATGTCAAAGAGGAGCCACCGAACAAGGTGAACCTGGTGGCAGCCTTGCTGCCCCGGGTGTATGCATGGGCCCGCGCTGCCAAACCCACGCAGCCAGTGACCTCCGGCCTTTGGCAAGGACTCGACTGGGGCAATCTAGAGAAACTGACACCGGCGATGCGGACACAGGTGGAGCAGTCCGACATCATCAGCTTCCACGACTACTCCGAGCCGGGCAGGTTCGAAGAGCGGGTGAAGATGTTGTTGACCTATGGCCGCCCCGTGTTGTGCACGGAGTACATGGCCCGCGGCGCAGGCAGCACTTTTGCTGGCTCGCTGCCGCTGGCGATGAAGTACCGCGTAGCGGCCTACAATTGGGGGTTGGTGCAGGGCAAGACGCAGACGCACCTGCCTTGGGATAGCTGGGAAAAGCCCTACGTCAACGGCCGCGAGCCGGCCGTTTGGTTCCACGAGGTATTCCGGGGTGACGGTACGCCATATCGAAAAGAGGAGACAGAGCTGATCCGGCGTCTGACCAAACAGGCTGCCAGCCGGTGATCCAATAGCGCCAAAGCTTCGTAATGAGAAGCGGAGGTGTGTGCATCGACGGTATGGAGCCTTGGGTCAGAGTGGAACTTCCATGAACTGGCAGGATCCGTACTGCCTGGTGCTTTCTTTGGCGGCCGTCCTGCTTCGGTTTCCTGACGACGCCGCGCTCGTGGATCGCCTGCGGCGCAGAGAAGCCGATGCGGCGGCGGAGCTTTACGACCGCTATGGCCGCGTGGCGTTTTCTGTGATCATCCGCATCGTCCGCCAGCGGGAAGTCGCCGAGGAGTTATTGCAGGAGTGTTTCCTGCGTGTCTGGAACCGGATGCAGAGTTACGATCCGGCCCGGGGGGCCCTGGGAGCGTGGGTACTGACGGTGGCCCGCAACCAGGCGATTGACTACATGCGGTCGGCCGGCGCGCGTGCTCGCTTGAGCGAGACGCCCATCAGCCCCTTGCAGGAGTTGGCCGCCCACGCACGATTCGGCGACGAGTTGGAGTTGGCGCAGCAGGTGCGGCAAGTTCGGGCAGCTCTGGAGACGCTGCCGAAACAGCAAAGGGAGGTGATTGAGCTGGCGTACTTTGAGGGATTGACGCAGACGGAGATGGCCGCGAGGCTCAATCAGCCTCTGGGCACTGTGAAATCCTGGGCGCGCCTGGCTCTTCGGACACTCAGAGAGGCATTGAATGGGGTGGCCGTGCCATGATCTGCGACGAAGTCCGCGAGGACCTGGAGTTCTATGCGCTCGGTCTTTTGGAGGAGAACGAGCAGGCCCGCATTGCCCGGCATCTGCGGGCTGGATGCCCGGTGTGTGAACCGCGCTTGCAGCGCGCCTTGGCGCTCAACGCAGCCGTGCTTGCGTCCGCGCCTGCCGAGGAACCCGGCTTGCGATTGCGGGCACAGACAATCAAGGTTTTGGCTGGTCAGCAATCCTCTGTAATCCGCTGGCCTTACGTCTGGGCGGCAGCGGCAGCCTCCGTGGCCGGCATTGCCGTTTGGACCGGGTTGGAGTTGAAGCAAACCGCCAGCCAATTTGCCGCGGTCCGGTCCGAGCTGGCGCAGAGAAAACAGGGGGACGCGCGGATACAGCAAGCGTTGGCGGTCTTGTCGGACCCGCGCACCCGGCTTGCTGTCGCCACTACTGGAACGAGGGCTTCTTATTACTTGAATCCGACGCGAGGTGTCGTGCTCATCGCCACCAGTCTGCCTGCGGCGGAACCGGGCAGAGCCTACCAGATGTGGATCATCCCGAAGGGGCAAAGCCCCCGTCCGGCTGGTTTGTTCCAACCGGACGAAGGCGGGACTGTTGTCCATGTGTTCGAAGCGGAGTTGCCTCCTGGCAGCACGGCGGCCCTAGCGGTGAGCGTCGAGCCGGAAACCGGATCGGCAGCGCCTACCACCACGCCAATGCTGGTGGCCCCGGTGGCCGACTGAATTGAGAAGACCCGGTCAGCGGGCAGCGACTTCGAAAGTCAACGAGGCCCAAAAGCTCTCCCAGTCAACGTCCTTCCCAGGCCCAACTCTTTTCATCGTGACCGAGCGGAGCCGGTGGCGTCCGGCGGCCTCAATCGGAACTACGATGCGGCCGGCGGCGTCCGTGCGTCCGGCCACTCGATGGCCCCCATCCCAACTGACCGCCACCTGCGTATCCTCCAGAGGCCGACCGTGCAGTAGAAGCCGGACAGGCAGGATTTCGCCAGGCCGTAAACAAGCCGGGTCTTTTTCTGGGACGAATTCGATGGCAACTCCAGCCGGTTGCCTCCAACCATTACTGGCTTCACCCACGGTGACTAGCGTTTTGGCGTACTTGCTGTAAAGCTCGCGCCCTGGGCTGCCAGCTTCCTGGTGGCGTTCTCGCCACTCCAGGATGGAGGCAAGCCCCTCTTCCCGGAGGTAGGATTCGAACTTGGCAGGGACGAGTTCGATGCGCCGCGGTTTGGTCGTGATCACCGCGTAGCGGGAGCCTGGACCGCTGGGTTGCGTCACGACGTGGGTGGCCTTTCCAAGGATCCGCCAGCCTTCGATCGACTCGCCAGTGCTCCAACGGCTTTCCACCAGCCGCTGGGGATCGAGCGGGCCTTCGCTTTCCGGAAAACCATCACCCACATGGGCTGAAATCAGCAATGAATCTCCAGGCGCCGGCCGGAATTGCCTGGGCATCAGGTACAAGTCGTGAGCGCACAGTGGCGCCACCACAACGAGGAACAGTATCGCTTTCATGGTTTCTCCTGCGTGGGAATCAGCCGTTGGGCCTCGCGGAGCAATTGCTCAGCCTCCTGGCGTTTGCCTTGTTTCTTGAAGACCCGGGCCAGCCCCAACAGGTACTCGGCCCTCTTGGCAGTCAGCCCGGCGGGGGTGCGCTGGAAGCATTCGGCCATCAAGTCGGAGGCGCCTTCCAGGTCGCCAGTGTCTTCCCGTAGCAGCGCGGCCAGCCAGAGGCCACGGGGGTCTGTGGGACGCAGATTCAGCATCCACTGTACGGTTTCCACTGCCTCAGCGCGGCGGCCGAGTGAGCGAAGGATGCACGCTAACTCCGCGTAAGTGTCGAGGTTGTCCGGATGGGCACGGTTGGCGGCCCGGGCGGCCCGCAAGTTTTCTGGCTCGTGGGCCCTGTCCGCCGGATTTGCGCACAGGGCCCCGGCCAGGAGCGGGAGCCAACAGACACTGGACCAAGTCCGAAAGAGCATCGCAGTCATGCGGCATCGCTCCCGTGAGCAATCAGTCGATGGGCCCGCCGCCTGGCTCACCCGGATCCACATGGCGCCGGTTGCGGCCGCTGGGCGCGGCAGCCAGATATGGGAACTGTGCGCCAAACTGTTGATCGTTGACGTTGACTCCATCACCCAGGCGGTTGTTGGGGAACCGGTTGAATCCTGTGGCGAGAACGCCCCCCACAGCCACGCGGAGTGCAATGTCCACCACATCGTCCATGAGCCGGCGTCCGTTGGGGAATCCTGCGGCGTCGCCAGCCAACAGCCCCAACCGGCTTGCCATCGCGGGCGGGGTAGCGGGCACCCCGGTATTCAGGCGCAGCATGTCGGCTACGGGTCCTGCCGGTGTTCCGGGAGCTGCGATCGGCGGCGCGTAGGTCACGAGCGGCAGCAAATCGGCACGCGGCGGGGCGGGGATGCCCACTACGCCGTTGGTCAGCGCGTTCACCACGCGCGGCAACGCAGGATCGAGCAGGAAATTTGCAAACTGGGCGTCATTCCGCGGCTGGTCCATGCTGAACCGGTCTTTTGAGCCGATGCCGATGAGCAGTTCATTCACCAAGGGGTTGCCGATACGCTGCACCTGGCGGACTGGACCGGAGTTCTGCAGCGGATTCGGCGACCTCAGAACGCGGATGGCTTGGCGGGAAGTAGCGCCCCATACGCCAATCGTTGCAGCTACGGAGGAAGCCGGTTCCACGCGGCCGGTGCGGGTCAGCATTTCGATCGGCACCTCGATCGCCAGGGCATTGACGGCATACCCGGAGACGGTGTCGCTCGCGAAATTCTCCTGGGCCGCGTCTTCGGTGTCCGTGAGCACACCAGGCACACCGCTGCCAAGTGTCCGCAAATTCACGGTGTCAAAGGCGGCGCCCAGATCGATGAAGAACGGATCGTCCACAGTGCCGGCGAAGACGTTGATGCCATTGGGCAAGCGGTAAATGGCCTGGTTGAATAGCGCGCTGTAATCGAGCGTTCGCGGGCCAATGTTGCCAGGCACGGCGTAGAACGGCTTGCCGTCGACGTTTTCCCACGAGATGACATTGTTGTTCTTGATCATTCCGAATCGGTATTTCTGCCGCTGCCCCAAGCCCGGTGAGTCGAAAGAGGTGATGCGGGGCGGCACCACCACCGCACCCGGCGGGACAGGCGAGGGCGAGTTGGCCGGCGCCACGGCTCCGTTGGCAATCCCGGCCATTGCGGTAAACAGCCCCGGCAATCGTTGCTCCGTCTCGAACTGGAATTGAAACACAATGTCTTCCCGTGCATCGTTGTCGTTGTCGATCTTTATTTCGTAAAGAATGCCTGGGTCGAACGGAAAAAAGGTGGGCCCGTTGGCGGGCTCCAGCAACGGATCGACACAGAGGATAAACGTGACGCGGGACGGAGGCGTGTTGGGCGCCTGGTTGGCGTTATAGCTCACAAATGCATAGAGGTCAGTGATGTCGGCCTTGTGGTCCAGCGCGGTAATAGGCGCTTCGCGATGGTTTGAGGCCATGGAGGGTGCTGGAGTCAAAAGCACGCTGGCTGTCAGTACGGCCAAAAGACGCCGGGATTCGGTCATGGTCTGGCAAGATCTCCTTCGTTGGGTTTCCGCGGTTCTTGCGGATTGTTTTTCTGGAGGTGAGTACGAGGACGGGCGCTGACCGGATGCGTAAGGGCGGGTTTTAGGCTGGAAATAAAAAAGATTACAGAAATTACATCTTTCGATGGGATGGGAGCATATGAGCAGGTGTAGGGCGATAGCCCCGCGGGATCCGATGGGATCGTCAATCTGTTCAGTCAGCTAAGGAAAACCACATGAAGAGAATTCTTTCCACCGCAGCCACGTGTGCTCTCCTGGCCTGCACCTTGTCGTGGGGCCAAGCCACATCGGCCCGGGTTCGCGTAGTGCACGCTTCTCCCGACGCCCCAGCCGTCGACGTTTTTGTGAATAACGGCAAAGTGCTCGAGAACCTTCCTTACAAGGAATATTCCGAGTACCTCCCTCTCCCGGCCGGAACCTATGAGTTCAAAATCAATGTGACGGGCACTGAAACCACAGTCACCACAGTAAGTGCAACCGTCGCCGCAGGTCGCGACTACACGGTGATTGCTCTGGGCTATGCCGGTGCTGGCAGGAGCCCCGGCTTCGGCGTGAAGGTTCTGGAGGACGACAATTCACTCCCAGCTAACAACGGAGTAAAGATCCGCGTGGTTCACGGCGCGCCGGGCGCTCCCGCAGTGGATGTTTACGTCACAACGCCTTTCGAGACCCTGATGGGCAAGACGCCGGTGCTGACCAATGTCCCCTTTGATGCGGCTTCCGGCTACCTGACGGTTCCCGTGGGGCTGTATCAAGCTCGCGTGGCAGTGGCGGGAACGCAAACGGTGGCCATTGACTCCCACCGGCTTGTGACCTGGGCCAATATGATTCGGACAGTCATTGCGATTGACAGCCCCGGCGGCGGGGCGCCTTTCGGCTTCATCGTGCTGCCTGATCGCAACTAGATCAGATCACCGCAACTGTATCCGTGCATTGCGCCGGGGCGTAGAGCCCCGGCGTTTTTTGTCGCCGCCCTAATCCGGCTCTTCGGCAAGATGGGTTTTACCGGCTACCAACGATTCCAGCAACTGCTTCTTGCCCGAAGGCCAGCGGATCTCGACACGAGCCTCCTTGGAACTCCCGAGTCCGAAGTGCAGCGGCGCAAGTAACGCTGAGGCGTAGCCGCCGTTGGAAGCCACGTATTGGGTTTGTCGCGTTTCTGGAGTGATTAACGTGACCAGGGCGCCCAAGCCATCGCGGTTGGAAGTCGTCCCTCTGAGCCGCAACTTCAGCCAATTCGATCCGGGCTGGCAGGGGTTCCTCATCAAGAAGGCGGGTGTGTTCAGCGGCACCACGAGCGCATCCACACAACCGTCGTTGTCGAAGTCAGCAGGGATCATGGCTCGGTGGCGCTGCCGCATGACTTGGCCGAAACCGCTGGTGTCGATGGCGGATTGAAACGATTTACCCTGCCGGTTGAGGAACAGCCCCAAAGGCTCATTGTTCGCCTGGCCGCGAGGACCATCCGGAGACAGAACTCCGCCGCGGGCGACAAACAGGTCCAGCCAACCGTCGTTGTCGGCATCCGCAAACCAGACACCCCAACCAGCCATCGGGCGGCTCAGCACAGCCAGGCGGGTAGATCCCCCTGCATCGTCGAACGCGGTTCCTGTGTTGCGGTAGATCGGGAACGTTTCGTCGTCGAGCGCAGTGTAAATTAAGTCGATACGGCCGTCGTTATCGAAGTCGGCCGCATGTGCGCCCATGGCTGAGGGTGAGGATCCATCAGAAGGAGCGGCAACGCCCCACTCGAACGAGGATTCGACGTACTTCTTCTTGCCCTGGCTCAGGAATAAGTGGTTAAAGATGCGGTCGTTGGTAACGAAAAAATCGGGCAGACCGTCGCCGTTGAAATCCGCCGTCGCGATGCTCATGCCTTTGGCAGGGTGCTCGGCGATGCCAGACTCCTTCGAGATGTCACGGAACGTCCCGTCGCCAAGGTTTTCGAATAGAGCGTTCGGGTTGGGCTTGAAATAGCGGGGATGGCAATAATCCAACACGCCGGCATGTTTGCACTCTGGCTCGTTGGCGGGGTCCCAGGTGACGTAGTTTGCCACAAACAGATCGAGGTCACCGTCCAGATCGATGTCGGCAAAGGATCCGGTGATGGCCCACCGCCCATGATTGTCGAGCTTGGATTTGGCCGTGACATCTTCGAACCGGCCGTTGCCCAAATTGCGGTACAGGTGCAGCGTTCCCACGCCAGCCACGAGGATGTCCGGGCGTCCGTCATTGTCGTAGTCCGCCACGGCGGCGCCGATACCATACCCCTCGCCGCATAGTCCCGCTTCCTGGGTGACATCCGTGAAACGCAGATTTCCGGTGTTGCGAAGAAGGCGGTGGCAATCTCGGGGCTTTTGCTTTTCAAGAGCAGGCAACGGAGCCCCATTGGGCAGAAACAGGTCCAGTAACCCGTCGCCATCGAAGTCCAAGACGGCAGCGCCGCCAGGCATCGTGCCCGGCAGATGTTTGCGCGGCGATTCCCCAGCGTTCAGTGTGAAAGGGATCTCCACGCGGACCCAGGTTCCCGGCGCTTGCGCGCATGCCGGAACACCTAGCAGCAAAATCAGAAACCATCCCATTGCTTCGATTGTAGGGAAGCGCCATCAGCCTGTTCAGTACAGGGTCAGACCGCCGTCAACCCGCAAGCACTGGCCGTGAATGAACCGGGCACGGTCTGAAGCGAGAAACACGGCGGCGTCGGCGATCTCTTCCGGCTCGCCGTAGCGGTTCAAAGACAGCCCGCGCTGCATCATCCTCTTGTCTGTGACCCGGGTATTGACGAAGCGCGCGGTCTTGGTGGGACCAGGCGACAACGCGTTGACGCGAACGCCATGTTCCATCAACTCGGCAGCCAGGCAGCGCGTGTAGTGCACCACTGCCGCCTTCAGCGTGGAGTACACGACTTCAATGGGCCGCCCGAAATGGGCAGCGGCTGAGGCGATGTTGATGACGGCGCCACCTTCACGCCTCTCGACCATGGGCCGGATAAAGGCTTGGGAGACCAGCATAGTGCCCAACAGGTTGTTGTTGGTGAGCGTCACCATGTCCTCATACGAAATATGCAGGCCGTCATTCGGTTCGGGTTTGTTGCCCGAGGCGCCTATATCCCCGCCCGCGCAGTTCACCAGGATGTGGACAGGTCCCAACGCAGCAGTTACCTGCTGGTACATGGCCTGCACCTCGGCCGGCTGGCCGATGTTTCCGGTTACCGCCACAGCGCCAGCATCGAGGCGTCGCGCCGCATCATCCAGGCTGGCAAACTCACCATACTTGGCGGGGGCCTCCTGGCTTATGTCATGGATGGCGATACGCGCCCCTTCTTTGAGGAAAGCTTGTGCGATGGCGTAGCCGAGTCCCCGGCCGGAGCCGGTGATAAAAGCAGTCTTGCCGGTGAGTTCGGGCATAGTGCGTCCTCTATTGCATCAGGCCCAGCGCGCGCATGTTGGCTGCGCTTCGCTGGATCATCTCCAATTCATACTGGATCAGCAATTCGGGCGGGTCCTGCCGCTCCCAAGGGGTTCGATAGTCGGCGCTGTCCGGCAGTAGCGCCCTGCGCGCATCGGCCAGACAGAGCCCAAGTTCGGCGGCAGTTCGCGGCGGATATCCATGCCACCATTCCGGCGTGAACAGCCGGATGTGCCTCGCTTCCAGCGCGGCAGGTTCGAGCGACGCGGTCAGGCTGGGGCACAACGGCTCCAGCATCCGGGCAATCGCGGCGAAGGGGACGCAGCCATCCCCAATGGCGCAACGGACCATCCGGTAGCCGAGTTCAGTCCACTGGATGCGATAGTCCTTCAGATGGAGGTGCCGGACCATGGGCGCCACACGCCTGGCAAAGCCGAGGATATCTTCGCCCACCGCCAGAGGATTTCCCGTATCAAACGCAATGCCGACATTCGCGCCCGCCTCGCCGGCCAAGTCAAGCAGTTCCTGGCTGCCGAGGTCCTGGTGGTTTTCGATTGCCAGCGCTATCCCTAGATCCGCAGCGCGGGGTGCATATTCCTTGAGGGTCGCGCTGGCATGAGCCAGCATGCGCGGCCACTGCTCGCCGTGGGCGGCCCGGTCGCCGCAAAGAACGGGGGTCAGGCCGAGGCGGACCACCCGCGCCCCCAACGCCCGGGCTGCGCTCAGCGCCACATCCACATGCTCCAAAGGAGGACCCAGGCTGATTACAGGAATCATCGAAAGCGCGTGGAGCCGTTCGCGCACACGGCCGTAATTCGCCTCCGAGAATCCGGCGAACCACAAGGCGTGCATCTCCAGAGAGCGAGCTCGAAGCTCCGCCGCAACTTCCAAGAACCCATCCAGACCACGGCCGTTGGGATTGGCCCTGGGAGTTCCCTGCCCCTGCAAACCAAGGTAGTAAGTAAGTCCGTACGGATTCAGTCCGGTAATGAGCACTTCACGAGCAGAATACCCGCTCAGGCGCCCAGGCGGCAGAAATAGGCGGTATGGCGGCTCGACGCCTGCTCCTCACAGAACACCGCAAGACCCAGTCTGCCCATTAGTTCCAGCAGGGGCTGCGGCCGGAACGCGACAGTGAGTTCGATGATTCCGCCAGGCCGCAATTGAGCCGCATATTCCTTACAGAGGCCGACGGGGTGAACGCCGCCGGCCAGCATGGTATCGGCGTCGATTCGGAATTGGATGTTCTCCGGGGTCAACCACGCCGGCCGGCCCTCCGCCGCAGCATTGGCCGCTGGCTCGGATGGGCCGGCGGCATCTCTGAGCCGCCGCACCAACTCCCGCACGGGGATGCCTCCCGCCCGCGCAGCCCACTCCACCGTAGCGTTGGCCGTGACTGCTTTGCGCAGGGTGGGGTTGGTGAGGAACCGAAGCTGCGGGACCGCGGATTCCAGTGCTTCCGTCAGATTTGGGCTGGCATCCAGGATGGAAGCCAAGGGGGTGTCCGGATGAATCGGTGTGTACACGGGGCCTCCTTAAGCGGCTGGTTGCGAATCGTATTCCAGCAGTCTCCGTTCGCCTTGCAGCGTGCGGATGCGGGTCAAGTCTTGCGTAACTTCGAGGGTGCCTAAATAGGCGCCGTCTTCGTCACGAACCGCGAAGTAGCGGATGTGGACGAAGCGGCCGTGGAACTCGATCCAGAATTCCGCCACGCTCTGGCGGCCCTCGCGGAAGTCGGAGATGATCTGGTCAACCACATGGACGCTGCGCGGGGGATGGCAATGCTGCACTTTGCGGCCGAGAATCGCCCTGCTTCGGGCAAACACCCGGTCGGGCCCCTCGGAGAAGAAGGCCACCCGGTCGTCGGCGTCCACGAACGTTAGATCTACCGGCAGCGTATTAAAGAGCGCGGTGAGCTGGGCGATACGAAGGTTGCCCGTAGGCAGTTGGATTCCTTCCGAACGAGGTAGCGCCAGCCCCGGCTGCAGCACGGTTTCCGGAGGACGGTACCCTGCTTGCGGCTCCACCAGGCACCAGCCGTATCGCGGTGAGGCCAGCCAGATGTCGGCCCACTCCTCTTCGGTGAAGGCGTTACGGCACATGGGGAGGAGAATCTGCTCTTCCTTGTGGATCATCTCCTCAATCGCGCCCGCGAGCCTTTCGCCAAGAGACGAGGCGACCAACTGCCACTCCACCACCGAGGAATCCGTCTGCCGGAGAGCCCTTGCGGTCTGCTTCAGCAGGTCGCGAACTTCATCGTCCTTCGCCCACATCACCTTGGAAGGTCCTGTGATACCGTGTTGCTCCAGGTGCGGGAAGAAGCAGTGCTCCTTCCGCTGATAGTGCTTCTCCACGTCATTCAGATTGTTGAAGGCCTGCCGCCAGGCGTACAGCGGCGGCCCGGGATCCCCATCCGCCGGTAGGGCCTGCAGCGCCGCAAAGGCAGTCCGGAGATTGGCCAGTTCCTTTTTGAGCGCTTCGTTTTCGCGCAGAAACGTGTCCACAGGGTGGCCGGGCGGCGTGGCGGGCATGGGCAACTGCACCAATACCTCGCGCGTGACCTGCGAGTGCAAGTCGCACATCGAGGCAATTTCCTCCACCGGCATCCCCTCGCGGATCAACTCCTGCTCCATGGCAACGATTTCGGAATAGTCCACCTCGCCAACCATTTGTCGCAGTAGACCGCGAACCTCATCGGGTGATTTGCCGGCGTGCAGGTGGCGGATGATCTGCTTGAGCTGCTGGACCCGCGCCTCGCGATTGTTGATGATTTCACTCATGACGGTTGTCTGATTCTGAGATTAGGCGGCGGAACGCAGCCAGGCCATGACTTTGGTCACAAACGGAGGCATAGAAATGGAGAAGATTCGTTGCGGCTGGGCCAGGGTCGGGCCGGAAATCGCCTATCACGATAGCGAATGGGGTGTCCCAGTTCACGACGATGCAAAGCTGTTCGAAATGCTGTTGCTTGAAGGGGCGCAGGCCGGGCTGAGTTGGAGCACGGTGCTCAAGAAGCGGGAGAATTACCGGCGGGCAATGGACAGGTTCGACGCCCGCAAGATCGCGCGCTACGGGGATAGGAAACTGGCAGCCCTGCTGGCCGACGAGGGCTTAATCCGCAACCGTTTGAAGATTGGTGCGGCCGTAGATAACGCGCGCGCCTTCCTGGCCGTGCAGAGAGAGTTTGGCACGTTCGATGCCTACATCTGGCAGTTCGTGGGCGGCCGCTCCAAGATCAACGCGTGGCGCAGTCTGAAGGAAGTGCCGGCCCGAACGATTGAGTCAGACGCCATGAGCAAAGACCTGAAGAGGCGCGGCTTCCGCTTTGTGGGCAGCACCATCTGTTACGCGTTCATGCAGGCGGTGGGCATGGTGAACGACCACCAGGTGGACTGTTTCCGCTACGCGGCCTTGCGATGAATGCTATATGCTGTGGCGGAAAGGAATCCCCATGTGGACGCGTAGACGATATCTGACTGCGATGGCAGCCTCGCCGGTGTTAAGAGCCGTGCCGCCGGAAAGAAGACCAGCGCCCGGGAAGCCGGGCATCAAGCTGGCATTAATTCAATCGCCGGGCCAGCCTTCAATGTACAGGCTGTCGAAGCAGATAGGCGTCAATTACGCAATCGCCACCGTGACGGGCGCACTTTCCAAGGTAAGGCGCGAAGAGTATCTGCCCGCTCTCCAGAAAATCAAGTCTGAGATGGAGGCCGGCGGCCTGACCATTGCGGGAGTCGAAAGCCACCCCGTCCCTGCCGAAAGAATCAAGCTGGGGGAACCGGGCCGTGACGAAGAGATAGAGAACTACAAGGCAGCCATCGAGGCCCTCTCCAAGGTTGGCATCCGGATGATCTGTTACAACTGGATGGCCGGGCTAGGCTGGTACCGCACCAACACGGCACATAAAGAACGCGGCGATGCACTGAGTAGTTCGTTCGACAACGAGGAGGCCAAGCGCCAGGGTCTGACGAAGTGGGGCGAGATCAGCGAAGAAAGAATCTGGGAAAACCTGGCGTACTTCCAAAAGCAGGTCTTGCCAGTAGCCGAGAAATTTCAGGTGCAAATGGCGCTGCATCCTGACGACCCTCCGCTCTCTCCCCTGCGGGGCATCGGACGAATCCTCACCAGCGCCCGGAACTACCGGCGCGTCATGGACATGGCCCCCAGCAAGATCAACGGCGTTACCTTCTGCCAGGCGAACTTCGTGGCTATGGGCGAAAACGTGGAGACTCTGGCAAAGGAATGGCTGGCCCAGAAGAAGATCTTTTTTGTGCACTTCCGCGATGTGGCCGGCACCCGGGAGAGTTTCCGCGAGACGTTCCATGACAACGGTCCCACCGACATGGTCCGGATGCTGCAGGTCTACCACGAGGGCGGGTTCGACGGTCCTATGCGGCCCGACCACGCACCAACACTCGAAGGCGAGGCCAACGATCGCCCTGGCTATGCCATGAACGGGAAAATTCTTGCCATCGGGTATATGAAGGGGATTATGGAAGGGTTGCGCATCCCCTTCGCATGAGGAGCCGTCAAAGGTATTCTGGACTTATGGACATCCAACTCCGGATAGCGGACGAAGGGCTGCTGGTATGCGATTTGACGCATAACGGACAGCACTTGACACTACGCCCGGTCCAGGCTGGGCGCTCCCTGGAAGCGTTTGCGGCCGCCCTGGAAGACCTGATGGCCAATGGCCTCGCGGAGTGTTTCTGGGAGCAGCCGTATGGCTTATACCGCTGGATGTTCCGGCAGAACGGCGAGAACTTGCTCGTGGCGGTGAACTGGTCCACGGGCGTGGTCACTGGCTGGGAGCATGTGTTCTGGGCCGAAGGGCCCTGCGGCTCATGGTCTGAGAAGCTTCGCCGGGCACTCGAGAAGGTGACCGTGCCGGAACGGGGCGCCTGAGCGCTTGCGGCAAACTTGGAAGCTGACTCTCGAATACGACGGCACGAGGTATCGCGGGTGGCAGGAGCAGCAAAACGCCCGTACCGTGATGGGGGAAGTCCGTGCCGCGCTCGAAAGCTACCTTGGCGCTCCGGTTGAACTGCAGGGCGCCGGGCGCACCGATGCCGGAGTCCACGCCGCTGCGCAGGTCGCACACGCGCGGTTTGAAAAGACGCGCCGTTACGACCCTGGCCAACTGACTCATGAAGTGAACGAGCGCCTCCCGGCCGACATCGTACTACTGGAAGCAAGTCCGGCGTCATCATCCTTCCACGCCCGGCATGACGCCGTGCGGCGCTCCTACGTGTATCAGATCTCCCGCCGCAAGACCGCTTTCTCCAAGAAGTACGTCTGGTGGGTGAAACAGCCACTGGATGTGACTCTGATGGCCAAGGCCGCAGCTTTGTTGGTGGGCCGCCACGATTTCTCCCGCTTCCGTGCTCAAGATCCATCCAAACCGTGCGAGTCGCCCATTGTGGTGGTGGAGTCTGCGGCCGTGGAAGAGCAGGACGGTCTGATTGTATTCCGGATCGAGGCTTCGCATTTCCTGTGGCGGATGGTGCGGCGTCTGGCGGGCGCCTTGGTGAAACTCGGCCTCGGCGAAATCCGGTTGGAGGACTTCGAGTCGCTCTTGCGCGCGGAACCCCGGCCAGACCTCGATGTCGCCGCATGGACTGCACCCGCGGCGGGGCTGTTCCTTGAGTCTGTCTTCTACCCTGCAGAGCCGGCGCCCAGAGCAAGGAGCCATGCAAAGAGGCCGTCCCGGTGACGCCTGCCTGTTCGCGATAAACTCGCTACCAATCAAGGAGCGATAACGCATGCGCGTATCCTGGCAGGGGGTTTTCCCCGCCCTGACAACACAGTTCACCGCTGAGCAGGCGCTGGACCTCGATTCCACCGCCAGGCACCTCGAGGCTTTAATTCGCGAGGGCATCCAAGGCGTCGTCCTGCTGGGCACCGTGGGCGAAAACTGCTCGCTCGAATACCACGAAAAACTGGAAGTGCTGCGCGCCCTGACACAGGTAGTAGCCGGCCGCATCCCCGTGCTGACCGGCGTCGCCGAATACACCACCTCCCTCGCCTGCCGGTTCGCCCAGGATGCCGAGCGCGCGGGCGTGGATGGACTCATGGTCTTGCCGGCCATGGTCTACAAGGCGGACCCACGGGAAGCCGTGACTCATTTCCGCGCGGTGGCGCGTGCCTCCTCGCGGCCTGTCATGATTTACAACAACCCGGTTTCCTATGGCGTCGACATCGCTCCGGAGACGTTTGTCGACTTGATGGACGAGCCGTCGATCGTCGCCATCAAAGAATCGTCGGAAAACGTGCGCCGCATCACTGACCTGCGTATCCTCACTGGTAACCGTTTCATCCTCTTCGCGGGGGTGGACGACCTGGTTCTGGAATCCCTGCTGCTGGGCGCTGAAGGTTGGATCTCCGGACTCGTAAACGCTTTCCCCGCCGAAAACCGGGCGCTCTGGGACTTGGCCCGCGCCGGGCGTTGGGATGAGGCCCGCGCCCTCTACCAGTGGTACACGCCACTGCTTCATCTCGACACCAAGGTGAAGCTCGTCCAATACATCAAATTGGCCATGGCGGAGACCGGTTTGGGCTCGGAGACGACGCGGGCGCCTCGTCTTCCTATCGAGGGTGAGGAGCGGGAGCAGGTGCTCGCCATCATACGCCAAGCCATCCGAACGAGGCCCGCTCTTCCATGACCGCGGAGCGCGTGGAGGTGATCGATTCCCACACGGGCGGCGAACCGACCCGCGTGGTATTGGCGGGCGGCCCTGATCTGGGCCGCGGCCCGATGGCCGAACGGCTGGAGTTGCTCCGCTCGCAACACGATCACTTCCGGTCGGCTGTAGTGAACGAACCACGCGGCTCGGATGTCGTAGTGGGCGCGCTGCTCTGCGAGCCCGCCGATCCAAGTTGCACGGCGGGTGTGATCTTTTTCAACAACGTTGGTTACCTCGGCATGTGCGGCCACGGCGCCATCGGCCTGATGGTTACGCTTGCGCACCTCGGCAGAATCGGTCCCGGCCGCCATCGTGTCGAGACGCCCGTCGGCGCGGTGGAGGCCATCCTGCATCCCCATGGCAGCGTGACCATCGACAATGTGCCCAGCTACCGGACCCGCAAGGCAGTTCCTTTGGAGGTAGAGGGGCTGGGCATCATCCATGGCGATGTGGCCTGGGGGGGGAACTGGTTTTTTCTCGTGGAGGACCATGGGCAGGTCCTGACGTTGGACAACGTGGAGCGGTTGACGGAGGCCACCTGGCGCATCCGCAAGATGCTGCCAGTCATGGGGATTACAGGAGACGGAGGCGCGGAGATCGATCACGTGGAATTCTTCGGGCCGGCCGCAGGCCGCGACGCCGGCGCGCGCAACTTCGTGCTATGCCCTGGCAAGGCGTACGACCGTTCCCCCTGCGGCACAGGAACCAGCGCCAAGCTGGCTTGCCTGGCCGCGGACGGCAAATTGGCCGAAGGCGTTATCTGGCGTCAGGAAAGCATCGTGGGAAGCGTGTTCGAAGCATCCTACCGCTGGGACCCATCCCATGCCGGGCGGGTGCTTCCCTCCATCACCGGCACGGCCTTCGTCAACGCCGAAGCCACGCTCCTCCTGGATCCGCGCGATCCCTTCTGCCATGGGATTCGCCGATGAGCCAAACGGCCGATGCGGTGGTCATCGGGGCAGGCATTGTCGGCGCGGCCTGCGCGGAAGCGCTAGCTGCCGCGGGTCTCGCAGTTGCTGTGGTGGAGGCTGGCGTAGTGGGTGGCGGCGCCACGGCCGCAGGCATGGGCCACATTGTCGTTATGGACGATTCGGAGGCGCAATTTGCTCTCACCGCCTGTTCCCGGCAACTCTGGCTGAATCTCGCCGCCCAACTGCCGGCCCAGGTGGAGTACGACCCCTGCGGCACACTTTGGGTGGCAGCGGATGACGAAGAGATGCAGGCCGTCCGCAGCAAACACGAACTCTACGGGTCAAAGGGTGTGCGCACTTCCATCCTGGACGAAGGGCAATTGGCTGCAGCCGAGCCCAATCTGCGGCCTGGACTGGCCGGCGCGCTATTGGTCCCCGAAGATTGCGTCATCTACTCGCCGGCCGCGGCGTTGTGGCTTCTGCGCAGGCAGCCTGGCGTGAAGTTGACCGTAAGCCGGGCTCAGCAAATCGGAGACGGAGAGGTGTCGCTCCAGGATGGATCGCGCATCAGCGCGGGAGCCGTGGTCTGCGCTGCCGGTATGGCGTGCCTCAACCATTTTCCCTGGCTGCCGATGCGCCCGCGGAAAGGCCACCTGGCCATTACCGGCCGCTCTCCCGGCTTCGCCCGTCACCAACTGGTGGAGTTGGGCTACCTCAAAAGCGCCCATGGACATGCTCAGGAATCTGTCGCCTTCAACGTCCAGCCACGAATGACAGGCCAGGTGCTGGTCGGCTCTTCCCGGCAATACGGCATTGAAACCTTACAGGTCGATTCGCCAGTCCTGGGCCGCATGTTGAGAAGGGCATTTGAGTTCATGCCGGCGCTTGCCCGGATTTCCGTCATTCGTACCTGGACGGGTTTCCGCGCCGCCACAATCGACAAGCTGCCTATCATTGGCCCCGCCCCGGGCCGGGACAGGACTTGGCTAGCCACGGGCCACGAAGGCCTCGGCATCACCACCTCGCTGGCCACAGGCGCGTTGATCGCTGCGATGATCCTGAGGCACCCGCCGCCCATCGATCCTGCTCCCTATTCGCCCGAGCGCTTTGGAGCGTCCTATGCCTGAAGACGTCACCATCCTCTGCGACGGCCGTCCGGTGCATACGAATAACTCAACCACCGTCGCCGCGGCGCTGCTGAACGCAGGCATTACGAACTTCCGCCGTTCCGTTACGGGTGAACCGCGCGGGCCGGTGTGCGGGATGGGGGTGTGCTTTGAATGCTGTCTGACCATTGACGGTGAACCAGATCAACGCAGTTGCCAGACCCTCTGCCGGCAGGGCATGGAGATCGAAACCAATGGCAACTAAAGGCGAGGTTGACGTGC
Source organism: uncultured Solibacteraceae bacterium (assembly GCA_964460395.1). Taxonomy (GTDB): domain Bacteria; phylum Acidobacteriota; class Terriglobia; order Bryobacterales; family Bryobacteraceae; genus CAYWQS01. The sequence goes on along the minus strand of CAYWQS010000002.1, from coordinate 102,589 downwards.
TGGTGGTGGGCGCTGGTCCGGCGGGCATTACCGCCGCCAACGCGGCTTCTGAATCCGGCATGCGTGTCGCGGTGGTGGATGGCAACCCGGAGCCGGGCGGTCAACTTTGGCGCGGCGAGAAGCGCCCACTGCGAGCTCAGTTTATTCAAGCTGAACACCTGAACTTCACCTACCGCCGCTTGGTGATTGCCACCGGGGCCCGGGAACTCCTGCTGCCATTCCCCGGCTGGACACTGCCTGGTGTCTTCGCGGCAGGAGGACTGCAGGCGCTGGCCAAATCTGGTCTCAGAGTTCAGGGCAAGCGCGTGCTGGTAGCTGGGAGCGGGCCACTCTTGTTGGCGGTCGCTGCCACTTTGCGCCGCCTGGGCGCTCAAATCGTTGCGATCCTCGAACAGGCTCCGCGCCAACAGGTGATGGCGTTTGCCTTGTCGAATCCGCGCAAGTTACTGCAGGGTGCGGCGCTGAAAACCAGGTTGCTGGGTGTGCCTTTTTATTACGACTCCTGGGTTACCTCAGTTCGGCCCGGTTTGCGCGTCCAGACAAATTCCGGCCGGGAATTTGAATGCGATTGGGCCGCCTGCGGGTTTGGCCTGATGCCGAACATCGAGCTGGCGCAGCTCCTTTGCTGCCGGATCAAAGATGGCTTCGTGGCCGCGGATCAGTTCCAACAGACCTCCGAGCCGGGTATCTATTGCGCGGGCGAAGTGATGGCGGTCGGCGGTTTGGACCTGGCGCTGGCTTCGGGCCGCATTGCCGGCTACGCCGCCACCGGGCAACTCGACAAGGCCCGCCGCCGCTTCGCCAGGCGGGACCGCGCCCTTCGATTCGCCGCTTCGCTGCGCAGTGCCTTTACACTTCGCCCCGAACTTCTGAAGTTAGCGGCGGAGGACACGATCGTCTGCCGTTGTGAAGACGTCCCTTGGTCTGCTGTTCGGCCTCACACCTCCTGGAAGTCCGCTAAACTCCACACCCGTTGCGGCATGGGCCCTTGCCAGGGCCGCACCTGCGGCCCGATTCTTCAATTCCTGCAAGGCTTCGAACTCCCCCCTCCGCGCCCGCCACTGTTTCCGGTGCGAGCGGGCGACTTGGCCGAGGCCGGAGCGCATCCCGGCCATGCCGATTTTGGTTCCCAACAGAAGGGCGCAATCCTATAATCGGATTAAGAGGTCCTGTTTTTGAAGCTGAGCACCAAAGTGATGGCGTCGCTCTCGGCGATCGTGGTGACCGTCGCGGTGTTTTCCGGCCTCTTCACCTACAAGGCCGAAGAGCGGCAGCTCATCAAGCTGGTGATCATGGGCGCCGATCAGTTATCGCGCGGCATCGCCAGCGCTACGTGGCATGCCATGCTCGCGGACCGGCGTGACGACGTCTACCAGATCATGGAAACCGTTGGCGAGAAGCAGGGGATCGACCGGATCCGGTTGTTCAATCGGACCGGCGATATTACCTTTTCCACCAACCCAGAAGATCGGGCCCGCAGCGTCTCCAAGTCACACGCTGTTTGCGAGGGCTGCCATAGTCCGAACGGAACCCGCCTGCAGCCAGACCTCGAACACCGCGTCCGGTACTACGCGGGCAAGGACGCCCGCCGGAATCTTTCCATTGTCACGCCGATCTACAACGAACCCTCGTGCAGCGATGCAGTGTGCCATGCCCATCCGAAGGATTTCAAAGTAGTCGGGGTCCTGGAAGTCGGGATGAATTTGGATGTGGTGGATTCCGAACTGGCGAACATTCAGCAGAGGGTCGCTTGGCGCGTTGGAGTGGAAATCGCCGCCATCTGTGTCTTTCTCTGGGTCTTTACGCGGCGCTTCATCAGTCAGCCCATCCAGGAGTTGATTCAAGGCATGAAGGCGGTGAGCCAGATGGAACTGGACCGCCCGATTCCCGTTCGGAACGATGGCAGCGAGATCGCGGAACTGGCCCACAGCTTCGACGATATGCGCCTTCGCTTGCGCGAGGCGATGAACGAGATCAATCAGTTCACCCAACGACTGGAAACCAAGGTGGCGGAACGCACCGAAGAACTGAAAATCGCCCATCAAAAGCTGCTCCAAAGCGACCGGCTGGCCTCCTTGGGGCAACTCTCCGCCAGCGTGGCGCACGAAATCAACAACCCGGTGGCGGGAGTGCTGAATCTGGCCATGCTGATGCAGCGGCTATTGAAGGAAGACGGCGTGCCGCCGGACCGCCTGAACGATTTCCGCCGCTATCTGGGACAGGTGGTGCAGGAAACCTCGCGGGTGGGCCGGATAGTTAGCGACTTGCTTTCCTTCTCGCGCCGCTCCAGTCCACACCGGGAGGCGACGGACTTGCGCCCGGTGATCCAGGCCACCCTGTCGCTCGTCTCGCACAAGCTGCGGTTGGGCAACGTGGAAGTCGAAACCAGGCTGGATGAAAACTGCCCCATGGTGCACTGCGACCGGTCGCAGATCCAACAAGTGATTCTGAATCTCGTAATGAACGCCGCGGAAGCTATGCAGCCACACAAGGGTGGGCGTCTGGTGGTGACAGCCGAGGGCGTGCACGGCGGATCTCACTTGAGGATTGCCGTCAAAGATGACGGCGAAGGCATCTCTCCGGAAAACCTCAAGCGGATTTTCGACCCGTTCTTCACCACCAAACCAGAAGGCAAAGGTGTAGGCCTCGGCTTGGCAGTTTCCTACGGCATCGTGCAGGCGCATGGCGGCGAGATTGAAGTAGAGTCGGCGCCGGGCCGGGGCACGACGTTCGTTATCACCTTGCCTGTCAAGGGGACTGCGGAATCGCCGGTGGAAACCAGCGGGCAAGCGGCATGATGGACATGGCGCTCTCGACATTGGACGAGACGGAGGAAGACGTATTGGAAGCGATCCGGTCCGCGTTGGAGGAGCAGTTCCCAGTCAGCGTGCGCCGCACACCGGCTCCGCCGTTGCCGGCAGCCGGGTGGGACGAGAAGCGCCGGCAGTATTCGGCGCCCGCCGTGCTGGAATCGCTGCTGCGTTCAAACTCTTCTGCGGATAAGCACCTCGCCATTACCAAGGCAGACTTATTCATCCCCATGCTCACATTCGTCTACGGCCAAGCCCAACTTGGCGGCAAGGGCGCCCTGGTTTCGCTCGCCCGGCTCAGGCAGGAGTTTTACTCCCTGCCACCTAACGCACGTCTGCTGGCCAGCCGCGCCCGCAAAGAAGCGGTCCATGAAACGGGCCATCTGTTCGGTCTGGTGCATTGCTCCGCCGATCAGTGCGCCATGCGTTTGTCCACTAACATCAGCCAACTGGACCGCAAAGGCGAGGGCCTCTGCCTCGCTTGCGCTGCCCGCGTCAAGGAGTTCGTAGGATGAAGAGCCACTGGCAGATTCTCATTGTCGACGACGAAGAAGTCATGGCGGAGTCGATGGCCGCCTGGCTCCGCGAGGACGGCTACGTCGTGGAAACCGCGAGTTCCGGTCGCGAGGCAGTGGAGAAGGCGCGCCGCGAGGATTTCGCCATCTACTTTATCGACCTGAAAATGCCCGGTGGTATGGACGGAATCGAAACCCTGATCGAGATCCGCCGCCTGCATCCCGACGCCTCCGTCATCATCATCACCGCCTATGCCACCGTAGACACTGCCATCACCGCCATGAAGGAGGGCGCGCAGGAGTACATCGTCAAACCCTGCAACCCCGAAGAGATCTCGCTCTTGGTGGGCCGGATCATCAAGGTAAAAAACCTTCAGCGGGAGAATGCCATCCTCCGCAAGAAGCTCACCAAACACTACAAGTTTCACGACATCATCAGCAAGAATGCCCGCATGCGCGAGATGCTCGACCTGGCAGCGGAAGTGGCCAGTCTCCGCAGTACGGTGCTCATCCTGGGCGAAAGCGGAACCGGCAAGGAACTGGTGGCCCGTGCCATCCACTATTCGGGCGACCGGGCCGGCAAACCTTTCGTGGCCGTGTCCTGCGCCGCCCTGGCCGAAACTCTGCTCGAATCCGAACTCTTCGGTTATGAGAAGGGAGCCTTCACCGGCGCTGGTGAGCGCAAGAAGGGCAAGTTTGAGCTAGCCGATGGTGGCACCATCTTTCTCGACGAGATCGGCGATATTTCCCCCAAGTTGCAGGCTGATCTATTGCGTGTTTTGCAGGAGCGAAGCTTCTTCCGCTTGGGCGGTGCGGAGGAGGTGAAGGTAGACGTCCGGGTGATTGCTGCAACGCACAAGAACCTGGCGGAGGCCGTCGCCGAGGCCCGGTTCCGCGAGGATCTCTACTACCGGCTGAATGTGATCGAAATCCACGTGCCGCCCTTGCGAGACCGCCGCGACGATATTCCACTCCTGGCCAAACACTTTCTGGAAAAGTTGTCACATGAACTCGGCAAGCGGGTGACGGACATCAGCGACGCTGCGCTCAAGCTGCTAATGGATCACGACTGGCCCGGCAATGTCCGCGAACTGGAAAACGCCATCGAGCGGGCATTGGTTACCTGCCGGGGGTCTGAGCTTACCGAAGACGACTTCGCATTCCTCCTCCGCAATGGAGGGCCGCGTACCTTCAGCGTCCCTGCTGGCATGACCCTGCAAGACCTGGAAAAAGCGGCAATCGAGGCCGCGCTGCGGCGTTCCGGCGGCAACGTCAAAGAGGCCGCGCAGAGCTTAGGCATCGACCGCTCCACAATCTACGAAAAGCTGAAGCGGTATGAAATTGCGCGCTGATTCGTCAGGGCGCGGGTAGTTCCGTAACCGCGCCGTCCGGCAGAATGCGCTTCCCATCCTCGAAGCGGTAAGCCGGTGAACGCGACCATTCCACGCGCACTCCATCGCGTGTCTCTACACCGGCTTCGCAGTCTCCTGCCCGCACGTAGAAGCCGTATTGTGGCAAAGTCCGGCCTGCCACTCTCCAAGGCACGGCGCCTCGATTCACCCAAACCTCACCGCCACGCTCCCACTTCACATGCTGCCGGTGGATGTCGCCGTCAGCAAACTCCACTCCGCTGATCCGGTCGAGCGCCAGTGCCTTCATCGCTTCGTCCAGCAGCCAGTACACCCGCACGACATCGCGGCTGAACGCCTGCGGAACCATCGTGGGCCTGCCTGAAAGGACGACGGTCGAGAGATAGTCGTCGCTGTAGGCGCCATGTCGCGCCGCATCAAGTCCACCTTGATACCGGCCCTCATAACCCGCGCCGTGCAGGATGAACTTGTCGTGCCAGGCCACGTCAATCCAGGGGATCCGCTCAGCATCGTCGCACTCGACCCGCCATGTGAATCCCGTCCCCTTAGCGTCCACCCGTAACTGCTGCGGATCCGCCCCGTCCAGCCATCCAATCAGCTTGTCGTGCCCCGCTTCGGAAAGCTGAGGCGCATCGCTTCCCAGATGCTCGCGAATCCAGGCGAAGGCCTCACCCCAGACCTTCTGCGTCACCGACCTCTCGACAAACCGCCCATCTTCCGTCCAGTAATCGTATGGCGCGATGGACGACCAGACGTCGATGAAAAAGGCAGTCGGGCCAAAGCCCTCTTTCATCAACTGAACATTGCGCTTCAAATAGGGCATCAGGCGGTCCGGCCTCGCCCGGTAGCTCTGCGCCTCCCTTCCGTAGTTGAACCAGGCCCGGTATGGCGTCCCATTCTGCCGGAAGACGATGCTTCCGTAAGTGAAGCCTTCGAAGTCGGGGTAAAAGTCGATGTAGTTATCGTGCGGAGCAAAATAAGTCCCTGCACGGCGGCAGGTTTCCACCAGTTGCCGGAACTCCTCCAACGTGCCGAACTCAGGATTTGGCGGATAAATGTCAGGCAGGCGGTAGTCGTAGCCCCACCGCTGCCAGCGGTGCCACACCACCAGAGCGTCCCGCACACCATACTTTGCCGCCCGCTCCAGATCCAGAGCGCTTTCGGCGTATCGGCCCGACCACAGGTCGAACGTAAAGCGGCCGGCAATCTTTGCCACGCCAGGAGAGGGCCGCCGCTTGTCCTGGCGGCGTAGTGTCTTCACCGCTTCGAACACGTTCTCCGCCGGAAAGAATTCCAAAGTATGGGCATGCGGCGTTACAAGCGTAGAGATGCGAGCCTCCGGGTCCACCTCCAGGCGGTCCGGAATGCCGTCTGAATGCTGTACCATCGCTTGCCCGCCCGAGAAATCGAAGCCCACAAACGAAGTGGCGAGGTTATGTCCGTCAAAGCCAAGGCGGAAGGCCCGCGGGTTGACGATCACATTGCCCGGCCCGGCATACACGCGGGACACCCGCTCACTCCACATCCCCGCCGCAACCCCTTCCAGGTAAACCTGGAACCATGGCTGCGGCGCCGGTGCGTTCTCCAGCCAGAACCTGGCGCGCAAAGCTTCGGCAGCCACCCAGATTTCGGTCAGGACATCGAAGTTGCCCGCCCAATTGCGAAACCGGTGGCGGACTCGCAAACGTCCCTCCGCAGCCTCCTCCCGAGTCTCCACGAGTTCCGTGGATGCCCTCGCATCCTCCAACTGATCCCCGGCCACGCGAACCTGAAATCCACGGAGAAACAGGCGGCGGTTACCGCACTCAAAGCTGATCGGAGCGTCTAACAATCCCCGGCGGCCCGCCCAATGCCGGATTGTGCAGCCTGCCGCCTTTCCGATCACCTTGCCCCCGTCCCGTGGCGGGAACCGCGGTGGGGACTCCACGCGGCCAGCGCTCACCGCCGGTTCCACCCACTGAGCCTCCCCCGCGGCACCCGACGCTTCCAACCGCAGAACCAGTGGTTGGCCGGCGAATGCGCTCAGATCCAGTCGCACTGGCGCACCTTCCAACCCTTCATGCAATGTGCGAGTAGCGCCGCCCTGAAAGGGCGCCGCTACTACCCGAAAAGTCGCAGCCCCTCGTGGCGTGAATTCTAGCTGAGCGGGCTGTCCCGCCGGCAGCGACAACGGATACTCCACGGCAGCCAAAGCAATGGACTCACGTCCTGACGGAGGCCTAGGACCCAAAGTGACGCTGATTCCCTCACGCCTCTCCGTTCCCCCCGGCAAAACGCCATACTGCACAACCGAACTCGCGTCGAAAATCTCGCGGCCTTGCAAGCCTGCGAATGCCAGGCCCTGCTCCAGGCTCGCAAACTCCCTGCGTACCGGACACCGCCACAGCCCTAACGTGCCACCAGGAGGAACTGCCACCGGCTCCCACTTCGTAGGTAGCGCAGGACGCGGCAAATCAGGAATCCGCGGGTGAAGCAGCAAGACGGGGTGGGCTGTGAGCGTCTGCCCCTCGTCCTGAAACGTAGCGTAAGCATGTACAGGATAGTGGGCGTTGTGCGTACCCGGACCAAAGCTGAGCACGAACTCCCGCCGCAGCCGCCCGCGCGGCGGCACCATGAACGGTTGCTCCCCAGCAGGCTCCGCCGTCCATCGATCGATCACCTGCACGCGCAATGTCCCGGTCAAAGTCCGGTCGCTCGCGTTTTGCAAGGTTACCGGCACAACCAGCCGCAAGCCTGGCTTCGACAAGTCCACCAAGCCGCCAGCACCGTAAGAGCCGCTTGCAGGCGGCTGCATCGCGACGGTCAGCGGCCCGGCGGTGTCAACCGGTGGATTGTAGGCAAAAGCGGCAACCAGGAAGAAGCAAGAAATCAGGGGGCGGCTCGGACCGGTCATCGACGTCACCTCGGGCCCATCAGGCCGCCCTCAGCTTATCTGATCGATCAGCGGGCCGCCGCCGGAGTCAAGCATCCACGGAGTCACGCATCCAGGAACACCGCGCCGCACGCGGCATCCCACTGCCTCGGAGGGCACACCGCTGAAAGATCTTCCACCAGCACGCCGCCGTCGGCCAGCGCTGGCGCTGATCCAAGAGGAGCCACCGCCAATTGCAGGCGCTCCAGTTCCCGGTTGTACCAGGCCTCCACCTCTCTGCCCGCCAGCAGGTGGGCAAAGCTTGCCGCCGGAGCCGGGCGAACACGCACCAGCCAGTCCTGTCCGGCTGGCGCCGTTTCCACTACCTCGCCATCCACCGGAGCCAGCACTTGCACATCGCTCCCGTTCTTGCGGAAAAGGAACGCGGGCACATTGGTCTCGATGCGCGTGCCAGGCGCCGGCAACTCGGCGCTCTCGGGCTCACCCAGCAGCCGGCGTCCCATCTCATCCAGTCCCACCAGTACCGTTCCGTCGGCTTCCTGGCGAACCCAGGTGTGGCCGCGGTGATAGAGGCGGTCCAGCGGCACAGGCATGCCCAGAATCTCGACCTCACGCTCCTGACTCGTTGCCGGCTCGATTTTCGACAGCAATTTTTGATGCATCTCGCAGCCACGGCAATCGAATCCGTCTTCGCAGACGCGCTTGGGCAGTTCGCCGGTCATCGCGTGGCGGCAGGAGCGGTCAGCGCTGGAAAGGTCATGAAACTGTGCGTGCCAGCGCGTGGCGCCGGCGTGCCCGGTCCAGAAGTCCCGTACAGTGCGAAACAAGGCCAGCCCGACCGTCGCGGCCACCACCACCGCCACGGTCAGAAAGACACCCACAAAGATCAGATAACCGGGGGTCCATTCAAATCCGTATACGAAGGGGAACATAGGGTCAGCTCCTTTCGGCCGCACGGGCCATCTGGGGGTTGGCGGAGACGAAGCGCGACAACTCACGCTCCTGAGGAAACAGCGTCAGATACCGGAACGAGAACGAGTAAACAATCACTCCGTAAGCAACAATGGCGCCGAACGCCGCCACCTCCTGCCAGCTCGGCAGGTATCCGAGAAACTTGTCGAACGGCAATGTGGGTAGTGCCAGCGTCTGGATGGTCATGACCAGGCGGTTCAGTGTCACGCCAGCGCAAGCCAAGCCCGCCGCGGTGAACAGCAGCGCCGGACGTGCCCGCCACCGCGGGTTCATGAGCAGCAGCGCCGGAAGAAGCCCAAACAGCGCAAGCTCGGCAAACAGGATCCACGTGCCAAACACGCTGTATTCATAGAAGCGGTGCGCCGGAAATCCACGGTCAGGCGCCGTTTGGTTGATCCACAGCAAGGTGTCCACGCCTTTGAGCAGGACATACACCATCAACAGCTTGCCGCTGATGCGCGCCAGCGTATCGTAGACTTCCGGCGCCACCAGACGCTTCCGCGAGATCTTTTCCACCATCCTGCTGGTCAGCGCGATGAACGCCGGACCCACCGCCATCGCGGACAAGACAAACAAGAAGAACGTGCTTGGCCAGATAAAGAAGCCTTCGCGGAAAGCGAAAGGCCGGCCGCGCATCACGCCAAACAGCCCACCCAGCGAACCTTGATGGAAGAATGACAGCAGCGTGCCAATCAGCGCGAACACTACCATCAGCTTGTGCAACTGAAACTCGAACACCAGCATCGACGGTTTCATCTTTAGCCGCCGGTTCTTGAGCACCATCGGCACGTATTCAATCGCCAGCACCGTCAGGTAGCACGTAATGCAGAACGTCACCTCCGTCAGCATTGAGTGCGGGTTGGGATGCCAGAAAGTGAACCACGCGCGCAACGGCTGCCCGACATCAACGGCCAGAATCACCATGGCCCCGCTGTAGCAAACCAGCCCGATCACCACCGCGCTGTTGATCACGGCCCGCAGCTCTTTCAGCTTCATGACATACAGCAGGAAACCGGTAAAAAAGGCGCCCGCACCCAGTGCGATCACCGCCAGGTCGAGCCAGATCCAAAGCCCGAAGGCGTAACGGTTGTCCATGTTGGTATGGAACAGACCTTCGGACAAGCACAGATACATGGCATAGGCGCCAACCAGAAATACTGCCGCCCATCCGCCAATCCAGACGGAAAAGCGCGACAGCCCGGTACGTTCCGCCCCGCGGGCAATCAGGTTGCGGTCGAGAACCTCAAGCATGGCGTCCCTCCACTGCGGCCCGCAATGCGGGCCGTTCGGTCTTGTAGTAAACCTTCGGGCCCGTGTGCAGTTCTTCCAGCAACCGGAATCTCTCACTGGCCTCGGCGCGGAAACTCTCGTCGCGCAGATCGCCGAATGTGATCGCCTCGGCCGGGCAGGTTTCAGCGCACGCGGGCTGATAGTCTGCCAGGTCCACCTCAGCTTGGCCGGCCGCCGCGGCCTTTTCCCTCGCCACATGCCAGCGCCCATGGCAGAAGTTGCATTTCTCCACCGTGCCGCGCTGGCGTACGCTGACAATCGGGTTCAGCGCCTGCTCCATGCCCGCGGGCCATTTCGGATCAGCCCAGTTGAAGACGCGGGCCTGGTACGGGCAGGCAGCCATGCAATAACGGCAGCCCAGGCAACGCTCCGGGATCTGCCCGACCACTCCCGTCATCGGATCGAACTCGACTGCGTTCTGCGGGCAAACCGAAACACACGGCGCTTCGTCCTCGCACTGCATGCAGAACACCGGCAGGAATGCGGTACGTTCTTCCGCTTCCACGCGGAACACCCGGATCCAGTTCAAGCCAGTGCGCGCATTCGCTTTCGCGTGTGGTGGGGGCACGTTGTTTTCCACCGCACAGGCCACCAGGCAGGAACCGCATCCGGTACAGCGGTCCAGATCGACGATCATCGCGTACCGGGCGTCTTTTTGTTGGCGTCCTTCGCGGATCATGAACGCACCTCCGTCTGGGAATTGGCCGGCCGCCAGGCGCCGTCCGGCGCCGGCCGGCATTGCTGGACAAACCCCGGTCCGGCACACAGTTCCACCACACCCCGCTGTATGGAACCATCCGCTACCGGCTGCGCCTTCGGAACTTTCGGGGCGGTATCAGGATGCGTGTAGGCCGTGTTCGGACCGCGCATCAAGTCCGCTTCCTTCCAGAGCTTGCCTAGCAATGGCGACACGCCCGCTAACCGCCAACCATGGGCCACCACAGTCAATGGAGCCGGCGGAGCCAGCGCGGCCTCCACCAGCTTCGCTATCCGCAGATCATCCGGCAGGAGGCGCACCGGCTTGGCCGGAGTGGCGCTCACAGGCGATGCCTTCGCCGCTTCGGCGACGGCTTCCGCATAGCCTGCGGGCCCCTCAGCCACCTCCGCCACGAAGTCCGCGGCATACACTGCATCCTCCGGCGGAGCCAGCCATCCTTCGGACACTCCCGCCGCCCGGCTGGCCGTGTCATACGCCGGCGGCAACTCGTGCTTGCCTTCCAGGTAGACCGGAACCGGCACTTGCCAGTCCGCCACCGAAGCGAATTGCTCGCGGTTCCAGGTCAGCGCAACCACCACCGCACCGTCGCCTGCCAGCTTCGGAGTCACCATCTGCCAGGGCAACGCCAAACCCGGCAGGGGTGCATCCACCATTAGTAAATGCAACGACCGGTCCGGCACGCCCGCAAGAGACTCGCCCGCCATCGGGCAGTTGGTTTGCCGCCAGGCACTCAAACCCAACCCGGCATTCAGCGCTGCCGCAGCGGCTTGCGCCGTATGCCCCAGTGGCCCGCCCGCCGGGTCACCGTCGGCAATCACCGCCGCAGGTTCGTGCATTAACCGCCGCGCGACCCCACGAACGGTCTCCGCCGTCACCCCCGCGCGCGCGCAGAGTTGTTCCAGTTTAACGCTCCGCAATTCTTCGATCGCCACGGCAGAGCCGCCAACCTGTGCACCGCGTTCTTCCAGCACTACCTTCAGCAGCGCCAGCAGCAGCGCCGCTTCACCACCGGGTTGGAGACGCAGCCATTCCTCGGCTCGTTCCGCTGTATACGACTTCCGGACGTCGGCCTGAATCAGGTAAAACTCCGGCTTCGTGACTAGCGCCGGCGACGCCCAACCCTCGCACAATGGCGTCGACACGGAAAGCACCGTGCGGGCGGCGCTTAGTTCGGCTACCAGCGGCGCCTCCGCAGGCAGCAGCCGGGACAAGGCCTGTGCGGTCGCTCCCTCCACTGGAGGCGCTGTCACGTAGTGACCCTTCATCCGGGCCATGTTCTCGCGATGCAGCCGGGAGGCCACCCGGCCAGGCAGCAGATCCAACACGGCGACGCCGCCCAAACCCGCCGCGGTGCGGGCCGCCTCCAGCGCCTCGTCTTTGCTCGATTCCGTCGCGTTATGCAACGTTTTCTTCAGCCGCAGCGGATGAATCGCCAGATGATGGCCCACAATGCCCGCCGGGCACACGCTGCGCTCCGCCGGAATCATGCCCACCGGGGTCTCCCCCACGCAATGCGCTTTCATCGCACAGGCCGCGGGACACAACGCACAACGCGTCTCCCTGTAGGAGCTCTCGCCGCGCGGCACCCGCGGCATCCAACTCCAGTTCTGCGTCCAGATGGCGCTGTCGCCCAGCAGCCTCCACGGCACGGGAGTAAAGACGGCGCCGGCCGCGGCGCCCCCCGCGAATTTCAATATGTCTCGACGTGCGCTCTTCATCGGTCTCTCCTAACGGTGGCAATCGAGGCAGCTATGCGAGAGCTTGTTCTCCCGGTGGCAGGCGACGCAGTCGTCCATCCGCATGCCTCCCACCCGCTTCAGGCCGGCCCGGCGGCCCATGACGTCTTCGCTATAGCCCGTGATCCGGTTCTCCCGGTACACCGGAAGCACGTGCGTTTTGCCGTGCTCCCCGTGGCACTGCTCGCACTTCAACTTGCCGCGCTGCACGTGGGCGGCATGGGGAAACCAGGCGTTATCGGGCTGCCGCGAATAGACCCGCCACTGCGGTTCGCGCTCAGGCTTGACGAACTTTTCGATGAACTCAAGTTCGGCCTTCGTTTCCCCAGCGGGTTCGCTGTGGCAGGCCACGCAGCTCTCCAGCTTTGGGATACCCGAGAAGGCTCCGGTTTCCCGGAAGGTGTGGCAGTCCTCGCAGGACATGCCTGCCTTCTCCCCCGTGTGCGCCTCATGGCTGAACGCGAAGGGCTGTGGCTTCTCCACATACAAGATGCGCGGCAAGCCGTACCAGCCCGCGGCCAGTGAGACACAGAATCCAGCAGCGACAAGGAAGAGCGATTTGATCATAATTGCCGTTCTCCTCTGCCCGGCAGCGGCGAGCAGAATTCGTGAAATACCCGCAACGTCTCCGGCCTGCCAAGTTCACGCAACAACCCCGTCTGAAACTGACCGCCGTCGCAGGCGGCCGCCGCCCGCGCCTCCACCCAGTCCCGCAGCCGGAGCGCGTCTTCTTCCATGTGCCGGCCGGCCTGCTCTGGGGCCAGCAGACGTCCGATTAATTCCTCCCTTTGCCCCGGCTGCACGGTGCCCTCAAACAGCCAGCCGTGCGTGTAGGGCGCCGCGGCCAGCCGCGCCGGATCCGACCGCAAGTACAAATTGCAGCTCTGGATCTCCAGCGGCTCCGGGAAGATGACTTGAAGATCGGTGTCTCCTACCGTGATGGCCACGGCCGGGCAAGCCCAGCCCCGCGGTGTTATATAGGTAATCCGGTCTGGCACTCCGATAAGCCGCGCCAGAAAGGCATCGATGCCGATATGCCAGGGGCCATCCTCCGGCAGATCGATCCACATATGGTTGTGCGTAAATAACAGCCCTTCCGGGGCCGCTAGAGTCTCAGGATCCTGGCCGGCCATCCGCGACGCTTCCAGCAGGTCCAGGTACAACTCGCAATACCGGAACGAGCCATTGCCGCAACGCGACAGCATCGCTTCGGTATACGGGACAAACCGGGTCACGGGCGACGCCGCGCAATACTGCACCAGCGACTCCCTGAGCAGCGGGCATGGCGGACCGCCGGCTGCCGCCCCGCCCGGTGCGGGCGCGTAGCCAGGGCATTGGGTGAATTCCGCGGAGCGGCAGCGGCCTTCTGCCGTCCCAGCCGGCATCCGCGGAATCAACTTCCGGATTGACGCGCTCTGGCAGGACCAGACTCGCGTCTCCCGCAGGAATGGACAGGTCATACCACCCTCCACGGTCCGCATCTCCGGTTCACTTCGTTTTCCGCGGTTCCGGCTTCGGCTTCGCCGGGGTCTCCGGTTCGCCGCCATCTGCCATCGTCAGGCCCAGCTCGGGAGTATGGAACGCATGCGCTCCCATGGTCTCCAGCATCGACCTGACTTCGCGGTCCAAATCAGGCTCCGTCGCCTTGCGCCGCTTCGCCACCAGATCCCAAACAATGCCATAGCCAATCGCCGCCAGGGCCACCAGGCAGATTAAGCCCAGACCAAGATTCGTGGCGTTCAGCCAAAGCGTTTGGGGATCGCTCCAATCCACGCCGAACATAGACACCTCGCTCGGACGGCAGTTCCGTCCACCCTGGTTGCTGCACGCAGGTATCCAAAAGATAGGGCTCATGCCTTCAATCACTTAGCGAATGTTTGACTTGAACCGTGCCGGATTTTCAGACAGAGACGTCTGAGATTCCTACACGTCCCCGGCCTTGCACGCCACTCCCACCGCAGGCGTCAATCAGTTCATGCGCTGGTGGTTTGGCCTGCTGGTTTCCGCCGGAGTCTGGGCGCAAACAGGGATCCCCTTGGAAATCGAAGTCCGGTCGCAGCCCGGCAATGGCTGGCTGGATGATGCGACGGTCGAAGCGTTCCCGCTGGGGCCCCGGGGAGACCGGCCCGCTCCTGGCCGCACGCTCGAATGCCGGACACAATCCGGCCGGTGCACCTTCCAGGTTCCGCCCTGGGTATTCCGTATCACCGTTCGCAAATCCGGCTATTATGACCCTGCGGATGTCCTCTCATCCGAAGTGGTGGAGTACATCAAGGTCGAGAGTCTGCGGCCTAATCGAATGCGCTTCGAACTGCTGGAAGCCGGGGCTATTTCAGGGACGGTTTACTCCGAGGAGGGCGCTCCGGTTCGGGGCGCCATTCTCCGGGCCCGTCGCGCCGACCCCGAACCCGGCAGGCTGCCCTTGCAGTTGTGGACCATCTCCCAGCTCAATGGGGAGTTCTCACTCGACAACCTGCCTCCCGGACGGTACGGCGTCTCCATCGTCCCGCCGGAAACCCTGCGCCGCCAGGGGCTCCGCCGCAGTCCCATTACCGGCGAATATACTGGCTTTGCCTTCCAGGTCTACCATCCGGGTGTCGAGGAGATGACCTGGATCACACCGGTCGAAATCACACCCGGCCTGCGACTGCCCCACCGTACGGTCGTGCTGCGGCGCATGCGTGTCTATGCGCTCGAGGGCGCGCTGGTCCACGCGAACAACGACGAACCTCTCACCGAAGCCCGCGTGGGCCTGCGCACAGCCGACGAGTTTCACAGCGACATCTTTCAGCCCCAGGCTGTAGAGCCTGACGGCCGGTTCCACTTCCCCTCGCTGGCGCCAGGCGACTACGAATTGCTCGTCTTCCGGCCAGGTCTGGAGTTGCCCTGGATCGTCCCCGTCCAGGTCCGTGAATCCGGCATGGCCCCAATTCTCCTGCGCGTCCCTGAATGGCAGACCCTGACAGTACGCACCGAAGGTCCCGACGCCGGGCTCGCCAGGTGGTTGGTGGAATTGGAGGGCTGGAATTCCGTCGCCCTTCCCTATTTGGCGGAACGCGACCAGGTCGTGATCCGTGGGTTGCCGCCCGGACACTACACTCTGCGCGTGGAAACGAAAGAGGAGAGCTACCTGGCATTTGCACGGCAAGGCCCGGTGGATGTCCTCAGCCAGGGTTTTGACATCCGAGAGTTCGCACCTGCGCCCATTACTGCCCGTTTGGGGATGGGGACCGGGTCGCTGTATGGCTGGCTGATTGATGACAAGGGGAACCATCTGAGCCGCGGTTGGGTCGTTGTGGCTCCAGAAGACGAAGGGCTTCGCCTCCGCGGTGATCGGACCCGCGTGGCCTGGGCCGGAGTCGAGGGGCGTTTTGAAGTCGAGGGACTGCCGCCTGGGCGGTATCAGATCTTTGGACTTGCAGCCCGGCCCCGAGGCGAGTTGCACAGCCCTGCCTTTTGGAACCGCATCGGCCGCGCCGGCCTCTTCCTGGAACTCCAGCCCCGCCAACGCATTCCCCTGGAATTGCCTGTGGTGGAATGGACGCCGTAAAGACGCAGCCTAGTTCGTCCTCGCGCCCGGCTTGCGGAGAAGAGCCACCTGAAACAGCCCCTTGACCGCGCCGGGTTCCCGGTGTTCGATCACCAAACCCGCCCGCGCCGCCAGAGCGTCCAGATCCAGTGCGACGTCGGTGCCGAGCAAGCGGATCAACGGTCGAAATAGCCGCAGCGCCAGGGGAGCCTTTCCGCCCCGCGGCTTGAACTTGTCGATGACGGCTATGCGCCCGCCCGGGCGCACTACCCGTGCCGCTTCTCCCAGGCAGCCCGCCGGGTCGGGCGCCACCGCAACTATCAGGTGAAGAACGACCGCATCGAAGCCTTCCGCGGGCAGAGCGAGCCGCAACCCATCCATTAACGCCAAATGCACTCCCTCCCGCCGCGGCGCCCGTTGCAGCATAGCCGGCGTCAAATCGGTAGCCACCGCGCGAACCCCCACTGGCAAGAATGGAAAGTCCGCGCCTGTCCCCACCCCCACCAGCAGCACCCGCTCACCCGGCGACAGCGCCGCCAAGGCAAACGACCTCTCCCGCATCCCCGCCAGGGGCAGCACCAATGCATCATAGACCGGCGCCAGCAGAGTGAACGTCCACCGCCGCCACCGGTTGCTTACCAGCCGCACTGCGCCATCATAGCGGACCGACGATCGGACGAGGCCGTCTCACATTTTGAGTTGATTGGCTGACAAACCACCATCGGGCTGGAGAGGCGATCATCATGATCCAATTTATGGTGCTGCCCCCATCTATAAAGGCGTCTCTGCCGCCTTTCGTTTGTCTGGTTCCCTGAAAGCGAATTCGTAGTTTCCCTGAAGCCCGAGATCACGGAACCGCGTAATGTTCACTGAGTCCCATTTGCGGCCGAAATCGCGATCCTTCTGGTTTCCACCCAAAACGAAAACGTGATTGTCCGAGTCCTTCTGGACGAAAAACCCCACATGATGGGTCTTGGTCACACGGTACTTTGTGATCACGATACATCCCCACTTCGGATCACATTCCACGCCCCATTGGAGCCATGACTTGGCAAGTGCGTTCTTCGTTCCTACGTAATTTGCTTGCTCAAGGCACCAATTAACGAAGGCAGAACACCACGGAGTGACATCACTGCCAACCCAATGAGCCACTTCCTTACCAGTCGATACGTCGATTACTCCGCGGTAAAACTCGAAAAATTTATCCGCTTCAACTTTGACTTTTGGCTCCTTCGTCCTAAATTTACGGAGCGCATATTCCATCCACGGAGCCGACGATATGCTGACTCCAAGAGCGAGTAGTCTGTCTCCTCGAACATCCGTTGCCATTTACCACCCCTTCAATTCTGCCCATGGATTGGCCTTTTCGACGGTCCATATCCGTTGGGCGGCTAAGGCATCATTGGGTGATTGCGGTACTACAAAGAGACACAAGCGAAACACCCGTGGCTAAGCGTAGTTGAGTTCGCCTGCGTTTGCAAGCGCTAGCCCGCCGCCAAGCGTGTGCCAGCAATCTCGAGAGGATTACCTCTTGTGCTGGCATGGCTACCAATTTCCGCCCTGACGCGAGGCAGATCGTTTCACTCCCCGAAGCCCTTGCCTTGCCGTGCCAGTTCCGCCAGCAATGGGGCCGGTTTCCAGTGCGGCCCGAGTTCGTCGTAGAAGCGCTCAAGCCCGTCCAGCACCTTCTGCAGGCCGAACGCCGAGGCCCAGTGCATGGGACCGCCGCGGAAAGCCGGGAATCCGTAACCGTGAATGTAAGTGATATCGATGTCACCGGGCCGCAGTGCGATGCCCTCCTCCAGCAATCGCGCGCCCTCATTCACCAGCGCGAACAGTGTCCGCTCGCGAATCTCCCGGGGCTCGAACGCCCTTCGCGGAATGCCCTGGGCAGCCGCGTATTCGGCCACCAGCGAATCCACTTCCGGATCCGGTGAAGCACGCCGGTTGTCGTCATAGCGGTACCAGCCCAGCCCGGTCTTCTGGCCGTACCGTCCCCGCGCATAGAGCCAGTCCTCCACCGTGTTCGCCGGCACGTGCGGGAGCCCAAGCCGCAACGCTTCCTGCCGGATCAGCCAGGCCACGTCCAGGCCGCTCAAATCGCCCACCGCCAGCGGACCCATGGCCATGCCCCACTCGGTGAGCGCGCCATCCACCTCATGCGGCGCCGCGCCTTCCTCCACCACCCGCACCGCCTCCAGCCGGTACGGTGCAAACATCCGGTTGCCGATGAATCCGAAGCAATTGCCAGCTACTACTCCAACCTTGCGTAGCCGTTTCACCACTTCCAACCCCGTGGCCACCGCCTCCGGCGCCGTCTGCCGGCCGCGGACAATCTCTACCAGCCGCATCACATGAGCCGGGCTGAAGAAGTGCAGCCCGAATACGCGCCCAGGTTGACGCACCGCCGACGCGATCTCGTCAATGTCCAGCGTGGAAGTATTCGTGGCGAGTAGCGCATCCGGCCTTGTCGCCTGATCAAGCTCGCGAAAGACGTGCTTTTTGAGCTCGATGCTCTCCGGTACCGCCTCCACCACCAAATCAGCCTCCAGGAAGCCTTCGTAGAACTGAACGCTCCGGATGCGGGACAACCGCTGCTCCAATTCGTCCGCGCTCAACTTGCCCTTGGCGGCCGACCGCTCATAATGCCCGCGGATGGCAGCCAGGCCGCGGCGCACGTTATCTTCGTTGGTATCCTGCAGAATCACCGGGAAGCCCGCGTTGGCGAAGGCCATCGCGATGCCTGTGCCCATCGTGCCGGCGCCGGTTACGGCCACCTGCCGCACCGGCAGCGGGCGGGCCTCCAGCCCCGGCACCTTCGAGACGGCGCGTTCGGCGAAAAACGCGTGGATCAGCGCCTTCGACTGTATGCCGAAAAGGCACTCTTCAAACAACTTGCGCTCCGCTTCGCGTCCCGCCTCGAAGGGTTGAACGGCCGCCTGCACGGCTTCAATTGCTTTTAGTGGTGCGCTCTGCAGACGCATTCTCCGCCCGGCTTCCTCCACGAAAGGTTGCGCCTCGCACCCGACGCAAACAATGTTGCGGGTACGCCTTACTCCCGGCACCTCCCGGGCCCAGGACACCGCCTCCGCCAACAAATCTCCAGTCGCAATCCGGTCGATCAGCCCTAGCCGCAAGGCTTCGGCCGCGCTCACGGGCTCGCCGAACGCGCACATCTCGAGCGCCTTCTCCATGCCAATCAGCCGCGGCAGCCGCTGGGTGCCTCCGGCGCCCGGAATCAACCCGAGTTTCACTTCGGGTTGCCCGAGCCTCGCATTCGCGGTGGCTATCCGGTAGTGGCCCGCCATCGCCACCTCCAGACCGCCGCCCAGCGCCATCCCGTGAATGGCCATCACCACCGGCTTGGACGAATCTTCGATTTCGTCCAGCATTTCGGCCAGGCGGAGCGGTGGTAGCTCTCCAGCGACGATCTTCGGGAACTCCCGGATGTCGGCCCCCGCGATAAATGTTGTACCCGCGCCGGCCACTACGATGGCCCGCACCGTCTCCTCCCCTTGGGCGCTGCGCACCGCCTCCACCAACCCATGCGCCACGGCCGACGAAATCGCGTTCACCGGCGGGTTGTCAACCGTCACCACCAGCACGTCCCCCTGCTGCTCGCTGCGGACTGGACCGTTCATGCCTGCCTCTTGTGCGTGAGAAAATAGGGCCTTCGCGCCGTGCAACCGCTCAACCTTGCTCAACTGCGGGCGTTGCTGCCCCAGATGCCATTCAACCACCACCTGGGTCTGCGCGTAACCCGCCGCCACCCCGATGGCCTGACCATGGAGCTTCCAGTGAAGCCCACCCTCCATAACATTCTTGGCGGACTGCATGGCGGCGTCACCGCCACCCTCATTGACGCAGCCATCGGCATCGCCGTTTTCGGCCACTACGGCGGGCGCCGCGCCACCACCGTGGAACTGAAGGTGAACTACCATCGTCCGGTCACCCATGGCGTGGTCCGGGCCCGGGCACGCATCGTCAAACCGGGCAAAACGCTGGTTTTCGGTACTGCCGAAGTGACGGATAGCGAAGGGCGGCTGGTGGCCTCCGGTTCCGCCACCTACATGATGCTATGAAGCGAGCCCTGCTGGTCCATGGCGGCGGCCCGACTGCCGTGCTGAACGCCAGTTTGGCTGGTCTGGCCTGGGAGGCGCGCTCACTGCCGGGCTTCCCCCCCCTTTGGGCTGCGCGGCATGGCATGGATGGCCTCTTCGGCCAGGACTGGGTGGACCTCTCCGGACTCTCCGACTCCTTGTTGCAACAGATTTCGTTGGCCCCGGGATCGGTCATCGGCTCCTCCCGCCGCCCCATGCAAAAGCATGAGTTCGCCCAGGCGGTGGACCTTCTGGACAGCGCCGGATTTGGGTTCGTTTTTCTAACCGGGGGCAACGGCACGATGCGCTGCGCCGAAGGTTTGGCGCGTGAGGCCGCCGGCCGCCTGCAAGTGATTGGAATTCCAAAGACAATCGACAACGATATTCCCGGCATGGACCACACCCCCGGTTACGGGTCCGTCGCCCGTTTCTTCGCTCATGCCGCCCGCGACCTGGGCGCCGACAACCGGGCCTTGCCCACCCCTGTGGTCTTTCTCGAGACCTTGGGCCGTGATACCGGCTGGGTAACCGCCTCCACCGCGCTGGCCCGGACTCGCGATGACGATGCGCCGCACCTGATTTACCTGCCCGAGCGGCCAGTCTCCCTCGACCACATCTGCGCCGATGTGGAATCGAAGGTCACCCACCTCGGCCGTTGCGTCGTGGCCGTCTGTGAAGGGCAGCGCGACGAACAAGGCCAACCGTTCGGGGCCGATGTTCCTCCCGACCGCGATGGCGTCCGCCGCCTCGCTTCCAACCTGGGCCACACCCTGGCCCAACTCGTGGCGGACCGGACCGGCTTGAGAACCAGGAGCGAAAAGCCCGGCCTCGTCGGCCGCTGCTTCGCCCTCACCTGCTCCGAAACAGACCGCCGCGAGGCCGAAATCTGCGGACGCACCGCCGCCCGTGCCGCCCATGCCGGTGCTTCCGGCGTCATGGTGGCGCTCCAGCGCGAACCCGTGCCGCCCTACCGGCCGCGCACCGAACTGGTGGGTCTTGCCGCCGGACTGCGTCATTTCCCCCACTCTTGGATCACCCCCTCGGGCAACGATGTGTTGGGGGATTACACGGACTGGGCCCGTCCATTAGCAGGACTCATCGAACCACTGCCATGTTTGTAGGGTTTCCCTACACCTTTCCAGACCTGATAGTCTGGAAATGAAATTGCTTATTTCTCTGTGAAGGAGGGGCACTCCATGGTTCGAGGCTCCGTCGCCATCACCGCCGAACGCTGCAAAGGATGCGGATTCTGTGTCGAGTTCTGTCCGACTCACGTACTTGAGTTGAGTTCAGCCTTTAACGGGAAGGGATACCACCCGCCCCACGTCGTGAACGCCGATAAATGCTCGGGCTGCAACCTTTGCGGCATGTACTGCCCCGATTTCGCCATCTTCGGCTACAAGTTTGCGGCGGGAGGAGGGAAGCAGTCATGACGCACGCGGATCCGAGATGTGTAAAGACCGGCGTCCACTTCATGAATGGCGACGCAGCAGCCTGCGAAGGCGCCCTGGCTGCGGGCGCGCGGTTTGCCGCAGGCTATCCCATCACGCCATCCACCGAGATCGTTGAGCACTTTGCGGCGCGTGCGCCCGAGGTGGGTGGCCTCTTCATCCAGATGGAAGACGAACTGGCGGCCTCCATCGCCCTGCAGGGCATGGTGTGGGCGGGCCAAAAGTCGTTCACGGTCACCAGCGGCCCGGGCTTCTCGTTGATGATGGAGCACATCGGATACGCCGCCATGACGGAAACACCCTGCGTTTTCATTGATGTGCAGCGCGGGGGCCCTTCCACTGGACTGCCCACCCTGCCTGCCCAGGGCGACATGATGCAGGCCCGCTGGGGTTCTCATGGCGACTACCAGATCATCGCGCTGTGCCCCTCCTCCCCCCAGGAATGTTTCACGCTGACCGTGAGAGCTTTTAACCTGGCCGAGAAGTTCAGAGTGCCTGTGATGGTGATGATGGACGAGTGCGTGGGCCACATGACTGAAAAGGTGGTGATCCCGCCCGCCGAAGAGATTGAAATCCAGCCGCGCAAGCTCACCACCAAGAGCCCCGATGAGTTTCTGCTGTTTGATACCGACGACAGCCTGGTACCCGAAATGGCGCACGCCGGTGACGGCTACAAGTTGTTTGTCACCGGGCTGACCCATGACAAAAAGGGCTACCCACTCATGAACCCCAAGCAGCAGAAGGAACTGGTAGGGCGGCTGTTTGAGAAAATCCGCCGCGCTTCCCAGGAACTGACGATGCTGGACGAGGATGGCGTGGAGGGCGCAGACGTGCTGGTGCTCAGCTACGGCATCACCAGCCGCGTAGCCGAGCGCGCCATCCAGATGGCCCGGGCCAAGGGTCACCGCGTCGGACGTGTCCGGCTCGTTTGCGCTTGGCCCTTCCCGGACCACCGCGTCCGCGAACTGTCACGGCAGGTCAAGGCCATCATCGTGCCTGAACTCAACATGGGCCAGATGGTACGGGAGGTGGAGCGCTGCGCGCGCGGCGCCTGTGAGGTGATCAGCGTGCCGCACGCCGGCGGCAGCGTGCACCAGCCCGCCGAAATCCTCGGTGCGATTGAACAGGGCCTCGCGATCGAGGCCGCCTTGGAGGTGCGGTAATGAGTACCCTGGTGGATCCAGCAGCCCTGCAGAATCCCATCGAATCCGTGTTGCGGCAGGACCGTCTCCCCACGGTCTGGTGCCCCGGCTGCGGCCTCGGCACCTCGGTGAACAGCTTCGCCGCAGGCCTGCTGAAGTCCGGACTCGACCAAAAGAAGGTTGTGATGGTCTCCGGCATCGGCTGTTCGGGCCGCGTCGGAGGCTATATGTACCTGGACGGGTTCCACACCACCCATGGCCGCGCGGTCCCGTTTGCCACGGGCCTGGCGCTGGCGAATCCCGAATTGACGGTCGTCGTTTACTCCGGCGACGGCGACTTGTTCTCGATCGGCGGCAACCACCTGATTCACGCCGCCCGCCGCAATATCAACATGCTGGTGGTCTGCGTAAACAACATGATCTACGCCATGACCGGCGGACAGGCCGCGGCGTCAACCCCTGGCGCTTCCACCTCCACCACCACCCCCTACGGCAGTTTTGAGCCGGAGGTGAACATGGCCCAGCTGGCCGATGCCGCCGGAGCCTGCTTCGTTGCCCGCTGGACGGCGTTCCACGTCAAGCAATTGGAAAACACTATGGCCAAGGCCCTCACCAAGAAGGGCTTCCGCTTTATCGAAGTTCTTTCGCCCTGCCCGACTTATTATCAGCGGAAGAACAACTTAGGCGATGGACTCGCCGCTATGAGGGATTACAAGGAACGCAGCAAAGTCCGGCACGGCGCGCCTACCTACGAGGTGGCCATTGTGCCGGGCGAGCCGATTATCGTGGGCGAGTTTGTCGACCGCGAACGCGAAGACTATCTCACCCGCATGCGCCGGCAACTCGGCACGCACTATGTCGAGTATGAAGGGCAGGAACAGTACATCTCCGAAGATGGCTGCGGCATGGATAACAGCGGAGGTTGCGGCTCATGCTGAAAGAGATTCGAATTGCAGGCTTCGGAGGACAGGGCGTCATCCTGTCGGCCAACATCCTGGGCCGGGCGGCAGCCCTGTTTGAAGGCGGCTACGCTACCATGACCCAGAACTACGGGCCTGAAGCGCGGGGTGGAGCAGCCAGCGCGGCTCTGATCCTCAGCGACGAGCCGATCCTCTACCCCTATCTCACTCACCCCGATGTGCTGGTGGTGATGTCGCAAGAGGCGTATACGCGTTTCGGCCCCGAACTGCGGGAGAACGGTATCCTCATCGTGGAGGAAGACCTGGTGCGCCTGGATGGCCTGTCCGGCACACCGCGCGTCTACAGCATCCCCGCCACGCGCATTGCTGAAGAACTCGGCAAGAAGATGGTGCTGAATGTCGTGATGGTGGGCTTTCTCGTTGCCGTAGCGGAAGTCGTCTCGCGGGAGGCCGCCCGCCAGGCAGTGGCCGCCGCTGTGCCCGCCCGGTTCCGGGACCTCAACCTCGCGGCATTCGACCGCGGATACGATTACGGCCGGCAACCGTTGGAGAGAGGCGCATCCTTGCAAGACAACGCCGTTCCGGCAGGCGCTCTCGACAAAGAGGACTGACCGGGCTTACCGGCTTCCCCCCAGCTTTTGCGCCAGCCTCTGTGCCTGCACGTTCATGGAATTGAGCTGGCGCAACTCATCTTCCGCCGACTGCACCGTGGATTGAATCCGCGAGGCGTCCGGCAACTGCCGCAACGCCGGGCTGTCCCGCTGCTGCTCGATGGTGAGTAGGGTGGCGCGATACAGATCGGTCAAGTCCCGATAACGGCGCTGCAGCGAGGTAATGGTGTTTTCCCGGCGCCGGTTAAGGTCCTCGAAATCGCGCAGCAAAGCGGTGATGGACCGGAGTTGAGCGCTGTTGCCGGCGCCTTCCTCGCGCAGCCGAGCCACCGTCGCCTCGAGTTGAACGATCCGTTCGGTCTTGCTGCGCACCTCCGCGTCGGCGGCCTGCACCACACGCCTGGTCCGTTCAAGAGAATCGCGCATCTCCTCACTGTCAGCCGCGAGCCGCTTGTTCTCGATGCTCAGTTTGTCGACGGCGGCCTGCAGATCGACGGCACGCGACTGCAGTTCCTTGTTGCGTTCCTGGAGAGCGGCGAATTGCGATTGCAGCAGCGCCAGTTGGCGTGTCAGTTCCAGGCGCGCCGGATCGGCCGCAGGCGTGCGCGCCGGGGGCGGCGCGGGCGCGACACCCGCTTCCTCCAGTTGCGCCAGCAGGTGCTGCCGCTCCTGCCCGGCCGCCTCGAGTTCCTCGCGCAGACTCTTTACTTCCTGGGAGTGCCGTTCCGCCGCCTGCCGGGCTGCCTCCTCGGCCTGCCTCCCCTGGAGCCACCAGCCCAGCACACCGCCGCAGAGCGCTGCCGCGCCCGCAACCACCAGCACTATCCATCGCCGTGCCATGAACGCGGTGACTCCTTCACTTCTTCCCAAGGGCAAACACCGTCCGCTGCTTGAGCGTGTGGCCCCCGGCTGTCAGCGACACATTGTATTGCTTTGGCGTGTGATCCGGCAGTTCCACATCAATCGCCCAGTGGGTGACGATCCGGTCCAGCGCGCTTCGGACTGCGCTGGGGATTTCGGCCACGCTGCGGCAAAAGAGGGCCTCGCCTCCCGAAGCTTCGGCAATGCGCCGCAACCCTGTCTGATACGCCTCGTTCAACCGGTCCCGCAAGAACGACAGGTGCACGATGAACACGGGGGCCTCGGTGCGGGCCGCGGAGTCTGCCAGCTTCGCGGTCTTCTCCCGGATCAGCGCTTCGGGAAATCGCCGACTCAAGTCCCGTGTGTCGCTCATATTGATCACCGGGTTGGTGAAATCTTCGCGGTAGTTGAATATGTTGCTGTCGGTAAGGTAAAGAATCGCGATCCGCAAGGGTGATTTCCGCAGCACTTTGGCGGCAAGCTGGCTGGCGGGCTCCAGGGTCTCCAAGAGTCCGGCGCGACCCGCCACCTGCAACCCCCGGATGCCGGCGGCCATGGACGGACGGTCCGCAGTAGGGTCCACCAGTACCTGCAATCCGTCTTGTGCGCGCAGCAACGCCGTCCAGACGTGCGGCGGCAACTGCTCGATCGCCTCGACGGCAGCCTCGCGCGCGGGATCCACCAGTGTCAGATCGCCGGCCACATCCATGACAAGGAAAATCAACAGAGGGTCCTTGGGTGACCGGACTCGCACAATCTCCGCCGGGCGGCCTTGAACCGTGGCTTTCCATTCCGCCTCACCCGAACCGTTCCCGGGTCCCTCGATCCAAGCGGTGACCCGGCAGAAGCGCCCCGGACGCTCCTCCGCCCCCGCCGCGGTGATGGCGCCGAACGCAACCTGCAAGAAACTCCGGCGTATCACTTAGAAGCTGAACCTCAACCCCAATTGAATCACGCGCTGGCCGCGCGAGCCGATGATCTTGCCGGCGTTGGCGTTCGGCGTTGCCGCCGTGCCAATGCGTGTATCGGGATCATTCCAGTTGGCGTTGTTGATGAAATTAAAGGCCGAGGCGTTCAACTCGAAGGCCCGCTCGGCGTCGATGGAAAAGCGCTTGCTCACCGAAAGGTCGTGGTTCTGGCTGATAGGCCCGCGCAGTGTCCGGTGTGAGCGCGCTCCCGTCCCCATCGCAAAATCGGCCGGGTGTTCGAACGCCGCGACGTTGAACCACTGCTCCGGCCCTTGATTCGGCACATGGGGGTCTACGCCGGGCACCTCATTGATCCGCAAGCTCGCCAGCACGCCGCCGGTATTGTTGAACTGCGGGCGGATCACCAGCGGCTCGCCGCTCACTAGCGACGAAATGCCGCTTAACGACCAACCATCCACCAGCACCCTCCGCCAGTCTGAGAAGTTCAAGAACTGTTTATTCGAACCGATGGGCAACTCGTACATGAAGTTGAAGCCCAGCCGGTGCGGGTTGTTCCAGGTGGTCAGTCCCCATTCATTGCGCGCGTTGAAATAGTCCTGGCGGGTCCAACTGTAGTCGTCCCACTGCCGAGAGTACTCATAGCTGATGTTGAACGAGAGGCCTTGAGAGGTCCGCTTTTCCCCCCGCAACGCCAGGGCGTGCCGCGCATAGCGGCCGCCTGGCCAGATGCCCGCCAGGTCGAAGCTCTGGTATTGAGGAAACGGCCGAAGGGTCCTCCGGAAGGCTTCGTTATTCAATTCATCCCGGAATGACAGATTGTCCGGGTGGATCGCGTTCAAGCCCATCACGCCATTGCCCACGAACAGGTTCCTGCCCCAGCCGCGGCTGAGCGTCGCAGTGACCAGATACTGGTTGGGCAACTCGCGTTCGTAGGAAAGCGAGACGTATTGGTACAAGGGCATCCGGGCGGAGGGCTCCATCAAATCCGCGGTTGTAAAGTTGGCCGCGTCTCCTCTCAGATCGGGCAAAGGCCGCGGAGGAGGCGGTACGCCGTCGCGCAGCGTAATGGCCGGCTCCAACTGGTTGTTCGCGGAAACGAAGGTCGTGTAGCCATTAAACCCTTGGGTGCCCCATTGCGAACCGGGGAGTGGAATTGCCTGGTAGTTGGTGGAATAGCCTGCGCGCCACACGTTCTTACGGTTCCCGCGCGGGTTCCAAACTAAGCTGGCGTTGGGCTGCAGTCTCGTGGCCACAGGCTGCAGTGCCTGATCATAGCCGCCTTGCCCGGCGAACACCAATGCCCCCGGCAGCCCGTTCTCCGGGTTGGGCCTGTTCCGGTCGATCGTGGACATCCGGCCATACTTCTCCGTCCGCGGAAACACGGTTTCCAGATTGAAGCCGAACGAAACGTTCAACCCGGGCCGGATTTCCCAGTTGTCCTGCCCGGCGAGCACAGCCCGGCTGCCGCGGAAGTAGCTGGGCGCAGGCACCAGGCTGACCTCGCCGTAGTCGGAGAGGCCCATCAGGAAGCCCGCGAACGCGCTGCCCGTGTTGACGATTCCGGGCAGGCTCGTGATGCCCGGCGTGAACCGGAAGAAGCCGGAAGGGTACTGCGGAACAAAGGTGTTTACCTGGTAGCGCACAAACTGGGCCGTCCCCCGCAGGTTGTGTGTGCCCGCCCTCAAAGAATGCGAATCGGAGTAGGTCCAAACATGCCGGGCCGTACGCGCCACCGGGTTCACGCGCCCCATATCGACAAACGATCCGAGGTCGAACCGCGGGAACGTGTTTCCCGGCAGGCCACGCAACCCCAGCATGCCAGGTACATCCTCGCCTTCGGTCTCGTTGCTGGAGATATTGGTCGTCAATTCGAACGACGCGGTGTTCACGCTCCGCGCCGATGCCGTATACACGTTTTCCAGCGCAAACCGGCGGTTGGAAAACCGCCGGTCGGCAGCGGCGGAGTCCGCGATGGTGGGGATGAATCTGGCCGTGCCGGCCACACCGTTCGTGTAAGAGTACGTGCCTGAGATCCGCTGCTTCTCCAATAGCGTGTGGTCCGCCTTGAAAATCATGCCATCCGCGGTATTCGTCTCCGGCGACACGACGAAGTAGTTGTTCTGGAAGAACGGACCGGCGTCGGAATTGGGCAGCGGGTAGTAATCCACTGCCTTCAAAGCCACTGGATCCAGCCGCGAGCGCGGGATGACGCTTCCAGGAAAGCCATCCCGTAAGAACTGCAGGTTGCTCTCGGAGATCGGCTGCGCGGGGTTGAATTGGGGATTCAGCCGCGTGCTTTGCGGATCGAAGATGCGCAGCGGTTCGCCCGCCGGGTCCACCACCAGGCTGTAATCGCCTTGACGCTGTGATTCGATCGGCACCGTGCGCAAGTAAGAGCGGGCGATCTTTTCCCGCACGCCTTCGTAATTGACTGACACGAATGTGGTCCTGCCGCCGTCATACACGCGCGGAATCACCACCGGCCCCGAGACATTGAAGCCGAACTGGTTGCGGCGCAGTAGGTTCTTGGTGCCGCCGCGCTGCACGATCTCATGCGGAACAGCGTCGAACGCGTCGTTCCGCAGGTTGTGGTAGAGCCGCCCGTGATACTTGGGCCGGGCCGCCGGGGAGGATCGTGTTTTTCTTGGGCTGTCCGCGCGCAGCCCCAGCTCCCGGCTTTGCACGCGGAACTCCTCCGCGGCAATCTCCAGTTCCTGGGGAGGCGGACTCCCGGCTGAGGTTACCGCCACCGCCAGGAGCAAAATGCAGGCCCAACACAAACGCATTGCTCTCCTCCAGTTTATCGCCCTTGGCGCGCATGAGCCGCGAATCCGGTAACCTGATCGCTGATGAAGTTGAGCGAACTGGCCCGTCACCTGGGATGCGAGTTGCATCCGCTCACGCCCGAAGATGCGGAAACGGAGATCCAAGGCGTCGCGGGCGTCGAGCACGCCGTCCCCGGACAGATTACTTTTCTGGCCAACCGCCGGTATGCGCCCAAGGCCAAGCACACGCGTGCGAGCGCCATCTTGGTGGGCAATGACGCACCGGATCTTCCCTTGAGCCGGCTGGTTTCATCGAACCCCTACCTCGATTTCGCCCGCGCCCTGGAACTCTTCTACCGGCCCCCGCAACCTGAGCCGGGCATCCACCCCTCGGCAGTGATTCATCCCACTGCCCTGGTGGGTGAGAACGCCTCCATCGGCCCCGGGGTGGTCGTTGGCGCGCGCGTGCGCATCGGCCGCAACGCCGTTCTTCACCCGCACGTCGTCATCTATGAAGGCGCCGCGATCGGCGATTTCTTCACGGCGCATGCGCACGCCGCCGTGCGTGAGTTCTGCCGCATTGGCCACCGTGTGATCCTGCAAAACGGTGTGGTCGTGGGCGGCGACGGCTTCGGCTTTGCGAAAAAATCCGATGGCAGCCACTACAAAATCGTGCAGTCAGGCCCGGTGGTGATCGAGGACGATGTGGAAATCCAGTCGCTGAGTTCAATTGACCGGGCAACGGTGGGAGAGACACGAATTCGCCGCGGAGCCAAAATCGACAGCCTGGTGCAGGTGGGGCATGCGTGCGATGTCGGCGAGGACGCCATCCTGTGCGCACAGGTGGGACTGGCGGGAAGTTCGGTGATCGGCCGCGGCGCTTTGCTGGCGGGCCAGGTAGGCATCGCGGGCCATTTGACTGTCGGCGATCACGCGGTCGTCTACGCGCAGTCCGGTGTCCCTAACGATGTGCCGCCGGGAACGGCAATCGGGGGCTCCCCTTCCTACGACGCGGGTGTCTGGCTGCGTGTCAGCCAGTTGATGCCGAAGTTGCCCGAACTGGTGAAAACACTGCGGCGGCTTGAAAAGCGGGTCGCGGAACTGGAAGCCGCCCTCACGGAAAAGGAATCATGAGCGACAACACCAATCGCCGGCGCTCGCCGCTGGCCTACAAGAACCCAGAGTTTCTTGAGGGGTGGTCCGCGCGTTCGCTGCGCATTCTCTCGGAGTATCTCGAACCCCTCGACCGGCTGGGCCGCCACAAGATCCGGGACACCGTGGTCTTCTTCGGTTCGGCGCGGATCTCCGAGGAAGGCCCCATGTCGGTCTACTACCGCGAGGCCCGGGAACTGGCCCGCCTGGTTACCGAGTGGTCCGACGGATTGCAGCCTCCCACCCGCCGCTTCGTAGTCTGTACCGGAGGTGGCCCGGGAATTATGGAGGCGGCCAACCGTGGCGCGGATGACGCCGGCGGGGAGAGCATTGGGCTGAACATTGCTCTGCCCTTCGAGCAGTGGCCGAATCCCTACATCACCCCTGAACTGAGCCTGGAGTTTCACTATTTCTTCATGCGCAAGTTCTGGTTCGCCTATCTGGCCAAGGCCCTGGTGGTCTTCCCTGGGGGCTTCGGCACGCTGGACGAACTGACAGAACTGCTCACCTTGGCCCAGACACAAAAACTTGAGAAGAGGATCAAAATCCAGCTTTACGGCAGCGAATTCTGGCGGGAGATCCTCAACTTCGACGCGCTCGTGCGTCATGGCATGATCAGCCCGGAAGATTTGAACTTGTTCGAATTCGTGGACACGCCCGCCGAAGCATTTGCGTCGCTGCGCGAATTTCTCACCGAGCACTACCTGGCCAAAGACAAGATACGTGTGGCGCGGGAACTGCCGGACATCGCAAAATCACGGCTCTGACCCACAGGTGTAAATCCCTTCCCGGCAGCGCCTTCCGCTATGCTGAATCGGGAATGGTCGCCCAGGCGAGCAAGCAAAAGCACCGCCTCCTCGGCTGGCCGGAGATCCTCCTCGGCCTGGCGGGGGTGGCATCTGTTTTTTCCGCCTTCATGCGCACGGGCTGGACCCCTTTTCTGGTCCTGTTCACCGTGGTCCTGGGCATCGTGGTGTTCTGGCGGCTGGGCCTGAAAGTCTTGCGCCTTTCGATCTGGCGCCTGCAGAACCGGCTCACCGTGGCCTATCTGTTCATCGGGGTTGTGCCGTTCCTGCTGTTGCTGGTCATGGCGGAAGCGGGCGCCTATGTGCTCACCGGGCAAGTCGGTGCGCTCCTGATGAGATCCGAATTAGACAGGCGCGCCATGGGGCTGCGCGAAGCAGCGATCTCTCTCTCACGGATTCCCGCGGCGGCGCGCGCCGAAGCCATGCAGCGCACCGGTAACGCGCTGTCGAACTACTACCCGGGACTCGAGATTCTGATCCGGCCCGAACAAGGCGGCCCGCTGCGTTTCCCCGAAGATTCTACACTCGACGTGCCACCCCGGGGCCACGGGGAAGACGCCGGCTTGCTGGTTCGCGACCGCCACTTTCATTTGTGGGCACACGCCACCAACCCGCAGACCGAGGTCGTGCTGGTGATGCCGATCACCCGCGAATTGCTGGACAGCCTGCAGCCCGGCCTTGGGCTGGCAATGCTGCGCTCGTTCTTGCCGGAAGAGAACCGGGCAGTGCGCGTCTACAACCGGCTCCGCAACCGGGAAGCCGCCCCCCCGGCTGAACTGCCGCAGCCCGTCACTGGTCCGCTGCGTCTGCTCGACCTCGAGGTGACCTGGCCCAAGCCGATGGATGTACGTCTGTGGGAGCGCCCTGGCGAGACGGAACCCGCACTGCTGCTTTTTCGCACACGTATGTCCGGCTTCCTCAGCCACATCTTTCAGGAAAGGACCATCCTTGACAGCCGTCTGGTGGATGCAGTAGCCATCACCACCGTGCTGTTCGTGCTGTTTCAGTCGATCTCGGCATTCATCGGGATCCGGTTGAGCCGGTCCATCACCAGCGCGGTGAACAATCTCTATGAGGGAACGCAGCGCATCCAGAAGGGCGACTTGAGCCACCGGATCGAGGTTCATGGCAACGACCAGTTGGCTGAGCTGGGCCGGTCGTTCAACTCCATGACCGAAAATCTCGAGCGGCTGCTCCGCTCGGAAAAGGAGCGCCAGCGGCTGCAAGCCGAACTCGAAATCGCGCGCGAGGTCCAGAGCCAGTTGCATCCGCGCCAGGTGCCGCAAATCGGCTCTCTTCGTATCACCTCGGTCTGCAAAGCCGCGCTGATGGTTTCCGGTGACTACTTCGATTACCAGGCGTTGGACGACAACCGCCTCGCGCTCGCCATTGGCGACGTGGCCGGAAAGGGAATTTCCGCCGCGCTTCTGATGGCCACCTTGCAGTCCGCCATGCGCAGCCAGTTGCGCCACTGCATGGAGTTGGCCGCCGCGCAGAGCAACGGCCAGTCGCCCGTCTCCACATCCAAGCTCGTTTCCAACCTCAACCAGCAGCTCTACGCCTCTACATCGCCAGAAAAATACGCCACGTTCTTCTTTAGCGTCTACGACGAGCCCACCAATCTGCTTACGTACACCAATGCCGGCCATCTGGCGCCGATACTGGTGCGGCGCGGCGAAGCCCGGCTTCTGGATACCAACGGCATGGTGGTGGGCGCCTTCCCGTTCGCCCGCTATGGAGAGAGCCAGGTAGCGCTGGAGCCCGGCGATCTGCTGATTGCCTACACGGACGGCATCACCGAACCGGAGAACGAATACGGCGAAATGTTTGGCGAGGAGCGGTTAATGGAGTTGCTGGTGCACCACGCCAACCGCGAGGGAGAGGAATTGGTGGAAATCATCGCCGACGCAGTGCGCAAGTGGACGGGCTCACCGGAATTGCAGGACGATCTGACGATGCTCGTGGCCCGCAGAGTGTAGGGGAGCACATGAAGGTACTCACCGCAGACCAGATGCGCCGCCTGGACGCGCGCGCCATAGAAACTGGCATCCCTGGCATCGTTCTCATGGAGAACGCAGGCTGTCGTGTGGTCGAGTTCTTGGCCCGGCAATACCACCCCTTGGAACGGCACTCCGTAGTGGTGGTTTGCGGCAAGGGGAATAACGGCGGGGACGGGCTGGTTATTGCCAGGCAACTCCACACACGGCGTTTGGTGAAAGATCTGCGCGTGGTCTTGACCGCGGATCCCGCGGAATTTCAGGGCGACGCGGCCGCCAACTGGCAAATGGCCGAGGCCTGCGGCGTCCCGCTTGCCCGTGAGCTTGAACCCAGGGTGGCGGCGCGGGCCACGTTGGTGATTGATGCGCTGCTCGGGACCGGGCTTCGCGGCCCGGCGCAGGGTGCGGCGCTCGAGTGGGTGCGCAGGATCAACTCCAGCTTTCCTCATGCTGAAGTAGTGAGCGTGGACGTCCCGTCCGGCCTCCACGAGGACGGGGAATCGGTTCGAGCCGGCCACACGATTACTTTCGTGGCGCCCAAGATGGAACTGGTGCTGCCGCCCACCTGCGACCATGCCGGCGCCGTGCATGTCGTCTCCATCGCCACACCGCCTGCCTTCCTTGAGAACGATCCGGACCTCTGGCTGTCGCTCATTGAGCCTGCCATGTTCCGGCGCGTGCTGGAAGCGAGACCACCCGGCGCCCACAAGGGCGACTTCGGCCATGCGCTGATCATCGGCGGAGCTCCAGGCAAGGGAGGCGCCGCAGCGATGGCCGGTTATGCGGCGCTCCGCACTGGCGCGGGCCTGGTGACGGTAGCGTTGAGCGAAAACGAGCGCCCCGCAGTGACTGCGCTCGCGCCAGAGCTGATGACCCAGCACATCTTGGACGATCCCGGCGAGCGCGACGTGATCGCCATCGGCCCCGGCCTCGGTCGCGATCCCGAACTGGCAGGCCTCGTCCAGCGCCTTTTCGCCCAGTCCGCTTTGCCTGTGGTGGTGGACGCCGACGGCTTGAACGCTCTCGCCGGGACTGCCTTTCTTGGGCCCGGTCCGTGGCGTGTGCTCACTCCCCATCCGGGTGAAATGGGCCGCCTCTGCGGCATCTCCTCCAGCGAGGTCCAGGCCGGCCGGCTAAACGTTGCGCGCTCGTTCGCCCGTGAGCGCAAGGTGATCGTTGTGCTCAAGGGCCAACGCACCTTGATCGCGTTCCCCGACGGGCGCGTTTTCGTCAACCCCACTGGCACTCCCGCCATGGCGACGGCCGGATCGGGGGACATTTTGACCGGTATGATCGCCGGATTCCTTGCCCAATGGCCCGACCGGCGGGAAGCTGCACTGCTGGCTGCAGTCTGGCTCCACGGCCGGGCCGGAGAACTGGGCGCCGAAGCACTTGGCGAGCTCCCGCTCACCGCCACCGATATCCTGCGCTATCTGCCTGCCGCTCTGGCCGAGCTGAGATGACGAAGCGCGTCTTCTACACGGCGACAGAAGAAGAAACCGTTGAACTCGGCCGTCAACTCGCCGCTGAGCTGCCGCGCCCTGGTGTCGTGCTGCTGATCGGCAGCCTGGGCGCCGGCAAAACGACGCTGGCCAAAGGTCTGTCGCACGGGGCCGCTGCGCCGGAAGACGTCACCAGCCCGACTTTTCCGCTCGTACATGAGTACGGGGAGGCCGGCGAGGTTATCCACATCGATTTGTACCGGCTGGACACGCTGGAGGAAGTGCGCACGCTCGGTCTGGATGAGATCTTCACCCGGCCCGCGCTGGTTCTGCTGGAGTGGGCCGAACGCTTCCCAAGCCTCTTGCCGGCCGCGCGGGTCGAAATCCGGCTCGAAGCCTTGCCGGACGAGACGCGCCGCGTCGAGGTGGCTGAGCTACCCTGATAGAATCCGCATGCAATCCAACGCCGATCGCGTCTACTCGATCGCTTTTCTTTCCATACTGCTCTTGATCGCTGCCTGGTTGTTGTTCACCATGATGCAGCCGTTCCTGCAGCCCATCTTTGTAGCGTTTGTGCTCGCCGTGGCCTGCGCCCCGCTGTACCGCCGGTTGCGGCGGTGGCTGCGGCGGGATACCTGGGCCGCTTTGGCCGCCACGTTACTGCTGATCCTGCTTGTGCTTGGCCCGTTGGCAGGGATTCTCGTCGTGATCACTCAGCAAGGGCTCGCCGCATACGAAAACCTCTCGCGGCAAAGTGCGGCCGGAGGCGGCTGGAGCGAATGGCTGAGCCAATTGGCTGACAAGCCCATCTCTTGGATCGCCTCACGCACCGGACTCTCCGCACTCCAACTGCAGCAGAACTTCAACACTCTCCTGGGGAATCTCGCCAAGAAGATGCTCGCCCTCTCCGGCTCGCTGGCGGGAAACCTGGGCCGCACGCTGGGCGACAGCACCATCGTGCTCTTCACGTTCTTCTTCTTCTTGCTCGAGGGGCGGCGCTTGCAGGAGGGCTTCATTCAATGGCTGCCGATTGAGCGCCACCGCGCTGAAAACCTGGTGAGCGTGACCTTTGAGACGATCAATGCCAATATCCTGGGTGTTCTGGTCGTGTCGCTGGCGCAGGGAGGTCTCGCCGCCCTTGGCTTCCTGTTCTGCGGCATGGGCACATGGCTGTTCTGGGGCGTCATTGCGGCCTTTGCCTCCCTCATCCCGTTCGTGGGAACGGCGCTGATTTGGGTGCCTATCTCCTTGCAATTCCTTTTGGCCGGATCCTGGGGCAAGGCGCTCTTCCTCGCCCTTTGGGGGTTGTTGGTGGTTGGAATGAGCGACAACATCCTGCGCCCTCTGGTGGTCAGCGGCCGCACCAGCATGAGCACCCTTACCGTATTCTTCGCGCTGCTGGGCGGCTTGAACGCCTTTGGGCTGATCGGCCTCGTGGCGGGACCGCTAGTCTTCACGCTGGTCGCCACCCTCTATCGCATCCTGGAAGAGATGCGACGGGGCTCCTCTGATCCACCCCCCGTGGAACTGCCTACTTCTTGACCGTCTCGCCCTTGCGCAACAGAGAGGGCCGCTTCTTGGCGGCTTCCTCCTTCTTTTGTTCCCGCTCCGCCACTTCCTCTTTACGTTCGGGCGTCATCATTTCCCGCTGCTGCTTCATCTGATCAGCGGCCTTTACTTCCACGTTGTGCTTGCGCTCCTTCAGATCGAGCTCGGAAAGCTCCACGCTGTCTTCGGTGGTTTCAATGGCCTGTTCGAGGGCGAAGCGCCAGCGGTCGGCGTCCGGGGCCTCCATCGCGGAGATCTTCTTCAACTTCTCCAGCATCTCCCGCTCCGCTTTGGTGACCGAATCCAGGCTCTTGATTTCCCGGTTCTTGCGCAGCATGTCGTCGATGACAGTATCCAGCGCGTCGATGATCCGGCTGTACTGCTCCAAGGTCTGGTGCACCATTCCGGATCTTCCGGGATCAGCCTTGGCCGTGAGCTGTTCCAGCAGATCCACGCGAAGCCGGGCAAACTGAACGTAGAGCTTCAGCCTCGACTCCGGGTCCTGCGCCAGCCGCAACTGATCGGCTTCGTCGGAGGTTAGGAAATCACGCTGTGCTGCCGCCGGTATGGTCAGGCAGCAAAGCAACGGCAGAATGGCGAATCTCATTTCGGCCTCCTTCATTGATGGCCCATGGCGCCCCGCAAAAACTGTTCGTGGAGTTCCGCAACCCGGTCTCGGGCTTGCTCGGCGGGTGGGCGGCTATCCAGGCTGATGGCGGGAACCAGTTGCTCCAACTGGCGAAGCAGGTCGCGGGATCTCACTTCGCCTTTCTTGTACTGCTTGCTCAGCCGACGCGGATGCTTGCCCGTCGCCCGCAAGGCTTCGAGCGCCACCTCCACACCGCCGGACACCTCGTCCAATGCCGCTTTCAACTCCGTGATCGTTCCGGCCTCTTGCACGACTGTCCTTGCTCTCCGCATAGCATCCCCGGCAAGTGTCAGCGCCGCCTCAAAACGCCGCAGCGGGTCCGGCTGCTTGCGCACTTCGTCTAAAGCCGGGGAACCCTGCAGAGTCCAGGCAAATCCCAGGGAAAGCAGCCATGCCGTCACTTGTTCAAAATCCTTTCCAGTATCCGGGCCCGCTGCCGGGCCTTGAATTCCTCCTCCGGATGAGCGCCTGTGCTCATTTCCAGAAAACGCCGGTAGCTCTCCAACGCGGGCTTGTATTGTTTCTTGCCATCCAGCAGCAACGCCCGGAAGTAGTGGTACGCGGCGGTCTCACCGCCCAATTGCTTTACCCGCTCCAGTCCCTCCAGTGCAGGCTCGAACTGTTCGAGCACGATCAACATGCCAGTCAATTCATTCCAGGCTTCCAAAGATTCTGGCCGAGTCTTCACCACCGCGGCGAATTGTTGCGCCGCTTTCGCGTATTGCTTCTGATCCCGGAACAGCCTCCCCAGAAACATCCGGATTTCCGTGTTGCCAGGCTCCTGTTCGAGAATCGAGGCCGCTAGCGGCACACTCCGGTCGGGCTGGCCGGTCCGAAGATAGGCCGTGGCCAGGGCGTACTTCACCGCGCTGCTGGGGCTTTCCTTCAGCAGAACTTCCAGGTGCTCAATGGCCTCCTTGGGCTGATTGGAGGTGAGGTAGTGCAGAGCAACTCGCTCCCGAGCAGCAGGCACGTCCAGGTGCCGCCGGTAGTAAGGTATCGCCTCCGCTGGCTGGCCCGAGCGGTCCAGGTAGTCCGCCAGCTCCAGTTCCAGTTCCTGCAGACTTGGATCCAGTTCCCGCGCCTTTTTCAGTTCGGTGGCCGCGTCGCCCCACTTCGACTGGCCAGCGAAAGCACGCGCAAGGAAGAGATGCGGCCGCGGCTGCGCAGGCCTCTGGGATGCGGCCTTCTCCAGCCATCCTGCGGCTTCGGCGTGCTGGCCTGTTTGCACCAGCAGTTGACCCAGGTTCAATTGTGCTTCGTATAGCCCCGGCTCCCCCTCCAACACTTTGCGGAAATCGGCGATGGCTTCCTGTGATTGGCCCGCCATGGCTTGGGCCAGTGCAAGGTGGAAGCGGGCTGGCAGATGGCCGGGTTGTTGTTCCAGGAAAGTCCGAAGCAAGGAAATGGCCGGTTCGGGCCGTCCTGCATCCAGGTATGCAGCGGCCTCTTTCACCGGGTCGCCCTGCGGTTGCAGCGTCAACAATAGCGCCAGCAGCAGCGTCGGGTGCATCCACCCCCATTGTAGTGAGCAGTTCAGCCGCCGGTGGGCAGAAGGCCACGCAGAAACCGGCCCGTGTAAGACTGCTCGCACTGCGCCACAGTCTCCGGAGTGCCGGCCGCTACGATCCGGCCGCCTCCGTCGCCGCCCTCGGGTCCGAGATCGATTACCCAATCCGCGTGGCGGATCACCTCGAGATTGTGCTCGATGATCAGCAGGCTCGCGCCCTGCTGGAGCAGCCGCTCGAAGGCGTCCAGCAGCTTTGCGATGTCATCGAAATGCAGCCCCGTGGTCGGTTCGTCGAACAGGTAAAGCACACCTTGGGAATTGGCCTGGGTCAGGTGAGCAGCCAGCTTCACTCTCTGCGCTTCGCCGCCGGAGAGCGTGGTGGCGGACTGGCCTAAGCGCAGGTAGCCCAGTCCGACATCGGCCAGCGGCTTCAGCCGGGCCACCAGGCGCGGATGCCCGGCGAAGAAAGTCAACGCCTCCCGTACCGTCAACTGCAGCACCTCGTGGATATTCAATCCGCGATACTTCACTTCGAGCACAGAAGATTTGTAGCGCCTGCCGTGGCACTCCTCGCACACCAGTTCGACGTCCGCCAGAAACTGCATCTCTACCGTCACTGTGCCGTCACCCTGGCAGGTCTCGCAGCGGCCCCCTGCGATGTTGAAGGAAAAATGGCCGGGCGTGTAGCCCCGGCGGTCGGCCTCCGGTGTGGAGGCAAACAGCTCGCGGATGAGATCGAAGGCCTTCGAGTACGTGACCGGATTGGATCGCGGTGTGCGGCCGATGGGGGACTGGTCCACCAGCACCAGGTCGCGGATCATAGCCGCGCCCTCAACCCGCCGGCAGGTCTGCCGTTCCACTCGCTCGGCAGGCTCATCTTGCGTTTCCTGAGCCAGATCGCGGTGGTAGCGGCGCTCCAGCGTGCGGTAAATCACGTTGTGCACCAGCGAGCTTTTTCCTGAACCGGAAACACCCGTCACCACGGTCATCAGGCCGAGGGGAATTTCCACGTCGATGTCCTGCAGATTGTGCGAGCGGCACCCCAGAAAGCGCAGCCAGCGCTTCTTATCGGGCTGGCGCCGCTGCGACTTCCAGGACGTCTTCAGTTCGCCCTTCAAGTACCGCGCAGTGAGGGACGATGCCTTTCCGTTACCCCGCAACATCTGCTTCAGCGTTCCGGCGAAGGTCACCTGTCCGCCGAGTTCACCGGCGCCCGGACCCATGTCCAGGAGGTGGTCCGCTGCCCGCATCACGTCGGGGTCGTGTTCCACCACCAGGATGGTGTTCCCCAGGTCGCGCAGCTCTTCGAGGATCCGAACCAGCCGCGCGGTATCGCGCGAGTGCAGGCCGATGGACGGCTCGTCCAGAACGTAGCAGGCGCCCACCAGGCGCGAGCCCAGACAGGTGGCCAGCTGAATGCGCTGTGCTTCTCCGCCTGAGAGCGTGGACGACAGGCGGTCCAGCGTTAAGTACTCCAACCCAACATCATTCAGGAACTGCAACCGCTGGCGGATCTCCGTCAGAATTCGCTCCGCCAGTTGGGCGCGCTCGCCGGGCAATTGCAGAGAGCGGAAGAACTCGTGCGCCCGTCCGATGTTCATTCGCGAAACCTCCGCAATGGTGAATCCACCCACGCGGATGTTCAATGCCTCCTTGCGTAGGCGAGCCCCGTGGCATGCGTCACACGCGGTGTAGCCGCGGTACCGGCTGAGAAACACCCGCACGTGAACTTTGTACTTCTTCGCCTCCACTTCGGTGAAAAATTCGCGCACGGCTTGCTCGACGGTCTGGCGTTCCGCTTCGGAGAGGCTGTTGTAGGGGACGTTCCCTCGAACCTGCTTGCCGTAACGGACTCGGAAGCGGTCGGCCATCCACTCGTACTGCGGCTTAGTCCAGGGGTCGATGGCGCCTTCGCGGATGGATTTCGAAGGTTCAGGCACCACCCGGTCCATGTCGTAGCCGATGGTGTTACCGAAACCCTGGCACTGCGGGCAAGCCCCATATGGATTGTTGAAACTGAACAGCGAAGGCTCGGGCGTTGGAAATTCGAGGTTGCAGGTCTTGCACGCGAACCGCTCGCTGAACCGCAGGCGCACCGGCTCAGCTTCGCCTGCTTGTTCAAACACCACCTCCCCCGATTCGCGATAGCAGATCTCGACCGTGTCCACGATTCGCTGGCGGGCATCCGCGCGAATCACCAGGCGGTCAGCCAGGACAAAGAGTGGTTTGCGGAAGTCCACATCCAACAGCGACTCGGGCGTGGAGAACTCGAAAACGCGGCCTTCCTGATAGAGCCGCCCGAATCCCCGCTTGCGCAGGTCGAACAAATGGTCGCGCAATGCCGCCGTCTGCGAGGCGTCAAACACATGCACCGGAAACAGAGCGTACCAGCGGGATCCCTCGGCCTGCTCCAGCATCCGCGCCGATACTGGATCCACCGTGTCGCGTTCCACCAATTGGCCGCATTGAGGGCAATACGTTTCTCCCGCCCGGGCGTACAGCAACCGTAAGTAGTCGTGGATCTCGGTGGAGGTGGCCACCGTCGAGCGTGGATTGCGTGTGGTGTTCTTCTGCCGGATTGCGATGGGGGGCGCAATGCCGTCGATCTCGTCCACGTCCGGCTTCTCCATCCGGTCCAGAAACTGGCGGGCGTAAGCCGAGAGCGACTCGACGTACCGGCGCTGGCCCTCGGCATAGATAGTGTCGAAAACCAAAGAAGACTTACCGGAACCGGAGACGCCAGTCACGACCGTCAGCAGATTATGGGGGATCTCCACGGACAGGTTCTTGAGATTATGGACTCGCGCGCCGCGAATCCGGAGCGATTCTTCCACGGATTGAGCTACCTGACGGGATCGACGGGGTCGAGGGATTCCCTATGATTGTAGCAATCCGATGGTGAAGACCCCCGCGATCCGGAGGCTGCTGCTGGCCTGGTACGACCGCTCCAAACGCGATCTGCCCTGGCGCAACACCCGGGACCCGTGGCGCATTCTCCTTTCCGAGGTGATGCTTCAGCAGACGCGTGTTCAGGCCGCACTGCCCTACTATGAGCGGTTTGTTGCACGGTTTCCCACGCCAGCCGATCTGGCGGCCGCGCCCACCCAGGACGTACTCGCGATGTGGAGCGGGTTGGGGTACTACGCAAGGGCAAGAAATCTGCAGCGCGCCGCCGCGGCAATTGCGCAGCTTGGGAGTTTCCCCTCAACGTATGACGGCTTGCGGGCTTTGCCGGGCATCGGTGAATATACCGCTGCGGCGATTGGCAGCATTGCTTTCGGCCTGCCGGAACCAGTGCTGGATGGCAATGTGATCCGGGTGGCGGCCCGGGTGACTCGCGAGACCGGCGATACAGGATCGACGGCTGTCCGCGCGCGTCTCAAGGAGGCCGCTCAGCAGTGGCTGGATCCGAGAAGACCTGGCGACTTCAATCAGGCCCTGATGGAGTTGGGGGCCACCGTCTGCCTTCCGCGCCAGCCCCAATGCCTGCTCTGCCCGCTTCGCGACCACTGCCAGGCTCGTGTGGCCGGCCAGCAGCAGGAACTCCCCATCAGGCTCCGCCGCCGGAACCCCGTCAAACTCCAGCGCGGGCTTCTGATGGTGGAAAAGGCTGGTAAGTTGCTGCTGCGTCAACGGGATGAGTCCGAATCCCGCTTGGCTGGGTTCTGGGAGTTGCCCGATTGTCGCGCTTTACCCGAGCCGCCTGATGCCGAGCGTTTGGGTTCGTTTCGTCATTCCATTACCCGCCACGACTATGAAATTGAGGTTTGGCGGGTGGCCGCCCCCCGCCGGGTGCCCAAAGGCTACCGCTGGGTGTCAGTGGAACGCCTGAGGCACATGCCATTGGCTACGACTGCCCGCAAAGCACTCGTTCTGGCTGGCTATCCCGGCCTAACCCCGCCACGGAGTAGTGCCAGCTAAGCTGTTGGGGAATCGACACATACGTCGCCTGCCAGTAGAGTGGTGCAAAGGATTCCGGTATGCCGCTCTTGTTTGTACTGTTTCTTAGCTTGGCGCCGCTCATGGCGGAGGAACCACCCCGCTCCGTGGCAGGCCCGAACTATGGTATTGATTCCATAGTCAATGCGGCGAGTTTCGGCCCGCACTTCGCCCCCAATATGCTGGTAGCCGTCTTCGGCAAGAACATGGCCTGGACCGAGCGATGGCGTTCCGAAGGCGATATGCAAGGTGATCTTCTGCCGTTCACTCTGCCCGGCACCTACGTTACGGCCACTGTGAACTCCCTGCCTGCGGCAATTGAATATGCCTCACCCACCCAGGTAATGTTCCTGTTACCGCCCGGTCTGCGCCCCGGGCCGGTGCAGGTTTGGATCACTGTTGCCGGGATTCGCGGGCCAATTCTCACTCTCGACCTGCAACAAACGGCGCCGGCGCTTTACCTGTTCAGCGACAACGAACTCCTCGCCCGAAGGGCTGAAACCTATGAGTTTGTCGACGGCCACCATCCCGCCCGCCCTGGCGACCAAATCATTTTGTACGCCAATAGCTTAGGAGACACTGTTCCTGCGCAGCGGATCAGGACAATGCCGCGCGGGCGAGCCGAGATTGCCCGCCGGGCCGACTTCCGGATCCTGCTGGGTGGCGAAGAATTAGCCTCAGAACGGATCGGCTACGTCGGCATCATGCCCGGCTACCCGGCCTTTTACGAGATCCACCTGCAACTCCCGGAGGAGATGCCGTCGAACCCGGAGATTCGGGCCTGCGTCGGGGAGGTGTGCAGCGGAGAGAACCTTGTGTTAAGGACTGAGCCCGCGCCCCCAAAGGAAATTCCGGTGGAACCGGTACAGGAGTGACGCGGGTCTAACGGAGAGACGGCGCAGCGCCTTGCGCAACGCGTTAGCCTGTATACAGGAGGTCTGCCGTGGTCCGGCTTCTGTGCTTTGCCTTGTTTGGGGTGATCCTGGTGACCGCCCAATCCCAAACCTCCCCCGGCTGGCAAGCCGTTCCGGAGGAGCGAGCGGCGCAGGAAGGCAGGGTCGTCGTCCCGGCGGGGACCAAGATTCTGGTCAACCTGCTGAAGGGCGTTAATACGAAAACGGCGGCGATCGGAGACCGGGTGTACTTGGAAACGGCCTTCCCGGTCGTCCAGGATGGTCGCGTCATTATTCCTCCGGGCAGCCACGTAAATGGCACGGTCACGGGGGTAAAGCGCGCCGGTAAGGTCAAGGGGCGCTCAGAGCTGTATTTCCGGTTCGACTCGTTGATTCTCCCCAGCGGCGTCACCCGCGACTTCCGTGGGCGAGTTGGTTCGCTGGACGGCAACAGCGACGAAACCATGGACTCCGCTGAAGGGCGCGTCGCCGGAGCGGGCAATAAAGGCGGAGACGCCGTGAAAGTGGCGGAGGCCGCCGGTTGGGGCACTGCGGTAGGGGGTATCGCCGCGCGTTCAGCAACTGGAGCGGGCGTCGGGGCTGCGGCAGGCGCCGCGGCGGGACTGGTTGGCGTGCTGATGACGCGCGGGCCGGATGCAATCCTTGAACGGGGCTCGTCGATAGAGATGATCCTGGACCGTGACTTGGAATACACCGAACAGGAACTCTCCCGGCCGGCCGCAGGGGCGCGGACCCTCGTGGTGCCCGAGCCGCAACAACAGCGTCCAGTGGGTTGGACAGGCCGCACCCGTCCTTAGTGGACTTCTCTGCCCCTAGAGGCTTCCCCTGATCGGGTAAACCCCTCAACTTTTTCGCGAGGTTGGTTTTTTACCCTAATGCTCGCTTGGCGATCCCGCCGATAGTAACCGTGAAGAGCGGGTGCGCCTCGGGTAAAATCCCGTTGGGCCCGCTTGGCGGCATTTGCATACGTGGAAAGCCCGATGGGGTCTCTGGAACTCCAGATTTTTGTCAGCCTCTTCGTGATCCTGGGCGCGGCCTTCGTGGCTTTGCTCTGCGATTTCCTGAAAGGCAATAACGAGCGGCTCCGGGAACGGAACATTGAGCTGCAGGTGCGCCACGAAGAGCGCGACAAGCGGGAAGTCCTGCTGGAGCGCGCCCAGCGCCAGGCCTGGAACGCCGCCGTACAAGCGCAAGAGGCGGTGCTGAGCCAAGCCGCCGCAGTTGCAGAACTGGAAACTTTCAATGAGGCGCCGCCGGCGGCCAAACCTGAAGAACCCGTAGAGGAGCCAGCGCCGCCGCCGTCTGCCGCTTCCCCTGTTTACCGGATTGCCCCCCTTGCCGGTCCCGTGGAGGATCCTTCCACCAGGCCCGTGGCTACTGTCGGCGGACAAGCACCGCCAGTCCAGCCAACTGCCGCGAAACCGCCGCTACCGGGTGCGGAGGCCCCTCCGCTTCAATTGCCGATGTGCGGGCCGCGCTACCCGGACCCGATGCCCTCGGCCGCTGCCCGGCCGCCCGAAGAAACGCTGGTGTTCTGCCCGCAAGCGGGTACTTTGCCAGGTCTCTGGCTGGAGCGGGGTCCCGCGGGCCTGCCAGGAGCCTTAACTGTTCCGATGAGTGGAACCCTCGCAGGGAGTGACAAACCGGGCGGTATTACCAGTCTTCCGGCCGCGGAGTTAAAGCCGCTCACTCAGAGCACGCCGCCT
This sequence comes from uncultured Solibacteraceae bacterium, assembly GCA_964460395.1. Classification (GTDB taxonomy): domain Bacteria; phylum Acidobacteriota; class Terriglobia; order Bryobacterales; family Bryobacteraceae; genus CAYWQS01. The sequence goes on along the minus strand of CAYWQS010000002.1, from coordinate 58,335 downwards.
GCCGGGCCAGAATTCGCGGCTTGGCAGAGCCTTTGGACTCCGGAAGTCGATTTACTACGAGTGAAGGACTTCCCTGTGGGGACCGTGGTACCACTGCCTGCAGACCCTGCGAGGACTTCGAGCCCCACTTTTGCCCAAATTCAGGCAAATCCGCTGCGCCATTCGTGGTTGCCGGAACCGGTTTTGCCCCAAGTATCGGCCTCCCTGAGCGTCCGCGGTCTGGACACGGCAGGCTTGGCCCCGGTTACAACACGCGCCAGGGTTTGGGAGTCAGGAACGACCTCACCTACTGCCTTACAGGCCCAGGTGCCCGCAGCGGCGAGCGGATTCCACGCGGCTCTCGAACCGGTGCCAGACTCCAAATTCAAGCGGAGACCGGATCCAGTCCTCGGTGGCCTGGTCCCATTGGGCCTCCTCCCTATTTGCGTTCCCCAAACTGGCCAGGCAGGCGGGATCCAAACGAGAATTGGTGAACTCCGGCTGCCCAGACTGGACACAGCGCCGGGAACCGTGACGGGTTTGACGCAGAGTGGGCTGATCACCATTCATGCCTCAGGCGCTCAACACCCTCAGCCACTTCGTATCCTCGGAACCGCCAGCCTGAGGCCAGCGTTCTCCTTGCCTGAGACTGTGCTGAGCGGTTCTGGGCTGACGCCAACACCTCCCGTGGTGACGGTGCCGGCGCAAGTCTCGCTGGATCTTGGCAGCCATCGGGCCAATGTCTCGGTAGGAGTGTTCCGTCCCTTTGCGGAGCCGGAGACGGCCGTCCCTCCGAGCGAGTATCTGCTCCCAGTGGCGGGACTGCCATTGGAATCAGCGTCGCAGACGCCAGGCGCCGTTGTCCGAATCCGGGTGATTCGGGACGAAGATATGACGCCGCTGGCGCACCTTCCCCCGGCGCCCCCGGCAGAGGTATCGTTCCCGGAACGGCAGTTTCTCATCCACGATCTGCAGGCGGGGTTGCGCCAATCAGGTTCCATGCCGACGGAGGCGGCGGACCTGCCGGAAGCGGACGAGCCGTTCATTGTCCATGGCGGATTCACGGAGCAGGCGATCCCTGCGGCGGCAAAACCAAGTCCAAGTTCCAGCCTGACCCTCCAACCACAATTTGGCGCGGGGCTGCAGCCGCCTGCACCGCAGGTGCCCACCATGGCCAAGTCCTTGGAGGGTAAGCCCAATGTCCTGCAGATGCCAGCCGGTTCAGGAGAAAATGGGCCCTTCGTGCCAGCAGGCATCTGTCCGTCCGACGCTTTGGCCAGCCTCCTGGAAGTCCCAGGGGCATTCGCGGGTTCGGCCATGGTGATCGCTGCCCCGGACTTCGAGGATGTAGTGAAACAGCACGGGGCGGCGGCGGTAGAACAGTTCATGCAGGAGATTCTGGCCAGTCTCCAAGGAGCCGCTGGACAGGACGCTTTCCTGTGCCGGCCGTCGGATGGCGAGTTCGTTCTTGTTTGGCCGAAGGACAGGGTCCCGAGCCCGTCTTCTCCCATGCGGATGGTTACCGAGAGGATTTGGGACTTCCAGTTGCGCACTCTGGGAAACGTGCCGCTGATTTTCAATTGGGGTCTTGCGGACTCAAAGGGCGATACTCTAGCCGGACTGCTCCGCGACGCCAGAGAATCGATGCTGGAAAGCCGGCGCAATCGACGAACCACGTTTACAGGCGCGGGCCGGTTCCGCCGCCAAGCCGGTTGAATTTCACTGTAACTTATTCAACTCGCGAGAGTTGTTCTCAAAGTGGCAACGAGGTTTTCCAAGCTGATTGGCTTGGCCAGCGTGCTGTGGGCGCCCAGATAGCTGGCGATGCGCAGGTAGTCCCCGCCGAACGCTCCTGACATCGCAATGATCTTGAGGTCAGGATATTCCTGGCGGATTACCTTAATGGTTTCAATGCCTTCCTGCTCGGGCATGACCAAGTCAGTCAGAATTGCAGAGAACTGGGCCGTCCCTAACAACTCAACTGCTTCCCGGCCGTTCGGCGCCACGGTCACCAAGTACCCGGCGCTCTCGAGCATTGCGCTAAGCACCTCACGGACTCTGGGGTCGTCGTCCACAATCAGGATGCGAGTTGAGTTACCGTTCTCCGTGCCCATAAGACCATAATAGCTTTCAGCATGAAGGATTATACAGAGTAAAACATCCTTTACTATGAAATTTAATCTTCTACCTGGGCCGCCCAAGCAGGCGTTCCAAGGCCTCCATCTCCCGGCCGGCCTCGGCATAACGGCCCTGTGAAATGTACTCTCTGTATTTTCGCAGGTGGCTGCGCGCTTCCTCGATGATGGCCGGAGGAACGGCCGGCCCGGCAGCGGGCGCAGGGGGAGGCCCCTCTACCGTTTCAGCAGCTGGCCGGGCGGCAGCCATGGCAACGGATCGCTGCCCGCCAAGGGCCAGAATGGCTTCCTCGTAAGTATCTGAATAGATGAGGCGGTTCCCGCTGGCGATGACCACCTTTTTCAATTGTGGCATCCGCGCCGAGGAGGCCTGCAGATAGATCGGCTCGATATAGATGAAGGTATTCTCAACCGGCAAAACCAGCATGTGCCCGCGAAGGACTTCCGAACCTTGCTGGTTCCAGAGCGAAAGGTCCTTGGAGATGTTTTGGTCCTGGTTGATCTGCGCAGCGATCTGCAGGGGTCCGAACATCAACGCCTGTTTGGAGAGTTGGAGGAACACCAGTTCCCCCAAAGCGTCGCCGTCGCAGCGCGCGATCATCATGCCTATAAGGTTGTCTTTGCCACGGGGCGTAAACGTGGTGGTAAGCAGGAATTCCGCCTGATCACTGCCCGGCAGGGCCGCAATGATGTAGGTGGGTGCGACGGCCTGAGGTTGCCCACCCGCGCTTCTCATGCTGCGCGCCATGTCCCAGAGGTCTTCCTTGTTGAAAAACGCCTCCGGATCGGTCATATGGTAGACGCGGTATATCTCAGCCTGGACCCGGAAGATTTTCTCGGGATAGCGCAGGTGGGAGCGCAGATCCTGGCTCATGCTGGTTGCGGACACGAAGAGCTTTGGAAAGAGCCGCCGGTAGGAGGCAAGGACAGGATCCTTGTCGTCGAATACATAGAGCGTGACATTGCCGTCATAAGCGTCGATGGTAGCCTTGACGGAATTCCGCAAGTAATTGAGGGAGCCAATGCCGGAGACCGAGACGATGCGGGCATACGGGTGGGCGGACGACGATGTGTAGCCGTCTACAACCCACATGAGTCGCCCTTCCTGAGTGACGACAAGATACGGGTCGTCGTCCCAATTCAAGAAGCCAGCCAGCGCCTCCAAACGCTCGCGCACATTGCGGCGGATCATCATGCGGCTTTCATTTCTCAGATAGCTGGTCAACATGATGTTCCAGTCGCCTTCGGAGACGGCAGCCGCCAGGCGCATTAGAGGCGAAGCGACGGGGAAACCTCCTTTACCGGCGTAGCGGGTTTCGACGTTTTGCGAGCCCGCAGGGTAATCAAACTCGGGTAATTCGGTGCGGACGAAGACAGGCGAGTGGGTCACCTCTCCGAAGTAGATTTCAGGGCGGGTGAGTTGCAGCGACTTGGTGCGGATGGTGGGCGGCGCATCCTGGACAAGGAGCTTGGGCAGCCCCTCCCGGGTGATCTGGCTGGCCTCCGCCATCACGATGCCATAGCCGTGGGTGTAGACGAAGTTGGGATTCACCCAACGGGCACGGGCGTCGGCTGAGAGCATGCGCACATCCAATTCGCGGGGCGTGAGAAGCACCTGGCGGAGTTGCCCATCGATGACGTAGCGGTCGACGTCGCTGTCGTTGAAGACGTAATAGGGACGCAGGGCCTGAATCTGAGTCACCGTGTCGTGGAAGGCCTTCCAATCCCAGAGGCGCACGTTTTCCAGCAAGGCGCGGTGTTGGGTTGGATCGATGTTCACTTCCTGCGAGGACTGGAACTCCAACTCGCGCGTCCGCTCGGTAAGACCGTAAGCGGAGCGGGTGGCAGTGATATGACGTTCAATAAACGGCCGTTGGATGGTGATCTCGCTGGGCCGCACATAGACAGCCGTAACCAGCGAAGGCAGCACACCGGCCAGAATCAGCACAGCGGGGAGCGCCAGGAGGTACCGAAAACGGCCTGCGAGGAGGAACGCGGCACAGGCAATCGCGGCGAGAATCTTCAGCCAGATGAGGGGCAGGCTGAGATTCTGCGCCACCCAATCAATACCCACCAGGGAACCGTGATCGTCCAGCAGGAGATCGTACCGGCTGAGATAGAACCGAATCGCCAGGGCCAGAAGGAAAACGGCCCCGGCCGCGCGGACGAAATTTGAGCCCAGCGCGCCAGCGAGATCGAGATCCCGCAAATCCATCGCCATGGCTTCGGGGTTTCCTTGCGAACGGAATAATTCGCGGAGCGACCAAAAGCGCGAGGTCACCCAGAAGACCACGGCCGCGGCAAGAGAGACCGCAAGCACATAGCCCAGCAACAGCCGGTAGAAAGGCACCTCAAAGAAGTAAAAGGTCAGGGGGTTATTAAAGACCGGGTCACGATAGCCGTCATCGGCAAAGCCACGGCTGCCGGCGTAGCGCACCACGGTCCAGGAGTGAACCGTGGCCGAGGCGAGCAAAACGCTCAACCCAAGAATCGCCAACGTGGCGAGTTTTCCGTAGAAGGGGTACTGGCGAAGGCCCGTACCGCTCCACTTCATGCCCCGGGCGTGTGCCAGCCAAAGAACGAGAAACGCAAGAACAGCGGCGCCTGCCACTGGGGCGAACCCGTAAGTCAACATCGCTACCCAGGTTTCGAGCTGGTTGAGTTCCTTACGCCACTGGACTTCAATAACGAAGCTGGCGATGGAGCGCGCACTCAGAAAAAGCACGAGGAGCACGCCGAAGATCAGGGCGGGGGTCACACGAGGACCGCGGCCGGAGGTGAGCCGATCATATTCGGACATAGCGTTCCCTTCACCCCCAGTGTATGCTTCAAGGCAAACCGCTATGCTGCTACGCCGCCATTTCCTCGCCTCCGGGCTTGCCGCTTACGCACAACCGCCGGCGCCGTCCTGGGTGGACCGGCCCATGCGATGGGTGCAAATCGCTTTTGTGGAAGATGATCCTGGCCGGTTCGATCTCCAGTTTTGGCTGGCTTATTTCCGCCGTATTCATGCCGATGCCGCGTGTTTGAGCGCAGGCGGTTGTGTAGCGTTTTACCCGACGAAGGTGGAGGGTCACTACCGCAGCAAATTCCTCGGCAGCACAGATGCCTTTGGCGATTTTACGGCTGGTTGCAGAAGTCTCGGCATGAACGTGATTGCCCGGGTGGATCCGCACGCGTTCCATCTGGACACAGGCACTAAGCATCCTGACTGGATCGCAGTCGACGCGCAGGGGCAGCGGCGGAAGCATTGGGCATCCCCGGAGTACTGGGTGGCCTGCGGACTGGGTCCGTACAACTTCGAATTCATGACCGAGGTGGTGCGGGAGATCGTGCGCGAGTACAAGGTGGACGGGATCTTTTCAAACCGCTGGTCCGGATCGGGCATGTGCTACTGCGAACATTGCCGGAAGAATTTCCGCACCGCAACTGGCTACGACCTGCCCTTGACCGGCGATCCAGCGGATCCGGCACGGCGCGCGTATGTGGTGTGGCGGCAAAACCGGTTGTTTGAACTTTGGTCGTTGTGGGACCGCGAAATCCGCCAACTCAATCCCCAGGCCGCATTCTTCCCAAATACCGGCGGCGGTGCACTGGCGGAGATCGATATGGCGCGGGCGGCTCAGCTGGCGCCGGCGCTCTTTGCCGACCGGCAGGCGCGCCACGGCACGATTCCTCCGTGGGCCAACGGCAAGAACGGAAAGGAATACCGGGCGACTTTCGGCATGAGGCCGATTGCCGGCCTTTTCAGCGTAGGACTAGAAGCACCTTACCGTTGGAAGGACTCTGTGCAAAGCGCGGAGGAGATCCGCGTGTGGGCAGTGGATGGCATCGCGCAGGGACTGCGCCCGTGGGTGATCAAGTTCAACGCCAAACCGCTGGACCAGCGCTGGCTGAAGCCGGTAGAAGATCTGTTTGCCTGGCATTGGCGGAATGAGAAATACCTCCGGAACACGGCCTCGCTGGCGAATGTGGGCCTGGTCTATTCACAACAGTCCGCGCAGTTCTATGGCGGCGACCAGGCGCGCGCGAAAGTGGAAGACCACATCCTCGGCATGTACCACGCGCTGGTGGAAGCGCGCGTGCCGTTTGAGATGGTTCATGACAAAATGCTCGCGCCCGGGCAGTTGCGGGATTACCGTATCTTGATTCTGCCCAACGTAGCCGCGTTGTCCGAGGCACAATGCCGGCAATTGCGAGATTGGGTGCATGCCGGAGGGTCACTGATTGCGACGCACGAGACTTCGCTGTACGACGAATGGGGCCAGCGGCGGAAGGACCTCGGACTTGCGGAGCTGTTTGGCGTTCATGCCACCGGCCCCACCATTGCGCGGCAGCAGAATGCGTACTTGCTGTTTGGCGACCGGCGGCACCCGTTGGTGAAAGGGCTGGAGGGGGCAGGCCGCATGATTCACGGCATTGCCCGCGTGGAGATAGCCGGCTCGGCCAGGGCGCTTGGCTCCCCGCTCACTACGCTACCCAGCTACCCCGACCTGCCCATGGAAGAGGTGTATCCGCGTGTGGAAACGACTGACATCCCCGCCTTAGTAACTCGCGACGTAGGCAAGGGCCGGGTAGTGTATTTCCCCTGGGACATCGACAAGACGTTCTGGGAGATGATGCATCCGGATCACGGACGGCTGATCGCCAACGCCGTGGAGTGGTGCGCGCGCGGGGGGGAGGTGCTTGCAGTTGAAGGGCAGGGGCTGTTCGATTTGGCCTACTGGGCGCAACGCGACTCGGTAACAGTGCATCTGGTGAACCTGACCAATCCGATGATGATGCGCGGGCCATACCGCGAGAGCATTCCGGTAGGACCACTCACGGTACGTTTCCGGCTTCCGGAGGGACGCCGCGCCAAGACGGTCAAACTGCTGGTGAGCGGCACGGCGCCGCAATGGGCTGAGCGCGGGGGTTGGATCAGCGTGACCGTGCCGCGAATCACGTTAAACGAAGTAGTGGCGGCGGATACCTAGAAACCGGGAGCCCGCCAGATGACCGCGCCGCTCACCACGGTGGCGACGGGGCCGCCGCGGAAGGTGCGGTTGTGGAAGGGCGAATTCCGGCTCTTGGATGCCGAGCGGTTGACATCGTACGTCCAGACACGATCCGGGTCGAGCAAGGTAACGTCGCCGGAGTAACCGGAGATGAGCGCCCCCCGAGCCTGCCCGCCGCGCCAGCCAATAACGCGCGCAGGTTCGGAAGTGTAAAGCGCGATCAAGCGGGGCAAGGAGATGAGACCGCGATGCACGAGGGTTTCTAAAGAGACGGCCAGGGCGGTTTCCAGCCCCAGGATGCCGAACGGGCAGCGTTCGAACTCCTGCATCTTGTCGTCGCCGGCGTGAGGAGCGTGGTCCGTGGCGAGAACCTCGACAGCGCCACTGACGATGCCGGCCACCACGGCATCCACGTCGGCTTCTTCGCGGATGGGCGGCTTCATCTTGTAGTTGCTGTCGTAGGGCGGCATCTGGCCCGTGTGGATCGCGATGTGATGCGGCGTGGCTTCAGCGGTGACGGGCAAGCCGCGTTGTTTGGCGAAGCCCACCATGGCGACGGCGTTGCGCGTGGAGATATGGGCTACGTGGTAACGCGCACCGGTCACTTCGGCCAGCAAGATATCGCGCGCCACCATGACGTCTTCGGCGGCGGCAGGGATGCCTCGCAGCCCAAGGTTCACGGAGCCGATGCACTCGTGCATGTCCCCGCCAGCGCTCAGGTTCAAATCCTCGCAGTGGTCAATCACCGGCATATTGAGCGCACGCGCCGTTTCCATGGCGCGGCGCATCACACGCGAGTTCATCACGGGGCGGCCGTCGTCGCTGATAGCCACGGCCCCTGCCTGCCGCATGGATCCCATGGCGCTGAGTTCTTCCCCCGCGCTGCCCTTCGTAATAGCTCCGATCGGAAAGACGTTGACTTCCGCATAGCGGCGCGCGCGCTCCACGATGTAGCTGGTGACGGTGGCGTTGTCGTTCACCGGCTGAGTGTTGGGCATGCAGCAGATGGTGGTGAATCCGCCGGCCGCGGCCGCCCGGGAGCCGGTTTCAATGGTTTCGGCGTGTTCGAAGCCGGGTTCGCGCAGGTGCACGTGGATATCGATGAAGCCGGGCGCGACGACCAAGCCGCCGGCGTCAAGCTGATCCGCGCCAGAAGCGGAAAGGCCGGGGCCCACGGCCGCGATCCTGCCGTCCTCGATCAATACGTCAGCTTGCTGATCCCGTTGCGAGGCCGGGCAGATCACCCGGCCCCCGCGGATGAGGAGTCTCACTGCAACAACACCCTTTCCAGCACCGCCATACGAACGGCGATGCCGTTTTCCACCTGGTTGAGAATCATGGAGCGCTGAGAGTCGGCCACCTCGGAAGAGATTTCACGGCCGCGGTTGATCGGGCCCGGATGCATGACAATGCAATCGGGTTTGGCGAGTTCCAGGTGTTCGAGACGAAGCCCGTAGAAGGTGAAATACTCGCCGGCGCCGATGGGCGGTTCGTGCGCGCGTTCCAGTTGCACGCGAAGCATCATAATGACGTCGGCATCTTCGATGGCCCGCCGGATGTCGTATTCCAGCGTAAGTCCTGGGGCGATGGAAGCCATCTCACGAGGCAGCAGGGACGGCGGTCCGCAAAGCACGAGATCCACGCCAAACTTGGAAAGAAGATGGATGTTGGAGCGCGCGACACGGCTATGCAGGATGTCGCCGATGATAGCGACACGCAAACCTTCGAGTTTGCCCTTCACGTCAAGGATGGTGCGGGCGTCCAGCAAGGCTTGCGTGGGGTGGGCATGCGTGCCGTCGCCGGCGTTCACGATGGGCGTAGTCAGGTAGCGGGCAAGAAAATGAGGCGCGCCGGAGGCGGCGTGGCGCATGACGATGGCCGAGGGCCGGTAAGCGATGAGCGTGTTGAGGGTGTCCACCAGGGATTCCCCTTTACTCACGCTGGAGCCGGAGGCAGTAATGGAGATGGTGTCGGCGCCAAGGCGGCGCGCCGCTATCTCAAAGCTCGTGCGGGTGCGGGTGGAGGCTTCGTAGAAAAGATTCACCACCAGTTTGCCCGTGCAGAGATTCAGCTTGGTGAACGGCTGCGGGCCCTTGGGTTGAAAATCCTTCGCGCGTTCGAGGATGGCCTCGATCGAACCGCGATCCAGTCCCTCGATGTCCAGTAGTCCGCTCGCCACGGCTTTACTCCGGATCCACCTTTTCCACCACCAGCACCTTTTCTGTCTGGTCCACCTCCTGGAACTTGACCTCGATGATTTCGCGGGAAGAGGTGGGCACCTTACGGCCCACGAATTGCGCCTCGATGGGCAGTTCGCGGTGGCCCCGGTCGATGAGGACCAGCAATTGCACGCGGGCGGGACGGCCGAGTTCAAACAGCGCATCGAGCGCGGCCCGGATGGTGCGGCCAGTGTAAAGCACGTCGTCCATCAGCACGACGTCTTTTCCGGTGACGGAGAAATCGATCTGGGTATCGCTCACGAGGGGCCGCTCACCCACCTGGCTAAGGTCGTCGCGGTAGAGCTTGATATCGAGGATGCCGACTGGCACCTTACAGCCCTCGAGCGCCTCGATCTTCGAGGCCAGCCGCTGGGCCATGGGCACGCCGCGGCGGCGGATGCCGATGAAGGCCAGTTTGCTCAGATCGGTGGCTTTTTCCAGGATTTCGTGCGCCAGGCGGACCATGGTCCGCTCGATCTCAGAGGCGCTCATGATTTGGGTTTTTTCCCGGATGGGAGTCATGGGGTCGTTCCGCACCCGCAAGACTACCAAAACCGGGAGCAGGACGCGCCCGCCTGGCCGGGCGCTAATGCTTCCTCATCCGGCTGCGGACGCGCCGGCTCAGCCGCTCGATCTCCTCCAGGCTTTTGAGGCTTTTCAGCGACAACACGTGACGGTCGTTTTTGTCCAAGTCTTCGCGGATGGCTTCAAGCAGTTCTTTCATCCGGTCAAGGTCGGCGAGATTGTCCTTGTGGTCCTGCTTGAGGATGACCTCGGATTGTAGCCGCCCATCGGGCATCCGCTTTGGCGTTTCGTCCGGACGCGCGGGCCAGCGAGGATCCTGGGCGAGTGCGGCCAGCCCCGACGCAAAGAGGGCGCAGAGGACCACTTTGCTAGCATGGCCTTTTATGCGGGACGTCAAAATCGGCATTGTCGGCCTCGGCAATGTAGGCAGTGGAACACTTTCCATTCTTGCGGAAAACGCCGGGGAGATTGCGCGGCGGCTGGGATTTGGCCTCGAGGTGGCGGCGGTGTGCAGCCGGAATGCGCCGGAACAGAAAGTGCCTGCGAGCCTCCGGCCGCGGCTGATCACCACGGACTGGCGCGAGGTCGTGAACCATCCCGAAGTGGAAGTGGTAGTAGAACTGGTGGGCGGCACGGCAGTGGCGCGGGCAGTGGTGGAAGCCGCTCTTGGGCTTGGCAAACCGGTGGTAACGGCCAACAAGGAGTTGATGGGGCGGGACGGTGTGGCGCTCTTCCGCAAAGCGGCGGCGGCGGGTACGACGATGCAGATGGAGGCCAGCGTGTGCGGCGGCATCCCTATCCATGCCGTGCTGCGCGAGGGTATCTGCGGCGACCGCATCGAGCGGCTGTACGGAATTCTGAACGGCACCAGCAACTACATCCTGACCGACGTAGAGCACAAAGGCGCGGATTTCGGGGAAGTGCTGCGCAAGGCACAAGAGTTGGGGTATGCAGAAGCGGACCCCACCGCGGATATCGAGGGCTTTGATGCACGCTCAAAGCTGGTGCTGCTGGCGGCGCTGGCGTTTGGAGTGCGGGTAGAGCCGGAGTCCATTCCGACGGAGGGCATTACCAGAATCACGCCCGTGGATTTCCGCTATGCGCGGCAGGTGAACTGCACCATCCGGCTGCTCTGTACGGCGGAGCGGACTCCCGAGGGTTTGTTCTTGGCCGTTCGTCCGTCGCTGATTCCGCTGGATGCGATTCTGGCGGGCGTGCAGGGGGCCTATAACGCAGTTTGGCTGCGCGGGCAGTTCGGGTTGGACACGTTCTACTATGGCCGGGGCGCCGGGCCGCATCCGACCGGCGTGGCGGTAGTCAGCGATTTGATGCGCGTGGCGCGCGACCTGCGGTCGGGCTCGCTGGGCCGCGTGTCCCCCTATTCGTTCTGGGATCCGGCAGACGGCACACCGCGGGAGATTGGTGAGCAGGAACGTCCGTGGTACTTGCGGTTCCGGGTGAAGGACCAGCCGGGGATCATCGCGGCACTGGCGCGCATCCTGGCAGAACACGACATCAGTATCGATGCCGTGCTGCAATTGCCTGACGAAGACTGGCGGAATCTGCCCTTTGTCATTACCGTGGAGAAAACGCGCGAAGCGAACATCCGGGCAGCACTCGGGCGCATGAGCGAGTTCCCATTTATGGCTGAGCCGCCGCTGGCGCTGCCCATGGAGCCGGGTTTATGAAAACGATCAGTGTTCTATTGATTTTGGGGCTGCCAGCCGCCGCGCAGGTGGCGGCGGAGGCTAACAAACGGTATCAGACGGTGGAAGGCCGCATGGGGATGCTGGCCAACCTGGGAGCGCCCGACCGGGCGGTTCGCCTGCAAGGGCAACGCATCGTCGAGGTGTTGGGACTGCGGCCCGGTATGACCGTGGCAGACATTGGCACGGGCGGAGGCGCCATGCTTCCGCTGCTCAGCGCGGCCGTCGGCGCCACCGGCAAAGTGGTAGCCCAGGATATTTTCGCCGATTTCCTGGAGGCAGCCAGGAAGAAGGCCGCGGAAGAGAAGCTCAGCAACGTGGACTTCGTTTTAGGCAACGAGCGGGATTCCAAACTGCCGGCGGGCTGTTGCGACCTGGCGGTAACCATTGACGCCTACCATCACTTCGACTACCCGGGAGAGACGCTAGCCTCTATCCGGCGAGGGCTGAAGCCCGGGGGCCGGCTTGTCATTGTGGACTACTACAAACGGCCGGGCGCCATGTCAGGGGTGGATGCCGTGGAGCATGTGCGTCTGGACATGGACGACGCCATCCGGGAAGTGGAGAGTTTCGGATTCCGGCTGTTGGAGAAGCGCGAGCACGTGAAGGGCTCGCAATGGATCGGCTTTTTCACGCCCCGGTAGATCACCAGAATGGATCACGGCTGCCCTGACGGACCGTGGCAGCAAGCCGGCCGATGCCGTCGATGCGGGACGCGACACGGTCGCCGGCCTTGATCCGCGCAGCACGCGGACACCCCGTAGAGAGCAGGTCTCCGGGTTCCCAGGTGAAGTAGTCCGAATGGAAGCGCACCAAGTCGAAGGGCTGGTGTTTCATGTTGCGGACGAAGTCGCGGGATACCACCTCGCTGTTGCACTCGGTGAGCACTTCCACCGCATCCAGATCGGGCAATTCGTCCGCGGTGACGATGACGGGGCCAAAGCTGAAAAATGTATCGATTGACTTAGCGCGGGTGAGGTAGCGCGGGTTGCGCGCCAGCACGTCGAGCGCCGTAAGATCGAGCGTCGTAGTGTAGCCAAAGATGACGTCGCGCACATTCTCCGGCGGGACAAACCGGCAGCGGCGGCCGAGGATCACGCCAAGCTCTCCCTCGCAGTCGACGTCCGCGCTGACCTCCGGCGGGGGCAACATAATCTCACCGCCGGGCGGAATCAGGCTGGAGGCGGGCTTCATGAAGCTGCCGGGTTCTTCCGGCTGCTGCGCGCCAAGTTCTTCGGCGTGTTTCCGGAAGTTCAGTCCGATGCACCAGATCTTCGGCGGCACGTCGTAGGGCAGCATGGGCTCTGCCTCTGAAAGGGGCAGGGCCGGGAGGTCGCGCAGATCACGCAAAGGTTCGAGATTGCCCTCGCGGATGAGCGCCAGCAGGTCGTCTGCGGGTCCTTCGCCACGCCGCGCCCGCACTTCCTCGAAGGGAACGATTGCGGCTTCCCGCAGCACGCCACAATGCACGCGGCCCCGGTGACGGAAACGCATCAGCTTCATATTGTTTTCGCAATGTCGACGAGGTCGGAGAAGACGCCATATGCCGTCTGCCGCACGCCGGGCTGGAGCGAGAACACCCCAATCTCGCCCATGAGATCGGTTTGGAGCAGCAGCAGGTTGGAGGTTCCGCGCACGGTGGAGAGGATGTCTTCGGGCCCCAGCACTTCAGCGCGAACGCGCAAACGCACGCCTTCCGGTGTGCGCTTTGCACGGCAAACCAGCACGGGCCGTTTCCCTTTGGCGAGCATCTCCTCAAGCTTTTCCGGGGTGAGACGGCCAATCCCCCGGCGGTCCACCTCAGACGGAGTGACGTCCGCGTCCATGAGCACGTTCGCCAACGCCGCGGCCTTGCAGGCGGAGTCCCAGCCATCGAGGTCGAACCAAGGGTCGGCCTCCGTGATGCCTAAGCGCTGTGCCTCCGCGATGCCATCCTCCAGTGGCAGTCCGCGCTCCATGGCTTCGAGCACAATCTTCGAAGTGGAATTCAGCGCCCCGGCGAAGCCCAGCACCTGAACGCCGGGCAGCGTGTTCCGGACCATGTTGAAGACAGGAGTGCCGTCCATGACCACGGATTCGAAGCGGAACTCGACACCCGCAGCGGCGGCCTCGCGCCGCAGGGCGGCATAGGCGAAGGCGAGCGGTCCTTTGTTGGCGGTGATGACGTGGATACCACGGTTGAATGCGGAGCGGATGTGGCTAAGCGCGGGTTCCCCCGAGGCGGGATTGAGCGTGGTCAGTTCAACGGCCACTTCAGGCCGGCAGCGGTCGAGAAATTCGTCCACCGAAGCAGCAGCAGCCCCAAAGTCGGCCTCAGGCCCTAACCCGCCTTCCGAATAGGCTGTCCCCCGGCTGCGTGTATGTGCACCGACGATGCGAAACGGATAGACACTGCGCTTTTCAGCCAGCAATTGGGCGAAGGCGCGCCCCACGCTACCAAACCCAATCAGGGCAACTCTCAAAACTCCAGCCTCTCCGCCAGTTCCTTCAATTCGCGTTCGAGCGCAGCCTTACGGGCACGTGCGTCATTCAGTTTCACCTGAAGCTGGCCGATCTCGCCATCGGTACGCGCCAATTCCTGAGCATACTTCTGGACGGCTTCCTGCTGGTTGGCCACCCTGCTCAGCGCGCTCATGTTGTTGCGGATGCGTTCCTGGTCGCGCACGCGGTCGTTGATCTGCTTTTCCAGGTCCTGCGCCGCGCGGTCGGTTTCCGCAATGCCGGTCATCCGGTCGGCGATGGCCCTAAGCTGCTTCTGCGCCGCCGCGGAGAGCTTCCAGTTTTGAAGACTGACGAAGATCATGTCCGGGCGCATCGAGAGGACACTCAGGGTGCTGGATATCTCGCGCTCTTCCTGCACGGCCAGCTTTTGCGTGGCATTGGGCGGCAAGGCCAGAGCAAACCGGTAGTAATCGGGTGTAGTCTCTTCGGCCTTGGGCGCAATCAGCTTGAGGTCCGGGTTCACGCGGTGCTCGATCAGCAGGCTCTTAGCGCGGGCATCGCTGTTGGAGACCGTGTAGGTGGTAGTGATCTGCTGGGCGGTACGCGTCTGGATGATGCCCTGTTTTGCGGTGACGGCCCGCACAATCTGGTTGTCGCTATCGAAGTTGCGGGTGACCGTGGTGCCGGTGTCCTCCGCAAAACTAACAAGACGTTTGTCGCCCTGGCGCGTGGTGTTGATCAACGCCTCGCCGGCGTAGCCGTCCGCCTCGTAGACGGTCATTGGGCCGCCGTCCAATGTTTTGCCGGTGGTGTTGGTGAGTTCCGCTGCGGCGCGCGGGTGAGAACCGCTGGTGTAGACCAGGAGGCGGCGGGCCGACAGTTTCTGGCGGACGAAGGGCAGGAGTACGGATTCGCCCTTACCCACGTTAACTGGATCGGAGAAGCGGTATTCGAAGAGCTCGCCAGCCTCGCGCGATTCGGTTTCAACTTCGGGGGCAAACATGGGCTCCGGCGCGGCTGCGGCTTCAGCCATTGCCTCGTCGCGGGCGTTCGCGGCGCCCCTCAGGGCCATCATTTTCCGGCCGGCTTGCGCGGGCGGCGGCGCCGCAGCCATTGCCTGCTGGTGCAGCACGGCCGAAGCCGCGGTTTGCTGGCCGGGCAGCGCGGCTTCCTGCCGTTGGATGAACAACGGATCGTAGAGGCGGCTGATGAAAGAGACGGGGCGGCCGGAGACAACCACAAGAGACACGCCTTTCCAGTCGTCCTGACTGGCGTTGTCGACGATCGCCCAGCCCTCGAGTGTTGCTTCGCCCTGCGGAGGCAGCGTGAGGCGGTAACTGGATTTCCAGGACGGGAAGGGCAGCAGGTAGCGGGCGGTGACCTGGGTGGCCTGGGGCGCATCGATGGTCACCGTGCGGTTCGCCTTGGAACGCCGTTGCGCGGCAGCCAACAGCGTGTCGTTTAACTGCCTCTGTAAAAGGGGCTCGGTAAGCCGCACGGCAGAAACGCCGTCGAGATTGATGCGGCGGATTTCTCCGTTATCCAACAGCAGATTAATGTCCTGCTTCAGCCCAGTTTCTTCGTTTTGGGACACGTGGCCGGAAATCAGGCGGCCTTCGGTTTCCTTGCCCTGTTCGCTGATCACCACGCGGGCGCCGCGAAAGCGGTCGAGGAGTTTGGCCAGCGGTTGCTCCTCTCCCAGAGGAAGCTCGTCGCGAGGAGGGATGGCGCCGTCATAGCGGGCGCGGGCCACCGCTCCGCCGCGGGATTCCAGCACCAAGGACTTCAGAACGTCGTTCATCTCCTGGGGTGCGAAGACAAGCTGGATGGGGTTATTCGCGGCAACCGGACCCGCACGTTCTACCCAAGCGACACCATTTTTGTAAATTACGACCTGCCGGACGGGCAATTCCGCCGCGGGCGCCAAAACTGTCGCCACCGCCATGGTACTGGCGAGCCTTTTTCGCATGTTCATGAGCCCTCCTCTGGATGGTATCTTTCCAAATGGTCGAACATGGGGACGCCAACGGTACCATCCTCGTTACTGCTGATTGAGGACGATCCCTCTCTTCTGGCGATCCTCCGCCGGTTCCTGGAATCACGAGGGTTTTTGCTGGAGTGTGCGTCGACGGGAGCAGCGGCGCTCGACCGTCTGAAGAATTTCCGGCCTACCTTGGTGGTGCTGGACTTAGGGTTGCCCGACATGCGTGGTGAGGACGTTTTGTTCCATGTGCTCGACCGGGACCCGGCCTGCCGAGTGCTGGTTTCCAGCGGCACGCCCTTCAGCTTGGAGCAGGTGCCGCCGGCGCAGCGGACGCGTGTTGCGATTTTACAGAAACCGTATTTGCCGAAAACGCTTCTGCAATGCCTGGAAAAAATGCTGGGAGACGGTTCAGTCCAATAGATCCTTCACATAATCGGCAAAATTGTCGTGGGTTTCCGACCAGAGGGTGCGCCGGCTCATCGGCAAGTTTTCCTCGACCTCAGCGGCCAGCCGCACCAGGCTTCGCAAGTTGGATTGAACCGGGCGCAATTGATCGCTGGCTGGATTGGGCAGGAACAGCGATTCGTCGGGGAAGTGCAAATTGAGATGCTCGCCAAGGCCGCTTTCGAACTCCGGCCCGAAGCAACTGATCAGGGCAGGCGCCGCCTGCAGTTTCCATTCCCCTTGCCAGTGCCAGAGATCCCAACTGCACTCGAATTGGAATGAGCAGTCTTCGTGCAGGAATTCCTGGGCCCGGCTCACCACCTCCTGCCAGTCCGGAATTGTTCCGTAAATCTCTTCCAGTACCGGCGGCTCCTGAAAGCTGAGGGCGAACACCCTCAGCACTCCGCCGGGCTTGAATTTGGAAACAGGGAACACCTGCAGCGCCTTTTTGAAGTAGACGGGGAGCGCCAGAGGCGAGTAGCCACGAATCCAAGCGGAGAAAAACAGGGGATCGGGCACGGCTGGTCTCCTCACCCGGCCGCCACGCGGCGGAAGAATATGATGCCCAGGGGCGGGAGAGTAACCGTCATGAAATGGTGGCGGCCCTGCAACTGCCCGGGCTGCGAGCGCAAGAGGCCCTTTTGACCCACACCGCTGCCGCCAAAGCGCTCCTCGTCGCTTGACAGGACCTGTTCGTAAACGCCTTCCTCCGGCAGGCCCACATTGTAGTTGTGCCGGACCATCGGCGTGAAATTGCAGACTGCCACCAGGAAGTCACCCGGCTGTTTGGCGCGGCGCACAAACGAAATGACCGATCCATCGATATCGTGGAAATCGATCCACTCGAAGCCGCTCCAGTGATAGTCCACTTCGTGCAGGGAGCCCTCGCGCCGGTAAAAGTGATTCAGTTCCCGCACCCAATCATGCAGCCCACGGTGCAGCGGGTATTGCAGCAGATCCCAACGGACCGAGCCCTGCCAGTTCCATTCCTCGTACTGGCCCAGTTCACACCCCATGAACAGCAGCTTTTTCCCGGGGTGGGCGTACATATAGCCGAGAAACACGCGGGCATTCGCAAAGCGCTGCCACTCATCGCCGGGCATTTTCGCCAGCAGCGAGGCCTTTCCGTGCACCACCTCGTCGTGCGAAATGGGGAGCAGAAAATTCTCCGTGAACGCGTACAACAGACTGAACGTGATCTGATTGTGCTGGAACTTGCGGAAAATGGGATCGCTCTTGAAGTAAGCGAACATGTCGTGCATCCAGCCCATGTTCCACTTCATGGTGAAGCCCAGCCCGCCCAGGTAAACCGGACGGGAGACGCCGCCGAAATCGGTGGATTCTTCCGCCACAGTGATGGCGCCAGGCACCTTGTGGGCCTCTTCATTGAACTTCCGCAGCAGGTCGATAGCCTCCAGGTTTTCGTTGCCGCCGTAGATGTTCGGCACCCATTCACCGTCTTTGCGCGAATAATCGAGATAGAGCATCGAGGCCACGGCGTCCACACGGAGGCCGTCAATGTGGTACTCCTTCAGCCAGAACAGCGCGCTGGAGATCAGGAAGTTGCGGACTTCGTTGCGGCCGTAGTTGAAGACGAGAGTGCCCCAGTCGCGGTGTTCGCCCTGGCGCGGGTCTTCGTGCTCGTAACACGCGGTGCCATCAAAGCGGGCCAGTCCGTGGGCATCCCGGGGAAAGTGCGCCGGCACCCAATCCACGATGACGCCCAACTCCGCGCGATGGCATTCGTCCACAAAGAACTTGAAATCATCCGGCGTGCCGAAGCGGGCCGTGGGGGCGAAGTAGCCCACCACCTGGTATCCCCAGGAGCCCGAGTACGGGTGTTCCATGGGCGGCATCAGCTCGATGTGCGTGTAGCCCATGCTCACCGCGTAAGGGATCAGTTTATCGGCCATTTCCCGGTAGCTGAGCGGCTCGCCATCGGGCCGTTTCATCCAGCTCTCCAGGTGCACCTCGTACATGGAGACCGGCGATTCCAGCCAGTTCGTAGAAGCCCGCCGGGCCAGCCATTCATCGTCGCGCCACTGGTACTGCTTGAGGTCCCAGATTATGGTGCCTTGCTTGGGCGGTTTCTCGGACGCGAAGCCATACGGGTCGCACTTCAAGGTGGACACCCCAAAGATGCGCGAGCGCACGAAATATTTGTAAATCGTGCCTAGCCGCACGCCGGGCAGAAAGATCTCCCACACGCCGCTTTCGCGACGCCGCATGGGATGCCGGGTGGCGTCCCATTCGTTAAAGTCGCCCACAACCATGACGGCCTCAGCGTTCGGCGCCCAGACGGAAAAACGGACGCCGTCCACGCCATCCACGGTGGCCAGGTGCGCGCCCATGGAGTTCCAGGCTTCGTAATTCGTCCCCTGCGCGTGAAGCCAGAGATCGTGTTCGGTGAGTTGCGGCCAGAAGCGGTAGGGATCCTCGATTTCCTCCTGGCCACCGTCCTTGCGCACCATCCGGAGCCGGTAGCGGCCGGGCTCACCCGCCACGCTGGCCTCGAAGAAACCGGCCGGGTGGATCTGGGTTGCGGCCAGCACTTCCGTTCCCCGCACCACTTCTACTTGTGCCGCCTGGGGCAAATAGGCCCGGACCACCCAACCCGCGGCGCCCTCCGCCGCCGGGTGCGGCCCCAGCACGGCAAACGGATCTCCGTGATAGCCGCCCGCGATCGCTTCCAATGAGCCCGGAATCATGCGGCTATTATGTCAGGAATGGTCGAAACGATCCGTGCGCTGCCCAAGTGCGAACTGCATGTGCACCTGGAAGGGTCGCTCCAACCCGAAACGCTGATGGAACTCGATTCGTCGCTCTCGCGCGAGGAGATCGGCCGCCGGTATAGCTACACCAATTTTGAGGAGTTCCTCCAGGCTTACAAGTGGGTGAACGGCTTTCTGCGCAGGCCCGAGGATTTCGCGCTCGCGTTGCGTCACCTGGTGGAGCGTCAAAGGGATCAGGGTTGCGTGGAAGCCGAGGTGAACCTGTCGATCGGAGTGCTGCTTTGGCGGCGGCTTCCCTTCGGAGAGTTCTTTGCCGCCATCGAAGAAGAGGCGAGCCGGTTGCCCATCCCCGTACGCTTTATCTTTGATGCAGTGCGGCAATTCGGCATCGCCGCGGCGGAAGCTGTGGCGGACCACGCCATCGCCTGCCGCCAGCGGGGCGTAGTGGGCTTCGGGATTGGGGGTTACGAGGCGGCCATGCCGCTTACCGCGTATCGCGAGTTGGCGGAGCGCGTAACCGCCGCCGGCATCCGGTTCGTGCCGCACGCGGGAGAGACGACGAGCGCACGCGATGTCTGGGATGCCTTGGAATGCGGCGCAGCGCGCATCGGCCACGGCATTCGAGCCATCGAGGACCCGGTGCTTGTACAGGCGCTCGCCGGGGGCGGCGTGCCGCTGGAGATCTCTATCTCCAGCAACGTGGCCACCGGCGCTGTGGATTCGCTGGCGGCTCACCCTGTCCGGCGGCTATTTGACGCCGGCGTGCCGCTGGTTCTGAATACCGACGATCCACCCATGTTTCAGTGCACGCTGCTAGGCGAATACGAACTGGCCGCCACGCGCTTCGGCTTCTCCGAGGCCGAGTTGCGGCAACTTGCCGGCAACAGCCTCCGCTACGCGTTCAACTCCTGACGGGGCCGTGCTATCCTCCCCCCAACCGATGAGCAAAGGCTACCCGGTGGTGCTGCAATTAGAAGGCAAGCGCGTTCTGGTCCTGGGCCAGGGCCGCGAGGCCGAGGAGAAGTCCAGCGCCTTGGCCGAATGCGGTGCGCTGGTCACGCGCATCGAGCGGCCGTTTCAGGCCGGTGATTGCGAAGGCTTCTTCCTGGTGGTGGCGGCTTCCCCCGACCGGTCACAAAACGCAGCGGTGTTCGCCGAAGCCGAACGGTTGGGCATCCTGGTGAACTGCGTTGACGACCCGCCGCATTGCCGTTTCACCTTCGCCAGCATCCACCGGCAGGGGGACCTGCTGCTGGCCGTCAGCACGCAAGGCGCCTGCCCGGCACTGGCTGTCCGGCTTCGGCAGCGCTTGGCCGCGGAACTAGGCCCGGAGTACGCGGAGTTTCTGGAACTCATGCGCGAACTCCGTAGCAGGATGGCGCGCACATTCCCGAACTTCTCCAAACGCCGTGAAATTTGGTATCGGCTGGTGGACTCTCCGGCGCTGGCCCTCCTGCGCGAGGGGCGCAAAGACGAGGCGCTGGCCTTGATCGAGTCCATCCTGCGGAACAGGACGCTATCCTGAGAGGGAGTTTTTCATGCGTCTGGGTATCGACTTTGGGACAACCCGCATCGTGGTGGCTGCCGGCGACCGCGGTAATTATCCCGTGGCCGCCTTCGAGTGCCCCGACGGGGCCTCCCGGGAATGGATGCCGCCGCTGGTGGCCGTACGTGGCGGCGAGCGATTCTATGGCTGGACCGCGTGGGCCCTGCAGGGCCAGCCTGGCGTCACCGTGGTACGTTCCCTGAAGCGCGTGCTGGCCGATTGCGGCCCGTCCACACTTGTGGCCTTGGGCGAGCAGTCGGTGCCTGCCGCACAGGTTCTCGAAGAGATGCTCACGGCGTTGCGGCAGGAACTGCTGCAACGCTCGTCGCTGCATGTGCCTGCCGGGGAACCTCTGCAGGTGATGGCCGGCGTGCCCGCCAACGCCAATTCGAACCAGCGCTTCCTGACTGCCGAAGGGTTTCGCAGCGCAGGGTTCGAAGTGCTGGGCCTGTTGAACGAACCTTCCGCAGCCAGCATAGAGTATGCACACCGGCTGGCGAACACCGGGGAACCGCCGGAGCAAATCCTGGTTTACGATCTGGGCGGCGGCACTTTCGACGTTTCCCTGGTACGCCGCGAAGAACGCAGTCACGCCGTGACGGCCACCGAGAGCATTCCTTCTCTGGGAGGCGACGATTTTGATGCGGTCCTGGCGGACATGGCGCTCGAAGCCGCGGGGCTCCGCGCCTTGCGGCATGCCCTGACACCCGCTGAGGAGTTCGCTCTGCTGGAGGAGTGCCGCGAACGCAAAGAAGCTCTGCATCCCAACACCCGGCGGATCGTCGTTGACCTGGAGCGAATTCGCGAGGGCTGGGGGCAGGCAGT
The DNA here is from genome assembly GCA_964460395.1 of uncultured Solibacteraceae bacterium. GTDB lineage: Bacteria > Acidobacteriota > Terriglobia > Bryobacterales > Bryobacteraceae > CAYWQS01. Next base: position 36,801 of record CAYWQS010000002.1, on the reverse strand, counting down.
GGTGCCGGCGGGGGAATATTACGAAGAGTGCCGCCCGCTGGTGGAAGAGACATTGCACGCCACCAACGACCTGCTTGAAAAACACGCGTCCAACGAGTCCATTGTTCTGTACGTCACCGGCGGGGCGAGTGACTTGCCCCTGGTGGGACGCATGCTGCGGGAAGCATTCGGCCGCCGGGTAAAACGCTCCGCGTACACCCGTTCGGCTACGGCCATCGGGCTGGCCATTCAAGCCACGGCGCAAGCGCAGTATGTGCTGCGGGAAAGGTTCACGCGCTGGTTTGGCGTCTGGCGTGAGGCGGAAGGTGGACGCCGGATGGTGTTCGACCCGTTGTTCGAAAAGGGCCTGGCGCTACCTGGGCCAGGAGAAGCCGTGATTGTCCGCGCCCGGGGCTATCATCCGGTGCATAACATCGGCCACTTCCGCTACCTGGAGTGCAGCCACTTGAATGAGCATGGTGAACCCACTGGCGACCTGGCTCAATGGGACGAGATCCGCTTCCCGTTCGACCCCAGCCTGGCGGCGCATCCTTCGCTGGAGGACGTCGGCGTGGAGTCTTCGCCCGCCAGCGCCAGTCAGGCCGTGGTGGAGGAATACACGGCCGATGCCAGCGGTTCGGTCGGCGTCTGCATCCGGAATCAGAGCAGCGGATACGAGCGGGTCTACCGGCTGGCCCGTTGGTCGGGCCGCGTGCCCTCCGTCGACCCTTCGCGGCCCTCGCGGCGTCATCGTGGGCGGTCCGGTGCTCCCGCCGGCCAGAGCCGCAAAGCTTCGCTATGAAAGACTGGCTTCGTCCCTCGCTGAATTGGTTGCTGGTGTTTGTCCCTCTCACGGTATGGCTGGAGCATGCCAACCCGGACCAGCACACCTGGATCTTTCTCTCAGCCTGCCTGTCGATTCTTCCGCTGGCCGGCTGGCTGGGTCATGCCACCGAGCACCTCGCTTCGCGGACGTCTGAGGCCGTGGGCGGTCTGCTCAACGCGACCTTCGGCAACGCAGCGGAACTGATCATCGCGATCGCGGCGCTTCGTCAGGGTCTGTTTGAGGTGGTGAAGGCGTCGCTCACGGGTTCGATTATCGGCAACATCCTGCTGGTGGGCGGACTCTCTATGTTCTGCGGCGGCCTGAAATATAAACAACAGACATTCAATGCCGCCGGCGCGCGCACGCAGGCCACTTTGCTGCTGCTGACCGCATTCGCCCTCGTGGTGCCCGCCATGTTTCATGCCGCCGCAGGCCCGGCCGGCTGGCCTAAAGAAGATGATCTGGCGCTGGAGATTTCCGTGGTGCTGCTCATCGCCTATGGCGCGAGCCTGCTCTTTTCTCTAGTGACTCACAAAAGTGCCTTCAGTGGCCTGCCTGCGGCGGAGGCAGCGGAAAACGAAGGCGGGCACGCCCCCTGGAGCGTGGGCCGCGCGTTGCTGACATTGGCTGCCGCGACGGCCCTCATCGCCTGGATGAGCGAAATCCTGGTGGGCAGCGTCGGGCCCGCGGCGCAAGCCTTCGGCATGACCAGCATCTTTGTCGGTGTCATCGTGGTCGCCATCATCGGCAACGCCGCCGAGCATTCCACCGCGATTCTGGTGGCGCTGAAGAACCGCATGGATCTCTCCATGAGCATCGCGATCGGCTCAAGCATTCAGGTGGCGCTGTTCGTGGCGCCCTTGCTGGTGGTGCTCAGTCATTTCATCGGGCCACGCCCGATGGATTTGTTGTTTTCGCTCGCCGAAGTAGTGGCCGTCGTGTTGTCAGTGCTCATTGTGAACCACGTCGCCAGCGACGGCGAATCGAACTGGCTGGAGGGCCTCATGCTGTTGGCCGTATACGCCATTCTGGGCATTGCCTTCTACACGCTTCCGGAGGTGGCGAGTGTGGGAAGCGCTCACGGCGCGGGTCATTGACCTGGCGCAGCCGTACCGGGCCGGCATCCCGCACTGGCCCACTCATCCGCCCTTCACGCGGACGCTGACGAAACTGCATGGCGAATTAGTCCTCCCCAACGGAGCTTCATCTGCCGCGGACGCCATCAGCCTGGGCACACACACCGGAACTCACATCGACGCGCTGAGCCATTTCAGTTGCGGGGGCAAGCTGTATGGCGGCCGGAACGCGGCCACTTGTCAGGACTATACCGCCGGCATGGCCGAACTGGGCGTGGAAACTGTCGCACCTATTGTGCGGCGCGGCGTTCTGGTGGATGTCGCACCGGGCGGTGTCGCCCCTCCCGATTTCACCGTCGGGCCGGAGCACTTCGCGGATGCGCCCGTTCAACCGGGTGACGTCGTTTTGCTCCGCACTGGCTGGGCCCGCTATTGGAACGAACCGGCGCGGTTTCTCAATGGAATGCAAACGCCCGGCCCTGGCTTGGAGTCTGCACGCTGGTTGAGCGAGAGGGGTGTTTTCGCCGCGGGCAGCGATACTGCGGCCTTCGAGCGTATGCCGTCGCCCGAAATGGAGGTGCACGTCCACCTGCTGGTGGAGAGCGGCATACACATCCTGGAGTGCTTGAACCTGGAAGAGTTGGCCGCGACAGGGACACGAGAATTCCTCTTCATTGCGGCGCCACTGAAGATCATGGGGGCGACCGGTTCTCCCATCCGGCCGCTGGCTCTGATACAAACGGTAACGGCATGAGACTTCCTGAACTGGCCGGGAAAACCGCGCTGGTCACCGGCGCCTCGCGTGGCATTGGGGCCGCTGCGGCCCTCGCTCTGGCAAAGGCTGGCTGTGCCCGCATCCTGCTTCATTACCATTCGGGGCGCTACGGGGTGGAAGAGACCGCCTCCGCTGTGGCTCTCGCCGGATCGCAGTCGGAAACAATGGCGGCCGACCTTTCCACGGATGCCGGCATCGCCTCGCTGGCCGGCGAAATAAAGGGGCGACAGGTGGACATCTTGATCAACAACGCCGGATCCCTGGTTCAGCGCGCCAAACTCGGCGAGTCCACACCCGCCCTCTTCGACACCGTGATGACCCTGAATGCGAAGAGCGCCTGGTTCCTCGCGCAAGCTGTCGTGCCGGGCATGGTGGAACGGGGCCACGGGGTGATTGTCAATTTGAGTTCGATCGCTGCACGGAATGGTGGCGGGCCCGGCGCCACGATCTACGCAGCTGCCAAAGCCGCCGTGGCCTGTATGACAAAAGGCATGGCGAGGGAACTGGCGGCATCCGGCATTCGCGTGAACGCCATCAGTCCAGGAACTGTGGACAACGACTTCCACGCGCGGTTCTCCACGCGCGAAATGCTCGACAGCGTCGTCCGCGCCACCCCGCAGGGCCGCCTGTCGACGAACGAAGAGATGGCGGATGTCATTGTATTTCTTTGCTCCCACGCGGCTCGGAATATCCATGGACAAACCATCGAAATCAACGGTGGCATGTACATGGTGTAAGTAGGGCTACCCCAGCCAGAAAGAAAGAGATATGCACCCCGCCACCCGGCCCGCCGATCACCGGGCATGTGCCGGATCTGGCTACTCGTTTTGGTGCCGGCGGTTCTGGCGGCGCAGCCGGCTCTCCGGTTGAAGTCGGGACGCCAGCCAGCTTCTCTGTTCATGCCGCAGGAACTGCGAAGCGCAGTTACCGCTAACCAATACCTTCTGATTCAGTTCAGCCGCGAACCTACCTCCACCGACATCGAGGAACTTCAGATGCGCGGCTTTCGCACGATCTCCTACGTCCCGGATCAGGCACTGATTGTGACAGGCGCTGATGCCAGCCTTCTCGCAGGACTGCCTCTCCTCCTGGTGGCGGCGCTTGCCCCAGAGGACAAGCTCAGTCCGGAGTTCCAGTTTCTGGGGGCTGGCGAGCAGACTACTGTCCTGGTGGTTCTGCATGAAAGCGCGCAGTCCAGCCCCGTGCGTAACCTTCTCCCGTCGATGGGATGGGCATTGCTGGAGCACCCAGATCTTGCCCCGAACCACCTGCTGGCTTCGGGACCGGTGTTCGGATTGCGGGGCCTGGCCTCCCTGGAGCCAGTCGCTTACGTTTTACCCGCTTCGCGTGAGTTGCGAAGCCAGATGCCAGTGCATGTTTGTCAGGGGACGCATTCGCCCGTGAATCAGTTGCTGGTTGCGGCCGAACTTTCGGCCACTTTTGGAGATGGCTGGGACGGTCCGGGGCAGGGCCGTGCTGAACTGAGTTACTACCTGGCCCCCCTTCCCCCGGGGATCGCCCCGGCGTCTGCCCATGAAGAGCTCGAACGGGCAATTCAGGCATGGCGCGAACCTGTCGATATTGAGTTTTCATTCACTGCCAGGCCGAATCAAAACCGGAGCCTTGATTTGGGATTCGTCCCCCGCCGTCACGGGGATGGGTTCGATTTCGATGGACCCGGCGGCCGCTTGGCCCATAGTTTCTATCCACCGCCAGTCGCCGAGCCTTCCGCCGGCGACATTCATTTCGACGAGGAGGAACCCTGGCGCCTCGGCGGAGACCCCGATGTCTTTTCGGTGGCGCTCCACGAGTTGGGGCACGCTTTGGGGTTGGCGCACAGCAACGATGCCGCGTCCGTCATGTACCCCTATTACCGCCGCTACGCAGAGATACAAGCTCCCGACGTGGCCGCGATTCGCCAATTATATGCGGCCCGGCCGCCCGCGGCGCCGGTTCTCCCTCATCCCCAGCAGCCTGCGCCAGGCACTGCACCGCCTGCCGGATCACCTTCTGTGCCGGCGCTGCCGCCCTTACCGCCACTGACTCCAGCGGCGCCGCCTCAGGGGCCACCCCAAACCCCAATCACGCCCTCTCAACCTCCTGATACCACCCCAAACACTCCAACCGGCCCTGACCGTACGGCGCCTTCGCTGGTAATTGAGTCGCCCATCCTGAACAGTTTCGTTACCACGGCTGTGACGCTTGAAGTCCGCGGGCGGGCGGACGACGACAAGGGAGTAGTCGAGGTGCGTTGGCAGACAGCCGCTGGCGATTCCGGTGTGGCGAGGGGGACAACTCAGTTCCTCGCCGGTCCGATTCCGCTCTATCCTGGACTGAATCGGATCGTCGTCCGGGCCTTTGATGCGGCGGGTAACAGCAGTTGGACGAACTTGCTGGTAACGCGCCGCTAGGCCAACAGCGATTCCAGCTTGGAGCCTTTTCGTACGATCGTCTCGTTTCTTTCCGGTCCGGTGGAGACACAGCCGATCTCGACTCCGGTGTGCTCAGCCAAGAAATCCAGGTATTGCTTGGCCTGCCGGGGGAGTTTCTCGAAGTCCGTAATCCCGCTCGTTGGCTCATCCCAGCCGGGCAGCGTTTCGTAGACCGGCTCGATCTTCTCGAACAGGAAGTTGGCTGCAGGCATGTCCTCGACCATGCGGCCATGCTCTTTATACGCGACGCACACTTTAATCTGTTCGAAGCCGTCCATTACGTCCAGTTTGGTGACAATCAGCGAATCGAAGCCATTTACCATGGCCGTGTAGCGCAGCAACGGCACGTCAAACCATCCGCAGCGCCGGGGCCGCCCCGTGACAGAGCCGTACTCCAGGCCAGCTTCGCGGATCCGGTTGCCATCCTCGCCGGTATCCTCCGAGGGGAATGGTCCGCCGCCGACTCTGGTGATGTAAGCCTTGGAAACTCCTACGATGCCTTGGATCCGCGTTGGCGCCACTCCGACGCCCGTACAGGCGCCCCCCGCGGCAGCGCTGGAACTCGTGACGAAGGGATAGGTGCCGTGGTCGATGTCCAGCATGGTGCCTTGGGCGCCTTCGAACAAGACGCGCTTGCCGGCCTGCATGGCCTCGTTCACCAGACGGGAGGTGTCGCAGACCAGCGGAGCGATCCTCTCTGCCATGCGCCGGTACTCTTCCTGGATCTCGGCGAACTTGATTTCTCCAGCGATGGAGAATGCCCTGGCCAGGGTTTGCTTGTCCTCAGCCAGGAAGCTGTAAAGCTTCGGGAACATGTCCTGGTTCAGCAAATCCGCCATGCGGATGCCGCGCCTGCCTACTTTGTCCTCGTAACAAGGCCCGATGCCGCGCGAAGTCGTACCGATGGCGACGCGGTCGGCACGGCCCTCGCTGACTTTCTCCACCAGCCGGTGGAAAGGAAAGATCACATGGGCCCGGTTGGAGATGCGCACGGTGCGCCGGACATCGATGCCCGCGCGCTCCAGCATGTCTATTTCGTCCAGCAAAGCTTGGGGGTCAACAACCACACCATTGCCGATGACCACCTGCACATTGGGATGCAGAGCGCCGCTGGGGATCAACTTCAGGACGAACTTCTGTTCACCCACTTGCACTGTATGGCCGGCGTTATGGCCACCCTGGTAGCGGGCCACAATGTCGAACTTCTCAGAGAAGAGATCGACTATTTTGCCCTTGCCCTCGTCGCCCCACTGGGCGCCCAAAACAATCAGATTGCTCATGATAAATGGCCCAAGTTCTTCATCTTATCGCCTCCGAGGCAGGGGCCGCGCGCCTGCATGCTAACCTCGAAAAAGCATGACGTTGTGCGATGTCTATATTGCGTTGGGCGAGGAGAAATTCCGGGAACTGCTGAAGTGCGTTTCCATGAGCCGCTTGCGGACCTATCAGATTTTCGACCACATCAAAACCCGCACGCGCCTCGTGAAGTTGAACAGCGAGAACCTCAGGAAAGCGGCCCCCCGCCTTTGGGAACGGCTGGCTGCCCAGGATGACGCTTTAGCAGGCGACCTCGCCCAGGCTATCCTCGTGTCCCAGCTCGATCTGATTGTGGCCGCTCTCGACTTCCTGGGCGTGCCTCATCAGGATGGTTTCTTCTCCAAGGAGACCAAGATCTCGGGCTACCTGACCGGCGACTGGGCAGAGCGTTGCACTGCGCATTTGAGCGGAAAGTTTGCGCCCGCTGCGGTGCAGTTCTACCTCAACCATCTCGCACTGGAAGCTGGAGTCCTGGAGGAACTCATTCCGTCCGCCTCGCCGGAGTAATCGTGCCTGCTGGCAATCTTGCCGCAATCCGGTCCTGTATCCAGTGAGCATCCCACCACTCCAACGGATTCACTTGCACTCCATCGATCTGCATGGAGAAGTGCAGGTGATCGCCTCCTGCCAATCCGGTGGCGCCGCTGCGCCCAATCTCCTGCCGCCGCTCCACACGATCGTCGACTTTGACTGAAATGGAACTGAGATGGGCATAAATGGATTGCAAGGCGTAGCCATGGTCGATCACCACACAGTTGCCGTAAATGCCGAGAGGTCCGGCGAACACCACTCGCCCGCTGTTCGCTGCCACCACCGGGGCCGCTGCCGTCTTGGACAGGTCGAACCCGAGATGCACCTGCTCATCCACCTTCTGAGCGCGGTAGATGTATTCCCGGTAGTCGGCGAACAGCGCTTCCACTTTCGAGTTGGAGAGTTGTTCGAACGGTGAAGTCCACAGGATTTTCTCTTCGGTGTGCAGCCTGAGATCCGCCAGCGCCTGGTTGTTGGCCTTTCGCATGTCACGGTTGATGGCCAGGAACCTCGGCAGCAGCTCACCCGACCCAGGAGCCAGACTGCTGGTCACTTTCTCCAAAAATTCATCACTCAGTTCCAGTTTTCTCCGGCGCCAGGTCTTCGGAAACAGCTTGAACCAGAAGCCGGCAGTTACTTCCTGCCCGGCGGCGTCCCGTGCGTACACCAAGGGCACTTCTTTGGCGCTGACATCATAGGGAAACGCGAAGAGGCAAAACCGCTCGTCCTTCGACGCGGCGCCAGGCAGTGGAAAGCTGCGAAAGCGGTACGCACCCACACGCACGCCAGCCTCCTGCCATGCACCTTTGACGCGGAAAGTCACCAGTTCTGCTCCGCCCTGGTTGATGTAGTGTTGCGCGCCGTCCACTTCCAATCTGGGCGGCTCCAGTACGATTTGGACGTCGAATCCCCGATTCACACTGCGGCCGCGGAGATCGTTCGAAACCGCGGTCAAGGTCAGGCGTGCTGGGCCGCTACGAAACCCTTGTCCTGGATCCGCCTCGATTCCCAAGTGGACGGTCTGGGCGTCTAGAGAGCCCTGCCGAAGAAACCAGCGTCGCGATTCGTAACGCTGTACGCTCTCTGCGCGTGCCTGCCCCTGCGCCAGCTCCGCCCGGATTTCCCGGACCCCGTTGGGGTTCTGGAGCGTCAGTGCGAGTTGCGAACTCCGGCCCAGAGCGGTGGCTTGCCACTCAATTGTGGTAGAGCTGGAAACTCCGAAGTAGAGCCACCCAAGACCCCCGAAAAGCAGGACTAAAACATTTAAGATGAATTTTGTCACATGACCAGAGTAGCGGGCTGCCGCCCGGCGGTGCCAGTCGAACTCCGTGGCCTGATCAGGCGTTGCGGACCATACGGGCCACCCGGCGGGAGGCCCGTTCGCCGATCAGGCGGGCCACTTTGCCCAGAAGCTCCGGCAAATTCTCCGGCTCGATCAAAACCTCGGCAGAAGGTATTTCGCCGGTCTTCGTGTGGGCGGTGTCATGCCACGTGGTCACTACGGCGGTGGCCGGGCGGTAGGGCATCATCCGCGCGTGCTCAATTACCTTCAGGCCGGATTCCGGGCCTTCCATCGCCAGATCGGTAAGGACGAGCTCGTATTCGGATTCTTTCATGAGACCCACGGCCTCTGCCGCCGAGGCTGCAGAGTCCACCCGATAACCTCCGGCCTCCAGTACGGTTTGCAGTGTGAGCCGCGTGGCTGGATTGTCGTCGGCGAGCAATACGCGCGCCATCCCCGGCCCCTTCTTGCGCCCATGAGACAAACCCAACGCCTCTTTGGGCTTGGCGATGGGGCGCCGCCGAAGCTTCGAGATGGTAGTCACGCAGCCACAGTGTACCCCAGATTGGATCAATGGCAATCGGCTATTTTGGGTTCTGGAATTACTACAACCGCCCGCTTACGGATTTCCGTAGACCCTGGAAAAGATCGCATCTACATGTTTCAATTGACGTTCCACGGAAAACGCTTGTTCAATCTGAGCCGGGCTCAGTAGCGCGCGAATCTCAGGCCGCTGCTCGATCGCTGCCCGAAAATCTCCGTCGTCACGCCAGGCCTTCATGGCTTCCTCCTGCACGATCCGGTAGGCGATTTCCCGGAGCATGCCAGCCGCCGCCAAGTCGAGCAGGAGTTGGCCGGAAAAGACTAAGCCTTTTGTCAACTCTAAGTTACGTAGCATCCGGTCGGGATAGACACGCATGTTTTCCACCAACCAGATGGTCTTGGCAAGGAGGTAGTCAGTCAGAATGCAGGAGTCCGGCAGGATGACCCGCTCCACCGAGCTGTGGGATATATCCCGCTCGTGCCACAAAGCAATATTCTCGAAGGCAGCCTGTACGTTTGCCCGCACCACGCGGGCCAAGCCACAGATTTGCTCAGACACAATTGGGTTCTTTTTGTGAGGCATGGCCGAGGAGCCCTTCTGCCCCTCTGCGAACGGCTCTTCCGCCTCCCTGACTTCCGTTCTCTGCAAGTGTCGTATTTCAAGAGCACACACCTCGCACAAGGCAGCAACCAGAGCCAGTGCGGAGACAAATGCCGCGTGACGGTCCCGCGCAATCACTTGGCTGGCGATGGGCGCCACTTTGAGACCCAGACGCTCGCAGATGGCCGCCTCGGCTTCAGGCCGCAGATGTCCAAGGGTGCCCACAGCCCCTGAAAGCTTCCCAAACCGCAGGTCCTCTGCCGCGTCAGCCAGTCGCTTCCGGGCCCGGCGCCCCTCATCGTACCAAAGGGCCAGCTTGAGCCCGAACGTAATCGGCTCAGCGTGGATGCCGTGAGTACGTCCGATGGCGACTGAGTGCTGAAACTCAAATGACCTATTCCGCAGTACATCAAGAAGGCGATCCAGTTCCTTGAGGAGAATCTCTGCGGATTGTTTGATTTGGAGCGCCTGTGCAGTGTCTACTACATCATTCGAAGTTAAACCGAAGTGTAGCCAGCGGGAAGCTTCCGCGGCCCCAGCTGCCTTCATTGTTTCTGCAACTGCAGAGGTAAAGGCGATCACGTCGTGCCGGACTTCCCGTTCAATGTCCAGAATTCTCTCCACTGAGAAGCCTGCATGGGCGCGAAGGAGGCGGGCAGCTTCCGCGGGGATTTCTCCCTGCTCCGCCAGGACTTCAGACGCCGCCAGTTCAACGGCAAGCCATTGCTGGTACTTGTTTTCATCTGCCCAAATGGCTCCCATGGCCGGGCGAGTATAGCGTGGGATCATAAGATAATTCTACAAATGAAATATTTCACTCGGGCGTTCGCGCTCCAAGATCAACAGTCTTGGTTGCAGACCCCGCCGGTCCAGGGCTTGGCGGGCCTCAATCTCGGCGATGCAAGGGTCGTTGTGATTCTGGCTGAGGTGACCCAGCAGAAGGGTGTTCACCTCATCCGGCAAGTCCTCGGCGATGTATTGGGCGGCGGCGGCGTTCGAAAGGTGGCCTTTCCGGCTCAGGATGCGTTGTTTGACGAACCACGGAACGGGCCCAACCTGCAGCATGGAAGGGTCATGGTTGGACTCCAGGAGCATCAACTGGCTGCCCCGGAGCATAAACTTCACGTTTTCAGGGATGTAGCCCAGATCGGTAACGATGGCGAGTTTGCCTGCTGAAGCGGTCAGGGTAAAACCGACCGGGTCCACGGTGTCGTGCGGGATGGTAAAGCTGGCGGCACGGACTTCGCCCAAGTCAATTTCCGCGCCGGCCTGAAATGGGCGCACTTGAGGCTCGGCCTTGCCCCAATCGATGGCGGGAGCCGTCAGGTGGGTGAGGTAAATGGGGATGCCCAGTTTCGCCAGCATCGGGATTCCGGCCACATGGTCGGAGTGCTCGTGCGTCACCAACACAGCGTCCAGGTTCTTGACATTCTCGCCAATAGCCTCCAACCGCAAGGTGATTTGTTTGTAGCTGAGACCGGCATCCACCAGGATCCGGGTGTTGCCTGCGGAGACGAAAGTGCAGTTGCTGGCGCTCGATGAAGCCAGGACACAGACGCGGACGATAGTCGGCGGACCTCCCGATCCCTTATCGTAACCCGGTGCACCGTCCTGCGCCGCCAATCGCCTAAAATAAGAGGCTCATGAAGGCACATGTGTTCGTCACGCTGAAGAAGACGGTATTGGATCCCCAAGGACAGACGATTCAGCGGGCCCTGCAGGGCATGGGGCATCCCGAGATAGCCGGGGTGCGGCAGGGGAAGTACTTTGAGATTGACCTGGCGGAGGGGATTAGCCCAAGCCAGGCGAAGGAAACCCTCGAACGAATCGCTCAAGATGTTCTGGCCAATCCGGTAATTGAGGAATACCGGGTGGAACTCGAGAACTAGCTGACCTTGGGAGGGGCGTATGTGCGGGATCGTCGGCTACATTGGGGCGCGGAAGCCCGTGCCGATATTGCTGGACGGGTTGCGGCGATTGGAGTATCGCGGCTACGACTCGGCCGGACTAGCCGTTGTGGATGGAGACTGCCGTCTGGAGGTGAGAAGGGCCTCCGGAAAGCTGCACAACCTCGAAGAGGCCGTCCACCTCAGTCCGGTGGATGGCGAGTATGGTATCGGCCACACGCGCTGGGCCACGCACGGGCGTCCGACGGAGGAGAACGCCCACCCACACCGCGATTCGCGGGGCGACATCGTAGTGGTGCACAACGGGATTGTTGAGAATTACCTCGACCTGAAGCACCAGTTGACGGCCGAAGGGCACGAGTTCCGTACGGAAACCGATACGGAGATCATTCCCCACCTGGTTGAGAAGTACTTTGTTGGCAACCTGGAGGATGCCGTGCGTCGGGCAGCCGCGGATCTGAAAGGTGTGTTTGCCTTTGCGGCAATCTCGCGGCTGGACCCGGGAAAGATTGTGGCAGCACGCAACGGCCCGCCGGTGGTGGTGGGCTTGGGGGAAGGCGAGTATTTCATCGCCTCGGACATTCCCGCCATCCTGAGCCACACGCGCGATGTTTTCTTCCTGCATGATGGCGACGTTGCGGTGCTGACCCGCGACGGCGTAACGCTGACCGATCTGAGCGGACGGCCCATCAAGCGCCAGGTGAGCCATATTCTGTGGGATCCCATCATGGCGGAAAAAGGCGGCTACAAGCATTTCATGCTCAAGGAGATCTACGAGCAGCCGCGCGCCGTCCGCGACACCATGCTGGGGCGAGTGGGCCAGGAGACCGGACGCGTCTTTCTGGACGAAATGCAGATTCAGCCGCGTGAGTTTGCGGCTTTCGAGTCGGTGAAGATTGTGGCATGCGGCACCAGCTGGCACGCAGCGCTGGCGGGAAAGTTCATGGTGGAGCGGCTGGCCCGGCTGCCGGTGGAAGTGGACTACGGCAGCGAATTCCGGTACCGCGACCCGATCGTGTCCCGCAATTCTCTGGTGGTGCTGATTTCGCAGTCAGGCGAAACGGCCGACACGCTGGCTGCACAGCGCGAAGCCAAACTGAAGGGCGCGCGGACGCTCTCGATCTGCAACGTAATGGGGTCGATGATCTCGCGCGAAGCCAACGGCACGCTGTTGACGCACGCGGGCCCCGAGATTGGCGTGGCCTCAACCAAGGCGTTCACCGCCCAGCTCACAGCGCTGTTCCTGCTCGCCATGTACCTTGGGCAGGCGCGTGGCTCATTGAACCCGGATCAGTCGCTCGACTTGGCCCAGGACCTGCTTCGGATTCCCGCCAAACTGGAGGCAATCTTATCCGCGGACGGCCACTACGAGGACATGGCCCGCTGGCTTTTCAAGGCCACTGACTTTCTCTACCTGGGCCGCGGCATTCACTACCCGATCGCTCTGGAAGGGGCGTTGAAACTCAAGGAGATCTCCTACATCCACGCTGAAGGCTATCCGGCAGGCGAAATGAAGCACGGGCCGAACGCATTGATCGACGAGTCGTTGCCCACAGTGGTGATCGCCACACAGGATCCGGCGGACGAAGGCAGCCGCCAGCGGTTCGAGAAAACCCTTTCAAACATCCAAGAGGTGAAAGCGCGTGGAGGGAAGGTGGTGGCGGTAGCCACGGAGGGCAGCAAGGACGTGGAAGCCACCGCCGATGCCGTGATCTGGGTGCCGCCGGCGCGGGAATTGCTGCTGCCCATTCTGGAGGTAGTACCGCTCCAGTTGTTGGCGTACCACATCGCCATACGGCGCGGGTGCGATGTCGATCAGCCGCGCAACCTCGCCAAGAGCGTCACGGTGGAGTGATGCGGCAAACGGTGACCGAGTTCACCATCAGCACGCGTGGAAAAGGACTCTACGAATTCACACCAGATGTAGAGCGCTGGGTGGCTGAGCAGAAAATGAGCGCCGGACTGCTGACTCTACACTGCAAACACACATCCGCTTCCCTGCTCATCCAGGAGAACGCCGACCCCGATGTGCAGACCGATTTGAAACGGTGGTTCGAACGGCTCGCACCGGAAAATCACCCCGACTACGTCCACACCATGGAGGGGCCGGACGACATGCCCGCCCACCTGCGGGCGGCGGTCACCCCGGTGAGCCTTGCCATCCCGCTCCTGGCCGGGCGCTTGGCGCTAGGAACGTGGCAGGGGATCTACCTGTTCGAGCACCGGCGCGCCGCACACCGCCGGACGGTGGCGGCGCACCTGATTGGTGAGTAAAGCCGGGTGGCTATCGCCGCCGGAAACGCCGCCTGTACACGGCCACCGCGGTGAGGCCTGCGCCCATCAGGCCCACGGTGCCCGGCTCCGGTACTTCTCCGCCGTTGCCTCCGTCATTGAACGTGCGCGCCAGGTAAAAGCCACGATCGCTGACCCCTCTTGAAACCAGGCTAAAGTCGGTCTGCTCGGGGAAATAAAGCAAACTTGAGGACAGACTGGTGAAGCCCGTCGTCAGGATTTCAGGCGCATCGTCCGGCGGAGCGTAGCCGGACACGGACTCGGGGAAAACCATAATGAGTTGAAGCCAGTCGTTCTTGCCAGGGCTGGTTGGAGTGATTCGCAGGTCGAACCCGGAGTAGCCGCTGCTGTAGGCGAACCAGCCGGCAGTCATCGGACCCGAATAGAAGAACGTACTACCGCCAACGAAGATGCCGTTGACGATGAGCGATACCGATCCAGGAGCACCTGGCAGGAGGTCGGAGCTCGCCGGATTCCTGGCGACGTTGAACTCTGCCAAGAAGGTGCTGTCCGCGCCGAGCCCCAATTGCGGAATGCCTTGTTCGCCAACGGGGCCGCCTACGGTGACTTTCATGGTTGCCGCGCCGGCGAGGCCGGCGAGCATTAACGTGAGAAAAAGTGTTTTCAGCAAGGCCAAAGATCCCTCCTTTGGATCGCCTCTTAAGCGAAGGGAATTGGCGATTTGGTTCGCACGCTGAGAGGCAGCGAGTACCATTCCCCTCCAGCGAAGTACTGGAAATTGCGCGGCACATTAACGTTCAAAGCGGTACGATCAAGTCTATGAAGCTCAGCCGCCGCACCTTCCTCGAATCCGCCTCCCTATCTGCGCTGGCCACGCGGGCGGTGCAGGCCCAAGCCGACAAAGCCACCGGGATGCCCATGCGCACTTTGGGCCGCACGAAGGAGAAGGTCAGTCTTTTGGCGTTTGGGGCGGGCAGCCGCTGGCTGATGTACAAAGAACGCGAAAAAGGCCTGGATGCGCTCGATCGCGCCCTGAAGAGCGGGATCAACTACATTGACTCGGCCGCAAGCTACGGCGACGGGCAGAGCGAACAGTGGATCGGGGACTATCTGAAGAGCCACAAGAAGAATTTCTTTTTGGTGACAAAGATCAGCGAACGCGAAACCGATGCGGCCATGCGCACGATCGAGCGGAGCCTGAAAAACCTGGGGGTTTCGCAGGTTGATCTCATGCACATTCACTCGGTCGGCAATGAAGACGATCTCCCGAAGATCGAAAACGGCATTTTGAAGGTGTTGTACAAAATGCGCGATCAAAAGGTGGCGCGATTCATTGGCTGCACGAGCCATACCAATCCCAGTGTGCTGGCTACGTTGTTGGAGCGCGCCGACTTGGATTCGGTGCAGATGGCGCTGAACATAGCGCAGATCGGCAATTCCGCACCGTCTGACAAAGCAGGGCAAGGCATGACGGGCGCTTCGGGGTTCGAGGCCGTTGCGATGCCTGTAGCGTTGAAGAAGAAGATGGGACTGACAGCGATGAAGGTATACGCGCAGGAAAAGCTGCTAGGGAAGGCCGCGCCGGAGATGCTGCTGCGTTATGCGATGACCCTGCCTGTTTCCGCCGCGGTCGTGGGCATGCCGCAACTGGCGCACCTCGAACAGAACGTGCAGGTGGCGAAGAGTTTCCGCCCCTTGTCGAGGGACGAGATGCGCATGTTGCCGGGCAGCGTCTCCGCGCAGATGCGCGCTTCGATTGACCGTTTCTTCGCGGACCACGTAGACTGCTGACGGAAGAGTTCAGGCGGACTCGACCAGATCCGCGCCGAGCGCCGCCAACTTGGCGTTGAGATTCTCGTAGCCCCGCTGAATCAGCTCCGTACCCGTCAAAGTCGAGACACCCTCCGCCGTGAGCGCTGCAATGACATAGCTGAAGCCCGCTCTCAGGTCCGGGATGTGAATCTCAGCGCCATGCAAAGGTGTGGGTCCTGCAATGACGGCGCTGTGCTTGTAGTTACGCTGGCCGAAGCGGCACTTCAGCCCGCCCAGGCACTCCCTGTAGAGCTGAATCTTCGCGCCCATCCGGTTCAGCGCATCCACGTAACCAAAGCGCTGCTCGTAGACGGTTTCGTGGACGATGGAGACTCCTTCAGCCTGGGTAAGCACAATGACGAAGGGCTGCTGCCAGTCCGTCATAAATCCGGGATGCACGTCGGTCTCAATGACAGTAGAGCGCAGGCGGTCTCCCGCTCGCCAGAACTCGATGCCGTCGGGTGTGACACGGAAATCACCGCCCACCTGCCGGTACTTGTTCAGAAAGGTCATCATATCCACCTGGCGGGCGTTGCGAACGAAGATCTGCCCATTTGTGGCCAGGGCGGCGCAGGCCCAGGAGGCGGCTTCCAGCCGGTCCGGCATGGCCGTGTGGTCGAAGCCCTTGAGGTTTCTGACACCCACGATGGTAATGACGCGGTCCACATCCACCGAAATGGTGGCGCCCATTTTTTGCAGCACCATGATGAGATCCATGATCTCGGGCTCCATGGCTGCGTTAGAGAGTTCGGTGACTCCTTCGGCCCGGACAGCGGCGAGAATCACCTGCTCGGTAGCCCCGACGCTCGGGTAGTCCAGGCGGATCTTGTTGCCCTGCAGCCGCTCGCAAGCCAAGTGGGCGTTACTGGCCTCCTCGTGCAATGCGGCCCCCAACTCCTGCAGTGCGCGGATGTGAAAATCCACAGGGCGGCTACCGATGCGGCAACCGCCCAGCGAGGGCACCGGCGCCTCCCCGAAGCGGGCCAGCAGCGGGCCGCAGGTCAGAATGGGAATCCGGCTTTTGCCGGAGAATTCGCGCAGAGTCTGGCGGCTCATGGGCCGCAGACCGGCGGTGTGGATCTGGAGTACGCCGGGTTCCAGCGTTCGTACCTCGCCGCCGAGTTCGCGAATCAGGTCCGAGACGATGGCGACATCCACGATGTCCGCAACGTTGCGCAGCACGCAGGGCTCGCCAGTCAGCAAGCTGGCCACCATGATCTTGGGCAGCGAGTTTTTCGCTCCGCGGATGGCAACTTCGCCGGCCAACGGGCGCCCGCCTCGCAGCAACATGCGGCCGGTTTGCGTTTCAGCGCTGGTGGCGGCGGGCTGGCTCACTGGAAGAGTTTCCTTTCGCGGCGGAGGAAGGCCGGCGTGTCGATGTCGTCCAGTTCAAAGATGTCGTCGGCGGGCGGCGGTTCCGCGACGCTGTGGCCGGATTCGATGGCCCTGTCCTCCCCCGGGGCGGCATCAATCTCCACGGGTTCGGGGACGGCCTCGTGCTGAGGAATGGCAGGTGGCGGCGGGGTTGGAGGTTCTGCGTCGAATAAGGGCACGGCGGTGGCCGCCACCGGGGCCGCCAGAACGCTGGCAGGGGATGCAACTACCGGTGGAGCAGGCCGAGGTGCATGGCGCACGGCGCCGCCTACGCTGACCGGCGATACTTCAGGTAGTCCCTCGCGCTGGAAACCGGTGGCGATTACGGTGATTTTCACTTCGTCGCTGGCTTCGTTCGGGACGATGCCGAAATTGATCTGCACCTCGTCGTTGCCCGTGGCCTCGCGGACCAGGCGGCAGGCCTCATACATCGCATGCAAGGGCAATGAGGGAGGCGCAGTGATGTTCAGCAGGATGGCACGGGCGCCGCGCAACCCGCCTTCTTCCAACAACGGGCACTCAATGGCTCGCTGGGCGGCTTCCAATGCGGCGTTCTCGCCGGTAGCGGCTGCGGTCCCCATCATGGCGAAACCCATCCCCAGCATGATGGCCTTGACGTCAGCGAAGTCCCGGTTAATCAACCCGGGGGTGGTGATGATATCGCTGATGCCCTGCACCCCCTGCCGGAGCACGTCGTCGGCCATGCGGAAGGCTTCAAAGAAGCCAGTGTTGCGCGGCGAAAGTTCCACCAGGCGGTCGTTCGGAATGGAGATCACTGTGTCGACGGTCGCGTGCAATTCGGCCAGCCCAAGTTCGGCCTGTTTCATGCGGCGGGGTCCCTCGAAGCTGAAAGGCTTGGTGACCACCGCCACCGTCAGGGCGCCCAGTTCTTTGGCCAGGGCGGCCACTACGGGCGCGGCGCCCGTACCGGTGCCTCCGCCGAGGCCAGCCGCCACAAACACCATGTCGGCGTCGTCCAGGATTTCGATGATGCGGTCGGTGTCTTCGAGGGCAGCCTGTCTGCCGATTTCCGGATCAGAACCGGCGCCCAGCCCGTGCGTAATGCGCGCACCCAACGCCAGACGGTTAGCCACCCTGGAGGCGCGCAAGGCCTGGGCATCCGTGTTCATCACCCAGAACTCGACGCCGGCGACGCCTGCGTCCACCATGCGGTTTACGGCGTTGGAGCCTCCGCCACCCACTCCAATCACCTTGATGCGGGTGCCGCCCAGCGTCTCGTCGTGGATTTCAAACTTCAAGGCGTCCAAGTCACCCATCGTGTTTCTCCTGTCGGGCCGCGCCGCCGCGCGGGTCTTCGATCATCATCGCCCGGATATCATTTCCAGGCAAACAAACTCCAGAAGGAGGGGCCCGTTCTGCCCTTGCCCTTCCGGCTTTCCAAGCGCGCTGAATACATCGCCAGCCCAGCCGCAACGGTCCAGGACGGCGTGGAGATCTCTTCCGGCCAGTTGGCGATCCCTCGGGGAAATCCGAGCCTGGCAGGACAACTCAGCACGCGCTCCGCAACCTCCACCAAGCCTTCCAGCCCGGCTCCGCCGCCGCACAGCACAATCCCTTCGCGCAAAGGAAGGTCCCGTGCCAGATGGCGGCGGCCCTTCTCCACCAGTCCGAACAACTGGATGGCCCGCGCCTGAAGAATCTCCACCAGTTCGCGGCGGTTGATCTCCCGGCCGGGGCGCCCGGGCTCCGCGGGCAGTTCGATGATAATGTTGTCTGCCGTGAGTCCCAAGAGCGCGCAGCCATGCGTGAATTTCAACCGCTCGGCCTCTTCGTAGGAGAGCGCTTTCAATTCCCCGATATCCCGGGTGAAATGATCGCCGGAGACGGGCAGGCCTACGGCCGCCAGCATCACATCGCCGTCGTAGAAGACCACGTTGGTGGAATGCGCGCCGACGTCCACCAGCGCCACGCCGCTGGCCCGCTCATCGCTGAGGATGCAGGCGTAGGCGGCCGCCATCGCTTCGAAAACTGTTTCCTGTACCCGCAAATGCGCCTGGTGGACAGCGCTCAAGAGCGCCTGGTGCTCCTGCGGCGAAGTAGTCACCAGCAGGGCGTGCGCCTCCAATCGCTGGCACTCGATATTGAGAGGGTGCGGCAAGGGAGGCTGCCCGTCGACGGTGAAATCCTGTGGCAGCACCTGCAGCAGGAGCCGCCCCGCGTCGAGGCGGGCCTTCGCGGCCAGATCCACGGCGTAGACCAAGTCGCCGTGCTCGATAGGCCGGACATGCCCAAAATCGTAGAGGCCGCGGCCCTGCTGGCTGCGCACGGCCGGCCCGCCAACGCCCACCACCGCTGACTCGATGGGTTCTTTCACTTGGGCTTCGGCTGCCTGAATGGCGCGCCGCACGCTGTCGGCCACCAGGGCCTGATCGCTGATCAGCCCGCGATGCCAACCCCGCGAGGGCACTGCCGAATGCGCGCGGTAGTGCAGCGTGCCGTCTTCCAGAGACATGCACACTACACGGGTCCACGCGCTGCCGGCGTCCAAGCCGACGCAAAGCTGTTGCTTCCTTGCCACTATCGTTGATCAGGCCCCCGGGCGGGCTCGCTTCACCACGATCCTGCCCTCAAAGGTCAGGTCCAGAATGTCGCCCGGCTGGACCGATTCGCGGGCCGTCTCCCATTTTCGCAAGAATAGTTCCAGCCGCTCCCGGAACTGTTCATCCCCCATGGCGAGGATCACCTGACGGCCGCCGATCTGGTAGGTGAGACGGAGATTACGGATGTTGGAGACATCCACCTCCAGCACATTCGCGCGGTGTTCTGCCACCGCAGCCATCAGTTTCAGCAGGCGCTGTACACGGACGCGGCGCGCCTCAACGTCCTCGTCTGGCCGGATGCCCACCAGCAGAGGCAGATCACGGGGCGGCTCACCCCGAAGCGGCAACACTACGCCGTCAGCATCGATCAGCTTTGGCTGGTAAGTCACGGGATTGTCGAAGGAGCCTGTAGCGGCGGAGGGCGCCTGGATGAAGGCGACTGGTTCGCGCTCCACCACTTCCACGGCCACCCGATTGGGCCAGACACGTCTCACGCTCGCGTCGCGCACCCAGTCCACGGTGCGCAACTGAAGGCGTTTCTTCGCCGGATCCAATTCGTACAGGCTATGCCCGCGGTCGGAAACGAAAACGCGCAAAAGATCAGCTTGCCGGGCGTTCCGCGCGCCTTGCACCACGACGGCATCCGGGCTCTCGTCTTCGTGAGCAACGCGGAAGCGGGGGTCTCCTGTGAGAAATCGTTCCCCTTGCCACAGCATCCAAGCCACGCCAAAGATCACCACGACGAGCGCCAGGGTCATCCCGGCGAAGCGTAACCCCATGCGGATTGTGGCCAGCCTGCTGCCGCCCGGCGCCGAATCATCCGCTGTCTCTTCCCATTCCTGCCGTTTCCGCTTCCGCCCCATCGCTCTACTCTCCCTTGAGGGCCCTCAACAGTTGTGGGCCCGCCTCGGTTACGCTGCCCGCGCCCTGGGTAACCACCAGGTCGCCTGGTTGTAGTTCCAACGCCAGCCGCGTGACGGCAGCCGGCAAATCTCCTGCAAACTCCGCATTGGGATGGCCGCTTGCACGAATTCTTGCGGCCACGGCCGCCCCGTTGATGCCTTCCAGCGGCGGTTCGCTGGCCGCGTAGATTTCGGTGACCCGCACCGCATCCGCTGCTGCGAAGCAAGCGCCAAACTCGTCCAACAGATCCGCGGTCCGTGTGTAGCGGTGCGGCTGAAACAACACAATCAGGCGGCGCGGCTGCCTCACCCGAAGGGCGGCCAGAGTGGCGCGGATTTCCGCGGGGTGATGCCCGTAGTCATCCACCACGGTAACGCCGCGCTCAATGCCCTTCAGTTCCATCCGGCGGCCAGCGCCGCCGTAGTCCGCCAACGCCACGCGGATCACGTCCGGATGAATTCCAAGTTCCAGACAGACGGCAACGGCCGCTGTGGCATTCAGCGCCATGTGGTGGCCCGGCAGCGGCAGGCGGAACAGTCCCAGTTCCAGTCCGCCGGCTTCCAGCCGCAGAAGCGTTTCTTCCGCGCCTGGCTGTTCGGCTACAAGCCGCACTTGCGCCTCCGGGTGCACCCCGTAGGTGATTACTCTCCGCCGGATCGAAGGCAGCAGAGCCGCCACGCCCGGGTCGTCCAGACAGGCCACGACGGCACCGTAGAATGCGACCCGGTTGCCGAAAGCGATGAACGCCTTTTCCAGAGCCGGGAGCGACCCGTAGTAGTCCAAATGCTCGCGGTCGAGATTGGTGATCACGCTGATGACGGGCGTCAGATCCAGGAATGATCCGTCGCTTTCGTCCGACTCGGTAATGATCAGATTGCCCTTGCCAAGGCGGGCATTCGATCCACCCAGCAAGGGCAGTTGGCCACCCACCACCACGGTAGGGTCCAGACCGGCGGCCACCACGACAGTGGCGATCATCGCCGTAGTGCTGGTTTTGCCGTGGGATCCTCCGACTGCCACTCCGCTGCGGGCACGCATCAGTTCGGCGAGCAGTTCGCCACGCCGGATCACAGGCAATCCGCGGCGGCGGGCCTCCACCACCTCCGGGTTGTCGTCGCGCGCTGCCGAAGTGACCACCAGCGCGCTGATGTCCGGACTCAGGAAAGCCGCGTCGTGCCCCAGAAACACCTGGACGCCGCGCTGCGCCAGCCTTGCCGTGACTGCGGTGGCGCGGAGGTCGGAACCCTGAACACGGCAGCCCAGGCCGTGCATGATCTCCGCCAGTCCGCTCATGCCGATCCCGCCGATTCCGGTGAAGTGCAGAGGCTGTGGGACAAAGAACATAACGACACTTTATTGTTTGGGCGGTTGGGCTGGGGTGTCAATCGCCCCGCCGCAGGAAACCAGCAGGTCCGCAGCCCGGGCGGCGGCGCCTGGGCGGGCCAGTTTGCGGGCGTTTTGGCCCATGGCAAGTAGCCGTGCCGGATCGGAACGCAAGTCGCGCACCAGTTCAAACAACCGCTCGCCGTTGAGTTCGTTTTCCGGCAGACAGATGGCGGCGCCCGCTCGCTCCATCGCCTGCGCGTTATGCAGTTGGTGGTCGTCGGCGGCGAAGGGGAAGGGCACGAGGATGGAGGGCTTGCCGGCAGCGGCGAGTTCACTGGCGGCTCCAGCGCCCGCGCGGCTCACAATTAAATCGGCCTCGTCGTAGGCTGCGGGCATGCTGTCGATAAAGGGCACGACGGCGCCCTCCAGCCCTGAGGCAGCAAAGTCGCCTGCCAGAGCTGGATGTTCGGCAGTTCCGCATTGCAGCAGGACCCGGAACCCCCCTGCCTTACGGAACAGCGGCCAACTGGCACGGGCCGCGGCGTTCAGCGCCCTCGCGCCACGGCTGCCTCCGGTGATCAGTACAGTAAACGGATCGCGAGGCGGACGGGCCGTCAGGGCGAAGAATTCCTCTCGTACCGGCAGACCAGTGAGTTCGCATCGGCCCGGCGGGAAGTAGTGTGTGGTTTCCGGAAAGCTAACGAGAACCTTCCATGCGCGCCTGCCGAGCCGGCGCGACACCAGACCGGGCATCGCATTGGGTTCCATAACGATCAGCGGGCGGCCCCCCATTGCTCCCGCGAGCATGACAGGCGCAGCCACATAACCGCCCAGACTGAAGACCGCCGCCGCCCGGGTCTCCCGCAAGACAAACCAGCTTCGCAGCACACTGCCTGGGATCTGAGCCAGAGCGCGGACCTGGCGAATCAAGCCCATCCTCTGCAGTCCACCCGCGCGGATCCAGCGAATAGGAAATCCCGCCTTCGGCACCAGAGTGGCCTCCAGGCCCTTCCGCGTGCCTACGAACACCGCCTCGTGTCCGAGCTTTCGCAGTTCTTGCGCTACCGCGATCGCGGGTACGACGTGGCCGCCTGTTCCTCCGCCTGCCATCACAAACGTCAGATCCGCCTCCTCAACTCGACCGGTCGCTGACGCTGAGCAAAAGGCCCAGCGTGCCCAACGTGCAGATCAGTGCGCTGCCGCCATAGCTGATCAACGGCAAGGGAATCCCCTTGGTCGGCGCCATGTCGAGCACCACGCTCATGTTCAGGAAAGCCTGGGCCGTAAAGAGAGTGATACAGCCCAAGGCCAGATAGCGTCCAAACGAATCAGGGGTTAACCAGAAGAGGCGCAACCCCCGCCAGAACACGATCACGTATAGCGCCAGCACTGACATGGTCCCAGCCAGTCCTGTCTCCTCTCCCGCCACCCCAAAGATGAAATCGGTGTGTGCCTCCGGCAGGTAGCCCAGTTTCTGGTTGCTTTGCCCCAGCCCCCGGCCCAACAGGCCTCCGCTGCCCACGGCGATCTTCGCCTGGCGGGATTGATGCTCAGGATCGCGGGCAGCCCGTGTGGTGGCGATACGTTCCGCCAGCCAACGCCACTTCGGTTGCGACATTACCTCCTGCTCCGTAACGCCCACAAAAGCCATGACACGCAACAGCCGGTAGGGTTTCTGCCAGAGAAACGCCCCGCCGAGCACCACGGCCAGAGCAAGCGACAGATAGAAGTATTTCCGCTCTATCCCGGCCACGCCAAATACCACAATGGCCGGTACCAGCAGAATCATGGCCGTGCCCAGATCGCCATAGCCGATAAAGGCTGTCATCAGGCCGATCACCAGCGCCGCGGGCAGCAGTGTGTGCCTGTCATTCACTTTGTTTTCCCGGCGGCTGACAAACCACGCGAGAAAGAGCAACAGCAGGGGCTTCGCAAGCTCGCTGGGCTGCATCTGCATGCCGGCGAACCGGATCCAGCGGTGCGCCCGCGTGTCCAGCACATCGGCCGCCAGCAGCAGCAGGATGCAGATCCCGATGGGCACAAAGACGTAAAGCGGATGTTGAAGGCTGCGATAATCACTCCGTTTGAGGTACAGCATCAGCGCCAGCCCCACGAGGGCGAATGGAGCCTGCCTCAGGAGAAACGCGAGCTGGCGAGTGCCGAACTCGAGGGTGCCTGCCGACTGGTCCGGATCCCACCTCGCCCGGTCCGCAACGCCGGCCGACGCGCTGTAGACCATGACCAAGCCAAAGGCCACCAAAGCGAGAATGGAGCCGAACAGGAGCCAGTCGGTCTTCATGCGCGTGGAGGTCATGCCATCGTCCTTTCGGGGATCGCGCTCACGAGTTGTTTGAATACGCGGCCGCGTTCCTGGTAGTCCTTGAACTGGTCGAAACTGGCGCAAGCCGGCGCCAGCAGCACGGTATCGCCTTGACGCGCACGGGCCGAGGCGTATTCAATCGCGCCCGCCAGATCACCGCACTCCACCCACGGCACCTGGCTGCCCAGATGCGACGCAATCAGAGGCGAAGCGGCTCCAATCAGCAGCACCCGTTCGGCGCGCTGCTGCAGCAGAGGGATGAGGGGGCGATAGTCACTCTGCTTGTCTTTGCCTCCCAAGATGACCCACAGTCCGCGGTCGAAGGATTCGAGAGCCTTGATGGTGGCGTCGACGTTGGTAGCCTTCGAATCGTTGTAGTAATCCACGCCGTTGGTGCGGCGAACAAACTCGATGCGATGCTCGACACCGGGAAACGTGCGCACGGCCGCGCGCAGAGCTGGCAGGCCGGCTCCCGCCAGATGGGCTGCGCAAGCTGCCGCCAGCACGTTCTCGACGTTATGGCGCCCGCGCAGGGGGATTTCCGTGGCCGGCATCCACGGTTCGCCGTCGGCGAAGAGTTGGCCGCCCTCCATCCAGAACCCGCGTTCCACCGGGCCGCCGGCGTTGAACCAGTGCACAGACGCGCGGGTGCAGGAGGCATACCCGGCGGCAGTCTGGTTCTCACGATTCAATACGGCATAGTCCTCCGCCGTCTGGTTGCGGAAGATGCGTGCCTTGGCGGCAGCATAAGCCTCGAAGGTGTGGTGGCGGTCGAGGTGGTCTGGAGTAACATTCAGGGCCAACGCAACATGGACGCGCAGCGTCTCGCTAGTCTCCAGTTGAAAACTCGACAGCTCAAGCACATTCCACTTCTGGCTCTCCGAGGTACTCACCATCGCGGCCAGCGGTGTGCCGATGTTGCCGCCTACCTGACAGGGGATGCCGCACTGCTGCAGCAAGTGGCCGCAGAGCGCCGTCACCGTGGTCTTGCCGTTGCTGCCGGTCACGCCGAGAATCGGGCCGCGCAGGAACCAGGAGGCCACCTCGACGTCGCCAAGAATAGGAATGCCCGAGGCGCGTGCTTGATCAAAGAGAGGTAGATCTGGAGGAACACCGGGGGAGAGAACCGCGAGTTCGCAGCCCTCCAAGGCCACCCCGCTCTGGCCCAGCAACGGTATGCCGAGGGATCCGAGTTCTTCGGCCGCTGGAGCCAGCCGGGCGGGGTCAGCGTTGTCAGCGGCGCGCACTTCCGCACCACGTTCCTGCAAGAGGCGGCAGGTGGCCAGGCCCGATTTGCCCATGCCGAAGACCGTCACCTTTTTGCCGCGCACGTCCATCGCCCTACCTCAACTTCAGCGTGGTAAGCGCGAACAGCGCCATGATCAGACCTGCGATCCAAAACCGGACGATCACTTTCGACTCGTCCCAGCCTAGTTTTTCGAAATGGTGATGCAGCGGCGCCATCAGGAAGATGCGCCGGCCGGTCATCTTGAAGCTGGCCACCTGCAGGATCACGCTCACTGCCTCCATGACGTAAACGCCGCCAATGAAGAGCAGCAGAATCTCCTGCTTGATCAGGACCGCCACGACACCCATGCTGCCGCCCAGCGCCAGTGAGCCGACATCGCCCATGAAGACCTCGGCAGGGTGGGCGTTGTACCAGAGGAATCCGAGACTGGCGCCCGTCAGGGAACCACAGAAGATCGTGAGTTCGGCCAGACCCGGGAGGCGCGTCAACTCCAGATAGCGTGCGAAGTCAGCGTGCCCGCTGACGTAACAGAGGATGGTCATGGCGCCGCCCGCGATGATCATCAGGCCCGCGGCGAGCCCATCCAGTCCATCAGTCAGGTTCACCGCGTTCGATGAACCCACCACCACCAGGTAAAGAAACAGGAAGAAAAATGAGCAGCCCAGGGCGTAAGTCCAGGGGGAATCCAGCAGCGAATCGATCAGCAAATCAGGGCGGAAATTCTTGAAGAAGGGCACGTTCATCGGCGTGGCGTACAGCCCGCGTGCCTTCAGCGCCAGCAGCCACGCGCCAAGCACCAGGGTCAGCAGGGCCTGGAGGAGCAGCTTCTGACGGCCGGTAAGACCCAGGTTGCGGGCTTTCTTCACTTTGGCCCAATCATCGGCGAATCCGATCGCTCCAAACCCCAGGAGTCCGAAGAGCGCTATCCAAACGAAGGGGTTCGTGAGATTGGTGAACAATAGCGTGGGCAGCAGCACGGAGACAATAATCAGCAAGCCGCCCATCGTCGGCGTGCCGGCTTTCTTTTGATGGCTCTGGGGGCCGTCCTCGCGAATGTGCTGGCCGATCTGGAGACGGCGCAGCCAAGCGATCAGCCACGGCCCCAAAAGGATCGACAGAAGCAACGCCGTCAGGCTCGCCGCCAGAGTGCGGAACGTTACGTAACCGAAGATGCGGAACGGCGAGAAGTGAGGATAGAGCTGTTCGAAAAAGAGCCAGTAGAACATTCAGCGCAGAAACTCCTCAAGCGCGGCTTCCACGCGCGTTCCTCTGGATCCCTTGAACAGAAGCGCGTCGCCCGGCCGGGCGAACCCGCGCAGAAAGACGCCAGCCTCAGAAGGCTCGCCGAAAAAATACGCGGCGCCGGCTGTTAAGCCAGCGCCCCTGGCTGCGTCCACCAGGTGGCATGCCGCGCCGCGTAGCCCAACGAGCACATGAATTCCACACCGGACGACGTGCAGACCTACGTCCCGGTGCAGTTCCTCGGACCAGCGTCCAAGCTCGAGCATTTCACCGAGTACCGCGATGCGCCGCTGAGCGGGCGTTGCCGCCAGCAGCTCGATCATCATTTTTGCGGCCTCAGGATTTGAATTATAGCAATCGTTCCAGATGGTCATCCCGCCC
Organism: uncultured Solibacteraceae bacterium; assembly: GCA_964460395.1. GTDB lineage: Bacteria > Acidobacteriota > Terriglobia > Bryobacterales > Bryobacteraceae > CAYWQS01. Next base: position 10,111 of record CAYWQS010000002.1, on the reverse strand, counting down.
CGCTCCATCCGTTCGAGGCGCATCTTGGGAGGGCGGATCCTTGTCGCGGCGGCAGGCAGCGGCGCATAGGGCACGTCCAACGCCTTCGCCACTGCCAGCGCGGAGAGCAATGCATACAGGCCGCCCCGCGCGGGCAATGGACATGCAAATTCGCCCATTCCCTCTACCCGGAACCGCGAGCCAAGTCCGTTGTATTCGACATCGACGGCCCGCACCTCCGCTGTGGGATCGAGGCCAAAGGTCACTACGCGTCCTGTATGCACGCTGGCGAATTCGCGCACGCGTTCGTCATCCTGGTTCAACACAGCCACGCCGTCCGGGGGCAGCGCCTCCACCAGTTCGCGCTTGGCCAGCGCGACTCCCTCCCGCGAGTCGAAGTTCTCTATGTGCGCCGTACCCACATTCAGCACTACACCTACAGTGGGCCGCGCCAACGACGCGAGGTGACGGATTTCGCCGGCGTGGTTCATGCCGATCTCCAGGACCGCAAACCGGGCTCCATCCGGAAGATTGAGCAGCGAGACCGGTACGCCGATGTGGTTGTTGAAGTTGCCGTCCGTCTTGCCGGTGATCCCGGCGGTGGACAGCAATTCCGCCGTGGCGTCCTTCGCGGTGGTCTTTCCGGCGCTGCCCGTGATACCGACCACGGGGCATGTCAGCCGGCTCCTGGCCGCGCGTGCCAATTCCTGCAGCGCCGCCAGGACGTCAGGAACCAGGATCTGCGGACCGGCGGCGGCACATTCGTGATCCACCAGCACGGCCGCGGCACCTGCGGCGAAAGCGGCCTGGACGTATTCGTGCCCGTCGTGATTGGGCCCTCGGAGAGCCACGAACAAAGATCCGGGCCGGAGGCTGCGGGTGTCCGTGCAAACGCCGTCGGCAACCACGGACCCATCCGGAGTTCCCAGCAAACGGCCACCTGAAACCTCCACACACCATGCAAGAGGCAGTTTCATCCTGCGGCCTCCTTGCGCTGGTAGCCGAATCCCCTCAGAATGCGGCGCGAGACTGCCCGGTCGTCGAACTCGATTGTCCGCCCGCCCAAAACCTGATAAGTTTCGTGCCCCTTGCCGGCAATCAGCAGGACATCGCCGGGCCGGGCCTCCTCAATGGCGCGCCGGATCGCCTTCTCGCGGTCCGGCTCTACAAGATTAGGCGTATCGGTACGCCGCACGCCCACCAGCACGTCGTTGATGATGTCCAGCGGATCTTCACTGCGCGGGTTGTCGCTGGTGATCACCACTAGATCACTGTTCTCCGCAGCCACCTGTCCCATCAGCGGCCGCTTGGTCCGGTCGCGGTCACCTCCGCAGCCAAATACCGTCAGGACCCGCTTGGGCTGCAGAGCGCGCGCCACTGCTATCGTATTGCGCAGCGCGTCGTCGGTGTGTGCGTAGTCCACTACCAAAAGGAATGGCTGCCCCTCGTCCACCCGTTCGAAACGGCCCGGCACAGCCTCGCAGGCAGCCAGGCCCGCGGATGCCTCCTCCGGGGTTAGGCCGAGCGTAAGACCCGCGCCGAATGCGCCCAGCAGGTTGTAGACGTTGATATGTCCCATCAGCCGGGAAACGACGGGTGTCCGGCCGTTGGGGTGCCGGATCTCGAAGGACAGTCCGTGAAAACCCGCGTCCACCTTCTCGGCGCGTAGATCCGCACCCGCCTTGCAGCCGTAGGTCAGCCGCGTGGTGGCGGCTTCGGTACGTATCTGAGTGGAAGCAGGGTCATCGGCATTCAGCAGGGCAAACTTCGGTGGAGGGCCGCCGGCGCCAAGGAAAAGTTCTTGTTTGGCCGCGAAGTACGCCTCCATCGTGCCGTGAAAGTCCAGGTGGTCGCGGGTGAGGTTAGTAAAGATCGTAGTGTGGAAAGCAAGGCCTCTCACGCGGCGCAGCGCCAGCGCATGCGATGAGATCTCCGCGCTGAAGTGCGTGCCACCGAGCGCCAGCGTCTCGGCCATCAGCCGCAAAAGATCAAGCGATTCCGGCGTAGTGTTGACGGCCGCGCGCTCCTCGCCCGCGACACGATAAACGATGGTGCCCGCCATGCCGGTCACGAGCCCCGCTTGACGCAGCATGGCGTCAATGGCATACACCGTGGTGGTCTTGCCATTGGTGCCGGTGACGCCCGTCACCGCCAGATGTTCGTCAGGCGCTCCCAGCAGGCGGCGGCTCATTGCCGCCAGCGCCTCGCGCCCGTGCCTGACCTGGATCCAAAGTTCCTGGAATCCATCCGGCGCGGCGGCTTCAGAAACCACTCCCACGGCGCCCTTTTCCAAAGCCTGGGTAACGTACTGCTTGCCGTCAGTGCGGGCTCCCGTGAATGCGAAAAACAAATCGCCCGGCCCCACGCGGCGGGAATCATACTCAAGCCCACGCACGACAACCGTCGCCTTGTCCGGAGGAAGTAAGCTGACAAGGTCAACACCTGAAATCAGGTCTGCGAGCTTCATTCTTTCCCACCGCGGCGCATTAGGGCCGGGCAAACTGAACTCTCACTTTCTTCCCGGCGGGCAGAATGGCGCCCGGCTCGGGAAACTGGACGCGGGCGATGCCGCTACCGTAGATCTCCAGCGGCAGATTCCTCGCCGCCGACTCACGCATGACGGCCAGCAGCGGTTTGCCCAGGAAGTCGGGCACAGTGGGCCCGGCAATCAGTTCCTCAGCCGCAGGCGCCAAAGAAGCGCGGGAAGAATCGGGCGCCGGCGCCGGCTGGTCCGCGATCCGCAACGGGGCGGGTTTCTCCACCACTTCCATCTGGTCGGCCGGCATCTGCTGATTGGGTTTGATGTCACTCTCCGGATCGTCCTTCGGTACGTTGAGGATCCGTAGCGCATTGGACGCCACCTGTTGGAAAACGGGCGCCGCTGCGATGCCGCCCTGCAACGGGGTGTCGCTGATGGTCACCACCACGACGATTCGCGGGTTGGTAACGGGTGCGAATCCAATGAACGAAGAATTGTGCCGGTTCTTCACCCAACCCACGCCACGGACAAACAATTCGGCCGAGCCGGTTTTCCCGCCGCTGGTGTAGCCGGCCAGACGGGCGCGCTTGCCCGTCCCCTCGATCACAACCCGCTGCATAATGCGCCGCACGGTATGCGCGGTTTCCGCCCGCAGCACCCGATACGGCTCCGGAATCCCCAGCGGTACCTCTTCGAGCGAGCCGTCCGGACGCGGCCGCTGCCGCCCGGTCACCAGATGCGGCTGCACAAGCAGCCCGCCGTTGGCCACTACTGACACCGCGCGCGCCAACTGCAGCGCGGTGGCGCTCACTTCGTGGCCGAAGGAAATATACTCGTGCGATACCGGCGACCAGCACCAGGTATCGTTCTTGTCCTTGCATTCAAAGGGCCGCAACTGGCCCCGGGTTTCGCCCGGCAATTCAATCCCCGTCCGCTCCCCGATTCCAAACGCGCGCAAGTAATCGTAAAGGGTGCGAGCGCCGCAGGCGAGCGAGATCTTGGTGACGCCGATATTGCTTGACTTGATCAGCACCATCGCCGTGTCGAGAGTGCCGTATCGGTGTGCATCATGGATGGGCCGGCGGCCGGGACGGGGAAACGCCCCGTTCTCGCAATAGATTGGCGTCGTCTCCTGGAACTTGCCCGTGTCCAGCCCCATGGTGACCGTGATCATCTTCATGACGGAGCCCGGTTCCACAGGAGCCATCACAGCCATGTTCTGGCGCGCCTCAAACTCCTCCCGCGTGGCGGGCTTCTCCACGCGCGGATCAAACGACGGATAGTTCGCCAGCGCCAGGAGTTCGCCATTGGACGGATCCATCACCACCACGGTCCCGCGCTTGGCGTGCGCTGCTGCAACGCCCTGGGCCAAAGCCCGTTCCGCTTCGTGTTGAATGGAACGGTCGATGGAGATGCGCAGATTCACGCCCTGCAATCCTTCGTCCTCGATCCAACTCATGTAGCGGGACTGCAGCGAATCGTGGAGCACCTTCATCCGGCCTGGACGCCCCTTCAACTCCTCGTTGAGCCTCTGCTCAATCCCGGTGTTTCCGTTGCCTTCAGCATCGAGGCTGCCTACCACGTGCGAAGCCAGCAAGCCGTTGGGATATTCACGTTTGGAGTCGCGAAGGATCTCGATGATTTCGCCAAACCAGAGCTTCTTGAGCCGCGCCGCCTGCTCCCGCGAGATGTGGCGCTTAATCATAAGGAATCCGCGGCTTTGCCCCTTCGCTTGAGCACGCTGCTGCAATTCGAGGATCCGCTCCTGCAGGGGCTTCGGATCCAGATCGAGCACCCCGCCTACCAGATTGGCAAAGGCCTCGGGATTCTTGATGCGCTGCGGGTTTACCGCAGCGGATTGCGTTTGAATGCTGATGGCCAGCGGGTCGCCGCGGCGATCGCTGATTTCCCCGCGCGCGGCCGGAATGCTCACAACATGCTGGTGCTGCGCCAGCGCAGTCTGCGTGTACTCCTCATGGCGGGCCACCTGCAACCAGATCAGACGGCCGGCAATAGCCAGCGCCCACAGGATGGCGATTTGTCCTACGAACTTGACGCGGCGGGTGATGCGGGGATCGGTGGCCTGTTCCATCTCATTTCTCCAAACCCCCGGCGGGGCGCCGCGGAGCGGGGAGGAACCCCGCGCGCGTCCCGCGCGGCGGGAACAGGGGTGCTACCGCTGATTGAGCGAAGCCACGGTCCCCCGCGACGGCGGCGCAAACACCACCTCCGCCGCTGAGGGATCTACAAAACCCGTCCCCGCGTATTCGATAATCTTGTCCGGCGCCGTCAATGCCGCCTCCTGCGCACGTACGGCTCGCAGTTCGTTCAGCAATTCGGCCCGCTGTTGTTTTAACTGCTCGATCCTCCGGCCCGCCGCCAGCGAGTAGCCGCCGGGCAGCAGCAACAACACCAGCAGAAAACTCGCCAGCAAAATGCCGCCCGTCATACTGATGTTCGCCGCCCAATCCTTCTCGTCTACCAGCCGCACCACGCCCCGGTTATCGATCTGTTTCACATAGAGGCAGATCTCCTCCTTCGGCAACGGCCGCAGCCGCGCGCCGCCCTCCATGTCCCCCGTTTTGCCGATGGTCTTGCCGGCCACCAGCCAATCCTTCAATGCCGCCAGGCTCGTCATTGAATCCTCTCCTGTCGATCCGCGTCGAAAAAGCTAATCCGTTGAACGCATTTCCAAAGCGCGGAGCACCGCGCTTCGCGAGGGGGGGTTCTTCCGGACCTCCTCGCCGTCCGGCCTGACCACATGCTTGGTCAGGATTTGGGCCCGTCTCTGCCGTCCGAGCTCCTGAAACCTTTGCTTTACCTTCCGGTCGTCGTACGAGTGGAAGGCAATCATGACCCAGCGGCCGCCAGCGCGCAGATGCCGCGGAGCCTGCTCCAGCAGGGCATCCAATTCGCCGGGTTCGTCGTTTACTCTCATCCGCAAGGCTTGAAACACCCGGGTGGCGGGATGGAGCTTTCCAGTGCGGCGCACGGCCGAGGCCACTACATCGGCCAACTGACCCGTGTCGAGGACCGGCCGGGCGCGCACCAGTGCTCTAGCGATCCTCTCTGCCGGATGCCTCCTTTCTTCGCCCAGTTCGACGAACAACTGGACGAGATCCCGCTCTGAACTGTGGTTCACTAAATCCGCAGCCGTCAGCTCCTGCCGCCGGTCCATCCGCATGTCCAGCGGGCCGGGCGCCATCAACGAAAACCCGCGCTCCGGCGCGGTCAGCTGGTACCGGCTTACCCCCAGGTCGGCAAGAATGCCGTCCACCTGGGCGATTCCAAGCGATGACAGCGTGGCCCCTAATTCCGAAAATGCGCTCTGCTGGAACGTCATACGGGCTGCACAGTCCGCGCAGTTCCGCCGGGCCATCTCCAGCGAATCCGCGTCCCGGTCGAGTGCGATGACCCGCCCGGTCGTCAGCCTCCGCGCGATGCCGCCCGCATGGCCCCCCAAACCTGTGGTGCAGTCCACATACACGCCCTCCGGGCGCACGGCCAGGTAGGCCTGCACCTGCTCGAGCATGACTGGGAAATGCTCCATACATCAGAAATCGAACCCCATCGCAATCGCCCGCTCCAACTCCGCGGGGAACGCCGCCTTGCTCGCCGCCACCTGCGCCGCGTACTGTTCCTCGGTGTAAACGAAGATCCTGTCCTCGTCCAACCGCAACCACACGTTCTTGTTCTCTAACTGCAACAATTCCCTGAGGTTCTTCGGCAACGTCACCCGGCCCTGCGGGTCCATATCCATGTCCCCACCCATGGAGTCGAATCCCTCTCCAATCGTTCGCCGAAGCTGCGGATCCTGGGCCAGCTTGTCCAAGAACTTGTCCCAGCTTCCATTCAGGTAAATCCGCGCCACGCCCTTCATGTTTGTGGCGTATAACGACTTTTCCGGGAGAGCTTCTATGTAATCCACCATTTTGGCGGGCAGCTTCAGCCGCCCGGTCGAGTCCACACGGGTACTGTAAAACCCCCGGGGTGCTCGCGGCGGACTGGCGACGATGCTCACTGATTTAGTCCTGAACGATCCTAATCAAGCCAAATTCGACCGTTGATAGGAAGCTTACGCCGATTAGCAGAGCGCTTTCAACCCCCCCTGAACACAATTCGCCGTGTATTCGCCTCCATTCGGCAAAATACTTGCCTAGCCCGCTTTTCTGTGGCGATTTGCTAGCCTACAGACTGTGTTTACGAAACTGTACGATTTGGATCCCGGGCCCGAGGCGCCGGAGTTAGTGCGGATGATTGTGGAGATTCCCAAGGGGTCGAGCCACAAAATCGAATACGACGGCAAGTTGGGCCTGTTCCGGCTGGACCGTTCGCTTTATTCCCCCATGCACTACCCAGGTGACTACGGGTTTATTCCTGGGACGCTGGCGGAGGACAACGATCCGCTGGACGTGCTCACTCTGGTGAATGAGCCCAGCTTCACCAGTTGTCTGATCGAGGTTCGCCCGGTGGGCGTGCTGAACATGGTGGACCGGCAGGAAGCGGACCAAAAGATTATTGCGGTGCCGACCCGCAATCCCCGCTACGACCAGATTCACACGATGGACCAGGTGTTCCCCCACGTACGGCGGGAATTGGAACACTTCTTTAGCATCTACAAGGAGTTGGAGGGCTGGAAAGCGGCCACGCAGGGTTGGGGGGGACCCCGGGAGGCGAGGCGATGCATTCTCGAGTCACGGCAGCGCTATCTGGATACGCGCGCCGTGGCGGACCCTTCAGGAGACGGGATTTAGCCGCCAGCTGCAAACCGCGCACGGAGCTTTCGCCAGGTCTCAGACAGCTCTTCTGGCATTACGCGTGTTTCTCCGATGGTCGTCATAAAGTTGGCGTCGCCCATCCACCGCGGCAAGACATGCATGTGCAGGTGTCCGGCGATCCCCGCTCCGGCACAGGCCCCTAAATTCATGCCCAAGTTAATCCCTTCTGGACGGTACTCCTCGCGCAACAGGCGGACGGCTCGTTGCGACAGGGCCATTAACTCCGCAGCAGCCTCGGCCGGCAGATCCTCCAAATGCGCAAGGTGCTGATAAGGCACCACCATCAGATGGCCCGTGGTGTAGGGAAACAAGTTGAGCACCACGTAATTGTGCGCCGCGCGATGAAGGATCAAACTTTCCTCATCGTTTGCGGCGGCAGGTTTGGCGCAGAATACACATTCCTCCGGCGGGTTAGTCTGCGACACGTAGCGGTAGCGCCAGGGGCTCCACAGGCGGTCCATGGCTGGGAAGCCGTTCCTGCTTAGAGCACTGGCGGCTGGCCGGCGTCGGCAGGGGACGGGCTGGACGGCGCTGCGTGCTCGTTCCGGTTCACCAGATCCTTCAGTTCCTTGCTGGGCTTAAAGTAAGGAATCCGCTTCGCGGGCACGTCCACACGGGCGCCCGTCTTCGGATTCCTTCCGATCCTTGACTGGCGCTGACGGGTCCGGAAACTGCCGAAGCCCCGGATTTCGATCTTATCGTCCTTACGCAGAGACTTCACGATGCTGTCGAAGATGGCTTCGACAATCACCTCCGATTCCTTGCGCGTGAATTCGACGACTTTGGCTACTTCCTCAATCAGATCGGCTTTAGTCATAAATGCTTGGGTCCTGATATTTAATCACTCTGCGGCCGAGGGGTTTGTTTCCTTTTGTTCTGGCGTTTCCGGTCCAGGTTGCGGATGCATAGCCTGCTCGATGCCTAACGTGGCCTGCTCCGCTTTGCGCTGATAGTCCTGCAGCCGCTCTTCCTCTGCCATTGCGCCTTCGGTGACAAAGGCGAGGCCAATCCGGCGTTCGGCTTCATTCATCTTGATGATTTTGAACGTGGCGGGCTCGTGGAGCGGGGTCTTGGCGTCGGGAGAGCGTAATTCTGCAGGCAATTCCGAATTGTGGCAGAGGCCTTCGACACCGGGTGCGAGTTCCACGAACAGGCCAAAGCTGACCGCCCGGGTGGGCTTGCCCGTCACCAGGTCGCCTACCATGTGCTCGCGGAAGAACGTTTCCCAGGCATCGGGCTGTAGCTGCTTGACGCCAAGAGAGAGACGCCGGTTGTCCGCGTCGATGTTCAGGATGACGGCCTGCACCACCTGACCTTTTTTCAAGACTTCGGAGGGGTGCTGCACGCGTTTGGTCCAGGACAGGTCGGAGATGTGCACCAAGCCATCGATGCCCTCTTCAATTTCAATAAAGGCGCCGAACTCGGTGAGCTTACGGACCCTTCCTTCCACCACGCTGCCAACAAAATACCGCTGGTCTACCGTCGTCCAGGGGTCGGCTTCCAACTGTTTGATGCCGAGTGAAATACGGCGTTCACCGGGCTTAATCTCCAGGACGACGGCCTCTACATGGTCGTTGACCCGCACCACTTTTGTCGGGTGCTTCATCCGGCGGGACCAGGTCATCTCGGAAATGTGGATCAGCCCTTCCACGCCCGGCTCCAACTCGACGAACGCGCCATAGTCCGTGATGCTTACCACGGTACCAACCACCCGCGAGCCAGGGATGTAACGCTCCATCACGGTGTCCCAGGGGTCAGGCGCCACCTGTTTGAGGCCGAGAGAGATCCGCTCCTTGTCACGATCGAATTTCAATACCTTGACCGACAATTCCTGGCCCACCTGGAGGATGGCGGAGGGGTGCGTCACGCGCCCGTGGGACATGTCGGAGACGTGCAGCAGGCCATCGATTCCGCCCAGGTCCACGAAAGCGCCGTAGTCGGTCAAATTCTTGACGACACCCTGGACAATGTCGCCTTCGTGCAGGTGCTCCAGGAGCTGGGCTTTACGATTGTGCAGGTCAGTCTCGATCACCGCTTTCCGAGAAACAACGACGTTGTCTCTACGCCGGTTGAGCTTGAGAATTTTGACCTCGAGATCCTGGCCCACCCATGCGTCGAGGTTGTGCACGGGACGAACGTCGAGTTGAGTGCTAGGCATGAATGCGGTGACGCCGACATCCACTGAGAGCCCACCCTTTACCCGGCCCAACACGCGGCCATAGACCGCGAGGCCTTCGCGGTAGGCCCGTTCGAGTTCGCTCCAGGCCCGGCGCTTGCTGGCCAGCTCATGCGAGAGGGAGATGTACCCTTCCACCGCCGGAGCGCGGCGGTCTCGCATGACGTCGATTTCCATGCCCTTCTCGACGACAATGCTGCCGTCGGGCGCCGTCACCTGGGCAAGGGGAACAATGCCTTCCTGCTTCTCGCCGATATCAACAATTACGCCCTGCGGAGACACCTCGAGAACGTGCCCCCGGATAACGCCGCCCTCCGAAGGCGCAGCCAGATGGCTGTAGTCATCGAGCAACTGCTCGTAGTCTTCTTCCCCCCCGGCCGGAAACTCGACCGGGCGGTCATCCTGGTTGCTGGTCATTACCCAGTCTCCGCTCTGTGCGTCGCGCCCACAATCACCGTGAATATGCAACGCGGCCGGGGGAAGAGGGAAAACGGAAACGTCCGAGGCAACGCCCGAACGAAAGCCCGGCAGGCTCCCCACCCACGATCCGCTGTCGCACACAAATCATTGAAAGTGCGACACTTCAGAACTATAGCCGACCCCCCAGGGCTTGTCAACCGCGCTGGAGGCCGGAAGATCCCTTCGCCCGTAATCCGTCCGTAAGGGATTTCGGAGTGCAGGTGAGAGTGCGAGAGAGAG
>CAYWQS010000001.1:0-410622 GCA_964460395.1 uncultured Solibacteraceae bacterium | reverse complement strand
TGGGAACGCGATACAGGGGGAGGAGCGAAAGTCGCTGCTTGAGGTCGAAGTCCTGAGCACCCGTTAGCCACCTAAAGCCTCTACACCGAGCCATACCGACGCTGGTCCGCCAGCATCGCTGGGTGCTGCAGAGTACTGCTCGCTATGCCTGCAACACAGGCGATTCTCCGTGGCGATCGGATCTAGCTGAGACCTCTGATTCCATCACGTCGATCCCTGCCTGAATTTCGTTGGAAGACAGTATCCATCAGCCGCTGAACTTCCGCTAAGTGAAAGATTCCCTGGGAGAAATGAATCCCGTAGGCAGTCTGGCCCGCGTCCTTGGATCCGTCATTGGATTCAACACGGACCACCTCGCCAAGCAGCATCGCGTCTTCTAGTTCCACTTTTACTGCTGCGCCAGCGGTTATTCGGATTGGTGCGAGAACCTTCATCCCACTCCCCGACATGTTCACCATGGTTGCTTGCACTTCGATCGCCGCGCCTTCATCGTGAAGCACTGTCAGCTTAACCTTTCGCTCGCACTCGAAGCGCTTCGAGCCTCTTCGCTCAAGGAGCATCGACTGATCGGGCGTATTTGGGCAAGTAAACCTGGATTCGCCCTGGCGACATTCGCGGTGCCGTGACATAACAAAGCCTCCTTGGGCCAGACGATTCTCAGCCCGGTTGCCAAATAGTCTCATGCCCGCGCCTTATCCCAATGCTGGATGTTCCCTTGGGCGAACTCTTTGAATTGACTATCCGAAAGTTGGCTGTCAAGGAGCAGGCCAACAATGAACCCTTCTCCAGCCGGTTGTGAGTGGACTACAATGGCGCGAAAACCAGTACCTTGCCCCTCAATCTCCAACTCGAACTCTAGTGTCTTGCCAATCGCCAGCCACTCGTCGGCCATCAACCCGAGTCCACTCTTCGACACATTTCGAACTTCGCAGTAGAGAGGTTTGTTGCCTTCTGCGACGTCCCGAACGACGATAGTGCCATTTGTTTGAATGCGCGGCGAAATCCGTTGATCCGACTGTCGACCTGAACTGCCTGTTCTCCCAGGTGAGGTAGCGGAAGGTGCCGTTACCCCGACGGGCGCGAGCACCCTAAGTTGGGCGTCAACACTCCGGCGGTCTTTGTTTTCGCGATTCAAGAGGTGGACGACACACAAAGATAGCGCCGCGGCAGTAAGTTCCAATACTTCCAGAGATCTCGCATAGTCGGTGGGATCCCATTGCAGGTAGCGACCCACAATGGCTACCGTCTGACAGACGGTTAGCAACGCCACCGAAAAAGCGAGTAACCGGATTCGCTTGTTCGCTGCCTTAGAGTACAGTGCAACGCCGGCGACCACGGCGAGAATCGTGACCAGCAGAACAACCCATTGCTCGAAGTCCATTCGCTTTCTCTCCTCCAGTTACTCCTCGGGGCTCTTATGCGAACAAGTAGGCCATAGCAGTTCTAGAACCATCCAACCAGGCAGGACTTTTACCCAGAGTTTCAATGTTTTGCGGCATTCTTGGAGAACTGTCCACTCACTAAAACGGTTGCAGTTTGGAACAGTGTGTTTCACTTTGAGACAATCGGGGCTTGAAAGATGGCACCAGTCATGTTACTCATGGGAGTGTCGGGCATGGATTGCAGTCCGCTTTGCAAATCTCATTGCGGGAGTTCACTCCGACGCCCAGGGTGGCAGGAGAAGACTGGAGTGAGTCGCGACCATGGTTCCCGACTGCTTAAAACCATTACAACCTTCGCCGCTGCTCCCAATTCTGATGGGCGCACTACGGCGAGCCAAAACGAAGGACTGGATCCGGTTAATCTGTACAGGGCCCGAAACAGCCTCGAGTTACGCTAGATCCAAGTGGAGGAGCAGCCCATGGGTGAGATGCACAAATACCTTGACCCGCAAGGAGCATTTCCACCACGGGGTGAACAGCCGACAAGGCACGCGTTGGCAGTTCTCGCGATAGACGACGAGCCAAGGATTCTAAGTTGGCTCGAGGCGTGCCTAATGAGCTTCCAGAATGAGTTGAAGTTTTTTCGGGCGGAGAGTGGTCAACGTGGAGCGGCACTCGCTGCTGAAATCAATCCTGGTCTAGTGTTCCTCGATCTCGGCCTCGCTGACATGAACGGCATGGAACTGTTGCCGCATCTTTTGGCAGGGAATCCAGGGCGCGAAGTGGTGCTGCTAACTGGAAGCTATTCTGTTGAGGCCGCAGTCGAGGCAATGCGGGCCGGAGCGGCAGACTATCTCACAAAACCGGTCTCAGTTCAAAGAATTCACCAGGTCGTTTCGTCTTGGCTGGAGCGGGTTCGAAAACACGAGTTCGATGCCGCCTTGGACTCGCATCTCGCGGAAACCTGGAACTTCCAGGGCATGGTGGGGCGTAGTCCCCTCATGCAGGACCTGTTTGGCCGAATCCGCAGAATAGCTCCACACTCAATGAATGTGCTGATCACGGGCGAGACGGGCACCGGCAAAGAACTGGTGGCACGAAGTGTGCACGAGATGAGCCCACGGATGGGGCATCCGTTCGTCGTATGCAACTGCGCAGCCATCAGTGAAGGCCTATTCGAGAGCGAACTGTTTGGTCATGTCCGCGGGGCCTATACCGGGGCGCACAACACTCAGCCGGGCCTGATTGAGCATGCTGCGGGGGGAACACTATTCCTGGATGAAATCGGAGAGATTCCGTTAGCTATCCAAGCGAAACTACTGCGATTTCTACAGACACAAGAGATCAAAAGGTTAGGAGATCCCAAGGTTAAGCGAATCGATGTTAGGCTCGTCGCTGCCACAAACCGGGATCTAGCCAAGGAGTCCGTGGAGGGCCGGTTCCGATCGGATCTCTACTACAGGCTATCCATGGTCGAGATTCGCGTACCGCGATTGAAGGACCGGAAGGAAGACATTGGACCCTTAGTACAGCATTTCTTGAAGGGCTTCGCAGTGAAGTTCAATAAGCCTGGACTGAGGCTGAGCCCACGCGCGAGACTCTTCGTAGACAAGTACAATTGGCCGGGCAACGTGCGAGAACTTGAGAATTGCCTGCAATACGCGTGTATGCTCTGTCATTGGGATATCGTCGAAGTCGAAGATTTTCCTCTTTCAGTCCGTAATGCCAGTCAATTGGCCGACGATCCGTCCAGAGACACCGTTCTAACGCTGCAAGCAATACAGGACCGATATGTGATCGAAGTCCTTAAGCGGTTCAACGGTAACCGAAGCCGGGCCGCCGAAGCACTCGGCATAGGGCGAACAACCCTATACCGGATACTCGAACGGCTGGGGATCCAGGACGAGTTGGAGGCGCCCTCCCGCCAATAAAGAGGAACTTGATCGCGAATAGTGCTCGTGTGGCAAACCTGACTCCAGCAGGAAGTTTAGACTCGATTTGTCATAATCAAGGGCATGAACAGGGCCGAGTATGTCCAGACACGGATGAGCGATCCGATCCGCACGCAGATGCACTATGCGCGGCGCGGGGTAATTACCGAGGAAATGCGGTATGTGGCCAACCGGGAACAGTTGGAGCCCGGACTGGTCCGGGAGGAGGTGGCCCGAGGGCGCATGATCATTCCCGCCAACCTCCGGCACACCACGTTGGAGCCCATGGCGATCGGCGTGGCGGCCAAGTGCAAGATCAATGCGAATATCGGGAACTCGGCCACGACTTCGGACATTGAGGGCGAACTGGAGAAACTCCGCTACTCGGTACGGTACGGCGCCGATACGGTGATGGACTTGTCGACCGGAGGCGACATTCCGAAGATCCGGCAAGCGATTATCGACGCTTCGCCGGTCCCGGTCGGGACCGTGCCGATCTACGAGGCTCTGAGCCGGGTGCGGCGGGTGGAAGACCTGACCGCGTCACTGATGCTGGAGGTGATCGAGGAGCAGGCGGCGCAAGGCGTGGACTATATGACGATCCACGCCGGGATTCTTGTGCAGTACATCCCGCTTACCACGCGGCGCGTGTGCGGCATTGTGTCGCGTGGCGGTTCGATCCTGGCCGAGTGGATGGTGAAGAACCACAAGCAGAACCTGCTCTACGAGAACTTCGAGGCCATCTGCAAGATTTTCCAGAAGTACGACGTGAGTTTCTCCCTGGGAGATGGTCTACGGCCGGGCGCGCTGGCGGACGCCTCCGACGAGGCCCAGTTCGCGGAGTTGAAGACGCTGGGCGAACTGACGAGAGTGGCCTGGGGTTACGACGTGCAGGTGATGATCGAAGGTCCGGGCCATGTGCCCATGGACCAGATCCAGATGCAGGTGGAGAAGGAGCGCGAACTGTGCTTCGAGGCGCCCTTCTACACGCTGGGACCGCTGGTGACCGACATCGCGCCCGGTTACGATCACATCACCAGCGCCATTGGGGCGGCCATGATTGGCTGGTATGGCGCTTCCATGCTGTGCTACGTGACGCCAAAGGAGCACCTGGGCCTGCCGAACAAGGAAGACGTGAAAGCGGGCATTATCGCGTACAAGATTGCGGCGCATGCCGCGGACGTGGCGCGCCATCGCCGGGGCGCACGCGACCGGGATGACGAGCTATCCCGCGCCCGTTACCGCTTCGACTGGAACCGGCAGTTCGAGCTGTCGCTGGATCCGGAGACCGCCCGCGCCTACCACGACGAAACCCTGCCTGAAGAAGGCTTCAAAGAAGCGCACTTCTGTTCGATGTGCGGGCCGAAATTCTGCGCCTACAACATCAGCCAGAAGGTGGAGACATTCACTGCGGAGCAGGCGCAAGCCATCGCGGACGGCAAGGCGAAGAGCGAGCTGGTGAACTTGGCCGGAGATTAGGCCGGCTGAGGCCTATCTGGGCCGGGGACAAGATACATCTCTCCCGGACCCAGATGATCGTACCAGGTCCTTTTCAGGATGGCTGAAGTGACGGCGAAGACTACCGCCGAGAAGACCAGTTCGCGCCAGTGCTGGATGGCCAGATAGATGGGCGCGGTAACCATGCTGGTCTGCCACACCATGCCCACCAGGATGTTGAAGGAGTCGCGAGGGAAGTCCCTGTTTCGTTCGATGGCGGGATCTTCCGCGCGGCACTTCTCCAACACAGGGCCCCAGGCGCCCCACGGCCGCACCGTCCGGTAGAACGACTTCAGGACTTCGTCGCTTTCCGGCGCCGTCAGCAAGCACACCAAGACGGACGCGGCGAAGCTGATTGCGAGGATGAGCAGGAAGCCGAGTACGGGGTGAACAGGCAGGAAGATCTTGAGGATCGCCGCCGCGGTGCCCGCCACCATCCCGGCGAAGAAGCCATAGCCGTTGAAGCGCCACCAATGCCACTTCAGGACATTCGGGGCTACGAAGGCGGGCACCAGCGCGGATACGATCCACTCGGTGACTCCGTGCACGGACTTCGTTGCCAGCCCGAACAGGATGCCGAGAAGGACGACGGCGCTGGAGGTGATCCAAGCCAGCACGACATAGCGGCGCGGCGGCGCGTTCGGATTGATGTAGCGCTTATAGATATCGTTGACGACGTAGGCCGCCCCGCTGTTCACCGTCGAGACGAAAGTGCTCATGAAGGCGGCCAGCAGGGCGGCGATCAGGACGCCTTTGAGCCCCACCGGCACAAACTTGTTAAGCACGTTGGGGAGGATTTTTTCGAAGTTGACTTTGGCGCCCATGGCCGCGAGGTCCGGGCTGAAGAACACGATGCCCAGCGTGGCGATGCCCGCCACCAGGAGAAAACGCGGGGCCAGAGAGACCAGCGCCATCATCAAGTTTTCTAGCGCAGCCTCCCGGGGGCTGCGCGTCGACAGAATGTGCTGAATGGCGTAGTTGGGCGTCGGGCCGGCCATACTGACCAGGACGCCTTTCAGAAGCAGCATGCCCGTAAAGAAGGCGAACATCGAATACCCATCTCCGCCCTGCGTAATGGGCCCATAGATCCTTTGGTTAAGTTGCGGCATTAACGCCGACCAGTCTAGATCCAGCTTCCAGCCAAAGAACAACTCATTCCACCCTGGCGGAACCGCGGCGAGGATTTGCGCCGGTTCGATGAGGACAATGGCGACAACGGCGATGCCGATGGCAGCCACCAGGAGGAGTCCGAATTGAATGAGGTCGTTGATGACGACGCTATACATGCCACCCACCACGCAGTAGGTGCCGGTAATCAGCAAAACTGCTACGGCGTAAGTTTCGTCGGGCAGATCCCAGGGGAAAAACGGTTTGGTGAACTCGCCGATTCCGCGGAAGGCGTAGCTGAGGAAGCCGATCACATGGACCACGGCATAGACCACGATGCTGAGGTATGCCAGTTCGGCGCCGCGGCTGAAGCCGAAGCGGGTGCGCATCCACTCCGCGCCCGTCAGGACGTTCGAGCGCCGCACCCACACCCCCAGATAGACCATCCGGAAGATGACGTTGAACAGCGGCCAGACCCAGAGCAACCAAGTGGCTTTCACCCCATAGATGTAAAGCATCATCACGAACCAGATGGTGCCGGTGATGTCGACTCCGGAGGAGCCATGGGCGACCCCGATCAGCCACCAGGGCAGGCTCTTGCCGGCCAAAAAGTAGGACTCGGCGCTGCGGGAGGCGCGGTTGGCGCACCACCAGCCAACGGCGGACATGAGGGCGAAGTAAAGGACGATGATCGTGAGATCGATGGGATGCATGGGGCGGCCTTCAGTCGGGGCAGTTCAGCAAATGCTGCAGCAGCCGCTCGAAATCGCAAGTGGCGACGGCACAATACTTGTCGCCCCCGCCGTAGTAGACGAACAGTGTGCCTTGTTTCACGATGGCGCCGCAGGGGAAGCAAACGCCGCGGTAGAAGCCCTCGATTTCGTAATCCGTTTCGGGCTCCATGAGCCAGTGGGGCGTCCGGTGCAACACCTTGCCTGGGTCGTGGAGGTCCAGGAGAAGAGCGCCCAACCGGTAGAACTTATCCGCGCCCACGGCATGGTAGATGGTGAACCAGCCGTACGGGGTTTTGATGGGCGGGATGTTGATGCCAAGCTTGGCTTGCTCCCAGGGGTACTTGTTTTTGATCAGCAAGCGGCTGCGCCCGGGACGGTAACCCAGCAGGTCGTCCATTTCGGTGATCCACGCGCAAGCGTGCTCAGTGCCATATTCCGGACCGACCCATTCCAGCGGCCGGTGCATCATGACGAATTTGCCGTTGATCCGTTCCGGAAAGAGAATCACATCGCGGTCGTCCAACAAAGGATCAGTAAGCCAGCCGGCGCGGACCCAGGTCTGGAAATCGCGGGTCATGGCGAGTCCGGTGAGAGTGGCGTTGAGGCGAAGGTAGCGCGGGAATTCTGGCCCGCAATCCGGCTGGAGGTAGAGGTCACGGCCGCCGGGAATCCAGAACTGTCCGAAGGGGTAGTGGCGGCAGGCGTAAGTGACATAGAACCACTCGCCCATCTTCGTGATGCGCGGATCCTGGATGGTGGCGCCGTCGAAACCTTCGATGCTGGGAGAAAGGACGGGCCGATGGCTGGTGCGTTCGAAGTGGTAGCCGTCGGCGCTCTTGGCCAGCCCGAAGTAGCACTTGTAATCGGGGTGAGACTCGGCGGCCCGGTAGAGCAGGAGCACTTCGTCGCGCTCCTCGTCGTACCAAGCCGCCGGGTTGAAGACAGCCAGATCTTCCCAGGGGTGATCCGGGTGGGGCGACAGAATCGGGTTTCCGGCGTAGCGCTCGAGTCTCATGCCGGAAGGGACTATATCAAATCAGACCTCCGGCACTGAGGGCAAAGCGGTGAGCCTAGATGTAAGCGATCACGTCGATCTCCACCAGCGAGTCGCCTGGAATCCAAGCAGCGGCGATGGTGGTGCGGACGGGTGGTTCTTCTCCGAAGCGGCCGCGGAACACTTCGTTCATCGGGCCGTAGTCTTCCGCCTTGCTTAAGTAAACGTTCGCTTTCAGCACCTTGTCCATGCTCGAGCCCGCATTGACCAATTCCTTCTCGATTTCGTCGAGCACGATCTTGGTGTGCAGCTTGATGTCGCCCGGCACGTGCGCGCCCTTACCAGCAATGAACAGCAGGTTGCCGTAGCTCACGGCGCCTGAGAAAAGCGGTGTCTTGGCTGGTTTTGCGCCCCGGTAGTGAACCTTCTTAGCGGCCGGACCCGGGGATTGGGCGGCGGCCGCTGGAACGGCGGCTGCGGAAGCGGCCATGAAGCCGCGGCGTGTGCGTTTCATGGCCGTTGAGTGTATCGAACCTCAGCCCAGGGTGAAACGGCGGAGGTCAATCTTCGTGCGGTCGTGCACACCCAAACCGAGCGCCCCCGCGATGTCGACGTGCTCCGGCTGCATGCGGACGAACGTGGAATCCTCGTCGCGCATGGCCTCGGCCAGCGGCTTCATGCCCATGGCCACGCGTTTGGCATCCAACTCCTCCCATCCGATCTTGTCCATGGCTACGGGATCGGTGGAGAAATACATGGTCTTGTGCTCCCAGACGTACTTCACTCGCTCGGGCTTCATCACCGGGCCGCCATGGTATAAGGCCTTGATGCCGTCGCCGATGTGCAGAACCGTCTTGTTCCGGATGACGGGGATGGAGACGGCCGCCGGGATGAAGGCGCCACAGGCGTTCAGCATGGGCGTGGAGTGACTGCGGTTCACGTTGTTCACCAGGCCATGGCTCAGATTCTTCAGGGCCATGGTGATGCCGGCGGATTGGTGATGCTTCAACAGGCACAGGTTCACCAGCTTATTCACCTCTTTCGTGATGAACAGCGCGGCGTAGCTGCGGCGTGCCCGGTCGTCGGAGAAATCGAAGCCCGGCAGCGTCAGCTGCATGTCCATGTAATGGTCCGGGTCATAGCCGTCGATCCGCTGCTGCGTATTGTCGTAGTAGTCCGCGGCGGCGGACACGCGCACGCCCTCGGGCAGCCAGGCGGCGAAACCTGCGGCGTCAAATTCCTTCTTGTAGCGGTCGTAGGCGATGATGTTGCTGCGCTTGACGCCAGCGGCTTCGAGGCCAGCGATAATCTCGCGAACGACTTCGGGCGCGGAGATCACATACGGCCGAGACACCGGGTTGAGCTTGATGCCGACGACGTCGCCGGGTTCGAAGAAGGCACGCCAGGCTTCGACCCAACCCGGGGCTCCGGTCAATTCCTGCATGCCGCGGCGCATCATGCCGCGGACGGGCTCGGCCTGGTAGGCGCCCTGCACGATGCAACCAGGATGCTCGACCCGCACCACGCGCCCCGGGAAGAGGCCGGGCATGGACCACTTGGTCCTTGGCGCATTGCCGGAGGTGGAACTGGCAAGGGCCATCCCCTCCAGCGTCAAGCCCAGCGCCAGCATCCTTTGAAGCCATTCCCGCCGGGTTTCCTGCCGGGGCCCGAAGACTTCTTCCATAGCCACCTCCTGATTTGTCCAAAGCATAGCAGGCTATGGCGGCGCACGCTCCGGCGCAGCGATGCGGGGATAGAGGATAATCGCTGCAATGAGCCGGGCCCGTTCCCAGGCGATGCGTACGTGGGTTTGCCTCCGGCGCGCCATGGTGGGTGTGTACATGCACGGCGCGCTGGGGTATGCAAAGGGAGCGGCCTACTCGGCCCTGCTGGCGTTCTTCCCGCTGCTTACCACCGTCACCACGCTGCTGGTGAACGCCAACGCCGAACGAGTAGCCCGGCGCATCGTGGCCGCCGTATTCCGCATCGCCCCCGGCGGAGTCGAGGACCTGATCGCCCAGTTCCTGGCGGAACGCGGGCAGCGTCCGCTAGCCCTTCCGGTGATCGCGTTCATCCTGGCCGTGTGGGCCGCATCCGGGGTCATGATGAGCCTGATGGAGGGATTTCAGGCGGCCTTCGGGGTCAAGTCCCGCCGCAACATCTTTCACCAGCGCGGCATTGCGATGTGGCTGGTGGTGACTTCAATCGTGCCGATGATTGCGACCACTTCGTTGCTGATCTTTGGGGACCGGATCCAAACGATGCTTCTCACATGGACCGGGGTGCTGGAAACGGGCGAGACGTTGCGTGGAGGCGTGCTGCTGCTGTCCAACGTGCTGCGCTACGCAGTCGCATTTCTCACAATCTGGCTGGTGACGGCCATGCTTTACTACTTCGGGCCGGACGCAGGCCGAAGCCGTTCGATTTGGCCAGGCGCTCTGCTGGGCGGGTTTCTGTGGCTGCTCATTACCGTCACTTTTGGCTGGTACGTGCGCAACATCGCCAATTACAACGTCCTCTACGGATCCATCGGCGCGGTGATCGCTCTTTGCGTGTGGATGTGGCTGCTGTCGATCGTCACTATGATCGGCAACGAATTCAATGTAGCGCGCGACCAGATGGATGTGGACAGAAATCCAGCTGGCTGACAGGTGTATACTCAGCAAACCAACTGGAGGTCTGGGATGCAGCAACAACAGGGCGGAGGCGCCGTCACACCCGGCGCCATTTTCGAAATCACCAATGCCTTTCAGCGAAGTTCCGCCCTGCTGGCGGCCATTGAACTGGACATCTTTGGGGCGGTGGGCCAGGGCTGCCACGATGTGGCGTCCATCGCCAGCCATGCGAAGGCGTCGGAGCGCGGCATCCGCATCCTGTGCGATTTCCTGGTGATTTGCGGCGTCCTCGAAAAGCGGGACAGCGAATACCATCACACTCCATCCAGCGAGGCGTTTCTGGACCCGAACTCGCCGCACTGCTTCGCCTCAGTGGTGCGTTTCATGTCGAGCCCGCAGATCAGGCATCCGTACGATCATCTGGCCGACATCGTGCGCAATGGGCGCACCGTATTGCCGGGCGAGGGCACTGTTGAGCCCGAAAACCCGGTGTGGGTGGAGTTCGCCGAGAAAATGGGGCCCATGATGGGACCGATGGCCGGTCCTCTGGGCCGCGTTGTGTTGAACGGCCGGACTGGGCCTATGCGGGTTCTGGATATCGCAGCCGGGCATGGCCTGTTCGGGATTGAGATCGCGAAACAAAATCCCGAGGCTCAAGTCACCGGCCTGGACTGGGCGCCGGTGCTGCGAGTGGCGCTGGAAAACGCCCGGCTGGCCGGCGTCGAGGACCGCTACAGTATGCTGGCAGGCAGCGCCTTCGAAGTCGAGTTCGGCGGGCCATATGACGTAATCCTGTTGACGAACTTCCTGCACCATTTCGATAGGAAAACCTGTGTGGAACTGCTGCGGAAGGTTCATGGATCCCTGCGGCCGGGTGGTTGCGCGGCTACCCTGGAGTTTGTCCCCAACGAGGATCGGGTCTCGCCTCCAACGCCTGCAGCCTTTGCGTTGATTATGCTCGCGACCACCGCGTCAGGAGACGCATACACGTTTCAACAGCTGGCCGGCATGCACCGGGAGGCAGGCTACTCCGGCATCGAATGCCATCCTATCCCTTCGAGCCCTCACAGCATCGTGACGGCTGTCGCCTGATGAGGCGCAGCACGCTCATTCTGGTGTGTTGCCTGGCCCCGCTTTGTGCCCAGAATCCGCAGGAGGTGTACGACCAGGCATGGCGGGCCTTCGAGCGCGGCCATATCGAACAGTCAGTGGAGCTTTTCGAAGACCTGGTGCGCCTGGCGCCCGGGGCGGAAGCGGAATTGTGGCAGCGGGGGATCGTTCAATACGAGGCCGGCCGCTTCGGCGCCTGCCGCAAGCAGTTCGAACTGCACCGGCAGGTGAACCCCAACGACGTCGAGAACGCTGCATTCCATTTTTTCTGCACCGCGCGAGCCGGCGGGGTGAAAGCAGCCCGCAGTGCTCTGTTGCCTGTAGGTCCGGACGGCCGAGTGCCGATGAGAGAAATCTACGAAATGCTCCAGGGGAAGCGGACGCCGGAGGCGGTACTCTCCGCAGCCGGCCGAGGCGCCGAGGGCCGCTTTTTCGCGCACTTGTATATCGGCTTCTATTTCGAGGCCCTGGGAGAGCCCCGAAAGGCGCTGCCCCATTTCCGGCAGGCTGCGGCGCCGGAGTTCGCTGCCGCCGGAGGATTGATGTACACCGTTGCGCGAGTGCACCTGCAGAGGCTCCTACACTGAAGGTGTGTCCTACAGGTTAGGGATCGACTATCAGCCGCGCGGCGACCAGGGGCAGGCAATCGAACAGCTAGTGCGCGGCGTCCAGGATGGCGACCAGCACCAGGTATTGCTGGGCGTTACCGGCTCCGGCAAAACCTTCACGATGGCGAAGGTAATTGAGGAGACGGGCCGGCCCGCTCTCATCCTGGCGCACAACAAGATTCTCGCGGCCCAACTGTATCAGGAGTTCAGAACGTTCTTCCCGCACAACGCGGTGGAGTATTTCGTCAGCTATTACGACTACTATCAGCCGGAAGCCTACGTGCCGGCCTCCGACACCTACATCGAAAAAGAAGCCACCATCAACGACGAGCTCGACAAACTCCGCTTGGCCGCCACCCGTTCGCTGTTCGAGCGGCGGGACTGCGTGATTGTCGCCTCCGTTTCGTGCATCTATGGTCTCGGCTCGCCGGAAGCCTACTACGGCATGCTGTTGATGCTGGAGAAGGGCCAGCGCATCCGGCGAGAACAGATTACGCAAAAACTGGTTGAAATTCTCTACGAGCGCAACGACAACAACTTCACCCGAGGCACTTTCCGGGTGCGAGGCGATGTGATCGAAGTCTTTCCGACTTACGACGACTACGCCTATCGCATCGAGTTGTGGGGCGATGAGGTGGAAGCCCTCTCTCAGATCGATCCGCTGCTGGGCCAGGTGCGGCAGACCTATCTCCGGCTGCCCATCTATCCGAAGTCCCACTATGTCATGAGCCCCGACACCAAAGAGCAGGCCATCCAATCCATCGGGATGGAGCTGGCCTGGTGGCATGCCGAGTTAGAAAAGCAGGGCAAGCTGATTGAGGCCCAACGTCTCTGGCAGCGGACGATGTTCGACCTCGAAATGATCCGGAATGTGGGCTATTGCCACGGCATTGAGAACTACTCGCGCCATTTCTCCGGCCGTCTGCCCGGTGAGCCTCCGCCGACGCTGCTGGATTACCTGCCCTCCGACGCGCTACTGTTCATCGACGAGTCGCACCAGACAGTGCCGCAGATTGGCGGCATGTATCACGGTGACCGTTCGCGCAAAGAAACGCTGGTCAACTTCGGCTTCCGCATGCCCTCAGCGCTGGACAACCGGCCCCTGACCTTTGAGGAGTTCGAAAACCGGGTGCACCAGGTAATTTATGTCTCCGCGACGCCCGGCCCATATGAACTGACGAAATCCGCCGGAGTCGTGGTGGAGCAAATCATCCGGCCTACGGGCCTGGTGGACCCGGAGGTGGAGGTACGGCCGATCCGAGGCCAAGTGGACGACCTGTTGGGCGAAATCCGCCAGCGCGCTGAGTGCAACGAGCGGGTTCTCATCACGACCCTCACCAAGCGAATGGCTGAAGATCTGCAGGAATACTATTCCGAACTTGGCGTGAAATGCTCATACATGCACTCGGAGGTCTCGACGCTCGACCGCGTAAAGATCCTGCGCGATCTTCGCCGTGGAGACATTGACGTACTGATAGGCGTGAACCTCCTCCGCGAGGGCCTGGACCTTCCGGAGGTGTCCTTAGTCGCGGTCCTGGACGCCGACAAGGAAGGATTCCTCCGATCGGCGGGCTCTCTGATCCAAACCATTGGGCGTGCGGCCCGGAACGTAAACGGCCGGGCGATCCTGTATGCCGACGTCCGGACCGATTCAATGAAGCGCGCCATCGAGGAGACGGAGAGGCGGCGGCGCATCCAACTGGAGTACAACGAGGCCAACGGCATCACGCCGCAAACGATCGTCAAGCCGATTGACATGGTTCTGGTGGCCATCGCTGAGGCCGATTACGTCACTCCACCGCTGGACGACCAGCCGGAAGCCGGAGAGTTGACGCCGGAACAGCGCCAACAACTTATCGCTGACCTGGAAAAGAACATGCGGGAGGCGGCGAAAGCCTTCGAATTTGAAAAAGCGGCCGCTTTCCGGGACAGAATCAAGGCCCTCAAGGCTGTCACACCGTTTGATTCAGTGCCGGCCGGCCCGGGCGCGTGAAGAAAAGGCGAGACTTCCGGCCTGGATCGCTCATCTGCTAGAGGGGAAGCCCCGATGCTTCCCACCCGGCTGCGCCGGCACCGGAAATGCCCTCGCTTCCGTTCCGTTCGGCTTGTTCGGAAGATTCCGTAAACGTTAGAATTTATACATACGTCCTCCCACTGGAAGAACATGTTGAAACCGAAGGTAGAGAAGCCGGAAGACTTGAACCCTGTCGAAACGCAGGAGTGGATGGAGGCGCTGGATCAGGTCATTGAGGACAGTGGGCCGGACCGCGCCCGCTACCTTCTGGAACGGTTGGCCTACCGGGCTGCGGAAACCGGCGTCCCTGCCGCCTTGAGTCCGGCTACCCCCTACCTGAACACGATCCCCGTGGAAGATGAGGTCCCCTACCCGGGTGACCGTGAATTGGAACGCCGGATTAAGTCGTTCGTGCGCTGGAACGCAGTTGCAATGGTCGTGCGCGCCAACAAGTACGACGAGGGCATCGGCGGGCACATCTCAACTTTTGCCTCTCAAGCAACTCTCGTTGAAGTCGGCATGAATCATTTCTTCCGGGGCTCGATCACCACACCGGAGGGTGAGCAGCCGGGCGATTTCGTCTACTTCCAAGGACATGCGTCGCCAGGAATGTATTCGCGGGCATTCCTGGAAGGCCGCCTGAATGAGGAGCACCTCAAGAATTTCCGGCACGAGTTGCGAGATCATCCTGGTCTCTCCAGCTACCCGCACCCCTGGCTGATGCCCGACTTCTGGCAATTCCCCACCGTGTCGATGGGCCTGGGGCCAATCAATTCCATCTATCAGGCGCGCTTCATGCGCTACCTGGAGAACCGCGGCCTGATTGTTCCTACGGACCGGAAGGTGTGGGCATTCCTGGGTGACGGCGAGATGGACGAACCTGAGTCCCGCGGCGCGCTCCAGATTGCCGCGAATGAGCGCCTGGACAATTTGATATTTGTCGTCAACTGCAACTTGCAGCGGCTGGATGGCCCGGTCCGTGGCAATTCCAACATCGTGCAGGAACTGGAAGGGGTGTTCCGGGGCGCTGGCTGGAACGTAATCAAGGTGATTTGGGGCAGCGACTGGGACCGCCTTATGGCCCAGGACAAGTCCGGTCTTCTGGTCCGGCGCATGCACGAGTGCGTGGACGGCGAATTCCAGAACTTCAAGGCCAAGGGCGGCGCTTACGTGCGCAAGGAGTTTTTTGGCAAGTATCCCGAGCTCTTGCAACTAGTGGAGAACTACACCGACGATGAACTGGCAGGGTTCCGCCGAGGCGGCCACGACCCGCTGAAGGTGTACAACGCCTACTACAAGGCTGTGCGGCATACCGGCCAGCCCACCGTGATCCTCGCCAAGACGGTGAAGGGCTATGGCTTGGGTGAGGCTGGAGAAGGCCGCAATCCAACTCACCAGCAGAAAAAGCTGAACGAGAAGGAACTCATCTACCTGCGGAACCGCTTCGAGATCCCGATCCCGGATGAGACGGTGCATACGGTTTCCTTCTACCGGCCGCCCGAGGACTCGCCCGAGATGCAGTATTTGCGTGAACGCCGCAAGGCTTTGGGCGGGCCGCTGCCCGCGCGCAAGCCCGCGCGCCTGCACATGCCGACTCCGGGGCTCGACGAGTTCAAGGATCAGTTGGACGGTTCCGGCGGACGCCCTGTGTCGACCACGATGGCCTTCGTCGCCATCATCAAACAACTGCTGAAGAACAAGGACATTGGCAAGCTCATCGTACCCATCATTCCGGACGAAGCCCGCACGTTCGGCATGGAATCCCTGTTCCGGCAGATCTCCATTTATTCCCCAGTCGGGCAGCTCTACAAGCCGGTGGATAGCGAGCAGTTCCTCTACTACAAGGAAGCGCGGGACGGGCAGATCCTGCAGGAAGGCATCAATGAGGCGGGCGCCATGGCCAGTTTCACGGCCTCCGGAACTTCCTACGCCAACTATCAACTGCCGACGATTCCGTTCTACATCTATTACTCGATGTTCGGGTTCCAGCGGATCGGCGATCTGGCCTGGGCCTTTGGCGATTCTCGCGGGCGCGGTTTCCTGCTGGGAGCCACATCCGGGCGCACGACACTGAACGGCGAGGGCCTGCAGCATGAGGATGGGCACAGCCATGTGCTGGCCTCCACCATCCCCAACATTGTGAGTTACGATCCGGCATACGCTTACGAAATCGCGGTCATCATCCAAGAGGGCCTGCGCCGGATGTACGGCAACGACGAGGACGTTTTCTACTACATCACGCTTTGCAATGAGAACTATGCCCAACCGGCCATGCCGGAGGGAGATCACATCCGCGAAGGTATCCTTCGTGGCATTTACAGGGTGAACGCCAGCGAGCACGGCCCGGCGCGCGCCCAGTTACTGGGCAGCGCCTCGCTGCTGAATGAAGCGCTGCGCGCCCAGCGTATCTTGTGGGAGAAGTATCAGCTGCCCGCGGATGTTTGGAGCGTGACCAGTTACAACGAGTTGCGGCGCGATGCGCTGGCCTGCGAGCGATGGAACCGGATGCACCCGCAGGAGGCCCCCCGGAAGCCCTATATCCAGCAAGTCATGGATGGAACGCAAGGCCCCATTATTGCCTCCAGTGACTACATGAAGGTAATGGCTGACCAGCTTTCCCCGTGGTTGAGCGGCCGCCTGGTGGCCTTGGGCACCGACGGCTTTGGCCGGTCTGAATCCCGCCCGTATTTGCGGCGGTTCTTCGAGATCGACGCTGAGACCATCGCCGCTTCCACCCTGTCGCAACTCGCCCGCTGGGGCCAGTGGGGCGCGCAAGACGCCCGGCAGGCCTGGTACGACCTCGGGGTTGATCCGGACAAAAAGGATCCCAGCCACAACTGATTCTCAAGTCAAAGGGCGAGCGTTGTTGTACGTCCCCCAGATCGCATCAAGCTTCTCTACCACCTCGGAATCTATGCGGTTGGAGGGAATGAATCTGGCCAGCTCATGAAAATTAGTTTTTCGCATTTGGTTTGGGAGGCGCAGGGTCTCGTAGTAGTTTGCGAAGACCGGCTCCAGGAAGTCGGTACTTGCTTTCAGATCCGGGCTCTCAGGGCCAGGCTTCTTCAGAGTCCGCAGCGAATTGCTAACACCCGCAATGGCGGCATCCATTGCCTCAATCTGTTGAACTCGAATCCCTTCTTCGATCAAGGGCCCTTCTCCTGGCTGGACGCAAGAAGCGTATCTGCGAAGAGAATCGGGATAGTCCAGATAATTCTCAATTTCGTTTCGAGACCATTGAAGGATCGTCAAACCGCCGTTGGAAGGGGCAAGGACTTCGAGCCGGTCGAATACAGCCACCCCCACTAACTCAGGCAGTGCCTCCTTTAAGCCGTGGAAATGGTCCCGAGCTGCACTAGGATTATTAGACACATACCGGACAAACGGTCTTTGCAGCGCCTGAGCAGCAGGGTGCTCCAGCACTTCAGCCATCCGACGCAGGATTTCCAGGTCGGTCGAACCCTCTAAGTAGAGCACCCAACCTGTCTGGGCCGCTTGAGCGTACTGGTCCCATGGAATATCCCGAAGCGCTTTCTGCAACTGGCTGCTCCCTCGATTGTCGATCCGGTGAGGTTTGCCTAAGAATGCGATCACGATGTCTCGTCCCGCTGCCTCTGCCAGCAAAACTTCTGAGTGACTCGCGGCGATGATCTGTCCGCCAGTCGCCCTGGCTGTCGCCTCCAGCACCTCATAGATCTGCCTTTGCCGGAGTATCTCCAAGTGAGCGTCCGGTTCATCAAGCAACAGCACTGAGGATGGATGAGCGTGCAAATAAGCCAAGAGGAGAAGCGTCTGCTGCAACCCCCTGCCAGAGCAGGACAGATCCAATTCGACATCCCTTTCTCGATAGTGCATGACGATCTGGCCGCTTACTGCAAGAATTTGTGGGGGGAGTAATTTCACGCCGAACAGACGTTCGATCTGTTCAGTCATTTCACCCCACTGCGCCCCTTCCGACTCTCCCTTTTGGTGGACCTCAAAACACAAATTTCTCAGAACCTCAGCGGTTCTCCCCTCACCGATACGCTTGTGAATCGACCCTGACTGCAGCCTGTCCTCTTCGGCGGCCAATCCAGACATCGGAGGCAAGAAGGCAACCTGAACCTCCTTGGCCGCCTTCCATGCAACATCCTCAACCGATCCGCGGCTCCTTGACGGGCGGCAATAGAAGGATTCTGGATTAGCGTAATCGAACTCCAAGGGGATCTCCCACTGTCTGCCCTTGTAGATTCCAGAAACAGAAATGTCTATCAGGATGTTGTCTGTCTTAGGCTTACCATTTTCCCGCCGCTGCGACCGAACCCTCAGATTCCGCCAGAAGAGCTTCGCTTCTGGAGCTGGGGCCGCAATCAGGTCCTTGCGATTGATCGTCACTCCTGGACGCTTTTGAGGCGCTTCGGCAGCTTCTGCACGCTTCTCCAGCCATTTCCGGAGGCCTGTTTCCCACAGAACGAGGGCCTGCAGCGCCGACGTCTTGCCCGAGTTGTTCGGTCCGATCAACAGAACCCGCTCGCCCAATTCGATGTCGATCTCTTCGAGGTTCTTGAAGTTCTTGACTTGTAACCGAGTCAGCATCTTCGAGCGATGATAACAGCCTACGCAATGAGCGCTACACGGCGGCTCAAGTGGCAATCACCAGCCGGACCGTCGTGATGAGTTGCCCGACGTGGCGTTGCGTGTGTTCGGCCACGTGGATCAGCAGCCCGGCGACGGTTGTGGGTAATTGCCGCCGGCCGACGCCCCGGGTTTGATCCAGCGTGGCCGGATCGAACAGGCGCACGCGTTCTTCCGCTTCACGAAGCCCGTCCAGAAACGCCTGCATCAGCGCCTCTTTTCCCGCTCCTGGCTCAATTTCAGCGGCGAGAAACTCCATTTGCTTGGCGTCGAGTGGCCGGCCTTCAGCATAGGTCAACAGCCGGTCGATGCTACCAGGGATGTGGCGCAAGTGGAAACCGATGGGTGCGACGCCTCCGGGCCGGAGCCAGATTTGCGGGGTGGCGAGATCCCGGGTCCAAAGAGACACATCTTCGCGGGCCATCTCAAAAGAACGGATGACGGGCGCCAGCAGCGGGTGGACGCCCGGCAGAGGGCCGCGGAGCCAAGCTTCAGGCTGCAGCATACGCCCAGCATAGCGCCGCGCTCATAATGAGAGCGTATGTTGCACATTACGGAAGAGCAGGTACGCGAGGCCCTGCCTATGGCCGACTGTATTACGCAGATGCGCGAGTGCTTTGCGGCCTTGGCCTCGGGCGATGCGGGCAATCAGCCCCGGCGGCGGCTGCTCGTGCCCAGCGGCGCCATTCTGCATCAACTGGCCGGGTGGTTCCGGCAGTATTACGGCATCAAATTCTATTCGACGCACGTCAAGGCGGGTGAGGCCCATTTCCATTTCATGCTGTATGACGCCCCCACGGGCAGACCGCTGGCCCTGTTCGACGCGAATGCGCTAGGCCAAATCCGGACGGGAGCGTGCACGGGCCTCGCCACCGCCGTGATGGCGCCGCACGACGCCAGTTGCTTCGCCCTGATCGGCGCCGGATTCCAAGCCTGGACACAATTGGAAGCACTGGTGGCAGTGCGGAAGCCCAGGGAGGTAAGGGTCTATAGCCGCCAGGAAGAGCGCCGTGTGAGCTTTGCCGCGCGGGCTCAGGATGCTTTTGGCATCCCCGTCCGGGCGACAGACACCGCAGAAGGGGCGGTGCGCGGCGCCGATGTGGTTACTACGGTCACTTATGCGAAAGATCCTGTGTTTGAGGCCACCTGGCTCGCGCCTGGCGCGCACATTAACGCCGCGGGCTCGAACGCCAGCAGCCGACGTGAGATCCCCCCCGAGGCCGTGACATCAGCGGCCGTCATTGCCGTGGATTCTCTGGAGCAGGCCCGCATAGAGGCAGGAGATCTGTTGCTGGCCGTACCTGCCCAGGATTGGGCTTCCCTGCCCTTGGTGGAACTCTCCGTAATTGTGGCGGATGGGTACTGGCGCCGGCCGCAGCAAGGCTTCACGATTTTCAAGTCGCTCGGTCTTGGCGTCGAGGACGTGGCCGCAGCCGCACTGGTCTATGAGCGCTGCGCCGGCATCGCGCCCTAATCGATGCCGAACTTCTTCTGCATTTGCTCCAACGTTACGCCCTTGGTTTCGGGGTAGACGAGCAGAACCGTGAAGAACTGCAGCACGCACATCGCGCAGAAGAACACAAAGGGCGCCGGGCGCGAGTAGGCGGCCACCGCCGGGAACGCCCAACTGATTAAGGCGTTGGCAAACCAGTGCGTAAAGCTTCCCAGCGACTGGCCCTTGGCACGCACACGATTCGGGAAGACCTCGCTCAAGTAGACCCAGATCACCGCCCCTTGCGAAAACGCGAAGGAGGCCATGAAACCGATCAGAAGCCAGAGCAGCCAATGTTCATTCTGCCCGCTGGCATAGATCCACGCCACGCCGGCGAGGCAGACGGCAGTGCCCACACTCCCGATCAGCAGCAGTGTCTTTCTGCCGATCTTGTCAATCACGGCCATGGCCAGCATGGTGAAGATCAGGTTGGTGAATCCGATCGCCACGGCCTGCAGCCCGCCCGAATCCTTGGAGAATCCCGCGCGCTCGAATATGTCGTTGAGGTAATACAGAATGGCGTTGATGCCGGTGAGTTGATTAAACAAGCCGATGGTGACGGCCAGAAAGATTGGAAAGCGGTACTTGGATTGAAACAAGGACTCCTGGGCATGCCCGTGCTCGGCATCGATCGAGACGATGATGTCCTGCAGCTCCTTCTCGTAGTCCGTTTCTCCAATCTGGCGCAAGACTTCACGCGCCTCATCGACGCGGCCCCGCTGCACCAGCCAGCGCGGGCTTTGCGGGATGCCCACCAGCATGATCAGGAAGAATAGAGCCGGTGCGGCCGAGACGCCCAGCATCCAGCGCCATTCGGCATCCAGCGGCAGGTGGAAGGTGGCGATCAACCAGTTGGAGAAATAGGCCAGCAGAATACCGGCCACGATATTGAACTGGAAGAATCCCACCAGACGGCCACGCCGGGCTGCAGGCGCGATTTCCGCAATATAAGTGGGGCCGAGCACAGAAGAACCGCCAATGCCCAGCCCGGCGACGAACCGGAATGCCAGCAGTGAGCCCCAATTCCACGCCAGAGCGCAACCCAAAGCAGAGACGAAATAAAGAACCGCCATCCACTGGAGGGCCGTCTTGCGCCCATACCGGTCGCCCGGAATGCTGGCAAACATGGCGCCCACGATGGTTCCCCAGAGCGCAGCCGCCACTGTAAAGCCAAGGTTCTCGGGGGTGAGTTGGAAACGTTCGGTCAGGGCGGCGGTCGTGCCCGCGATCACTGCCGTGTCGAAACCAAACAGGAGTCCGCCGAGAGCGGCAACGATGGTGGCGCGAAGAAGATAGGCCTTTTCACTCATGGGTATTGAAAAGGCCGATTAGATCACAGATCGAGGACGGATGGGGATTATTCCTGCGCAGCCGCCTGGTTGTCGGAATCACGCCAAGCGGAGATCTTCAAGCGGCGGCAGACCCAACAGAGGCTTTCGTCGCTGAAAGGAGCGACTGGATTGCCGCAAACTGCGCAACGCTCACCGTGCCGGCCGGAGCGGCTCTTCCGGGGCGTTGACGCCACTTCGGCCAGAGCCTCAACCGCCTCGGCGGGAACAGCGGGCGGTGTGCGTTTCTTCTTCATATCTCCACTACCAGTACAACAGAGACGCAGGTTGGATTCAAATCCCGGCCGTCAGATGCGCAGGTAGATCTTCCGCCGGTCCATCCACCAGAGAATGAGCCAGTAGGCCGCGAGCGTGAGCGCACCCATGGCAAGAACCGGCAGTTGCCTGCTGACGTGGATCCGAATCGACTGCTGGATGAAATCCTCGAACAGGTGAGCGATCAGATACGCGGCAATCGAGTTCATACCGACCAGAATGATGGGCCGGAGCCATGGACCCGTAAAGCGGCTGAAGCCGGCGAGAAAGAGGAAGCACAGGCCGCCGGAAAAAAGCGTCCAGGCCGGAGTCCAGATCCGCTTCACCACTGGATTGACCCCGGCGAAGTGCAACGCCAAACCGAGCACAACGCCTGCGCCGCCTGCTACGAGTAATCGCCGGTACGGGATCGCGGGCGCCTCCTCCCGGCACCACCGCCCTGCGATCGCGCCTAACAGCATGGTGGCCAACGTGGGAATAAAGCTCAGGGTGAGGTAGCCGCCACCGTTGCCCGTAAACGGCTTAGGCCGGGGAAAGAGATTGAGAAACCACAGATCGAATGCATGGCCCAGATTCGCGTTCTTGTTCCAGTGGGCGAAAAACCCTTCGTAAGGCCAGGAACCCGGCACGGCCGGATAGAGAGCCCACGCAAGCCAGTAACCCGCCAGGATGGCCGCGAAGCTTACCCACTGCCAGCGGGGCCTGGCAAAGCCGAGCAGGAACAGGAAAGGATACCCAAGTCCGATCTGGGTGAGCGTGTCTTCGAACGTGAAGTTGGTCGATTCAGCGTGCGTCGATCGCAGAAAAATGCCGAGCGCCACCAGCACCAGCGACCGCCAGAGAGCATGGGCAAACATTTTTCCGAACCCGGCGCCTTTGGCCATCCGGGCAGCAATTGAGTAAGGCAGGGCCGCGCCCACGAGAAAGGAAAAGCCTGGCTGGATGGTGTCATGCAAAGAACACCCGGCCCATGGCACGTGCGACTGGTGCCACGCCAACTGTTGCCACAGCCAGCTATCCGGATACCCTCGCGCCACCTGAGACAACCGCAAAACCTCCGCCATCATGAGCAGCATGACGAAGCCCCGGTAGGCATCAATGGCGGTGTTCCGGTTAGGCAACGGAATGTTGGCAGACATCACGGCTTTGTCCCGTGAGCATAGCAAGCCCGGAGAGGCAAGGGCGGAGCCGTGGTTCAGTCGCCTGTGGCGGCAGCCTGCACCGGAGCCTTCCGGCGCGCCAGCTTTACCTTCAGATCCTCAATCAGCGAGTAGGATACCGGCACCACCAGCAGCGTCAGCAGCAGACACAGTGACTGGCCGCCAATAATCGTCACGGCAATGGCGGAGCGCGTGGCAGCGCCTGTACCGATCGCGACGGCGGTAGGGATCAGCCCCGCAATGATGGAGAAGGTTGTCATCAGGATGGGGCGCAGACGGATACGGTTGGCTTCCAGGATCGCCTTTCGCATGGGCAGCCCTTCGGACACCAGCCGGTTCATCGCGTCAATCTGCAGAATGCCGTTCTTCTTCACGATGCCGAGCAGCAGCAGCACGCCCAACGCGCTGAACAAGTTCAGGCTGCGGCCGGTGATCAACAGCGACAACAGTGCGAACGGAATAGAAAGCGGCAGGGTCAGCAGAATGATGAACGGGTGGATCAGGCTTTCAAACTGCGCGGCCAGAATCATGTACATGAAGATGGAAGCCAGCGCCATGGCCAGCACCATGTTGCGCGTGGTTTCCTCCAGAATGCGCACCTGGCCGGAAAACATCAGCTTGTAGCCCGCGGGCAGTTCCATTGCGTCAACGGTGCTCTGCACGATGCGGGCGCCTTCGCCCAGCGCGTATCCGGGCGCGATATTTCCATAAAAGCCGATGCCGTATTGGCGGGCGAACCGGTCGATGCGTGACGGGCCCGAGCCCCGTTCCAGCTGTGCAATAGAATCCAGCCGGATCAACCCGAGCCTCGCCGAGGGCACCAGCAAACGGCTCAGCACGCCTTGGTCGTCGCGCTGCCCCGGCATCAGACGCATCGTGACCGGATACTGCTCGCCCTCGTCCTTGAATGTCGTGATTTCGTCGTCCCCCGACATCAGCAGGCGCACGGCGCTGGCCACATCAGAGATGCGCACTCCCAAATCGGATGCCAACTGGCGGTTGATTTTCACCTGCAGTTCAGGGTTTGCGAAGTTCAGGTTGGCGCGCATATCCGCCAGTTGCGGCTTCTTCAACAACTCGGCCATGAGATCGCGCGAGATGGGAGCCAACCGTTGCAAGTCCGGACCCAGGAGAATCGCGCGGATTGGCGCGAAGGTATCGCGCCCGCCCAAGACGTTGGGGAAGCGCAATCCCGGCCGCGCGTAGGCGTAATCCCGGGTGATGGCGCGTACGCGCTGGCCGATCACTTCCACTGGCTCGCGCTTGTTGGGACTGTCCAGCAAAATCGTGATGCTTGCCTGCTGGACGCGATCCAGGAAGCTCGAACTCGACGGCACGACCATGGTGACGCCCGGGATTTTCCGGATCTTGCGGGACACTTCCATCGTCACCCGCTCGGTCTGCTCCAGCGAAGAACCCTCGGGCATCTCCAATGAGAGGCCCAGTTCCGATTGGTCCTCCTGCGGCATCCAGTCATGACCAATCCGGTTGTACAGCGGGAACGTGGCAGCGAAAGTAAGCACGCACACGCCCACAATCACGGCCCGGTGATTCAGCGACCAGTCCAGCAGCCGGATATAGCCGCGCTCAATGGCGGTTTCCTTGTGGCCGTGCGCCCCGCTCTTCCCACCCTTGCGGCGCAGCACCCGCGCGCTGAGCGTCGGAGTGAGCGTAAACGCGACAAGCATCGACACCAGAATCGACACCGTCATGGTCCAGCCGAACTGCTTCAGATAGCGCTCCGCGTATCCCGTAATGAAGGCGATCGGCACGAAGATGATCACCAGCGAAAGCGTGGTGGCGAGAACCGCCAGTGAAATCTCCTTCGTGGCGTCCACCGCGGCCTTCTTCGGATCGATGTCCGGATCAGACTCCAGATAGCGGTATATGTTTTCGAGCACAATGATGGCGTCGTCGATCACTATACCCACAGCAAGTGTCAGCGCCAGCAGAGTCATCGAGTTGAGCGTGTAGTCCAGATACCGCATCACGGAAAACGTCGTGATGATCGAGGTGGGGATGGCGATCGATGAGATCAGAACCGTCCGCCAGTCGCGGATGAACAGCCAAATAATGATCGAGGCCAGGAAGGAGCCAAGAATCAAGTGTTCTTCCAGCGACTCCACGGAATTCCGGATGTAGGTGGCCTGTTCCTTAATCAGCGTGACTTTCACGCCGGCAGGCAAGGTCTGGTTGATCTCGTCCAGTTTCTGGATCACGAGGTCGACGACGCGGACCGTGTTCTGTCCGTTCTGCCGCCGCACTTCCATCAGCACGGCGGGGTCCTCGTTCAGGTACGCGAAGCTGCGGCGCTCGGCCATCGCGTCCTCGGCATAGCCTACGTCGCGCAGGCGGATGGGCGCGCCGTTGACGTTCTTGATGATGATGTCGTTGAACTGGGGCAGGTTCTCGACGCGCCCCATAGTGCGGACGCCAACTTCCTGCGCGCCGCGGACGATGCGGCCTCCGGGCGCTTCGACATTTTCCGAACGGACAGCCCTCTCCACTTCCTGGGCAGTCAGGTTGTAGCCGCTTAGCTTATTGATGTCGAGCATCAGATTGATCTGGCGCTTGCGTCCGCCAAATACATCCACACTCGCCACGCCATCGACCGTCTGCAGCGCCCGGGAAACCACCTTGTCAGCGATCTCCGTCAGCTCCCGCACCGGCCGGTTTCCGCTCAATGCCAAAGAGACTACGGGATCGGAATCGGGATCCGCTTTCCGCACGGTCGGCGGCAGGGCGTTGACAGGCAACTGCCTCTGCACGCCGGCTACCTTCTCGCGCACCTCCTCCGTGGCTTCGCCAATGTCCTTATTGAGGACAAACGTGACCACCATGAAACCGCCGCCCTCGCTGACAACCGCCCGAAGCTCCTCAATTCCGCTGA
Organism: uncultured Solibacteraceae bacterium; assembly: GCA_964460395.1. Taxonomy (GTDB): domain Bacteria; phylum Acidobacteriota; class Terriglobia; order Bryobacterales; family Bryobacteraceae; genus CAYWQS01. The sequence continues at coordinate 384,870 of CAYWQS010000001.1, read as the reverse complement.
CCGAGGAAACCGCCTGTTCAAGCGGCATCACCACCTGCGAAACCACTTCTTCCGGGCTGGCGCCCGGCAGGCGGTAAGCCACGTATACAGTGGCGGGATCGGTCTTCGGAAACAGATCGACACCGAGATCCAGGAAGGAGAAAAAGCCCATCACCACCAGGAACATGATGAGCATGAAGGCAAAAACAGGACGTTCGACGCAGATCTCGGTCAGTTTCAAGACAGAGGACTCCCGGGAGTAAAGATGATCCCAGCTTACCGAAAGTTACTCTTTAAGCCCCCATCCGATACCCGGCGGAAGGGCGGGATTCCGGCTGGAAAACCCGATACACTGCCCGCCATGCGCCATTTGTTTGCATCCGGAGCGGCCATTCTTCTACTTACCTTCGCCCTGCCCGCCCAGCAGGGTTGGTGGATGCGCGAGCCTTTGCGCTGGGTACAAACCAACCTTCGCGAGATAGACTCGGCCTCCGATCCAGTGCTGTTGGTGCAGGAAGCGGTCCGCTTCCGCGCCAACGTCCTGCACATCAATCTGGGCGGCATCGTCGCCACCTACCCCACCCAGATCCACTTCCACTACCCCAGCCGCTCCTTGCCGCCAGGACGTGACTTCTTCGGCGAGGCGCTGAATGAAGCGAAACGGCGTGGTATCCGGGTCGTAGGGCGGTTCGACCTCTCGAAAACCCGCAAGGAAGTCTACGACGCGCATCCCGAATGGTTCTTCCGCCAGGCCAACGGCCAACCGGTCGTCTATAACGGGCTCTACTCCACCTGCATCAACAGCGGCTGGTATGCAGACCACGCCATGCGCATCCTTGCGGAGGCTCTGGAGCGGTATCCGGTAGACGGGCTGTTTTTCAATATGTTTGGGAATCAGAGCCGCGACTACTCAGGCCAATTTGTGGGCCACTGCCACTGCGGCGAGTGCCAGCGCAAGTTTCGGGCCGCCTACGGCCGCAGCCTCCCATCCAACCTCGACGATCCCGATTATCAGGCTTTCCTCCGGCGCTCCTCCCATGATGTCGCGGCGCGCATCGGCGAACTGATCCGCGCCAAACGGCCGGAGGCGGGTTACTTCAACTACCTCGACGAACACACCGATGGCATCATGTCCGAATCCAACACGGCGATCGGGCGCCCACTCCCGCTTTGGCCGTATACATCCAGCGACAACGTCAACCGGGCCCGCAATTCGCAGCCCGGCAAAATGGCAGTCAACCTTTGCATGCAGTTCGTCGATTTCCCCTGGCGATATGCCACGGTGCCGGCCTCTGAAATCACCACGCGCTTGTGGCAGAACCTCGCCCACGGCGGCGCGCTTGCCTTTTCGATCAACGGCACCTGGGAGCAACAGGACCGGCAAGCAGTGGAGGCGGCGCGGCCCGTATTCTCCTGGGCGGCAGACCACGAACGGTACTTCGCAGGCCAGGAAAGCGCGGCACGTGTGATTCTGCTCCAAAGGGGCAGTGCCGCCAACTATCGCGGTCTGTTCCGGCTCTTGAGCGAACATCACATCCCCTTCGCCGTCTCCTCGAATCTCAATTGGGTGGGCCGCCGTCCAGTGGATCTCGTGGTGTCGCCGTCCTCCGCGGTCGCCGATTTACAGCCTTATGTCGAGGGTGGCGGACGGTTGCTGGTGGTGGACGCCGATGCGGGCAGTCCGCACATCCGCGGCTACGTCCGCATCCGGCAGCAAGCGCGCTTCCCCTCCCTCGCGCTCACTTCCCTTCTGATGCTGAATGGTCCGTTCACGAGTTTTCCGGAGGATCCTCAGGCTCCGCTCACCCTCATCCCCGAGTCGATGTTCGGGCCGCCGGAGTACATTCACGCGGACTTGCGGGAAACGCAGGTGCCAGCGCTCATCAGTTCAAAGGAGGGCCGCGTGTTGCGCCTGCCTTTCCCTCTGGGCGCCATGTATTACCAGTTCAGCCTGCCCGCCCATGCCGCTCTTTTCCAGGACTTGGCCGGCAGCCTGCTGCCGCGCAAGCAGCTGGAAACCGACGCCCACCCCATGGTGGAAATCAGCCTGATGCGGCAACCCGGCCGGATGCTGGTGCATCTGGTGAATCTCACAGGCCACTCACAGACGGCATGGCATCCGCCATTGCCCGTGGAGAGAATCAGGATTCGCGTCGACGGTTCTTTCCGCCAGGCGCGGGCGCTGCGCGCTAACCGCACTTTGCCCCTTACCCGGCAGAATGGCCGCGTCGAATTCACTCTGCCTCGCCTTGCCGATTACGAGTTGGTTGAACTGCCTGTGCCACAATAAAAAGGTTTGTATGTCCAAAATCGCCTTTTTGTTTCCTGGGCAGGGCTCTCAAGCCACAGGCATGGGCTTGCGGCTGGCCGAGGAATTTCCTGCTGCCCGCCGCACATTTGAGGAAGCCGACGAGGCCCTGGGCTTTCCGCTCTCGCGTCTCTGCTTCGAAGGACCCGATGATCAGCTCAGGTTGACGGAAAACACCCAGCCCGCACTTCTGACGGTCTCTGTAGCAGCCTGGAGAGTTCTTCAGGAACTGGGGCATGAACCGCACTACGTGGCGGGTCATAGCCTCGGTGAATACAGCGCGCTGGTGGCTGCCGGGGCACTGCGGTTCGCCGATGCCGTAAGTCTTGTCCGGAAGCGCGGGCGTTACATGCAAGAAGCTGTGCCCGCGGACGTGGGCGCGATGGCGGCTCTCCTCAAGCCGCCGATGGACCAGTTAGCGACAGTGCTGGAAGAAGCGGCGCAAGGCGAAGTAGTCACCGTGGCGAATTACAATTCGCCTGACCAAGTCGTAATCGCGGGTCACGCAGGCGCGGTAGCCCGGGCCAGCGAACTGGCAAAGGCCAAGGGGGCTAAGCGAGCCGTGCCTTTGCCGGTCAGCGCTCCGTTCCATTGCCCTCTTATGCAACCCGCACAACAGCGTCTGGCCGCCGATCTCGAGGCAACCACGTTTCAGGATCTCCGCATTCCCTTGGTCAATAACTGGCAAGCCCGGGTGGTCCGCACCGGAGCGGAGGCGCGTGAGGGCTTGTATCAACAGGTGCCCAACTCTGTCCAATGGACCGCTTCGATGCGGCTGCTGATCGCGGAGGGCGTCACCCGCTTCGTGGAAGTTGGCGCCGGCGCAGTCCTTTGCGGCCTGATGAAGAACATCGACCCTAACCCGTCCACCGCGAAATTCGGCGAACCCGCCGACCTGGAGAAAGTACTTGCGCTTCTTAGCTAGCCTTACCCTCGCCGCAGTGCTGGCGCTTTCGCTGGCCGCACAGTCCGAAAAGAGCCTGTTGGAACGTGAGCCCACCGGCTGGCTCGACATCATGCCCTCGGCCGATCTGAAGGGCTGGACGCGCCTGCCTATCGCCCCTGATCCGCTGGCGCCCACCTCTCAGTGGAAAGTGGCTAACAACCTGCTGATTTGCGAGGGTGACAAAGGACATGACTGGTTGCGGTACGACAACGAGTTCGAAGACTTCGTGTTCCACGTTGAATTCCGGTACGTCCCCCTGCCGGGCAATCCCCGCTATAACAGCGGCATCTTCGTGCGTAACGCCGCCGACTATGCGCACTGGTTCCAGGTTCAGATCGGTTCATCCTCGGGCGGTTTTCTCTTTGGCCGCCTTAGCGACGGACGACGCTTCAACCTGAGCGACCGGACCCCGAATCAGAACCGCGTCAAGCCAGCTGGAGAATGGAATGTTGTGGAGGTGACCGCGCTGGGGCCGGTGGTCACCTCCTGGGTCAACGGCGAAGTGCTTTGCGAGTACCGCTATCTGCCCGTCGCCAAAGGCTATCTCGGCCTGGAAGGGGAAGGCTTCCCGATTGAATTCCGGAACCTGAAGGTCAAACCGCTGCCAAAGGGTTCAGTACAATAAGACGATCCATGCGTTACCCCCCGCCCTTGATGATCCTGTCCGGCCTGGGGGCCATCCTGCTGATGGGAGTGGCCTGCAAGAAGCCGCCGGCGCAAAATGTTGCCGCCATGGTGAACGGCCGCGCGATCACCCTCCAGGATCTCGACAAGCAATACAAACGTTCCTTCCCCAATCAACCCGAAGGCGCGCCCCAGGACCAGGTGCAGTTCCAGAAACTGGAACTGTTGCGAGTCATGATCGACGAGGAGATCATGCTTCAGCGGGCCGAGAAACTGAGTTTGATTGCCACGGACGCGGAGGTGGAATCGAAGTTCAATGAGCTGCGGGCGCCATATACCCAGGAGGAGTTTCAGAAACAACTCAACGCGCAGCAACTCACGGCTGACGAACTGAAGAGCCAGCTCCGGCGGAACCTGTCGCTTGAAAAGCTGATGAACAAGGAAATCATCAGCCAGATCAACATCAGCGATAAGGATGTCGCCGATTTCTATAGCGCCAACAAAGCCGGCTTCAACTATCCCGAGAACCAGTATCACGTCGCCCATATCATCGTCACGCCGCAGCCCGTTGGAGAAGTACGCAACCTCAAGCGCGATAAAGCGCAGGGCGAGGATCAGGCCCGCAAGAAGATTCAGATGCTGGAAGCCCGGCTCCGGCAAGGCGAGGATTTCGCCGCCCTCGCTCAGAACTACTCCGAGGATCCCCAAACCGCAATGAACGGAGGGGACCTCGGCTTCATTCCCGAATCCAACCTGGCCAGCACCGATCCAGACACCCGCAAGGCAATTCTGTCTCTGCTGCCCGGCCAGTTTTCCAGCGTGGTAAGAACGCCGGTGGGTTTCCGGATTGTGCGGCTCATCTCTCGCGTTCCGGCCGGCCAGCGCGAACTCACCGACCCGAAGGTCCAGCAGGATATCCGTGAAATGTTGCGCCAGCGCAAAGAACAGTTGTTGCGAAACGCGTATGTGGACGCCTGCCGCAACGAGGCCGAGGTCACGAACTATTTCGCCATGACCATTGCACCCGGCTTCGACAAGAAATAACGGACCTCGGAGACCGAATCGGATCAGAGCCTCCTGATAGGATGGGGGCGATGGTGCAAGCAGGCGAAATCCCTTTTCTCTGGCCCAGCAATTGGGAAGAGCCGCAGCGGCTCGGCCTCCTGGACCAAACCCCGATTGACACCTTGGTGTTTTCGGGTACGCCCTCGGCAGCCCTGCGCGCTGCTGCAGCCCAGCAAGGGCTGCGCATTTTCGTTGAGGGAGAAGATCAGTTCAAGTGGCGGGCAGCGGGCGAGATGGACTGGGAAAACCCGGGGCCCCGGGTGGCTATCGGAGACGCGCACTGGCCTGCGCTGGGTGGCGCCGCCAATAACCCGTCTACTCGCGCGGATGCTGACGCAGGCCCCACCGGGACTCCCTGGCTGGACGCCAACGGCTACCTCGTGTTGCTCGCGCGTGCCCGCGCCGCCGGCAAACCTGTCTGGCTGCGTTCGGCGCCCCCCGAAAAACCAGAAACCATCCGGCCCGAATCCTACCGCCTCGCGTTCGCGGAGGCCGCTGCCTATGGCGCCGTCCGCCCCATCTGGCTCGCCCCACACCACGCATCGGAACTGCTAGCGGGCCGGCCTGCATGGTGGACTCGCTTGCTTGAAGAAGCCGCGTGGTGGAAACAACGCTGTGCCTGGGGCGCCTGGCGCTGCCCCGCCAAGCTATTGATCGTCTCCGACTTCAGCGGCGCCAACGAGTTTCTGGCCACCGAAACGCTTCTTTTGGCTGCACGCCGCAACCTCGTCTTCGAACCCGTTGAACGCGCCCGTTTGGGTGCAGACCACCTCAAAGACCGGGTGGCCATCCTGTGGCTTGACGACGTGCCGCCGCCGGCTCTCCTGACCGCTTTTGTGCTAAACGGCGGGCACTTGATTACGCGCCAGCACCGGATTTCAACGCGGCCCGCACCGGAAAGCCATGAGCGCTTCCGCCTGCAACGGGCAGGCAAAGGCCGCATTTCGTTGGCTACTGCGGCCTGGGACGACCCCTGGCTCCTGGCACAGGACGTTCATCTGCTTGTCAGCCGCCGGTACGACCCGGTGAGGATCTTTAACGGGGGTTCTCTGCAGTTCCACATCACGGAGGAGCCCGGAGGCGCCCGCAAGATGGTCTACCTGTTGAACTATACGCTCCGGCCCTCATGGAATCTGGTGACGCTTGCGGTCGAGAGCTCCATCCGAAACGCCCGGGTCCATTCTCCTGGCCAGGAACCGGCGGCTCCCGCAAAGATCCACGGGGTGGACGGTCGAACCGAGATCGAAATCCCGCAGTTTGCTATTGCGCTTGCCGTAGAATTGGAGCAAACGCGCCATGGCTGAACTCTCCCGCCGGACCTTCCTCGGCTCCACGATTGCTATCCCCTTGTCCGGCGGAACCGCGCCTCCACCGGGAAAGGTTGCCTTCACGCGCTGCCCCGATTACGGACCGGCCTTGACGCCTGTGCTCGCGGGACTCTTCGATCAACTCGGCGGGTTGCGAGGATTGGTTAACGGCAAGACCGTCGCGGTCAAGATCAACATGACCGGCTCACCCCGCGACCGTGTGGGCCGCACGCCGGCGGAGTACGCTCAGTACACACATCCCGCGGTAATTGGCGCGACAGTTGCCTTGCTGGGCCGGGCCGGCGCCCGCCGGATTCGCTTGCTCGAGTGTGCGTTCGCGTGCGGCGATCCTCTGGGCGAGTTCATGCTGGACGCTGGCTGGGATCCGCAAGCCCTCATCAACGCCGCACCCAATGTGGAACTGGAGAACACCAACCTGCCAGGACCATGGAAAAAGTTTCGCCGTTTACCGACTCCCGGCGGCGGCTACATGTTCCAGGGGTTCGAGTTGAGCGCGGCCTACGAGGAGTGCGACGTAATGGTTTCCGTCGCCAAATTGAAGGAGCACGCGACCTGCGGCATTACTCTGGCGATGAAAAACATGTTTGGAATCACCCCAGTCACCATCTATGGCGACCACGCAGGAAAGGATGATCCCGCACCCGTCGCCCGCGGCGGGCGCGGTCCGTTACATAGTGCGAGCCGCCAGCCCTCCACCTGTGCCCCCGCCGAGAACAACCCGGGCTGGTCGAAGAACGACAAAGAGCGTGTGCCGCGCATTGTCGTCGACCTCTGCACCGCCCGGCCACTCCACCTCAACATCATTGACGGCATTTACTCTATGGCCGGCGGCGAAGGCCCGTGGAACGGTCCGCGCGTCCGCCCGGTGCACCCGCAACTCCTCATCGCCGGCCTGAATGCGGTCAGTACGGATGCGGTAGGCGCAGCCCTGATGGGCTTCGATCCCATGGCCGAAAAGGGCGCCGCGCCCTTCGAACACTGCGACAGCACCCTTGCGCTGGCGGAAGCCAAAGGGCTGGGCGTGCGCGATCTTCGCCGGATTGAAGTCATCGGCCCGAAAATCGAAGACGCCCGTTTCGATTTCCGCAGCGCGCCAATGCCACGGCGAGGTTAAGAAAGCGGGCTAGACAGACTTTTTCTGCCGGACGCGGACTCCTCCGTTCGTGGTCACCACCTTGATCATCGGGCCGCCCGCGCCCGACTGAATTGACATGGACTTTGGCCCCCAGGATTTACCCGAAATCTGCGCCGGCAGGTCGCTGCTCATGCCTCCGTTTGTGGTCCTCGCTTCGATCCGGGCGTTGTAAGCGGCGGGCACTTCCAGGCTCACACCCCCGTTCGTGGTGCTCACCTCCAGCGACTCGCCATCCCAGGTTTGGCCTGTCAGTTCGACGCTGACTCCACCGTTCGTGGTGTCCGCCTTCACCCGACCCGCCAGCCGCGCAAGTTTCAGCCCGCCGTTGCTGGTCGTCATCTCGATGTTGCCCCTCAGATCGGCCGCGCTGAGGCCGCCGTTGACGGTTCGCAGATTGAGGTCGGTCCGCTCCGGAGCGAACACCTCGTAGGTCACCGACCAGCGCTGTTGGCCCCATTGCTTCGGACCCTCAGCCTCCACGCTGTTGCCAGCAGTGTTCACCCGCACTTGCGCCAAGGTCGCGCGAGCGTCCGCGTCGCTATCACCCCAGGCCTCAATGCGCGCCCGCACCAATACCTCCGCGCGCGTCCACCCTCGCACGGAGATGCCTCCGTTGGGCGCCGCATTCACTGTCAGGCGGCCCGTGGCCGGCAACGGAATCTCTTTCATTTCACAGACCCGGTTGCGGGTGTCGCTCATGCGCCCGCTGCATTGCAGGCTCTTTTCGGGGTCCGCCGGGGCAGCTGCGAAAGCAGCGGAGGCCAGCCAGGCGCCGGCGACTCCGGAAAACAAGACACTGCGAACGTTCATGGCGCGTATTCTCCTGCCCCTCCAAGACGAAGCACCGCACCCGAATGTTCGTTTACATTCGTCACTTTGCCGGTGGCGGCAACTTGCGGTACATCAGGTTTTTGTAATACACCACGCTCTTCGGGTCGTGCTGCTGCAACGCCAAATATCCGCTGGTAAAGGTATTCTTTTCGTCCACGTAATCCGTAATCACGTGATCGTTGACTTTGATGATGATGCGGTTGCCTTGCGCAATGATGTGTTGGTTGAACCACTCCCCCGGCTTGTGCGGAGCGTTGAAGTTCTTCGCGAAATTGTAAAGGCTTCCGGTCTTCACCGGGTCGCCATGCGTGGCGTTCACTTGCGCTTCGTAGCCCTTTGGGAAACCAGGTCCGAAAGCCGTACGGAAGTACATGCCGGAGTTGGAACCGTCCATGATTTTCACGTCAGCCTTGAACTCGCAGTCGCCGCACATCTCGGTCATCCAGAACAAGTGGCTCACGCTGCCGCTTCCCTTGATGGTTCCGTCTTCAACGGTCCAGCTTTCCGGCCGCTCATTCGCTTTCCAGCCGTTCAGCGTCTTGCCGTCAAACATTGCAATCCAAGGCCCCGGCTGCGCATGCACACCGGCGGAACAGGCCAGCAGGAGCGCTGGCAGGAGGAACTGATTAGGTTTCATCACCGCTTATTGTAGCGGTCTGCCGAGAAGTGGGACACCTGCAGTGACAGTCCATTCCGGCTTGACGGCTGCTGCCGGCGGGGCCAGGAGCAGAAATCGCTGCCCGTCGGGACTGACATCGAAGCGGTGGTCCACCCAGCCCCCGGTCGAGGAACCAGTGGAGAACAGCGCAGAGGCCCGGCCAGGCCTCAGCGATGCGCCCGCGCGGTCAATGGGCGCCGACATGAGCATTCCATCCGGTGCGATGTAGAACAGTTCCCGCCCATCGCCGCGCCATAGCGGCTGGCTGCCCCCAGCCGTGGAGATTTGCCACTGCGCTCCGGAGAACGGGAAGTCGCGAATGTACACCTCCGCGCGGCCAGATTCGTCCGAAGCGTAGGCCACAAAGCGGCCGTCCGGTGAGAATTGCCCTTGTGTCTCGTTGCCGCTGCTTTGCACCACCGGTTGAGCCTCCTGGCTGCCTGCAACTGGAAGCGCCCACAGGTCCCGCTTGGTGTCCGGATGGGCCTGTTCGTAGAGCAGGTAACGGCCGTCCGGCGACCAGTCGAACGGCCGGTGCGCCATGGAACTGGTAGTCAGCCGTCGATTGGAACCCGTTCCCTGCGTGGGCCGCAGGTAGAGGTTCGCTACTCCGCTCCGCGTCGAGGCGAAGGCCAGCATCGAGCCGTCCGGCGACCAAACGGGCGAAAAATCCCGGCCATCGTCGAAAGTCACCCGCGCGCTGGATTCAGTTCTCAAGTCGTGAACCCAGAGATCAGCAATCGTCGTTACGGCGTCGGCGCGGGCGGTCGCCAGCCGTTCGGCATCCTGCGATAGACGCAGCCCAATGAAAACCTGCGGCTGATCCAGAAGTTTCAACATCTTGCCCGCCCGGTCCACCCAGGCGACCTGGGTGGTCTGCACCCCGTTCGCATTGGCCAGCAGCACCCCGCCGGCCCCAACAGAGAATTCTGCCAGGTTGAGGTGCGGCCGCGTGGCGATGTTGCCCGCCAGGGCGGCCGGTTCTCCGGAGAGCTTGCCCGAAGCCGGATCAAACCGCTGGGCCAGCAACACCCCGTCCCGGACGAAAAGCAGGTGCCCTGACGGTGAATACTGCGCGTTGTAGTTGGAAGCTACCAGCGGTTGGAATGGTTGGTCCTGCCCATGTTCGAGCGAACCAATCGACACTTGGCTGCCGTTGCGGCCTACCCGGCGCGAAAGGAAAAGGAAACGCTTGCCATCCGGCAAGAACCACGGCCAGAGGTGGCCATCTTCCTGCTGTTTGGGGTCTGGCTCAGACACAAGTTGCGGGGCGCCGCCTGCCTCAGGTATCCGGTAGAGCCGGCCAGTGGAATCCGGCGCATACAGAATGAAGCCTTGACTGCTCCACGACGCGCCTCGTCCGGCCGGAGCATCTCCTAGCTCGAGTACCGGCCCGCCCGATGCCGCAACTCGCTTCAATTTGCCCCCCGCAAAGAAGCCCAATTGTTTTCCATCCGGTGACCAGAACGGAAAGAACGCACCTTCCGTCCCCACCACCGGCGTTACTTGGACTGAGGCGAGCGGCCGGAGCCAGAGGGTTGGCTCGCCGCGGTGAGTGGCCACAAAAACCAATCTCGTCCCGTCAGGTGAGACCGCTCCGCCTCCGCCGAGCCCGCCGGCCGGAAAACTTTCGCCAGGAGGCGGCCCTACAGTGAACTCGATGGCTGCCTGTGAGGCCGGCTTGCGAGCCGCAATCCAGCCTGTTGCAAACGCGCCCGCCGCCGCGGCAACGAAGCAAAGCATTGCCACGGCCCACGCGATCCGCTCCCGGGAACGGGCGCGGAATGGAGGAGCCGCTGCGGAAGACGCCTCAGGCGCCGCCGCCTCCGACGCCACGAATTCAAGTTCCGAAAGCAGATCCCGGCTCGACTGAAACCGCGCGCCTGGATCTTTTTGCAGGCAGCGGACGACGATTCTCTCCAGCGCCGCCGGCGTGACCGGAGAAAGCGAAGAAACCGGCGCCGGATTCGCACTCAGCACCGCCGCCATGATGGCCGACTCGCTATCCCCTCGAAACGCCTTGGTCCCGGTGAGCATTTCGTAGAGCATCGCCCCAAAGGAGAAAATGTCGGAGCGCGGATCCACCTGTGTCCCCGACACCTGTTCGGGCGACATGTAGTTCAAAGTGCCCATCACCATGCCGGCACGGGTAAGCGGCATGCTGGCCGTGTCTGCCATGACACCGTCCGGACGGAAGGTCTTTGCCAGGCCGAAATCGAGCAACTTTGGGCTTAGCCGGATGCCGGTCTTTACCAGCAGGATGTTGCCCGGTTTCAGGTCGCGGTGCAAAATTCCCCTTTGGTGTGCGTGATCCAGCGCCGCGGCAATTTCGATTGCCACCCGCAAAGCCTCTGCGGCAGGTAGCGGACCTTGCTGCAGACGGGCGGCCAAGGTACCGCCCTCGAGGTACTCCATGACCAAGAAGGGCACGCCTTCGAACTCATCGATGTCGAACAATGTACAGATGTTTGGGTGGTTCAGGCCGGAGATGGCGCGCGCCTCCCGCAGAAAGCGCCGGCGGAACTCCGGGTCATCCAAGAGTTGAGCAGACAGAACCTTGATCGCTACCGTGCGGTGGAGCCGGGTGTCACGCGCTTTCCACACCTGGCCCATGCCGCCTTCGCCGATTTTCTCGAGGACCTCGTAGTGAGAAAGCAGCCGCTGTGTGGACATACTTGGAATTCAGCGCCCCAGGCCTACCAGTCTATCGGCCTCCCGGCCGCGGAGCATAAGCCTTCGCCGCCTGCCTCTAGGGCAGGGCGTAAAGCTGAAATGGCGCCCAGTAAAAAGGCTTGCGGAGCGGACCGCCAGACCGCAGGAAGCTCAACTTCGCCTCTCGCAATGCCGCGCCCGGTAGCGCGCCTCGGCTTAGGGCTTCGTACATCCGGGCCATCAGACGGGAGGAGGACTGGTCGTCGATCGCCCAAAGTCCTGCAATGACGTTTTGCGCGCCTGCGTGCAGAAACGACCAGGCCAGTCCAACGGTGCCCTCCCCAGCGTAGTTCCGCATACCTGCGCTGTGGCAGGCGCTCAGGGTCACCAACCGGGCGGGTATCCGGAGACCCGCGATTTCGCGCGCCGTCAGTTGGTAGCGCCCGCTGTCGGGCGTAAGAATCACGGCCGAATCCAGCGGGTTATCCCGTTTTGCCACGGCGTGGGCAGCCACGTGAATCAGGCCAAATCTGCCAGGCACATTGGCTGAAAAGGCGCCCGGCGTCGCCTGTTCGCGAACAATCAGCCGGGCTTCCGGCAGGAGCCGGGAAAGAGCATCCAACTCTTTGCCCGCATTGACAAGAGGCGGCAAACCCGACTGCTCCGGGGTTAACGGATCGCCAAAAAGCAATTGCCCTTGAGGCACCGGTTTCGACACCGGGTGCAGTCCCAGCGAAGGCGCCACTTGAACTTCTGTTTCTTCGATCCAATAGCGCTCATCCGCGAGCAGGTTTTCGAAATTCAGCCCATACAGTTCCTGGTCCGGTGAAACCAGCACGCAGGCAGGGTGGAGCCTCCGCACCGGGTCGAGCAATTGCTGTGACAGCCGCGCAAGGCTGGGGAACAAGGTGGGATCCCGCAGTCCCTCTATTTGGCGGCGCACCGCCTCAACATCTGCCGCCAACTCACTTTGGGGGGGAAGCGGATGGGCTTCCACTTTCTGAGGCGTCACGACCCAAAGGTAACTTGCGGTTGGCGTGAGCCAATAGGAGGCCAAAACACAGCCGGTCTGGCGGGCCGTGGCACGGAGGCGCGCCGCAGGCTGCATGCCGCCGCCCATCCCATTGCCTAGCCGCTCCGCCAGTACCTGTGCGCGCGATGACTCGGCCACCTCCAACGCGTGCTCCCTGCGCCCACGATCCCAGAGAAAGGAAACATAGTTGCGGTAGAACCGCATCAGGCTAGCCAACCAGGATATCCGCGCTTCGGGATTCGACAGTTGTGCCCGTTTCTGCTGCAAATATTCCAGCAGCACGCGGTAATGCCTTTCGGCTTCTTCTGGCCGTCCGGCGGCCACAGCCAACTCTGCTAGTCTGGCGCGCGCCTCGAACACCACTGTCGGCTCGGGCGATGGCGCCGCGGCTACTGCCTGGAACGCCCCGGCGGCTCCCAAGAAATCGCCCCGCTGCTGGGCTAATCGCCCCTCCAAGATCTGCAGCCAGGCGCCTGTCCTCCGGTCACCATCCTCCAACGGCATTCGCCGTGCGCGGGCCAATTTCTGAGCAGCCTCGTCAAACCGGCCCTCTTCCATGTCCAAGGCGGCGAGGTTGACCAGCCACTCCGCTGCGGCCGGCCATTCCTCGATTCCCTCCGCGATCTGCAGCGCACGTCCGAAGAATTGCCGGGCGCGGCCTTTGTCCCCGCGTACGAGCCAGGCCGTCCCCACGTTGCCGAGGCTGATCTGCAGATTCCGGCGCTTGCCCATTTCTTCGAACAGCCGCCACGACCGGTCGAAGTAGCTGGCGGCCCGGTCCAATTCCCCCAACCGGAGCCAGGACCATCCAAGATTGTCGAAGGTGATCGCCTGCAGACTGCGGGACTCCAACCGCTCAGCACGGGCTAAGACCTGCTCGAACCAGAAGATCGACTCCTCGTACCTGCCTGCCCGAATCCTGTTCAACCCCAGATTCCCGAGCGCGGAGGCCTGCAGATAGGAGTCCCCTGCCGCTTCGGCGAGCGCCAAGGCAGAGCGGAACTGGGTTTCGCCGTCCGAAGCCTCTCCCTGGTCGTGTTCCAACAAGCCTTGCAGAATCTGTGTTTGCGCCAATAGCGCCCGGTCCCTGGCCGCCAGTCTGGCCGCCGCCCGCAGCGCGGCGCCGCAATCCTCCAGCCGCCTCTGGTTCAGGTAGGACCAACCCAGGATCATCTGGCGGCGCGCTTCCAACAACTCAAAATCCGGCGCCGTGGGTGGGATCGGTGTGCCCAGCTCCTTCTCCACCTCTTTGTCTTGCCCCAATGACATACGGATCTCCGGCTGCAGCAGCCGGAATCGCCACCACAAGCTAGAATTGCTCGGGGCCCGGGACTCTCCTTCGCGTGCCTTGGCAAGCGCCTGCTCGTAGCTTCCTCTCTGCTGAAGCCGGACGGCTTCGGCCAGCAGATTGTGCAAGCTGATCCGCCGCTGGCAACCAGCTGCGAAAAACAGGAGGCTGCCCAGCAGGGCAGCCTCGAAAACTCTCCGGACGGGAAGTCCGGTCCACATTCCTGCAATCATCGGCTCTATGGTGGATACCGCTGTCCGTTGGCTGTGGTTTCGCCTACGTCGAAAGTGCCTTCTGCGGGAGAGCCCAGCTTTGCCCTCAGCATCGTGAGTTGCCACCGGTCCGGGCTTGTGAGCAGCTCTGCCAGCCAGATGCGTCCGAAATCCGGAATCACGATGCAGCCACCGGGCAACACCTTCAGGTCTGCCTTCCTCGGAGGCTTGATGTCCGTGAGGGAGGATAACAGCGAACCATTCCGCGGCGTGTCACCTTGCAATCGGGCGGGAGCCGCGGGATCTTTTTCCGCTAACCGCTTTTTCGACTTCTCGTCTTTCGCCAGTGAGTTTCGCAAGGCAGGCCATGTGGTGCGGTGAAATGGCCGGGCGTCAAAGCCGGTCTCAATGGCTTCCCCGTCGATCACCAACCCCTCAATCCGGCTGCCCTCAATGGAAAAGGTTCGCTCACCGCCATCGTACGGAACACTGCTTGTGATGCACGACTCGATTAATTCCACCCGAAGGCGGTTGAGAATCTCCAGTTTCTCAACTCTCGCCACCACCTTGGTTTCCCAAGTGCGCGCGGCTTCGTTGGCACGGCCATCCACGCTGGTGGTGAAGCTACCTACCTTAAGGACGCCCTCCACCTCGATGTTCTTCTCGCTCGAATTCTCGTCACCGCCGGAAGCGGATAATGCGAGGGTCAGGTTGGCGTTGAGCTTTTCTATGCGCGGACGAACCAGGCGTCCGCGAATGCCTGTCGCCGCAGCGTCAAAGAAGAAGCGCCGCTCGGGGGCGGAAGTAGAACTCGGGTTCATTGTTTCTCCGTCACAAAACGAAACCGCATCAGCTCGGCACGGGTCTGCAGCGAACGCACAATCAGCGTCTGCGGGCCGGGTGGAATCCGCTCCGGCTCCAGACGCACCGTCATCGACTCTGTCTCTGGCGCGGGTTTCTCTTCCAGCCGCAACCAGGGCTCGCCGTTCCCCGCCGCAAATTCTAGCAAATACCCCTCCGGGCTGGTCACCGTCAGATCGAAATTCAACACCACCACCGGCGATCCATGCGGCAGCCGCAGGACCTGCTCGTCGCCGCGCGTTACTGGAAGCAGCACGAAAGCAGGCACGGCAGCGGGGGACTTCAGCACAGCCAGATCGTGGCGCAGCCTTGGAATCTGGAAAACGTTCTGGTAAATCAATAGTCCCAGGAGGGCGGCCGCCACCGGCGCAAACACCGGCGCCGCGAAGAAGGCTCGAAGCCTGGACCGCCAGTCCTCGCCGGGTAACCCGGTGCCGGCGAGGCTGGCGCCAGACGGGCTTTGGACGGGCTCCCGGACCAGGTCCGGAAGGGTGTCCAGGATGAGGGACGCCGCCTGCAGTGCCTCCGCGCATTGCTGGCAGCCAAAGAGATGGGCTTCGAACCGGTCCCGTTCGGAAGGACTTAACTCGTCAAGCAGGTAGCGCTCAACCAGCTGTTCAGCTACCACATCGCGATGATCCATCATCCAAGCCTCGCTATGATGTGCGGTTCATCCCTCCGGCGTTTCACCCCTGGCTTTCCCTCGTCAAATTTTCTCCCCGGTGACCACCGACTTGCACCGCTGAATCGCCCGGTGGACCAGGACTCGCAGGTACGACCGGTCGATCTGGAATTCGGCGCATACCTCATCTTTGTCCTTCTCTTCGTAGAAAACACGGACCAGAAGACGCCGGTCCCGATCCGAGAGGCCCTGTAAAGCCGCCAGAACGGCCTGCCGCCGCTGCTGGTTTTGGAGGACCTCCACAGCCGCAGGACGTGGATCTGCCCCTGCCTCTCCGTCCGTCTCCATGCCCTTATAGCGGAATTCAGACCGCACCAACTCCTGCGCCACATGATTACAGACGCCCAGAACGTAGGCCCCAAGCTTCTCCGGCTGCTCCAGGAGGTTCGGATTGCGCCGCAGGTTGCGCAGCACCCGCAGGAAGGTTTCCTGCGTCGCGTCCTCCGCCAACGGGCGGGTTCGGGAATCACGGCAGAGTTTGAGCTTTAGCAACGATGAAAAATGGGCTTGAAAGTGGCTGACGACGTGTTGATCTCCGCCAATCAGCCGCTGGACATAGTCAGCGTTAAATGGTTGCTCCAATGGACTTTAACCGGGTGAGTCCCAGTATATCCGTGACAGTAGGCGCCCGGCAACGGCAGGAGAAGGATCGCCCCGATCAGACCGGTGTGGTTTTCTTGCGCCAGCCGTTCAGCGCTTGGGTCAACTCGTCCCGCACTGTAACAAACCGCGCATCCTCATAGAGATTGCGGAATTCGCGCGGGTCGGACCGCATGTCATACAGTTCATTCGGTCCCTTCCCATCGTGCCGGAGAATGAGCTTAAAGCGATTGCTCCGCGCCATCCATGTATACCGGAAATGACCGAAAACAATGTTGGGCCATTCGGGCGTATCCTTGGCAGGCTGCTGGTTGAGGACCGCAGGAAGATAGCTCCTGCCGCAAAGCGCTCGGCCCGCTGGAGGCTGCACCCCGGCGGCTTCACACACGGTGGGCAGGAAGTCGTAGAAGCTAATCATCTCCGGCCGCGCCGACCCGACGGGAATCCGGCCCGGCCACGACCAAATCATAGGAACGGCCATGACCTCGTCATACATGTTGATGGGATTGGAGGCGTGGCCCTTGCTCCACAAGCCGTGGCGTCCGAGCAAGAAGCCGTTGTCCGACGTGAAGATGAAAATCGTGTTGTCGAAGAGCCCCTTTTCCAACAACTTGCGTTGAAGCAGCGGCAGTTGTGCATCCAGGGCAGTGGTGGCCGCCGCACACTTGCGGAGATTTGTTACCGGGTCGGCCAGATACTCCTTCTCCCTGAGCGCGTTTTCTGCAGCGGGCTGAATCCCAAAAGAGTCGAAGCTCTTCGCTGCATACATGTCATAGAACTTTTGAGGGTGGCCGTCGTACGGAACGTGCGGGTTCAAGTAGCCCACGGTGAGAAAAAAGGGGGATCCGGCCTTTTGGCGGTCAAGAAACTCCAAAGAATGGTTGGTGAGGATATCGGCAAGGTAGCCTTTCTCCTCCACCCGCTCCCCGTTCCGGAATAAAACAGGATCGGTGTAAGTCCGCGACCCGCTCAAGGTAATGCTATGGCTGATACCGTGTCCGGGCTTCTCGTCATTCCCCATGTGCCATTTGCCCACGTAGCCACACTGGTAACCGGCCTGGCTCAGCAGGTCGAAGAGCATCGGCTCTTTGTCGAATGTCTCCGGCGGCGTACGCTGGCCCTGGGGAGGGTTGGCTTCCGGATTGGCAGTGAGAAAATCCTCGATTCCGTGCTGAGCCGGAGTCAGACCGGTGAACAGTGTGGCCCGGCTTGGTGAACAGACGGGCGTCGTGCAAAACGAATTTAAGAAATAGGCGCCTGCCTGGGCGAGCCGGTCTATGTTGGGCGTCTTGATCTCGGCATTGCCGTACCGGCCCACCATCCAGGACGCCAAGTCATCAGCCAGAACAAGGACTATGTTCGGCCGCGGCGCTGCCGCCGTGCGCCTCTGAGCAGGCAGAACTGGCAAGGCGGCAGCCGAACTGGCCGTCCGCAAGAATTTCCGTCTTGAAAACCGCAAAGGACCTCCGCTCCTCCTTAGGGTAGCGGAAGCCTGAAGACCGCGATGGCAATTGGCGCACGCCTTAGTGCAGCAAAGCTGTACTGGAGACGGGAGGGTTTGTGGGCGGAGTGGCCATCCAGGCAGGATTTTGCATTGTGGTGATCGAGGTGAACGCCCCGGTGGGATTGAACCGGAGACCAATGGCGCTTGCTCCCAGTCCGGTGGTCGTGAATTCGAGTACGCCACGCTGCCCTGCCAGTGATGGCCATCGGGCCGGGACGGTGGAAACGTATTTCGACATGGCCTGGATGGTTAACCGGTCCGTGAATTGCACTCGGTTTCTTTCATCGCGAACCGTTATTTCGAGCGCCACAGGCTTTTCGTCTGAGTTCGCCATTGCAAAGCCGGTGGTGTACCCGTTGGTGTTGTCGTAGACCAGGAGAAAACGCTGGTCAAACTCCCCTGCTGCGGGCAATGAAGCCTCGAAATCGGGCCTGTCTTTCACGCGCTGCTGAAAAATCGTCAGCGCAGCGATATCCGGCTTTGCATCAAGGGACAAGATGTAGCCCCAGCCGGATTGCAGGGATGGCGCAGCGCCCTTGGTCTCCAGGGTAAGACTGCCAAATGCCGGCAAAGAAATCACGAGCGCATCTGCCGGTCCGACTTCCGGGAAGTCAATCACCAGATCCTCTCCCCGCCCGGTGAAGAGCAGAACGGCAAACACGTTGGAAGTTGCCCTCAAGTTCACGAACGTGAATGACGTCTTCCAACCGTCACCTTCAACGATGTGCGGCAAGACGACGTCGGCAGGGAAGACATAACCCTCTCGAGAGCCCGCCAAACGGCGTGAGGCGAGTCTTGTTTCGCGAACGTGGTGGTGTGTGGCCATCCAAGCCAGCCGTTCTCCAGCCCGCGCCGCCCGCACTTCAGGCAATTCGGCGGCTGAAGACACGGCTCCGAGGCAGACCAGGCAAAGCAATCCCCATGTGAGATTCATTGTTCCTCCTCATAACAACTTCTCCGCAATGGCCTGCAGTGTCGGATGCAGGGGTGGCGGGTCCGGCGAGCGGCGGACCTGCCTTGCGGTGGCGAGCCGGCCTGAGCCACATCTTATCCGCCCGCCAGCGAAATATCCAGGAGTTTTTTGCCTGAAACTATGCAACCGGCTACAGTACGTCCGCGAAACCGCGCTTCAGGTGCCGGAATACCAAACCGCCAACGAAGAAAACCGCCAAAGCAATTCCGGCAAACTGGGCAATTTCACTCCACAACGGGAGGGAGAAATCAAGGAGCGCTCGGCGGTATCCACGCACTACCAGCGCCAGCGGATTCCAGTGGACCAGGAACCGGGCGCCAGCCGGGAACATCGCTTCGTCAATGAAGATCGGCGTCAGCCAGAACCACCCCGTCAGCAGCACTACGACACCCTGCGCCGTATCCCGCAGATATACCTGCAGGCTGGACACAATCCACCCCATCCCAATCGTAAAGAAGGCCATGAAGAAGAGGTAAAGAACCAACACTCCAGACAGAAGACTGAAGTGATATTCCATCCACCGGATCATCACAATGAGAACCCCGAGGGCAATCAAATGGCTGATCAGGGAGGACAGAAAGAGGGAAACCGGTATGATCTCGGACGGAAATACCGTTTTCGTGATGAGGTTCGACTGTTCGAGCAACGCCATGGAGCTTCGCTGCACCGTGTCCTGGAACAGCAGCCACGGCAGATAGCCCGCAAAGAGGTATAGGGTGTAGGTGTCTCCGTAGCCCTCCGGCTTCGGCATCTTCAGGCAGTACTGAAAGACGAACACCCAACTCAGCAGCAGGACAACGGGGTGGATGATGGTCCACAGCCAGCCCGCCGCGGAGCCTACGAACCGCTGCCGGAAGTCCCGTTTCACCAGTTGGAGAATCAGCGAGCGGCGCTCCAGCAAGACCTTTAGAAACATGGCGCCGGGCAGTGGAATCCGCCCCGGAAGATGCAATGTAGTAGCCAAACCGCCAGTGTAACAACCGAAAGGCCGGGTGCTAGAATGGGGCCATGCCAGAAGGATACCTTCCGATCCTTATCTTCCTTTGTGTGGCCATCGCATTTCCCGCCATCCTTCTGGTGGTCTGGCGGATCCTGCGTCCCTCTTTGCCGAATCAGACCAAGCTGGAAGCCTACGAATGCGGAATCCAGGCCGCCTCGAATGCACGGGGACGCTACACCGTGCGCTTCTACATCATCGCCATCCTCTTCGTCATATTCGACGTGGAAACGGTCTTCCTTTTCCCTTGGGCGTTGCGCTACAAGCAGTTGGGATGGTTCGGCGTGGCTGAGATTTCCGTCTTCCTGCTGATTCTGATCGTGGGCTATGTGTGGGCGTGGAAAAAAGACGCGCTCAAGTGGGTATAATTTCCTCCTTCCGCCCGTATGACCGAGCGGCTCTACTATAGCGATTCCTATCTTTGGCGTTTCTCAGCACGCGTCCTGGAACTGCGCCATCAAGGCAGCGCCGTGGTCCTCGACCGCACGGCGTTCTACCCCGCTTCCGGCGGCCAACCGCACGACACAGGAACCGTGAACGGCATTCGCGTCTTGAACGTGGAAGAAGATGACGGCGGGCGGATCGTACACCATCTGGCCGCCCCGCTGGAGGCCGAAATCGTCGAAGGCGTGGTGGACGAGGCGCGCCGCTTCGATCACATGCAGCAGCATTCCGGCCAGCACTTGTTGTCCGCGGTTTTTGAAGAGTTGTTCCACTACCCTACGCTGAGCTTTCATCTGGGCCCGGCGGCCAGCACGATTGAGTTAGGTGCGCCGGAGATCAGCGACAGCCAGTTGGCCGATGCCGAGAAGCGAGCCAACCGTCTGATTGCGGAGAACCGCGCGCTCACCGTCACGTTCGAGGACGCCGCCCAGACACAGGGACTGCGCAAAGCCAGTGAGCGAGAAGGGACGCTGCGGATTGTCAACATCGCCGGGCTTGACCGGTCTGCGTGCGGAGGCACGCACGTCCGCGCCACAGGTGAAATTGGCGTGATATTGCTGCGAGGCCTGGAAAAGATCCGGGGCAATACCCGGCTTGAATTTCTCTGCGGACTGCGCGCCGTGGCCCGCAGCCGCCAGGAGCACCTGGCCCTGACCCGCATCGGGCGGGGCCTCTCCGCCGCCCCTTTGGATACCCCGGAACTGGTGGCGCAACTCCAGGACCAGGCTAAGGAAGCAGACAAGCAGCGGCGCAAACTTGCCCTGGAGATCGCGACTTACGTGGGCCGGCAGCAGTATCTGGAGTGCGCGCCCGGTCCGGACGGGATCCGCCGCCGGCTGGAACGTCACGAGCGGGGTCCCCTACCCGAAGATGTGCGTTCCCGGGCCACGGCCTTCACTGCCGGGCCGAACGCCGTCTTCGTGGCGTTGACTTCAGAACCGGCCACGGTGCTGTTGGCTGCTTCCGCCGATTCCGGGCTGCATGCGGGTAACAAGTTAAAGGAACTGCTGGCGGCCGTTGGCGGCCGGGGAGGGGGAGGCGCGACGATGGCGCAAGGCAGTATCCCTGATCCCGCTGCGCTGGAACAGATTGCCGTAGCGCTGTCTCAATTGTAGAGAGGCGCCACCGACAGCAGCGCCAATCCGCCCACAAACAGCAACAGCATCAGCACCACCTTCAGCTTGACTGACCCAGTAGCGCCAGCGAACTCCCGCCACACCAGTAAGCCCCATAAGGCGCTCACCAGCACCGCACCCTGGCCCAGTGCATAGCTGATTGCGGGCCCGATGTTCACGCTCTTGGGCGCGCTGGCCGCGACGAAGTTGGAAACCGTGCCGGTACACCAAATGACTCCGCCAAGGATTCCAAGCAGGTGCTGCTTGAAGGAGCCGTTCCAGTAGGCGCTCAACGGGACAGGCTCTCCTTCGACGGGAACATTCATAAACACGGCGTTGAACAGCGGGGTGCTGAGCAACACACCCAGCGCAAAGCAGAACGCGGCGGCATAGGGCCCTAGCCCCATGTCGCCGCCCTTGCTGCGTTCGACCAGCGGGTAAAAAAGGCCCATCAGCAGCCCGCAAGCCAGACTCAGGGCAATCCCCTGCCACGGCGATTTCCGCTTGGCGCCGCCGGAGACGCGAACGTTCGGGCGGCCCACTCGCCGTGGGCCCGGAGCGGCATCCGTTTCGACCCGCGGCGGCCCCTCCTTCGCGGGAGCGGCGGAAGCATGCTGCTTGTGCGCCAGCGCGCTGATCACCATGCCCAACAGGATCAACACGGCGCCGGCCGCAATCAACGCCGGATTCCCGGCAGGGCGCAACCAGTAATTCAGCCCGGTGCCGATGAGCAGGGCGAGGCCGATACCAACCGGAAAAGCCACTGACATGCCTGCCACGGCGATAGCCGCCACCAGAAGGAGATTCGCCAGGTTGAAGACCACTCCGCCGGCGAAGGCCCAGATCATCTTGAGCTTGGAAGCCACCGCCATGTTGTCGGCGAACGACAGCATCAGCACGTTCGTATCGACAAAATCCCCTTGGGTGGACCCGAAGGTGAAGGCCGCAACAACGGCGGCCAGAAACACGCCAATGGAATAGTCAAAGTAATAGAGTTCGAATCGCCAGGAGCCCGTGAGTTTCAGGGTGTTGGCCCAGGAGCCCCAGCACAACATGGTGAGAACAGCGAGCGTCAGCGCCGCAGCGTACGTGGCGGGGAGCATCATACCGGTGTGAGCCCTCCTCGACTGGAAAACCGGAAATCAGTACTATATAACAGCGAAATCAGGGGCACCGCCGCCCCGCGGAGAACGGGAGAGACCGCCACCATGAAAAGGATCGCATTGTGCGCCGCACTTTGTTTCGCCATCCTGCCGGCCAGTGGCCAGCAGCGCTACAAGTTCCAACTCAACGCTGAGACCCCGGAAGGCCAACTCTTGCAGGCCGCGGGACAGGAGGAAGACGAGTCCAAGAAACTCGCCCTCTACACGGACTTCCTGGCGAAGCACGCCTCGCACGAAGGTGCAGCCTATGCCTGGGCACAAGCCCAGCCCCTGCTGCTGAAAGCGGGCCAGTTGGATCAGGTTGTCAAAGCGGCCGAAGAAATCTTGAAGGTTGACCCCTACAACGCTCCAGCGGCCTACAACGCACTTCAGGCCATGGAGAAAAAGAATGACGTAGAGGGCATCAAAACCTGGTCGGGCCGCACTGTGGAGTCGGCTAAAAAGGTGCTGACTCTCTCCAAGCCGGAAGACGAGGATGATGTTGAGACCTGGACTCGCGAGGTGGATTACGCCAAGCAGGTGATTACCCGGTGCGAGTACGCTCTCTACGCACCCATGCTGCAGAGCAACGATCCGGCCGCGATCGTGACCTTGGGTGAGGCCCTGGTGGAGCGGCACCCGGATTCGCAATACATCCCTCAGATCCTGAGTAAGTACTTCTGGGGTCTGCAGCAATCCGGGCAAAAGGAGAAGGCTGTGGCTTTCGCCGAGAAGAGGCTCGAAACCGACAAGTCGAACCCCGAGATGATGCTGGTGGTGGCCGACTACTACATGCAGAGCAAGAAGAGCCCGGAGAAGGTGCTGGAGTATTCCCAACTGCTCGTGGAGACAGCCGGGCAGCAGGCTGCGCCGGAGGGCGTGGACGCAGCCGCCTGGGAGAAGCGCAAGAACACTCTGGTGGGGCTAGGCTACTGGATGACCGGCATGACTTACGCCGGCCAAAACAAGTGGGTGGAGACCGATAAGGCCTTCCGCGATGGCTTGCCGTTTCTCGCCGGGAACAACGACCTACTGGGTCCGGCGTATTTCTATCTCGGTCTGGCCAACTACAACTTGTCGCGGGCAGGCAAGGGGAACCCGAAACTGCGGGCGGAGGCAAGGCGCTTCAACGAACTCTGCTCCGCCATCAAAGGCCCGTATCAGCAGCGGGCCATTCAGAACCTGAACGCCATCAACGCAGGAAAGTAATGAACATTCTCATCCCGAACCTGGGGTCGACTTCCCTGAAGTACCAGATCCTGGCCATGCCGGAAGAGCGCGTGCTCGCTAAGGGCCGCCTGGAGCGCGTGATCAATTATGGCGACGCGATCCGGCAGATTCACGGTGGCGGCCATTCGCTGGATGCGGTCGCCTTCAAGGCGGTACACGCAGGTCCGGACTACCGCGGGACTTTCGTGGTGGACGATGCGCTGCTTCGTTCCATGGAGGAATACCTGCCGGTGGCGCCCGTTCACAATGCCATCTACCTGGAGGCGATGCGCGCGTTTCGGGATGCCCTTCCGGGCGTTCCGCTGGTAGCGGCCTTCGAGCCCGAGTTCCATCGCACGGTGCCGGAGGCGGCGAGACGCTACGGAGTCCCGAGGGATTGGTATGAGGAAGGAATTGCCCGATACGGGTTTCACGGCGCTTCGCACCAGTTTGTGGCCGGCCGCGCGCCGGAGATCGCAGGCGTCCAACCGGCGCCGCTGCGGTTGATCAGTTGCCACCTGGGCGGCAGTTCGTCGGTCTGCGCCATCCGCGATGGCGCCTCGGTGGACACGACCATGGGTTTCTCCCCGCAGTCCGGCATGGAAAACGCCACGCGCCACGGTGAGTTGGACCCGTTTGCGGTGCTTTTCATGATGGACCGGCACGGATGGGACACCAACGAAGCGAGGCGGCAACTGGCCAGGGTCAGCGGGCTGGCCGGCCTGTCCGGCGTGCCGGGCGGAGACGTGCGCGACATCGAGAACGCTGCCGCGGCAGGTTCAGCCGACGCCCAGTTAGCCCTTGACGTTTTTGTGCTTCAGGTGAAGAAGGCCATCGGCGCCTTCGCGGCAGTCATGGGCGGCGTTGACCTGGTGGCATTTACCGGCGGCATTGGGGAGAACTCTCCCTCTCTGCGCGCGCGAAGCCTGGCGGGGCTCGAATTCCTGGGGCTGGCGCTGGACGCTGCGCGGAACGAAAACGGCGAGGGCGATCGCTTGGTGTCCAAGGATGGCTCGCGCGCCGGGGTGGTGGTGCTGGCCACCAACGAGGAGCTGATCGTGGCCCGGCGCGCCTATGCTGCTCTGACCCGCTAGACCTCTAATTTCCAGGGGGCCCGGTACTTCGCCTTCAGGTGCTTGCGGATCTGCTCCTGCTTCACCGTGCCCGCAGCGTCGTCCCAATCCAGGCGGGACTCAAAGCGCATTGAGAGGTTGGCCAGAATGCACACGATCGACGTGCGCACGCAGGTCTCGATATCGCTGATGGGTTTTTGCCGGCTGCGGATGCATTCGAGAAAGTTCTGCCAGTGGGGGACGTTCAACTGGCGCAGTTCGTTGTCGTTCTCGTAGGTCACGGCTTGCAGGTCTGAACCGCGCGTGGGTGTAATCCAGCAGCCGCCCCGGTTCACCACAATCGTCCCCTTGGTTCCATGGATGGAGGTCGCCGCCCCCTGCCCGAACATCGGAGTGGAATTGAACGTCCGGCTTTCGTAAGTGGCGAGGAATTTCGGGTAATGGAAGGTCGCCATCATCGTGTCGGGCGTCTCCGTGTTGTCCTGGTTCAGGAACCGCGCGCCGGTGGCGAAGATGATCCTGGGCATGGGCTCGCCCATGGCCTGGTGGACGGGATCAAGCAGGTGGATACCCCAATCGGTCATGGCGCCGCCCGCGTAGTCCCAGTAGTAGCGGAAGGTGGGGAAAGTAGTGGTCTTCACACCCCAGCGGTTGGGATTGAAGGGCACTTTCGGGGCCGGGCCCAACCACATGTCCCAGTCGAGATCTGCCGGCGGATCGGTGTTGGCGGGGCTGCCGAAGCCCTCGGGCTTACTCTGGCCGGCCTGCCAGGCATGGCAGAAGGTAACATCGCCGATCATGCCGCTCTGCACCGCCTCGGCGGCTTTCTTGAAATAGCCGCCGGACCTCTGCATGGTCCCGGCCTGCACGACACGGTTGTATTTTCGTGCCGCCTGCACCATCTTCTGGCCTTCTTCCACGTACACGCACGCCGGTTTTTCCACGAACACGTCTTTGCCGGCCTTGCAGGCTTCGACACACATGTAGGCATGCCAGTGGTCGGGCGTGGAGATGCACACCGCGTCGATCGCCTTATCGGCGATGATCTCGCGGAAGTCTTTCACCGCCTTCGCCTGGAAGCCGCCCTTGGCGGCGGAGGCCATGGCCCGTTCCAGGTGAGGCTGGTAGACGTCACAAATGGAGACCGGCACAAAGTCGGGGATCTTCATTGCGTAACTCAAGTTGCCGATTCCCATGGCGCCCATGCCGATGAAACCGACGGCGACGCGGTCGTTGGCGCCCCGCACCCGGCCAGTGAACAGATTAGTGGTAAAAGCGGCCGAGGCGGCCTGCAGAAAACGGCGGCGATCCGCCGCGGTGGTAGAGTTGCGATCCGGCATATGCATGATTTTATGCCGGAACGCCGTGCAGGTTAGGCTTAGTGCCCGGCCGGAGCCGCGCCGACGGGCGTTTCCGCCTTGAGTTTGCCGGTAGCGCCTTCCGGCAGCGGAGCCAGCAATTGTTCCTTGCGGTAGATCAAAGTTGAGGTGTTGAAGCTGGCCAGTTCAAAGCCGTGCCCATGCGTAATGGCGTCGGTAGGACAGGCTTCGACACAATAGCCGCAGAATATGCAGCGGCTGTAATCGATGTTGTAAACGGATGCGTAGCGCTCCCCGCCGCTGATCCGTTCCTGATCGGTGTTATCTGCCGCTTCGATGTAGATACAATTCACGGGGCACGCAGCCGAGCAGAGGAAACAGGCGACACACTTCTCCATTCCGTTGTCGTCCCGCTGCAGTACGTGCAGGCCTCGGTAACGTTCCTGGAACTTCGGAGGAGCGTCTGGGTAGTCTTCGGTGATGACGGGGTTCATCATCTCCTTGAGCGTGACCCCCATGCCCTTGGCGATGGCTGCCGCGCCGGAAAGCACCTCGTTGATCTTCGGCATTCGTCTACTCGTTTCCCTCTTCTACTAGATTCTTCCTGCCACCGAGTGATTCCGCTTTCTTGGCTTCCCCCGGAAGCCTCAGTTCCGGGATCCTCAACCAGGTTTGCTGAGCGGGACCCGGTCTGCATCGGAGAAAAGGACGCGCCCGGCACGGCCACCCAACTCCTCCATTTCTGACTTGATAAATCCGACCGAACTCCACCCGATTGCGCCCCCCGGCTCCACTAGAAACATGGAAGGCACGTGGGTGATTCCGAACGAATTGCTCGCCGGATAGCCGTCGTCCGCGGGATCATAGAGTGCCGGGTCTGGTGCGTCGAATTCACGCTGAAACGCCGAGGTGCGCGAATTGTCGTCCTGGCTGATGAGAAACACCCGGATCCCGCTGCCGTGCAAGCGCCGGAGAAACGGCAAAGCCAACTGGCATGTCGGACAGGTCGTTTTGAAAAAGGCAAGCAGGACGGGACCCTCTTCCACCAATTGGGCCAAGGGCAAAAGCCCGCCCCGCTCGTCGCGGAACGAGACGGCAGGCGCACGGTCCCCCGCGCTCAATGTTTTGGGTTTGCCCCACATCCCTTCCTCAGTTTACCAACGCGGCACGCCCCCTACTGGCCTTTGCCGATCAACTGGGGTGGGAACTCCGCCGCCTTGGGCCCTGCCGGGTTGCGCTTGTTCTGCTGGCTGCCCCGGTCTGGATAAAGCGGAATGGACATGCCGCCCGTCTCCTCCATCAAGGCGAACATCCGGTTCCGCAAACGCTCCACTACCGGCTGCAGATCCTGTTGCGAAATCAGGTTGTTGGTTTCCCGCGGATCGGTCTCCAGATCATAAAGCTCGTCAATGTCCCAGATGCCGTGGTAGTGGATGTATTTGTACTTTTGCTCGCGAATGGCATGCGTGGTGGGCGTGTGCGGGAAATTGCGCTCCCAGTAGTACTCGTACAACAGCGCGTCCCGCCAGCCCGCCGCCTTGCCTTGCGTCAGAGGCATCCAGTCGCGGCCGGTAAATGGCACAGTGGCCTGCGCTCCCGCGAGATTCAGGAACGTCGGCGCCATATCGATATTGGCCACCACCTGCTCAACCGTCTGGCCGCCGCGGAACAGTTCCGGACAGCGCGCCAGGAGCGGCACCTTCATCGATTCCTCATACGCGCAGCGCTTGTCGATCAGCCCATGTTCACCGAACAGGAAACCGTTATCGCCCATATAGACTACGAGCGTCGAATCCAGTTGGCCCCGCTGATCGAGGGCCTGGAGAACCCGGCCGACACTCTCGTCCACTGCGCACAGTGTCTCCGCATAGCGCTTGTAATATTCCTCCAGCGACAACGTGCTGTGGTAGGGGTAGTCCACACCGTGCCAGGAGTTGCGCTGGTTCTGCACCCACATGGGACGGTTGCGCGCATTCGGCCCCGTGGGGTCCATCGTTGCAGGCGGCACGAATTTCTCTTTCGCGTACTTCCCTTTGTGCCGGGCGGCCGGCAAAAACTCGGCGTGGACGGCCTTATGCGACAGGTAGAGGAAGAACGGCTGTTCGCGCGGCAGCGTACCCATCCACTCCAGGGCGTAATCGGTCAGTTCATCGGTGATGTAGCCTTTCTGCGGGACTTTCTTGCCATTGATGTTCAGGCCGCTCGGGCTGGGCATGTAGGTGCCCTGCCCAAGGAAACTGATCCACTGATCGAAGCCAGGCTGGGGGCTGTCGTCCTCATGCCCCATATGCCACTTGCCGAAAAAGCCGGTCTTATAGCCTGCCTTCTGCAAATCCTGCGGGAAGAAGTGCGTGCCCTTCGGAATCGGGGTGTTGTTGTCTACAATCTTGTGCTGGTGCGCGTAGCGCCCGGTAAGGATGCTGGCGCGGCTCGGGCTGCACAGAGCGGTAGTAACAAACGCGTTCTTGAAATGCGCCCCCTCGCGGGCCAAACGGTCCATTTGCGGCGTCTGCAGCCACGGCTGGCCTTTCATGAAGCCCATGGCGTCGTAGCGGTGATCGTCCGTGAGGATAAACACGATGTTGCGGCGGCGCGGCTGTGCGTGCAGCACTGCGGGCGCGGCGGCCAGCCCGCTTCTTAGAAAATCCCGGCGGTTGGTTTGCATGGCTGCCAACATCCTCTCACGGAAATCCGCGTTCTGGCAGGGGCACGGGCTGAGGGGTAGTGGCCGCGCGTCTCAGGCGTTTCGCCGATGTCCATCCCTGCCGAAGGGCCTTAGCATCGGGCTATGACCGCGTTCCTGATTCCCGGTCTGTTCCTGCTGGCGGCGCCCCCGAGCGTCCACCCCGGCGGCGCCAGCCTGCGGGACCAATGCGTGCCGGAAGCGGCAGTCGTAGCACGGCTCGAACCTGGAATTCCGGTGACCATCCGCTTCGCGATGAACGGCGAATTGGGCGCCTGTTACAAAGTCCAGGCCGGCGAGCACACGGGTTATTTGCTGGCTTCTGAACTGACCGGACTGGAATCCTTCGAGCAGGCCCGAAACCGGGGCAACGACCGCAGTCTGCCCCAAATGATTCGCGCCGAGATCGGCCGGATCAAGGAGGAAGCCGGGCTGGACAACAGCGGCGGCCCGGTGCGGCTCAGTGGCAGCGTGACGCCGCCGGTGGCCAACGCCATCCGGTTGCTCGAGTCGAGCCAGCCCAGGCAGGCTCTTGAGGAATTGGAAGCGCAACTCAGCAGGGGTGGCCGCGACCCCTTCGTCCTCACCCTGGCCGGTCTTGCGGCGTACCAAAGCGACGACCCCCGGCGTGCCGTCGAATACTGGCAGACCTCCGTCAACCTGCGGCCCAACGCCGCCATTGAAGCTCTGCTGAAGAAGGCGCAACGCGAACTCGCCGCCGACACGAGCCGGGCCAAGGTGCACGGCAACCGGTTTCTTCTGCGTTACAACGAAGGCGAACTCAACCGGGCGCAGGCCGACGCCCTGATGGAGGCGCTCGAAGACGAGTACCGCCGTATCGACGCGGGCCTTGGCTGCCCGCTCCCGGAGAAGGTCACCGTTGTGGTCATGCTCCAGGATGCCTATCTCGCCACCACCGGCGCCGCTGAATGGTCAGGGGGCCAGTACGATGGCCGAATCCGGGCCGTGCTGACCCGCGAGGGCATCACGCCGCGCGTGCGGCAGACCTTCGCGCACGAGATCACCCATGCGTGCCTGGCCGCGCAAGGCACGTTCCCGGCTTGGTTTCATGAGGGCATGGCGCAGCGCTGGTCCGGGGAACGCCCTGATACGCAGGCACGAGCCGCCGTGCGCGCCCGTTTGCGCAGCCGCCAGCTCCCCTCACTCAACAACCTCAGCCGCACCTTTACACAAATGAGCGCTGAGCACGCTGCGCTAGCCTACGCCTACTCTTGGGAAGCAGTGGACACCATCTACCGGCTGCAGGGTGACCAGATGGTCCGCAACCTGCTCCGTTCGCCCGAGAGCTTGCCATCACTGGCCGACCAGATTTCGCGCGCTCTAGCCCAATAATCGGCTAGTTCTCGTATTCGTCGCTCACGAAGGTCATCGCGAACGCGCTGTCCAGCACTTCGCGCGTGAGCTTGTAGGGCAGACGCTCGAACCGGATCAGGTCGATGGCGTGCGACACCACGTCGCGCGGATGGCACCGGCGCATCTGCCGCTTCTGCGAACGGTAGTGACGGTCGAGGAAGTCTTCGAGCACCGCGGGTTCGTATTCCAGCTTCTGCGACTGCACATAGCGTTCGAATATGGTCATGAACTCCGATTCCGTCGGTGACCGCAGGAACATCTTGTACTGGATGCGGCGCAGGAACGCCTCGTCGCCCAGGTCCTGCGGGCGCAGGTTGGTGGAGAACACCAGGAAGCATTCGAATGGCACTTGCGCCTTGCCGCCGGACTGGAACGACAGAAAGTCGATGCGTCGCTCCATGGGCACAATCCAGCGGTTCAGGATTTCCGCCGGCGTCGCCTTCTGCCGCCCGAAGTCGTCAATCAGATAGATCCCGTTATTGGCTTTGAGCTGGAACGGTGCGTCATAAACCCGCGAGGCCGGGTTAAACGAGAGATCGAGCATCTCCAGAGCCAACTCGCCACCCGTCACGATGAACGGCCGTTTGCACTTGAACCACCGCCCGTCAAAGGCCCGCTCCTGATGGAAGGCGCTTACCTCGGGCGTATCCTCATCCAAGCGGTGATGATAGATGGGGTCGTACATCTGGATGATCTGGCCCTGGTACTCGATGGAAAACGGAATGTATACCGGATCGGACTCGACCTGGTAGAGAGCCTCCGCCAGAAACGTTTTGCCATTGCCCGGCTGGCCGTAGATCAGGAACGATTTGCCCGCGTTCACCGCAGGCCCGATTTGGCTGAGGATCTGGTCACTCACCACCACGTGCCGGTAAGCGCGGCGCAGCATCTCCCTCGTCAACCAGTCGCCTTTTTGCCGCTGCATCTTGGCGCCGACGGTGTACTGGTCGAGCGGCACCGGGATGCGGCCGGAATACTGGTTGTTTTCCAGGTATTCGCGTGTCACATTCCGGGCATTCTCCGTCAGCGAGAAGATCGAACTGATGCTGCCCAGGCCCAAGGAGCTTTTCACCACCACCATGTGCTGCCGCTTGAAGTTATCCAACAGCGGTTCAATGACACTGAAGTTCACGCCCAGTTCACTGGCCAGAACACGGCCGGTCGTGTCGCCACGGAAGTAAAGCGCCTTCAGAATCAATTGCTCGACGGTTGAGGCGGGCAGGCCCAAATCGGCCACCGATTCGGGCACGGGCGGCACGAAAGCCATTTCTTCGCTTTCAACCGGGAGAGGGGTAAGGAGAGATCCAGAGCTCATAGGAATGACGGGACTACCCCTCTATCGGCGGGAGGCCGATTTTTCCCTAGGGTGCTGGACTCGGTGGTAGACTAGCGGCCCATGAAGGGGCAACTTCCCGTCTCCACTCCGGAAGAGTATCTGGCGCGCCTGGACGAACCCCGCCGTGCCGATCTGTTCGAACTCGACGCGCTGATCCGCAAAACGGCGCCCAAACTGAAACCGTTTGTCCTCAGCGGCATGCTGGCCTACGGGCCACAGCACTACAAGTACGCCAGCGGGCGCGAAGGCGACTGGTGCTACATCGGCCTGGCCAGCAATAAGAACTACATCTCCCTGTACATCTGCGCAGCCGACGGGCAGGGCTACCTCGCCGAGCGCTACCGGGAGGAGCTGCCCAAGGCAAGCATTGGCAAATCCTGCGTCCGTTTTAAGCGGCTCAGTGACCTCGACCGCTCCGCCCTCACCCGCCTGCTGCGGGAAACGGCAAAGCTGGCGGCAGCCAAGGCCTAAGGCAGACGCCCGGCCGGCCGGGTCCGTTCTCAGGCCAGGAACCGCAGGCAAACTGGTGCGCCGACATTCAGCCGGTTCGGCGTCAGATCCAGGCGCCCCGAGGCCGGGTCCACGCGGAACACCACCAGATTGTCAGAGCGCTGGTTGGCGGAAATCAACCACTGCCCCGTCGGGTCCAAATTGAAGTTCCGGGGCATCTGTCCCTCCACCGGCGTCGATTGCCGGTAGGCCAACCACCCCTCGGGCCGTATCTCGAACAGCGAAATCGAATCGTGGCCTCGATTGGAGGCGTAAAGGAAGTTCCCGTTCGGGTGCACCCGCACTTCGGCCGTGGTGTTGGCTCCAGAAAAGTTCGCCGGCAGGGTAGTGACGCTGCCGAGCAGCTTCAGACTCCCGGCGCTTTCGTTCCAGGCGAAAGTGCTTACGGTCGAATTGAGTTCATTGACCACGTAGGCAAAACGGCCCTTGGGGTGCCAGGCCAGGTGGCGCGGTCCGGCGCCATCTGCCACCTTGAACTGTCCGGCAGGAGTCAGGCGCCCCGTCTTCGAGTCGAGAGCGTACACGTGTACGTGGTCGGTTCCCAGGTCGCAAGCCAGCGCGTACCGGTTCCCCGGCGAGGGGTAGATACAGTGCGCGTGCGGGCCTTCCTGGCGCCGGGTATTGGGACCGCTCCCTTCGTGCCGGTGCACGCTGACGGCCTCGCTCAGCTTGCCCTTCGGATCAATCAGGTAAGAAGCCACATTGCCGCCGCCGTAGTTCGCTACCATCAGCACCCGCCCGGTCTGGTCCGTGGAAACGTGGCACGGCCCCGGCCCTTGAGAAGAAACACGGTTCAGCAATCCCAGAACGCCCGTGGCCTCATCTACCTGAAAAGCTGTCACCGAGCCGGTCTTTTGTCCTTCAAACAAGCCGACTTCGTTCGCCGCGTATAAGAACCGCCGGCTGGGGTGGATGGCCAGGAAGGTCGGGTTCGGCGTCTCCGCCGCCAACCGGGTAGGGCCAAACGCACCCGTCGCACCGTCGAATTGCACGGCGGTGATCCCGCGGTTCTTTTCGCTGGTGTAGGCGCCAATGTAGAGCCAGCGGCCAGGCGCTGCGGCCCGGAGCATGGGGATGGCCATGCCAGCCAGGAGTTCTCTTCGGTGCAAACGCATAGGGCTGCCTCCATCGTAATGCCGCTCGAACCAGACGTGCGCATGCCGATAAGCCAACCAGATGCCTGTGCAGAAACTTCGTGTCAGGCCGGATGCCCTGCCGCCATTCAGTCCGGTGGTTTCCCGCCTGCTCCGGCTGATCAGCGACGACAACGCCAATCTGCGGGAGGCCGCCGGACTCATCAGTTCCGATGCGTCGCTGGCGGCGCAGGTGCTGAGGCTGGCCAACTCACCTCTCTTCGGGCTGCAGCGGGAGGTCACCAGCCTCCTGGTCGCATTGACCCTGCTAGGCACTGGAAGGATCTACTCGATCGCCTTGACCGCCGGGCTCAAGCGCTTGGCAAGGCGCGTCGCCCTTTGGCCGGCCGCCAGACGCTGCTGGGAACACAGCCTCGCCACTGCATTCCTGGCCGCCGACGTTTCATTGGAACAGTTCCGCGATATGTCGGAAGACTACACCGCCGGGCTGCTCCACGACATCGGGCGTCTGATTCTGTTGGCCAATGCGCCAGCGCAATACTCCGAACTTCTGCAAGAAGCCGCCGGGCGGCAGGTCGACTCACGGGAACTGGAGCGCAACGCCTTCGGAGCCAGCCATGAGGACATCGGCGCGGAATTCATGCGGCGGTACAACTTCCCTGAAAGCCTCGTGATGGTCACGCTCTACCACCATCACCCCGCCGACGCCCCGATTTATCGCGAGACTGTGGAACTGATTGGCAGTTGCAGCCGTACAGCGCAGCTTTGCGGCTACTGGGTGATCCCCCCGGTCAACACGTCAGCCCCCGAAGACGACCTCTGCCTGTACCTTCGCGAGCGGATGCTGGAGGTTGACCGCCAACTGGCCGGCCAGTAGACCGATCTCCTAGGGTACCGTCAACCTTCTTTCGGCGCCGTAAAGCTTGAGCATGGGGTGCTCAACAACGGCCCGGAACTCGTAAGTGCGTCCGCGACTCAACCCGGGCAAGGCTTTCGTGTAGGGGCCCGGACCGCGCTGCGCGGCCAACGGCAGCGCTACCCATGGCTCGTTCCGTTCCAGCACGTCCTGGCCGGTGATGTCACGGTATTCAAAGCCGACCCGCAGGTTGTCGTCCGCTGACGCCTGTTTCACCTCTCCCCGCAGCGCCGCCGTGCCCTGCCCTGAATTCCACTCCGCTTCCAACGTCTCGACACGAGGCGGCCGGAGCGCTGCCTCAACGTGAGTCAGCTTCAGCACCACCGGGTTGGGCCATTTGCGGTCGTTGTAGATTCTTTGCGCGCGCATGGCCCGGATGTGCAATCCATCAGACTTCTGCGCAAACGTGGTGGCCGGAACAACGTCAGGGCGGTATTCAAGCACGCGGTCGTTCTGGCTCAGAACCGACACCTTGGTCCTTTGCGTAACGCGGACGGATTTCAGCACGATATCCCTCCATTCGCCGTACTTCCAGCGTTCCTCCGGTTTCACGAACACATACACGGTGTCTTCGTCCTTCTTCTTGGTGAACCAGTACGGGCCCTCGTTGGTCACCACCCACGGCCTCACGCCGTAGATCGACTCTCCGTTGATGAACATCCATAGGGCGATCTCGCGCAATCGCTCATCCTGCTCGATGGGCAGTTCCCCGTCCGGGTTCGGCCCCACATTCAGCAGCAGGTTTCCGCCCTTGGCGCGTGTCTCGATGAGCAACGAAATGAGTTCCCCGCCTGATTTGTACTTCTCGTTGGTGGGTTTGTACTGCCATTGCGTGCCCATCGTGATGCAGGATTCCCATGGCTCGTCGATCGGCACGCCCGGGACGTACTGCTCCGGGGTCAGCATCGCTCCACGGGTCACCACGATGCCAGGCTGGAGATCCCAGGCTAACTCTCGCAGCCCTTCAGCTTCGCCATCAAAGAAAATCACGTCCACCGGGCCGTACTGCGTCAGCAGTTCGCGCACTTGCGCCTTGTCGTGTTCCATCAGCCCGGGATTGGTGCGCGGCTGCACGCCGGGAATGCCGCGCTGCAACGTTTTGCCATTCTTGTAGAGCCACCAGAAATCATCCGGCGAAAAATAGATCCCGGCGGCAATGCCTTGCGCGCGGAAAGCATCGAAGACATCTCGAGTAATATCGCGCCGGAAAGGCGTGTTCATTACTCCGAACGGAGTAGTGGCGGTCTCGAACATGCAGAATCCCGAATGGTGCTTGGTGGTAAACACGACGTAGCGCACGCCCGCCAGCTTTGCCAATGCCGCCCAATCCGCCGGGTGGAATTTCCGCGGCAGAAAGGTCCTGGGCAGCTCATCCA
The DNA here is from genome assembly GCA_964460395.1 of uncultured Solibacteraceae bacterium. Taxonomy (GTDB): domain Bacteria; phylum Acidobacteriota; class Terriglobia; order Bryobacterales; family Bryobacteraceae; genus CAYWQS01. The sequence goes on along the minus strand of CAYWQS010000001.1, from coordinate 349,603 downwards.
CAAACCGCCGCAGGTAATCGTCATCCGCCCCCACCATGGAGTGGCTGATCACCGAGCCGAGCTGGCTGTCCAGACTCCAGTGGATGAAGAGACCGAAACCCGCGTCGCGGAACCATTCCAACCGCTCCGGGCGGTTGCCCGGGACGGGTGTCTGTGCGCTGGCGCCCAGCCCAAAGAGAATCAGAACGTGGAGAAGAACCGGCCGCATATAGGCCGGATTGTTTCACGAGCTGTGGGGGGCTGCCAAGGGCGGCGCGGAGGGTTGGCTGTCCCGAGCCTTCCACAAGGAAGCCACCACGGTGACGCCCAGCACCACCGCAATCACACCCAGCGATACTGCTACCGGCAGCTTGTAAATGTCCGCCAGCAGCATCTTCACACCCACGAAGGCCAGCACCACCGCGAGACCGGTGCGCAGATAACGCAGGCGCCCCATCGCCCCGGCCAGCACGAAATATAAAGCCCGGAGGCCGAGGATGGCGAAGATGTTCGAGGTATACACGATAAACGGGTCGCGCGTGATCGCGAATATCGCCGGGATCGAATCGACGGCGAATACCAGGTCGGTCGCTTCGATCGCCAGCAACACCACCAGGAGCGGCGTCGCCATCCAGCGTCCGCCTTGTTTCACGATAAAGTGGTGCCCCTCGTAATGGCTGGTGGCGGGCACCAGGCGGCGGATGCATTGCATCATCCGGCTACGCTCCGGATCAAAGGTTTCGTTCCGCTCCTTCAGCAGCTTCCAACCCGTCCACACCAGGAACGCTCCGAAAACGTAGATCACCCAATGGAACCGCGCCAGCAGCGCCGCCCCAGCCCAGATGAAGAGCGCCCGCATCACCAGCGCGCCCAGAATGCCCCAAAACAGCACTCTGTGTTGCAGCTTCGCCGGGACCTGAAAGTAGGTCAGCAACACCAGGAAGACAAAAATGTTGTCCACCGACAACGACTTCTCAATCAGGTAGCCGGTGAGGAATTCCAGGGCGCGCGCCTGCCCGAACCAGGAATACACCCCGAAGTTGAAAACAAGCGCCAGTGCGATCCAGAAGACAGTCCAGAAGAGCGACTCGCTCATCCGCGGCTCGCGGTCCCGCCGGTGGAACACCCCCAGATCAAGGGCCAGCAATCCAAGCACGAGCACGGAAAAACCCAGCCATAAGAGCGGGGATCCGATGGTTTCCAACTGGTTCTCCTTCTACGAGTCAGTTCCCCTGGTTGACGCAGGAGAAATAGCCCATCATCAGCAGGCTGGCCACCGAAAGGACAGCCAGATAGGCGAGGCGGAACACCGTAGTCGCGCCCGCACTCCGCCGTGTTCTGTTTTCGCGGTGAACCGGCATGACAATCCTCTGCCCTTACTGTAGGGAGGAATCCGGTTCTTCGGCAATTAGGAAGTTTGGCGGCAATCCCTCGGAAAAGCCGATGCTTTGGTCAGCGGGTATTCCAGCTCAGAATGGCCGGGAGCCCATTTTCGAAGCCCAGCACGCTCACCGCCCCGGTGCGCAGGGTGAAATGCCGGGCCGCCAGGGCCGGGAGCCCCAGCCACTGCGATGCCAGCACCCGCAACAGGTGCCCGTGCGCCACCACCAGAGCAGTACCAGGCTTCTCCCCCTCCAGGCGCAAAATCGCCCGCCTCGCTCTTTCAGCCACCTCTTCCAGGGTCTCCCCTTCAGGCACCGGCCCTTCCCAGATCGACCAGCCCGGCAGCACTTCGCATACTTCCTCCCGGGTTTTGCCCGACCACGCGCCGTAGTCCCACTCCATCAGGTCGTCCAGAATCACGGCTCGGTGCAGGTAGCCCAGAATCTCGCAGGTCCGGCGCGCCCGCGCCAGCGGGCTGCAATAAACGGCCTGAAACTCGACGTCGCGCACCAACCCCCGCGCCGCATACGCTTCCTGCTCGCCTGGAAGCGTCAGGGGCAGATCCTGCCGCCCCGTGTGCTGCCCCGTGCGGCTCCACTCCGTTTCACCATGCCGGATGAGATAGATACGATCGGCCATCGACGTTCCTTCGTTGTGAGGATAATGGGTGCCATGGCTTACTTGCTGGCGCTCGATCAAGGCACCACCAGTTCGCGCGCCATCGTCTTCGACGAAACCGGCCGCAAAGTCGCAGTTGCGCAGAAAGAATTCACGCAGAGCTACCCGCAGCCGGGCTGGGTGGAACACGACCCCCGCGAGATCTTTTCCTCGCAAGCCGGAGTCGCCACGGAGGCGGTCACCACGGCCGGTCTGCGCCCTGGAGAACTGGCTGCCATCGGCATCACCAACCAGCGTGAAACCGTGGTCCTGTGGGAGAGGTCCACCGGCCATCCGGTGGCGCCCGCGATTGTCTGGCAGGACCGCCGCACAGCCGCGGATTGCGACCGCCTGAAGGCGGCCGGCGCGGAGGTGGAGGTGCAGCAGCGCACCGGACTTCTGCTCGACCCTTACTTCTCCGGGACCAAGCTTGCCTGGCTCCTGCATCACGTCGACGGAGCCCGCGCCCGCGCCGAACGCGGTGAACTCGCCTTCGGCACCGTCGACTCCTGGCTGTTGTGGAACCTCACCCTTGGCGGAGTCCACGCCACCGACGCCTCCAATGCTTCCCGGACTTTGCTCTACAACATTCACACCGGCCAGTGGGATCAGGATCTGTTGGAGATGTTTGACATCCCTCCCGCGGTTCTGCCCGAGGTCCGCCCCTCCAGCGGCCTATTTGGCCAGGTGGCACGCGGCCTGCTGCAGGATGTCCCCATCCTGGGCGTCGCCGGCGACCAGCAGGCCGCACTTTTCGGCCAGGCCTGCACTCAACCCGGCCTCGCAAAAAATACCTATGGTACCGGGTGCTTTCTTCTTCAAAACACCGGCACGTCGGCCGTCCCTTCACGGAACCGGCTGTTGACCACCGTCGCCTGGGAGATTGGCGGCCGGCGCGAGTTCGCCTCCGAGGGGAGCGTCTTCATCGGCGGGGCCGTCGTACAGTGGTTGCGCGACGGTCTCAAGGTAATCCGCTCCGCTGCGGAGATCGAGGCCCTGGCCGCCAGTGTCCCCGATAGCGGCGGTGTGACTCTTGTGCCCGCCTTTGCCGGCCTTGGGGCACCCCATTGGGATCCCTACGCGCGGGGCACCATGACGGGCATCACCCGCGGCACCACAGTGGCTCACATCGCCCGCGCCGCACTCGAGTCGATTGCGCTCCAGTCCGCTGACTTGCTGAGCGCCATGCGCGCCGATGGTGCGGAACCTCTCACTCAACTTCGGGTGGACGGAGGGGCTTCCGGCAACAACTTGCTGATGCAAATTCAGGCCGACCTGCTGGGCGTGCCAGTCGTCCGGCCCGCGGAAACTGAAACCACCGCACTAGGCGCCGCCTATCTCGCAGGCCTCGGTGCCGGTCTCTACCCGGACACTTCGGCCATTGCCGCTCACTGGATGGCCGACCGCCTGTTTGAACCGCGGGGCAACCCGGAACTCGTCGTGCAGGTCCGGCAGAATTGGCGGCGGGCCGTGGACCGCGCCAAACAGTGGTTGCAGCCATGAACCGCGCCTTCCAATTGGAGCGGCTCCGGGAACCCGGAGCCACCTGGGATTTCCTCGTTGTAGGCGGAGGCGCCACCGGGCTTGGCATTGCGGTCGATGCGGCTGCGCGCGGCTACCGGGTCGCCCTGGTGGAGGCCTGCGACTTCGGCAAGGGCACTTCCAGCCGCTCGACCAAACTTGTGCACGGCGGCGTGCGGTATCTCGAGCAGGGCAACATCGGTCTGGTCGTGGAAGCGCTCCGTGAACGCGGTCTGCTGCGGGAGAACGCGCCGCACCTCGTGTCTGACCTGGCATTCGTCGTCCCCAATTACGAATGGTGGGAAGCGCCTTTCTATGGCATCGGCCTCAAACTCTACGACCTGCTGGCAGGCAAATATGGATTCGGCTCCTCCCGCACACTCACGCGGGAGGAAACCCTGGAACGGCTGCCCACCATCCGAACCGAGGGGCTTCGTGGCGGGGTGGTCTATTATGATGGCCAGTTCGATGACGCCCGGCTGCTTGTGCACCTGGCAATGACCGCTGCCGGCCACGGCGCCGCCCTCGTGAATTATTGCCGCGTCGCCGCGCTGCGGGAAAACGCCTCCGGGCTGATTACCGGCGCGCAGGTGCGCGATGAAGAGTCGGGCGTGGAGTTCGAAATCGCCGCCAAGGTGGTGATCAACGCGACCGGCCCATTTGCCGACAGCGTGCGTCAGATGTCGGCGGCCGCTGGGGCCCCCATCATTGCCCCCAGCCAGGGCATCCATCTGGTCTTCGACGGTTCGTACTTGCCCGCAGGCCACGCCATCATGGTCCCGCACACCCGGGATGGCCGGGTTATGTTCGCCATCCCCTGGCATGGGCATACGTTGGTTGGCACCACCGACACCCCTCTCCCCTCCGCAATCGAAGAACCGGCGCCCCAGGAAGACGAAATCGCGTTTGTCCTGGAAACTGCGGCGCAGTACCTGTACAAAGCGCCGCGCCGGGAGGACATTCTCAGCGCATGGGCGGGGATCCGTCCGCTCGTGAAGGCGGGCGACGCCCGCTCTACGGCCTCTCTCTCCCGGGACCATTCCATCCATATCGACCCCAACGGACTGCTTACGATCGCTGGCGGCAAGTGGACCACCTACCGGCACATGGCGGAGGATTGCGTCAATCAGGCGGCTCTACTGGCTGGCCTTGATGAACGGGAGTGCATCACCCGGCGGCTGCGACTGCACGGAGCGGCTGCGCCGGATGCCGGCGCGGGCCACCTGAACGTGTATGGCTCCGATGCGGAAAACATCCGCGACCTCATCCGGGCTCAGCCGGAGCGCGGCGCCCTGCTGGACCCCCAACTCCCCTACACCGAGGCCGAAGTCCTGTGGGCCGCTCGCGCTGAAATGGCCCGGACGGTGGAGGACGTTCTCGCCCGCCGCACCCGCGCCCTGGTGCTCAATGCGCGGGCAGCCCACCGGGCAGCGCCGCGGGTAGCCGCTCTGCTGAGCGCCGAATTTGGCCGGGATGAAACCTGGGCCGCGGAACAAACCCGCTCGTTTTGTCATCTCGCCGGCCGGTATCTTCCTTCGATTTGAACAGAATCGCCCGGTCTTGTTACTCTGGAAACGTCAGGCGATTCCAGCGCCGCCCCGGATCACCCTACCCAGTGAACGACGTGACGAATCGACTCAGCCTCTTTTTTTTCCTGACCCTGGCAGCGTTCCCCGCGATGGCGGGCTGGCAGGCGGCTGGGCCCTTTGGCGGCAGCGCCACCTCGGTTGCCCTGCACCCTGCCAATCCGGAAACCATGCTGGTGGGGGCCCGGAATTCACTCATCTTCCAAAGCAAGGACGGCGGGTTGCATTGGCAGCGGTTGCCCTTCCCGCGGCTTTTCCTCGGCACGGTGAGTGCTCTTCTGATCGATCAGGACAACCCCCGCCGCTACTACGCCGCCCTGAACAATGACTATTCTGCAGAAGCTGGCGTGTGGATCAGCGAAGACGCGGGCGAGACCTGGCGGCGCCCGGAGAGCCTGGGCGGGCTCTCCGTGCACGCCCTGGCCCAATGGGCGAAGGATCCGCGCCGCATGGTGGCAGGCACGCGCGATGGAGTCTGGCTCAGCGACGATGCCGGAGAAACCTGGCGCCGCATCTCGAAACCCTATAATCACGAGCTGCGCAGTATCACCGCGGTAGCCATCGATCCCGCCGACAAGCGGGTTATCTACGCGGGCACCACCCACCTGCCCTGGAAGACCAAGGACGAAGGAGCCACCTGGTCTTCGATCCACAACGGGATGGTGGACGACTCTGACGTCTTCTCGATTTACATCGACCCCCGCAAGCCCGAGCGGGTCTTCGCCAGCGCCTGCAGCGGGATTTATCTCAGCAACTCAGCGGGCGAATCCTGGAGCAAGGTACGCGGCATCCCGGGCACCCATCGCCGCACCCACGTGATCCGGCTCCACCCAAAGAACCCGAACGTCATCTACGCTGGAACAACCCTCGGTCTGCTGAAGTCCACTGACGCGGGCGTCACATTCCGCAAACTGAACGACCTGCACATCCTCTCGCTGGCGTTCGATCCCCGGGATCCAGAAAAGCTCTGGCTCGCAGCCGAAGGCTCCGGCCTCTGGTTTTCCAGCACTGGCGGCCAAAAGATCGAGCGGTCGGTGCGCGGCTTCGTGAACCGGAGGGTCGTGGACGCCGCTTGGGCTGGCGATCGCGCCTGGGTGAACACGGTCCAGGACGGAGATTCCGGCGGAGTCTACTTCAGTGAAGACGGCGGGCGGCAATGGGAATTGGCGGCATCAGGCGCCCGGTTGGGCGATCAACACCTGCACTTGTTGGCTGCTGATCCAAATAACCCCGGCCTGGTCCTCGCTGGCAACGAGCGGCGGCTGCTGCGGACCCTGGACGGGGGAAAGACATGGAAACCGGTTGTTGCGTTCCCGCCGGGCTACAAGATCCAGGCCCTCGCCGCCACGCTGCGCGACGAGAGCACCGTGTTCCTGGCGGGAACCGACAAAGGGCTCCTCCGCAGTACGGACCAGGGCTCAACCTGGAGGCCCGTACCCTTGACGCTGGCAAAAATCGTCCCCGACGTGAAATCCATCCGGATTTCCCCCCGTGGTTCGCGAGCCATTGCCCGAACCGGACATACCCTATATCTTTCCGGCAACGCCGGCGAGACTTGGTGGACTGTTCCAGTGCTTGTGCCCACCTCCACGATCTATGACATCGCACTTGGCGACGAAGCGGGTGACCCTATCCTGCTGGCTACCGCCCGCGGAATGCTCCGGTCCGAAGATGGCGGGAAGCACTGGTCGCCGGCCACGGACGGCCTTGAGGAAGGTACGGTCAGTACTGTGGCCTTCCGCCCGGATGGGAAGAGCGTGGTATATGCCGCACAGTTCGGCAGGGTTTTTCTGAGCGAAGATGCGGGGAAGACTTGGCGGCCGCTTCCTGGGGCCTCTCTGCCCGAGGCGACAATTCGCCGGCTTTGGTTTCATCCTCGCTTTGGTGAACGATTGCTTGCACTTACTCCGGATTTGGGAGTGTTTTATCTGGACCTAACAGCGTTCAGAGTGCATAATAGATGAAGGCAGGTTTATCCCTGGACATGACAACTGTTACTAAAGGTGCTCGGATGTCTCGCACGAATCAATGGTCGCGAACCATTCTTACCGCCGGTCTCTCGCTGGCGTTTCTTGTTCCGGCATCGGCGCAGGACACCACGCAACGGATGGGTCCCGGCGACGCTATGCCGGATAAGGTGGAGCTTTCCATCTTTGGCGGCGGTAGTTTCTTCAACCCCGTCGATAAGGGCCTCGGGACGAAGCTCGCCAATGGCGGTGCATTCGGTTTCCGGGTGACGGAGAATTTCTGGAAGTACGTCGGCCTGGAACAGGCATACACCTATAGCGTCAATAATATGACGTTCCAGACGCCGCACGCTGCTGGCCAGCCAACATACGCGTTCGGTTCAAGAATCAACCAGTTGTCCTTGAATTCTTTGTTTTATTTCACCGAACGTGGCTCGCGAATCCGGCCGTTTTTGACTGCAGGCATTTCGGCCATGAACTTTGACGCCACTGACAACGCCGTCGCGCAGTCGCGTCTGCCGCAGAACCTGAGGTTCGGCGCCCAGAATGTCGACGACGTACTCTTGCCTGCCTTGAATTACGGTGGCGGCGTCAAGTTCCACCTGACGGACCGCTTCGGTCTCCGCTTGGACGTCCGCGGCCTCATGTCGAAGAATCCGGCTTTCAAATTGCCCGATACTCCGGCTTTCGGCGGCGTCTATATCCCCAACCAAGGGCTGCTGCATGGTGTGCAAACTACCGCCGGCTTGAGCTGGTATTTCGGCAAGAAAGCCGAACCGATGGCCGTGGTGGCAAAGCCTGCACCTCAGGCCCTCGGCGCATTGTCCGGCGGCACTCTTTCGGCAGGCACCGGGGCCCTCTGCCAAGGGCGGCCCATTACCATCCGTGCGCAGGGCGTCAGCGATCCCGCCGGCCGGCCCATCACCTACAAGTGGCGCGTGAACGGTCAGCCGATGGGCGGGAATTCGCCGGAACTCACTTTCACGCCGGACCGCGAAGGCGCGTACTCCATCGAATTGGACGTGGAAGCGCCCAACACCGAAGGAATGCCCGTCCGGACGGCCAAGGCGAACACTTTGTCGATTAACGTGCAGCCGTACGCCGCACCCACCATCAGCGGTTGCCAGGCCGTGCCGAATCAACTGAAGTTCGGTGAGATGGCCAACCTCAGCGCCAACGCGACTGGCTCTGCCTGCTCCACCATCAACGTAAATTGGAGTGCCTCGGAAGGGACTATCACCCAGCCCACGCAGGCAAAGACTCAGTTCGACTCCAAGAGCGTGCGCTTCGAACAGGGCGGCAAGATCCAGGCCAAGACCGTCACCGTCACGGCTCGCGTGACCGACGATCGTGGCGCCTCCGCCTCCTGCGACGCCACCATTAAGGTCGACTACGTGCCCAGCGCGGTCCGGTTCTCCGACGTCATCTTCTCCAAGAACAGCGCCCGCGTGAACAACTGCGGCAAGCGCATCCTGCTGGAGGAGCTCGCGCCAAAGGCCGCTGACCCCGATTACGAGATCGTCCTGGTTGGCCATATCGATCAGGATGAGGTTTCCAAAGGCCGCACACCCACCACCCTCGACATGCAACGCGTAATGAACGCTGTGGCCGTGCTCACCGGCGGCACCGGCACCTGCGCCAATGTCGATCCGAGCCGCATCAAGGTCACCTGGGTTGGCACCGAACAGGTCGCCGACATGCAGCCTGGCCTCTGCGGCACTTCGGCTCGCGCCTCGGCAGAAGAACGCCGCGGCTCGGCTGTTTCCACCGCTGATCAGAACCGCCGCGTGGAAGTCTGGCTGGTTCCGAAGGGCACGGCCATGCCGCAGTCTTTCAAGGAGCCCAAGCAGCTCAACTCCGCGGCTCTCAAGAAGCTCGGCTGCCCCAAATAAGGCGGGCACTCGAACGAAACCACCAGGCCGGGGCCTTCGCGCCCCGGCCTTTTTCGTCTATTGCACTTCCTGGTACAACGAACCGCTTTCGTCAGAAATTGTGGAGAGTTGAAAACGCATTGCGTCCTCCAGGGCTCGCAGCGCGCGCGGTAGCGCCAGGAAGACGCCCACAGCAAGAAGAATCGCGGCCGCGCCTACCACGGTTCGAGACGGAAACAGCAGAAAATGCTGCAAAGCTACTATCATGCCCGCCACCACAAAAGCGCCCATCAGAACGCCAAGATTCGCGCGGGCGTGATCGGGATCGATTGGCCGCGTAAAAGGCAGCCCTTCGATTAGGGGAAGCGCCACCACCCAATAAAGTCCGCTCACGGCCAATGTGAAGAGAAGGAACAATCCGGAGTCCGCCCACCCCCAGAACCACACCAAAAAGGGCAGGACCACCACAGCAGGCGCCAGGATCACCAGCGTCAGCAGGGCCAGCGAAACGCCCCGGGCATACTCGCGCAGAAAGGTGGACGGTACACTCTGAAAGAGCCAGGCGGCTTTTGAACTACTCCCCAATGGCAGAAACCCGGCGAGAGCGATGGCCATGATCCCGAGCAGGTGCGGCAGGAAGTGAGCGGGAGAAAACACTCCGGAAAAAGGATTGGGAAGCGGATTCCGGAGCGCGAGGGCAAGCATCGGAGCAATCGGCAAGGCCATACTCAGCCACTGCTTCACGAAGTGCGTTTGGCGCCGCATGCACTTGCTCGTGAATGCATACCCGGCGCGTCCGCCAGGCCCCGCCCATGCCCCGGCGAGAGCAACCCACACTCCCGCGCGAGCCGCACGGGGACGGCTTCGTCCTCCGTGGGCGATTGCCGCGGCCCGGACCAGGTAGTCGGTGGAAAGCGCTCGTAGCCCCAGCACCGTCATAACAATCAGGGCCACGACTGTAGTCGAGGCCAGCACCTTCAAGGTCCCGGCGGAGAGATCCGCTCCTTCGTAGAATCTGCGCAACGGTGTCCGGAACGACTGGCCGGCAAAAAACAAGAACAGGGGGGAGAACTCCACCCAGTGGGAAACCCGCCGCGCCTGTCCCGCCGGCAACAGCCAGAGCAGCCACCCATAGATGGAGCAGCAGAACAATGAGACGGCAAACCCGGCGGCCAGCATTGCGGCTAGAAAGGCTACCGAATTCAGCCAAGATCCACCCAACGCCAGGGGCACACCGAAGACCGGCGCCACATTCATCGCCGGGACCAGGTAAAAAACGATCCGTGCGATGTGAGCCAGTTTCGCTCCCGTCCAGGTGGCCCCGCGCACCGGTTGCGCGGCGAGCAGGAGGGCTTCGGCGGGGTTCATCAGGCTATTGCCCGCCTCCAACAACAGCACCACCAGAAGCACGAAGACTGTTGCGCCGCCAAAGATGCCGTACACCAGGCGGGGCGGAGGCTCTCCTATCAAGAGCACTACGCCCAGGATGCCGAACAGGCCCCCGTAAAGAAGCGTGATCACCCGCAGCCCGCCCATGCCCATGCCGGATTGGCCGAAGAAGTCCCGGCGCTCGAGCAGTTCATCGAACAAACTCACCAGAACGCGAAACTGCCGCGGATCGATGCCTGACCGGTTCAACAGGCGGTCCGCCAGAGCTGCCCAACCTGTGCCGCCCACGCCTATCGCCTCATGGATTCAACTACCAGCCGCACGCTGGCGGCCAGGTCGCGGACTCCGGTGAGTTGCCGGAAGACGTCTTCCAAACGTTCCTGCCCCGTCTGCGCCTGCAGGCCCTGGACATCGCCCGCTGCCACAAGTGAGCCGTGGTCGATGATCAACACACGGCTGCAGACACGCTCGACAACATCGAGAACGTGCGAGCTGTAAAGGATGGCCTTCCCTTCCGCGGCCAGCGCCGACAAGAGGTCCTTGATCAACAACGCGGAATGAACGTCCAGCCCGGAGAGAGGTTCATCCAGCAGCAACAAATCCGGATCGTGCAGCAGCGCGGCGGCCAGCAGAATCTTCTGACGCATGCCCTTTGAGTAAGTATCCAGCCGCGCTACGCGCTCCGTGGTCAGGCCGAAGGCCTCCAATAGCCCGGCAATTCGTGGCTGCAACCTTTCTTCCGGCAGGCTGTGCAGACGCCCGCACAGTTCGAGGAACTCCTGCCCCGTCAGCGATTCGAACAGCGCGGGGGTTTCGGGCACATAGCCCAACCTTTGCTTCACCGCGACAGCATCATCGGGCAGGCAGTGCCCGAGCACACGAACGGAACCGGTTCGCGCCGTCTGCAGCCCCGCTATCAGTTTGATGGTCGTGCTCTTGCCCGCACCGTTCGGCCCCAACAGGCCGACGATCTCGCCGTACTGAAGTTGTATGGAGAGTCCATGCAGCACATCGCCTGTCCCGTAGGAGAAGGTGACGCTGCGCAAATCCACCGCAGGTTCGCCAGGCATTGGAATCCCAGCTCCCTAGTGTAACAGCAGTCCGCCTCAGAACTCGCGTGTCAGCCGCCATGCAACGACTGGCCGCCATCGGCGTTCCTCCAACCGGCTACCCGCGCCGAACTGAATGTTGTACCTGGAGTGCCGCAGCGTCACCTGTGGGACCGTGAGCCAATACGGCGGCAAGAGGCCGCGCCCTTTGTAATTGGACTCAACTCCAAGGTTTATCTTCCTTGAGTAGTGATAAAAGACACTCTGATTCCAAAGTGGAGCCCATCCGGCTGACTGCATCTTCTCTTCACGGCGGCTTCCCGCCATTGTGAAGGTGGACCACCGCGGGTGCCAGCGAGTGCCGGTCAGATACAGCAGGTCCAGCTTCCAGTCGCCTGTATTCCGGAAGCGCTCCCCCAGAACCTGCCATCCGTGAGTGGCCTTGTGGTTGGCGAAATCGCCCAGCGTTCCCTGAAGAGCAGCCTTCCAGGTCTCAAGCGCCGTCCCTTCGAAGGGGAATTCGAATTCTATGGCGTAGCCCTCAGCAAAGGCGAATTCCACCTCGGGCGCCCACTCCAAGGGGCGGCCCCTGCGGAGTGGCTTCAGGAACAGCGAATTGACCTCGAATTCACCCTTGCTGGCGCCTAGCGGACGTACCAGGTCGTAAACCATAGGCTCCGGGATCCGGGGTTTTCCACTGGCCAGTGTTCCCTCATCCGGATCTGTGGCCGCCACAACAGACAGAGAAGAAAGAACGAAAAGAAGGACTCTTTTCGCAAGCATCCTATCCAAGGATAGCAAAGATGAGAAAAGCCCCGGCGGGCCGATCGTGGCTCGCCGGGGCTTGGATTGGCTTCGTTCCGTAAATTTCTAGAACGAAAGGCGCAGGCCGAAACGGAACTGACGATCCTGGTTGCGGTCGGCGCCTGTAATGGCCATGAAGTTGTTCAGGTTGACGAAGTTACCGGCCGAGTCGATGGTGGCCGACGAGACGTTGGCGTTCGGGTTGCCGAAGCGCGGGGTGTTGGTTACGTTATAGCCTTCGGCCTTGAACTGCAGCACCCACCGTTCGGTGATGCTGAAGTTCTTGAAGACACTGGCGTCCAACCGCCAGAAGCCGGGGCCGCGATACGCATTCCGGCCGGAGGTGCCGAAGCGGAACACGTTGGCCGGACGGCCGAAGTTGGGGTCGCGCCAACTGGTGGCCGCGTAGAACTGGCTGTTGGGCCCCTTCTGATCCAGTTTGATCAGCGGGGCAACCCAGTCCGCAGTCTGGCTGCTGCCCGGGGCGTTTAGTGACGTGCCCGCATTGGCGAACACCGTGAAGGGCGTTCCAGAATAAGCGCTGAACACACCGTTGGTCTGCCATCCGCCGAACAGGACGTCGGCGAACTTATTGCCAATGTTCACGGCCTGGCCCTTCCCGAAGGGCAGGTTGTAAGTCATCGCCATGGTGTACATGTGCGTCCGGTCGTAGCCAGCCGGGGCCCGGTTGCGGTAGAGGGCGGGGCCCCAGTTGGTGAGGGGGAGACCCGCCCATCCGTCGTCATCGAACATATTGATGGTCTTCGACCAGGTGTAGCTGGTCTTGAAGAACAAGCCCTGGGAAAGCGCTTTGTCGGCAGTCATCTGCAGCGAATGATAGTTGCCGCTGACAAAGCCATCCCACATGTTGAGCGCAATGTTGCCGTTGCGCTGGAAGAAAGGCCGTCCGGCGCCGCCGGTCCCCGGAGGGGCGGCGTTGATGTCGCGGTCGCCCAACTGGTTGACGGTCTGGGTCCCGACGTAAGCGGCGCTGCCGATGATGTTCCACGGCATGCGGCGCTCGACAGTAAAGTTCCAACTCTGAATGTAACCGCGGTTGATCATGCCGCCCCAGGGGCTGCGCGGGCCCATATCCACGCCACGCGGCAGGTTGATGACACCGCTGCTGACATCCGGCACTGGGACCTCAGGAATACCCTGGTCCAGGGTGTTCAGAATCCCGAACGGATCTGCGGCCGCGTTGCTGGAGGTAATTGTTGCCGGGTAGAGACCGCGCAACGGACGCGAGAACGGAAGCGGGTTGTAGGTCATGCCGTAGCCGCTGCGGATCACGGTCTTGTCGTCTACTTTGAAGGCGAAGCCGACACGAGGCGCGAACAGGCTCTTGCTGACCTCGTAGCCGTTGGCGGTGGGAACATTACCCAGACCACCCAGGGTGACAAGGTTGGTAACCGGATCCCACCGCTCGATACCCCGGTCGGCCCGGCCCATCAGCGGGTAGTATTCCCAGCGCAAACCCAGGTTAAGCGTGAGCCGCCGGTTTACCTGCCAGCGGTCACGGACGTACAAGCCGTGCTGCCACTCGCGAGTGGTCATCAGGAAGTACTGAACAGACTTGCTCCATGAGGTGATCTGGCCCAGCAACCCAGACGCGTAAGCGTTGATCGATTGCGCGTTCCCACCCTGCACCATGGTGGCGTTGCCACCAAAGGTGATGGCGCCACGGGGGTTCGCCGTTTCCGGCTGCCAGTGATTCATCTCGTGCTTCACGATGTCGACGCCAAAACGGATTTCGTGCGCGCCCTTGAGCTTCGAGAAGTTCGCTGTGTAGGTATAGCTGCGGTCATTGCGAAACAGCGGAATCCAGGTGGCCGTCTGGCCCCAGGTGCTGAACCCGTGATTGAAGACCGGCATCCCGCTGTAGCGGTCGTCGTTTGCGAAGGTGCGGCCGCCGTTGGTGCCTGGAATGCGGAAAACTTCCGAACCCCAGTTCTTCCCGAAGTCCAGCCCGGAAACCGTCTGGTCGAACCGGGTGTAGCCGAACACACCGTCGATAAACCAAGTGCTGGACGGCGTCAGGTTGAAGCCAACGGTGGGTAGCTGTACTGTGGTGTCGCCGTTGCCGGGGCTAGCCGCACCAATGGCTGGGCCTACCAGTTCGCCGAACGGAACCAAGCCCGTGACGGGCGCGTCCATGCGGCTGTACTTGCCCCAAATCATTAGCTTTTCGCTGACGTTCCAGTTGGTCTTGAAGTCGTAGTTGTTGCGGTCCAGCTTAAAGGTGCCCGACGCAGTAAAGTTTTCCTGCAGTCCGCCCAGTCCGGTACCGGTCTGGTTGGGCAAAGGCGCCAGCTTCTGGATCTCGTTGAAGATCGGGCTGATCCGGTTAGTGGGAATGCGGTTGCCCGGGAAAGGCGTGCGGCCCGCACCGTTTGGCTGGCCAGTCGCCGGATCGTAAATCAGAGAGAGGTTGGTGTAGTTACTGAAATCACCATTCCGGATCTCCTGCGGCGGCACAGAGTACAAGCCCACCTGCCCCGATCGCTCGGTGGTGCGCTCGAAGCTTCCAAAGTAAAACCACTTGTTCTTCACAATCGGCCCGCCCAGCGTGCCGCCGAAGATGTTCATGTTGGCCATCGGCAGCCGCGTGATGCGGTCGAAATAGTGGCGCGCCTTCAACTTTTGGTTCTGGTGGTACTCGAACAAAACGCCATGCATTTCGTTGGTGCCACTCTTGCTGGAAACCGTGATGGCGGCGCCGCCAGCCATCCCCTGCTCAGCGTCCATCGAGCCCGTGGTGACGTTCACGGTTTCAATCGACTCGACGGGCTGAACGTACACCGTGTGGTGAGGCAGCCAGATAAACACGTTGGTGGCGCCGTCCACGCGGGTGTTGTTGTTGTTGCGGTTCGTACCATTCACATTGGTGGTGAGGGCGCGGCCCGGAGTATCGACGACCGCGTTCTGGAAAGCGGCGGGCGTCGCGCCGGGAACGAGGTTAATCAGGCTTTGGTAGTTCCGGTAGGCGGGCAGAGGCATGTCCTGCACTACCTTGGCCTGAATCTCGGAACTGACGCTGGACTGTTCGGTTTTCAGCGCAGCCACTTCTGCCGACACGGTCACCTGCTCGGAGACCTGGCCGACTTCAAGCCGCATGTCCACGCGGACAGTGCTGTTGATTGTCACTTCCACATTCTGCCGGGTGACGGTCTTAAAGCCGTTGGCCGTGAACTTCAAATCGTAAACGCCGGCCGGCAGGTTGGGCAGCGTGTAGCGGCCCTGTTCGTCGGATTGGGTTTCACGGGTCAGACCCGTGGCTTTGTTGGTGGCCGATACCGTGGCCGTAGGCACAACCGCGCCCGTGGGATCTTCCACTTGGCCGACCAGTGAGCCATACAGCACTTGCGCCGAGGCTGGCGCGGCCAAGAAAACCACTGCAAGGAGGGCCAGCGAAAGCATAACCCAACCACGCAGATTCAAAGACGGATTTCTCATAGAGAGAGACTCCCCTTCAGCACTCGATTCGATTCCCCTCTGGGCTCAACTCATCGGGACCCAGAGAATACTCATTCTCCAACCGGCAGGGACAGGGAAAGACGCGAGGCCCCACCAGGTTCTTCTGATCATAACTCCGTTCCAATGTCCGGCGGAAGTGCTAGATTTTGAAACGGAATCTTCCGCGTTTTTGCCACCATCCGGAGCACCGAGCCGTCGGTGGCAAGGTCCGCCACGGCATCCAAGGGAACCCAGGCGAGAGCATGGGATTCGTCGCTGACCCGGAGTGGCAGCTGGGGGTCCGCTTCGAAGGCGAAGCGGACGTCGTAGTGCACATGGGCAGGTGTCTCTCCCCGGGCCGGGATGTCGTGGGCGTCCACGTCGAAAATCGCACCACCGAGCAGCACTTCGCCCCGCAGTCCGGACTCCTCCTCCATTTCCCGCCGGGCCACGGCGAGCACGTCGGGGTCGCCGTCGGCGTGGCCTCCCGGCTGGAGCCACTTATCGAGCTTGGCGTGATGGGTTAGCAATGTCATGGTCCGTTCCGGGTTGATGATCCAGGCAGAACCGGTGACATGGCCGGCCAAGAGGGAGCGTTCAAAGCAATCCGGGTGGGCGCGCACGAACGTGAGAATCCTCTGCCGCATTGCCTCTTCATGGCCGTCGAAACAGACGTGGCGTTCCAAGGCCATGAGCAGAGGCAGGCGGAAATCCATAGGAGTCATCGGCGACAGGCCCTTCAGAGGGCGGCAGGCCCATCCAGACTGCGCCAGAGATACCAGCAGGCCACAGAGGCAAAAGGGCGCCACGGCGCAGCGATTTGGTGCAGTTCTCCTGGTCCAGGCAACTGGTCCAACTCGTACTCGCGCCGCACGGCAGTGCGGATACCCAGGTCCTGCACGGGCAGAACGTCACGGCGGCGCAAACCAAACATCAGGAACATCTGCGCGGTCCAGACGCCAACGCCACGGACTTGGACGAGTTGCCGCACGACTTCTTCGTCCGGCAGGTCCGGCAGGCGATCGAAGCGCAGCCGGCGCCTCCTCGCGTGGTTGGCCAAATCGTGAAGCGCCGCTGCTTTCGCGGCTGAAAGGCCGGCCGCCCTGAGTTCTTCGGCAGACAGCCGGGCGACCGTGGAGGGGGTGACACCCGCCGGCCCAGCTGCCGCGGACAGCCTTCCGTAGATCGTCGCGGCTGCTTTGCCGCTCAATTGCTGATAGACAATGGACCGCGCGAGTGTTTCGAAGGTGGGTGGCCGGTAGCGCATGCGGAATACCCCCACGCGCCCGATGACCCTAGCCATCACCGGATCGGAGGACAACAAGTGCGCGACGGCCCGTTTCATGCGAATAAGAGGGAACCCGGGGAGGACAGGGAAACAACCCGGCCACCGGGCGCATCCTGAGATTATGGCATGGTGGTACCGATGAAGCCGGTGATCCTGGACCGGAGAGGATTCCTGCTCGGGCTGGCGGGCTGGCCGGCGTGGGCCCAGCCACCGAAGCCTGCCCCGGAAGAGGACCAGGTCATCCGCGTTGACGTTGAACTCGTCAATGTCCTGTTCTCGGCGCGGACAAAGAACGGGCAATACGTCCCCGGGTTGACGCAGAATGATGTGGAAGTATACGAGAACGGCGTCAAGCGTGAGATCCGGTTCTTCTCGCGCGAAGTGAACCTGCCGCTGACCATCGGCTTGCTGGTGGATGTATCACGCAGCCAGGAGCGCCTCATCGCCGAGGAACGTGTCGCCGCCTTGCAGTTCTTCCGTGAGATGTTGAAGGACAAGGATCTCGCCTTCCTGATCAGCTTTGGATCCGACGCCGAATTGCTCCAGGACTTGACTTCTTCCCTTAATCTGCTGGAACGCGCGTTGGCCCAACTGAAGGTGGTTTCCTCGGCCTACGGGGTGACGCCGCCTACCTTGCCCGGCGCGGTGCGCGGCACAGTCCTCTACGAGGCGGTCTGGCTGGCGGCCAAGGAAGTTCTGGCGAAAGAGGTAGGCCGCAAAGTAATGGTGATCATCACCGACGGCGTGGATGTGGGCAGCCGTATCAAATTGGCCGAAGCGGTGGAAGAGGCCCAGCGCACCGATGCCATCGTTTACGGGATCCTGTTCGAGGACCCGCGCTACACCTCACCCATGTACGGCGGATTCAGCGGAGAAGGCACGATGAAACGGATCGCGCAGGAAACCGGAGGGCGGGTGTTCCGCGTGGACCGCAACCACACGCTCACCAGCATCTTCCGCGAAATTCAGGAAGAAGTGCGCAGCCAGTACACGCTGGCCTTCCCCCCCGCAAACACGAACAAGGACGGCCAGTTCCGCAAGATCGAAATCCGCCCCAAAAACCGCGATGTCCGTATTCAGGCCAGGAAGGGCTACTACGCGGACAAGCAGGGTAACTGACCTGGGCTAACCAGCCGCAATGGCGGCGCGGCTGGCCAAATACATTTCGACGGCTTCTTTCAGCGGCGGCATGGGGTCCAGCCCAAGAGATTCCATATGGGCGTTAGAAAGCGCGGAATACTTGGGCCGGCGAGCCGCGGTACGGTATTCCTTTTCGTTGGTGGGGCGCAGTTCGGGCGAGAGCCCTGCCTTCTCGAAGATGATCTTCGCGTAGTCGTACCATGTGATGGCCTCTCCACCACCCACATGGACGACTCCGGATGCACCGCAGTCCAACAGAGCTGCGGTCCGGTCCGCCAGCAGGGGAGCATATGTGGGTGACGCCACATGGTCTTCCACCACAC
The DNA here is from genome assembly GCA_964460395.1 of uncultured Solibacteraceae bacterium. GTDB lineage: Bacteria > Acidobacteriota > Terriglobia > Bryobacterales > Bryobacteraceae > CAYWQS01. The sequence continues at coordinate 331,190 of CAYWQS010000001.1, read as the reverse complement.
GGATAATCTGCTGCGAACCCGCCAGCCGCAGCATGAGCTCGATGAAGTTACCCCTCGCGGTCCGCAAGCCGCCGGGACCGAATACACCCGAGGTACGGATTACCAAAGCATTGTCCAGATAGGCCTGCGCATACAGCTCGCCGGCCAGTTTCGAGACAGCATATGCGCCGAGCGGGTGCGTCCGATCCTCCTCGGTGTAAGGGCGGCGCGCCTTTCCATCAAACACGTAGTCAGTGGAGAAATGCACCAGCCGGGAGCCGCATTGCCGGCAGGCCAAAGCGAGGTTCCGGACCGCCAGGGCGTTTACCTGGAATGCTGCCTGGGGCTCGCTCTCCGCGACATCCACCTGGTTGTAGGCTGCCGCGTTGAGCACCACCGACGGGTCGAAGGTGGCGATCGCCTGTTCCACCGCAACCTGGTTGGTGATGTCGACCGTCGTCCGTTCGAAACCGCGCACCTGGTAGCCCCGGCTGCCAAAGACCTTCATCAGTTCTACGCCAAGCTGCCCCCCGGCCCCAAAAACAATCGCTTTTCCTGCCATACGCTTGTAGTTTAACGCTTTAGCCGCATAGTCGAGAGATAGGCAAGGAAACCGGCTGAGTTTTCTTTGCGTCTTCAAGATTAAATGTTACTGTTTGATTACAGTCTGGGAGCAGTCCAGCCGAAAGGAGGCTAGCATGCCACGAACCTTGCTCCAACGTGGACTGAATCGGAGCCGGGCCGCCAACCGCGTCGGCATGGCGCTGTTCCTGGTGTTCTCCGGGGTCCTCGTTTTCGCGCTATTCATGGGAATCCGGCAGATGGTGCTCAACTGAGCGCCCCACCGATGCCGTTCCGCCAAGCACCGCCTCCAGCAAGCGGCGCAATGCTTCCCTGCTAAAGATCCCCTGCTCCAGCCGGATCCCGCAAAACCAGTGCATGAACTGGTTGGGGACAGCGACCGGACTGCAATGGACCACTTCCCCAAGTAGAAGTTGATCAGAAAGGTCGAGCCGGACTGCGTTTCCCGGGGCAATGGGGAGAGGGGAGCGGATGCCCATGCCCTCTTCCGAACATTCCACCACCGTCACTTGCGCCTCCTGCTGGGGACCGAATTCGCGGAGTACGATCAGCCGGGCGGTTTGGACTGCCTGAAAGCGTGGAGACCGGCGCCGGTCCGGGTGGGAGCGATCTTCCATGGCACCCTTATCGGCATGCAGGAAGGACTGTGACGATCAAATCTCGCTGCCAGGACAAAACACGGCCTGCGTCATGGGCAACGAAAGATGGCCGGAGAGCCGGTGGCGGAAGATGCGGGCCGTATAGCCGCTTTCCGTGGCTTCCTCAGGCGGAGGAGCCTCCCGGCTCCCCGGCTCGGCTAAGGAGTAGACTGCCTGAATATCCATCGGCGGCGCGCCAAAGATCCTGTAGAGCTTGTCGAATCAACCGCCTAGCGCAGCGTCGCGAGAAACCAGATCAGAAGCCCTGCGGAGGCACAGACGGCCAGTTCCGCCCACAGCCGCCACGATAAATTCCGCCCTGATTGCGCTGGAGACTCCTGCGGAACCACCCGGCCTTCCCGCAGCCTGTTCAGCAAGACCTGTTCCAGGAACCGTTCCCCGGCTTCATCCGCGATAAGAATGGTTGCCGAATCTGCAGAGCCAGTGGCGCGCTGCACCTGGTCCCGTACCGGCGCCGGCACCTCTGCCCAGGACCGGAAACGATGATTGCGATCACCCGCGCTGACGACAATCGTCGTGAACCGGTACTGGCCTGCGCTTTCCGGCATAGGATTTCAGGTCCGGAGGGCCTCCGCTGCAGCCGGTTCAGAGCGCCGCTGGCTGCTGGAGTTCATCACAACCTGAATGAACCCAAGGCCCGCCTTGGAGAACGCCTTGTCCCGCCGGTAGATCAAGCCAATGCGCCGCACGAGAGGTTCCGGCGCCAGGCTGACTAGAGCAAGCTGCCGGGCTTCCACCTCTTCGCGGCAGTGCGAGGCAGCCATGAAGGAGAGGCCCAGCCCGGCGCGGACAAACCGCTTGATCATTTCGGTGGAATCCAGCTCCATCGAGACTTGCATCTCGTCCTCCACGGGCTCGAGCCAGGCATTGAGCTTCGAGCGGGTGGTTCCGCCTTTGGGCAACAACAGCGGGTATTCGCGGAGTTCCTCGGCTCGGACGGTATCGAGAGCGGCCAAAGGATGCCCGTGCGGGGCCAGCAACTTGATCTCATCGGTGAATACCGGCACAACCTGGAGTTTCTTTTCCGTTACAGGAAGCTGCGTGAAACCAAAATCAGCAAGGTTGTCCAGAACAGCGTCGACGACGTGTCCTCCGTAACTGCGGTCTACCAGCAGTTGCACATTGGGGAACAACTTCTTGTACTCGCTGAACACATGGGGCAGAACATAGATGCAGGTCGCCTCGTTGGCGGCAATGACGAGTTCGCCCCGCGGCACCTTTTCCAGCTCGTTAATGGCATTCTGCGCGCGACGCCGGAGATCCAGGATCTGCTCCGCGTATTCGCTGAAGATCTTTCCAGCCGCGGTGAGTTGGATGCGGGTGCCAAGGCGCTCAAACAGCGAACAGTTGAGTTCCTGCTCGAGTTGGCGGATCTGGGCGCTGATGGCTGGTTGGGTGCGGAAACAGGTCTGGGCAGCCTTGGAGAAGCTCTTCAGGCGCACAATCTCGAGGAACGTGTGGAGCTGATCGAGATCCATGCTCTTTGGGTTCTCCTGGTCCCAGTTGGCAGCCTATCCCGGCGACAAAGAAGGCAGACCGGCGCGCGTCCTTGGCGCACAATAATCCCTCATATTACCATCGAGCTAATGCACATCAAAAAGTACATTTTCATTTTGGGATTCTTTTCGGTTGTGGGACTGCCGGACGCGTACGGCCAGGCGGCGGCCGGGCAAACCGCTCCGGCGGGCCTGTTGGAGCGCGGCCGCTACCTGGTGGAGGAGGTGGGGCAATGCCATCACTGTCACACGCCCAAACTCGAGGATGGCCGATTTGACCGGACGCGCTGGCTGAAGGGGGCCGTGTTGGATTTCGCGCCGATGAACCCCGTGCCCGATTGGCACAAGACTTCACCCGACATTACAGGCGCCGGCCGACTTTTTGAGCGTTGGGGTGATAAGGGGATGCTGGAGTATCTGAAGACCGGACTGACGCCCAAGGGCAAGCCCGCCGGTCCCCCGATGCCGGCGTACAAGCTAAAAGCCGAGGATGCCGAGGCAGTGGTAGCCTTTTTGAAGTCCTTACAGTGAACTGGCCCACATATTTGTTGTTCTGGTTGGCCGGATGCCTGGCGGCGGCGCCGCCGGACTTGCTCGTGGTGGTGAATCAAAACAGAGCGGGGTCCACTTCGCTCGGTGAGTTTTACGCGCGCAGGCGCGGTGTGCCGCCGGAGCGGCTCATCAGGCTTCGAACCTCGGCCGCGGAGGAGATCACGCGCGAGGTCTACCAGCGGGAGATCGAGGAGCCTCTCCGTGCCGCCTTGGGGCGTCAGGAAAAGCTACCGAAATACCTGGTGCTTTGCCACGGTGTACCCCTGCGGATTGCGGAAGGCGGCCACAAGGAAACCACCCGCACAGCATCGGTGGATTCCGAACTGGCAGCGCTGAGGCTCCGGCTTGCGGCCGGATCTACACTCGGGCTGGCGGGGCCGCTGCCAAACCCGTATTTTCGCGCCAAGGGCGGTGAGCCTCCGATCTTTCTGGTGACGCGGCTGACCGGGTTCACCTTCGCCGACGCCCGAGCCCTGGTGGACCGGGCGATGGCTGCCCGGCCGGAAGTGACCGCACGCGGACGCATTGTTCTTGACCAGCACGAACCGGGTTTTGATTCGCCTGGCAATTTCTGGATGCGCACGGCCGCTGGCCTGTTTCCGCGCGAGCGCGTGATCTGGGAGCAGTCCCGCGCGGTAGTTCGCGACGTGGACGATATCATCGCGTACGCCGGCTGGGGCTCCAACGACCGGACACGCCGAGTCACTTTGAAAGGCGAGCGGAACTTGAATCTGCGGTTTCTACCGGGAGCTATCGCCACAGAATATGTCTCCACCAACGCGCGCACATTTCAGGAGCCGCCGCCGCAGTGGCGTTTCGGCGAATGGAACGACCCGACCGCTTATTTCCGGGGCTCGGTGCAGTCGTTAACCGGTGATCTGATCCGCCAGGGCGTCACAGGAGCCTCGGGCCACGTTGCCGAACCGTTCCTGGCGAACACTCCCCATCCGGACATCCTATTTGGCGCATATCTGAACGAAGGCAAAACACTGGGCGAGGCCTTCTGGATGAGTATTCCAGTGGTGAGTTGGATGAACGTGGTGGTGGGTGATCCACTGTGCAAGGTGAAATAGCCGCGGGCCGGTTACTTCTTGCGCTTGTCGAGGATCTTCGTGTCGCCGCTCAGGGTGAAGAGATCGTCGGTCAAGCCCACGTTCACCTGGGCGGCATCGGTGTACATTTCGAAGACGCGCTCGCCGTTGCGCTCGCGGCGCACCACCCACGGCCACATCACGCCACCGCCAATATCTCGGTACTTGGCGAAAACCGTTACCTCCACCTGCCGGATCCGGGTCAGCGGATCGCGGCGTTCCCACTCCTGGCGGACCGGTAGTTTGTCCGATTGCAGGAAGGCTACTTTGGTCACGCGGTTCTCGCTGTCGATGATGTCGACGACATCCACTGGTTGATTCTCGTGCAGATCCGTTCCCCGGTACTCGAAAACCAGCCCCGGCTCGCCTAACCGCATCCGCAGGGTGTAGAGGACATTGTGCATGAGCGTTTCCTGGAAGCGATCGAAGGTTTCCTTCGGCAGGGGCTTGGCGCCGCGATAGGTGATTTCGTGGCCGCCCAATTCGTTGAAGACGATGTAGACGTCCTCTTTCTTGCCAAAGGCCTGCCGTTCGCGCAAGCCGAAGAAGCCGGGCACCGGCGGCGAAGGCCTCGTCAGGTAGCGGGTGTAGATTTTGGCCCGGGAGAGTCCTGACAGTTGTTGCCGGTAGAACGAATAAGCCCTTCCCTCCTCCACGCGGTCCACCATGGCCAGGAACCGTTCGCCGCCCAGTGCCGTCACGGCATTATCGATCACGTTTTGGGCGCGCACATCCTGTGCGGCGAGCCAGTGGGAAAAACACAGGGCCAGTAAGATCATCCGGACCATGTTTACAATCATAGCCGCGATGGCCGGAAACCACGTCCTGGCGGGCCTGCGTCCATCAGTTGTGATGACAAATCGGAGCCTGATTCTCTTAGCCTCGGTGACGGTGGTGGCGTGGGGCGCCGGGCCTGACCGGCCACGGGTTTTTATTGAAGAAAGCGACTCCTGGCAAGTGACCGGGGGACTGGGCGGCGTGGACGGAAGCGCAGGAGGAGGTGTGTCCGGCGGCGCCCGTCCACAGACGGTGGAAGTGATGAAGACGTTCCTGCAGCGATGCCCGGAAGTGGCCGTGACAGGCGACCGTGCGAAGGCACAGTTCGTCGTGCGCCTGGACCGCGAGGGCGGGAAGGACCTGGTGCGCCGCGACAACAAGATTGCAGTGTTCGACGCCGGGGGCGATTTGCTGCATGCCGGATCGACGCGCTCGCTAGGGAACGCCGTGAAGGATGCGTGCGGCGTGATCCTCGGGCAATGGCGGTCACGGCCCTAGGCGGCAGGAAGATTCACGCAGCCGCGCGGGCGTAGGCCTGCCAAACGAGTTCGCCCACGCGATCCCAGCTAGCCTGGAGTGCGCGAGTGCGGGCGGCGGCGCTCATGGTGCGAAGCTGGGCGCGGTCGCGGGCACATTGCACCACGGCCTGGACAAACTCATCGTCGGAGGAGGCGACCCAGCCTTCTTTGCCGTGCTCCACCAGGAACTTAGGGCCGCCGCCATCTGTCACCACGCAGGGCACTCCGGCAGCCATCGCCTCCTGAATCACGTTGCCGTAGGTGTCGGTACGGCTGGGAAAGGCGAACAAGTCGAAGTTTGCGTAGGCGCGGGCCAGCGCCTCACCCCGAAGCACGCCGGGGAAATGCCCGTTTGGGACATTCTGCTGGAGCCATTCCTGTTCTCCGCCGTGGCCCACCATCGTGATGCGGAACGGACCGGCATCCGCCGCCTCAAGCACTTGGCCAATGCGCGCCAGAAGCCGGACATTTTTCTCCGGACTCAAACGGCCGACGTAACCGACCTCGAAGGAATCATCCGTCCGGTCGCGCCGCGACGGATGATACAGGTCGGCATCCACGCCGCGCGGCATCAAATGGCATTCACGGCCGGTTCCCTCTTCCAGCATGCGGCAGAGTTCGGCGTTAGGCGCCAACAAGACACGGGCCCTCCGGTAGAACAACAGCGTGGCTGACAACGCGCGGTGTTCGGCCCATAGACCGGCACGGTGGGCCAGACCACGCGGGAGAAGCCCCAAAACCTGTTCCAGCCGGCGGCCCGCGTATTCGTGCACGTTGGTGTGCCAGCTGGCAACCAGGGGTACACCGAAAACCGCAGCCGCGATGGCGCCTAACATTCCTGTGTGGCTTGGTCCCGTGATGTGGACAACCTGCGGCTTGAACTGCCGCAACGCGCTTTCCACGAAACGCCGGTGCCGCAGGAACAGCAGATCAAACCGCAGATCCTTTTCCAGTCCGAAGCTGAGCGGGCTCAGTGCGATTTCGCAGGTGGTAACGCCGCCAGCGGACTGCACCTGTGTCTTCGGCCCCGTGTGGCAACTGAAGAAAGGGAGGCCGCGCGCCACTGCATACGAGTGAATGCGGCGGCTGGTGAGCGCCACTCCGTTGACTTCATGAAAACTGTCCGCGAAAAAAGCTGCTCTTGGGGCGCCGGCATCCATGCCATACTCAGGCGGAAAACTCCTGCGCCGGCTGGGCCCACTGTCGCCGCAGGGCAGCTTTCACGCCCGGACTCTCCATCCACCGGCTGCAAAGTATAAAGAGACGGACCACGGCCGGTTCTTTCCCAGTCTGCCATGTCCTGCTGAGTTGCCGAATCTGCCCGTTCTTGCGGTAAAACACACGGTCGCTCCAGCGGGTCCAGCCATGCGTGTGCCCGGCATTGTCCCGCATGACATCGGTGACGCTATAGAGGATGCGAAGAGGCAGGGGCTCGCGGTACTGCGGCATGATCAAGACGCGGCTGATGCCATAGTGACGCACCTCGTCGGCGAACTCGGCGAACGAGGCGGCGTTGGTGACGTTCAGCACGGCATTCGGTTCCAGGCAGTGCCGGTCGCCGCCGGCGACCACTGGCATAGACGCTTGCTGGCCCAGGTGCAGGGTCTTGCGGTTTTCGGTCCAAGGGCGGAGCCCGTTCACTTCCAGCGCATGCAAATAGCGCCGGTAACGAATCAGAAAGCTTTCCGCAACCTGGTTGTGATGCGCTTGGCCAGCTCCTTTTTCATCCCAGTAAGGATGGTTGAAGACAAGAAGCGTGGCTTCGTCCTCAGCCAGCCAGTCCAGCAGACCCTCGAGCCGTTCTTCTTCGGGTTGCGCGGTGAAACCCGCCATCGCTTCCATGGCAGCGGCGGCGCGGCGCGAACCAATGTTGTGCACCCCCAGGTGGAAGATGGCGCCGCGGTAGGGCACGGTCCATTCCGTGGAGACCGGCACGCTACGCCCCTCGCTGAGCACGCGCAGCAGCATGGGCGCTTCGATGCTGTCGTGGTCGGTAATCGATACCAGGGGCCGCATGCCCAGCCGTTCAATCTGCTCGCGTTCCACGCGCAGCGCTTCCCGAGGGCCTAGCGGCGGGGTCCACCAACAGTCTTCGTAACTCAATTCGCGGCCTTCGTGGAAACGGCGGTATCGCCATTCGTTGAAGCGAACGGCTTCGCGCAGTCCGGGGACCTTGGAGGAGAGCCGGGGAATGAAATCCAGCGTCTCACGGGAATGGGACGTGTGGCTGTGCAGGGACACGCCGGTGCGATACCGGGTCCACGCGGCGTCGGGGCACCAGGCGAGGTGGATGGTTGTCGCGCTCATCGCAACTCCAGCCTCGCCGCGGGTGTTTACATTGCGTTTGCGGCCGGGTGAATATTGTTAGAACATTTTTGTGCGGATTTGATTGTTTGGCGGCCGCTACACAGAACTGCCGCAGCATTTTTTGTATTTCTTTCCGCTGCCGCAGGGGCAGGGATCGTTGCGGCCGGTCTTATTGACCTGGACAGGTCCAGAGGTCACCTCCTCAGGATGCTCGTCGCCCGCGAAGAAGACGGGCGGCAGGCCTTCCAGACTAAGTCGCGTATCCAATGCCATGCCCACGGTCTCGGCCTCGGCGGAAGAAAGTCCACCGGCCTTTTCCTCGATCTGACTGAAGATCTTCTGGACGGACTTGTCGTTGGTGGGACCAGGCACGGCAATCGCGTATGCGAAGAGGGCATCCTCGCGCAAGTCTTCGTCCTGAAACAAGGGAACGAGCTCTATGGCCGCCGTCGCCAGTCTGGAGATGCCGACACCGCGCACGGCCATGCGGCGCACCAGGAGGTTCTCATGCCGCAGATTCTCCACGAACCGCGGATGGAACTCCGCTTCGCCGCTGCGGTACATCGTTTCCAACGCCATCGAACGGTAGGCAGGATCTTCGTAGAACTCCAGGAGAACGGCTTTTACTTCGGGTTCTCCAGCAAACGCCGCAAGACCAATGAGTGCGCCGGAACGCTCGTCGCGGGTCCGGGTGGAGTCGAGCAGAGCCGCGCGCAGCAGAGCCTCTACGGCGGGCTCCTCCACCCGTTCGCCCAGGGCAGCCAGCGCGTCGCGGCGAACCTCAGGCGCGGAGTCGTCTGCTGCAAGGCTCATCAACTTGTCGCGGGTTTCGTCTTCATAATCCGAATCGAGGAAGCTCGCCGCGGCCCAGGCTCGATGTTGCGGCGACTCGCTGCTCAGGAATTCGGCCACAGAGGACTCCGGAAGGGCGTCAAACACTGGGGGCGCCTCCTCCGGATAGAGGCTGAGGATGTCAAAGGGTTCAGGGATGAGAGGCTCTCCCGGTTCTTGCAGCGCCTGGAGCGCATCCAGCAACGCGCGCCGCTCGAATTGTTGGGTGGGTCCAAGGTGGGCCAAGGCGCGGTCGACGGCGGGCTGCAGGGCAGCGTCGCGGCTAAGTCCGGCGCAAAGCGCACCCTCATAGGGGTCGGTTTGCAGCGTTTGTTCGATCAATGCGCGGATGCGGGCATCGGGCCGCCCCAGCGCCGCCAGCACGAACACCAGATCCGGTTTCCCAGAGTCTTCGGCTTCAGGTCCGGCACAGGCAGCCAGCAAAGGTTCCACAGCTTCCGCACCTAACTCTGCGAACGCTTCGACCAGGTGGTCGGGCACTTCACCGGACTCCCGTTCGTGCAGCAGGCGGAGGTAAAAGGGAATCGCCCGGGGCGTCCGGAAGTAGCGAAACAGGTCGAACACCTGCTCGTCCAGGTCGATGAGCCGGTCCGGCGCAGGCGCTTCGCCTAGCGTTTCGAGCGCCTCGATTGTTTCTTCAGGGGTATTCAGCAGACGGCGGATCACCCGGTGGTCGAATCCGAGCATCCCGGCCTCCACCTCACGCAAGATTTCGAGCGCCCTGGAACGGTCCAGTTGGTCGGGCAACAATGGCATTTCTTTATCCTCGGTTCATTGCAGCCGCACCGGCGGCAGGAATGCGAAAGGCCCGCGCGGTCTCCTGATCGGGAGCGGGCGGGCCGGAACTTAGTTGCAAGAGGCGGGACTACTCTTCTTCCTTCAGCACAACCAACTTGACGCTGGCCTGCACATCCTTGAAGAGCCGGATGTGCACGGTGTGCTCGCCCAGGGTCTTGATAGGATCTTCCAGGACGATCTTGCGGCGGTCGATGTGGAAAGACTGCTTCTCGAGCAGTTCGGCAATGTCCTTGGCGGTAACGCTGCCGAACAGCGTGTCCTGGTCGCCGGCCTTCTGGCGGGTCTCCAGAGTCACGTTCGACAGGAGTTTGGCCAACTCCTCCGCGCTGCCGCGCTCCGCGGCCTCACGGCGGACGGCAGCCTGCCGTTCCTGCTCGACGATTTTCTTGTTGGCTTCGGTGGCCGGAACGGCCAGGCGTTTCGGCAAGAGGAAATTGCGGGCGTAACCGGGGGCAACTTTCACCACCTGGCCACGGGCGCCCAGTTTTTCGACGTCTTCTCTCAGAATCACTTCCATTGGAGTCTCTCCCGTGCGGCTCAGGCGCCGGTAGCAAAGGGCAGCAGCGCAATGTTGCGCGCGCGCTTGATGGCTTCAGTGATGCGGCGTTGGTTTTGCGCATTGAGCCCGGAAAGCCGCCTGGGCACAATCCGGCCGCGTTCAGTAATGAACTGCGACAGCAATTTCACGTCCTTGTAATCGATGTAGTCGATCTTTTCGATACAGATGCGGTCGACTTTCTTGCGGCGGAAGTACTGCCGCTTGCCGGTGGCGATCGCTTTATCTGTGCCGGTCGGTCTCTGGGATGCGGCAATGGGCCGCCCACCTCTTTGTTCAGCCATGGCTCAGGTCTCCTTCCTTCTTCCTATTCAGCAGGGGCTTCCGGAGCGCCGGGCATGGGCGCCGCGGGAACGGGGGCTGCCGGGACGGGGGTGGCAGGCACGGCAGCCACCGGCGCGGGCGGCTTCATCCGGGCGCGCTTTTCACGGTGCTTCTTCCGCTTGTCCAATTTCTTCAGGGCCTCATCGATGCGCACGGAGAGGAACTTGATCACCATGTCGGTGACGCGCATGCGCCGCTCCACTTCCTTCACCGTGGTGGGGCCGGCGTGGAACACGACGAGGACGTAATAGCCCTCGTTGAACTTGGCGACGCGATAAGCCAACCTCTTGACGCCCCACTTCTCCACTTTCTCGACGGTCCCGCCGCTGCCGGTGATGACCTGCTTGATTTGTTCGACGTACGCGTCGATGTCTTCTTCGGCCGCGTCTGGCCGAACGATGAACAGTTCTTCGTAGATCCTCATTCGTCCTCTTTCTCGGACCGGTTGGCGGCCGGCCCAGCACCAGGAGCGCGACGGTTGAACTCCGCCATGGCCTTCTCGACGCCCCCAGCGATGATGGACTCTACCGCCTGCGCTGCCTTGTCAAGCAGTTCGTCCAGTTGCTTCTTTTGCCCGCCCTTTATGGGAGCGAGCACAAACTTTGCGCCATCCCCGACCGGATGTCCGGGATGGATGCCCAGCCGGAGCCGGGCGAATTCCTGCGTACCAGCACAACGGATCACGTCTTTTACGCCGTTGTGGCCGGCTGCGGATCCGCCGGGGCGAACCCGCAAAACACCCCACGGAAGATCCAATTCGTCATAGACGAGAATCAACCGCGACGGCGTCAGCCCAAACTTATCCAACAAACCCTTCACCGACTGGCCGCTCAGATTCATAAACGTCTGCGGCTTGGCCAGCAGAACCGGCCGGCCTGCCACCATGCCTTGCCCCACGATGGCGCGGCATTCCAACCGGCCCAGGCGCACGCCATGGCGGGCAGCCAAACGGTCGATGGTGAGGAACCCCAGGTTGTGCGGCGAGTTTTCGTATTCGGGTCCGGGATTGCCCAGCCCCACCACCAGCAACTCGGGTTCCGCCATCGGTTCCGGAGACGCGGGCGAAGGTTACTTCTTCGCCGGGGCGCCTTCCTCTTCCTTCTTGCCCTTCTTGACCACTTCGGGCTCGGCTGCGGCAGCAGGAGCCGCCGCCTCGGTGGTTTCCGCCGAACCGCGCGTAGCGATCACGTGGGAAATCACTTGGTCCGGAGGGCTGATGAGCACCATGGAACCCGACAGTGGCACATCGCCTGCGCGCAGGCTCTGGCCAATGAGGAGTTCGCCTACATTGACGTCGAATTTCTCAGGGATTTCGTCAGGCAAGCACTCGATTTCGATCTCGCGCGTGACGATTTCGTAGATACCGCCCTGGACCTTCACGCCTTTCGGGTCGCCGTGCGTGGCGACGTGCACCTTGACGGTCAGCCGCTTGCTGAGATCGATTCTCTGCAGGTCGATATGCAGCAGGTTGCCCTTCACCGGGCCGTGCTGCCAGTCCACCACCATCACCGGCGTGGTTTCCTGCCCTTCGACGGCGAGGTTGAAGATCGTGTTGTGCCCGGTCGAAGAGAACAGAATCTTGTTGATCTCTTTGGGGCTGACAGTGACAGGCACGGGCTCCTTGCCGGTGCCGTACACCACAGCCGGAATCATGTGCCGGGCCCGCAGCCGCCGCGCCTCATTCTTGCCGCGCGAAGCGCGGGGGGCGGCGGTGACGGTAATGTCCTTTCTCATATCGGCTCCTATCTAAACGAACAACGTGCTGACGGACGTTTCCTGGTTAATGGACTGGATGGCCCGGGCCAGCAGCCCCGCCACACTCAGCACACGGATTTTCTGGCATGCCGCGGCATCGGGCCGCAGCGGAATGGTATCGGCGAAAACCACTTCCTTCAGTTGCGAATTCTCGATCCGCTCGACGGCCGGGCCGGACAATACAGCATGGGTGGCGCAGGCGGAGACAGTCCGCGCGCCGGCCTCCAGCAACGCCTCGCTGGCCTTCACCAGCGTGCCGGCCGTATCGATCAAGTCGTCAATAATCAGACAATCCATGCCGCGCACGTCGCCGATGATGTTCATGACCTCGGAGACGTTGGGCTGGTCGCGGCGCTTGTCGATGATGGCCAGCGGCACGTCCAACCGTTTGGCAAAGGCCCGGGCGCGCTCCACGCCGCCTGCGTCGGGGCTGATCACAATCGTGTTGCCGACGCCGGACTGCCGGAAGTACTCGATCATCACCGGCGTGGAGAAAAGATGGTCCACGGGAATATCGAAAAAGCCCTGGATCTGGGCGGCGTGCAGATCAACCGCCAGAATGCGGTGCGCCCCGCAACGCTCGATCATCGAGGCCACGACCTTGGCCGAAATCGGCACGCGCGAACGGTCCTTGCGGTCCTGCCGGGCATAGCCGTAGTAGGGCAGGACGGCTGTGATGCGGTCGGCGGAGGCGCGCTTTAGGGCATCGATGAGCAGAATCAGTTCCATCAGATTCCGCTCGACGGGCGTACAGGTGGGCTGCACGACAAAGATGTCGGCGCCGCGCACGTTTTCTTCCACCTGCACCCAAATCTCGCCATCGGAAAACGCCTTGACGATCGCGCCGCTCAACGGCACTCCCAACTCAGCGCAGATCGCGCGAGCCAGCGCCGGGTTGGCGTTGCCCGTAAGGATCTTAAGGCGATCCGATCTCATTTCGCGTACCGGCTTTGCGGCGGCCATGTATTGCTAACGGCGTGTTCTCGCAAACAGTTGTGCCACAGCGCACGATATCGCGCGCGCGGCAGGGTTGTCGTCGAGAAAACCTGGAGAGGTTCCGTTCGGAACGGCGGAAGGGCTCCCTGTAGCTTGGCCCGGTCCGGAAACACCCCAAAGAGTGCTGCTCCGCTGCCGGAGAGCCGTGCAGCATGAGCCCCGAGCCTCTCGAGTTTTCTCCGCCACCGTCCCAACTCCGGATGAAGCTGGAAAACAGCGGCCTCGAAGTCGTTTTCCATGAGAGACGCACTCGACTCCCAGACAAACGACCGGAAAATATTTAGTGTAGAGGGCGGAAGAGGGGATGTCAACGCAGGGCGCCGCAGCGCCCGGTACGCTTCCGGAGTCGAGACGTGGATGGGCGGAGCCAGCACCACCACGGGCCGGGCCTTCTGCTCCGGCAATGGGTAAAGCTCCTCGCCGCGTCCTAGTCCGAGCGCTGTGCCGCCAACCAGAAAAAAGGGAACGTCGCTGCCCAGTTCCGCTCCCATGGACAGCAGATCGCCCAGTGCCGAATTGTGCCCGGTAATCACCGGGAGGGTAAGCAGGACAGCGGCAGCATCGCTGGAACCACCGCCCAAACCAGCCCCCATGGGGATGCTTTTTCGCAACCGGATCAGCAGGCGGCCCCGCACGTTCTGGCGGGAAAAGAACATCTCCGCCGCCCGAAGCACGAGGTTCCCGGGGATGGGGGCCGTTTCTTCCAGTTCAATCCGCGCTTGGCTGCCCGGAAGGTATTCAAACTCCAGGCGATCTGCCAGGGCTATGGTCTGGAAAACGGTGCGGATTTCGTGAAAGCCGTCAGGCCGTCGCCCAAGCACCTTCAAACTCAAATTGATCTTGGCGAACGCCCGCACGCGGGCCCGGCGTACGCCAGAGGCCTTCGGCATGATCAGTAGTGTAAAAGGGAAAACACGTCCCGGCCAGCCAGTTTAGTGCGGCCGTTCAGGAAGTCCAATTCCAAAACGAAGCCAAGTCCTACAACTTGTCCACCCAGTTTTTCAACGAGTTGCGCCACAGCGCTGGCCGTACCGCCGGTGGCTAGCACGTCGTCCAGAATCAGCACCCGCTGGCCCGGCGCAATGGCGTCCTTGTGAACTTCCAACCGGTCCGTGCCGTACTCCAGCGCGTACTCGACGCTCTCCGTAGCAGCAGGTAACTTTCCTGGCTTGCGAACCGGGACAAATCCAGCGCCCAGGGCGTAAGCCATGGCGGGGGCGAAAAAGAAACCACGCGCCTCAATGCCCACTACCAAATCCACGTCCAGACCGGCGTAGTGTTCCCGCAGTTGGTCGATGACTGCGCGCCAGCCGGCGGGGTTCTTGAGCAGCGTGGTTATGTCGTAGAAATTAATGCCCGGTTTAGGGAAGTCCGGGACTTCGCGAATCAGCGTTTTGAGGTCCATTAATACCTGACCGAAAATCCACTCGATTGTACCAGAGCGGCTTCGGTTTCTTCGACGCCGCGAACCTCGCTAAAACGGGGGCCGCGATGAAGTAAGGCAGTCAGTTCATTCAGTTGTTCAGGGTTTCCGCAGGCCAGCACTTCCACGCTGCCGTCATCCAGGTTCCGCACCCACCCACGAACCCCAAGGGCATTCGCACTATGGTGAACGAAGGCTCGAAAACCCACGCCTTGTACACGCCCGCGAACGATGTAATGGCGGGCGATAATGGACGATTTCGCCATTTCGAAACGGGCGGCAGGTTACCCGATTTCCGGAGCGGCGTACTCGCGCCCTGTCACAAGGGCCATGTAATCCGGACGGTCCGCGGCGCTCTGGTGCCTGTAGCTTCGCAGTACCTCTCCAAAGTAAATCAGAAATGCACCCGGCATTTGAAAGCCGTCTCCCACCAGACGCCCAACGCCATGGCGGCCGAGAATACCGGCCTGGAAACCGCGAATCCAGACTTTCGGACCAAAGAGGTCACTGAAGGTACCGCGCGGGAGGCCGAAGGCGCGGTAGAGACTGCGTTCCGGATCGCTGATGCGCTGGACGTTGGCTAATCCATAGCGCGCGAAGAACTTACCTGCCTGTTGCTCCGAACTCATGTGAACCAGCACGAGCCGAGTACCCGCTTCTTCGATATCCCTTTTCTTGGCGGCTAGGTCAGCGAGGGCTTCGCGACAGAATGTGCAGCCCGTGTGCCGCAGAAATACGAGCAAGACAGGTGATAGACGGCTTAGTTCGTCCAGGGTCATCCCATCCTGTGTCTTCCGGCGCATCGAAAGCTTCAATATGTCGGGGTTGGCCCGCCGCCGGACACCCAGCAGGCTTTCGTGCGCATCCACCAGCAGCCACGCCAGCGGAATCAACCACAGCAGATGGTCCGTCACGAGCAGGGTGAGCAGCCGGTTCGACGCCTCGCCAGTCCAGATTGAATAGCCCAGAACCAGTGATGTAGCTGTCTTCTGTAGCAAGGAGAGCAGCACGATGGGCCAGTGCCGGACCGGGTTGGTCGATGCAATCAGCAGTCCTAACCCAAAAACCGCACCACTGACGCCCATCAACCAGCGAAGAAACATCGTGGCGTGGCTGTCGAACCCCAGCCACTGCGAGGCCCAGGGATTCACGGTCAGGGCGGCCGCCCACAGAAGGGCTGACGCCCCCGCGAACCTCAACACCGGCGATTGCCAAGTCATTGCGTTACCTCTTGCCCGTTTCTCATTAAGCACTTCTAATCCGCTGGAATCGCTACGGTTAATGGATGCGTAGGGTTGCGCGAAGGATGTTCTAAAAAGCGATTCTTCTACTGGCGCATCATGCAAAAAGGCGGTAAGCCGGATGCAGATCGATTTCAGCCCTGAAGGAATCCACCTCCCCGAACTGGGTTTGTGGCTGGATCCGGCCCAGGCACGAGAGGCCGCTTGGCTATCGCATGCTCATGCCGACCACGCCCGCGGCCACCACGGACTGGCCTTGGGCACCCCTCAAACGCTTTCCCTCTACCGAGAACGCTGGCCGGACTCAGATAAACCACGTGTTTTGAGGGAGTTGGAAATTGGCGAGAGCTTGCCCTGGAAAAACGCACGATTGACCGCCTACCCCTCGGGCCACATCCTGGGTTCCGCTCAGTTGTTGATTGAATACGCCGGCGAACGGTTGGTCTACACGGGCGATATCAAACTCCGCCCTCCTCTGTGCGGCTGGACGACCCAGCCGGTGCAGTGCGACCGATTGATTATTGAGTCCACTTTCGGCCTGCCGGTGTTTCATTTCCTGGAACGGGAAGATGCAGCCGCAAGGATCGTGCGTTTCGCCCAGGAATGCCTGGCGGAAGGAGAGGTACCTGCGTTTTTCGGCTACCCGCTAGGGCGGGGGCAGGAAATCGTGGAGGTGCTCTGTGGGGCGGGCATGGCACCAGTGGTCCACGGTGGTATAGCACGCTACCTGCCTTTCTACGAGGCGGCGGGCTACGCGTTCCCAGGCTGGACGCCATACTCCGCGAGGGAGTCAGCACGCGGGCCGGTAGTGGTGACGCCAGGAATGCGCCCGCATCTAGAAGCGTCGCGCCAGCGAGTCCGCATGGCGCATGTGTCAGGTTGGGCGATGTTCGATAGCGCCCGAACCCGCACCGGTGCTGACGAACTGATCCCCTACTCGGACCACGGCGACTTCCGCGAACTGCTGGCGCTGGTAGAGGCCAGCGGCGCCCGCCGGGTGGAGGTGGTACATGGCTATGCCGACGCTTTCGCGGAAGTCCTGCGAATTCGAGGATTGGAGGCTTCCAGCCATCTGGGCGTTGACGCTCCGGCCACGCTGGCAGTGGAGGCCGAAGGCTGATGGACGACTTTGCCCGTACTTGTGAGGAAGTAGCGCGCCAGTCCGCCCGCACCCGAAAGTTGCGGGTGCTGGCGGAGTGGTTTCGGACCCTGGAAGAGCCGGACTTGGCTCGGGCCGTCCGGTTTTTGAGCGGGCAACCGCTGGCCGGATCCGGCAAGCGGAGTCTGGCGGTTGGCGGGGCCACGCTTCGTGAGGCCTGCCTGGCGGTTACGGGCCTGCCGCCCGAACTCTACCGCTTTTGCAACCGCGAGGTGGGCGATACAGCGGAAACCTTGGCGCTTCTTATGCGCAACCATCCGGGAGAGGAGCCGCTGACCCTGGCCGGCGCGGAAGCGCTGCTGGAGGAGCTCGCGGGGTTGCGGAAAGTGGCCGCCAAACAGGCGCTGATCGAACACGTTCTGCGGCGCTACCGTCCCGCCACTTTGAAGTATCTGCTGAAGATCGTGACCGGCAGCCTTCGAATCGGCGTGCAGGAAAAGCTGTTGGAGGACGCGCTCGCGCTCGCTGCCGGCCTCAGCGTTGAAAAGGTTCGGGAGGCGGCTAACCGGTCGGGCGATCTGGCGGCAGTGGCCGTGGCGCTGCGGCAGGGGAACCTGGACGCCATTGAGGCAGCCCTTTTTCATCCGCTGGACTTCATGCTCGCCAAGCCGCTGGATGCTCCAGGCGATCTCTCCGACCCTGGCAACTGGTGGGTGGAAGAGAAGTATGACGGCATCCGCTGTCAGGCCCACTCCGCCGGAGGGAAGGTGCGCCTGTTTTCACGGGGAGGCGAGGATGTGACGCACAGCTACCCTGAACTCGTTCTGGCGCTGGCCGCTCTCCCCCAAAGCGCAGTGCTGGACGGCGAACTGCTCGCCTGGCAGGGTGGTGCGGCGCTGCCGTTCAGCCTGTTGCAGCAGCGGCTGGCAAGAAAGAAGGTGACGGCCGCGCTGCTCGAACAAATCCCGGTGGTGTACGTCGCTTACGACCTGTTAATGGACGGCGGCACGCTGTTGGTGGACCGCCCGCTGGAGGAGCGGCAGACCCGTCTGAACACTCTCCTGCAAGGCGCTTCGGCTCGCCTTCTGATGTCACCACGCAGATCCGTGACCACGGCAGCCGAATTGGAGGCTGCGTTCGAGGCCGCGCGGGCCCGTGGCAACGAGGGGCTGGTGCTCAAGCGGCGCGGCAGCTTGTACGAGGGTGGGAAGCGCGGAGGGAACTGGCTAAAACTCAAGCGGCCGGCTGGAACGCTGGACGTGGTGATTACGGCCGCCGAGCAAGGGCGCGGCCGGCGCGCCACCATGCTGTCGGACTACACCTTCGCCGTGCGGGATGGTGACAGGTTCCTGAACGTGGGCAAGGCTTATTCCGGACTGACCGATGATGAGATCCGGGAACTGACCAGGCGGCTGCGCCAGTCGGCCACGCAGCGCTTTGGGCGTGTCCTGCTGGTGAAGCCCGAAATCGTGCTGGAGGTAGCCTTCGACGGCATCCAGGAAAGCCCGCGGCATAAGAGCGGTTTTGCCATGCGCTTTCCAAGGATTGTGCGCTGGCGCGAGGATAAAGGGCCCGAAGACGCCGACACGCTCGAGCGCGTACGCGAGATCCACGAACGTTCCCTTCGGCGCGGCGCTCCCGAAGCATGATTCCCGGGCTACACCCCAAGTTGGCCGCGTGGTTTGCCGCGCGCTTTCGACAGCCGACGGACGTCCAGCGGCAGGCCGTCCCATTTTGCCTCGAAGGGCGCAACGTTCTCATCCTCTCGCCCACCGGCACCGGCAAGACACTCGCGGGCTTTCTCTCCGTGCTGGACCTCCTGGGGCGGGAAGCCCAGAGCGGCAGACTCGACAACCACGTGCGCGCCGTTTATGTCTCACCGCTGCGGGCCCTCACGCTCGACATCCGGCGAAACCTCACACCGCCGCTGGAAGCCCTCAACGCGGAACTGCCACCTGAAAGGCGCATTCGCCTGGAAGTACGGACCGGCGACACGGAGTTAAACGAACGCACTCGCATGCAGCGCCGCCGCCCTCATTTGCTGCTCACCACTCCCGAGAGCCTGAGTTCACTTCTGTCCCAGGCGGGATGGGGAGATGGCTTCGCCGCGAGCGTTGTCCTGGTTGACGAGATCCATGCTTTTGCGGAAAACAAGCGGGGTTCTTTGCTGGCGCTAACGCTGGAGCGTCTGGAAGCCCGCAGCCCGGCGCCACTGCAGCGCATCGGCATGTCCGCTACAGCATGGCCCGAGAGGGCAGTCGCGGAGTTGTTTTGCGGCAGCCGGACTTGCCAGACTGTGGCCTCGGATGTCCGCCGCGCGTACCAGTTGACCGTGGCCTGCCCGGAAGATGAAGTGCGCCTGCCGGTAGCGGGCTATAGCCCGTCGCGCACGGCGCCGCTGGCGGCACGCCTGATTCAAGCGGCACGCTGCAGCCTAGTGTTTACTTCCACTCGCTCGGCCGCCGAACGGCTGGGTTTGGCCTTGAAGGTGTTGCTGCCCGATTGGGAGGAGCACATCGAAGTTCACCACGGCTCCATCGCGCGCGAAGACCGGCTGGGTATCGAGCAACGGTTGACGCGCGGTGAACTAAAGGCTGTCGTCTGTTCCACCAGCCTCGAAATGGGAGTGGACTTCGACGCAGTGGATCAAGTGTTGCTGATCGGAACGCCGCGCGGTGTAAGCCGGGCGCTACAGCGCCTGGGGCGGGCGGGTCACCGTGTGGACGGCGTGGCGGCAGGGCACTTGGTGCCGCTCAGCCTTCCGGACTTGCTGGAGTGCGCCGCGGTATGTGCCGCAGTTCGGGCGGGCAGGCTGGACAAACTGCGAGTGCCGCAAGCGCCGCTGGACGTTCTGGCGCAAGTGATGTTGGGCATGGCGGTAGAGCGCCGCTGGCAGGTGGAGGAGGCGTGGCGTCTGGTCCGGCAGGCCGGGCCTTACCGCGATTTGCCGCGGAAGGATTTCGACGCCGTGCTCGAATACCTGGCAGGCGGCGGGAAGGTGCTGGGACCCTACGGAACGTACGGCAAGATCATCCTTCACGGAGGCGCATTTGAAGCCGGCAGCCGCCGTGTGGCGCGTGACTACTACCACAACATCGGGGCCATCAGCGACGACTTGCAGATGAAGGTGGTGGCGGGGAACCGCCGTGCTCTGGGTTCCGTGGAAGAGAGCTTCCTCGCCTCACTGATGCCTGGGGAGGGATTCGTCATCGGCGGCCGTTCCGTGCGCGTGAAAATGATTCATCAGGACACCGCCTTAGTCGAGCCAGCCACGGGGGAGCGTGTTCAAACGCCACGTTGGATGGGTGGCAAGATGCAGCTTTCCGCGCGCCTGGCCGAGGAGGAGTTGCGCTTACGGCGAGCTCTTCGGGAGGCCTGGACAAAAGGTGGCCGCGGCAAAGTGATCTCCGTTCTTTCGGGGGATTGGCATCTTCCGGAACCGGCGGCCAAGCGCATTGCTGACTATGTGACCGTTCAATACCAGGCGGCGCCGGTGCCAGTGGACATACCGGTGCAACTCGAACGCATCCCGCACGGCCGCCGGGGGCTCTTGCTCCTGTTCCATTCGGTCGCCGGACGGGACGTGAACCGCAGCCTGGCTTGGGTTGTAGGTCACCGTTTTGCCCGGGCGCAGACAGACGCGCCAGGAGTGGCGGCTAACTTCAATGATCATGCGTTCGCGCTTTCCATTGATGCTCGTCTTGCACCCTGCATCGAGACGCTCCGCCTCTGGTTTGAACCTGCGGAATGGGAGGAAGACCTGTTGGCGGCGCTCGCCTCCACGGAAACGCTGGGGCGGCGCTTCCGGGCGGTGGCAGAGGTGGGGCAATTATTGCCGCGAAGGAAGCTGCACGGGCCGGTTTCCCCCAAGGCATCCGCCTGGTCAGCGTCTCTCCTCTACTCGACCCTGAGGAAGTATGAACCGGACCATCCACTCCTGAAGGAAGCGGTGCGAGAATCAATACAGGACCAACTGGACGCGCAGAGAGCGGCTGAGGTGGCCCGGCGGATCTTCGAATCACCCTGGGAAGTGTTCGATCTGCCACGGCCGTCGCCCTTTGCGATCCCGCTGTTTGCCAGTTTCCAACGCGAGATCTTGCTAACCCCCGATCCGGACCGCGCCCTCGAGGATGCCGTGGAGGAGTTGTATTCGGAGTGGGGTAACGGAGTGGATGAATGAACGAAGCCAACCAACAGCGCGTTGAATTTGCTCCCGGCCTGGTTGCCTGCGCGGGAGGAGGACTGTGGCTTCCGTCAGAGGAGACCCTGCTGGTCGCCGACGTGCACCTGGGCTATGCCTGGGCGCAGCGGCGCAAGGGGCAACTGGGTCCGCTCACGGATGGAGCGGTGCACGAGAAACTCCTGCACCTTACCGAACGTTTGCGGCCCAGGCGCCTGGTAGTGTTGGGGGATCTGGTGCATGCAGCCAGGCCGGCGATGGAGGAACGGGCCGTCATTGAGCGGACCCTCGAATCGCTTTGCCAGCAGATGGAGATGATACTGGTGCGGGGCAACCACGACCGTGGATTTGCGCGGGATTTCAGAGGCTGGCCCATCCGGCTGGCCCACTACTGGCAGGGCCACGGTGTAACAGCAGCCCACGGTGACCGCTGTGAGTTCCCCGTCCCGGAGGACGACGTGTTGGTGCTTGGCCACTGGCATCCCTCCGTCTCGATTCGCGATGCGGCCGGGACCACGCTGCGGCTGCCCGCGTTCCTGGTATGGCGGCGCTTTGTGGTCTTACCCGCTTTCTCTCCATTTGCCTCCGGCTTCGACGTCAGCCGCGGTCTGCCGCCGGAAATGTCGGCAATGCTGCCGAGCCAGGACGAGCCGGCGGAGGTGCTGGCGGTGACGGCGCAGCGGGTGAGGCGTCTGGGCCGGTTGCAGCCCCGTTGGCGGGCACGGCGTGCAGCGCGCGAATCCGCCCGGAGTTAGCGCGGCCGCACCGAAGCCAGGCCGCCATCAACGCCCAATACCTGTCCCGTTACCCAACCGTTCTCGGGGTCCAGCAACCAGGCAATGGCGGAGGCGACTTCCTCGGGCCGGCCGATGCGGCCCAGCGCATGCATAGCTTGCGAGGCCTTCAACGAGGCCTCATTGCTTGTAATTCGCGCGGCCAATGGAGTATCCGTGAGGCCAGGGGCGACGCAGTTTACCCGGATGCCCCGGGCTGCATATGTGGCGGCAGCCGAGAGGGTCAATCCGATTACCCCGCCCTTGGCCGCCGCAATCGCCTCATGGTTGGCCAGACCCATGCGCGCGGCAGCGGTAGAGACCAGCACGATCGAACCACCCCTGGCGTTCATCACACGCGCAGAAGCGCGGACCAGCGCGAAGGAGGAATCCAGATTGGCCGCCAGCGTGGCACGGTATTCCGCCTCAGAAGTGATGTGGGCGGGCTTCAGGATCAGCGAACCGGCGCAGTTCACAGCTCCGTCCAGCCGCCCATGGCTGGCTACCACTCGCTGAATGGCCTCGTCTACCTTCTCGAAACTGGATGCATCGCACTCAAAGCCGTCGACACCCAGCGCGGAAGTGAGTTCCGCGAGTTTCCGTGGGTCACGTCCCAATGGCGCCACCCGCGCCCCCGCCGTGTGCAGGCGGCGCGCCAGCACAGAGCCAATGCCTCCGGTGGCGCCTACAATCGCGATCACCTGATTCTCAATGCTCATGCCTTCACCGCCTTGCTTTTCCAGCGCGCCGCCTGCGCGGCGATCTCCCGCCGGCGCTGGGGAGTGAGGCGCGCAATATTCTTCAGCTGCAGTTCCATGCGCGGGACCACGCGCAGACGTTTTTCGTTCCTCAGCAGGAAGTCCCAATACAGGGTTGTGAACGGGCAGGCGGTTTCGCCGGTGGCCTCCGCCGGATCAAAGCGGCAGCCCGCGCAGTAGTTGCTCATGCGCTGGATATACTTGCCCGTTGCCGCGTAAGGCTTCGATGCCATGATGCCCCCATCAGCGAACTGGCTCATCCCCAGCGTATTCGGCAGCTCGACCCATTCCACTGCGTCCACGTACACGGACAGATACCATTCATGGATCGCCCGCGGCTCGACTCCTAGCAGCAAGGCGTAAAGACCAGTGACCATCAACCGCTGGATGTGATGCGCATATCCGTGCCGCAGGGTTTGATCGAGCGCCTCGTGCAAGCAGTTCATGGGCGTCTGTGCGGTCCAATAGAACTCCGGCAGTGGCTGGTGAGCATTGAGGGCGTTGTGCTGCACATATTCCGGCATGAACTGCCAGTAAACGCCGCGCACATACTCGCGCCATCCGAGAATCTGCCGGACGAAACCCTCCGCCGCGGGGAGCGGAGCGCAACCCTCACGGTACGCCTTCTCCGCAGCGTCTACCGCCTGACGAGGATTGAGCAGTTTGAGGTTGAGCGAGGAGGAGATGCGTGAGTGGTAGAGCCAGGGCTCACCGGCCCACATGGCATCCTGGTATCGCCCAAACCATGGCAGGCGGTGCGCGACGAAATCATCGAGCGCTGCGCGAGCCTGCGCCGCCGTCACGGGCCAATCAAAATCCTCGCAACGACCGGGGTGGTTGGCAAATCGCCGGTTCACCAGGTCCATCACCTCGCGGGTGATCGCATCGGGTTCGAATCGCCGTGGCGCGGGCAACCGCCCAGGACCCTGGCGCCCGAAGGATTCGCGGTTGGCCGCGTCGTAATTCCAAGCCCCGCCCGCCGGTTCGCCGCCGTCCATCAGCACCCCATGCTTACGGCGCATCTCGCGGTAGAAGTATTCGAGACGGAGTTGCTTTCTCCCTGCGGCGTGGCGATGGAACTCCTCAGGGGTCGAGTAGAAGTGAGGGTCGGGCAGGATCTCGACGGGCGCGGCCGCAAGCAGCGACTGCTCCACGCGCCAATCTCCAGGCTTGATCACGCGCACGCGTTGTGGATGATGCCGGTCCAACGCAGCGCGCAACTCCGCGGCGAGCCTCCCCTGATTCGACGGATCGTCCAGCTTTCTGTAGTCCAAGCGGCGTCCCGCCCTCCGCAGTTCGGCGGCGAAGTGCCGCATCGCACTGAGAAACAGGGCAGTGCGCATCTTGCTGGAAGGGACGTGCTCCGACTCCTCCACCACCTCTGCCATCCACACCACGTCCTGCCGTGCATCGGAATCGTGGAACAGCGGGGATTGATGGTCCAACTGATCGCCCAGAACGATCAGAAGTTGGCGGACAGGGGGCATGCCCTTCCTTGGATGCCGCTAGCGGCCGATCTGCTGTAGGACCTGCGCGCCCAGCTCAGGGAGCGGCTGCGTCCCGCGCACTACCAGATCCGCATGTTGCCTGGTGGGCCGGATGTGCAGGAAAGCCATGGGCCGCACCGTGGCTTCGTACTGTTCACGCACGCTTTGCTCCGTTCGCCCCCGCTCCACGACATCACGCGCCAGCCGTCGCGCGAAGCAGACCTCATCGGGTGTGTCGACGTAGACGCCCAGATGCAACAGCTCACGCAGGCGGGGCCAGTAGAGCGTGAACAGCCCTTCGAGCAAAACGAACGGACCCGGGGCGACCCTTTCGCCTATGGCCAGCCGCGTGTGTGTGGCGAAATCATACTGAGGGGCCTCGATGGCTTCACCTCGTGCCAGTGCCTCGCAGTGAGCAAAGATCAGACTCTCTTCCAGGGCGGCAGGTTCGTCGAAGTTTTGGCGCGCCCGCACCTCCAGCGGCAGGTGGGGCAGGTCACGGTAGTAGTGGTCGAGGTTGAGAAGGGGCGAGTCCAAGCGGCGTCCCAGCCAGCGGGCCAGTTCGGTCTTTCCCGAACAACTCGCCCCGGCGATGCCGATTAAACGCGGCCCCATCCCGTGTGTCCCTCCCTGGCCCGCCTGCAGCCTCAGTTGGCCATTGTCGAGGCCGCCATGGCCTCGGTAGCGGGGGGAGGTGGCGGCGCATGCAGCCGCACGCTGACCAGCTTGGAAACGCCCTGCTCTTGCATGGTGACTCCGTAGAGCGTTTCGGCGGACTCCATCGTCTTCTTAGCGTGCGTAATGACGATGAACTGCGTCTGCGCCGCCATTTCCCGGATTAAGTTCGTAAACCGTCCCACATTGACTTCGTCGAGCGGCGCATCCACCTCGTCGAGGACGCAGAACGGGCTGGGCTGATAGCGGAAGATGCCCATCAAAAGCGACATTGCTGTCAGCGCCTTCTCGCCGCCGGACAGAAGCTGCACGTTCTGCAGCCGCTTACCCGGCGGCTGGGCCACAATTTCGATGCCCTGCTCCAACTGGTCGCCCTCGCCGATCAGGCGCATCTCGCCCGTTCCGCCCCCGAACAGCACCTGGAAGGTCTCGCGGAAGTTGCGGTTGATCACTTCGAAGGCGTCCGCGAACCGCTTGCGCGACTCCGTGTCGATTTCCTTGATCGTATGCTCGGTGTCGCGGATCGAGTCGAGCAGGTCCTGGCGTTGACTGTTCAGGAAGTCGTAGCGCTGTTGGGCTTCCTGGAATTCCTTCCAGGCGTCGGGATTCACGCCGCCCAAGGCTTCGATTTTTCGGCGGAGTTCCGCGACGCGTTCCTCGGCTTCGGCCACTGACAACTCGTCGGGCTCTGGCGCCGGGCCATGCTCTGTGCCCTCCGCCGGCAGCGGCAGCAGCTCGGCCACTCCCAGGTGGAGTTCCTTTCGGCTGGTCTCGTCCAGGAACTTCAATTCGCTCTGCCGGCGGACCAGCTCCACCTCAACCTGTGAGCGCAATTCCTGGGCCTCGGATGCGCTGTTGCGCAGCGCCTTGATTTCCTCCTCGTGAGCTGAAACGCGTGTGCGCAAGCCGGTTTCGGCCGAAACCAGTTCCTCCACGCGCCGTACGAAGTGGGTTTCCTCCTCGGCCAGGTTCTGCGCCTTCGAATCGAGTTGCAAGTTGTGTTCCAGCAGCCGGGTGCGGGCTACGGCAAGGCGTTCCATTTCCTCGCTGAGCTGCTGCCGCCGGATGGACAGTTCGCGGGACTGCTGAGCCAGCCTCTCAAGTGCGGCGCCCGCCGCGCGCTGCCGTTCCTCCAGCCCGGCCAACTCGACGCGTAAAACGGAGTGCTCTTCGGCCAGCATGGCGGACTGCTGCTTCAGCCCATCGAGCGCGGTGCGCCCGTGCTCGAGGGTCTGCTCCATCCCCTGCCTTTCCTGCTCCTTCGACTCCGCCAGCGCCTGCTTGGCGGTCAGGTCTTCGCGGGCCTTGGCTGAGTCGCGGGCCAGGCGGTCCAGTTCGAGCCGGGCCACGCTCAGCTTCTGATTCACCCGGTGCAGTTCTTCAGCAGCCTTGCGCATTTCCTGCTCGATCAGCAAGGTTTCCTTTTCCTGGGATTGCTGGGTTTGCCGAAGTTCCTCGAGTTGTTCGGCGAGGCTCTGGGCGTCGGCTTCGGCCTGCAAAAGCCTGGCCTCGGCTGAGGCCAGCACGGTCTGCTGCTCCAGGCACAGTGCGTTCAGTTCCCGCAGTTCGCGCTTCAGCGCCAGTGGGCCACTGCCCGTCCGGCGGCCGCCGGTCACGGCGTGCCCGTGGTAGCAAACACCGTCGGAGAGCAAAAAGTAGAGATCCGGATACTGTTGGGAAAGCCGTTGCGCCGCTTCCCGGCTTTCCGCCAGATAGCAGCGGGCCAGCCGTGGCAGCAGGGCGGCGGGCGCGTTCGTGAGTCCGTTGGTGAATCGCAGACCGCTGCTCAAGCGTCCCGCAATGCCAGTTTCCGGCCCGATGGGCGGCTCTGGCACTGCTTCATGGGTAACGTCATGGACGTCGCCGTTGAGTGAAGGCTCTACCAGGAAAGTCGCCCGCCCATCGAAGTCGCTGCGGATCAATTCGAGGCCGGCCTGCGCGTCCGCCCAGCGTTTCACGACTACATACTCGAGCTCTTCGTGAAGAAATTCTTCGGTGGCCTTCTCGAACATCGGGTCCGTGAGTTCCACGAAATCGGCGAGCACGCCTGCAGGCCTCAGCTCCCCGGCTTGGTTCTGTTCCACCGCCGTGAAAAGCCGCTTGACGGTCTCGGTGGTATAGGCGCGGTGAGAAAGGATTTCTTCCAGCGAATCGCGCCTGCCCTTGATGCGCAGCGACTCGGCGCGGAGTTGCTCCAGTTCGGCCCGCAGAGTACGCATTTCTTCGCGTTTCTGGGCTAGACCCGCATCCACGCGCTGGCGCCTTTCCTGGACCGATTCGAGTTCCAACTGGCGCGCCGCCAGCCGCTCGCCGAGTTCCGCTTTCTGGCGCTCCAACCGGGCCTGGTCGGCGCTGGCCTGCTGTTCTTCCTGCCGGATGCGGCTTTCTTCGCGTGCCATCGATGCAGCGTAGGCCTGAATCTGGCCTAACTGGTTGCGGAGAGTAGACGCTTCACCCAGCAGACGCAGCACCTGCTGCCGCGTGGCCTCCAAATTCTGTTCGCGCTGGCGGAGATCCTGATCCACCGCCGCGCGTTCGGCTTGCTTGGCCTGCAACCGGCCGCGCGCCGCTCCGGCGGCCATCTCGAATTCCTCAAACTGAGCAGCCAGATTCAGGTGTTCCTGGTCGAGTTGGGCCAGTCGCTGGCCGATCTGTTCGCCGTCGGCTTCGCCCTGTTGGAGGCGCTGTTCGATGCCAGCCGCCTGGCGGGCCTGCGATTCGATCTGCCCCCGTGTCCGTTCCGCCTCCAGCCGAACCTCGCTGAGTTTTTGCCGCGCAGCCGTCAGATCACTCTCGGCCTGATAAAGGGCGGTCCGAACCATCTGCAGGGCCTTTTCCTCGGCTTCTGTTTTCTGCTGCAAATCGGCATACGCCTGTTGGGCGGCTTCCAATTGCGCGCCGATGCGCGAAGCCTCTTTTTCCAGCAGGCGGAACCGGCCGCCCAGGGCGCTGCGCAATTGCGTGTCTAACTCAGTCTTTAACTCTTCGTACCGTTTGGCCTTGCCCGCCTGCCGTTTCAGTGAGTTCACCTGCCGGCTCACTTCCTCGAGGATGTCGAAGACGCGCGAGAGGTTCTGCTTGGCGCTTTCTAAACGGGCTTCGGCCAGCCGCCGTTTGGATTTGTACTTACTGATGCCGGCGGCCTCTTCGATGACCGCGCGACGGTCCAGCGGCTTCGAGGACAGGATCTGGCCGATGCGGCCTTGCTCGATGATGGCGTAGGACTCAGGGCCAAGACCCGTGCCCATGAACAGTTCCTGGATGTCGCGCAGGCGCGACGGGCGTCCGTTGATCAGGTATTCGCTCTCGCCCGACCGGAACAGCCGTCGTGTGATGGTGATCTCCTGCTCCTTGCCTGCGTGGTGCGGATGCAGGGCCTCGTGGCCGTTTCCGTTCGTGCGTTCCTTGGGGGGGTCCGGTTCCTTCACCACCGGGGGCAGGCCCGGAATTGCGGTAGCGCCTTGCGGGTCGACCAGCACCAGTGTCACCTGGGCCATGCCCACCGGCTTGCGCTCCCGCGTGCCGGCGAAGATCACGTCCTGCATATTCGAGCCGCGAAGACTCTTGGCGGACTGCTCACCCAATACCCAGTTGATGGCGTCCGCCAGATTCGACTTGCCGCAGCCATTCGGACCGACAACGGCGGCCACCCCTTTGCCCGCAAACCGCATCTCCGTGCGGTCGCAGAACGACTTAAAGCCCTGGAGTTCAACACGTTTGAGAATTAACAAAGGCCTATTCCTCACGAACGGGAAGCCAGTATTTCAGCCGCGGCCCAGACAAGGCTGGGCGGGCCGACTCGGGGGGGGTCGACCTTGAGAATACACGGGCCGTTGACGGATTGCAAGACCCGCTATTCGAGATTCTGGGGCCCCGTTCATTCGGCCCCAATATCTAGTGTGCTCACTTCCTCCGGACAATTCCGGTCTGACGCCGGGTTGGGAAATGGGATGCAGGAACGGCGCATCCGGTTGCAGGCGCATACCGACAGGCAGGACCGCGGATAACCGACTTTCAGGTCAATGATTTATGCGAAGTGTTTACCGGGCGCGCTGAAGAAATTACCGCGAAGAGCCGGAGAGAAACAGGCATGGTTCGTTGCCCCCCTTGCCTATTCAACGTCATCCGGCCCGTTCGCGGCCTCCGATAGGCCCGTTCTGAGGACCTGTCCATTCAACTAGCAAGCACAGGACCACGAGTTCAAACCACCTCGCGGCAATATAGACTGAGAGAACCCTCATGCCGTCCGCGACGCCATCCCTGGAGAAGCTGGCTGCTCTACTGGAACTATCCCAACGGTTCAGCGCGGAACGTACCGTGGGTTCGCTGCTGGATCTGATCGCCACCGAAGCAGCCCGCCTGGTGGATGCCGAACGCGCCAGCCTGCTGCTTTTGGAGGAAGAGGGGAAAGTGCTGACCTCGCGCGTGGCGTTGGGCAGCGCAGAAACCATCCGATTCGACTCCCGGTTGGGGATCGCCGGTCAGGTGGTGTCCTCCGGCAAGTTGATCTGCGTCCGGGACGCGTACGCAGACCCGCGTTTTTACACTGGCGTCGACGAGCAGAGCGGATACCGGACGCGCAATTTACTGGCCGTCCCGTTGGCGGCTTTGGACGGAGAGATTCTGGGTGTCTTCGAAGTGTTGAACAAACGCGAGGGCACCTTCGAAGAAGACGACATTGCGCTGGTGCGCATGCTGGCCACACATGCGGCCTTGGCGATTCGCAATGCCAGCCTGATCGAGGAGTTGGAGAACTACAAGCGGGTGCTGGAAGCGGAAAACCGCGCGCTGCTGGACGAATTGGGCGGGAGGGCGCCCTCCAAGCAACTTCTGGGCGAGAGTCCCCCGTATGTGGAATTGCGGGAAATGATCGCGCGCGTGGGCCAGTCCGACGTGACTGTGCTGGTAACGGGCGAAAGCGGGACGGGAAAAGACCTGGTGGCACGGTCGCTGCATTACCAGAGCAGCCGCGCCCGCGGCCCCTACGTCGCGCTGAATTGCGCCGCTCTGCCGGACACCCTGCTCGAAACCGAATTGTTCGGCGTGGAAAAAGGTGTGGCCACGGGCGTGGACCGCCGAGCCGGACGGTTTGAGCAAGCCCAGGGCGGCACGTTGTTTTTGGATGAAATCGGCGACCTCAGCCAGCCCGCACAGGCCAAGATCCTCCGGGCGCTGCAGGAACGCACCATTGAACGAGTGGGCGGGCGGCGGCCGACGCCGGTGGATGTCCGCGTGGTTGCGGCGACGAACAAGGACCTCGAGGCGATGATCCGGAAGGGCGATTTCCGGGAGGATCTTTACTACCGTCTGAACGTCGTGCGCCTGCGCACGCCCGCTCTGCGGGAGGTGCGTTCCGACGTCCCGCTGCTTGCGGAGCACTTCCTGGAACTGGCCGCGCGCGAGTTGCGCCTGCCGCGAAAGCGGCTGAGCGCGGAAGCAGCTTCCGTGTTGCGCGAGTTTGGCTGGCCAGGAAACGTCAGGCAATTGGAGAACGAGATGCGCCGTGCCTGTGTATTGGCACGAACTGAAGTCGTGCGTGTGGAAGACTTGTCGCCCGAACTGCGCGCCCCTGCCCCCTCGGCCCTAAGCGCCGGCCGGGCTGCGGCCAACCTGCAGGAAGAATTGGAGCAACTGGAGCAGCGGCGCATCCGGGAAGCCCTGGCCGCCAACCAGTACAATCAACTTCGAACCGCCAAAGTGCTAGGATTGAGCCGCCAAGGTCTGATCAACAAGCTGAAACGCTACGGGATTACGGCGCCAGCCTCATCCCAGGAGCCTGAATCGTGAGTCTGGATACGCGGCGGGTCCCTTCGTCTCCTCACCGGCCCATTTCCCCACAGGCAGCCTGGACCAGCCATCGCACCGCCGCGGCGCTTCTCGCCGCCTGGATCGGCTGTATCTTCATGGCCGCCATCTCTGCGCCACTCAGTTTTCGCGCAGTCGACTCACTCATGGGCAGTCCACCGGAATTGCTCGCCACCGCGCTGAAGAACCTGGGCCCGGTCACGGTCTACGAGGTGCTGCGGTTAATGGCCGGCGAAGCTAACCGGCTGCTGTTTCAGACTGTGGGCTGGCTGCAGATCGGGTTTGCCGCCGCAGTGTTTCTGCTGGTGGTGTTCTTCACCAACCTGCGGAAATCCGGGGTGATTCTTGCTTCGCTTCTGCTCGCGGGGTCGTTAGCGATCGGCCTCGCCCTGATACCCGCCATCGCAGAGGCTGGGAGAGTCATCCAGGCTTCGGCAGCGGCGCGGGCTGGTGGCGCGGATCGTTTTCGGGCCCTGCACCTGGCGTTTACGGCGTTCGAAGGAACCTTAGTGGTTCTGAGCCTTCTTCTTCTGGTGGAGCTTCTTCGGCGCAGCCGCTTGTCGAGCCGAAGCAGCGGCTCCACTTAGCGTCTCCGTGTCCAGTTCCACATGGTCGATGACACCAAGGACCGCTGCGTCGATGGGGGAAAGGCCCAGCCCCATCGCCGAGAAAGCAGCATAACCGTCCTGGACGAGCAGCACCCGGTCGCCGATCCCCGCGTCCACGGCATCCAGAGCTACCACGGGCGTTCCGCGATCGCTTCCGTCGAGGTGCAAGGGCTGAACCAGCAGGATCTTACGGCCCGCGTGCGAGGCGTGCTTCTGGGTGGCTGTGAGGTCTCCGATGACGCGCGCAATCTGCATGGCGTTTACACGGCGCCTTTCCGCTTCAGGTGGATCTCGTCCACAATTCCAACGATGGTGGCGTCGGAGGGCACATCTTCCGGCAGAAACGGGAAACTCGCCTCACGCCCGCGCACCCAATACACCACCTCGCCGGCGCCAGCTCCCGTAGAATCCAGGCAGATCAGGGGCTTGCCTGAAGGCGAAAGATCCGGCAGCACAGGCTGTACCACAAGCAAGCGCTGAGCTTCCAACCCGCGATTGCGGATGCTGCACCAGAGCCGCCCTGTGACTTTACCCAGGAACATGGCGGTTCAGCCGTTGGTGTCCAGGTCCACGTGGTCCACGATTCCAACAATCACACAGTCCACCGGCTTGTCCTTGCACCCGTCGGCCATGCGCGCACTGCTGCCCGAAACGGTGATCACCAGTTCGCGATTGCCGGCGCTGACGGTATCTACCGCCACCACATATCCGGATTCAGGCTTGCCGTCAGGCGAAACCGGTTGGACGATCAAAAGTTTGTGACCTTCCAGCCGTGGATCCTTGCGGGTAGCCACCACGGTGCCAACGACGCGGCCCAGAATCATGCCCGATTCCTGGCCTTACTTGGCGGACTTGCCGATCGGCAGGACATCTTCCAGGCTGGCGTGCGGCCGCGGGATTACGTGCACGGCGATGAGTTCGCCCACGCGCCGTGCGGCGGCGGCGCCTGCGTCGGTGGCCGCTCGCACGGCTGCCACGTCCCCGCGCACCAGCACGGTGACGTAACCTGAGCCGATCTTTTCCCAGCCCACCACGGTGACCTTGGCGGCCTTCACCATCGCGTCGGCGGCTTCGATCATCGAGACCAGACCGCGCGTCTCAACCATCCCGAGTGCTTCACCCATGCAGAAGGACCTCGTTTTCCTCTCGTCCTAATCCTAATCCGAAAGCGCCGCGGGGTGCACGCGCGGCGCGTCCGGCAGCGACGAGAAATCGGAGCGGGGCGTCCGGAGGCTTCCTGCTACACTGAGGGGCGGAAAGGAGCTTTCTGCCAATGCGTCAATTATTTACAACTGTTTTTGCGATGGGGCTACTGAGCAGCAGTGTGCTGCTGCTGGGGCAGGAACGCAAGCGCGTCAGCCCGCGGGAGACTGTAGAAGCTACCCTGGGCGGCAAGAAGATCACGATCGAGTACAGCCGCCCGTACCTGAAAGGCCGCTCACTGGATACTCTGGCCCCGGCAGGTAAGGTGTGGCGCACTGGCGCCGACGAGGCCACGGTGTTGACCACCGCCGGCGACCTGATGATCGGGTCATTGCATGTGCCGGCGGGTTCGTACGCTTTATTCACCATCCCCGGCGAATCCGAGTGGACGCTGATCCTCAATAAGACCGCAAAGCAGTGGGGCGCGTTCCAGTACAAGGACGCCGATGATTTGGGCCGGATGAAGATGAAGGTAACCGCGAATCCCTCTCCGGTCGAACAGTTCACCATTGCTATTTCCGGAAACGGGATGAAGGGAGAGCTGAAGATGATGTGGGGCGGCGTCAGCGTCTCCGCCCCGCTGATGATGCACTAAGTCCGGCGTTCCCTCACGGGGCGGGCGTTCGCTCCCGCCCCTACTCACGTCCTTTCACCTCAGCTTTCCTCTGGTGTCGTTGTTCCGTATCTGGTAGCATTTAGCGTCCTCGCTGGTTCTTCCCCAAAAGGTGGCATGTGCCGGACGTCGTGCTATCCCGGTACCTGATTACCGGCCTCCTCGGCGAAGGGGGCATGGGAAAGGTGTATGCGGCCGTAGACCAGCGTCTGGGGCGCAAGGTGGCTCTCAAATTCTGTGTGGAGTCATCGGCGGGCGAGGATGCCAAACGCCGGATGGAGCATGAGGCCCGCTCCGCTTCAAGCCTGAACCACCCGAACATCGCCACAATTTACGACTATGAGGAAGACGAAGACGGCCGCCCCTTCATCGTGATGGAACTGGTAGAGGGACAAACCTTGAGCCAGGTGATCGCGAATGGACCGCTGCCGGCAAGCGAAGTTCTCCGGATTGGCCGGGAAGTAGCCCGGGCCCTGGAAACCGCACACAGCAGGGGGATGCTGCACCGGGACATCAAACCCTCCAACATCTGCGTGACGCCCGAGGGTGGCGTCAAGGTGCTCGACTTTGGCCTGGCACGCAGCTTGAGCCCGAACCAACCGGACAAGACGCACTCCTCCATGGTGCGAGGCACGCCGGCGTATATGTCGCCGGAGCAGGCGCGTGGGCTCAATTTGGACGGCCGAAGCGACCTTTTCGCCCTCGGGGCCGTGCTTTATGAATGCTTGACTGGCGAGCGAGTTTTCGGCGCGCCCACCAAGGAAGCCTCGCTGGTAAAGGTCATTGAGTACGATCCCCCGCCGCCATCCTCGTTGTGCGCAGTACCAGCGAGTCTCGACCAGGCGATTGTCCGCCTGCTGGAGAAAGATCCCTCGAAGCGAATTCCCTCCGCCACCGTGCTTCTGCAAACCCTGGAGGACCCGAGTCCAGCCGAAACCCGCACCCTGAACCACTTGCCGCCGCCGAAAACGAATTGGACGCGCCGGGCCATTCTGGCCACGGGTTGCCTACTGGCAGTGGCCACAATCTGGTGGGCCATCGGACGACAGCGTCAGGCCGAGTTGCCCGCCGGAGCCCGGCATTTCCTGGAAGACGGCGAGCGCGCCATTCAGGACGGTTCCTATTGGCGCGCCAGCAAGTTGCTTGAGGAGGCAGTGAAGTCAGCACCGAAGTATCCGCTCGCCCGGGCCCGGCTGGCCGAGGCCCTGATGGAACTGGGGGATGTTCAGCGGGCACGGCAGCAGATCCTGCTGGCTGCGCCGCCCGGATCGAATCTGAACTCGCTCCCGAAGCAGGAGCGCCTGATCGTGACAGGCATTCACCATGCTGTGGCAGGTGACCACCAGGCCAGTTTGCAGGAGTATAGATCCCTGGTGGAAAGCCTGCCTCGCGGGAAGCGGGCCGCGGCGCTCTGCGACCTGGGGCGGGCCTTGGAAAGGGCGCAACAACCCGGGGAAGCTGAAAAGGCTTACCGGCAGGCGCTGGAGGAGGACCCGGCGGCGGCTTCCGCCCAAACTCTCCTAGCTCGCATAGCGGTGCGACGGGGAGATGCCGCAGGCGCCGCCCAGAGGCTGAACGAAGCGGAGCGCCTCTACAAAGCCGCGAGCAACCTGGAGGGTATTGCGGAGGTGTACATTCTGCAAGCCATTCTGGGAATTCGATTGAGCCAGCACTCGGAGGCCAGCCGTTGGATAGAACGCGCGCTGGAGACCGCGCAGGCCACAGGCAATGCCCAGCAATCGGCGTCGGCGCTTCTGCAGAGGGTGAACCTGGAAATTGCGCAAGGGGATGTGAAAAGCGCCCAGCACTCGGCGGAGCAGGCGGTGCGGCTTGCCCGTCAGTCCGGCGCCTCAGTGTTGGCAACCCGAGCGTTGATGAGTCTGGGAGGCAGCTTCCTGGCGAAGCGGCTATTGGACCCGGCCGAGGACTACTACAAGGAAGCCCTCGCAGCAGCGCGGCAGGATCAGGACATTCGTTCTGAAGCCAGAGCCAACGCGAACTTGGGAAGCGTCTATCAGCTCAAAGGAGATCATGCTAAGGCGCTCAGCCATCTGGAAGTGGCGCTGGATTACTACAGGCGATCCCAAGACACCGACGCCTCACAACGGGTGTTGCTGATGATCGCCCGTTGCCGGAGCGGCATGGGCGACCTGCAGCAGGCACGACAGAGCTTCGAAGAACTGGCTTCCACCTCGCGCGCCAACCGGAACCCGCAGACCGAGGCCCTGGCCGAGGATGGACTGGCTTCGGTGCTGTTCCGTCTGGGGATCTTCCGCAACGCGCTAAGCCATCACGAATCCGCCAGCCAACTCTTCGCCGGGACCGGCAACCGGGCGGATGAGGCATACTCCCTCATGGGACAGGCCCGCTGCTATGGGGCCTTGGGCCAGTTTGATCAGGCGCGCCTCCTCTGGAAACGCGCCCGCCGGGCGGGCGAGACTCTGAACAATCCCGGCCTCACGACGGCCGCCCGGTTCGGCGAGTTGGAATTGGAGCTCGCCGCAGGGAACTCTCCGCAAGCTCTGCGCCTGTTCGAGGCGCTATCTCAGGACCCCGAGATCCGGAAGACCCCGGAGGACGTCGAAACCCTCTCCGCACTTTCGCCCCAGGTGGACGCGATGCGAGGACAGATGGCAAAAGCTCTGGCACGCTGCAGCCAGCTTTTCAGGGAGCAGGCAAACAGCACCGGCTCGAACGGGATCGCGAGTCTGGTTTTACCATGCGCACAGATTTATTTCTTTGCCGGATCTCCGGCCAGGGCTGCGGAACTGGTGCGGGCGCACCGGGAGACGTTGGAGAAGCAGGGCCAAAGGGAGGTGCTGTGGCGGGTTTGGGCGCTCTTGGCAGCAGCCGATCCCTCTGAGAAAGAGAATGCCCGTAAGGCAATCGGGCTCTTTGATGAATTGCTGGCGCCGGAGGACAAAGCCACTTATTGGAAAATCCCCGCCGCCGCCAGGCTACGCAGGCAGGTCTTCTGACTGGGAAATGGAGCTGATCAATGGAGAAGAAACAAGGGGCCGCGGGAACCCGGCGGGCCGTCTGGATGGTAATGGCAGGTGTACTGGTGGTGGCCGGAGGAATCCTCTGGTTCGCCGCACCCGAAGGGTTTCCGCTGAAGTTTTTCCCGCACCCTCGTGCTGACCGGGTGTCGCCCATCATCATTGGCGACGGCTCGATCGTCCTGCACACAGGACCCCTGTTGCCTTGGACGAACTGGGAAGGACTGCCATCCAACACCGCGCCCGCAAATCGGTTCGCTTGGACCACCAGGATGGCGCCAAAATCGAAAGGGCGCCTGGCCAATTACAAACTCGACCCCGCAAGTGGTGATTTCTGCGCCAGCAGTTCGGCCTGTGGGAACAACGTGGATTGCAGTTTTATGGTGACCTACACCAACGGCGAATTCGTCTGGCTGCGGGCTTCGAGAGCGCACGGGAAACGCCTGGTGGTTGTATCGTCCTCTCCCTACGGGGATTTCGTCCTGGAGAACAACAACCTAACCTTGCGAAAGTCCGCCAACAGCATGATCGCCAGTGTCTTCCTGATTGAGGAACAAGCCAACGGAACGATTCAGGGAATGCAGAGAATCTGCCAGGGGACAAACTGCAAGTTGGGTTCCTGCTACGAATACGACCAGTGATTCAGGGAAGCTGGAAGCTGATGAAGCGCAGCTTGCCCTGGCGCTCGATCTGAACGGCCACAGCGTCGCCCGGCTTGAGTTTGCGCAGATGGGCACGCAAGACCGCCACCCCGGCCACCGGTTCGCGGTTCAACGAATAGATGATGTCGCCGGCACGAAAGCCCTCTTCCAGGAAGGGCCCTTCGGCGCTCCGGGCAGCCACCAGCACGCCGTCCTGGGTCTTCCGCACGGGGTTCACCTGCGAACGCAGCGGCTCCACCAAATCCACGGCAAAAATGCCGATTTCGGGGATCAGGTTCTCTTCGCGGCTGGCCAGTTCCGCGTAAAACTGCGATTCGTCGTGGCGCTCATTAACAGCCATCTTTAACGTGAGTTCCCGTTTTCCGCGCAGGACCACGAGTTCCGCTTGGTGGTCGATGACTGGGCGGTAAAGCTGAACGTTGAACTGGCGGGCGTTTTCCATGGTCTTCCCATTCAGCGAGAGGATGACGTCGCCAACGCGCACGCCGGCGGTAGCGGCCGGGCTTTCCGGCTCGACGTCGCCCACTACCACGCCCCAGTCCTTAGGCAGGCGCCAACCGGCGGCCAGCGCTGGAGTAATGGTCTGCGCCAGCACGCCGATCTCGCCGCGCACAACCTTGCCGTTGCGCCGGAGTTGCTCCACCACGTTCGCCACGATATTGCTGGGCACCGCAAAACCCAGGCCTTCGCTGCCGCCAGACAGAGACAGAATCAGCGTGTTGATGCCGACCACCTCGCCCCGGATATTCACCAGCGGCCCCCCGGAATTGCCTGGATTGATCGGCGCGTCCGTCTGGATGTAGATCATCGGGTCGTCCGTGCGGAATTGGCGCGCCGGCGAGCTGACGACGCCCATCGACACAGAGTTGTCCAATCCCATGGGGCTGCCAAAGGCAAGCACCAACTGACCTTGCTCCACCTGCTCCGAATCCGCCAGACGCAAGGCCGGCAGCTTGGTTTCCGGGATCCGGAGCAGCGCGATGTCGGTCTCTAAATCCAAGCCCACTACTTCAGCGCGCACCAGGCGCCCAGGAGGCCTGACCGCCGAACGCGGATTAGGGAGCGTATCGGGCGGGATGGGGAGCGTGACTTGGACTTTATTTGCTCCCACCACCACGTGGGCGTTGGTTACCACCAACCCTTCCGAATCGAGAATGACGCCCGAACCCGCGCTCTGCTGGCGCGCGGCCACGCCGGGTTCTTCGCTTTCGTCAGCCTCAAGCTGGCGGTAGCCCACGGCCACCACTTTCACCACCGAAGGGCTCACCAGGCGGCTGATCCTCTGCAGGCTGGCGCTCAGCGGCGCCAGTTCCCCGGGCGGGCTTTGCCCTGCGCAGAGCATAGTAGCCGCAGCCATTAGCGAAACGATTTTGCAGTTCAAGACAGAACCCCGTTTGCTCTATTCTAAAACTCAAAGCCCCCGGAAAAGAGGAAAAGAGAATCCATGCAACGGCGCCGGTTTTTGCAAAACACAATGGCCTGGAGCGCGGCAGCTCTGACAGCCCGCGCCGAAGGACCGATGCCGATGGCCACGCTGGGCCGCTCCGGACTGCGGGTTTCCCGCTTCACGGTGGGCGGATACCACATGAACGTGGAGGGGGAGGATACCGCTCTGCGCATCCTGAAGCGCGCCTTCGACCTGGGCGTGAACTTCTACGATTCCGCCAATGGCTACCACAAGGGCAAGAGCGACGAACTGCTGGGCAAGGCGTTCGGCGCCAGTTCGCAACGGACCCAGGTTCTGCTCATGAGCAAGTGCGAACTCTACAGCCGCGCTGAAGCAATGAAAACCTTAGAGACGCAGCTCAAAAGGATGCGTACGGACTACCTGGACCTTTGGCAGTGCCACCAGGTGTCCGAACACAAGGAGGTGGACCAGATTCTGGCGCCCGGCGGCTCTCTGGAAGCGTTCATCGAGGCCAAGAGGCAAGGCAAGGTCCGGCACATCGGATTTACCGGCCACCGCGACCCCTCGATACACCTGCGTCTACTGGAGGCGACGGACGCCTGGGAAACCATCCAGATGCCCATCAATTGCGTGGACCCGCATTACCTCAGTTTCATCGAGAAAGTGCTTCCGGCCGCCCGCAAAAAGGGATTGGGCGTCATCGCCATGAAGTCGAACGCCATGGGCTCGATCACCAAGAACAACGTCGCGCGTATCGAGGAGTGCCTGCGCTTCAGCTGGAGCCAGGACATCGACACTCTGGTGTCCGGCGTACAGACCCCAGGCCAACTGGAACAGAATGTGGGCGTGCTGAAGACGTTGCAGAAAATGTCGAAGCAGGAAATGAGCCTGCTGCTGCACAAGACCAAACAAGGGCAATACGGCCCGAAGATAGAAAACTACAAGCTGAACACGGGCAAGGCGGAAGCAGCCTTGCATCGTGACGGCGAACCCGCCTAGGCAAAGAGCCGGAGTCGCCCGGATGAAGCTGTTCGATTGGCCTTCCATCCTGGCGGGCTTACTGCGCGATATCTGGAGCCTGGTCCGTTCGTTGCTTCCCTACTCGATCCTGGGCGGCGGCAGCGAACCCGAAATCCGCCTCCCCCGGGAACGGCCACGACGGGAGCCACCGCCCGCCAAGGCGCCTGCACCAGGACCGCCTGCGCCAGAACCACCCACGGCCGCGTCTTCTCCTGCTCCGCCCTCGGATGCGACCGGTTCGTACTTGTCCCGTCCGGGAGGCTCCGTGCCGGTCGATGTGTTCTACGCAACCGACCGGGCGCGGGAGGGTGATGGTTATTCAGGGCACCCGAACGCGACGCACCGGGTAGCCCTTGGGCGCGCAACCATTTCCATTCCAGCGAATCACCGGCGGGGATCGCTCGAACGGCCCTTCAGCCTTTTCCGCAAGGAGCTGTTTGCCGAGGATCCTCAAAAGCACGTGGTAATTCATGCCGGCCCCACAGAGATGGAGGAAGCGGCGTATTACGCCGCGGTCCGCGAGGCTATCGCAAATTCCACACAAAGGGATGCCTTCGTTTTCGTCCACGGATACAACGTCAGCTTTGCCGATGCGCTGAGGCGCACCGGCCAACTTGCCTACGACGTGGGGTGGAAAGGCGCCCCCATTCTCTATTCCTGGCCATCCAGGGGCGAGTTGATGGGGTACACCTCCGATGAGCAGATCGTTGACTACAGCGCCCCGCACCTGGCTGATTTTCTAACGCAATTGAGAGAGCATGCTGCCATGGAACGCCTGCACCTGATCGCTCACAGCATGGGCAGCCGCGTCCTGACAAAAGCGCTCGACCGTATCCATCTCGCCGGCGGGAAAGCGGCGCTGCAAGCCTTTCAGGAAGTGATCATCGCAGCGCCGGACTTGAATCTCCACGTGTTCTCTGAACTCGCCGGCGCACTCCGCGAAACCAGCCGGCATGTGACCATCTACTCCTCGACCCGCGATTTGGCTTTGCGCATTTCCAGCGCATTGCATGGCGAAGCGGCGCGGGTGGGCAGCGGGCAGGATCTTCCGGCGCGGGCGAGAGGATTCGATTTGATCGATGCGGCGAATGTCGACACCAGCTTTCTTGGGCACTCCTACTTCGTCGAGCAACCCGCTCTTTTGGAAGACCTGCGAGATGTTCTGCTGTATGGTAAGCCTGCAGCGGAACGCGCAGGGCGTCTCCGGCCAGCGGGGCTCATCTGGGAATTCTTCTGATCGCCGCCCGTGCCGGCGCGCCGTCGCTGCCCGGGATCTTCAGGGGCAAGCAGGCCAGTTCGTAGGTCCCTGGCTCAACCGCGGAAAGATCCAGCCCCTCGATCACCCAAACGCCCGCGCCCAGCAGCACATTGTGTGTCTCCACCAGGTCCTGCTGGAAACCGCCGACGCTCAAGTAGTCGATCCCGACGGTGCGCACGCCGCGGCCCACCAGCACACGCGCGGCATCCTGTCCGATAAACACGAAGTCCTCGACGAATCCCGGGGCGGGCCAGCATCGGGAAGAGTTGCGGGTCTTCAGCAGCACGCGGCTTTCCAAGGGCACGCCAGCCAAGTGCTCCGGCCGCACGCACACAGGGTCGTCGATCGCGAGCACAGTTGCCGGACCCATCACCGCGTCCAGCGGCAGCGCTTCCATCGTCACACCGTCCCGAATAAAGTGCCGCGGGGCATCCATGTGCGTGCCGGTATGGACACTCAACCTCATGCGCGTCACGTTGCACATCTCGCCCCGGTCCATGAACATGTACTGCTCGAACCGCGGCTCCTCACCGGGCCAGAAGTGCATGCCGTTGCGCAATGGCACGCTGATATCGATCCATTCGCTCATGGGCGGCGCAACGGCCTCCACCATATGTTGCGAAACGCCACAGGGCCGTGGTCGCCTTGCAGCATCAGTGGATTCCGGGCGGCCTCCTCGATGGGCAGATGGGCGCGCGTGCCCCCATCCACCTCGAAGTTCTCCTGCACAATCTGGCCGTTGTGCTCGACCTTCAGAAATTTGGCATTCGCCGTCTTCTTCCCGGCGGAATCAAACCTCGGCGCCTGGAACCAGATGCGAAAACTCTGCCACTCGCCTGCCGGCTTGGCAGCGTTCACCTTGGGCGAGGAACCGCCCACGCCCTGCTCGTTGATCCAACGGTGATAAATGCCGCCCGCATCGGAGTACTTCGGTTCGGGTTTACCGAAGCTGTCCAGAATCTGCACTTCGTATAAGCCGTGCAGGTACACCCCGGAATTCGAGCCTTGCGCGACATTCCATTCCAAATACAACTCCAAGTCGCCATGCGTCTCGTCCGTTACCCAGTCTTGCGTCTTTCCGCCCCGGCCGTTGACGATGATGGGTCCGGGCGCGGGCTCTGTCTTCCAAAGCTTTGGGTTCGCCGGGTCCAGTTGCACGGCAGTGGTAGTAAACCACTCGTGCGGCTGGCCCTTCTCTTTGGCATGCCACCCCTGGAGGTCCTTGCCGTTCAGCAGCGCTCTCCAGCCACTGCCAGTCAAGAAAGCGGGTTTGGTTTGGGCGCTCAACAGCGCACCGGCGAGCAGACTGAGTACCAGCATCCGCATACGCTTACTACTCTACGACGGCCGGCGCATTCACCGGATCGCAATCATCACTGGCTAGACTCAGATTGTGCGGAAGATCGGACTGCTCCTTATGACGCTCTGCAGTGCTGCGGCTGCCAGCGGCCCTGGCATTCAGGTACACGGCCACCGGGGCGCCACCACCCTCTACCCGGAGAACACCCTGGCCGGCTTTGAGTACGCCATTGCTCAGGGGGCCGACTACATCGAACTCGACCTCTGGGTGACCCGGGACAATGTGCTGGTGGTAACCCATGACCCTTCCATGAACGAGCGCATTTGCCAAGGTCCCGAAGGTGCTGAACGGACGGTGCGCCGTCTCACGCTAGAAGAGCTGCGCCGTTGGGATTGCGGTTCGAAACGGCGGCCGGACATGCCGCGCCAGCAGACCGTGCCCGGCGCCCGTGTACCCACGTTCGATGAGGTCTTGGCCTTGGCCGGCCGAGGCAACTTCCGCTTCAACGTGGAGATTAAGTGCGACCCCAAACGGCCCGAACTCGCGCCCGAACCTGACGAATATGCCCGCCTCGTGGTGGAGGCGATCAGGAAACGCAAGCTGGAACAGCGGGTGCTCATTCAGAGCTTTGACTGGCGATTGCTGCACGCTACGGCGCGCCTGGCGCCGGACTGGCCCCGCTCAGCCCTCTTCCCCAGGTCCACCGCAGAGGTCTCGCGCAGCTATCTGGAGGTCGCCAAGGAAGCCGACGTCCAGCGCCTGAGCGTTCACTTTGCGTCCGTGACACCTGAGAAGGTCGCAGAGGCCCACGCCCATGGCCTGCAGGTATTTGCCTGGACCGCCAATTCAACCGAACTCTGGGACCACCTCATCGCCGCCGGTGTGGACGGCATCATTACTGACGATCCCGCCGGCCTCATCGCCCACCTGCGAGCCAAGGGCCTGCGGGCCGCTACCACGCGTAGCGGAGATTAAGATACGCCCCGAAGCCCGGGCCATCAACACCCGAACCATGCACGCGGTAGTTGCGGTCGAGCAGGTTGGTGAGCGCGCCCATCAGGGTCCAACGTTCCGACAGCGGCCAACCGCCGCGCAGCTCCCAATTCACCCAACCCGCTGTATGTGTATAGAGCGGCACACGCACAGTGTCCGTTGGCGCCAAGGTCCGCGGCAGTACGCGGTCCTGGATCTGAACCAGCGTTTCGCCGGTCGGCGTGAATCGCCCGGCCGCATCCAGAAACGGCGCCACCCGCGATCCCTGAAAGAAATCCGCGATGTCGCGGCGGCTGCGCGCCGCCCCAATGCGCTCGTCGTCCAGATCGCCGCCGCTCAACCGGCGTTGCCTGCCAGCGGTCAGCAGGGCGGTCTCAGCCCACCAGCCACGGGTGCCCTGGTAGCGGAGCGCGGCATTCCCCATCTGCGGCGGCAAGCGGCGGATGTTGCGGTCCGGATCCAGTTCGCGCCCAATGGTGAAGCTGTAGCCGGAACGCAAGCTCCACCGGTCACTGATCCGCCAGCGCAACAGCGATTCGACACCGCGATACACCGCGCGGCCGTCATTCACGAACGCCTTTACCGCTCGCGGATCAAACGGCGTCGCCACAGTCACTACGCCTTGCGCGTCCTGACCGGCGGTGGGCGGGATCACCGTCACCGGAATCCCCGCCAGTTGTGCAGGCGCATTCGACCGGTCGAATAGCAGCGTGCGGCGCACAATTGGATCCGCCAATTCCGCGGAAAACACTTGCAGACGGGCTTCAACTCTTGTGAGCGTCAGGCGCCAACCAGCTTCGGCGCTCAGCAGAGTTTCCACCCCCAGGGCCCGGGCCGGCACGCCTTTCGACAGCGCCCCCTCGCCCGCGTTAGTGGAAAGCAGCGGCCTCGCCGGCAACGCTTCCTGGACCGGAATCTCGTAACCCAGATCGTTCAGCCCGAGCGCTCCCAGATCGTTCATATTGGGCGCCCGGAAGCCGCGTCCCGCTGCGGCGTGGAGGCCCCAGGCACGGGCGACATGCCAAGCCAGGCTGGCGTTCCACGTCCAGTCCCGAAAGGAAAGCGAGGAGTCGGGGATGCCAAATTGCATGTTCGCGGGCGTGGCAAAGCCGATGCGGGAGAACCGCACTCCGTACCCCGCGCGCAGGCGGCGCGCGAAGAGTTCGCTGGCGCCCTGCGCGGCAAGCCCCACTGTCTGGTAGGTGGCCTGGTCCGGGTACAGCGGGCGCTGCGCCAGTCCATTACGCAGCCGTTCTGAGCGCACCCGTTCACCATAGTGCTCGCCGCTGAAGTGCAGAATGGAATGGCGCCCCACATGTGTGCCCGCCTGCCCGTGAAATCCGGCTACCCGTACGCTGTTCTCGTCTTCGGTGATCGGATCGGTGAGCCGCAGGTTCCGCCGCAAGCCTCCATCCACCTGCCGGTTGAAAGAGACCCGGGCACTTAACGAGTCGAACTTCGCCAAACCCAAGCCTTCCCAGCGGAAATAGCCGAAATCGAGCGTCTGGGGCCGGAAATCCGACTGCAAGCGGCCGAGTCCACCCCAGAGGTCTTTGTAGCCCCGGACACCATACAGGCCGCCGCGCTGATACATCCCGGAAAGC
Organism: uncultured Solibacteraceae bacterium; assembly: GCA_964460395.1. GTDB lineage: Bacteria > Acidobacteriota > Terriglobia > Bryobacterales > Bryobacteraceae > CAYWQS01. The sequence goes on along the minus strand of CAYWQS010000001.1, from coordinate 286,839 downwards.
GAGTGGCGTTCGTGCGGCCGCCACGCCAATTTGGCGTGCGCCCCGGCGCGGGACCAAGCGGTATCCGGCATTCGGGAGCCTGTCAGTTCGCGAATCGTCCCTCCAGGCAGGTCGAACAGGCGGCGAAAGACGTGGCGCGAATCCATTCCGCGCCCGCCGCGCAAATCCTGATGCCGGTAACCGCTGGCTCCGGCCAGCAGCCAAAGCCGGTGTGTTCCCGCACCCACCTCGCCGGCTGATCCGGCGCCCATGTCACTGGAATCGCCGCTCAGCATCCATGTTCCATGGGTACTCCAATGTGCGTCGGGTCCGAAACGCGGCGCCGTGGTCAGCACCTGAATCGTGCCCCCCAATCCGTCGCTGCCATACTGCGCGCCGCTGGGTCCCAGCATCGCTTCCACCCGCTCCGCCTGCGAAGGCTCGAGCAAAGCCAGGTATTGATTAGGACCGCTGCGGAACGTCGAATTGTTGAACCGGACCCCATCCACCAGGTTGGCCACCTGATAGCCGGTGAGTCCCCGCAGGAAAGGCGAAACCTGGCCGGGCGTGGTTTGTTGCACCAGTATGCCGGGCGCTTCCTCCAAGGCATGTCCGAGAGTGGGCAGAGGACGCTGTGCCGCCACGTCACGATCCACGGGCCACACCAATTCCGGAGTGACGCGGGGGTCTTCCGCCAACCCCGGCCGCGCCGTCACCGTCACCGAGACCGGCAGCACGGCGGGTTGTAGGACATGTTCGTTGGCATCCGGCAGGGCCCGGCTTTCCAGCACTCCGAAGCCCTGTCTCTCGATCCGCAGAACGAAACCGGGCCGCGCCAAGGGGAGGGCATACTCTCCAAACTCATTCGTCGCAGCTTCCCCCACCGGCAAGCCGCCGGGAGTTCTGGCTGCGACGCGGGCTGCAGAAACAGGGACGCCATCGGCCGTCCGCACCACGCCTCGGACTTCCGCCCACCCACACAGTCTGAACACGAAAACCAGGCCGCACAAAGCGAGAAATCGCATCAGTCCCCCGAGCATCGCAAATTCCCCCCGTGGAAGGAAATCGCTGGACTGTTACAAGGCGTCTAATAGAAGCAGATGCGTGTTTGGCTGGCGGTACCGGTGTTGGCGATGGCTGCGGGGCACCTGTCCGCGCAGGGCCTGCTGCATCCGGGCCGCCGGACGGACGAGCAGATCCGCAAAGTGTTCGACGATGTCTGGAACCGGCGAGTGGCCGACAAAGAAGTATCGTGCACTGTCCGCTCCTTCAGCCCCCGGTTGGATTTCGGTCTGAATCTGTGGACCGGGTGGCAGGCAGAATTTCCCGTAGAGGCGAAGTCGCTGGAAGAAGGGCAACGCCTGGTCTCGGTTTTTCGGGTCCGGCCCGAGGGCGCCGCGGAGGCTTTTTACTTCGCTGACGTCGACAGGCTGCCCAAAACCCCGCCGGACCTGAAGGCGCAGCAGAAACTGGTGGCCACCGTAGGCGGCGGCATCCGCGTCGGTCCAGGTAAGTACGTTGTGGAGTGGGTGTTGGCGCATCCGGCTTCCGGCGTTTGTCGCAAATCGTGGAAGTTTCACGCCAAAGCCCCGAGAGGAGTGCAAACCACATTACCGCCCGGCCAGGCGGCCGAGCCTGTGTTCAACTCGTGGCAGGGCTTCCCCGAGACGGCATCCGGGAAGGGCTTGAGCGCCACCATCCTGATTCACGCCACGCCGATGCGCTGGCGGCGAAACGTAACCCGCCTCTCGCCCTGGGAACGTGGCGTCCTGCTGGGCATGCTGCGCGCCGTGCTCGACCGCTCGCCCATCCGCCAAGCCCGCGTTGTAGTGTTCGACCTCGAGCAGGGCCGCACTCTCTACGAAACAGAGGCGCTAACCCGCCGAGGGTATCAGGAATTGGCGCGCGCTCTCGCGCAGGCCGATTACGGAACAGTAGATTACACCACCTACCAGAAGGGGCCGCAGGACTGGCCTTATCTCGCCGAACGCCTGAAGCAGGAATCTTTGCGTTCCGACCGCTCCGAGGCGCTCATCTTTCTTGGCCCTTCCACGCGTTTCGGCAACCGGCCTCCCCCTGGCTTCCGGGAATTGCAGGACCATTTACCGGATCTTTACTACCTCACGTTCACCGCTTATCAAACCACCCCCCAGGATCACATCAGCCAGTTGGTACGGCGGCTGGATGGCAAAGTTATCAGCATTTACGAACCACGCGACCTGGCCAAAGCGGTGGCCCGGCTCAGCGAAGAGTTGCAGCGCCGCCCCGACCGGTCCAACTGAACCACCCGCCGGCCAGATCCTCCCCGCGCGTGGTACGATACCGCTCTGAAGCGGGTGTTGGCAGGAGGTGAGTGCTTGAGATTGAGTCAACTCGTTCCAGGAGCGGCCTTGCTGGCGCTCTGTCTGTCCGCGCCGGCCATGGCGCAATACGAATACGGCGAGGGCCTGGACGTTCCTTACGTCCCCAGCCCGAACGAAGTGGTGGAGACCATGCTGAAGCTTGCCGAGGTGAAAAGCTCAGACGTGGTGATCGACCTGGGCTGCGGCGACGGCCGCATCGTGGTGATGGCCGCCCAGAAATTCGGGGCCCGCGGCATCGGCTACGACCTGAATCCGGAACGGATCAAGGAAGCCAACGAGAATGCCGCGCAGGCCAAGGTCCAGGACAAGGTGAAGTTCATCGAAAAGAACCTGTTCGAGGCCGACATCAAGGAGGGCAGCGTGATTACTCTCTACCTGCTGCCAGGTGTCAACGAAAAGCTGAAGCCGCGGCTGCTGGCGGAACTCAAACCCGGCACGCGCGTGGTGTCGCATAGCTTCGAAATGGGCGACGACTGGAAGCCCACCAAGACGGTGGAAGTCAATGGGCGCCGGGTGCACCTTTGGGTGATTCCGCGGCGCGCGGCTGGCAACTAACTCTCGACGCACCCCCAGGAGGTCCCATGGCCTGTTCAACCCGCCGGCGATTCCTTCAGTCGGCCGCGATTGGCGCTGCCGCCCTGGCAGCGCCCTCTTCCCTGACCGCGGCGCAGAAGCGCTCCGCCACCGATTGGGTGACCCTGGGCAACAGCGGGGTGAAGGTCACACGCCTGGCCTTTGGCACAGGAACCTTCGGGGGGCGCATCCAGCGGGAACTCGGCCAGGCCCAGTTTACGCGCCTGGTGCGTCACGCCTACGACCGCGGGATCCGCTTCTTCGAATCGGCCGACTCCTACGAAGGCATGCACGAGATGCTGGCCGAGGCGCTGAAAGGCATCCCGCGCGATACGTACCGCCTGATGACCAAGATGCGCCTGCGTGAAAGCGATCCGCCCCTGGTGGCCCTCGACCGCTTCCGCCGGGAGATGAACTCCGAGTACTTCGATATCGTGCTGATGCACTGCGTCCGTACGCCCGACTGGTACGAGCAGTTCAAGCCCCTGCGCGACGGGCTGGCTGAGGCCAAGAACAAAAAAGTGATCGCCAGCCATGGCGCCTCCTGCCACGGCCTGCTGCCTTTACGCGCCTTCCCCGACACCCGGTGGGACAACCAGTGGCTGGACGTGGCCTTGCTCCGCATCAATCATGACGGAACCCGCATGGATACTTTCCTCACTGAATCCAGCGAAAAGGGCAACGTTCCTGAAGTCGTCTCCCGCATCCAGGCCATTAAGTCGCAGGGGAAAGGCGTGCTGGGCATGAAACTGATGGGCGAAGGCCGCTTCACCACGCCCGAGCAGCGCGACATGGCCATCCGTTTCGTGATGAAACTAGGCACCGTCGACGCTGTCACCATCGGCTTTAAGACCACCGCCGAAATCGACGAAGCCCTCGAGCGGATCAATACCCACCTGAACGCGTAGGCAGACGTCTGGCTGTCAGCGTTCCTTCTGGCTCTCATCCGGGAATCGCAATAGGTTTCGGATAGGAACAGCGGCGATAAGGTTGTAGACTGCCAAGCGGACACAGAAAGGCGACTCCTATGGTGTTGCCGCGGACCGTCTCCCACTACGAGGTTCAGGAGCCGATTGGCCAGGGTGGCATGGGCGCGGTTTACCGTGCCATCGACGTCCGGCTGGGCCGGACGGTCGCCATCAAGTTTCAAAACTCCGAGTTCCTGAGCCGCACGGATGCCCGGGAACGGTTCCGGAACGAAGGGCGCACGCTCTCTGCCCTCAATCACCCCAACATTGCCACCATCTATGAGGCCGGGGAGGAAGGCGGGCGGCCATTCCTCGTCATGGAGTATCTGCCCGGTGGCACCTTGAAGGAGCGCTTACGGACTCTGTCGGTCCAAGGGCAGCCGCCTGGCATTGGCCAGGTGATCCGATGGTGCCTGTCGCTGGCCCGGGCGCTGGACTATGTGCACCGCCACGGCGTGCTCCACCGGGATGTGAAAACGTCGAACGCCATGTTTGACGAGGAAGACCGGCTGAAACTCACCGGCTTTGGGCTGGCGAAGGCGTCCGGAGCAGACATCACCCGCTCGGCCACCATCACAGGAACCTTTGCCTACATGGCTCCGGAGTTGCTCACCGGCAGCCATCCGTCGACGGGCACCGATCTCTACTCGCTGGGAATCACGTTCTATGAAATCGCCACCGGCGAGTTGCCTTTTTCTGATGGTTCCCAGGCCACGCTGATCCATAAGGTGCCGCACGAGGCGCCTGCTCCACTGGAATCGAAACGCCATGGCCTGCCGCAGCCTTTCGTGGATCTGGTGGAACGGATGGTGGCCAAGCACCCCGAGGACCGGCCTGCATCGGCGCATGAGGTGGTGAGCGAGTTGGTGCATCTCCTCCAGGCTGAAGAGCCGGGCATCACCGAAACTCTCCCCGAGGTGGCGCCACCACCTAATCAATGCTGGCTTAGATCGCCGGCCATTACCGCGGGAGCGCTCCTGCTGGCACTGGCCTGGCTGGCGGTCTAAGGTTTTCGAGAACCGGTCCTGCGGTTTCTCCACCGGGTGCATCCACCCCAACAAAGAAATTCCTTTTGAAAACATCGCGGACGATGATAGCCATCAAGCGCTTTGCGATGGGCTAATGGAGACCCTCACTGCCGCGCTGAGCCGGAGGACGAAACTGCAAGTGGCTGCGCCCAGCGAAGTACGGGACATCCGCTCCGCGGAGCAGGCCCGCCGCGAGTTGGGGGTGAATCTGGTGCTTACTGGCAGTCTGCAACCTCGCCCCACTGGCCTGCGTCTGACCCTGCGCCTCGTCGACCCGGCCAGCCGCCGGCAGCTGGACGCCCGCGAGATCGACTTCGGGCCCGACCGGTTGCTTGAGATGGAGGAGGCCATCCGGCTGGACACGAAGATGGCGGAGGCCTGGGCCGGGCTGGCGGTGGTGATTCAGGTTCAGTACCGGCAGAAACAGGCCTCTGCCAGGCTGGAGGAAGCCGTCCACGCGGTCCGGCGGGCACAGGAACTGAAACCGAACCTCGGCGAGGCCCACGTCCTGCTGGTGTCAGTGCTCGCCGACGCGGGCCGCCTGGACGAAACGAAGAAGGAACTGGAGTCAGCGCGCAACAGCATCTCGCCTGAGTCTCCGCTGTTCTGGAAACTCGCCGGGTCCTACCAGGCACTTGGACAGAAAGAGCAAGCAGAGGAGATCTACCGGAAAGCTTTGGCTGCTCGCCCGTACGACTGGAAGGTGTATAACTCTCTGGGTATCTTCTACGCTCGCAACTGCCGCTATCGCGAGGCGGCAAAGCAGTTCTAAAAGGTCACCCAACTCACACCGGACAACCACCCTGGCTTTCGCAATCTGGGCGGCGCCTATCTCCACCTGAAAGAATACCGGCGCTCCGAGGATGCATCCCGGCGAGCGGCTGAATTACGGCCTTCCGCCACAGCCTGGTCCAACCTGGGAGCGCTGTATCTCCACGAGCAGCGCTACGCCGAGGCGGCAAGTGTCCTGGAAAAGGCGGTGGAACTGATGCCCCGCGAGGCGGAGCGCGAGTACAGGATTCTGGGCAACCTCGGCGAGGCCTATCGCATGGCAGGCAATCAGGCGAAAGCGGCGCTGGCCTACCGGCGCGCCATCGCCATGACCGAGCAGCAACTCAACGGCACCACCGCCGATGGTCCGCGCCACGCTAGCTTGGGCCTCTACTACGCAGGCGTTGGGGAGCCTGGGCAGGCCCGGGAACAAGCCAACCGGGCGATCGAACTTCAGCCAGCAAGTTCGGAGATCCGCTATCTGGCGGCCGCGGAGTTCGCCATGAACGGAGAGAAAGGCCGCGCCCTTGCGGAACTCCGGCAAGCGCTCGAACGTGGGTATCCCCTGGACGTGATTCGTTCAGCGCCGCTATTGAGCCCCTTACGCGGCACGCCCGAATTCCACAACCTGGAGGCCGAATTCAGTCAACAACCATAGTAAAAGGAGTCACCCCATTCCATGAACATCCACACGGAGAGAGAAATCCCGCGCAAGGCAGGAACGATCACAGTGGAGATCGTGGTGCCTCACGGGGCCGGCCCCAGCGGATTATCCGTGTTCCACAATCTTGATTCGCCTTTACCTGGCAGAGCGGAGATCCGCACCGGGCGCGAACTCTTAACCCTGCTTAACGAAGGGACCAGGAATGTTTCGGCGGATCCTGTCCGTGTCATCCCAGGTGACAAATTGCGCTGGCGCGGCGAGACTCAGGAGTTCAGTCTGCGGTTTAGTGAAGGCCCGCCTTTTCAGGGCGGGCAGGCTTCGCTTGTATCCGACCGGGGAGAGACAAAACCACTCGTTGTTAAGCGGCTGAATCCTGGCGGCCCGGCGCGATACTGCTACGCCATCACCATCGTCATCGGCCGCCGGGTGATGACGCTGGATCCCGAAGTGATCGTTGAAGGCGGCTGTTGAATTCCATAGCGGGGAAGAGCCCGTCCGGTCCGTGCCGCGACGTGTAAGATAGCCGCTGAGACCCCATGCGGAAATTCGGCATTCTACTTACGGCGCTGTTGCTGCCCTTGGCGGCGCAAAAGCGGCCCATCACCCACGAAGACGTCTGGCTCATGAAGCGGGTAGGCCCGCCCGCGGTGAGTCCGGACGGGCGGTTGGCGGTGGTGAGCGTCACCGAGCCTTCCTATGACGACGCGAAAACTGCCTCTGACCTGTGGGCGGTTCCGCTGGACGGCTCCGGTGGGCCGCGCCGCCTGACGCATACGCTCGGCGCGGAAAGCGGAGCCGTGTTCTCGCCAGATTCTAAACGCATCGCCTTTTCCGCCAGACGCGAGGGCGACGAGGCGCCGCAGATCTACCTGCTGCCACTGGACGGGGGCGAGGCAGAGCGCGTCACCATGCTTTCCACCGGCGCCGCCAGCCCGCAGTGGCGCCCAGACGGCAGGGCGCTCCTGTTTCAAAGCCGCGTCTACCCCGGGACGCGCAACGACGAGGAGAACAGAAAGATCGCCGCGGAGCGGAAGGCGCGCAAGTACAACACTCGAGTCTACGAGGGTTTCCCGTTCCGCTTCTGGGACCGCTGGCTGGACGATCTGAAGCCGCATGTGTTCGTCGTGGAACTGGAAGGAAAGCGCGAGCCGCGCGACCTGACGGCGGGCACAAAGCTCGTTGACCTGCCCGGCTTTGACGGGATGCGGTCCACGGGGGACGCCGACCTTCAGGCCATCTGGTGCCCCGATGGCGCGTGCATTGTCTTCGCCGCCAGCATCAACCGGGATGTGGGCGCGTACGCACCCACGCACAACCAGCTCTGGCGGCTGCCCGCGCAGGGCGGAGAACCTGTAGCGCTCACGCAGGGGCCGGACAGCCACGCGCAGCCGCAATTCAGCCCCGACGGCAAGGTTCTCTACTCCCTGCACACCTACGGCGGGGAAGACCGCCTCTACAGCCTCTCGCGGCTGGCGCGCATCGACTGGCCCAACGCCGGGCAGCCGCGCCTGCTCACCTCGGGCTGGGACCGCTCTATTTCGAGCTTCACCATTCCATCGGACAGCCGGAGCATCTTCGCCGTGGCTGAGGAGCACGGCCATGACAAGCTGTTCCGCATTCCGGCGGACGGGGGCGCCGTGCAGCCGGTAGTAGACATCAAGGAAGGGGTCTTCCGGGGCCCGGCAGCGCCCGCGCGCGGACCAGCCAACCTCCTGGTCGCCCTTTGGGGTTCCATGGTGCACCCGGATGACGTGGCCCTGGTTGACCCCGGGCAGCGCAGCTACCGCCTGCTCACCGGCTTCAACGACGAAAGGATCTCCCAAATAGACTGGCAGCCCCCGCGGCACGTGTGGTTCACCAGCAAGGCAGGCGCCCGCATTCACAGCCTGATGGTGCTGCCGCCCGCTTTCGACCCCGCGAAGAAGTATCCGCTGCTGCTGTTTCCGCATGGCGGGCCGCACAACATGTCCAACGACCAGTTTTTCGTGCGCTGGAATTACCATCTGCTCACCAGCCCCGGCTACGTGCTGCTGATGACCAATTACACGGGCTCCACGGGCTTCGGCGAGCAGTTCGCCGCCGCCATCCATAAGGACGTGCTCCGCGGGCCTGGTTCGGAGATCGAGCAGGCGGCCGATGACGCCGTCGCCCGTTTTTCTTTCATCGATGGTTCGCGCCAGGCGGCGGCGGGCGCAAGCTATGGCGGCTACCTGATGAACTGGTTCGCCGGAAATTCGAAACGGTTTCGCTGTCTCATCAACCATGCCGGACTCACGGACAATGCCTCAATGTGGGGTTCCACCGACGGCGCATACTACTGGGAGCGCCGCATGGGCAGCCCGGTGTGGGAGTCGAAGGGGGCGTGGCGCGACCAGAACCCCGCCGCTTACGCTGGCAACTTTTCCACCCCCATGCTCATCACGCACGGCGAACGCGACTACCGGGTGCCGGTGAGCCAGGCCTATGAGATCTACAAACTCATGCAGCGCCGGCAGGTGACTAGCCGACTGGTGATTTTTCCCGAAGAGAATCATTGGATTGCGAAAGGAGAGAACGCCCGGGAGCACATGCGCGAGGTGCTGGCCTGGCTGAAGAAATACCTGTAAGCGGGTAATTTAATTTCCAATGTGGATGAAACGGTCTCGATTCGGAACCCGTCCAAACCTTCGTTATGGTACGGATTTTGACCGTTTCCCTCCTCGCCCTTTTTCTCGTCTGGCCTTCAGCGGCCAAAAACAACGAGAGAATCACCTCTACGCTGGAAGAGATTTACGCGAAAGCCAGCAAAGTAAAGTTTGAAGCAGCCGAAGTAGCGGCGCACCTGAGAAAGCGCGATTCCAACCTGGCTGCACTTGATTCCCGTCTGCAGTTACTGGAAGAGAACGCGGAAGCGTTGAAGAAGCTCGTGAACGAGTTGGAGCAGGCGGCGGCGGACCAGCCCGCGGCTCAAACTGACGTGCAGAGGCTCAAGCAGGCCGTGCAGGAAGTGAACGAAAACGTAGATTATAAGGCGGATGTCCTTTCAAAGGCCTTTGCAGAGAAGCACCGGAAGCAATTGCGGGAGCGGGCGGAAGAGACAGCCAAGCTATCCGAATCCGTGCGGCAGATGGCCGCGCGAATGGGAAGCTGAAGCTGCATGATAGGATGAAAAGTCAGGCTCCGGGCTCCGTGCAACAGGACGCTGCGAACCCCGCCAGGTCCGGAAGGAAGCAACGGTAGTAGCTCCCCCTGTGTGCCGCGGATCACCCGGGGTCTGGCTTTTTTTGTCCGGATCGCAGCCTCCTCCACCGCATGTATCAGGTTATCGCCAGGAAATACCGTCCCCAGACTTTCGCGGAAATCATTGGGCAGGAGCACGTCCGGACAACACTGGAAAACGCCATCACGCAGCAGCGCATTGCGCACGGTTACATCCTGGCCGGGCAGCGCGGGACCGGGAAGACCACGATTGCCCGCATCCTTGCGCGCTGCCTGAATTGCGTGGAAGGCCCCACCATCCAACCCTGCGGCGTGTGCAGTTCGTGTCTGGAGATCACCCAAGGCAACGCGCCGGACTTGATTGAAATCGATGCGGCCTCCAACCGCGGCATCAACGAGATGCGCGAATTGAGAGAAAACGTCCGTTACCGCCCGGCCCGCGACCGCTACAAAGTCTTCATCATCGACGAAGCCCACCAGATCACCAGCGAAGCCTTCAACGCACTGCTGAAGACCTTGGAAGAGCCGCCGGAATGGGTGGTGTTCATCCTGTGCACGACGGAAGCACACAAGATCCCCACCACCATCGGCTCGCGTTGCCAGCAGTTTAGCTTCCGCTCGGTGGCATTTCCCCTGCTCATGGATCGCATGCGATGGATTTGCGAGCAGGAAGGTGTTTCCGCCGACGAGGAAGCCCTGGCCGTACTGGCTCAGGCGGGCGAAGGCAGCGTGCGCGACTCTCTTTCGGCCCTGGACCAGGCCATCGCCTGCTGCGGCACAGCCCTGACCGGCAATGCGGTGCGCGATCTGCTGGGTCTCTATTCGATCGAAATCCTGCGCCAGGTGACGGGCGCGCTGGCCGAATCCTCCACCGCGCGCATGCTGGAGGTAGTGGCGGAGTTGGAAAGCCAGGGCAAGAACCTGCAACATTTCAGCCGCGAATTGGCGCGTTATTTCCGTAACTTGCTGGTGGCCAAAATCGCGGCAGGCGGCGGTCCTTCACCCCTCATCGCTGCCGCCCCCGCCGAGCAGGCTCTGCTCCGGGAAACGGCGGCCCAGTTCGGTGAGGAGGATTTGACCCGCTGGCTGCAAATCGCCATAGAGATCTACGCCAGCCTGCAGTATTCGCTGCAGCCGCGCTATCACCTCGAGTTGGGACTGTTGCGGCTGGTGCATGCCGGACGAATGAAGCCTTTGGAGGAGGCTCTGAAGGACCTGCGGACGCCAGGCGCCGCGCCGGCGCCTCGGCCGGTTGTGGCAGCGCCCACCAGCGTCAGCTTGAAAGAGCGGCTCGTCGCGGCGCTCGAAGCCATGAATGCCCGGTTTTCTTTGGACGCCGTGCGTCAGGCGGAGGTCAGGGAGGCTGGCGGCCAGGTGGAACTCGTGGCCCCCCAATCATTCGCTTTGGGATTACGTTCCGGCGACGTGGAGAAGGCCTTGCAGCAGGTGCTGGGGCGCCCGGCGCGCCCCAAGATTACCCTTACCGAGGTGGCCGCCACGGCCCCGGCGCCCAAGCCGTCCACCAATCCCAGTGAGTTTGAAGCGCGCGTGCTGGAGAACCCCGAAGTTCAACAGTTCCGGGAGGCGTTCCCTGACAGCAAGGTGCGAGGCGTGCGTAACCTGAAGGAGTAGAGATCCACTATGAAAATACCCGGCGGCGGCAATCTGCAAAACATGATGAAGCAGGCGCAGCAGATGCAGCAGCGCCTGCAGGAAGAGATCGCGGCCATCCGCGTGGAGGCCACCGCTGGAGGAGGCATGGTGACCATTCACATGGATGGGCACAAGAACTGCACCGGCGTCCGCATCGACCCGGAAGCCGCTGGAGACGCCGAAATGCTGCAGGACATGGTGATGGCCGCCTTTAACGAAGCCGCCCGCAAGGTGGACGAGGAGGCTCAGAAGAAGACCTCCGGCTTACTGGGCGGGCTGGGCCTGCCGCCCGGACTCTTTTGAGACGTTCATGCCCGATTTCGCCGAGCCGCTGGCGCGGCTTATCCAGGAAGTGAAGAGGTTGCCCGGGATCGGGCAGAAGTCCGCTCAGCGCATCGCATTCCATGTCTTGCGCGCGGCGCGAGACGACGTGGAAAGGCTGGCGACGGCGCTGCTCGACGTCAAGGATCAGTTGGGCCTTTGTTCCGTCTGCAACAACATCTCGGAGTCGGAACTGTGCGTCTTTTGCCGGGACCCGCACCGTGAACGCACCCGGATTTGCGTGGTCGAAGAGCCGCACAATCTGGTGCCCATCGAGACGACACGGACTTTTCAGGGTCTATACCACGTGCTCCACGGCTCCATCAGCCCGCTGCGGGGCATCGGGCCCGAACAACTTCGCATCAAGGGCCTGCTGGAACGGCTTGCCTCCGGCGAGGTGCAGGAGATCATCCTGGCCACCAATCCCACCGTCGAAGGGGAAGCGACTGCCGTTTACCTGGCTCGGCTTCTGAAGCCTCTCGGTGTGCGCGTCACCCGTATCGCAATGGGCATTCCCGTCGGCAGCGACCTGGACTATGCGGACGAAGTGACCATGTCTAAGTCCTTGGAAAACCGGCGGGAAATGTAGTCGGCGAACGCCGCGGGGCTACGCCTGCAGCACGTTCAAGACAACAGATTCTCGAAGGCCGGAATCAGAGATGCCCGCAATCGACAGCGTCACGATCTGGTTGGGCGGACGAACCGCAGCCATCTCCACACGGAGATAGTTTTCAGTCAACGCCAATCCGTTGTCGAGGGTGACGGCGGACAACTCCCGGCCCACCATGCGGCGGCGGAATTCCAGACTCTTTCGGGCCCCAAGTTCACGCAAACGGTGGGTTCGCTCTTTGCGCACAGCAAGAGGCACGTGGGGCATGGCAGCCGCCGGAGTGCCTGGCCGTTCTGAGTATGTGAAGACGTGCAGATAAGTCAATGGCAGCCGGTCGATCAACGAATAGGTCGCCTCGAATTCTTCGGTGGTCTCGCCCGGGAAGCCGGTCATGACGTCCGCCCCGAAAGCAGCATCCGGCATGAGGCGAAAGGCGCGGGCGATGCGGTCCTCATAATGGCGCGCACGGTATCGCCGCTTCATGCGCCTGAGGACGGCATCGCTACCCGATTGGAGCGGCGCGTGGACGTGTTTGGCGATGCGGGGCGAGGCGGCCATCAACTCCAGCAGATCGTCACTGAAATCCATGGGTTCCACGGAACTTAGGCGAAGCCGGGCCACTTCCGTCTCGTCCAGGATCCTCCGGAGCAGGGTTGCCAGCCGGACAGGACCTCCCAAGAAGCCACGTTCCCGGCCCCAGCGCCCCAGGTTCACCCCGGTGAGGACGATCTCCTGGTAGGTCGCGGCGAGAGTGCGGACCTGATCCAGAACTTCTTCGGCCGGCATGCTGCGGCCGCGGCCCCGGACAGAGGGGATAATGCAGAACGAGCAGTTGTTGGAACACCCATCCTGGATCTTCAAGTTGGGCCGGGTCCGGTCACCGGAGGCATCACGAACCGGCGCTGCCAAGAAGGGCGTCGCGGGGTTGAACTCGCCCACGTGGATCATGCCGTGATACGGCGCGGACGAGTGAGAAACAGACCCCTCAAGAATATCTGCGATCTTTGTTTTGTGTGAGTTGCCAACCACCCAGGCGACCCCAGGCAGTCGGCTCAATTCCTCCGGCGCCCGCTGCGCATAGCAGCCGGTGACCAGAATCCGGGCGGCGGGATTATCGCGGTGAACTCTCGAAATACTTCGGCGGACGTCTTCATCAGCCGCAGCGGTCACCGTGCAGGTATTCAACACAACCAGGTCTGCCTTGGCGGGCGTGGGTGCGGGCTGCAATCCCCTGCCCTCGAGCATGTGCTCGAGCGAGGCGCCATCTGCCTGGGCGGCACGGCAGCCGAAGTTCTGGACGTAGTAATTGCGCACCTGGCTTTTATTTTACCCGGCAGGTCTGGCATACCCCGGTCGTATCTGGAGAGATATGGGGAGGGCCGGCTGGAGGCTCGATAAGAAAGTATGGCGTCAGACCGCCTCCTGTCCCAGGAAGAGATTGACAGCGTTTTTCGGAACCTGAAGGGGCCAAGGCCGGAGGAGGAAGCCTCCCGAAGGGCGCAGCCCTATGACTTCCGCCGTCCGGATCGCATAGCAAAAGATCAACTTCGCGCAATTCATCTCCTTCACGACAACTTCTCGAGAAATCTGGCATCGAGCCTGTCGGCCTACCTGCGGGCCTACGTGATGGTGAATCTGGTGTCGGTGGAGCAGATCTCGTTTCTCGAATTCTCCCAGTGCCTGCCTTCCCCCACCTGCCTGGTGGCTCTGGGGATGCGCCCATTTGACGGGAACGCCATCCTGGAGCTTAACCCCGCGCTCGTGTTCCCCATCCTGGAGATGCTTTTGGGAGGCTCGGGCCGTTCGAGTTATCGGGCAGAACGCGAGGTAACGGAGATCGAGCAGAGCATTCTTGACGGAGTCTTCCGAATTATCCTGCACGATCTGCGTGAGTCCTGGACGCCCATCTCGCAAATCAACTACGCCATTGAAAAGTACGAAACCGAGCCGCAGCTCTTGCAGATCCTGGCTCCGAATGAGGCGGTGGTGGCGATCGGGATGGAAGTGCGGATTGGTGATGTCTCCGGCATGATGAACCTCGCGATCCCTTCTATCATCATCAAGATGCTGCGGCAGAAGTTCGACCAGCAATGGTCCGTGCGGCGGTCGGAGTCCACTGAGGTCGATCAGCGCCAGGTATGGGGGCTGTTGCAATGGGGTCAGGTGGCGTTGGACGCACGGCTGCAGCACCTGAGTCTCAAGACTGCAGATCTGCTGCAAATCGAGCCCGGCGACGTGTTGATGTTCGATTGCGAGGCAGGTAAGCCCATGGACTTATTAGTGAACGGAATGACGAAGTGGCGCGGTCCGGTGGGCGGGAATGGAATGAAGCGGGTATTCCAGGTAGAGGAGGAGGCGGACCAACACTAGTGATCGAAACAGCGGGGCCTCAGGAGGATGGCCCGCGGGAGACCATCCACAACGCCAATCCGCCGCGAAGAGTCCACAATACGGTGCGAAGCCAGTTCGTGCCGACCAGGGACTGGTGGACCAGCGTTTGGAATCCGGCGCTCAGTTCGGCATGGCGAGGAACCTGGAGGAAGGCCGTTGAAACCCAGATGACGGACAACAACAGCGCCCCGGTGATAACGCTCCACCAGGGTAGGTGAGGCGGCTTCCAGAGCAGGAGGACACCTGCACATACCAGTTCCACCAGCATGACCGGACCCACTACCAGGGTGGTCCGCGCGGAATGCTTGGCCGCGTAAGAGGCGAAGCCGGGCTCGCCGCCCAGGCGGGCCACCTCAGCAAACAGGGGGTAGTGCACCACCTGGACGAACCAAATCAGGCCCACCATAAAGAAAGTGGCGCCCGCGTGAGTCAGCAGCAGCCAGCGGAGATTCATGCGGATGCGGGCGGAGGGGGCGATGTCTGGCCGCGGGCTTCGCGTAGGATCATTTCCGCGGCGAGGCGTCCCGATTCCATCGCGCCGTTGAGGGAAGGCGTGGCCCGGTGGTCGCCGCAGACGTACAGTCCGGGATCCAGTTTGGTGGATCTGGTCCATTCCAGGGGAGAAACCGCAGGAAGGGCGTGAGGGATGTGATAGGTCTGCAAATGGCGCCATTCTTGGGCGACGAGCCCGAACCAACGCTTCATTTGCTTCCGGACCATCTCCATCAGGGTCGCATCATCCCGGCTGGGAGTGCCGAGGACGGTTGCCGAAATCAGATGTTCACCGGCAGGCGCATAGCTCGGGGCGACCTGGTTGAGGACACAGAGGTTAATCACCGGGCCACGCAGGTTGCCGTCCAGCACCAAAATCGGCTCGTCCACTGGAGGCTCCTTGGCCGCGAAATAGATGCAGGTAACCGGCCGGCCCGGAATTGTCCGTAGCTTCGGAGCGAGCCGGGCAGCCTCGGGGCCGTCAGTGGCGATTACTACTGCCTCGGCGGTGAGATTCTCCCCGGACTCCAGCACAACCTTTCCAGGTTCGATCGTTTGGACACGAGTGTGCAAACGGATGGAATCAGGCTTGAGACAATCAGCGATCTGTTGCGGGATGGCCTGCATTCCCTGTTCGGGCAACGCCGTATCCCCCTCAGACATCATTTTGAAGACGAACTCGAACATGCGGCTGGAGGCCGCAAGTTTCTGATCGAGCATTACCCCGCCGAACCAGGGCATAAACAGCATGTGGATCATGCGCTCGGAGAACCTTCTACGCTGCAAAGCCTGGAGAGTGCTGGTCTCCGGGGCCTGAAAGATCTCCTCCAACGGCATGGCACGAAGTTCGTTGCGAAGCCGCATAACGCGGAACTTGTCCAATGTGGAGCCGACCGGACTGAACAGATTTGAGAGCCAGCCGCCCCCCTCGCGCCAAGGGTCGGTGATTTTTTCAAAGCGTCCGCGGTATCGGATCATGGCCCCATTGACAAAACCGCAGAGCCGGAGGGCCTCATAGTCGAGTTGAGCAATCGCTTCCGGGTAGGCGGTGAGCAAGACCTGAAACCCTCGGTCCAACTGGAACCCGTCCACGACATCGGTGCGGACGCGGCCGCCCACACCATCGGAGGCTTCCACGACCTGGCAATGGACACCTGCCCGCTGCAATGTGCGGGCGCAGACCAGCCCCGCCATCCCGGCCCCAACGATCAGAACATCAAATTGCGCCATTTTCGAGCGAGCCGGCCCTCCTCCGTGCCGCACCAATTTGCCGTAACACCATATATTCTGAAAGGTTTTCCGCGGTAACCATGCCCACCAGCCGGTCGCGTTCGAAGACCAGGCCACACGCGCCGCCCCCCAGCAGCCGCGCCGCCTCAACCAATTCCATTTCCGGGCTGAGCGAAATGAAGTCCCGTTCCATGGCGCCCGCCACATAGGCATCGGGACCTTCAGTGGCCATGGCGCGTAAGAGCGATGTGCGCGAAAGCAACCCGACCACGGTTTCTCCGGACAGGACAGGGAAGTCCTGCTGCGAGGTGGCGAGCAAGAGATCGGCGGCCTCACGGATGGTGTTGCCGTGAGCCAGCGTCCTGAAGTCGGTGATCATCGCGGCACGCACGGGCACGCCTTGCAGCAGCGTCTGGCTGTTGGCGGCCAGGCTTTCCTGTGCAGCCCCAACGTAAATGAAAAACGCCAGAAAGATGAGTAAAAAGTTGGCCGACAGCAACCCATAGAGCCCCATAAGTGCGGCCAGTGCAGTTCCAACACGAGCCACGAGACGCGTGGCTTCCTCCACCGGCCGGTTCGCGGCCAGGAGAGACCGCAGCACGCGTCCGCCGTCCATGGGGAAAGCGGGTAGCAGATTGAAGAAGGCAAGCACCAGGTTGACGGTGGCGAGGCGGCCGGCCAGATTTTCGTCAGTAGCCTTGAGCCAGTCGCCAATCTGAATGGCTTGGCCGCGGGCGAAGACCCACGCGAGCAGACCTGCCCCGAGGAAGAAGTTCACCAGCGGCCCGGAAAGGGCCACCCAGAACTCCTCGGCTGGCGTCAGTTGCCGTTCAAGGCGGGCCAGTCCGCCCAGCGGGAGCATGACGATCTCTACGGTCCGAATCCGATAGCGCCGCGCCGCCAACGCGTGACCAAACTCGTGCAGAAGAATCGAGGCGCAGATGGCGGCTATGTAGATGACCAGACCCAGGACAGAGTGCGCCCCGCCAGCCCCAATAAAAATCAACCAGATGATGGCGAGCCAGAACGTGAAATGAAACCTCACCGGTATGCCGAGCAGGGTGACGGTGCCCAGGGAACCGGGAATCTTACCGGGTGGTGGCTGCGGTGGCGCAGGATGCTCCATGAGTTGTGCGGATCCGGGTTAACTAACCAAACAATAGCAGAATGCCCTTCCCCAACCTCCAGACAACGCGCACGCCGGCGCAATAAGATAGTTCCATGCCCGAAACGGTCATCTTAATCGCTAACGGAGATCTGCGGTTATCCGCGAATCAGAAGTGTTGGCCTGCGCAGGCCGCCATGGAAGTGAAAGTCATGGAGGCGGTCCGGGGGCTGGGCCACAACGTTCAGCGGGGCCATCCCTACGACGAGAAACTCGGGCATGGATTCATCGGCAGCCAAAAGCATGGCATGGAGGTTTTCCGGCAAATTCCGCCCACCGCCCCGTTGATTGTCGCGGAAGCGGTATGGCAATACAGCCACCATTTGCTGCACGGGCTGTACACGCACCAGGGCCCCATTCTGACAGTTGCCAACTGGAGCGGCCAATGGCCCGGCTTGGTGGGCATGTTAAACCTCAATGGATGCTTGACTAAAGCCGGAGTTCCCTATTCCACACTATGGAGCGAGAACTTCGAGGACGAGTTTTTTCTTGATCACTTGCGCCGCTGGCTGGCGGGAGAAAAGGTGGTGCATGACACCCGCCACGCCCGGCCGTTGACGTCATGCAGGCTTCCGGCAAAGGAAGAAGCCTTGGGCGCGCGCCTGGCCCGGCAACTCTACCGCGAGAAGGCCATCATGGGGGTGTTCGACGAAGGGTGCATGGGGATGTATAACGCCATCATCCCCGACGAACTCCTGCATCGGACAGGCGTCTTCAAGGAGCGTCTGTCACAGAGCGCATTGTATGCGGAGATGTGCATGACCACCGATGAGGAGGCGCAGGCCGTCCGGGCATGGCTGGATGCGCAAGGTATGCGGTTTGTCACAGGGCCATCCGAGGAGACAGACCTGACGGACCGCCAGATTCTTGAGCAATGCAAGATGTACATTGCAGCCCTCCGGCTGGCCGATGATTTCGGTTGCGACACGATCGGCATCCAGTACCAGCAGGGGTTGAAAGATCTGGCGCCAGCTTCCGACCTGGTCGAGGGCCTGCTGAATAACCGGTTGCGCCCCCCGGTGACGGCACGTGGCAACGGGCGAGTTCTGTATGAGGGCCAGCCACTGCCACATTTCAACGAGGTGGATGAATGCGCGGGACTCGACGCGCTGGTCACCCATCGTGTTTGGAATGCGCTGGGATTCGATCCGGAAACCACGCTGCACGACGTCCGGTGGGGCGAAACCTATGGTGAGGAATACGTCTGGGTCTTCGAGATCTCGGGCGCCGCACCGCCGCAGCACTTCATTGGAGGATATGCAGGAGCAGTGGGCGAGCGGCAACCGCCAATGTACTTCCGCCTGGGAGGATCAACGCTGAAAGGCATCTCCAAACCGGGGGAAATCGTGTGGAGCCGGGTATACATCGACGCGGGCATCCTAAAGGCGGACATCGGCCGGGCAAAAGTAGTGGAACTGCCGCAAGAGGAAACCGAACGGCGCTGGCAGGCGACCACCTCGCAGTGGCCCATCATGCATGCCGTCCTTTACGGCATCAGCCGCGACCAGTTAATGGCCCGGCATAAGGCAAATCACATCAACGTGGCGTATGCGCCTACGGCGGCCGACGCGAATCGCGCCCTGGCCGCCAAGGCAGCCATGTTCCAGGAAATGGGCCTGGATGTCAGCGTCTGCGGGAACCAGCACGGGCTGGACAGCTAAGCTGCTGTTTTTGCAGATTGCAGAATGGGTCTTTTGGGCTATCCTAACGGCAGGGGCGTTCCTGCGAAACAGGTGCACCGGCTCCATAATTGATCCGGTAACAAACTGAATCTGGAGTCCGACTCGAATGAAGGCGCTGGTGAGCATGCTCCGAGAGGAGAAGCCTGAAAGCGCTCGGCGGGCTCCCCCCGTGCTGATTCCGGGGTCGATTCAGGGCCGGCACAGTCCAGTGGTGCGCCCCGCGCTCTTCTCTCATGCGCCTTTTATTCATCGGCGATATTTTCGCCTCACCGGGACGGCGAATCGTCGCCGAGCATCTGCCGCGACTGGTCTCCGAAAATGGCATTGAACTGACCATCGCCAACGTTGAAAACTCCGCAGGCGGCTTTGGAACAACCCCAGCCATTGCGCAGGAGTTGCTGAATCTGGGCATCGATGTGCTCACGACCGGCAATCACGTTTGGGATAAGCGGGAGATCTACGACTGGCTGGCTCTTGAACCACGACTGCTGCGGCCAGCCAATTACAACCCTGCGGCGCCGGGCCAGGGGCTTTACCAAGGCAAGACCCGTCAGGGCGTTCCCTATGCCGTCCTGAATCTGCAAGGGAGAGTGCACTTGCCGGCCACGGACTGTCCATTCCGGAAAGCGGACGAGTTGCTGGCAACCATCCCGCCTGAGGTGAAAGTGCGGTTCGTCGACTTTCATGCAGAAGCGACAAGCGAAAAGGTGGCGATGGGGTGGTATCTCGACGGGAGAGTCTCCGCGGTGATCGGAACCCACACGCACATCCCAACGGCCGATGCCCGGATTCTGCCGCAAGGCACGGCGTATCAGACAGACTGCGGCATGACCGGGCCGTACGAATCCGTCATCGGCGTCGAGAAAGATACGGTGCTTCATCGCTTTTTGACCCAACTACCCGTGCGTTTTGAAGCAGCCAAAGGTTGGGTAGAGATGCATGCGACCGTCGTGGAAATCGATCCTGTTACGGGCCGCGCGGCGTCGATTGAGGCGCTGAGCATTCCCGATTCCATTTCTTAGGGGTATTCGCCGTCCTCAACCACCCGGCTATACTATCCGCGTGGAAAGCTTTGAGGGGCTGTTCCATCAAGTACGCGGGCTGCTGGACCTCTCCGCGGATGTTTTTGTGCTGTGCGACCGGCAGGGGCGCTTTGCTGCGGTCAGCGCTGCGTCGCGCAGCGTTTGGGGTTACGCGGAGGAAGAGCTTCTAGGGCGTTCCTATATGGAGTTCGTGGATCCGCGCGACCACGAGCGGACTGCCCTCGTCAGCGGAACCATTCAGGAAGGCCAGCGAGTGCGCGCCTTCGTCAACCGCTACATCCACAAGGACGGCTCCTTAGTGCCGATGATGTGGTCTTCCGTTTGGAACGAACGGGAACAAATTTTCTTCGGAGTAGCCCGGGACATCAGCGAGTGGACGCAGGCCGAGGAAAGCCTACGCCAGAGCGAGGAGCGGTTCCGCGTGCTGTTCCAGAAAAACCCGCTGCCCATCTGGCTGTACGATCGGGTAACGCTGCGGTTCCTCGAGGTGAACGAAGCGGCGCAGCGGGCTTACGGCTACTCCGAGGAGGAGTTTGCCCGAATGAGTTTGCTCGATATAGTGCCGGAAAACCGGCAGAAGGACGTTGCCCTCACCGCCCAGACCGGCCGGTCGGCGACAGAACCGCGATCGGCGGAATGGGTCCACATTGACAAGTCGGGGCGCGTGTTTCCTGTGTGGGGTTGGTCGCACGACGTCACCCTGAACGGCGGGGACGCGCGGATTGCCCTTGCCATCGACATGACGGAACGCAGAATGCTGGAGGAGCGGCTGCGGCAGGGGCAGAAGATGGAGGCTCTGGGCCAGTTGGCAGGGGGAGTTGCACACGACTTCAATAACCTGCTGAGCGTTCTGCGCGGTTACGCGGATCTGATCCAACTGCAGCCGGGCGCTGGTGAAACGGTACGGAAATATGCGGTGCAGATCCAGGAGGCTTGCGAAATCGCGTTTTCGATGACGCGCAAGCTGCTTGCATTTAGCCGGAAGCAGCCAATGGTCCGTAAAGTGGCCGATCTCAACGAATTGTTGAGGGGGGTGCTGCCTATGCTGGACCGGATGCTGCCCCGGAACATCCGTGTCTCGATGGAATTGGCCGATGGCTTGCCAATGGTGCGGCTGGAGCCGTCGCAGATGGAAATGGTGCTGATGAACTTGCTCAGCAACGCCCGCGACGCCATGCCGGAGGGCGGAACCGTTGTGGTCAGGACTACCGTAGGGGAACTGAACGAACAACTCGCTGCGCGGCTGGAGGTCGTGGATTCAGGTTGCGGCATGAGCCAGGAAGTCCTGCAGCAAGCATTTGAGCCGTTTTTCACCACAAAGCCACGGGACCGGGGTACCGGACTGGGCCTGCCGGCCTGCTATGGGGTAATTCAGCAGTTTGGCGGAACCATCCTGCTGGAGAGTGAGCCTGGCCAAGGCACTCGCGTGGAGATTCTGTTGCCGGCGGTGGCGGGAGAACAGGAACAGGTGGAGGACTTCCTGCTGCAATAGCAGTTCTCCGGTCCCGGCCGCGATCACGCTGGTTTTAGTCTTCGTCGTGTTGGGCGGCGAGCCGCGTCACCACGGAAAGATCTTCCAATGTTGTCACGTCCCCACTGACCGTATGCGAGGTGACGATCTCACGCAACAGGCGGCGCATGATTTTGCCTGAGCGGGTCTTGGGCAGCGCTTCGGTGAAACGGATCTCGTCGGGCCGCGCGAATGCTCCGATCTCGTGAGCGACCCATTGGCGCAATTCCTTGCCCAATCCCGCATGATCCCAGTTGCCCTGCTTCAGGGTCACAAAGCAGCACACAGCCTGGCCGGTAATCTCGTGCGGCTTGCCTACCACGGCAGCCTCGGCTACAGCCGGATGGCGGACGAGCGCGGATTCCACCTCCATCGTGGAGAGCCGGTGTCCACTCACGTTCATCACGTCGTCGACGCGGCCGAGGATCCAGAAATCGCCATCTTCGTCGCAGCGCGCGGCATCGCCGGTGAAATAGATCCCGGGAATCCTGCTGAAGTACTGCTGTTCGAACCGCTGCGGATCGCCCCAGATGGTACGAATCATACTGGGCCATGGCCGCTTCACCACCAGAAAGCCTTCGGTGTTGGGCGGCACCGCCTTGCCGTCGAAGCCGACAATTTCGGCGAGGATGCCAGGCATTGGGCGAGTCCCCGAGCCGGGCTTAAGCGGTGTGGCTCCGGGCATGGGCGCGATGAGGATCCCGCCTGTTTCGGTCTGCCACCAGGTATCGACGATGGGGCACCGTTCTTTGCCGATCACGCGGTAATACCACTCCCAGGCGGCGGGATTAATCGGCTCACCCACCGACCCCAGCAGCCTCAGTGAGGAGAGGTCGTGCTTGGCAGGCCATTCGTTGCCCTGCTTAATGAGCGCGCGGATTGCTGTCGGCGAGGTGTAGAAGATGGTTGCGCGGTACTTGGCCACGATCTGCCACCAGCGGTCCCAGGCCGGGAAATCCGGCGCGCCTTCGTACACGACGCAGGTGGCCCCCGCGGAGAGGGGGCCATACACCAAGTAGCTGTGTCCCGTTACCCAGCCGATGTCCGCCGTGCACCAGTACACGTCGTCTTCTTTGAGATCGAAAACCCACTTCATCGTAGCGGTGACATAAGTAAGGTAGCCGCCAGTGGTATGCAGGATGCCTTTGGGCTTCCCAGTTGTGCCGGAGGTATACAAGACGAACAGAGGATGTTCGCTGTCGAGAGGCTCGGCTGGGCAATCGTCCGCCGCCGCGGCTTCGAGTTCGTCCCACCAGTGGTCGCGGCCTTGCTTCATCTGAACCGTGGAAGCAGTCCGGCGGTAGACGATGACGTCGCGGACACTGGGGCACTCCTTGAGCGCCTCATCCACGGCGTCTTTCAACCGGACTTCCTTGCCGCGCCGCCACCCGCCATCGGCAGTGAGAACTGCCGCGGCTTCCAGGTCCTGAATGCGCGCTTTCAGAGCTTCGGCCGAGAAGCCGCCGAACACGACACTATGAGTGATACCCAGGCGTGCACAGGCGAGCATAGCCACAACCGCTTCCGGCACCATCGGCATATAGATGATGGCGCGGTCACCGGATTTCAGCCCACGGCCGCGGAGGACGTTGGCGAAGCGGCTGACCATGCGATGGAGTTCAGCGTAAGTGATCGAGCGCGTGTCACCCGGTTCGCCTTCAAATAGCAACGCCGGTTTTGCGGCGCGAGTTGCCAGATGGCGGTCCAGGCAGTTGTAGCAGGCATTGGTTTTGGCGCCCACAAACCATTTCACGAAGGGCGGGTTCCATTCGAACGCATGATTCCACTTCTCGAACCAGTCGATCTCGCGATCCGCCACGGCGGCCCAGAAATCCTCGGGGCGTTCCTCCGCCTGACGCCTTAATTCGGCGTACTGCTCGAGACTGCCAACATGGGCTTGCGCGGAAAAGTCCTTGGGTGGAGGGTATACGGCCTGCTCTGACATCGTTTCCCCTGAATCTAACAGATTCGGGGCAACTGTTCGCCGCTGAGCAGATCGAGCACGCGCTGGCCGCCGATCGCGCTGCGAAGAACCACAACCGGTTTCGTCTCCTGGCGGACACTGCCAATGACGGCGGAGCCGGGAAAAATGGCGGCGGCGCGTTCTGCGTCTTCAGGGGGCAGAAAGGCGGCGAACCTGCCTTCGTTGGCGACGTAGAGTGGATCCAAACCCAGCAGTTCGCATGCGCCTTGCACCGGCTCCCGAACCGGGATGGCGGCTTCGGTCACGTCGATACGAACACCTCGAGCGCGGGCCAGTTCGTTGAGCGCCGTTGCGAGCCCACCCCGTGTGAGGTCGCGCAGGCAGTGCAGCCGGAGGCCCGCGTCCGCCAATCGTTTGACTGGTTCCCAGAGCGGGGCGGCGTCGGTTTCCACTGGGCTGGCGAAGGCGAGTCCCTCACGAACAGAGAGAATCGCGACACCGTGCGAACCGATGTCGCCACTGAGCCAAACGGCGTCACCGTCCTCAATTCGAGACGGCGCCACGTCGAAGCGGATGACGCCGGCGCCAGCTGTGTTGATATACACACCGTCGCCCTTGCCGCGCTCCACCACTTTCGTGTCGCCTGTCACGATTTGAACTCCGCAGCGCCGGGCGGCTTCGGCCATGGCGTCTACAACGCGCTGCAGGATTTCTATCTCCAGGCCCTCTTCGAGAATGAAACCCGCGCTGAGCCAGAGCGGTTCGGCGCCGCACATTGCTAAATCGTTGACGGTGCCGTACACGGCGAGTTCGCCGATGTTGCCGCCCGGGAAAAAGAGAGGCCGGACAACGTAGGAGTCCGTCGTCATGGCGAGACGGCCGGGAACGGCGTCGAGGCGCGCGCCATCATGCAGTTCGTCCAGGGCGGGATTGCGAAAGGCTGGGGCGAAAACCTCCTCGATCAGCTTAGAGGTGAGCCGGCCACCACCACCATGAGCCAGACCGATGCGACCAGCCGCGGAGGTGGATGGCGCCGGACAGGCGAGGGAGAAGCTAGACTTCGGCGAGTTGGCGCCCATAACGGTAGTAAGCTGAGCAAGCTCCTTCGCTGGAAACCATAGGCGCGCCCAACGGAGTTTCCGGGGTGCACCGGATTCCAAAGGCGGGGCATTGCGGCGGCTTCAGGCGGCCCAGGAGCACCAGACCGCTGAGGCATTCGCCGCTTTCCGGTCTCGCGGGCGATCCCAGACCAAAGCGTTCGAGTGCGTCAAACCGGCTATACGCTTCGCGCAGGCGCAAACCTCCGCGTGGAATGATTCCAAGGCCACGCCACTCCCGATCGGTCACTTCGAAGACTTCAGCCACCAGGCGCTGCGCGGCCGGATTACCCTCCGAAGCCACGGCGCGGCTGTACTGGTTTTCCACTTCTGCCCGCCCGGCTTCCAATTGCCGCACACAAAGCAGGATACCTTCGAGCAGGTCCACTGGCTCAAAGCCGGTGACCACCACCGGCACGCCCCACTGGCTCGACAGGTTTTCGTAGGCGCGCGTACCTTCGACCGTACAGACATGGCCCGGCGCGAGGAAGCCCTGCACACGGTTCCCATCGGCGGAAAGGATACCCTCAATGGCGGGCGGCACCAGGACGTGAGCCACGAGCACAGAAAAATTGCCGAGACCCAGCCGGGCAGCTTGCCAAACTGCCATCGCGTTACCGGGTGCGGTGGTTTCGAACCCAACGGCAAAAAAGACGACCTGCCGTTGCGGGTTATCGCGGGCCAGGCTGAGGGCGTCGAGAGGCGAGTAGACAATGCGAACATCCGCGCCGTGGGCCCGCGCTTCCAGGAGGCTGGATGAGGAACCAGGGACACGCACCATGTCGCCAAAGCTGGTGAAGAGCACTTCCGGACGCGACGCGATCTCTACGGCGGCATCGATCAAGGCTACGGGCGTGACACAGACCGGGCATCCGGGGCCATGTACGAGTTCCACTCCTTCAGGCAGCAGACCGGCCAGCCCGCTCTTCATGATGGTGTGTGTCTGGCCGCCGCAGATCTCCATCAGCGTCCAAGGGCGCGTGACGGTGGCGTGTAACAAGCGGACGAGGGCACGAGCGGCGGCAGGATCGCGGAATTCGTCCACGAATTTCACGGCAACTCCCCGCCCGGCTCTTCCAGTTCGCGGAGCATGGCCAGCGTGCGCTGGGCTTCGTCTTCGTTGAGGACTTGCAGGGCAAAACCCGCGTGGACGATGACATATTCGCCAGGCATGACATCAGGGGTGAAGGCCAGGTTTACGGCGCGGCGGACGCCGGCAAAGTCAACGGTCGCGGAGCGGAACTCCGGCGTCTCTTTGTCGATTTCGAGCACTTTTCCGGGCACTGCGAGGCACATGACGCGTCATCCTCCTACCTGGCGGGTTAGCCAGCTACACCAGGCGTCCAGGCCCTCCCCGGTCCGGCAGGACAGAGCAAAAACTTCCGCGTGCGGGCTGACATCCCGCACGTTGTTTATCAATTCCTCCACCCGCACATCGCAATGCGGCGCCAGATCCACTTTGTTCAGCACCACGGCATCGGAAAGATTGAACATTTTGGGGTATTTCTTGGGCTTGTCGGCGCCTTCGGCCACGCTGAACACGGTGACGCGCCGGCTCTCCCCCAGATCATAAGAGGCAGGACACACGAGGTTACCGATGTTTTCGATGATGAGAAGCTGCGGTGGACCATCGAGCAATTTCTCGAACGCTTCACGCACCAGCAAGGCATCGAGATGGCAGAGACGGGTGTTGATTTGATGGGCGGGGACGCCGATGGAACGGATTCGCCCGGCGTCGAGGTCGGTACGAAGGTCTCCCTCGATGACGGCCACCCGAAAGCGCTCTTTCAGCCGCGGCAAAGTGCGTTCGAGCAGCGTGGTCTTCCCCGCTCCGGGCGCCGACATTAAGTTGACGGCAAAGACCCCCTTGCTCCGGAACAGCTCCCGGTTCTCCGCCGCAATTTCGTCGTTCTTCCGCAGGACCGGAACTTCCACGGCAACCCGCTGACTCACGGGCCCTCCTGGCTCTCCAATTCCACCCACAGAAGATCGAGCTCCTTGCCTTCGATGATATCCAGTCCCATGCCGCACCGCGGGCACCAGAGCACGAGGTCGCCGGGCGGCAGTTCCGGTGCGGAATTGCATTGGCGGCACACCGCCTTCACGGGCACGCGTTCGATGGCAAGTTCCGCAGCACCGGCCAGGGTGCCCGCCTTCAACGCATCGAACGCAAACCGGAGCGCTTCTTCCACGACGCCCGACAGATCTCCGATGCGAAGGCCTAATCGAACAACCGGTTTCGCTTCGTGGAGTCGGGCTTGCTCCAACGCCAATTCGAGGATTTCCGCAGCGATGCCCGATTCGTGCATCTGGCCTAGTAGGCCGCAGCCGCGTGCGCCATGGGCTTTGTTTCCCAAGCTTCCAGTTGGCGCCAGGCAGCCGCAACCAGAGCCTCAGCAGCTCCTTCACCTGGCTCGGCGACGATCACCTGAAATTCCCGGGGCTGGTGCTCGCTGAACTCAAGTGACCGCACCGCTTCCCGCAGCGCCGCCAGCGGATAGAACCGTTCGAGGTCGCTGCCGCGGAAACGATAGACATCGCCGGAGTGTCCTCCGAAAGAAACCATTCCCAGCAGCAGCACCCGCTCGTGGGTCTCCAGATGGGCGAGTAATTGCGGAGCCATGGCGCCGCCGTCCAGCAGATGGATGCGGCCGGGAAATTGCTTGAGCCGGTTCAACACCTGGCGGATCTCCCCGCCACCCCATCCCAAAACCAGCATGCGGTGATCCATCGGCGGAATGATATCAGAGCGGTGACCGGACACAATCCCCTCCTCACCAACCGTGCCTGCAACCTGTAACCCGCTGGCAGGGGCGGTACGCCTCGTCATAGACTGTCATTCGAGGTTCTGCTCATGCCAATTTCGCGCCGCCATTTTTTCTACGGTCCTCTGCTTGCGGGAGCCATCCCCGCCGGGGGCTTCGGTTCCACCCCCTCTTTGAAAGCCCTGGGCTATAAATCTCCGAACGAAAAACTGAATTTTGCGGCGATCGGTTCGGGTGGGCAGGGCGCCTCTAACCTGTCAGCCGCCGCGCCCACCGAGAATATCGTGGCGCTCTGCGACACCGACGAAGTGCGGGCCGCGCCCACCTATAAGCGCTACCCCGACGCGCCCCGTTACGCCGATTTCCGGCAGATGCTCGACAAGGAGGGCAAAAACATTGATGCAGTGATCGTGGCCTCACCCGATCACATGCACGCGACGCACGCCATCTGGTGTATGGAGCGGCAGAAGCACGTGTACGTGCAAAAACCGCTGGTTCGCACGGTTTGGGAAGCGCGTCAGCTCAGGGCCGCGGCCGCGAAATACAAAGTGGCCACGCAGATGGGCAATCAGGGCTACTCGAATGAAGGGACGCGCCAGTGCGCGGAGATTATCTGGTCGGGCGAAATCGGCAACGTCACAGAGGTGCATGCCTGGTCCGATCGCCCATTGTGGCCCCAAGGCCTCACCGAGATCCCGAAGGAAGATCCGGTCCCCCCCACGTTTAATTGGGACCTCTGGCTCGGCATCTCTGAGATGCGGCCGTTTACGGCAGGAGGACGGACAGAGCCTGACCGCTGGGGAGGCTTCTTCTACCAGCCCTTCAACTGGCGAGGATTTTATGACTTCGGCTGCGGCGCGCTCGGCGACATGGCTTGCCACATTCTGGGTGCGCCCAATATGGCGCTGCACCTCTCTCACCGCCAGATCGTCGGCGTTGAGTGCATCAAAAAAGAGGGCGTGAGTTCCTTCATGTTCCCGAAGGCTTCGGTAATCCGGTTCGATTTCGCCGCCTACGAGGATATGCCGCCGTTGAAGGTTTACTGGTATGACGGTCTGAAGAAATCGCCGGAGATCGCCGGCGTGCCACAGGGCGAATGGATCGGGGACCCGCCATTCCTGATGCGCCCGGGCGCTCAGGGCGGCCGCGGGATGGCCGGTCCCGGCGGTCCGGGCATGGCCCGGCCGGCGGGCAATGAGTTCCGCTCGCCAGGACGCGTATTCAACTGGGAAGAGTTCCAGGCGATGCGTGAAGCCCCGGCCGATCAACTGCGGTTCCCGACGCCTGACGGCTCGCTGTTCATCGGCGACAAGGGAATGCTCACTACGGGCACGTATGGCGACGTCACCCGCCTCATCCCGGTCGAGAAGATGAAAGATTTCAAGATGCCGCCCCCGCTGCTGACTCGTTCGCCAGGCCATATGCGGGATTTCATTCGCGCCTGCAAGGGAGGCGATCCGGCCTGCTCGAACTTCGACGTAGCCGCGCCTTTTGTCGAATGGATGCTGCTGGGCGTGATTGCGCTTCGCTACGAAGGAAAGCTGGAGTACGACCCGGCCAAGATGAGGATCACGAACAACAACGAGGCCAACAAGCTGCTGAAACCCACTTTCCGCAAGGGTTGGGAATTTCACACCGTGAAGTCCTAGGCGCACTGGCGCCCGCGAGACCAGAAACAACTCTTTACGGCTTGCCTCCAGCCAGAGATCGTGGCTATGCTATCTCGATCTATGCCAAGTACCATCTCTGCTTCCGTGGGTTCCGGAGGAGGCAACCGGAACGCCGACGTCAGAATTATTCAAGAATTGCTGAACAGAGTGCCCGTTTCACGGGGCGGACCCGCGGCGCCGCTGGACGTGGACGGCCTGTGCGGGCCGTTCACAGTGAATGCCATCCGCAATTTCCAGCAGCGCAATGGCGTTCTGGCGGATGGCAGGGTGGACGTCAACGGACGGACATTTCAACTGCTGTTGACTTTTGATACTGGACAACCCGCCGGCGCGCCTGCCGCTCCAGCCGCGGCTCCGGCGCCACCACCTGCCGCGCCGCCTCCGCCGGTGGCGGCGCCTTCTGCACCTTCGTCCAACGCCAGTTCCCTCCGGCAGCGGATCATCGAGATCGCCAACGCCATGGCGACCCCTGCTCCTGGAAAGGTAAGCGACCTCGTGACAGCCGTGGAGCCAGGCACCGGCCGCACAGTCCGGGCCGGGTGGCCATACCTGAAGAGTTTTTTCGACGATGCGGTCTCTGGGTGGCAGCCGACGCACTGGAACGACAAGGCCACGCTGGACGGAGTGAAGATCCCTGGCAAGCGGATTCCCCAGCCGGGGCGCTCGGGGATCTCCTGGTGCGGCATCTTCGCCACGTGGGTGTTGATTCAGGCGGGGATGCAAGTAAAGTGGGTACTCGGCAAGGGCATTGTGCCTTTGCAAATCAAGTACGCGCGCGACCCTCAGCCTGGCGACGTGGCAGTGCTCACCGGAGAGGAAATCCATCACTGCATTGTGACGGCGAACGACGGCAAAACACTCCAGACGGTGAATGGAAATTCCGACAACCAGAGCATTCTCATCAAACCGGTCCCGGTGAGCCGGGTGGCATACTATTACACCGTCGGCTCCTGAGATCAGGCCAACCCTTGCAGGTAGGAACGCATGGCCGCACGGGCTGCGTCCAGCAACGCCTTGGTGCGTTCCGGGCTCATGTCGAACTCAGTGGTGCCGTAACCCTTGGCCGGAAGGCGGCACACTTCTTGAGCTCGATCGCGGATGGTTTCGTTGTCGCGCGCGCCTGTCATGGTATCAATGAGACGTTCCACGCGGCCCAGAGTGGCAAGTTTGCGCCGTTCACGCCGGGCCTCCCCGGCGCCCGGCACCTCCGCAGCTTCGTCGATCAACAAGCCCAGATTGCGGGCCCGGCCCGGATCGGCTTCTGACCCCATAATGCGGGCCACGGCTGGCGACTGGTTGCCAATCAAGTGGAGCGGAAAGTTCGATAGCACTCCTCCATCCACAACCACATGCCCGGCGATGTCCTCGCCGAGATACCGGCCCCATTCCTGCCGCCAAACCACCTCCTGCCAGACGAACGGAATGGACATCGACATCCGCACTGCCCAGGCTACCGGAACCTCGGGGCTGGTCCGGTGGTTGAGCACCAGGGCCTCATTCGCTGACGTGTCCGTGACCACCATGGACAAATCACAGCCCTTCAAGGTGTTCATTTGGGCCAGAGTTGTGCCCCGCGCAATCCCCTTGGCAGCCAGTTTCTCTTCCAACCAAATGAGAAACTTGTTCCCGGCATAAAGGCCGCCGCGTTCAACGAAACTGAACAACTGGCAAAATTGCGGGTTTAGCAGCAGCCGGTCGAGCAAGGGGCGGCTGGCCGCTGACCGGACGAATCCAAACAGCGAGCGCTCCTCCGCCCCCTCCAGCATGCGCAGGAATTGACTTCCGGCACGCTGAGTATCGGAGAAGTCTGCACCCACGGGAGTATCCATGAATTCCGCGAACCGGGGCCGCCCGTCGGCGGCTTTCTCGTTCACCGCTTCGAGCATCTCTGCAGGAGTGAAGCCCGCGGCCAACAAAGTAGCCGTAATGGCGCCGGCGGAGGTGCCAATTAGACGTTCAGTGCGGTGGCCTCCCTCAGCAAGCGCCTCCAGCGCTCCGACAAACGCGGAGCCTTTTGCCCCGCCGCCTTCAAACACAACATCGAATGTGGCCATGATGGATTCCCAGTCCCCGTACCATACCCCAAGAACCATGCCGACAGAAAGAAATTCTTTGGATGGATAGCTATTCGATAGGCCAGAACACCAGGCCCAGGGACTCCAACGCACCCCCCGCCGTACCCCAGAACCCGCGCAACTCTCCTTTCCAACGGCCCGCGGCATCCTGGTTCAACTGCAATCGAAAGGTGGTATCGCCGCCCTCGCCGCCGTACCGCGGGCTGGCGCTTCCGTCATCGAGATGGAAGCGAACACTGTCGATCATCCAGCCGGAAGCCCCGCTGATGCCAACCAGGCGTCGGTTTGGCGGAATGGCAAAAGGCGCCGCCCAAATCACCCCACTTCCCGGGCCGCAAATTTTCTCCGATCGTTTCCCCACACTGTCCTCAATCTCAAAGCGGAGCGCCTGTACGATACTTCCGTTCGGCGTCAGCCCGGCTTGGGCGGAGAGGATGCGGCCTCGTTCGCCAAGCAGTTCGCAAATGAATTTGTGGCCGCTGGATCCCACCGTGCCGCCCACCAGGGCGCTGTAATGGGTCTCTCCGAGCCTCGCTTTCCGGTCAGGCTCGCGAAACTCCTCCTGCCATGGGGCAACGGGTCCAGGGGAGGTGATTTGCACGCGGCCAAAGGTGACATCCGTATTGTGCGCTACCAACAGAAGGGATCCGTGCTGGAGGTCACTGGCGCCTTCGACGTTCTCCGCAGCCCAAGCAGCAGGCTCGGCATCGCCCGCAGGCCAAATCTTGACACCATATCGGGTGCGCCCGGCTGGCTGCCTCTCCACGCGCGCCTTCAGCAGATACCTGCGATTCAGTTCTAACGGAAACCGCTCCCGGGCATAAACAGTCTTGCCGCTGTCCCGTCCAGGCAGGATTCTCCAGTGGCTTTGGGCCAGATCCGGGAACAGCTGAAACTCCGTCGCGGCGCCCAACGGATACCACTGGACGCGTGGTTGTTCGCCGTCATCCTGGTGGCCTTGCCAGCGCAGGCCGAGACCGGCGTGCGAAACCCCGTAAGTCGGCGGGCCGGGTTTGGGCTCGGTAAAGGCGTGAAAGGTCACTTCCACCGTGGCCTCGTAGTCGCGCCAGTTCAGGTCACCAATGGCGAGTACGCGGTCGTAGTAGGGCCGGACAGTGCGCACCCCACTCTCCGTAATGGCCCATTCGCCGTCCACCACCTGCGCAACCTCACTGATCTCTCGAGCACGAGACCAGTCGGCCTCGTAGGGAAGGGGCCAGAACCGGTTCGGGATGAACTCCACCTCAACTGTCTCGTTGGCTGTTTGGCCGTTTGCCCCTTCGGCTTCAATCGCGACAAGGTTTGCTCCGGCGCGCAGCGCGCGGACGTCGATTTCGATATTGAAGTCGCCGCGCGCAGCCAACCGCGTGTCATTGGGCCCAAGCGAGACTTCTTTCCACAACCCGCCATTCAGGGAGAACCGCAGTCGGCGGGCCGGTCCTTCCACTGTGCCCAACAGGTTCACCCACCGCTGAGGCACACCCGGATCTCCGAAACGCTGGCGTTTCCCGTACCAGATGCGTACGGCCAAGCCCGGTTCGGACAAACGGCGTTGCGCCTCGCGCGCGATGATCTGATGGCCGGCGGCATCCGCCGCATGGCTCTCCACGAAGCCGATAGAAAAGGTACGCGGCACTTGCTCAATAAGCGGCTTGGCCTCCTTGGCGCGGCCGAATCCGAAAACCACCATGCCGTTGGATGAGGCGAGGCCTGCGCGCGAGTTGCCCATGACCCCGAAAGAATCGGGGAGGCCGTCGGATTCGTGCTGTGCCAAAAGCAAAACACGCTTCACTCCCCGGTGGCCAAAGTAGGCCCAACGAAACTGCCCGATCTCCCGCTCGCCTTTCAGAAAATCGGGCATTCTCTCGAGCGGACCGCCGCCATCGTAACCCCAATACCAGCTCGCAGGATCATACTTGCCGCCAGGCACGCCCTCATACAGGAACCAATAGCCGCCGGGCCCCGCGCGCTCGACCGTAACCTGTGCGTGGGTCTCGTGGAACGTCCAAATCCATCGCCACGCTCCACTGCGGCTGGTAGTAAGGATGCGGTTGCCCCAAGCCACGCTCACGCAATGCGGAAATCCAGGGTGGCCAGCCCCCGACTCGGCCGCGCCGAAGGCGAAATTCGGCACGCCCCGATAGGCCGACGCCGCCGACTCGGGCGTTCGTCCCCAAGGCTCACGCCGGAACGCGATCCAGTCGTGACCTTCCCGGTCAATGAGACGCGAGAGGCCGCCGCCCGCTTTGTCGTACCAGTAGGTGGCGGAGGCAGTCCTGACGACGAAATGTTCGGCGCCTTCGTAGAGATCGGTTTCCAGTCGCACCTGGGCAAACAAGGGGGAAAGCGCAAAGGCAAGGAGTCCACCCACTGCGTAACGCACGCTTCACAGTCTGCCATGAACTCGCGCCGCCTTCAGGCTCGCAGGTTGTAGCAAAGCAGCCGGGGACGAGTCTGGCGCAAGAAGTCTTTGGCATGCTGTACCACATACAACAACCCCTTGCTGAGCACAGGGGGTGACCAGGTTTCCCGGGCGGCAAACAGCCAGGCGCGCGAGATCGCCCGCACTCCCGACGGCGAGAGATCCAGCCATAAGAGGTGGCCGAATTCGCCAAGGCACAAAAACTTCCCATCCGCCCAGAGCAAGTTTCCGCGGTACGGACTCATCGACTGCTCTCTGGTCTGCCCGTTCCACTCGAATCTCTCGGTCCATTCCAGCTTTGTGCGCCAGCGAATTTTCCCTGTTGCCGCGTCCAGGCAGGCCAGCGAGGCGTCCGGCTCATTGCGGCCGTCGAATCCGTAGAGGCACCCGTCCATCCAGACAGGAGTATTGAAGTGAAGCCCAAACTCCTGCGTGGTCCAGAGCAGTTTCGGACGGAATTCAGGCGTGATTTCGAGCATGGCGCCGCCGGTTCGATAACTGGCCGAAATGAACACGCGGTTGCCCTCGATCACCGGGCAGGAGGCGTTTACCGATTCGTAGCTCCGGCTACGCCAGGGAAAAGAAAAATCGATGCGGCCCGTCGCGGGGTCCACCGAGAGCAGACCACCAGTAGGCGGCTGGCTTTCGCCTCCGGCGAAAACAAATATTCGGCGCTTCCCGTGCACAACAGCGGGGATGGGCGAAGCGTAGCTAGGACCCCATTCGTTGCCTGCGCCCCACCTCGGCTTGCCTGTAAGTTTGTCCAGCGCCGCCACAGTCGGGCCTCCGGGTGCGCCGGGATTGATGATCACCAACTCGCCTTCCACCAGCGGTGTGGAGGAGACGCCGAAAAAGTCTTGCTTTACGGAATACAGGGAACGGAGATCGGCGTGCCAGATCACTTTCCCGGTATCGAGCCGCAGACAATGGAGACGGCCTTCCGCACCTAGTGTATAAACGCGCCCTCCATCAATCACTGGGCTGCCACGGGGTCCGTCGTTGTATCCGTAGCGGTCTTCATAAGCCGACGGGTAGCCATGCCGCCAGAACTCCTGCCCCGTCTCCGGATCGAGGCAGACCACGCGCTCTTCGCCGCCTTGGCGATGGAAGAAAACCAACCGGCCTTGTGCGACGGCCGGCGAACTATAACCGCTCCCCTTCTCGAAAGCCCAAACCAGGCGCGGCCCCTGCGGCGGAAAGGATTTCGCCAACCGGGTTTCCCTGGAGATGCCATTGTGGCTGGGGCCCAGGAAGCAAGGCCAATCCTCGGTTATGGCCGAGGGATGGAGTGGGGCGATTCCCTCTTGGACTGCAACTCCCGGCAGGGCCAGAAACGTCCGGCGGCGCATAAGGCGATTATCGCGAGCCGCCGGCCTTCGGCGGTCAATTGGTCACGTGCAGGTTCTGGGCCTGTTCGTAGCCTCGGGCCAGGTGATAGGCAAGTAAGTCGAAGAAGCGGGCCAGGCGGGTTTCCAACTCCTCCTCCGCGTAGAGATCCATGCTGCTCTGGATGGTGGACTCGTCACGCACATAGTCGAACGTCGCCTCACGCATCAGTTGCACGCTGCGCAGGCA
Source organism: uncultured Solibacteraceae bacterium (assembly GCA_964460395.1). Classification (GTDB taxonomy): domain Bacteria; phylum Acidobacteriota; class Terriglobia; order Bryobacterales; family Bryobacteraceae; genus CAYWQS01. The sequence goes on along the minus strand of CAYWQS010000001.1, from coordinate 251,670 downwards.
CTCGCTCAGTGGCATGCCTTCTTTATGCCTCTGGCGGCCTATGCGCTCGTAGTACTGCGCGAGTTCGTCATCCGAGGTGGACACCAGCCAGTGACCAAGGTTGTGCAGGACGCGCCGGCACACCTCCGTCACCTCGGATTCCGGGATGTGATTGAAGTGAGGCAGTCCTGGGCAGGTGCGTAGCAACCGTAACAACCGGGTGCTGATCGCCTCCCAGTGGTCCTCGATCTGGTGAACAAGCTTGGCGGACACCATGGCGCTTTCCTCCCTGCTAGTTCCAGCAATTACGCCTAACCTGGTCCGGAGTCAAGCCACCCTTGATACGATGGCGGCTGCCATGAATCCAGGTGTAATTCGGACGATCGAAACCGCGTGCGTGGCGCCGCGATGGGGACTGTTGCGGGTCCGTACGTCGGATGGCCTGGAGGGGTTCGGCGAGTTCACGGTGGAAGGGCAGTTGGAAACGGCGCAAGCCGCGGTGCACGAATTGGCGCAATGGTTCCAGGGCCAGCCATATGCGGGGCACCAGCGGCTGGTCCGGGGAGCGTTTGACCGGTCGTTCTACCACGGCGGGCCGCATTACATGAGCGCCTTGGGGGGCATCGAAATCGCGCTCTGGGATATCGCAGGCAGGTCGCAGGGCATACCCGTGCACCAGTTGCTTGGCGGCAAGCTGCGTGACCGTGTGAAAGTGTACCGTTGGGCAGGCGGCAACAACAACGCGCCCGGCGCCGCGGCGGAAGAGGCCGCCAGCGTGGTGGCGGAAGGAGCACGGGCCATCAAGATGAACGCCTGCCCGCCGCTGGCTGCCGTGGACACCTACGGCGGCATCCGGGCTGCGGTCGAGCGCCTGCGCGCCGTACGCGAGGCAGTAGGGCCGGAGATCGACATCGCTCTGGATCTGCACGGAAGAGCCAATGTGCCGATGGCGCGCCGCCTGGTGAGGGAATTGGAATTTGGCGCCCCGCTCTTCTACGAAGAGCCCGTGCGGCCGGATTACAACCGCTGGCTGCCGGAGATTGCCCGGCTCACGCACGTGCCTATCGCGACGGGGGAGCGGATGTATACCTCTGCGGAGTTCTCTGACATCGTTGCTCGCCAGGGCGCACACATTCTGCAACCGGACCTGGTGCACGTGGGCGGCATCTCGAACACGCGCGACATCGCTGCTCTGGCTGCTGCCAACGGCTTGGCGATCGCCCCGCACTGCCCGCTTTCGCCCATCGCCTTCCTGGCTTGCCTGCACGTAGTGGTTTCCACACCGGCCGGGTGGATCCTGGAATGGGCCAAGGGCATCCACTACAACGCTTCGCAGGCCACCGGGGATGTCGATCCCTGGCTGCGGTATGTGGCGGAATCGGACCGTCCGAAATTCAATCTCGACGCAGAGGGCCACTTGCCCGTCCCGCAAACGCCAGGTTTGGGGATATCCATCGACTGGGAAGAAGTGCAGCGCGCGGCAGCTCAGGGCGTTTTGTGGCGGGACGAATCGATGTTTCTGCCCGACGGCACGCAAGCGAACTGGTAGCCCTCAGCCCGCAGTCTCCCAAACTCGCAGCCCATATGGCTGGAGTTGCAAAGGCAAGGCGCGGAACGCAGGGTCGGCGGCCAGGATGGCCTGCACCATCTCCCGCCGCTGGCTCCGGTCGGCTGGGGCCAGGATCGCTACCGACCCGCCGTGCCCTCCAGCGCCGTTCACTTTCCATCCGGAAGCATGAAACGTTTTGGCGATGGCAATCACACACTCATGTCTGGGACCAACGAGGTCTGGATGCAATCTGCGTTGGGCCTCGGTGTTCGCGACAAGGCTCCGGCCGAACCTCTCGAGATCGCCGGAGAGGAGGGCGTCGCGGGCATCTATGGCGCACCGGCGAAGCGGCTCGAGTTCTTGGGAGGAGGCTTCGCCGGAGCGCTCGAGCCGTTCGATCACCATGCGGTGGACATCGCTTGAATTGTGGCTGACGCCCAGATAGATCAGCACCAGCCGCCCCTCCAGCTCCCACAGCAGTTCTTTCGGCGGCTGCACAGGCTCCACCTCAGCGTAGGGGTATTGGTGCATGTGGATCAGATTGATGCCCCCGCAAGCCGCTGCCACTTGATCCTGAATGCCGCATTGCTGCCGCAGCAGCCGGGTTTCCACATCATGAGCAGCCAGCGCCACCTCCAGAGGCGCAAGCGGGGTTCCACCCCGGAGCCGGTCAAGCGCTCCCAGCAGCGCCACGCTGACCGCGGCCGACGTTCCGGTGGAACAGCCTGCCGGAGCATCGCTGAAAATCGTTACTTCAATCGCAAGTTCCGGCGGAACGCCCATGCGGTCGATGGCCGCTTCCAGCAACGGATGCTTCGTATAGAATCCGCGCGGCTCAGCGATGGTATACCGCTCGCCGTAGCTTTCGGCGTGGATGGTGATGCGCTCGGCGCGCCCGTCGTTTTCGCGGGCCACCAACTGTACCTCCGCGAGCGGAGAGACGGCAATCGAGAAAACCTTGCCGTGCCCGGCGAACCAGGTATCCGTCCACCCTCCGTTGTCACAGATGCGGATGGGGGCTACAGAGTTGATGACGCGGGGCAGGCTAGGCATGACGGAACCTCTATTATGAGTAAACGGCGCCATGGACGATTTCATCCGACGGCTGAAGGAGCAGGTGGATATTGTCCGGGTTGTGGGTGAATACGTTCCTCTCCGCAAAGCCGGTCCGCAGCGTTTCAAGGCTTGCTGCCCCTTTCACGAAGAGAGGACTCCGTCGTTTCACGTGCATGCGGGCGACCAGTTCTACAAGTGTTTCGGCTGCGGCGAGGGCGGCGACGTCATCAAGTTCGTCGAAAAGATTGAGCGGCTGACGTTCTGGGAGGCGGTAAAACACCTGGCCGAACGTCATGGAATCCCGTTACCCCAGCGCGGACCGGTAGGCGATGACGAAAGCAAGCGGCGGGGGCGCTTGCAGACGATGCTCGACATCGCAGCCGAGAGCTTTGTCCAAAACCTGCGGGACCCGCTGGGCGAGGAAGCGCGTGAGTATCTGGAGCGGCGAGGCGTCACTCCGTCGCTAACCGCCGAATTCCAATTAGGCTTGAGTGACCGTTCAGGCCAGGGGTTGTTGCGGCTGCTGGAACGCCGCGGCTTTGAACGCGACGAAATGGTGGAGGCTGGCCTGGTGCTCCTCCGGCAGGATGGCTCGGGCCATTACGACCGCTTCCGGGGCCGCCTGATGTTTCCCATCCATTCCGAGTCCGGGCGCGTCGTCGGTTTCGGCGGCAGGGCGCTGGCGCCGGGCGACGAGCCTAAGTATCTCAATTCACCCGAAAGTCCGATGTACCACAAGAGCGACATCCTGTTTAACCTGAACCGTGCCCGCAAAGCCATTCAGGAAGTGGGTTACGCCATCGTCGTGGAAGGCTACATGGACGTGATTGGGGTCTGGTCCGCCGGCATGGCTAACGTGGTGGCGCCGTGCGGTACCTCGTTGACTCCTCACCAGATTCGCGCCCTGAAGCGCCATGCCCCGTCTCTGATCCTGAATTTCGATCCCGACCGCGCCGGCTCCAACGCCGCGGAACGGGCCATCGGTGTGGTTCCTGTGGAAGAAGACATGCAACTGCGGATCTGCCAGTTGCCCGGAGGCCTCGATCCGGACGAGTACGTGCGCGAGCACGGCCCCGACGCCTATCGTCAGGCACTGGCGTCCGCACCAAGTTATTGGCACTGGTTGGCCGACCGGCATCGCAGCCGGGAAGACTCCGCCAGCCCCGAAGCCCGCTCTCGTTTGTTCCAGGTGTTGCTGCGCGAGATCCACCGTGTTCCGGACCGGGTAAAACGTCTGGCGATTGCCAGCGACCTGGCCGAATACACCGGTCTGACACAGGGCATGGTGCTGGAAGAGTTCCGGAAGGCAGCGGCGGAGCGCCGCCCGGTCAGGGCAGCCGCCGTGGCGGCCCCGCAACTGGACCCAAACGAAGTGCTGCTGTTCTTCGCGTTACTGCGAAATCCTGAGGCCCGGGTGCAGATTGCCCCCTACCTGTCAACCCTCGAAGTGGTCCGTAGCTACCAGAGCTGGCCAGTGCTGCGGGAGGCGCTGCGGCTGGCCGAGGCGGGGGTGGAGCCCAGCTACGCTAATCTGGAGCCTCGCCTGGAGCCGGCCCAGCGCGCTCTGCTGCAATCGCTCCTGCTGGACGAGCAAGAACAGGCAGGTCACTCCGGCATCACGACTGCTCAGGCCATCGCCTGTGTGCATGCGCTGGCCAAATTGGAAAAGGAATCGCACCGCTCGGCGTTGAAGGCGCAGGCTAAGGAGGCGGAGAAACGCGGGGATCTCGAGGAGGCCCTCCGGCTGAGCGGAGAAATCACCCGGCTGGAACGGGGCGGGAACTGAACCGATCTAAGGTAATTCCCTCATGTCTGCAACGGCCCGCAACGGGCGATCACGTAATGTAAGATGGGGAAGTCGCAGAGGACTGTGCATTTCTCGGGGGACGTGAGGCTCGTGGCGGCGGACGATCGATACAACCGATTCCAACAGCTCATCGAATCGGGCAAGGAAAAGGGCTACGTTCTCTACGACGACCTTTCCGAAGTCCTCCCGGAAGATGTGCAGACCGGGCACGATCTGGAAGATCTGCTGGCCGGTCTGGACGCCGCCGGCGTTGATCTGCTGGAGGAGCCGAAACTCGAGGCGCTGAAAAAAGGCGAGGAACCCGAGGAAGGCGCCGATGCGGAACTGGCCACTGAATCCGGAGAGAAGACCAACGATCCCGTGCGGATGTACCTCCGCGAGATGGGCACGGTGGCGCTGCTCACCCGCGAAGGCGAAATCGAACTGGCCCGCCGCATAGAGCACGGACAGCGGCAGGTGGTGAGGGTACTCACCCGATCGCCCTTCGTCATGCGCGAGATTATCGAACTGGGCGAGGAAGTACGCGAGGGGAAAATTCCGCTGCGTGACGTCCTCAGCATGCCGGAGATGATGGCCGACGAGGAAGAGGCTGATCAGCACCTGGAAACCTTCCTGGACGCCGTGGCCGCGGTGGACAAACAACTGAGAAAGGTTCAGCAGCTCCGCTTCCGTCTTGTCGCCACGCCACGAACCACCAAGCCCAAGCAGCACCGCGCGGCCCGCTACCAGATGCTGCGTCTGCTGGTGGCCATTTCGAAAGAAATCCGCCAAATCCAGTTTGGTTCTGCTGTCTACCGGCGCCTCCTGAACCGGCTCCAAGCCGCCGTGGAGCGCTTCTCTCCCCTGGAGCGGGAAATTGCGCAACTGCAGCGCGCGATCGAGGACGCATCCGCCGCCGGATCACAAGAGGTCCGCGAGCTCCGCAAAGACCTGAAGCAGGCGAATGCCCAACTTCAAAACCTGGAAGAGCGTTTCGGCGCCAGCATCACGGAATTGCGCCGCACGTTGCAGGTGGCCGAGCGCGGCGACGCGGAAGCCAGCGCCGCCAAAAAGCAGTTGATCGAGGCCAATCTCCGTCTGGTAGTCTCCATCGCGAAGCGGTACACCAACCGGGGCCTGCAATTCCTCGACCTGATCCAGGAAGGCAACATCGGCCTGATGAAGGCTGTCGACAAATTCGATTACCAGCGCGGCTATAAGTTTTCAACCTACGCCACCTGGTGGGTGCGGCAGGCGATCACCCGGGCGATTGCGGACCAGGCCCGGACCATCCGCATCCCGGTTCACATGATCGAGACCATCAACAAGCTGGTGCGAACGCAGCGGCTGTTGCAGCAGGAGTTGGGCCGCGAGCCAACCACCGAAGAGCTCGCCAGGCGCCTGGACCTCAGCATCCCGAAGGTTCGCAAAGTGCTCCGGATTGCCCAGGAGCCGATCAGTCTGGAGACGCCCGTGGGCGAAGAAGAAGAATCCCACCTGGGCGACTTCATTGTGGATAAGCGGGTACTCTCCCCCTCAGAGGCCGTGATCAACCTGAATCTGCGCGAGCAGACGGCTGAAGTCCTGAAAACGCTCAGCCCGCGCGAAGAAAAGATCATCAAGATGCGCTTCGGATTGGCCGACGGCAGCGAGCATACGCTCGAGGAAGTGGGCCAGCATTTTGCCGTGACGCGGGAGCGCATCCGGCAGATTGAGGCCAAAGCGTTGCGCAAATTACGCCACCCGAGCCGTAGCCACCGGCTGAAAGCGTTCCTGGAACACGGCCCGCAAGAGTAACCCAGGCAGAAGCTTCTTCTACCTCAACAACGGCACTAGGCACTCGGGCACAAGGTGCTCCCAATGTTCGCCGCGTTCACGCCGGGTTCGCACCTCCGTGGAGGAAACCTCGCGCCATGCTGGATCCAGCGACAGGGGATGAACGTGGGCCGCCAGCGCCAGCGGCGGGCGGTACTGAACGGTTCGGGGCGCCACGAGAAGCTCGTACTCCTCGAGTTGCCGCTCAATTGGATCGCGGCTTCCGTAGTCCCATTCGATGATGCGCTGGGCCGCGTCGGCCCCACACAGAATTAGCACCTGCTGGGCGCCAGCCTGACGCGCCTCGCGCGCCATTTCGACAAACAGACCGCCCCGCGCCAGCGCGACCCAGAAGCGGTCCTCCTCGGCTGCCACCCGGCGCAACCATTCCAGGCGTTGCTGCAAGTCTGCCCCCTCGAAACGCTTATGCGGAAATGCGCAGGGTAGGGTGAAGACCACCGCATCTCCCCAGGCAAGAGCCCCGTGTGCCATGGCCATGTGCGCCCGGGTAGGCGGATTCCAGGCGCCCGGAAACAGCACCAGCCGGTCTCCCTTCCCGCTTCCCCGCTTGACGAACTCCATGCCATCATCGTAGCCACATGAGAATTCGCGAAGTCGAAGCCTTGGCCATCTCCATCCCGCTGCCGCGCCCCGTCTCAGACGCCGTCCGCACCATCACCCACCGCGACCACCTGATCGTGCAGATCCACACAGAAGAAGGTTTGTCCGGTCTGGGCTTCACGCTGGGCTACGACGGCTCGCGCGCGATGCTGGCTTTGATCCAGGAGATCTACCGGCCGGTTCTTCTCGGGTCGGACGCGCTTGAAACCAGCCGCCTCTGGGCCGAAATGTACCGCCAGTCCATCCAGGCGGGCCGGCGCGGCGCCGCCCTCCGCGCCATTTCGGCCATTGACATCGCTCTCTGGGATCTCCGCGGGAAGGCCGCCGGGCTTCCGGTCATGGAGTTGCTCGGCGTACATAGCACCAGGCTTCGCTGCTACGCCACAGGCGGCTACTACCGCGCCGGCCAGACCATTGACGATCTGGTACGCGAAACCGCCGCGGTTGCCGGACAGGGCTTCACGGCTCTTAAGCTGAAAGTAGGCGCCCTCGCCCCGGCAGAGGATGCGGCCCGCGTTCTCGCCGTGCGCCGTGCGCTTGGCGATAGCTTCGACATCCTTTTGGACGCCAACGGAGGCTGGCAGTCCGCCCCCGAGGCAATCGCAGCCATGCGCCGCCTGGAGGAGGCTCGGCCCTATTGGATCGAGGAGCCGGTGCGTGCCGACAACCTGGCAGCCATGGCCCGCATCGCCGGCGCCCTGGATACTCCCGTGGCCACCGGCGAGCTCGAGGCCACCCGGTGGGCCTTCGCCGAATTGGTGGAGCAGCGTGCTGCCGACATCCTGCAACCCGACGTCACCGTTTGCGGCGGCGTCACCGAGTGGCTGCGGATTGCCCATTTCGCCGCTGCGCTGGATGTCCCCATCGCCCCCCACTACAACTGGGACCTGCACACCCAACTCTGCGCCGCCATTCCGAACGCCATCTTCATCGAGTACTTTGTGGCCGAATCGGGTGTCAAGATGTTCGACACCGTGCTGGAAGAACCCATGCGGCCCGTAAATGGTTTTCTGGAGCCGCGCCGCCAACCTGGTTTCGGCATCTCCCTGAAACCAGCCGAAATCGCCCGCTATCGGATCGCCTGAGGCAACCGGCACGGTGGGGGAGGCATCCACAAGGAGGGAGGCTGCGTTCGTTGCCTGCTCCCAATTGTCCTAGACTTTAGGAACACACCCGATGTTCACCTGGATTTGTCCACAATGCGGCCGTGAAGTGCCGCCTTCCTACTCCGAATGCCCGAACTGCGCGGAAGCCCGCAAGCGCGGTACGCACCCCCAGGCTGCCCCTGCACCCTCTGCCTACCCCCCTCCCAGCCCTCCCGCGCCGCCTGTGTATCAGGCGCCTGCGCCGCCCCCGGTTGTCTATCCGCAGCCACAAACCGCACCGCCGCCTCCATACTCCCCGCCACAGCCCCAGTACACTGCGCCTCCTCCCCAACAGTTCGCCCCGCCGCCCCCAGCCTATGCTCCGCCCCCTGCTCCTCCAGCCATCGAGCACTCACAACCGTACTACGTGGTGGGCGCGGAACCGAAGAAGAAGGTCCCGGCGTGGGCTGTCGTCCTCGGTACGGCGATCGTTTTGGGTGGTGTGCTCTGGGGCGCGTATCGTTTTCTCGGTGGAACGCCCACCGCCCAGCAAACCACAGAATCCGCCAACCCGTCCGCGGCCGCTGTCCCTCCCGGCACGCATCCTTACGGCAAGTTCCTGGAACTCACCGGCCTTCGAATGACCGAAGACGGCAAAAAAGTGAAGGTGCAGTACCTGGTCGTAAACCATTCCGCCGCCGACTTTACCGGACTGGAGCTTCAGGTCTCGCTCACTACGGTGAATGCCTCCGCAGGTGCACCACCCATCGCTACCTTCAAGTCGAAGATCGGTACGGTCCCGGCCTTCGGGTTCACCGAAGTCACCGAGTCCGTCACCACGAAGCTGCGAGCCTACGAGTTGCCGGACTGGCAGTTCCTTAAGGCCGATTTCGCCATTACTGCTCCCAACTGAGGATCCACGAAAAATCTGGATGTTTTTGTCTCAATATCGTATAGTATGAAAATCACCGCTTGCGGATTGATTGAGACTTGCCATGGCCCTGCCCATCCCCCAGTTGAAATGGGGCGCCCACTATCACGTCGGCGTCGCCGAAATTGACGACCAGCACGAGCAGATCGCTTCAGTGGTCAACGACTTGTGCGACTGTCTGCGCCGCCGCGCCCCCAGGCAGGAGATGGCGCCGCTCGTGGAAGCGCTCGTTCACCGGGCGTCGGACCACTTCGCCTACGAAGAAGGCCTGATGCGCAAGACCGACTGCCCGGATTACGAACTCCACAAAGCCGAGCACGACTTTCTCATCGCGCAGGTGTTGAATTTCCAGGAACAGCACCAGGCAGGTATGGCGCAGGTGGACGAGGCCTTCCTCACCTATATCAAGGACTGGCTGAGGAACCACATGCTGGTGGCCGACCGCCGGATGAGCCGCCATTTGCGCACCTTGGGATTAGGTCCGCTCGAAGAGTGATAGGATTCGGCCGTGAGCCGGCTTCCTCTTCTTCTCGCCTCTTTGCTCGTTCTCTGCGGCTGCCAGACATCCTCTGAGGCGCCAGCCAGCAAACAGACGCCCGCTGCCCCCGCACCAAAGCCCAGACCACCCGCAGAGCCGATGCTGTTCCCGAAGGCGGGGTTGCTGAGTTCTGAGGTGTCCGATGCCCCGCTGTTTGGGAATCAGGCTTTGCCGGCGGGCAACGTTGCGGAGTACCGGGTGGGCGCCAATAGTTACAGCCTCTTTCATATCCGTACGGCCAGCGCCCTCGATGCCGCCATCCTTCTCTCCAACTACAAGGCCACGCTCACCGGGGTGAAGGTCGAGGCAGGCTTTGGCGGCTTCTCCGGCCTGGACGGCCAGACGCCGGTTTTCGTTTTTGCGAAAGACAAGTACTTGTTGGGCGTCCGGGGACTTCCCGCTAAGCAGGCCGACGGAGTCGCACGCCAGTTCGCGGCGCTGGTGCGATAGCAGCCCGGCGGGGCCACCCGCCGAAACCGGCAAGCGGCCCCCGGCGCCAGTTTTTCAGAAGGTCAGGCGAAGAGCGAGCTGGAGCTCCCTCTCTCCTGCGGCTCCCAGGATTTGCCCGAAGGCCGCGTTGTTCACGTTGTTGGTGGGGTTGCCCCAACGGGGCGTGTTCGTCAAGTTGTACGCCTCGGCGCGGAACTCCAGCCGGTATTTCTCCTGGAACTTGAAGTTCTTGACCAGCGAGAGATCGTAGTTGACGAAGCCCGGTCCGCGGAGGCTGTTCCGGCCAGCATTCCCGAACCGGTTCGCGCCAGGTGCGGCAAAGCTGGTGATGTCAAACCACAACGGGCCGCGCCCCTTGCCGCCCAGGTAACGGGCCGGGCCCACTACGTCAGCGAAGTTGCTGTTGCCCGGGCAGTTGCAGGGGGTGGCGTCTGCCACCGGAGTGAAAGGAGCGCCGCTGACCCAGCGGAAAACGCCGTTTAACTGCCAGTCGCCCACCACCCAACGGGCGGGCCCGGTGGACGCCCAGCGCTTACCAGTTCCAAACGGTAACTCGTAGACGTGGCTCGAAACGAACATGTGGGTGCGGTCGAAGCCGGTGGGCCCGTAGTTGCGCCGAATATCCGTTTGCACGATGAATCCGCCCTGATCGTCACCCACGCCCAGCGTCTTGCTGTAGGTGTAGGCGGCTGTAAACTGCAGGCCGCGAGAGAAGCGCTTCGTAACGTTGGTCTGCAACGAGTTGTAGTTGTTGTTCAACCCGTTGTCCCGCAGATCGACGTTCGCGGTCCGGCCGAATGCGACAAAGAAGGGCCGGCCCGCCGCACCCGTGCCCGGTAATGCGGCGTTCAACTGGCGCTGATAGGGAATCCGGCGGCCCAACGAACCCACGTAGCCGATGTCCCAGGCCAATCCGTTGCCAAGCTCACGCTGGTACGTGAGGTTGTAGCTGTGAACAAACGGGTTGGGATAATCCAGCGGCATCGTGAAAAACGCCTGGTTGGGCGCTGGGTTGATGATCCCGTTGCTGGGCAGTGGAATGACAGGAACCGGTGGAAGCGAATCGAACGTGCCCGTCACCACGAAGTCGTTGTCCACGCCGTTCTGGATGTTGTACAGCACCGGGAACTGCGTGGAGAGCGTGCCCCCTGTAAACCCGAATCTGCCGGTGTAGTAACTGACCCCGTAACCGCCGCGGACCACACTGCGGTCGCCCATCCGGTAGGAGAACCCAATGCGCGGCCCGTAGTTGTTCCAGTCGGTGCGGATGTTATTTGCCAGGCTGATGTCGCCAAATCCGGCGATCAGCAGGCTGTTCGACGTGATGTCGTAGTTGGAAGCCCCGCCCGCATACCGCGGCTTGATCGGCGTGTACAACTCCCAGCGCAGGCCCAGATCCAGCGTCAGGCGGTTGGTTACCTGGTAGGTATCGTGGACAAAGAGGAACAACTGCGTCTGCCGGTTGGTGGGAGTGATCGGCATGTAAGTCCGGCTGGTCTGATCGGTGGCTCCCAGCAGGAAAGACGCGAACGAGTTGCCGAACTGGCCGAAGGGCCCCAGCGCGGGTCCGCCCCGCAATGCGGTCGTACCCGGGTTGAAATTGAACATGCCGCGCGGTCCGAAGTTCAGCCCCTGCGGCTGGAAGCGGTCCATGCGGTTGCGCCGCACGTCCACGCCCCACTTCAACGCATGCCGTCCAGCCTGTTTGTTCCAGGTGTTAATGAAGTTGAACAGGTTGTCGGCGTTGATCAGCGGATAGAACACTGGCGTTCCCATGCCCTGCATCCCCGAAATGTTGATGCGGGCCATTCCCACCGAGGAGATCGAGTCGGGGTTGGGGTTCCGGATGCCCAGCGACTGGTTCGTCACGGTTTCCATGTCGAGCCCATTCACGTTGGTGTAATAACGGTTGTAGCCGGCTCGAAACTCGCCAAGCAGCGTGGGCGAGAAGTTCCGCGTAAGGTTGAGAATGGCCGTCACTGTGTACGGTGTGCTGAGCGTGCTTTCCCCAATGGTATTGCCCAGGGCCGCTTCGCTGCGCACCTTGTAGTCCGAGAAGTTGAACTTCGCAAAGCCGCGCGTGTTGTCGTTGAAATTGTGGTCGACTCTGGCGTCGTAGCTGTGTCCGTCGTAGGCGAACGGCGTGTTCACTACCAGGTTGTTCAGCAAGCCACTGTCGCTGGCTTGCGGGATTTGAGGAATCAGCCGGCTGGCAATCGGGTGAATCCGGCTCGCCGGGATGACGTTGCCCGCGAATTGCGTCCGGCCTGTACCGTCTGCGTTGCCGGTAGCAGGATCGTAAATGTTCAGTCCTGTCACGTCCGCGAAATTGCCCCCCCGCCAGGCGGACACCGGAACCGTGGTGACCACTGTGTTGGACTGGCGCAACAGCCGTCCCTGATACCCGCCGAAGTAAAACGTCTTGTTCTTGACAATCGGGCCGCCCAGCGTTCCGCCGAACTCATTGCGGACGAAGTTCGGTTGCGGTTGAGGAACCGTGTTGAACATGTTGCGGGCGCGCAGGGCCCGGTTGCGGTTGAACTCGAATAACGAACCGTGCAGTTCGTTCGTGCCGCCGCGCGTAACGACATTGATCACCGCGCCGCCGGCGCGGCCAAACTCCGCGTTGTAGTTCGATGAGGTGACGTTCACTTCCTGCACAACTTCAGCCGAAGGGATGTATACGGTCAGGCCCAGAGTCGGGTTTGTGTTATCCACGCCATCCACCATCGTGTTGTTGGCGGAGTTGCCCTGCCCGTTGGCTCGGAAGAATGTTGTGCCTTGCGGGTCTTCCAGGCGGGTGAAGTCAACGCTCGGCGGCGTCACGCCGGGCATCAGACCGACCAGCGCCTGAAAACTGCGGTCCACCAGTGGCAGTTCTGTCACCGACTTCCGGTTGAAACTCCGCGAAACCTCTGCCCGGTCGGTTTGCAGTAGCGGTACCTCGGCGCTCACCTCCACTACTTCCGTCAGTTGCCCCGGTTCGAGCCGGGCGTCCAACCGCGTCGAAATGGTGGCTCGCAACTCAACGTTGTCCCGCACCACTTTCTTGAATCCCTGGGCTTCAATTTCCACCCGGTAGGTCCCGGGAGCCAGGTAGGGCACTGTGTAGATGCCCTCCTGATTGGTTTCGGTCCTCCGGGCAACGCCCGTTGCCACCTCGGTGGCAATCACTGTGGCCGAAGGCACCACCGCTCCTGAGGAGTCGGTGACGGTGCCCAGCAGAGTGCCGGTAATCATTTGAGCGGCCAGTGTACCCAGACCGCAAATCACCAACAAACCCAGCATGCAGAATCGCTTCATGGCAATCTGTTCCTTTCCTGATTCAACGTGGCCTCCCCTGTCCCTTCCGCGGCCGGCGTCCTACGACGCGCCAGTCCACCCTGCCCGGTATGGCGGATCGACAAGAGAGTCAGCTTCCTTGTCGTTGGTCACTTTCATTCGCACGGAATCCCACTCGAGGTAACGTGCGGTGCGCGCCGCCAGGGCCCCCAGCAGCGCAATCTCGGTCATCTTTGTTCCCAGGGCAAAATCGCAATTCGTCCGGCCCGCTCCTTTTGCAGCCTTCACCCACTCCTGGTAGTGCCCTGCCGTGCGAGGGAGGGTCTTGGCCGGCTGCTGAAACCCGGCGAACCGGCCCGCGGGCAGCAGCAGATGCCGGCCACCGTAGTAGCCGGTAAGGAGTTTCCCCTTTTCGCCAACGTAGAGCACGCCGGATGCGGGCATGCGGTCCCCGGACGCCATCTCCGGGGGCCGGAACGGCTTCAGTCCTCCGTCGTACCAGTGCAGCCGCAACGGCGGGAGCCCGCGCCTCTCCGGAAAATCCCAAGCCACCATGCAAGCGTAGCTTTCGCATTCTGGGGTCTCGATCAATGGCGGCAGGGTCTCCTTCCCATCTGCGTCCATCTCGAACAGGCCACCGTGCATCTTCGAACGTGCGCCGTGGACTGCCACTGGAGCCTCGAGCCGGAGTTCGTCGAAGAAGACGTGCAAAGCGTGGCACAGCATGTCCCCCACCGTGCCGGAGCCGAAATCCCACCACGAACGCCAGATCCAGGGGTGGTATGCCCGGGAAAAGGGCCGCATGGGAGCAGGCCCGATCCATAGATCCCAGTTCATCTTGGCCGGCGCCGGACCGGTCTCCTTTGGACGGACTTGGCCTGCGGGATAAAGTGGGTGGTCGCACCAGACATGGACCTCCCGGATGGCGCCCAGCACCCCGGAGCGCAAGAGTTCTTTCGTAGAGCAGGCGTCCTCGCTGGCCGCGCTTTGAACGCTCGTTTGCGTGGCTACGCCGGCTTTGGCCGCGGCGGCTGCCACCCTGCGGACCTCACCAATGGAATGCGTCAGGGGCTTGGCGCAGTATACAGGTTTGTTCCTGGCCAAAGCGGCAAGTGTGATGAGGGCGTGGTTGTGGTCCGGGGTAGCGACGATCAAAGCGTCGAACTCTTTCTCCTTGTCCATGAGCTGCCGCCAATCCTGGTACACGGCGGCCTGCGGATAGCGTTTGAAGACCTTCGCGGCAAAGTCGAAATCAACGTCGCAGAGAGCGACGATCCGCTCACTTTCGCAACCCTGCAGGTACCGGCGGCCCATGCCACCCACCCCAACCCCAGCGATTCGGAGGGTATCACTGGGCGCTTGATAGCCCGCGCCGCCCAGCACACGGCGCGGCACGATCAGTGCGGCAGACTGTGTGGCAAACGTGCGTCGGCTGGATACACCCATAGACCCCCTAAACCTTTCACCTAGGCTTCATTTCGAATCGTACGGCAGAGACTGCTTTGTACAAGTCAAACCAAGGTCCGTTAACGGTTACATTGCCTGAAATCAAAGAGTTAGTTGAACGTTAACGCTGGCAGGAAGTTCTGGTACAGTAGAGCACAGCGAGGAGCAGATCGCGCCCATGACACCCACACCCGCGCTGGGCGAATCTCAATCGGATGGCAGGGAAGCCAACCGGACGCAGTTGCGCCGGATTCTGGACTCGCCGAAGTTTCAGAATGCGCCGGTTCTCCGCAGCTTCCTGGAATACATTGCAGAAGAAACCTTGCAGGGGCGAGGGCCCCAGATTAACGAGTACTCGATAGCCACCAGGGTGTTTGGCCGGCGGGAAGACTTCGACCCCACTTCGGCGACCATCGTTCGGACGCAAGCCTACCGGCTTCGCAAGAAGCTACAGGAGTACTACGAGGCCGAGGGCGCTGGCGACCCGATTGTCCTGGAAATCCCAAAGGGCCATTATCTGCCCCGGTTCCTTGCTCGTGAAGCTGCGCTGAATCAACCGAAGACCCCAATTCCTCGGAACGCAGGGCGCCGCTGGGTCGTCGCCCTTCTGTTGATCGCAGCCCTGGCCTCCACGACCGGATATTTGGCGGGCCGCCGTTCGGAACGGCTTGCGGCCAACGCAATTCCTGCCTCGCCCGCGCTCGCCCGCTTCTGGTCTGGTTACGCCTCCTCCGGGCGGCCGGTAGTGATTGGCTATACAAACCCCATATTTTTCATCACAGAAACGGGTGACCTCCTCCGCCCGGATGGTCTCGCCGCCGGGAATCGCGGCGAACAGGTGCCTCCTGGCCGGGCGCGACGGTCGATCACAAATCCCCTGCTGTCCAACTACACCGGCCCGCTTTATTACGAAGACGGGTTCACCGGATCAGGCGAGGTCATCGCGGTTCTGCAACTCACCCAGGCTCTCAGCCGGACCGGCGTGCCGTTTCTGGTCAAGCGAAGCCGGATGGTGACCCTCGACGATTTGCGCAACAACGACGTGATCTTCCTCGGCTCCCAATCCGCTTACCAGGCACTGGACGGAATTGATCTTTTGGACCGGTTTGATTTTCGGCGGCCTGAGTCAAGCCCCACTTTGTGGCGCGGAAAAATCGTCGACGTCCGGAACCCAAGTCAGTATTACGAACTGGAACGGGATGGCGGCACACAGCAGCTCCGCACGGATTTCGCCGTGTTGGCCGTTGTGCCCGGACTGATGCCTGGCCGCAAGATCGTGGTGATGGGCGGCCTGACGACCTCCGGCACACAAGGCGCCGCCGAGTTTGCCACCTCCGAACATCACTTGCTGGATTTGTTCCGCAATCTGGACCGGGCAGGATCCGCCCCGGAGTTCTTCGAGGCGGTGATTCGCGTAGAAGCAGCCAAGGGCCTGGACGCGATGAAATCGGCGCTGGTCGTGGTGTCTCCCCGGAAGGAGGCGGTCACCACGGCGGCTTCGCCTCAGCCTGCGCGTTAACTCGTGGCCTTTTCCTCGGGAGTGCCTCGCAACGAAGGCATCTTGCCAGAAAGCCGGTAGGCCTCTAATAGCGCGCCCGCGGCCGGCCCGTGGCTGGGCTCCACAACCCGGGCCGCCCCCCCCAACTCCACCAATTCTTGAAACCGGCCGCGAATCCGGGCCGACCGGAATACGCCCCCCACCGGAGCAACTGCCGCCGGCTCGGCAGAAGCGGGAAACAACATACGAACCGCTGCGCTGGTGATCGCCGCCAGTTGCTGGGCGGACGTGTCCAGAAGCGCCCCGGCCACGACGTCACCCTCCAGCGCCGCCTGTTCCACCAGTTTTGAGAACCCGGCCACCCGAGGCCGCGGGAACTCCGGTGTGTAGAACTTATGCAACAGGTCGTTGGCGTTCTTCGCGCCGGTGGCCTCCAGTAGCAGCCGGTGCAACGAGGTTTCCGGGCCCCACCCTTCTTCAAAACGCAAGGCCGCCCGCAGAGCCTGGCGTGTCAGGTCGAACCCGCCTCCCTCATCGCCGAAAACGAAGCCCCACCCGCCCACCCGGCCGATTTTGCCTGCCGCATTGCGGCCGTAGCAAATGCTGCCCGTCCCTGCGATTGTGATGATGCCCGGTCCGCCGGCGTGGGCTCCCGTCAGCGCGATCAGCGCATCATTAGTCACCAGTTTTCTGCGCACTTGGATAAGTTGCCCGATGAGCAATTCTTTGTCTGCCGCGCCTCCGGAAAAGCCCAGGCAGGCTGCCTCAAACAACAGGTCCTGCGGCAGACCCGCCGAGTCCAATGCTTCTCCTACCACCCCGCCGATGACCCGCAGAAACTTCTCTCGCGCTTCCGAGGCTGACACATGGTTACACGGCCCGCCCCGGGCATGAGCAATCACCCGGCCCGTTTCATCGCCTACTAGGGCTGTGGTGCTTGATTGCCCGCCGTCCACTCCCAGGAAGTACTTGGCCATGATGTCTATTCGATCTTGAAAAGACGCGCGCCGTCTACCTCGTCCACCTGCCGGATCCCCCAGAGATTGGCATTCACAAGAAAATCCTCTTCCTGGAAATTGCCCGGCTGAATCAGGAGGTAGTCTATACCGCGCGCCTTCAGCTCTCGAGTGGCCATTCGGCGCAGCCCAAGGGGCACTGGCAATCCGGTGACTTCAGGATTATCGGCCAGCCGGACCCAGGCCGCCGAACCGGCCACACGGCCTTCAATGACCGTGCGTGAGGCCCGGTGGTCCACTGGTACGTCCAGGTCCACCTGGTCGATCGCTTCCACTTGCGGAAACCGCACTTCGACAAACATGCCCGGCTCGAGACGCCGCCACGAACGCCAACGCGGGACGGGCGAGTTGTCGAACACATAACCCACTTCGGCAGGATTGGGCCAAGCCCGGATCCGCCATTCGCGGGACCGCACCAGCCTCAAGCCTCGCCGCAACAGGTGCATCTCATGGATCGAATACTGATCCGTGGGGCCGCGGGGGGCCACCTGAAAAGCCCGGACCGCCTCCAAAGCACGGGCCGGGAAGCGGAAGCTGTGCCGCTCCACTGGCGTGAAGTCGGTGATGAAAGGCATTAACGTGGCATCGCGCAGCAGATCGCCCTGCGCCGACTGGAAGCTGGTCCACACCTCCCGTGTCGTATAGGCATCCGGGACCGGGGACATGGAGTACACCACAGCCCCCTTTGGTGTGGCACGCTCCACCATACGCGCCACCCGATAGCCCGGGAACCTGCGCCAGAGATAGCTTTCCTCGCTCTCCTGACGCCAGGCCTGCCGCCACGGCAAACGAGCAATCCTCCAGGCATGCTCCTTCACGTACGTAGCTGGGACGTCGGGAAAGCTGGCGGCGCCATGCACCACCACCAGCACCGGCAACAAAGCGGCGGGCATCGAGCCTGCCAACGCGAGGGAGACGAACGGCAAAGCGGGGATCAAGAACCGCGTGCCCACGTTTGCTGCGTACGGAAGCGCAAACAGGATCGCCGCTGCCACCACCCGGCGCCCGGCGGGATGCCTCAAGGCCAGCAAACCCAGCGGGGCCCCGAGGAAGAGCGGGCCAAGGAAACCGCCGAGAATCTGGCCGCGCACCGTCAACTCCAACGGCAGGTCCGCATAGGAATCGATCCCCGGATACTTGCGCATCGACTCCTGGTAGTCCGCTTCGAACGAGGGCCGCATCACAGCGTTTGGAATCCACCGGCTGAACAGCGGCGCTACAGGACTCCCTGTGTACCAGGCGTTTTTCAGCATCCACGGGGCGGCCATCAGACAAGCCCCGGCGGCAAAGGCAAGCGCGGGCCGGAGCCAAGGCAGACGCTGGTTCCGTAGCCGCCAGCCCAGGCGAACCGCCGCGTATGGCACCGCCAGAAAAGCCGTGAACTTCACGCCAAAGGCGAAGCCAGCCAGTATCCCCAGAACAGCCGCCGCCCGGGGGCCGGGCGCCATGATCTCGCTAACGTAGAAAACGCTGAAAAGGATGCAGGCGAGTGCGGCGTCGTTATAGGCGCTCGCGGCGTCAACAAGCACAACCGGCGAACAAAAGAAGAAAAGGGCGCCCGCCACACCCACGCCCGGCCGCCCCTGGCGCCGCCCCCAGGACACCATTAGCAAACTGCCGCACACCGCGAACGCAAAGTGGACCAACGCGGCTGAAGAATGCCGGCCCAGCGCGTAGGCGTGCAGGAAGAGCATTTCCAGGCCTTGCGAAAGGTGCGCGTACATATTCGAAAGGAGCGGGATGAAGCCGTGTGCGCGGTAGTAGTGGCCGATCACGCCCAGGTGATACCCGCTGCCGTCCGGACTCCACTCCGGCGCCAGCGCATGCAGAAAGCCGGCCACACAGAAGGGAGTGAACACAGCAAAGAACAACACGCGCCAGCCCTTGGGCAGCGGCGGCAGCGGTTCACTCGTCTCAAGCCGGAAGGCGCCCTGCTTCCAGGCCATTAGCGTCGCCCCGATTCCCGTCAGCCAGAAGGCCGGGTCATACCACAGGTGGAAAGCGCCAAGCGTGAATACCGCGAGGCTGAGCACCGGAGCCCCGGCGGCAAGACTCAGCAAGTGGTGCTCCGCCCGGCTGAGGGGAAGCCGCGCCCACTTCAGCAGCAGCCGCCCGCAGGCGTAAGCCGTCCAGACCGTCCACACCCAGCCGAACAGAATCGAAACGGGCGATTTCACTGAACGAACCCAATCTGCGTAATGATGAAGCCCCGTTCCGCCCCGTCCGTGGGCGAGCGCCAAAGTTTATCGATCTCAAGAGTGACCAGCACCGTGGCATCGGGCAGGATCCATTCCGGCGGCACCGCTTTTTCCCAGATCTGCTGGCCCGGTTTGTCGAAGCTGATGCGGTCCAGGGTCTGCGAACCTACCCGCACTTCGATCTGCACGGGCCCGGTCTGCTCGAATGTAATGTCCGGTACCGTCAAATCGATGTGGAGCTTCAAACCTTCCCGTGTAGGTGTACGGAATTGAAAGACGGGCCGTTTCATCACCCACCGCCAAGTTCCGTCGTGCAACTTCGGCAGCACTCCTTCCACGAAATGGTCCGGCGCGTTTGGAGCGCTCATATGGATGTAATGCGTCAGCGACTTCGACGGGGTGAGTTCGTAGGGGTTCCGTTGCTCCGGCGGAACGTAATACTCGGGAGGCCGCCCGCAGGCGCTCAGCAACACAAAAATTAAAACGGTTGCTTGTCTTTGGCGTAGCACAATGTCTCCAACGGGCACGCGCCGCACTTCGGCTTTCGCGCCACGCAGAGTTCGCGGCCGAAGTGGATCACTTGGTGAGAGAACTGGATCCAGCGGTCCTGCGGCAGGATTGTCATCAGGTCCTCTTCGATCTTCACGGGATTGCTCTCGCGCGTGAGGTCCAGTCTGCGGCTGATGCGGCTGACGTGCGTATCCACCACCACGCCGCTGGCGATGCCAAACGCGGTCCCCAGCACCACATTCGCTGTCTTGCGCGCTGCGCCCGGCACAGTGAGCAATTGCCGGATGTCGCGGGGCACCTCACCCCCAAAGTCGGCGATCAGTTTTCTGGCTGCCCCAACCACGCTCTTCGCCTTGTTGTTGAAGAACCCGGTGGACCGGATGTCCTGCGCCAGCTCCTCCGGTGAAACAGCCGCAAAGTCCTGAACTGTCGGGTATTTACGGAACAACCCCGCAGTGACTTTATTCACTCGCTCATCGGTGCATTGGGCCGACAGGATGGTGGCCACCAGCAATTCCCAGGCATTGGAGTGGCGCAGAGCACAGGTCACGTTGGGGTAGCGCCGGTCCAGGGCGGCCAGGATGCGTTCCACCCGCTGCCGGCGTTCGGAGGCGTTCCTGGGGCGCGGCGGTTTGGTCATGCGGCGTGCTGGAAGCCTTCATGGTAGCGCACCGAGTCCATCCCGCACGACGCGCAGGTAGCTTTCCTGACCCACTTGCCCGCCCTTAAAGATGATCTCGAGTCCCTGGAATTCAGGATCACTGGAATGCGCCCGGCATAGTGGGCCGCCGGGTGCGATGGGCCGGATCATGGTGAGTGCTTGGATGCGCAACTGCTGGGCCGCATGGCCTGAAGTGTCGCCCCCGCAAACGATCACGCGCCGTACGCCAGTTCGCCGGATGAGGCGTTCAAGAATCCGGCCCAGTTGGGCGCCAATGCGGTCGCTCAATTCCACTTTGGCGCTCGCGCAGCCGGGATCCACCACTCCCTCGGCGCCCAAAGCCGAGTACAACACCACGCTCCGCCCATCCGCCAGCGCTTCTTCCCCGGCCCGCACGGCCGCCTCCATTGCCATCTCACCATCCGCCCCAGCCAGTCTCGCCACGTCTAGAGCCACGGCAGCAAAGCCGTGTGCGCGGGCATGGCGGATCTGGCCTCCTGTAACCGGCGAGCAACTGCCGGACACGACGGCCACCCGCCCCGGCTCCACAGCCTGGAAGCAGGGTTCGGGTTCGAGAATCTGCCCGCTCTTCCGCCAGTACTCCACCAGGGCATACTCCAGGCCCGAAGAGCCGACAGCGAAAAGCGTGCCTGGCGGCCGGCGGGTCCAGATCAGGCGGCCCGCCTCTTCGAGCGACTGTTGATCCAGAACGTCGAAGAAGACCCCTCTGTGCCCCGCTTCCAGAACTTGCGTGAGCTTTTCATCGGCCAGCCCCCCGTGTAGAGCCAGGATGTCCACCAAACCGAGCTGCAACCCGGTCTGCCGAGACAGGTGCAGGCGCAGATCGCTTTCGCCCATCGGCGTCACCGGATGATGCGCCATGGTGGGATGGCGGTCCAGCCGGTAAGCCACCCCGTCCACGGCCGCGAAAAGATTGCCGAACACCATGTACCGTCTGAGTACAGGCGCGCCGATCACCAGGGGCACCCAGGGAGAGCCGAAAAGCTCTGCTCCCAATTCGAGCGCGCAGCCGATGCTGCCAATATCCGGCGAACTGTCAAAAGTGGAGCAGACCTTGTAATGCGCGATCGCCGGATTGAGGGCCTGCAGGCTGAGGAAAATCGAGGGCAAATGTTCCCGCATCCATTGTGGTGTTTGGGACCGGCTGATGCCCGCCACACCTGCCGCGCGCGCTTGCGGAAATGCCGCCAGGTCACCCGGCTTGGGTGGGGCGAGAAAGAGCACGGCGGGCAGCCCATTGCGGACACAGGCTTCCATCACGTCGGTGGAACCGGTGAAGTCGTCCCCGTAGAACGCGAGAACGAGGGGGTTCATGTGAAATGGCCCAGGGCGGACCGTAGTTCTTCATGGCGCCTTACCGCCTCTTCCAGAGGAGTGCCATCCATAGCCGCCTCCCAGGCCTGGCGGATGGCGCGCACACCTGCCGCGGGACCATCGGGATGTGCCATCAGCCCTCCACCCGCGGCAAAGATCAGGTCCGCATTGCCTAGTGCGGCATATGTTGCGTGCGCCTGCCGGGCCGTCTGGCCGGAGGAGAACACCGGCATCACCTCGCAGCCCTTGCCGGGAGGCGCAAACATGGGCGTCTGGCATTCGCGGGCTGAAGCAATCACGGAATCGTCCGGTTCGCAGAATTTGTTCCGTAACCCATTGACGTGCATGTGGTCAGCGCCTGCCAGCCGCCAGAACTTCTGCCATGCCCCGTAGCTCACTCCAATGAAAGGGCTTCGTGAGAACAGTCCCCACCCGTTCCGGTGCGCATGGATGGGAAGCTGCGAGTGACGGCGAAGCTCCACCAACCCCGCGAGTCCAATGCTGTGTAAGCTGGCCATCACGCAAGTGCCGCCGCAGCCGAGCACAAGATCGTGCCGGCGGCGCATCTGGTCTACTTCACCGGTCAGGTTGAATGCCACCATTGGCTTCCGCCCTGACCGGCCGGCGTATTCGTTCAACACGGCTGTCACTGCCCGCACACGCTCTTCGAAGGGACAGGCAGGACCATCGGCCTGCAGTTCGTCGTCCTTGATGAAGTCGATGCCTGCTTCACACAACTGCCGGACCAGGACCGCCGTTTCTTCCGGGCTCAAGCCGACGCTGGGCTTGATGATCGTCCCGATCAGCGGCCCTTTGGGACAGCCCGCCAATTGACGGGTACCTCGGGAACCGAACGCCGGGCCGGGATAGGCATTGGAGAACGCGAGCGGCAGAGCCATATCAAGCAGCCGCAGACCGGAAAACTGTTTTAGTTCGAACAGATTGCCGGCCACCGTGGCCATGAGGTTGGGGAGTGACGGCCCCAGATTCTCCAGCGGCCACGAGACCTCGATGATCGCCCTTCGGTATCGGGGATTGGCTTCGTTTCGTGGAACGCCCGCGCCAGGCAAGCTGGGTTCAGTCACGGTTTCCAGTTCGTTGCATGCCTCCACCCTAGCTCCGGCCCGTTGTTTCAGCTCCGGCGTCTCGCCGGGCACTTGCACAAATGTGCCGCTCGACTGCTCGCCAGCCAGTACTTCGGCGGCCTGCAGCAGCGGGTATGCCGTTTCGATCCAATATCTTGCGAGGATTCGCGGCGGGTTCCGCGGCAGCGGATCCAATGGAGGTATCTCAGGACTTCGCATTGGCAGCCTTCTTGCGGGCTCGATACAGCCGGTTGGCGCGGTTGAGATGGCCTGCCATTGCCAGACGCGCCCGCACTTCATCATGAATTGCAATGGCTTCGAGAATCTCTTCGTGTTCGGCGAGAGTGATCTTCTCAGCCCCGGGCGAGCGCACCAGTTCCTGCCGGAATTGCACCAGCCAGCTCAGCAGCGCAGCACTGAAAGAGCGGAAGATGGCATTCCCCGAGAGCGCCGCAATTGCCTCGTGAAAACGCATGTCTGCGGCAAGAAAGGCGGCGCCGTCCCGCCGGGCTTCCTTCTGGCGTTCCAGAATGGCACGCAAGTTTTGGATGTCTTCGTCATTGGCCCGGGCAGCGGCCAGGGCGACCATCGCCGACTCGAACATCAACCGCGCCTGCTTGAGTTGCTCGAGGGTTTCCGGGGAACTGGCCAAAAGGTGCCGCACCGTGCGGCCCAACTGCCCAAACATGGCGTCTGGTGTCGGAGCGACCACTCGCGCCCGCTCGCCGTGGCTGATGGCGACCAAGCCCAGTTTCCCGAGCGATTGCAGGGCCTCACGGACGGCAGGCCGTCCGACGCCGAAGGCTTTCATCAGGTCCCGCTCGGAAGGCAAAGCCTCGCCGGGCGCGAAACGCCCGGATTCAATCATTTGCCAAAGCCGGTCCTGCACTTCGTCCGAGAGCTTGCGCCGCGGAATGGGATCGACTTCAGAAGCAGGCATAGGTTGGTGGTATAGTTAGCATACCAAAGCACCAGCGGGCTTCCCCGGTTGTGAAAAACGCCATGAAAGGATCCCTAATGAACCGGCGCCAAGTGCTCGCCGCCGCCCTGGCGCCCGGTGCGCTGCCGCGAACCAATATGTCTTTCTCCGGTTCCCGTTCCGAACCCAATCAGCCGCCGGCATGGCCTCGCACCGTCCTTCACACGGGGAGCGAGGCGCCTGAACCGGATCCTGTGTTGCTGCGAGCAGGGCCACTGTCGGTCCTCTTCGAACCCCACCTGGCTCAAGTCCGGTTTGTCCGCTGGCACGAGCGTGAAGTACTACGCGCCATTTATGGGGCAGTGCGCGACCGGAACTGGAACACAATCCTCCCCGTGGTTCGCGGCCTCAGGCTGGAATGGTCGGAAGAGGCGTTCCGCGCAACGTTCGAAGCCGTTTGCCAGGAAGGCCCCATCGACTATGTTTGGCGGGGAACGATCGAGGGCACAGCGGCAGGAACTCTCCGGTTTGAGTTCGCGGGCCGGGCGAACTCCTCATTCCAAAGGAACCGCATCGGCGTTTGCGTCTTGCATCCGGTGGAGGGTTTCGCCGGGAGCACTGTGATGGTGGAGGACGTGAGAGGGCGCCGCAGCCAAGCCCTTGTTCCGCTGGCAATCTCGCCGCACCAGCCGTTCCTCGAAATGCGGACGATCACCCACAACGCGGCGCCCGGGTTGCACGTGGAAGTCCGTCTGGAAGGGGACGTGTTCGAAATGGAAGACCAGCGGAATTGGACGGATGCCTCGTTCAAAACCTACTCGACGCCGCTGGCGTTGCCCTTCCCTGTCGAGGTGAAATCCGGAGATGAGGTAAACCAGACCGTCCGAGTGCGGATCGCTGGGGAGGGGGGCAGCCCACCTGCTGCGCGGGCAGCCTCAGACAGCAGTGTGGAGCTTGTCCTGGAGGAGTCCTCGGCCGTACCCCTGCCCGGCATCGGGGCGGTGCTGGCGCAGGAGTCCCCCGAGTTGAACCCCACCGAGGCGCTCTTGTTGCGATCGGCCGGTCTCCGGCATTTGCGGGTGGGCCTGAATCTTGATGGCGAGCAGTGGCCGGGGCTGCTGGAGCGCGCCCTGCGCGAGGCGGCGCTGCTGGATGCGTCCTTAGTGGCCGCGGTAACCCTGGGCGCCAAGGAAGAGGAACAGTTGCGCCGCCTGGCGCAGGCTCTGGCGGGCAAACCGCGCCTTGACCGCCTGCTCGTCTTTCACCGGGGCGAGAAATCCACGAGTCGGGAGTGGGTTGAGATGGCTGCAACGGCTCTGCGCAAGGCTTCTGTCCATGCGAGCGTTGGAGCTGGCACGGACGCCTATTTCACGGAACTCAACCGCGAACGGCCGGCTGCCGATGTCCTGGACTTCGTCTCTTTTTCGGTGAACCCGCAGGTGCACGCATTCGACAACCTTAGCTTGGTGGAGACGCTCGCCATGCACAAGGAGGTGCTCGAATCGGCCCGCCGCTTCTGCGGCGAACGTCCGCTCGCACTTTCACCCGTTTCTTTCAAACCCCGGTTCAACCCCAACGCCACCGGGGCGGCGGCAGCCAATCCGGACCGCCTTCCGGACTCTGTGGATGCACGCCAGATGTCGCTGTTTGGAGCTGGCTGGACCCTCGGCAGCCTGAAGTACTCGGCGATGGGCCGCGCCCGCTGGGTGGATTACTACGAAACCACCGGCTGGCGCGGCTGGATGGAGGCGCCAGGCGTCAACCGGCCGCCCGCGCTATTCCGGTCCCAGCCGGGCTGGGTGTTTCCTCTTTATCATGTGTTCCGGGCCGTGGCCGGGTTTCCAAAAGCGCAAATTGTGCCCGCGGATTCTTCTGATCCGTATCGCGTGGAAGGTTTCGCGCTCAAGATCGAGAAAGGCCGCCGCCTGCTGCTTGCCAACCTGACGGGCCAAGCCATTGTGGTCCGGGTGAACGTGGGAACAGCACGGCTCCCCTGGCGCATGCGCGTGCTGGACGAAAACACGGCAATCGCTGCAATGCGGAATCCGGACGGGTTCTGGAAAACGCAGGGACGATTGATCGAAACGGATGGGAGAACTCTGCAGACCGGGATGCTGCCTTACTCCGTTGCGTTCCTAAGCCAGGCGACCGCTTGATGCCCGGAGGTAACTGGTATACTCACTATGCCAATTGGAGGCTTTCTGCATGACTTCCATCGCGTTGCTTGGCGCCGGCGGAAAAATGGGTCTGCGCCTGACCGACAACCTGATGAATTCCGGCTACCAGGTGCGCCACGTCGAGATCAGCGAAGCCGGCCGTGCGGCGCTGGCGCAACGGGGCATCCAGGCTGTGCCAGCCGGGCAGGCGCTGGATGGAGCGCAGGTGGTGATTCTGGCCGTGCCGGACGCGCTGATTGGGAGAATTTCGCATGAAATTGCCCCGCAATTGGCGGCGGGCACCCTCGTGATGATCCTCGATGCCGCCGCGGCGTACGCCCGAGTGCTGCCGGACCGCCCGGACTTGTCATACTTCATCACGCATCCTTGCCATCCGCCGGTGATCCACACGGAAACCGACCCCGAGGCGGCGCTCGACTTCTTCGGCGGCATCAAGGCAAAACAGCACATTGTCTGCGGTTTGATGCAGGGACCGGAGGAGCACTACGCACTGGGTGAGGCGGTTGCGCGAACCATTTATGCTCCGGTAATGAATGCGCACCGTTGCACCGTGGAGCAACTGGCGCTCCTTGAACCAGTGCTTTCAGAGACCGTGGGCGCCACTTGCATGGTGGTGACGCGCGAGGCCGTCGAGGAGGCTGTGCGCCGTGGCGTCCCACGCCAGGCGGCCATCGATTTCATCCTGGGCCACCTCAAGGTAGAGATCGGGATTTGCTTCGAGATGTTTCCCGGAGCGAAGTTTTCCGATGGCGCGCTGCGGGCGATCGAGAATGCCAAGCGCGAGATCTTCCAGCCTGACTGGAAGAAGGTATTCGAGCCCGAGAACGTCGCCCGCAGCATCCAGGACATTACCAACCCGCCGCGCGGGTGAAGGGGCGGGCGAGCCACCCGCCCCTTTCCAAGTCAGGCGCTCAGTGCCTGATCCAGATCCCAAAGCAGGTCTTCCACGTCCTCCAACCCAATGGAAAGGCGGATCATGTCCGGCGTCACACCAGCCGAGGCCTGTTGTTCCGCGCTGAGCTGCTGGTGGGTCGTCGATGACGGGTGGATGACCAGACTGCGGGCATCGCCTACATTTGCCAAGTGCGAAAAGATCTTCAAGGAATCGACGAACTTCCGGCCGGCATCGTAGCCCCCACTGATACCAAAGCTAAAGACAGCTCCCGGGCCTTTCGGGAGATACTTCTGAGCCAGCGCGTAGTAGGGACTGGACTTCAGCCCTGGGTAGCGCACCCAAGTCACTTTGGGGTGCGATTCGAGAAACTCTGCAACCGCCAGCGTGTTTTTCACGTGCCGGTCCATCCGCATCCCCAACGTTTCGATGCCCTGCAGGAAGAGGAAGGAATTAAACGGGCTCAACGCCGGGCCCAGATCCCGCAAGCCTTCTACACGCGCACGGATGATAAAGGCGATGGACCCTAGCGCCTCGGCAAAATTCAGACCGTGATAGGCGGGCGATGGTTGATTCAGCAGCGGGTGGTTCGATTTCGACCAGTCGAACTTCCCTCCGTCGACGATAATGCCTCCGATCGACGTCCCGTGGCCGCCAATGAACTTGGTCAACGAATGCACCACGATGTGTGCCCCGTGCTCAATCGGGCGGCAGAGGTAGGGCGAAGCAAACGTGTTGTCGATGATGAACGGGAGGTTGGCCTCCGCGGCGATCTTGGCAACAGCTTCAATGTCCAGCACATTGCCCCGCGGATTGGAGATGGTTTCGCCGTAGATGGCCTTGGTCTTCGGAGTGATGGCCCGGCGGAAGTTCTCCGGATCGTCCGGCTCCACAAAGTTCGTCTGAATGCCGAAGCGCCGGAAACTGACGTCAAACTGCGTGTATGTGCCGCCATAGAGCGTGGACGAGGAAAGCAGTTCGTCGCCCGCTTCCAGAAGGCTGGTGACGGCGAGCATCTGGGCTGCCTGCCCGGAACTCAACGCCAAAGCGGCCACCCCGCCTTCCAGCGATGCCACCCGTTTCTCGAGCACGTCGGTGGTTGGATTCATGATCCGCGTGTAGATGTTGCCAAACTTCTGGAGCGCAAAAAGGGCGGCGGCATCCGCGGAGTCCTCGAAGGCGTAGGACGTGGTCTGGTAGATGGGAACAGCGCGCGCCTTGGTGGTGGGATCGGGATCGTAACCGGTATGCAAGGCGCGGGTGTTAAAGCCTAAATCTCTCTGTAAAGTCGCGACTTTTGCCATTGTCTCTGTAGTCTATCGGGATTGGGGATCATTGTCCAGATGATCTCTGCAAAATCGAGGCTACGGCCGCGGTGGGCAGGCTGCCCAAGTGAGCGGCGACGCTCAGAGCGCGGTCCTCGAGTTCGAAGGCAGGCGCAAGTTCATGGACCAATCCCCACTGAAGGGCCTCCGAAGAGGAGAAGACCCGCCCGGTCAGGGCCAGGGTGCGGAGGCGCCGCAGACCGAGCGCCTGCCCGAGTGCAGTCCAGCCTGCTTCGGGCCAGCGGCCTTCGCGGATCTCGGAGAGAGCAAAGGAAGCTCCTTGCGCGGCCAGCACGAAATGGCAGGCAGCCATCAGGGAGACGCCTTCGGCCATAGCCGGACCCTGAACAGCCGCAATTACCGGTCTGGTGGCCCATCGGGCGAGTGAGAGCAACTTGCCGAGCGATGCGCCGGACTCAGCTCCACAGCAGTAGAAGGACCCTGCCGCCTCCAGCAGGACTGCGCGCTCTGCGGCCTGTTCGATTGCTCCTAAAACCTCTTGCTGCGCGGCCGCGGTCAGATAGTTGCGACCATCTGACGACGCGAAGCGTACGCGCAGCACCGTGTCTTCCACCGATACCGTTACCATGCCCGGCCAGTTTAGCTCCGATTACAATAAAGGAGTAATGCGCAAGTCGATGGCCCTGGCTCTGTTTCTGTCTGTTCTGCCCTTGCTGGCCGACGACACGGTACTGATCGAGCAGATCGTCGCGAAGGTGAATGGCGACATCATCACGCGAAGCGAGTTGGACCGGGAGCGGCGCCAGTTGCAGGAGCGGCTACGCCAAGCCGGTGCGAATCCTCAACAGTTGCGTGACGAACTGGCCAAGCGCGAGCCGGACATTCTACGCGACAAAATCGACCAGTTGCTTCTGGTGCAGCGCGGCAAGGAACTCAACATCAACGTGGACACGGAAGTGTCGAAGTACCTGGGCCAGATTCAATTGGAAAACAAGATCGCCGACCCAGAGCAGTTTCAAGCCTGGATCCGCGAACAAACCGGCATGCCCTACGAGGATTTCCGGGCGGAGACCCGCAACGGGATTCTGACGCAGCGCGTGATCGGGCAGGAAGTCGGCTCGAAGATTCAGATTCCACGTTCTGAAGTGGAGGCCTACTACGAGAAGAACAAAGCCTCTTTCGTCCGGCAGGAGCAGGTATTCCTGCGGGAGATCCTGGTGGCCAACCAAGGCACGGACCCGGAAGCCTTGGAAAAAGCCGAGAAGAAGGCCAAGGATCTGGTGGCCCGGGCCCGCAAGGGGGAACGTTTCCCCGACCTGGCGCGTGACAACTCCGACGCCGGGACAGCGAAGCAGGGCGGCGAACTGGGCGGCTGGAAGCAGGGTGAACTGCGAGCCGATCTGGAGAAGCTCATCTGGGATAAGCCAAGGAATTACGTTACGGATCCCATCAAATTGGACAATGGGTGGCTCATCCTCAAGGTGGAGGACCACTATAAGGAAGGCCAGGCCAGTCTTGAGGAGGTGGAGAACGAGATCCGTGAGAGGCTGTACATGCCGCTGTTCAACCCCAAAGTCCGGGAGTATCTGACCCAGTTGCGCCGCGACGCTTTCCTGGAGATCCGGGAAGGCTACGTTGACACCGGTGCGGCGCCGGGTAAAGACACCGCGTGGACTGACCCTGCCCTGCTTAAACCGCAAACGGTGACCAAGGAAGAAGTGGTGGCCCAGACCCGGTGGAAACGATTGCTGTTCATGTTCCCCATCCCTGGCACCACCATGAACGACACACGCCAGAGCAGCAGCCGCTAGAATCGGTTGGGGTGCAGCGAGCTTTGGCATGAAGACACCGACAATCGCGGACCTTGCTCCCGGGCAGCAGGCACAGGGCATATTCCTGGTTCAGTCGAAAGACGTTCGTTCGAAGCGCACCGGGGAACCTTATCTCTCGCTGGTGCTCATGGACAAGACCGGCGAAATCGACGCGAAGATGTGGGACAACGTCGCGGAGGTGGCGGAGACGTTTGGGCGCGACGACTTCGTGAAGGTGCGGGGCGAGATCAGCCTGTTCAATAACCGGACGCAATTCACGCTGCACCGTCTACAGCGCATCGACGAAGCGGAAGTGGACCTGGCGGACTTCCTGCCCGCTTCCAGCCGCGATCCGCGTGAGATGGAGGCGGAACTTCGGCAGGTGATCGCCGGTTTACAGAATCCGCACCTCCGCGGCTTACTGGAGGCGATTTTTGCCGACCAGGAACTGGCCGCGGCCTACCGGCAAGCGCCGGCCGCCAAGGGAATCCACCATGCCTGGCTGGGAGGACTGATCGAGCACGTGCTTTCGCTTTGCCACCTGGCCGAAGCCATGGCCCGGCATTACTCGTGGATCGACCGTGATCTGCTTTTGACAGGCGTGATCCTGCACGACATCGGCAAGGTGCGTGAATTAAGCTACCAGCGCTCGTTCCAGTACACAACTGAAGGGCAGCTTCTGGGCCATATTCAGATCGCGCTCCGCCTGGTGGCGGAGCGCATCCCGCAGGTGCCCGGCTTTCCGCAGCGGCTGCGCGACCTGGTGGAGCACATGATCCTCAGCCACCACGGCCAGCTCGAATTCGGCTCGCCGAAGGTCCCTCTCTTCCCCGAAGCACTGCTGCTGCATCACCTCGATAACCTGGATTCGAAGATGGAAACCATGAGGGCTTCCATCGAGCGCGACAAGGCATTGCCTTCGGAGTGGACCGGGTGGAACCAGGCGCTGGAGCGCCCGGTGCTGGACCTCGAAAAGTACACAAGGCCTCCCGCGCCTCCGCCGCCTGCCACTGTCCCTACCACACCCGTCGCGCGGGGCCGCCGGGAGCAACAGGCGACCTTGTTTGGCTCAGCCCTGCGCAGCGCCCTCACGGAGGACCCGGTCAAGTGAAACGAGGCCGGTCCACCCGGGAAATCCCGCCTCCACTCGAACTCGAGTGTCTGCGTGAGCTTTGGGCCCTGGGCGAAGGCAATGTGCAGGCGGTGAAGGACCGGCTGGCGCCGAGGCGGCCCCTGGCTTACACGACGGTGATGACCATGCTCGACCGCCTGGTGCGCAAGCAAGCTGTAACCAGGCGTAAAGAAGGGCGCTCGTTCGTCTACACGCCCGTGATCAGCCAGGATGCGGTGAGGCAGCTTGCCGTGCGCGAACTGCTCAACATGCTGTTCGACGGTTCGGCGGACAACCTGGTTCGTTGGCTGAATGGAAGCGTCGAGAACAACCATGTCCATGCCGCCGCCGCCAGCGAAGGCGGGGAGCAGCCGCTGGACCCAACTCTCCTCTAGACGGATTTCAGGCGCCCCACCGCCAAGGAAACGCATATTCTGCGGGTGCGGTTTCGCAGGGTGCGCACGATTTGCATGCCCATCCGCGCTTGACAGACACTTGATGCTTTCCATTCAACAGGTTGGCAATTGGCTGCCAGCGTGCCCCTGGATGGGTGCGGTCAGAAAGGAGACCGAAGACATGACGAGGATTCGTACAGCAGTCGCCGCACTGGCGCTGATGATGGGCGGGGCGATGGTTGCGCCCAGCCAGAATACGCCGCCCGCCAACCCGGGCAATGGACCTGTGCAGAAACAACAGAAAGGCGGCAAGAAAATCGGGCCGCGCGACGGCAGTGGGCCGATCCACACGCCCGGCGCCGGCGGCGGCAACGGTGGTGGACACCGGCGGGGCCGGCGCTAAGGCAGCAACGCGTTAAACAGCAATTTGAGAGTCAGCAGGCTCTGAGCGCGATACTGTGGCCGCATGCCAAAAAGCGTGATTTTGCCTTTCCCGGCGGGGAACTCGACCAGCGCGGGTTTCCCCGCCAAAACTTTTTCTCCCAACAGCCACCCGCTGGCGAGCAATTCCTGGTTGGCGTAGCGCAGCAGCACGCGGCCGCCGCTGCCTTTCTCCGGTTCCCAGACAGGCGAGGACTCGTGCCAGATGGTGAACTCAGCGGGCAAACCAAACAGCGTGGCGCCGGTTTCTGCTTTCACGTTCAGCAACGAGCCAGGACAATAGTAGTCGCGGTTTGACACCCCTTTCAGCGCATTTCGCGCTTTGACGCCAAGGTGTTCGACCGCGTATTCGCCCGACTCGTTCAGGAACACCAGCCGGCCGCCGCCGACGACGAATTGCTTCAGAGCCTCGGCGCCTTCGGGTCCCAGGCCGCCCAGATACCTCTCCGGCATCTGGCCCGGCCGGTAGCCCACGTGGATCGAAGCAGGGGTTTGATCGGGGAAGACCAGCACATCCAGATTCGCGCCAAGCTCGCCGGCGCGAATCTCTTCATTGGTAACGCTGCGGTAGGCCCAACCATATTGTTCAAGAATCCAGCGCGTCCAGCCTTCATCCATCTGCGGAATATGGCTTCTGTACAGCCCTACGCGGGGCCTTTCGATGACGCGCCAACCCGGCGGCGTGGTCCGCAGTTGAAAGGCTCCGGTTTGAGGGTGGCGAGCTACGGACACTCCATCGGCCCAGGCGCGATTCACCGTCCGCCATGTGGCATTGTCGGAGGCGGCCAGAGGACCCGGACCTTGAAAGCGGAACTCCTTCGCGGGCATCAAGGATAGCGGCATGGGTTGCTCCACCGTTTCCACCTCGACGCCCATCAGCAGAGGAAGGGTATGCGCAGTGACGTCATACGGCCGCTTGGGCGGGCCACCCGGATAGAGCCGAAGATCCGGATATTGTTGCCGCTCCAAAAGAGCCTTGGCGAAGCTGGAAAAGGGCTGCTGCATGCGGATCCAGTAATCGCCGTCGGATGCCCTTTCGACTTCCACCAACCCAAAAGCAAGCGTTTCCATCAGACGGCGGGCGGAGTCGGGATCCGCCTGTTTGGCCGGAATCCGGAAGGCGAAGGGCGACTGGCGCGCGGCTGCGCGCTGATTGATGCCGTAGAAATTGCGGATGAAAAATTCCCGGCGCTGCGCCGCTTGCCAGCAGACAGATTCCAGCGCGATGAGCTGGTCGGCCATAATGTCGGAGACGCGCCACTCGCCCCCCAGCCACGGTTCGAGATGGTTCCACGACCGCTCACGCGGATTGTAGCCCTGCGCCAGGTTTGAGATCTGCCCGGGCTGAATGGTGACCGGGGTTGCGATGCGCGGGCTTGCCGACTCGCTCAGGATGCGCATGCCGCCATGGAAGCTCTGGTAGGCGCGGGCAGGCGTCCAAAAATCATAGACCGCCTGTACGACGACCCCCTTGCGGCCCGCAGCCGTCAGGTCGGCCGCTACCGTCATGCCAATCATGTTGGATTGTTGCGCAATGACGGGATCGACGTTTGGCTCGATGGGGTCGAGCCAGGGCGGGACGAACATCCGTGCTCCAAAGGCGCCCATTTGATGGAGGTCATAGACGATATGCGGGTGCCATTGGTTGTGCAAACCGTTCACAACGGCGCGGGTTTCGGCCTGGGAAAAGATGTACCAGTCACGGTTGTTGTCGTGTCCGACGTACTTCTGGTAAAGCTCCGGCTGACTGGTTCCTTCGTACGGCGTCCCCAACGTTTGGGTATACCAGCGGTGGACGATATCGTTGCCGTCGGGGTTAATGGAGGGGGAAAGCAATACGATGGTGTTCGCCAGGATCTGCTGGGTTTTTTCGTCGTTGGCCGTGGCCAGGCGGTAGGCGAATTCGATGGCCGAAAAAGTGGACGCGACTTCGGTGGAATGAATGGCGCAGGTGATAAGCACTATTGCCTTGCCTTCCCTGAAGAGCGGTTCGGCCTGCGCGGGCGGGGTGGCCCGCGGGTCCGCCAGACGCTTTTGAATCTGGCGGTAGTGCTCGAGCCGGGCGAGGTTTTCCGGCGCGCTGACGACGGCCACAATCATGGGGCGGCCTTCGGTCGATTTGCCGTACTCGCGCACCAGCACGCGGTCGCTGGCTCGGTCGAGTTCGCCGAACCAGCCGGTGATGCGGGACCATTCGATGAGAGTCCGGTCAGCACCGGGCTTGTGGCCGAAGTACGCTTCCGGCGAGGGTTGCGCCCAGACGGTAAGCGCTGCCAGCAGGCCGGACAGGAAGAACCTCATGGCCGGGCCAACTCCTGCCAAAGTGCGCGGTAATAACGCATGAAGCGCTCGGGTTCTTTGCTCTCGGCGACCTCCATCAGCGTGTAGCGGGCGTAGCCGCTGGCCCGCAGCAGTTGGAAGAACTCCCGCCAGGGGTAACGGTCGTTTGCCAACTCCGTAATGTGGCAATTCTTGATCCAAGGCCGCAGCAAATCGAAGCTCTGCCTCACGCTCCCGTTCACGACGTCAGTGGGGTTGGAGTTCCAGCAGAGCCCCACCGACGGATGAGCAGTGGCTTTCATAATCGCAGCGCAAACGGGCGGCAGTTGCGTTTCCCGGCCGTGCACTTCGAGCCAGATCTCCACTGCACGGACTTGAGCGTAATCGCCCAATTCCTTCAGCGACACGGCAATGTTTTGAATCGTCTGATCCTTGCTGACTCCCTCGGGAAAGGCGTTGGGGCGCACTTTGACGCCCAGCGCACCGGTATCGCGGGCCAGATCGCAAAAAGCTTTGGCGTCGTCGATATTCCGCCGGCGAATCGAGGGGTCGGGCGAATGAAACTCGGCGGTGGAACCAAAGCTGAGGAGCCTCACCTTGGAGCGGGCAAAGCGTGCCTTGACTGCCGCGCGCTGGGCGACAGCCATTGCCGGCTCCACGCCGTGCGCGTGTCCGGTTCTCAGCTCCACGGCTTCAAAACCGGTTTCCTCGCACTTGGCGATTACGGTTTCCAGATCCCAATCCTTGAGGACGTTGTACGTGACAGCTCCGAGTTTCATAGCTCGTCTCAGGCCGCTTCCTCGATCGAATCGGGCAGCGGCGGGTTCAATTCATAGCCTTCCCACTTGGCGACTACTGCGGTGGCAAGGCAGTTGCCCAGAAGGTTCACGGACGTCCGGGCCATATCCATCAATGTGTCGACGCCCAGGATGAGAGCGATGCCCTCCAGGGGGAGGTTGAACGTGGTCAGGGTGCCGGCCAGGATCACCAGCGATGCGCGGGGCACGGCGGCTACCCCCTTGCTGGTGAGCATCAGCGTGGCGATCATGGTGAGTTGCTGAGTCAGCGTCATTTCGACGCCGGCCGCCTGAGCAACGAAGACGGAGGCCAAAGCGAGATAGAGCGTGCTGCCGTCGAGATTGAAGCTGTAGCCCGTGGGCAACACAAAAGCGACGATGTGCTTCGGCACTCCGAATTTCTCCATGTTTTGCATGGCCATGGGGAATGCCGACTCGCTGGAGGCGGTGGAGAAAGCGAGCAGGTAGGGATCTTTCGCAGCCCGCCAGAACCGGAGGACCGGAATGCGAAAGATGACGACGACAATGCCGAGGATCACAATCACGTAAGCGGCCAGGGCCACGTAGAGGGATCCGATCAGTTTCCCCAGGCCGAAGAGCACCCCAATGCCTTTGCTGCCGACCACAGAGGCGATCGCGCCTCCGACACCCAAAGGGGCAAGGTACATCACGTAGCGTGTGTATTCGAACATTACGTCGCCCAGGGACTTCAGGAAATCCACGACTGGCCGGGATTTTTCACCCAGATGGATGCAAGCAGTCCCAAACAGCAGAGCAAAGACGACGAGTTGCAGCACCTCATTGCGCGCCATGGCATCGAAAATGCTGGTGGGGACGGCATTCTCCAGTACTCCAATCACGCTTGACTTGGCTGCGGGGATCTCGGGCTTGACTCCGGTGTCGATCGAAACACCATCGCCAGGACGGAAGAAGTTCACGGAAAGGAGAGCCAGCGCAAGCGCGCCGATAGTAGTGACATTGAAGTAGATCAGCGCTTTAATGCCGATCCGGCCCATCGCTTTGGCGCTGCCGGAGCCAGCGACGCCGTAGACCAGGGTAGCAAACAGCAGGGGCGCAATGATCGACTTGATCAGGCGCAAGAAGATGTTGCTAAGGAATGCCAGGTCTTTGCCGGTTTCCGGAAAGAAGTGACCGATGGCGACGCCGGCCGCCATGGCGATAAAGATCCAACTGGTGAGAGATATTCTTTTCAACGTTCCCCCCATTTCAGCTTCTGCCGCAAAACGTCGAAGAAGAGCATTCGCGGAGGTCTGATCAGGCTCAAAGTATTTTGCGAGCTGCGGCAGACGACACGGTCCTGCTCCTGCAGCGGCTGGCCTACCTGCCCGTCGATGGTCAAGTAGGCATCGGCGTCACCGGCGTGGTTGACGATTTGAATGACGCTGGAGTCCGAAACGATCACTGGCCGGTTGGTGAGCGTGTGCGGACAAATGGGCGTGAGACACAGGGCCCCGACAGAGGGAAAGATGATGGGGCCGCCGGCCGAGAGCGAATAGGCGGTGGAGCCTGTGGGTGTCGAAACAATCAGGCCGTCCGCCTTATAGCGGCAAACAAAGTGAGCATCGACATGGGCCGTCAGATCGATCATGCGGGCGATGGACGCCTTGGTGATCACGACATCGTTGAGCGCCTCGTAGCGGGCGACGGTTTCGGCGCCCCGCTGAAGTTCGCAGGCCAGCAGGCGGCGGCGCGCGATACGGTGCTCGTTGCGCAGCGCGCGTTCGAGCTCCGGAAAAAGCTCATCGACGGTAATCGCCGTCAGGAACCCCAGGCTGCCCAGATTCACCGGAAAGAGAGGAATGTCGCGGCCGGCGATGGCGCGTGCCGCCGACAAAAGAGTGCCGTCTCCCCCCAGCACAACCACCAGGTCACAGCCTTCCGGTACGTCGTCGCGGCCCACCCAATTCGATTCACCTGCATATTGCGCGGTAGGGTGATCCATGCGGATGGTGATGTTCCGCTCGCGCAGCCACTCGAGGAGGCGTGGCACGGTTGCCGCCGCCTGGCGCACTTCAGGCTTCGAGAGGATGCCGACTGTCCGGATCGTGTGCATACAGAAGGAATTCCTTATTGCCCTCGGCGCCCAACAGGGGGCTTTCCATGAATCTGGTTACGAGACCCAGGCGCCCGGCAGCTTCCTGCACCCGCTGGCAGGCAGCCGCGTGAACCGCCGGATCGCGCACAATCCCGCCCCGGCCTACCTGGCCGCGCCCGGCCTCGAATTGGGGCTTCACCAGGACCACCAGTTCGCGGGGCCGGCGCAAAGCCGGGATCAGAGCCGGAAGGATGAGTGTAACCGAGATGAAGCTGACGTCGCAGACGGCAAGATCAGCGGGCTCGCCGATCAGGGCCGGCTCCAGGTGGCGCGCATTCACGCCCTCGTGCACTACCACGCGGGCATCGTTGCGCAGTTTCCAATGCAATTGGCCCCGGCCCACGTCGATGGCGTGAACGCGGAGGGCCCCACGCTGCAGCAGGCAGTCAGTAAAGCCGCCAGTGGAACTGCCGCAGTCCAGGCAGACCTTCCCGTCGACACGAATGGCCCAATGATCGAGCGCGGCTTCCAACTTATGTCCGCCGCGGGAGACGTAGCGCATGGGCTCCGCCACCTCGATCGCGGCATCCGCAGGCACTTGAGCGCCCGCCTTGTCCACTCGCTGCCCGTTCACGGTAACTACACCTGCCAGAAGCAGAGACCGGGCCTTTTCCCGGGAGTCGGCCAACCCCCTTTCCACCATCAACTGGTCAATACGAGGTTTCAACTGCGGGCCTTTAACTCTTGCGCAGGACCACGAGGTCGGCGAGCTCCGCCAGCCGCCTGGCCGCTGAACCAAACGGCGCCAGAGCAGCGTGCGCGAGCTGGCGCTGTTCTTCCGCCATTTGATGAGACCGCGCGATGCCATAGACGGCAGGGAAAGTCACCTTACCCTGCGCGGCATCCTTGCCCGCGGTTTTACCCAGCTCCGCGGAGCTCTGTTCCACATCCAGCAGATCGTCGACGATTTGAAATGCGAGCCCGACGTGCTCGCCGTAGCGGGTAAGGGCATCCAGGGCTTCCGCGCCAGCCCCAGCATGAAGAGCACCGAGACGGACGGAGGCCCGCAAGAGCGCGCCGGTCTTGGCACGATGGATGCGTTCGAGCAATTCCTTATCCGGCGCGTGGCCTTCACTTTCGATGTCGTGCACCTGGCCGGCGATCATGCCTCCTACGGTGCCTGAAGCGACGGCCAGTTCCTCCACCAGCCGGGCATCTCCCACCCGGCCCAACACAACGAAGGCGTGCGTCAGCAGGGAGTCACCGGCGAGGATGGCCATCGCTTCTCCGAAGACTTTGTGGTTCGTGGGCCGGCCGCGGCGCAAGTCGTCGTTATCGAGTGCCGGCAGGTCGTCATGAATCAACGAATAGGTGTGAATCATTTCGAGGGAGCAGGCGACCTCCTCGATTCGTGGCACCTCGCACCCAGCCACTGTATACGACGCCTCCAGGCAAAGAACGGGCCGGATGCGCTTGCCGCCCGCAAACAAGGAGTAGCGCATCGCCCGGTGAATGGTTTCGGGAGGCGTGCTTTCGGAGGGCACGAGGCGATCCAGAGCAGCGTCGATCCGCCTGACCTGGCATTCGAGGTATTCCTTCAAGCTCAGCCCTGCCGCCGTCATGGTTCGTCTTCCCCAAACGGTGCGGGTTCGACCGACTGGCCCTTCTTAAGCAGCACCTCTACCCGGGCTTCCGCCGTTTCCAGTTCCTTCCGGCAGTCCTCGCTGAGTTGCATGCCTTGCTCGAAAAGCTTCAGCGCTTCCTCCAGCGGGAGGCCGGCAGACTCCAACTGGCGCACGATGGACTCCAGTTGCTCCAGGCGCTGTTCAAACGCCGGCTCCGGAGCGCCCGCGGAAGGCGGGGGCGGTGATTTCGGCATGGTTGTTGCTATTTTAGCGTCCCTGTAGTCGCGTTACTCGCCGATAATCTTGACCAGCACGCGTTTTCTGCGCCGCCCGTCGAACTCGCCATAGAAGATCTGTTCCCAAGGCCCGAAATCCAGGCGTCCTTCCGTAACCGCCACGACCACCTCACGCCCCATGACTTGTCGTTTCAGGTGCGCATCGGCGTTGTCTTCTCCCGTGCGGTTGTGGTGGTACTGCCTGGTGGGCTCGTGTGGCGCCAAGGCTTCCAGCCAGACCTCGTAATCGTGATGCAAGCCTCGTTCGTCGTCGTTGATAAACACCGACGCCGTTATGTGCATGGCATTCACCAGGCACAAGCCCTCTCGCACGTGGCTTTCTGCCAGGCAGGTTTCCACCTGCGGCGTAATGTTCACGAATCCCCGCCGGGCGGGTACCTCAAACCAAAGTTCTTTCCGGTAACTCTTCATTCTCCGCCTATTTTCTCGCGATCCTGCCGCTTTTGATACCGTAAGCGGCATGAAGACGCGCAGCCTGCTGATGAGCTTCCTCGCCGTCGCCGCGCTATACGCCCAGCCCCTCACGCGCTGGCCGGAGAATCCCCGGTATTACTCTTATCTGGGGAAACCGATCCTTCTTGTGACGGGCGCTGAGCACTATGGGGCGGTGCTGAACCTCGACTTCGATTGGCGCAAATACCTGCAGGCGCAGGAAGCCGACGGGATGAACTATACGCGTATCTTTTCCGGCGTGTATTACGAACATCCGGGGGCGTTCGGCATTCCGAACAATACGTTGGCGCCCAAGCCCAGCCGGCACCTAGGACCTTGGATGAAGAATGATGCGGGCAAGTACAACCTCGATCAATTTAATCCCGCCTACTTCGAGCGCTTGCGCGAGTTTACCGCGGAGGCGGCGAAGCGCGGCGTGGTTGTCGAGATGACGTTCTTCACTTCGATCTACGGAGAGCCACAGTGGAAGCTTCATGCGTTTCACCCGGCCAACAACGTTAACGATACCGGGATCACCGATTTCAAGCAGGTGCACACACTCAACAACGGCAAGCTTCTGGAATACCAACTGCGCCTGGTGAGGAAGATCGCGACAGAACTGAACGGTTTCGATAACGTGCTGTTTGAAGTGCAAAACGAGCCGTGGGCGGACCAAGGCAGGTTGGCGGGCGTGGTGCATCCGGGCATCTCCCCTCCGCAGCGGGACCGCTGGCCAAACTCCGTGGACGCACCTACGCCGGAGAGTTATGCGTGGCATGCCCGGATCGCCGCGGAATTCACCGCTGCGGAAAGCCGTTTGCCGAAGAAGCACCTGCTGGCCATGAACTGGTCCAACTTCCGCGATGCGATCCGGGAGGTCCCCGCGGGGATCGGGGCAGTGCATTTCCACTATGCGTGGCCGGAGGCGGCTTACTGGAACCGGCACCTGAACATGCCGGTGGGTTGCGACGAGACCGGGTTTATGGGACCGGAGGACCATGTTTACCGCCGCCAGGCTTGGGAGTTTTTGCTGAGCGGGGGCGCCTTGTACAATCACCTGGATTATTCGTTCAAAGCCGGTGACGAAGCCGGGCAGAGCCGGGAGCCTAAGGCGCCCGGTGGCGGCAGTCCGGAACTGCGCCGCCAGCTGGCGGCGCTGCGGCATTGGCTGGAGGCCACACCTTTTCCGCGCATGGAGATCGATCTGCGCGTCGTAGCGGCAGCGCCAGGGATGGTGACGCACGCGTTTTCACTGCCGGGCAGTGTCTACGTGATTTACGGTTGGGGCGCAGGTCTGGAGGAGATGACGCTAATGGTGCCGCCGGGCCGGTGGAAGGTCGAGTGGATGGATCCTGCCGTTGCCCAGCCGCTTCCGCCGGAGGAGCGTCGACTCAGCGGCGGCCCGCTGCGTCTCAAACCACCGGCGTACGGCCAGGATCTGGCCCTGCGTCTGACGAAGATGCCCTGAGGTCTGACATGCCTACAGGCGATCTTGCGCTCAACATCTTAGACCTGGACGGACGGCCTCCGGCTGACTCGCTGCTGATTCGTTTGCAAAACGATTCGGGCGCCTGGCAAGCGCGTTTTCCTCATGGTCAGGACCGATTATTCGTGGTGAGCGGTGTACCCTGCCGCCCCGGTCTCGGGACACGATACGAGGTGAGCATTGAGAGTGACTGCTACCTCCGCTTCGCCTTCTTCCAAACGGTCCGCGAAGGGGCGCAAAGCCAGCCGGCGGTTGATCCGGTAAGGCTGGTGGCCGATCCCCGGCGCGTCAGCGGGGTGATCGCGCCCTTGTATCACGAACTCCCGCCGCACCTGCGCGAGATGCTGGACTTGGCCAGGATGGCAGCGCCAAGGCCGGAAGACAGGCCGTTGGCAGGCTTGGCAGGCGAAAGGCTCTATGCCGCCCTCTCCGATTTGCAACGCGCTTGCTTGCTGAACGTGTGCGCCAAAGCGATGCATGATTCGGCGGGAGGCTGCTTGCAATGGTTGGGTGCGCTACGGGTCCTGCGTCAGGACCGGTTCTACTGCGAGGTGGATCCCGCTCTTCCCTCCTGGCTCGCGGAGTCTGATCGCTTCCGGTCCGTCAATGGATCATTGCATCAGCCTTTGCCAGGTTTCCAACGCGCGAGGAGTTACAAGAGCAGGGACCGGCATGCGAACCTGCAGGTGACGCTGTTTCAGCATGGGGAGACCGGGCAGTGGGCCGCCGACGTGGACATCGACGAGGCAACCGGCGTCCGTCATGGATTTGAGGTGATTCGAAACTCCATCACAGGGAAGCGGACGAACCCGTTCCTCATCCGTGAACTCCTCCTGCTTTCCGGAGATGGGACCGAACCGCCGCGCCCACTGTATTCTTTCAACTTGAGAAAGGCATAGTTTTGGGGATTCCTTTCGCTGCGATTGCCGACGACCTCACCGGGGGCACCGATCTCGCGGGTATGCTGCACGAGGGCGGCAACGCCGTAGTTCAGTGGTTCGGCTGCCCGGATCCGGCCAGCGTAGAGGAAGCGCTGTCGGCTGGAGCGCAGGCGCTGGTGGTGAGCCTCAAGACAAGGTCAATTCCGGCGCCCGACGCGGTTCTGGCAACGCTGGAGGCGCTGACTGCCTTGCGGCCGGCCAGCCCGGCGCAGATTCAATTCAAGTATTGCTCGACCTTTGATTCCACCTCGGCGGGCAATATCGGCCCAGTGACCAGTTCGCTGATGGACGCCCTGAAGACCCCGTTCACGGTCGCCGTCCCCGCCCTGCCTGTGAACGGGCGTACGCAGTGTCACGGCCATCTTTTCGTGCACGGGCGATTGCTGGCGGAATCCCCCATGCGCGACCATCCGCTCAACCCGATGCTCGATTCCGACCTGGTGCGGCACTTGCAACGGCAGACCTCGCGGCGGTGCGGCCTGCTGTCCCTGCCCACCGTTTTGGAAGGAGTGTCAGCCATTCGCGAGGGTCTGCGGCAACTGCAGGAAGAGGGCGTGGAAATTGCCCTGGTGGACGCGTTGCGCGAGGAGGATCTGGCAGCGATCACCGAAGCCTGCCGGGGAATGCGCCTCGTGACAGGCGGAAGCGGATTGGGCCGCCACATTCGCTGTGGCGGCGGGCTGGCGGCGCTTCCTGCTGCCGCCCCGGGCCGGTGTTTGATATTGGCGGGCAGTTGCTCACGGGCCACGCTCGATCAACTGGAGGCCTGGGAGCAGGCGGGCGCCCGCGTACACCATGTCTCGCGCCCGGAGCAGATTCTCGCACTCTGGGATCGATTGATGGAAGAGTGGGAGGCTGAAGGGGTCGCCACCGTTGCCTCCTCAGCGCCGTCGGGAAAACGCGAAGAAGAACACGCCGCCGGATTCGAACAAGCGTTCGCCGAGCTCGCCGCCCGGGCAGTCCGGGAGGCCGATGTCCGTGCATTGATCGTGGCCGGCGGAGAAACCTCGGGTGCTGTCGTAAAGGCGGCCGGCGTGCGCTCGGCCCAGGTGGCTTCGATCTTGGCGCCAGGCGTGCCAGCGTTGATCAGCCGCACACCTCCCGGACTATTTCTGGCTCTCAAGTCGGGGAACTTCGGGGGCCGCGATTTCTTCGCAGGCGCCGTTGCCGCCTGGCGCGCCACTTGCCCAGGATGTGAACCGATATGACACTTGCTGTTGCACTCCAGGATCTCTGCGACCTGGCAGAGTCGTTCTTTCTGCGTGGATACGCCTTCGGCTCGACGGGCAATTTAAGCATCCGTGCCGGCGAGCAGGTATGGATTACTCCCACGGGCGGTTCACTGCGCAAACTGAAGCCAGCGCAGCTTGCCTGCTTGGACAGCGGGGGCCGGAGCATGAACGAAAACGCGCCCTCCAAGGAGTATCCATTCCACTTGGGCGCCTACCGGGCTGCGGGAGAACGCGCCGGGGCGATCGTACATCTGCACTCGCCCTATGCGGTGGCGCTCTCCTGTTTGGCGGATCTGAGCGAGGAAGAGCCGCTGCCGGCGCTGACTCCTTACTACCTGATGCGGGTCGCGCCCTTGGCGGTGGTGCCTTATCACCGCCCAGGGTCCACGGCGCTGGGCAGCGCGATTGAGCGTGCCGCCCTGAATCACGACTGCTTGCTGTTGCGCCACCACGGAGTCGTGTGCCTGGGCCGCGATATTCACGAAGCGGCAGACCGCGCCGAGGAACTGGAGCAGACCGCGCGCCTGTACTTTCTGTTGAGCGGGCACAGGGTGAATACGCTTACCGCTAGGGACCGCGCTGAGATTGTGGAGGCGTTTCGCCGGTAGGCTGCGTTCAGGTGGTGACTACGGCCGTGCCGGAGGCGGTCACCATGAGCATGCCGCCGCCGCCCGA
This sequence comes from uncultured Solibacteraceae bacterium, assembly GCA_964460395.1. Classification (GTDB taxonomy): domain Bacteria; phylum Acidobacteriota; class Terriglobia; order Bryobacterales; family Bryobacteraceae; genus CAYWQS01. The sequence continues at coordinate 207,977 of CAYWQS010000001.1, read as the reverse complement.
GGTGTTCAGACTCTCATAGTCCAGATCCACTCCAATGACGGCGTTGGCGCCAAGTTTGCGCGCTTCCTCCATCATCTCTTCGATGGCGATCTGCTTGGCCTTGCGGAGTTCGGCCTCGTAGGCGGCCGAGCGGCCACCCACGATGTCGCGGATCCCTGCGAAGAAGTCCTTGAAAATGTTGGCGCCCAGAATTGCTTCGCCGCTCACCAGGCCCAGGTATTGGCGGACGTCCTTGCCTTGCAGCGTCGAAGTAGTGGTGACTAGCATTGCAGCTCCTAGTAGGGGATTTTAATCTGGCTGGCCATCCAAAGAGCAAAAGGCTGGCCCGAGTCCGGCTCCGCCACACGCTGGCAAACAATCCGGCGCCGGGAAGCTTCCATCCCGATTTCGGAGTAAATGAAGGAATCGTCGAAACCCGCGCGGGCCGCGTCCTCTTTGGTGGCAGCGAAGTAGACTCGCTCGGCCCGGGCCCAATAAATGGCGCTAAGGCACATTGGGCATGGTTCGCAACTGGCGTAGACCACGCAATCGTTGAGTTGGTGGGTACCCAGGCGGCGGCATGCCGCCCGAATGGCTTCCACTTCGGCGTGCGCGGTAGGATCGTGGTTCGCAGTGACGCGGTTCGCTCCTTCTGCGACCACTTCCTCGCCCCGTGCCACCACAGCCCCAAAAGGACCGCCGCGCCCCAAGCGGACGTTTTCGACGGCCAGCTCAATCGCGCGGCGGAGATGTGCTTCTATGTAATCCGCGGCCACAGCCGCTATTGTAGGTCCGATCAGCCCTTCACGAACAACTCTTCCACCTTGGCCCAGTTCACCACTGCCCACCAGGCCTTCAGGTAGTCCGCGCGGCGGTTCTGATACTTCAGATAGTAGGCGTGCTCCCAGACGTCCACGCCCAGAACCGCCTTCTTCCCTTCCATATGCGGGTTGTCCTGATTCGGGGTGGACATGATGTCGATGCCATCGCCCGTCTTGATCAGCCAGGCCCAGCCGGAGCCGAACCGGCCCATGCCGGCCGCTTCAAACCTCTCTTTGAAATGATTGAAGTCGCCGAACTTGGCGCTGATGGCGGCCGCTACTTTGCCGGCAGGCGCGTTGTTCTCCTTCGGCGCCTGCATCAGTTTCCAAAACAGGTCATGGTTCCAATGGCCCCCGCCGTTGTTCCGTACAGCCGTCCGGATGGACTCGGGCACGGCGCTGACTCCGTTAGCCAGCAAGTCCTCCAACGACTTGGAGGCAAGCTCGGGCGCAGATTCCAGCGCCTTGTTGAGATTGGTCACGTAGGCGGCGTGGTGTTTTCCATGGTGAATCTCCATGGTCATCTTGTCGATTACGGGTTCCAGCGCGTCAAACGAGTAGGGCAGTTGCGGCAGTGTGAATGCCATGCGTCAAACCTCCTTGAAATCGTTCCCAGGAAACGGGAAAAGGCAGTCCAATCGTTCCAGATGGCCCCGGAGCGGCCGGGGATGCAGCTTTCTCCCAGAACTCTATTGTGAGGGATTCTCCCCGCTGCCCGCCAGCGCCCCCTCCAGTGCGGCGGCGACCTGGAACATTCCGGTTTCGTCGAAATGGCGCGTGAGAATCTGCAATCCCACCGGCAGACCGGCGGAAGTCACTCCGCAGGGAACGCTCAGGCAGGGTACGCCTGCCAATGAGCCCGTGATGGTATAGATATCGCTCAAGTACATCTGGAGCGGATCGTCCAACTTCTCCCCAAGCCCAAAGGCCGGAAAGGGGCTGACGGGCGCCACCAGCGCATCCACCTCTTCAAAGGCCTGGCGGAAATCGCGGGCAATCAGGGAGCGCACCTTTTGCGCCTTCAAGTAATAGGCATCGTAGTAGCCCGAACTCAGCACATAAGTGCCAAGCATAATGCGGCGCTTCACTTCCGGACCGAACCCCTCACCCCGGCTCAAACGGTACATATCCGACAGTGTGGAACTTGCCCCGGAGCGCCGGCTGTATCGAACACCGTCGTAACGAGCCAGGTTGGCGCTGGCCTCCGCGGTGCAGACGATGTAATAACTGGCGATGGCGTAAGAGGTGTGCGGCATGCCCACTTCGCGGATCTCACAGCCCAGGGTGCGGAGCGTTTCAACTGCTTGCAGCGTAAGCGTCCTGGTCTCGCCGGTTAGGTCCTGGAAGTATTCCTTGGGCAGCCCGATCTTACGGCCCTTCAGTGAGGCGGCGAGCGCGGAAGTGTAGGACGGAACCGGCACATGCACGGCGGTGGCATCCCGCGGGTCCGGCCCCGCGATCACTTCCAAAACAGCAGCGGCATCAGGGACGCAGCGCGCGAAAGGGCCGATGTGATCCAGCGAACTGGCGAAGGCAACAAGACCGTAGCGGGAGACACGGCCGTAGGTGGGCGTGACGCCCACGACGCCGCAGAAACTCGCAGGCTGGCGGATGGAGCCGCCCGTATCCGAACCTAGCGCCACCACTGCAGTCCCCTGGGCCACGGCAGCCGCCGAACCGCCGCTCGATCCGCCAGGCACGCGCTGAGGATCTATCGGGTTGCGCACGGGGCCAAAGGCCGAGTTCTCGTTCGACGAACCCATGGCGAACTCGTCGCAGTTGGTCTTGCCCAACAGCAGCGCACCCGCCGCCTCCAGGCGTTCTATCGCCGTGGCGTCATAGGGCGGGACAAAGTTCTCCAACATCCTCGAAGCGCAGGTGGTGGTCAGCCCTTTGGTAACAATGACATCCTTTACCGCTACTGGCACACCGGCCAGGGGCCCTGGATCCTCCCCGGCAGCCAGCCGCGCATCGACGCTCCGGGCCGCCGCCAAGGCGCGTTCGGGTGAGAGCCGCAGGTAGGCGTTCGTTTTGGGATTCTCCGCTTCAGCAAACCGGATAGCAGCCTCTGCCACCTCAACGGCGCTGAATTGGCGGGCGCGTAATCCTGCCTGGAGACTCCCTATCGACCAATTCCTGACGTTCATCGGATCTTACCGCTCAATCACCTTGGGGACTTTGAAGTGGCCGGCGCCGCTGAGCGGCGCGTTGGCGAGGGCTACGGATTGCGGGAGTGGCGTATGGGGCTCGTCGGACCGCAAGCTGGCCTCTCCGCCCTCCAGTTGCACCTGAGCCATGGGCTCCACGCCGGAGGTGTCGAGTTCATTGAGTGCGTCCATGTGCTCCAGAATTTCGTCCAGGTCGCGCCGCATGCGCTCCACTTCGGCATCCGTCAGCGACAACTGGGCCAAGGCGGCCACGTAGCGCACCTGATCTGCGGTGATTTTCAAGCCTTCGCCTTTCTACGGGCAATTGAGTAGAGGTAACGCAATCCCGGGTCCTGAATCCGGCTCAGTTCCGGATCGAAGGGGGCGGATTCGATGGCCGGGGGCCGCCTCGGCACGGCGACGCGGAACTGGAGGCGGTCCGGTGTAAGCCCCTCCAACACTTGGCGGAGGTTTCTCAGCAGCACTTCCTCCAGACCGAGAAGGTTGCGCTGCCAGAGGTCATCTTCGACCTCCACAACCAAGGTGCTACCCCGCAGGGCCACTGCCCGAGTGCGTCGCGCCAACCGCTTGCCAACGGCGCCGGGCCATGCCGCCAACACCATCTGTTCCGGTGTCAGGAGCTTGCGAGCATCGCGCGATTTGGTGAGGAGCCGCCCAGCCCTTTCCATCTTCCGAAAACCGAGTTTAGCACGGGGCCACAGGCCAGCCGCTGCTTCATTGGTCGCTCAAATCGGCCGGGCACAGTTCCCGGCGGACAGGTTCTCCCGGTTTGCCAAGGCGGAAGTAATAGGCGCACGGCCGTTTCGGCCCTCCACTGAATGCCTGCTGGTACACATAGAGCAGTCCGGCCTTGGGGTAATGCACCAGCAGCGGGGTGTTCGGACCAATGGGCCCCAACTCCACCATGGGCAATTCGCCGTCCTGTGCCTGTACCGTCGGCCCGCCGGAATAAAGCACTCCGGCCAGAAAAGCGGCGGCCAACCAGCCGCTCAATTTGAGAAGGTCGAAAATTCGCATGCAGGAGTATCCTTACGTACTGCTGACGCATGAACTCTGCAGGATTGTGCAACGAGGGATGAGAAATTTACCCGAACCAGGCCCTGAGACCCTTTTTGGCTGCGCCTGAGCCCGCCAGTTCGGTAAGCCGCAGGAGCGCGCCGGCCAGCCCTTGGTATGCCCGGCCAAGGTCTGAATGCGCCGCCACAAAGCCGCCTTCCACAGCGGCTGCCTGCACCAGCCGGTAGTTGTTAGGAATCGTTGCCAGCACCTTACGCCCAATCGTTTTTTCAACTTCTGCAGGGGACAAGTCGTTTCGATGCCAACGGTTGAGGACAATACCCACCCGCTGCGGCCTTACTCCTGCGTCCTCCAACTCCTGGCAACGCTGGCTGGCCAAGGTCAGTGCGGCCACTTCCCCGGTGGTAACAATCAACACGTGCTCGGCGGAACGTACAACTTCCGCTGTGGCCTCATTCACCAGTTCCGGCAGGTCAACCACGATGGAGCCGTAGTTCGGACGCAGGAAACGAAGCAGCTTGAAGTAATCCGACCAGTGCGGCAGAGGAGGGCGAACGTCATCAGCCGCCGCGGCTCCCAGGAGGTGGAAATGCGGCAACCGCATGACGTGTGTATTCCAAACAGCAGGCGTGATGTCGGCCGCCATGGAGAGCAGTTGCGCCAGCCCCACTGCCGGCCGCTGGTTCAGCAACGTTGCCAACACTCCGGAGCGGAGATCACCGTCCAGCAAAAGGGTTTCCCGCTCCTCCACCTCCCCGATTGCCCGGGCCAGATGCAAGGCCAAGGTGCTGGCGCCACTGCCTGCCTTTGCCGGAAGAACTGCCACCAGCCGGTCTTCAGTCCGGTCGCGGAGAATCCCTGTGACCTCCGTCACCATGGAGAGCACATTGCGCTCCGTGAACGGTTGAGAAAGCCAACCTTGGAGCAGGTGTGGCAGGGGATTCCGATCCAGGTCGGCCATCGTAGAGCTGAAACCGATAACGCCAGTCCAACGATTCAGGCTCTCCGCCGCTTCAGAATTGAAAGGTGGACTATCAGCATCGACAAAGTCCACAAAAAGCAGGTCGATGTCGTCGGAGTTGGCTGCACGCACCAGCTCGTAGGGTAGTGGCGCATGACGCAGGGTCCGCTTCACGCGGAGAAACCCTGCATTGGCAGCAATGGCGTTCAAGATGGCGGCCATCCGCTCATCCGGTGTAACAATCAGGGCGTTGAGCATTGGGCTTCTTACCCGGCCTAAGGTTTCTATCGGATTAAGTGGCTGGAAGCATTAGGCTTTCTCTAAGAAGAGGCCCCAGAGGGCCGTGGATGGCCACGCATGGCCCGAAGCCAAATGGCTCCGTGACGCGTCTATTGGCTCGTGGCCCGAGGGACGGGCTGACTGATATACTTCAAAAAAGAGGGCTTAGGCCTTCGCCCGGCGGGCAGGGCAAGAAGCGGGGCGCCCCGCGGCAAGGATTTTCCCGATGAACAACGCGTTCAAGTATGTGATCGTGACGCTGTCCACCTTGGTGGCCGGTCTCCTGCTGGCAGGAGCTGTCGCAGGGCAGAACAAGTCGACTAACTCCTCCGACCCCTACCGGCACCTGCATGTCTACACCGAGGTGTTCGCCAAGATCAAGTCAGACTACGTGGAAGAACCTGATGTGAAAAGCGTGACATTGGGCGCCATCAATGGCCTGCTGGTTTCCGTGGATCCCTTCGCCAGCTATCTGAACGCCGACCAGTTAAAGCAGTACGAAAAGTCCAAGTCCGCCAGAGGCGGCGTAGGTCTTGTACTCAGCCGCAAATATGGCTACGAGATTGGCATCGTGGATGCGATCCCCGGTTCTCCAGCCGACCAGGCGGGTCTGTCTACAGGCGACATGATCGAAGCCATCAACGGAGTCTCTACCCGCGACATGCCTCTCGCCTTCGCTGACGTCATGCTCCACGGCGAGGTGGGCACCGACGTGGAGTTGACCGTACTCCGTCTCCGGAAACCCGAGCCCACCAAGGTCAAGTTGACGCGGGCGGTGGTGGTTCCTCCGCAGGTCTCCAGCAAGATGCTGGACTCGGCGACTGGCTACGTGGCCGTTCAGGACCTTTCTGCCGGGGCGACGCGCGGGGTGGCCGGAGCCATCCGGAACCTCCAAACCAAAGGCATGACCAAGCTCGTTCTGGATCTGCGGCACAGCGTGGTGAGTGAGCCCGAGGAAGGTTTTGAGTTGGCCAACCTGTTCCTCGAAAAAGGCATCGCCGGCTCACTGAGCGGGCAGAAGGTACCCAAAAAGATCTTCGAGATGGACCCGACCAAAACTTTGTTCAAGGGCGATTTGGTGGTGCTCACCAACCGGGGGACGGCGGGCGCGGCGGAAATTGCCGCGACGGCTTTGCTCGAGAACAAGCGCGCGAAGGTAGTCGGCGAACGGACCTACGGCGATGCGGCTGTGCGGCGGCCTGTACCTACTGAGGACGGCGGTGCGGTGATCCTGGCGGTGGCCAAGTACTTCTCGCCATCTGGCAAAGCGATTCAGGACAACCCGGTAACACCCACCATCCAGGTGACCGAAGGCGCGGAGGCCACGGAAGACGATGAAGAAGCGCCCGAGGCGGCAACCCCTGCCACTCCTGCTCCCAAATCGCAGGAGGACGTCATTTTGAAGAAGGCGATCGAGGTATTGAGCGGCGGCGCAACCGAACAGGCCGGCGATCAGACGACTGGCTCAACGCGGCGCGAAAGACCGCCAGGCGATATCCTCACCCCGCTCGGGACCCCAAAGCCCAACCAACCTTAGGAATCTTTGGTTATGCCGATTTACGAATACAAGTGCTTGAACTGCCAGGAAACGTTCGAAGTCATGCAAAAGTTTTCCGACCAGCCTCTTGCAGTCCATGACAAGTGCGGCGGCACGGTGGAAAGGCTGTTGAGCAGTCCGGCCCTTCAGTTTAAGGGTTCCGGCTGGTATATCACGGATTACGCCAAAGGCGGCGGCAAGTCCTCAGGCAACGGCAGCGGCAAGGAGCAGGGCGGCGACACGAAGACAGAATCCAAATCGGACTCTTCGTCCACTGCCAAATCGGACAGCACTTCAAGCGCCCCGGCGAAGTCCAACTAGGGCCCACGGAAGCCCGCAGGCTCACTCTCGCCCGGCCCGGCGGTCCCACAAAGCGCTTACCGCCAGCGCAAACAGCGCAGTGCCGAGGCCTGCCAGCGTGTCGATGGCAAAGTGATAGCGGCCATAGATGGTCGCAGTAGCAATCAGCACTGCCAGCATAAGGAGCGCCCAGCCCGTTCTCGGGCGATGCGGTAAGTACTTCCGGACCCCAAATGCGGCGGCAAATGCCGCGGCGGAATGACCGCTCGGGAACACACTGGCAGTGATGCTGTAGTTACCCAAGATGACCCAGTTCAGACGGCGGATGAGAGATTCCATGGGTAAGTCGGCTTCCGGAAATGCCAGGCGAGGCGGGATGCTCGGAAAGAACGGGTAGAAAGCGTACGCGGTGAGCGTCCCGAGCAGCAGCAAGGAGTACACATCGTCCAGGTATTGACGTGCACCGCGGTAGCAGACCGCCACGGCAAAAACAGGCACGCCGTACACCAGCAGGTAGGAGAGTTCGAGCAAGTTCGGCCCCACAGGCCCTAAAGCCTCGATCGCGGCCCGCAGTCCGGCCGAGTTTAGCAGCCACCAGTCAAAACCAATCCAGTAATTCTCGAACGCGCGATCGGGTGCTGGCAGGGCGATCCACCCCATCTGCCGGTAGGCGAGCAACAGCAGCGGCACGGGATACCAGTCGCGGACATAATCCAACGTGCGAAAGCCGCGTCCCGCGTGGGCGAAGGCGAACAGGCAGAACCACCCGATAATCGCCGCGTTTAAGGCGACGGTCAGCCATTTGGTTTGGGGTGGGAGGGGCCGCACAACAGCCAGCGCTGCAACATACACGAAGTAACAGGCCAGTAGCAGTTCAGACCGGCGAAATCTCATCGCGGGCCCCGCTGGCCGGATCGTAGAATGAGGGCATGCCTTCCACCAGGCGTCATTTTTTGAAGATTTCCGCCTCGACAGGTCTGGCCGCTTCTGCACTTGCCCAGACCAGAGCGGCCAACGACTCCATTCAGTTTGCCACGATCGGCGTGGGGGGCATGGGTTTTGGCGACACGGCCCACGCGAGGAACACGCCAGGTACGAAGCTGGTGGCGGTCTGCGATGTGTACCAGGGCCGCCTGGATCGCGCGCGGGAGATGTACGGCAATGATCTCTCCGTGGGCCGGGACTACCGAGAGATCCTGAGCCGCAAGGACGTGGATGCAGTCATCATCGCCACACCCGACCACTTGCACGCACAGATCGCGCAGGAAGCCATGGAGGCGGGCAAAGACGTCTACGTCGAAAAGCCGATGGTGCAGAAGTGGGAGGACGGCCAGCGGCTTGTGGCCGCGCAGAAACAGACGGGACGTATTCTGCAAGTGGGCAGCCAGCGTGTCAGTTCGATCGTTTACCAGAAAGCCCAGGATCTGTTCCGCTCGGGCGCGATTGGCGAACTGAACATGATCGAAGCCTGGTGGGACCGCAACTCCGCGATCGGCGCGTGGCAGTACTCCATCCCGCCCGACGCTTCACCTGCCACGGTGGATTGGGACCGCTTTCTCGGACCCGCTCCCAAGAGGCCGTTCGATCCCATCCGGCTTTTCCGCTGGCGCAACTACCAGGACTACGGCACGGGCGTGGCGGGCGACCTGTTCGTCCATCTCTTCTCGGGCATGCATTTCGTCACCGGATCGGCAGGGCCCGAAAGGGTGTTCGCCTCCGGCGGGTTGCGTTTCTGGAAAGACGGGCGGGATGTGCCCGATATCCTGCTAGGCTTGTACGATTACCCGCAAACCTCGAGCCATCCCGCATTCAATCTCGCGCTGCGGGTGAACTTCGTCAACGGCGCCGGGGAGACCTCCGGCTTTAAGTTCACCGGCAGCGACGGGACTTTGACGATCGCGGGCAACAGCGTAGTTCTGGGCAAGCTGCCCAAAGAGAAAGAGCCCGGGTTTACGATTGGCACGTTCTCGAAATCGGAACAGGAGCGCTTCCTCAAGAAATACCGGGAGCAGTATCCCGTCCGGCAGGCGACGGTGGAGGGTGCGGAGCCATTCGCCGAAGAGCGCTTCCAAGCCCCCCGCGGCTACAACGACCACACCGACCATTTCGCCAACTTTTTTGCGGCGGTCCGTTCCCGCCAGCCGGTGGTGGAGGATGCGCTTTTCGGCCTGAGGGCCGCAGGTCCGGCGCTGCTTTCGAACATCAGTTACTTCGAGGGCCGCATCGTCGATTGGGACCCGGTGCAAGCGCGCGTGAAGGGGTAAAGGGGACATAGTGATGGCACAAAATGACCGCATTCGGATCGCCCTGATTGGCGCCGGCGGCATGGGTAACGGCGACGTTCGTGACGCCCTGCTCATTCCCGGAGTAGAACTGGTGGCCGCCGCCGACATTTACGACGGCCGCCTGACCCGGATTCGCGAAGTATATGGCGACCATGTGTTCACCACCCGCGATTACCGTGAGATCCTCAAGCGGCCCGACGTGGACGCGGTGATTATCGCTACGCCGGACCACCTGCACGCGTCCATGTCGATCGATGCCCTGCGGGCAGGCAAGGACGTCTACTGCGAAAAACCGATGGTTCAGAAGGTGGAGGAAGGTCCGCGAGTGATCGAGGCCGCACGCCAGTCAGGCCGCATTCTCCAGGTAGGCAGCCAGTACGCCAGCGCGCTTTCGTTCGAGAAGATTCGCGAACTGCTGCGGAGTGGGGCCATCGGAGAGTTGAACCTGGTTGAGGCTTGGCTCGACCGCAATACCGCTCTGGGCGCTTGGCAATATTCGATCCCCACCGACGCCACTCCGGCCAACATTGACTGGGATCGCTTCCTGTCGCACGCGCCAAAGCGCGAGTTCGAACCGGTGCGCCTCTTCCGCTGGCGCAACTACCAGGATTACGGCACGGCGGTAGCCGGGGATTTGTTCGTCCACCTGTTCACGGGGCTGCATACTGCCACGGGGTCGCTGGGACCGAATCGTATCTTCTCCACCGGCGGCCTGCGGTACTGGAGAGACGGGCGTGACGTACCTGACACCATGCTGGGCCTGATCGAGTACCCGAAGGCGGCCACCCACCCCGCCTTCACCTTCGCGCTGCGCGTGAATTTCAAGAGTTCAAAGCCGCAAGAGGATTTCGGTTTCCGGTTTGTCGGCAGCGAAGGCACGATCACCACGGACGTCCGGAACGTAGTCGTGGCCAAGCAACCGCGCGAAAAGGAGCCTGGTTACACCATCGACACGTTCCCGCGGGCCACGCGGGAGGCGTTCCTGAAGGCCTATCGGAGCCAATACCCCGCGCGGAAGCCCACCGCCGCGGGCATGGATGGCAACTCGGAACTGCGTTACGAGTTCGGCACCGACGCCCACCAGCGCCACATGCGCCACTTTATTGAAGCGGTGCGGACTCGCCGGCCGCACTTCGAGGACGCCGTGTTCGGCTTCCGTGCGGCTGGCCCGGCCTTGCTGTGCAACGCCAGCTACTTTGAACGCCGCATCCGCACATGGGATCCCGAGCGAATGACCGCCGGGTAGGCGGATATAATCTGGCGTGACATGAAAATCACTGGGGTCGAAGCGATCTACGTCCGCCAACGTGAAGTCAAGGTGCAATGCGACAGCGGGCAGGACGCGCTGATCGTCCGTGTTACCACGGACGCCGGCATTACTGGTATCGGCGAGGTGGATTCAAACCCGCTGGGCGCCAAAGGCCTTATCGAGGGTCCGTTCTCGCATACGACTTCGGCGGGTCTCGCCAGCCTGGTGATTGGCGAGGATCCTTTCGAAACCGAAAAAATCTGGCACAAGATGTACCGCGGCAACATCTACGGCGGACGCCGCGGAGTGGGCCTGCACGCCATGAGCGGCATCGACATGGCGCTGTGGGACATCAAGGGCAAGGCGCTGGGCCTGCCCGTCTGGAAACTCCTGGGCGGTGGTTTTCACCAAAGGATCCGGGCCTATGCCAGCACGCTCTTCGGTCCGACGCCGGAGGCGACTGGCGAGATTGGCCGCCGCCTGGTAGACCAAGGGTTTTCCGCCGTGAAGTTCGGCTGGGATCCCATGGGCCGTGACCGCGAAACCGACCGCGCGCTTGTGCGCGAAGCCCGGCGCGGACTCGGTTCTCGGGCGGATCTGCTGATTGACGCCGGGCTGGTATGGGACGCCAAAACGGCGCTACAGCGTGCCCACGATTTCGCCGAGCACGACATCTTTTGGCTGGAAGAGCCCCTGCGTCCCGACGACTACGAAGGTTACCGTAAGCTCTCGGAAGGAACGCCCGTCCGGATCGCCGCCGGCGAAGAGGAGAGCAGCCGGCTGTCCTTCCTCGAGTTGATGGATCGCGGCCGGATCGATGTCGTTCAGGTGGACTTGACGCGCTGCGGCGGGTTTACCGAAGCCATGAAAATCGCCGCCCTAGCTTGGGACCGCGGCCTGCCAGTGGCCAACCATGGATTCACGACCTATATCAACGTAGCGGCTGCACTGCACTGGCTGAACTCGATTCCGAACGCGCTGATCTGCGAATTTGTGACCGAGGAAGAGACCAACCTGCGGGAATCGCTTACTCGGCAGAAACTTCGGGCGCGCGACGGCTATCTCGACATTCCCCAGGAGCCAGGCCTGGGCATCGATCTGGACGAGGAGACCATTGCGCGGCTCCGCTGTTAAGAGGCAGAAGCAGCCGTGTGCAACCCGGCGGAATCGGATCCGCATGTCGTAAAATGAAATTGCGTGGCCGTGCCCCGGTGATACAATACGGTTTCGTACTTATCCGTCGAAAAAAGGAGCTAATCAATGCCTCTGGTCTCAATGCGGCAGCTGTTGGATGAAGCCGCCAAGGGTGGATATGGCGTTGGCGCATTCAACGTCAACAACATGGAGCAAATCCAGTCGATCATGGAAGCGGCGCGGGAAACGAAGTCGCCCGTGATCGTCCAGGCGAGCCGCGGAGCCCGGGCTTACTCCCAGGACCGTTTTCTGTATCACCTGATGCAGGCGGCTGCCGAATTGTATCCCGAAATTCCGATGGTTCTGCACCTCGATCACGGCAACAGCCCGGAAACCTGCAAGTCCGCCATCGAGTTGGGTTTTACCAGCGTGATGATGGACGGTTCACTGATGCCCGACGGCAAGACGCCGTCGACTTTCGAGTACAACGTCCAGGTGACGAAGGAAGTGGTGGAGTACGCTCACGAGCGCGGTGTGACGGTGGAGGCTGAGATCGGCTGCCTTGGCGGTATTGAGGACGGGCACGGCATGGGCGGCGACGGATTGTCGCATCTCACCGACCCGGCGCAGGCCGAAGAATTCGTGGCCCTGACCGGCTGCGACGCGCTGGCGATCGCCATCGGCACCTCCCACGGCGCATATAAGTTCACCCGCAAACCGGACGGCGAAGTTTTGAAAATGGACGTCCTGATTGAGATTCACAAGCGCTTGCCGAACACGCACCTGGTAATGCACGGCTCCTCCTCGGTGCCGAAGGATCTGCAGGACATCATTAACCAGTACGGCGGCAAGCTGAAGCCGACCTTTGGCGTACCGATCGAAGAAATCCAGCTTGGTATCAAGAACGGCGTACGCAAGATCAACGTCGATACCGACAACCGTCTGGCCATTACGGGAGCCATCCGCAAGGTGTTCATGGAAACCCCGGAGAAGTTTGATCCGCGCGACTACCTGAAGCCCGCGCGCGAAGCCATGAAGAAAGTGGTGGCGGAGCGAATGATCCAGTTTGGGCAGGCTGGCCACGCGGGCGATTTCCAGCCGCTGACGCTTGCGCAGATGCGCGAATTCTACAAGTCTCAGGCCGTCTCGGTGTAACACCCTAGGGTGATTACCTGAAGGCTGAATAGGTTAAGTGACCAGCCGGGAGGTGGCTAAAGCCTCCCGGCTTTGGTTTTTGAGGCGACATTCCGGACCCCCTCAGCCCAATTCTGGTCTCGCCGGGCGTGAAGGAGTGGAATACTGAAGGAGGCGGGCGGTCGAGGCTCCTCCTCCTCCAAGCCGACGCTGTTCGCTCACGGGGACGGGGCTACCGTCCCCGTCTTTCCCCTTGCCGTCCCCTCTAAAATAGATGCGATGAGCGATTCCACCCCGTCACCAGCCGCTCCGGAGCCGCAGGCGCCTCCGGCCAGTTTTGAGTTTCTGGTCCTCTCGCTGCGGGCCCAGGCGGAAATGGCCATGGGTCTGTTCCGGCCCCCGGACTCGATTGTGGACAAGAACTTGGATCTGGCGAGACACTTCATCGACACGCTCGCCATCCTCCAGGACAAAACGCGCGGCAATTTAAGCCTGGAGGAGCAGCGGCTGCTGGATAACTCGTTGACGGAACTGAGATTCCGGTTCGTGCAGGCCAGCGAGTCCCCCAAGGATTAACGGGATGATTCGAGCCCGGATCACTGTACTGGGCTCGGGCACCAGCGTGGGCGTACCCACCATCGGGTGTCCGTGCGAAGTTTGCCGGTCAGCAGATCCGCGTGACCGGCGGTTGCGGCCTTCCATCGCTATTCAGTGGGGGCAGCGTTGCGTCGTTGTGGATACCGGGCCCGACTTCCGCCAGCAGGCGCTGCGGCACAGTCTGCCGCGGATAGACGCGGTGCTTTACACGCATGCTCACGCGGACCACATTCTGGGGCTGGACGATCTGCGGCCATTCAACTTCCATCAGGGGGAAGTGATCCCAATCTATAGCTCGAAGCAGACGCTGGCTACCATCCAGCAGGTCTTCCGCTACATCTTCCATGACGGCCCCTCTGAATCGTCGCGGCCGAAGATCCGGCCTACTTTGTTCGAAGGCGGGAAGATCCAGGTGCACGAATTGAGCTTTCTGCCCATCCCTTTGCGGCACGGCCGAGGGGAGTGCCACGGTTTCCGCTTCGGGCCGGCCGCCTACCTGACGGACCATAGTGAAATCCCGGAAGAGTCCATGAAGCTGTTGGGGGGATTGGATGTGCTGTTTCTGGATGCTTTGCGGTACAAGCCGCATCCCACACACAGCACAGTGCAGCAAAGCCTGCGGACTGTGGAACTGCTGCAACCCCGGCAGGCCTGGTTCACCCACATTTCGCACGACCTGATGCACGCGCGCGACGACGCCGCACTGCCGTCAAATGTCCGGCTGGCCTATGACGGACTGGCGGTGGACGTGGAACTGCCCGGAGGGGACGAGTGAAGATCTATCAGGGCCTGGACATGGCTCGTGGCGTCTTTGGCCCATCGGCGGTCGCGATCGGCAACTTCGATGGCGTTCATGCCGGCCACCGCGCCCTGCTGGCCAACACCGTGCGGTTGGCGCGGGAAACAAACTCGCGGGCCTCTGTGATCACCTTTCACCCGCACCCCACCATGATCGTGGCGCCGGAGCGCGCGCCCAAACTGCTCACGAATCACGAGGAACGGGCCGAGTTGATCCGCCAGCAGGGGATCGAACAGCTGCTGATCCTCCACTTCCACCGTTCGTTGTCTCAGCTCACTCCGGAAGAGTTCTTCCACCAGGTGCTGCGCGAAGCGCTGGGCGCCCGGGCGATTACGGTAGGAGACAACTTCCGTTTCGGGCAGGGGCAGGCGGGCAATGCCGGAACCCTGAAAGAGTTAGGCGCCGGCTACGGGATTGAGGTCGAGGCCCTTGCTCCAGTGAGGCGGCGCGGCGTGGTGGTTTCGTCGAGCGAGATCCGGAATCTGCTGGCCAGGGGCCAGGTGTCGAAGGCGGCCCGCCTTCTGGACAGACCTTACTCTCTTTCGGGGTCGGTGGTGCCTGGCGCGGGCCGGGGCAACCGCGAAACGGTGCCCACGCTCAATCTCGAAACACACTCGATCGACGGTGAGTGGAAGGCGCTGCCTGCCAATGGGGTCTACATTACGCGAACCACCTGCCTCGACACCGGGCGCCTCTGGCCCTCCATTACCAACAACGGCATGCGCCCCACCTTCGACGGGCGGCACCTGACAGTGGAAACGTTTCTGCTCGCGCCGCTGGAGGGGCCGGGACCGGCCAGGATCCGGATTGAGTACCTGCGCTGGGTGCGGGGGGAGAAGAAGTTCGCCTCCGCGGAGGACCTGCGCGCGCAGATACTTCGCGACGCCGGGCGGGCCCAAACGTACTTCCGCCGGCTGCGGTCCGCCCTGGCTCCCGCTCCGCAGGGGTAGAATTCGTAAGAACCTCTGGCATTTCCCAATGGAACCCGGCACCAACCAGGACGTGACGCGGCTGCTGCAGAAGTGGAGCGAAGGAGACCGCGCGTCGATGGACCGGCTGATCGAGCTGGTCTATCCCGAGATGCAGCGGATTGCACTCCGCTATCTGCAGCACGAACGCGTGGACCACACTTTGCAGAGCACTGCCCTGGTGCACGAGGCGTACTTGCGGCTGGTGCAGCAATCCGAAAAACAGTGGGCCAACCGGGCGCATTTTTTCGCCGTCGCCTCGCGGATCATTCGCGGCATCCTCGTGGACTATGCGCGGGCGCGCCTGGCCATCAAGCGGGGCGCAGGTGCGGCGCAAATCGCTCTGTCTGACGCGGTGATCGGGCAGGATCCGGGCGAGGTGGATCTCCTCGACCTGGACAACGCGTTGGAGAGTCTGGCTCGTCTGGATCCGCAGCAGAGCCAGATCGTTGAGATGCGTTTCTTCGGCGGGCTTTCGATTGAAGAGACGGCCGAGGTGCTGAAGATCTCTCCGTCCACGGTGAAACGGGACTGGATCATGGCCAAGACCTGGATTCGCCGGCGCTTGGGCCAGCCGCCATCCGCTGAGACTCCGGCGGAGTGATCGTGTCATGGACACCTCGCGTTGGGCGGAAGTGAAGCGGGTCTTCGGCGCCGTGCTCGAGATCGACGCGGCCAGCCGGGTGGAATGGCTGGAGGCGAACTGCCCGGACGAGCCCTTGCGGCTCGAGGTGCTCAGCCTCCTGCAGGAATACGACGATTCCACGCAGTTTCTGGAAGGCACTCCGGCGGGCCAGGAACGCGCCATCCAGCAGGCACTGGCCATTCCGCAACCCGGGCAGAAGGTAGGGCCGTATCTGCTGACCCGGGAGATCGGCCGGGGCGGCATGGGCATCGTCTACGAAGCGGTGCGGGCGGGCGAGGGCTTCCAGCAGCGCGTGGCGTTGAAGCTGATTCGGGCAGGAATGGGGGCGGACACCGTCGCGGAGCGGTTTGTCTTCGAGCGCCGTATTCTTGCCCGGTTGGAGCATCCCAGCATTGCCCGTTTGATTGACGGCGGCACAACGCCAAACGGGACCCCTTACCTGGTGATGGAGTACGTGGAGGGGCATCCCCTCGACGTGTGGTGCGCCCGGCGCCGGGCTGAAGTGGCTGAACGCGTCGAACTCATGGTGCATGTCTGCGAGGCAGTAGCCCACGCCCATGCGAACCTGGTGATTCACCGGGATCTCAAGCCCAGCAACATCCTGGTGACAGAAGCCGGGGAGGTCAAGCTGTTGGACTTCGGCATCGCCAAAGTCCTCAGTGAGGACACGGCCGATCAAACCGAGTTGACCCGGACAGGCATGTATCTGCTGACGCCCGACTACGCCAGCCCCGAACAGATCCGGGGCGACGTCGTGACGACGGTATCGGATGTCTATTCGCTGGGCGTGTTGCTGTACGCACTGCTGGCAGAGCAAAAACCTTATGACCTGACCGGCCTGCCCGCGCTGGAGGCACTGCAGCGCGTGGTGGACACCGATCCGAAGCCACCCAGTGAGCGGGCGCCCGCCGGACGGGGGAAGTTGCTGAAGGGCGACCTCGACAACATTGTGCTGAAGTGTCTGAGGAAACAACCCCAGGAGCGTTACAATTCGGCGCGCGCGCTGGCGGACGATCTGCAAGCCTGGCTGGCGGGCAGCCCGGTTTCCGCTACCGCCCCAACGCTGCGTTACCGCGTGTCGAAGTGGGTGCGCCGCCACAAAGTGGAGGCTACGGCTGTCATTGCTCTTACGCTGTCCATCCTGACGGGGACTGCGGCCACCGCATGGCAGGCGCGCCAGGCGCAGATTGAACGGGACCGCGCTCAGACGCGTTTCCTGGAAGTTCAGAAGCTCTCCCGCTCGCTGTTGTTCGAAATCTACGGGGCGGTCCGGCGGCTTCCCGGCGGGACAGAGACGACAGAACTCGTGCTACGCCGGGCCACGGAGTTCCTGGACGGACTATCCCGGGACGCAGGAGAGGATGCGTCACTCAAGCTGGAACTGGCGGAGGGTTACCGGCGGCTGGGAGATGTGCTGGGAAGCGACTACAGCGACAACCTTGGGCGAAAGCGCGAGGCGCTGGCGACTCTGCAAAAAGCTGAGAAACTTGCCACGGAAGCGTCCCAGGCGCTCCCCGAACTCAGCCGTCCCAAAGCGATCCTCGTCTCCCTTCTCGTCAGCACTGCACTGCTTCAACTGGATCTCGAGAAGGGCGACGAGGCCCAGGCTACGACGGAACGGATTGGCAAATTGATCGCTCAAATGCAGGAAACTCACGCGGGAGATCCGGGGGCGCTGGCCACGGCTGCCGTGGACACCAGCCAGCTCGCCATGATCGTAACGCAGATGAAGCGCTACGACGAAGCGGTTGGGCTCTACCGGAAAGCGATTGCGTCATTCGCTGCCTTGCCGCCCTCGGTGGCGGAACTGCGCCGCAATCGCGAGCAGATGGCCTTCGCCCACAAACGGCTGGGAGGACTGTTGATCCGGGCGGGAAAACTCGAGGAGGCCAAGCACGAGTACCAGCACGCGCTAGCCATCGACCGGGACCTCTTCAAGCAGGATCCCACCGACCCCGCCCTGGAACTCAATGCTACCTTCGCTCTGTCTGACCTGGGCTTGATTGCGAAACGGCAGGGGAAACTGGAGGAGTCTCTGCGTTTGCAGCAGGAAGCGGCGCAGATTCGCGACAGACATTTGAAGGCCGATGCGCGCAACCGCCGCGTGCTCAACATGGCCGGCAACATCCACTGCCAACTGGCGGACACCCTGCGCCTGCTGAAGCGATTTCCCGCGGCGCGCGAAGAGGCGGAAGAGTGTGTGCGCTTGCGGATGGATTTCGCAGCCGCCAGTGAGGAGAACGCATCCTGCTGGCTGGTGCCGAACGCACACCTGGGATTTGCCCAGATCCTCGCGGATGAAGCTGTCGAGACGCGCAGCCCTCGCGCAGCATCCGAGGCAAGGGCGTTGCTTGAGAAGAGCGCCGCCGGAGCCCGCCAATGTAAGGGCGACAAGCCCGAATTCCATCAGGACGTGGCGCAGTTGCGGGGCCGCCTCGAGCCAGGCGCCCAAAGGCGATAGGACACCCCGCACCCGCAGGTATTCTGTTGGTATGCCTCTTTCTGCTGGGAAGTTGAAGCATATGCGCGCCTTGTCCAACGACCGCGGCGTGATTGCGGCTGCGGCGATGGATCAACGAGGCAGCCTGCAAAAGGCCATTGCGTCGGCACGTGGGATCGACAAGAGCGCGGTGACCCCGGGAATGATGAGCGAATTCAAGGTGGAAGTGAGCAGGGCCCTGACACCCCACGCCACTGCGATTCTGCTCGACCCTGAGTATGGCTTGCCCGCAGCTTCAGCACGGGACCCTCGCTGCGGCCTGCTGCTGGCCTATGAGTATTCCGGGTACGACAATACGCGCCCGGGGCGATTGCCGGACCTGCTGGAGACCGTATCGGTTAAGCGAATCGCCGATTGGGGCGCCAACGCAGTCAAAATCCTCATCTATTACACCCCGGACGATGACCAGCGCGTGAACGACATTAAACACGCCTTTATCGAGCGCATCGGGGCGGAGTGCGAAACCTACGAGATTCCGTTTTTCCTGGAGTTCGTGGGCTACGATCCTGCCGGGGGCGACGAAAAGGGCCTGGAGTTCGCCCGCCGAAAACCTCGCATCGTGATGGGGAGCATGGGTGAGTTCAGTAAGCCGCAGTACAAGGTGGACGTGCTGAAGGTGGAAGTGCCTATTAATGCGGTCTACACCGAGGGTTCACAGGTTTACGGAGGACAGCGGGCCTATACCTACCAGGAAGCGCTGTCCTACTTCAAACAGGCCTCCGATGCCGCCGTAAAGCCGTTCATTTACTTGAGCGCCGGCGTGGACAACGACGTCTTCACCGAACAGTTGCGGATGGCCGCCGAAGCGGGCAGCGCGTTTTCGGGTGTGCTGTGCGGGCGGGCCACCTGGAAGGAAGGAATCCCCGAATACGGTAAGGGGGGCGCGCCAGCTTTGGCCGCTTGGCTGGCCGGGGAGGGCGTGAAGAACATCCAGAACGTGAACCGGGCGCTGGAGCACGCAAGGCCATGGTGGGAGAAGATGGATCTGCCGGCGGCCGTGGCAAAGGGTGCATGATCGCCCTTATTGCGGCTTCTTCCCAATCACGTAAAGTGCCTTGTCGGTGCGCAGATACAGATTGCCCTGGCTCACGGAGATGGTTGAGAGAACGTACTCGCCGGTCTCGTTCTCGGCAATCAACTCGAACTTCGGACCCGCGCGGAAAATTGAGGTCACGCCCTCCTCGCTGGTGACGTAAATCTTCCCGTCGGCCAGTGTCGGGGAGGCAGAATAGGTGCCTGGCCTCAGCCGCTGGCCCCCGTATACCTCCTTGCCGGTTTCCAATTCCACGCAGTACACCACTCCGCGATCATTCACCGAATAGAGGTACTTGTCGTCCAGCGTGGGGGTAGGAACGTCGGGGCCGTTCTGGAATTGCCAGAACTGGTGGGTCTTGGTGACGTCGCCGGCGCCGCCCGCCCGGTAGGCGATGAACGGGCGGACACGAGTCGGCGTATACACCACGCTGCCACGGATCACCGGCGAGGCGATGATGCGATTGAACGGGTTGTTTTGGGGGTTAAAGCCGCCGCCGCGCCATAATTCCTTGCCGGTCGCAAGATCGTGGCCGGTGACGTAGTCGCCCCCGGCAATAATCAGTTCCCGCTTGCCATCGAAGGAGGCGATCAGGGGGGTGGTGTAGGAATCCGGCGACTCCATCTTGGCGTCGGTGGGGCGTTCGGAACGCCAGAGGGTCTTGCCCGTCTTTTTATCGAGCTTGAGGATATAGGACGGGTCGTCGGTGTGCATGCCATGCAGCACCTGGACGTAGATGTGGTCACCGTCCAGAAGCGGGGAGGAGCCATAGCCGTGATTCAAACCGAAGGGGCCGTATTCTTTGGGGATGTCGCGAGCCCACTTTTCCTGGCCCGTGAAATCGAAGGCCTTCAGAATGCCGGTGCCGGTGAGCACCCACACCCACTGGCCATCGGTTACAGGAGAGGGGGAACTCATGTTGTGTTTCCGCTGCATCCGGTCGCCGTCGGACAGATGTTTCTGCCAAAGAACTGAGCCCGTGCGCCGGTCGACGGCCCAAAGCCAGATCTTTCCTTCGGCCGCGACATTCAGAAAGACGTGGTTGTTCCAGATGATGGGGGTCGACCCGCTGCGGGCGGGCAGCGGCAGGGTCCAGGCAAGGTTCTCGGTTTTGGACCACTTGACCGGCAGCCCGGTTTCCGCCGAAGTTCCGTCCAGCCGGGGGCCTCGCCATTGCGGCCAGTTCTCGGCCAAGGCAATGTGAGCAAACAGGAAAACGGCGAGAAGGAGTGTGCGCATCCCCATGCTCCCCATGGTATGCAGTTCGTGGGCGGAGCGCCACCACCCACGGGAGAGGGCATTTACAGATAATCAGGTCTTGACAGCTCAACCTTGCTCGCACATACTCGTCTGCGATGCAAACCAGTATGCGGGCTTTCAATGATATCGATAACCGGCACGTCCGCCACCATGCCCAAGATGGCATCCCCGAACTCACCATGGGCGGCGCCTTCGTCTTCTGGTCCGTGGCAACCTTGATTCCACTCATCGTTCCCGCCGGAGCCTGGTTGAAGCCCAACTGGTTGGTTGTGCCGTTCCTGCTCGCCGGCAGTGGTTTTGCGGCGCAGCGCCTGACACGCATATTGAAGGACTGGATCAGTGTGCCGCGGAGCGGATATGTCGAGCCTTTACCGCCCGGCAAATGGGCAAGGGCTGGAGCATTCATGCTGGCAGCACTGGTGTCCGTTGCTGTCGTGAGTGTTGTGACGGGACACCGGCAGGAACTGCTTTCGATCCTCCCACTGATTGTCAGCTGTTTGTTGGGCGGGGGACTGGCGTACTCCTGGCGGCGGTTTCATTTGTCGAACTTCATCTGGTATGCGGTGGGCAGCGTGGCGGGAGGTTTGGGCCTGCATCTGTGGCAACTTGGCGTGGAATGGCAGTTTGGACTTCTTTATTCGCTGGTTGGCGGGATGGCAGTGGTTGGAGGGTCGCTGCGGTTGCGGCACTATCTGCGCACACATCCTTTGCCCGCGGAGCGCAATGACTGATCTGGACCGCGTCATACACGAACCGGCCCGGCTGTTCATTGTGGCGCTGCTTCGGAACGTCAAGCAGGCGGATTTTCTCTACCTGTTGAACGAAAGCGGTCTCACCAAGGGCAATCTCTCCTCGCATCTGGCTAAGTTAGAAGAGGCAGGCTACGTACAAGTGGAGAAGACCTACCGAGGTAAGACTCCGCTGACTTTGCTGGCCTTGACGGATCGAGGGGCCCATGCGTTTGACACATACCGGAGCCAAATGAACGACCTGCTGAGCAAGGGAGAAGAACACAAACCGTGACAGGGGCTGAGTGTCTGCTGCGCACGTTGGTGGCCAGCGGCGTAAACGTGTGCTTCATGAATCCGGGAACGAGCGAAATGCAGTTCGTCTCCGCGCTGGACCGGGTGGAGGGGATGCGCGGAGTTCTGGGGTTGCACGAGACGGTTTGCACTGGGGCGGCGGACGGGTATGCGCGCATGACTGGCCGCCCGGCGGCAGCATTGCTGCATTTGGGTCCCGGGCTGGCCAATGGGATCTCCAACCTGCACAACGCGCGGAAGGCCCGCAGCCCGGTCGTGACGATTGTTGGCGAGCACTCGGCGCAGCATCTGGCCTATGACGCCCCGCTGACGGCGGATATCGAGGCGCTGGCCCGACCGGTTTCGAGCTGGGTGGGCCGCGCCAGGAATGCCGGAGATCTGGCGTCCCTGGCTGCGGCTTGCGTGGCGGCGGCCTACGGCCCTCCAGGCGGAGTGGCGACACTGATCGTGCCGGCTGACGCCACTTGGACAGAGACGGGGGAGGCCGGGCGGCTTCAAGCGGCGACACCGCGGAAGAAGGTTGATGAAGACCGGATCCGGACGGCAGCAGCCCTGCTCCGGCAACCTGGGACGGGGTTGCTGCTTAGTGGCATCGCACTGCAGAAGAAGGGGTTAAGCCTGGCTGCGCGGATCCAGGCAGCCACAGGTGCCCCCGTCTTCGCGAACCGGTATGCAGGCCGGTTGACCCGAGGCCGTGGGGTATTCGCGGCCCGACGGATTCCGTATTTCCCCGAGCCGGCCTGGCAGATGCTGGGTGGGGTCCGGACGATGATCAGTGTGGAGGCTGCGCCGCCCGTTTCGTTCTTCGGCTACCCTGGAATGCGCAGCTCGTTGGCCCCGGAAGACTGTAGATTCTTCGAGTTAGCAAGCGAGAAGGAAGATGCCCTGGATGCGCTGTTGAGGGTGGCCGGGGATAGTCCCCCGGAACTGCCGGCCGTGGAATCCACGCCCGCACTGCCCGGAGGTGATGGCGCCTTCACCCTGGAAGCACTTGGCCAGACACTGGCAGCCTTGCTGCCGGAGGATGCGATCGTTTCTGACGAAATGGTGTCATCGGGAGAGGCGATCAACGTCTGGCTGGCAAGTGCGGCCCGCCACGAGCTGCTGCCCGTGACTGGAGGATCCATCGGGCAGGGCTTGCCCGTGGCCCTGGGTGCGGCTCTCGCCTGCCCGGAGAGAAAAGTGGTTGCCCTGGAAGCAGATGGCAGCGGGATGTATTCGCTGCAGGCGCTGTGGACGATGGCGCGGGAACGGGCTGATGTTGTGGTAGTGATTCTGGCAAACCGCCGCTACCGGATTCTGGATGTGGAAATGGCGCGGACGGGTTCCGGGCCGGTGGGGCCCCGGGCCAACGAGATGCTGGACTTACGGGATCCGGAACTCGGTTGGGTGGCGCTGGCAAATGGAATGGGGGTGGAGGCGGTGCGGGCTGGTGGAATCCGGGAGTTCCGGGTGGCGCTGGAAGAAGCCTTCCGTCGCCGGGGCCCATTCTTGATTGAAGCGACGATCGAACCTCAGTGTTGAATGTAACGCGGCCGTCGGCGGCCGCGTATGCTATCCACAGACAGCCCGCCTAGTTCGTCAAGGGTGTGCGAGGGAGGCGTCATGAACCGCGGATTCTCTGCGCTTTTCGTGGTCGTATTGGGCTTGCCGATGGTGGGGGCAGGCCAAACCGAGGGGAACGGGATCGGCTGCCAGGCGCCCGACAGCATTCGGGCAGAGATTCGTGAAGCCGGGCGCGTCGAACGGGAAGCAGGTGGGAAGTTACGGCCCTTCGAAGAGTTGCAGAAGGAGAGGCGATCGCGCGCCGAAGAGCTACTGGGCAAGCATCCGGATAATTTCTGGGTTTGGCGGTACTTTGTGTCCGCATCGCAGGAGAACATGCAGACCCCGGAAGCGGTTACGGCCAAAGTCCAGATGCGGCGTGAGAAGCAACCGGCCAGCGTGGAAGCCGCTTATCTGTACGCTTTTGCATTGATTGGCACTCAGACGCCCAAGGCCATTGAGATTCTGGACGAGATTGCTGTGCGTGAGCCGAGGTTCGCCCCGGTGTGGCAAAGCCGTTTTATGATTTTCGGCTCACCTGCTTTCCAAAACGAAGCCAAACGGAAGGAAGCAGCCGAGAAGATCATGGATCTCTGCCCGCAATCGCTGGATGCGTTGCGGGCGGCCCTGCAGTTTCCCCAGTCGCCCAAGGCGAAGGAGCTTGCCCGGATGGCGCGGGAGCGGATGCAAGGCAAAGAGGATGAGGAATGGTTGATGGGGTGGTCCACGCTGTGGAACCTGGAGTTCAAGCTGGCGCCGGTGCCCGAACATGCAGGCCTGCGGGAGCAAGTCAAGCGCGACCTCGCTTTCTTAGAGACGCTCGACAAGGCCAGGTTCAGTACCCTGCCTTACATCCTGGCAGAGGGCTACAAGATTACCGGAGACAAGGAGAAGGAGACTGCAACGCGAAGCGATCTTGGAACCGGGTTTCCAATGGCGGCTTTCTTCGAAGCGTCGAACGAGTGGTACAAGAAGAACCAATTGCCGGCGACGGGTGGCCCTCCGGAGAAGCGGCGGGAATTCTTCCAGGCTCGACTCAAGTTCCTCGACGAATGGCAGGCAAAGCTTCCGGAGGAAGAGTTCATTTGGGCGGACCGGCTCCGCACGCTGAGCGAGATAGAAGACACATCCGTGGAGGCTTTGCGGGAGGCGGGCGAGAAAGCCCTGGCCCTCAGCCGGAAGAAATCGGCGGAACGGCCCGGCAGCGGGAACAACGTGGCGATTCAAGTGGCGGAAGTCTGGGTGAAGCGCGGGATTGAAGTGGAGCGCCTTCCCGCCTTGGTGCAGGAAGCCCGGGCGGAACAGGACAAAATTCTGGCGCGGATGAACAACAATCCGGATCTGTTCCGGCGGCCTGATATGACCGCGATGCAACAGGACAACCGCTGGTACGGAGATGTGCAGGCATGGCGTACGCTGGCGCTGGCGTACGCCAAGCTGAAGCAGCCAGAGGATGCCGGGAAGGAACTGGCCAACTGGGAGTCGGCTCTGGTGGAACGGCGCAAGCGCGCGGCGGAGATTAAGAAGCAGCGGGAGGCGAACAAGGAGCCAGTACAGACGGCGCAGGGCGCCCGCACGGGGGGACCTACTTTTGACGCCATCCGGATGCGGGACGACAATGTCCTGCGCAGCCTGCCCTATGACGAGAGCCGCTTGCTGGAAACACGGGCGGAGGTGGCGCTCGAGCTGGGGCGGAAGCAGGACGCACTTCAGTACTCAATTGCCGCTCTGCGGCACTCTGCGGCACAGATGCCCAGTTGGGAGAAGCACCCCACGGCGGAGAAGATCAAGAAGCTTTGGACCGAGTTGGGTGGCACCCAGGAAGGTTGGCAGGCTTTGAGAGAGTTGATCCGCCCGGTGGAAGACGCGGCAGGGCCGGCCAAACGCGACCGCTTCGTAGAGTTCGCGCGGACCCTGCCCGGCGACCTCAGCCTTGTCGATCTGCAGGGGCAGACGTGGACGCTGGCGAGGCTGCGGGGCAAGACCACGTTGATCAACGTGTGGGCCACCTGGTGCGGGCCCTGCCGGCAGGAGCTGCCGTTCCTGCAGAAGCTCCATGAACAGGTGAAAGAACGGGAGGACCTGCAGGTGATCAGCTTCAACGTGGATGAGAGTACCGGTGCGGTGGAACCGTTCATGAAGGAGAACAAGTACACCTTCCCTGTGTTGCTTGCGAAAAACTTTCTGGACTCATTCACGGGCCCGCTGGGGATTCCGACGAACTGGCTCAGCGACCGGACGGGGACGCTGAAGGTGGAGAGCGTTGGCTTTGGAGGCGACGGAGAGCAGTGGATGAAGGAGATGCTGGAAAAGTTGGAGTCGATGCGCGAAGCCCCAACTACACGTTAGGCACGGGCGCGGGTCCGGAAGACTCGCGCACGATGAGTTCAGGTTCGATACAGATCTCTCCTGCGGAAGATCCGGCGTTAGTGACGAGAGCCTCGAAGATCATTTGCCCAATCTCACGTTGCGGGATGCGAATGGTGGTGAGGGACGGGCAGAGGTGGCTCGAAAGTGCGATGTTATCGAAACCCACCACGGAGACATCCTGTGGCACGCGGAGCCCGCGGTCGCGCAGTTCGCGAAGGACGCCGATCGCCATGTAGTCGTTGGCGCAAAGGATCGCGGTAGGGCGGAGGCCCGAGTCGAGCAGTTCGCGGGCCGCGTGACGTCCTCCGTCCGGGGAGTCCGCGCCCGAGGCGGCTCCGTGTTCGATCGAGGAGCCGAACTCGCGCATCAACGCCCGGAACGTCTTTTTGCGCTCTTCCAGCGGGGCGAGCCGGGTATGGTGGCCCACAAACCCGAACTTGCGGTGGCCCAGAGCGAAGAGGTACTCCGCGAGGCGCTGCATCCCATGGGCATACCGCACGCGGATGTGGGTGATGTGTCGGGCAGGGCGGCCGACGTCATAGAAGACGACGGGTAGCGTTTGGGCGCGGAGTTCCTCCAACAAACGGTTGTCGGTTTCCGAAACGATCACCGCCAGACCGGCGACGCGGTTCTTCAACATCGAGCGGACGGAGGCAACCAGGCGATCGCTGCGATAACCCGTGTTTTCCACCAGGACTTCATAGCCGTGGTGATCGGCGATTTCTTCCAGAGCCACGAAAATCCCGAGGAAGAAGGGGTTTTCGAGATTCGACACAACCATGCCAAGAGAGCGGCGGCGTCCGCCGGCCAAAGCGCTGGCGTGGACATTGGGGGAGTATTTCAGTTCGCGGACGACGTACAGGACACGCTCCACAATTTCCGGGCGCACGACGTCGCGGCCGTTCAGTACCCGGGAGACGGTGGCAGCGGAAACACCAGCCCGCTTGGCCACTTCGCTTAGCGTCATCACGCCTCTGGTTGGCGCGCCGAAGCGCACAGAGCCTGCAAGCGTTTTCAGTGTACGCCAGCTTGTTGTCTTTTTCTCCGAAAAAAAGATGAACGGTAATTTAATGAGGTCCGGCGACTGACTCAGCACTTTGGGATTGACAAGGCCGATTCCATGCGCCAGCATATGAATGCGCTTGAAAGCGCTTTCAGGATCTGTTTGTCTCCGGGGAGGCGCCGCTTCCGCGGAAGCTTCCAGCGTACCGCGAAGGCCGCCGGTGGGAGTTCAATGGTCCGGGCCACCCCAGGCCCGGTATTGAGGTGATAAAGAATGCAACAGCGAATCGTTTTGGTTTTAGCGATCGCTCTCATAGCCCTGCCGTCTCTATGGGCTCAGCAGGATCGCGGAACCTTCGTAGGCACGGTGACGGACCCCACGGGAGCATCCGTCCCCGGGGCAAAGATCACGGTAATCGAGCAGAACACGAATGCGAAGTATGAAACGGTGGCCAACGAGAATGGCCAGTTCCGCTCGCCGAACCTGCCGATCGGCCTTTACAAAGTACAGGTAGAGGCGTCCGGCTTCAAAATGGCCGTGCGGGAGAACCTCCGGTTAAGTGTGACCAGTGTTGTTCGTGTGGACGTGGCCTTGGAGGTGGGCGCCACGAGCGAGTCCATCACGGTGACGGGAGAAATTCCCTTGCTCCAGACGGATACGCCTGAAGTAGGCACCTTGATGACGACCCAGCAGGTGATCAACCTGCCGCTTGGGTTCTCCGGCGGGCGCTACGCAGAGAACTTCGCTTACAAACTGACCCCCGGCGCCAGTGGAAACAATTGGGAGAGCCGGATCAACGGCGCCCCGGCGTTCTCCAAGGAAGTGGTGCTGGACGGCGCCTCGGCAACAATCTACATCGGCGGGCACATGGGCGAATCGAGTCCCTCGATGGAGGCGCTGGAGGAGTTCAAGGTACAGACCAGCGGCATGAGCGCGGAATTCAGCCGTACGGCGGGCGGAGTGTTCAACTTCGTGATGAAGTCGGGCACGAACGAGTATCACGGCAGCGGGATGTACCAGTGGCACAACGAGAGTTTCGACGCGAACACGTTTGCCAACAACTTCTATGGGCGGGAGCGGCGGCGGGACCGCCGGGACAACTGGGCGGCCAGCATGGGCGGACCCATTTGGGTGCCGAAGATCTACGACGGGAAGAACAAGTGGTTCTTCTACACGGCGTACGAAAAATACAACGAGACGTTTGCAGGCGGCGGATCTCCGACCGTGACTGTACCTCTGCCGGAATGGTACGACGGGAACCTGAGCAACTACCTCACGACCCAGGTTTTGGGTAAGGACCCGCTGGGAAGGGATGTGTATCGCGGCGCCATCTACGATCCCAGGTCCACACAAATGGTGGGCGGCCAGCTAGCGCGCGATGCGTTTCCGGGCAACATCATTCCCCAGAGCCGGATCTCCCAAGTGGCGAAGAATTTGGCCGGCATCATGAAGAAGCACTACCTGCCCCAGGTGCGGAACGCGGACGGCAGCATTCCCCTGCTGAACAATTCGTTCTTCCCCGTCTCCAACCAAGCCGGGTTCAATCAGGTGCAATTTTCCACGAAGTCCGACTTCCAGATCAATTCGACGCAGAGGTTGTCGGGCTCCTTTGTGTGGGTGGACCGCCCGCGGACGCTGCTGGACCAGGGCGGCGTGTGGGATTTCAATGATCCCGATGGTGGTCCCCTATCACGGGCCCGGCTGCAGTGGGTCTCTTCGCACTATGTGCGTGTGGCCCATGACTGGACCGTTTCGCCGACGATGTTGAATCACATGGTGGCCAGTTTCAACCGGCAATTGAACCCTTCCACATCAAAGCACGTGAAGGAACCGGGCGCACAGATTCTGGGCATCAAGGGCATTCAGCAGGACTCCAATTACCCACAAATTGGCGGACTTAGCGGCGACCGCGTCAGTTTTCCGACCTTGGGATACCAGGCCAACGACGTACTGGCAGGTACTGCCTACCAGTTCATCGATACGCTGACCTGGATCAAGAACAATCACTCGCTGAAATTCGGTTTCGATTTCCGCTGGAACGGGTTGAATGCGCGCAACAATGCGGGTCCGGGCCAATTTAATTTTGGTGCGGACATTACCGGACTTCCGGGCTTCAATCAGACAGGGCACGGCTTCGCCAGCATGCTACTGGGCGAATTTTCGAGCGCCAGTGTGAACATCGACGTACCGGTGGGCTCCCAGTTCCCGATGTGGTCCTGGTTTGTCCAGGACGACTGGAAAGTGAACCGCCGGCTGACTTTGAATCTCGGGATGCGCTGGGACTTCCAGCCGCAAGGAACCGAGAAATACGACCGTCTGCACAATTTCAACCCGTCGCTGGTTGACCCGGTTTACCAGATGCAGGGGGCGGTGGAGTTCGCGGGCCAGGGCGAAGGCCGCAATGGCAAGCGGATGTTCTACTCCAACAGCCTGGGCAGCACTTGGGGTCCGCGCATCGGATTCGCCTACCAGATGCCTGAGAGCTGGAAGATGACCGTGCGCGGCGGGTATGGCCTGTATTACAGCGGTCGTATTCCGAATGGCTGGTCCGGCGTGCCCTGGGGCAACAAGGCGGGGTTCACGGCAGTCAGCAACCAGAACCCGACAGCGCCGAACACGCCAGCGGGGAATTGGGACAGCGGCTATAGCGGCATCATCACGCGCGCCAAGCTGGATCCTTCCCTGGCCTACAACATCTGGGGCCCGGTAAGTTGGGATCCCGATGGCGGCCGGGTCGGCTACACGCAGCAGTTCAACTTCAACATCCAGCGTGAGTTGCCCGGACAGATGGTGTTCGAGATAGGCTACATGGGCACCAAGAGCACCGGTCTGTTGGCCAACGAACTGCGCAAGATGAACCAGATTCCGACCTCCGCGCTGGCGCTTGGCGACGTATTAGGCTCGTGGATTAACGACGACGCGAGCATTCCTGCAGCCGCTCGCGCCCTGGGCGCCAAGTACCCGTACGGGACGAAGGGAGAGTGGATTCCCATGTGGCAAACACTCACCCCCTACAAGACCGTGATCTACTGGAGCGACCTGTATTCCTGGAACTCACCATTAGGTTTCAGCAATTACAACGCGTTGCAGATCCAGTTGAACAAGCGGCTCTCTCATGGAATCCAGTGGCTGGCCAACTACACGTTCTCCAAGACGATCGACAACATGAATTCGGCGTTTGGTGACACGTGGGGCATGAATGGCGGCCGCCCGCTGGATTACTACAATCTGGCGCTGGAGAAGTCGATCTCCCAGTTCGACCAGACGCATTTTGTCAAGATCGGCGCGACGTACGACCTGCCGTTCGGCAAAGGCAGAACGCTGGGGCGTGACATGAACAAGTTCGCCGACTTCTTCGTTGGCGGTTGGACACTGCAGTACATCGGCAATTACTCGAGCGGGATGCCTCTCGGGTTTGGCGCAACGGGTACGCCCAACGCGAACTTCGCCACGAACCGCGTCGTGGTGAATAATCCGAACGGGCAGCCGTTGGTGAACAGCGCGTTCGACCAGTCTAAGTTCCAGATGAACCTGATCTCCACGCCGGGCACGGAGGCACACCGCTACATCAACACGAGCCTGGTAAGCGACCCGGGCCGCTATGTGCGAGGCAATGCCAGCCGCATGCACTCGCAAATGCGCGGCTTCGCGTTCTACTCCGACGATACCAGCCTGCAAAAGAACTTCTTCCCGGTGGAACGTCTCAAGATCCAATTCCGGGCGGAGTTCCTCAACATGTTCAACCGGCATCGCTTAAGCGGGATTAATACCAGCGCGGCGAGCCCATTGTTCGGACAGGTAACGGGGGTCAGCGACGACCGGCGCCAGATTCAATTTGGCGTGCGGGCTGACTTCTAACCCAAACCTTCAACACACAGGGGCCCGCCGCCGCAAAGGCGAGCGGGCCCTTTGCGTCTTTGGATTGATTGCCAGCCATGAAACAAATTCTCCTTGCCTTCCTGTGTATCTGTCTGCCTGCCCAGAAATTGCCGGAGACGATCCTGTTCGGGGCGTCGTATTACCACGAGTACATGCCCGAAGAGCGGCTCGAAAAGGACGTCGCGCTCATGAAGCAAGCGGGGTTTACAGTGGTGCGTCTGGGCGAATCGACGTGGTCGAGTTGGGAGCCACGGGACGGGCAGTTTGAATTCGCATGGATGGACCGCGTGCTGGACGCACTGCACGCGGCCGGCATACAGGTGATCATGGGTACTCCCACCTACTCGATTCCACCGTGGCTGGCGAAGAAGCACCCGGAAATCCTGGTGACGAGGTTTACGGCAGCACCGCCTCTGAGTGATCCCTACATGCCTAGCTACGCGGGCAGCACGACGCCCGGCGCGTATGGCCCGCGGCAGAACATGGATTTGACCAACCCTGACTACTTGCGCCATGCCGAGAGGGTGATTCGGGCGGTTGTGACCCATACCAGCCGGCACCCCGCAGTGATCGGCTTTCAGGTGGATAACGAGACAGGACCGAACGGCCTGCCGCTGCCCCATGTGCAGCGCCGCTTTGTGGAGCGACTGAAGGAGAAGTACGGCACGCCGCAAACCCTGAACCGGCTTTGGGGCTTCGCTTATTGGGGCCAACTGGTACAGGACTGGGAGGAGTTCCCCGCCCGGGACGGTATTCTGAATCCTGGCTACAAGCTGGAGTGGGAACGATACCAGCAGTCGATCGTGACCGATTTTCTCGCGTGGCAGGCCCGCATTGTCCGGGAGTTGAAGCGGCCGGACCAATTCGTGACTCATAATTTCGTCGGCGGCATCCGGACGAATCTGGATCAGCCCGCCATTGCGAAGTTCCTCGATGTGGTGGCCGTGAACCCTTACCACGCCTGGCAAGACAGGTTCGATCCGCAGGCCATCTGGCAGTCGGGCGATTGGAACCGTTCGTTGAAGGGCACGAACTACCTGGTGACCGAGACCAATGCACAGTCAATTGGCTGGGACTCCAGGGCGCAGTATCCGCCCTATGACGGCCAGTTGCGGCTGGCCGCATACGCCCATGCGGCCGCGGGAGCGAACATGGTGGCCTACTGGCACTGGCACTCGCTGCACTATGGCCAGGAAACGTACTGGCGCGGGGTGCTTTCCCATGATCTTGAGCCGAATCGTGTGTTTGCAGAGGTGGCGCGTCTGGGCGCTGAACTACGGCGGATCGGCCCGCGACTGGCGAATCTGAAGAAATCCAACAAAGTGGCCATCCTCTACAGTTCGGACTCCTATCACGCGTTGCAGTTCATGCCCTTCTCCGACCGTGTGAATTACATGAGCGTGTTGGGGCAAATGGCCGGCGCGCTGTACCGGCTGAATCTGGAGCCGGATTATGTGACGCCGGAGTCTGATTGGGCGCCTTACCGGCTGCTGTTGGTTCCGCCCCTCTACAGCGCCAGTGAGGAGACGTGCGGAAAGTTGGCTCGGTTCGTGGAGCAGGGCGGACGCGCGGTGGTGAGTTTCAAGAGTTGCTTCGCGAACGAGCATTCCACGGTACGGCACCAAATGGCTCCGGGTCCGCTGCGCAAAGCGGCAGGGTTCCGGTATCAGGAGTTTTCGAATCTGGCTAAACCATTGCCGCTAAAGAGCGGCCTTGGCGCTGCCCTGACGGGCTCGGTTTGGGCGGAGTTTCTGATTCCAGAGACGGCAACCGCGGTGGCGACCTACGATCATCCTTTCTTTGGCCGATATCCGGCCATGACCAGGAATCAGCATGGGCGGGGCTCTCTTACTTACTTAGGGACGCACCTGTCGGACGAGGGGATGAATGCAGTGTTGCTGGCGGAGTTGAGAGCGGCAAAGCTCCAAAGCGGCGATCAAGAATTGCCGGCCGCTGTCCGGGTCCGGCATGGCCAGGACAACCGGGGTAAAGCTCTTCACTACTACATGAATTTTTCGGGCCAGGAGCAAGAGTTCCGCTATGGCTATGGTGCGGCGGCTGACCTGCTGACCGGGCGGGCGGCTGTTCCTGGCGCATTGATGAGGCTGGGGCCTTGGGACTTAATGATTTTGGCAGAGGATTAGAGGCGTTGAGTGAATACTCGAGTTTGGATCTTCTTGCTCGCGGGGGCTGTTTGTGGCGCGGACTATCACGTGGACTGCCGGAATGGCTCGGATGAAGGCAGCGGCATAAGACCAGATGCAGCCTGGCGAACTGTGGGGCGGGCATCGCAGCACGTATTTCAACCTGGAGACCGCCTGCTGCTGCGGAGAAGCTGCCAGTTCGAAGGGGTGCTTTCGCCCAAGGGCTCAGGCGAACCTGATCGACCAATTACCGTAGGGCCGTATGGCGAAGGCAAGCCGCCGAAGATCATGGCATCGGGAGCAATCGCGGCGGTGTCGTTGTGGAACCAAAGCCACTGGCGGCTGGAGGGGTTCGAGGCAGGCGGATCGACGACCTACGGGGTGTATGTGTCCGGCAATGAGGGCGTGCTCCGGGGCATTGAATTGCGGGATCTTGGCGTCTACGATGTGCACGGACCGTTGAAAACCAAGGCGTCCGGCTTAGTGGTCGTGCAGGCGAATGACAGCGCTCTGTTCGAAGACGTTGTCATCGACGGGGTCACAGCAGGGCGGACTTCACAATGGGCGGGCATCCTGGTGGACGGCGCCGGCTACTTCAAACCGCTGGCAGAGCGCCGGAGCCGCCAGGTTGTGATTCGCAACTCGGTCGCCTTTGACGTGTGGGGTGACGGAATCGTGTTGTTTCAGGTGGAGCAAGGGCTGATCGAGCGCAGCGCGGCCTGGCACACTGGCATGGAGGTGCGGCGGAGTATCGGCACGCCGAATGGCATCTGGACATGGCGCTGCGCCGATTGCGTGGTGCGGGAATGCGAAAGCTTCTGGAGCGACTCACCTGAGGTGGATGGCGGGGCGTTTGACATCGATTGGGGCAACGACCGCAATCTTGTCGAGCATAGTTACGGTCACGATACGCAGGCATACTGTGTAGCGGTGTTCGGCGCGGGACAACGAGTGACCACCGGGAGTGTAATTCGTGACAACGTGTGCGCAGGAAACGGCAGGAGTCCCCGGTTAGCGCGCCATCACGGCGCCGTGCACTACTACACCTGGGATAAGGGCTCCCTGGATGGAGTGCGGCTGGAGCGCAACGTGATCGAATGGAGCCCGCCAGTTCCCGCGCCAGCCATCCGTAACGAAGCCGCTTGGGTGGGCAACCAGCAACCGTTGGAATTGGCTAATACGATCCTCCCTGCGACGATTGCGGCCGCGCCCTGGACTCAGGCTGTTTTGCGCATATGGAGAGACGACAGCGCAGACGGCCGCGGATTACGCGTCATCGCCGCTAGCGCCCGGGTTCAGTTCGAGGCGCTGGGTTTGACGGTGGAGGAAATCGAGGGGCCTCCGCAAGTGAACTTGTCCGGGCCGGAGGGCGAGACGGAGCGCGAGTGGAAGGGGTATGTTCCGGCCAAGGACGTGCTTTGGCTGATCCGGCAGAAGATGGGCGAACCGCGACCGGCTCAGTTTGAGGGGAAGTAACGCTCAATCGTGGCAGGCGATGGCTTGGCCGTGAGCCGGGAGATGAGCCATAGCCAGATGCCGGAACCCAAGGTGACCGGCACAACCGGAAGAAAGCCAAGGACGAGAGTGCCCGCAGCGGTCCGCGTGAGGATTGGGGCACCTTGGTGTTCCCAAAGGGTGATCGATTGACCAGCGGGAGGCGCCGGTACCTGTCCCTGCACGACCGCAATCGCCGCCACGCAACCGGCCACCCAAAGCGTTGCGGCCAGAGCGCCCCATTTGGTGCTGCCACGCCAGAAGAGAGCCGCCACCCACAGGGGGAAAAGCGCTGAGTAACCGGTGAAGGCGTACTGGACCGCGATGTCAAAGATGCTTTGGGGCAAGCGTAAGGCAACGATGTAGGCGACGACAGTGAGAGCGACTACGAACACCCTGCCGGTAAGAACCTGCACGTGCTCTCCGAAACGCTCTTTGCCGCCGTAGAAGGCGAACAGGTCCTCTGCCGCCATGGTAGAGAGGGCCAAGATTTGGGAATCGCTGGCCATAACGGCCGCCATGATGCCGGCGCCCAGCAGGCCAGCCAGCCAGACGGGTGCATAGTGATTCAGAAGAACCGGGAGGATATTGTCGCCGCTCGCCTGGGCGCGCAATTCCGCGCGCTCATTGGGATTGAGTTCAGCGCCTGTAACGGCCAAGCGCTGTTTGGCCTCGATCTTTGCTTCAATCGCCGGCACTTCCGTTGCCTGGTTGGCCAGCGTGCCAAGAAAGACGCAGGGAAACCAGATGGCCAACATGCAGAGGGGATAGAAGATGACGGTCTTCTTGAACTGAGCCATCCTGCGTGCGGTCAGGCAGAAGATGGTGATATGCGGAAAGGCGATCGAAGAGAGAGGGATGAAGGTATAGCTGAAGAAGTAGGCAGGCGAAATTTTTTCGCGAGTCAGCAGACTGCTGGTGAGCGGGTTTCCGGATAGCCGCTCAATCGCCAGCCCAAAGCCGCCCATGCCATAGGCGATCACCGCCAGAGTGATCGCCCCAAACGAGAGGAATAGCACCGTCTGCAGGGTGTTCACCCAGGCGGTGCCCCGCATCCCGCCGAAAAAGACGTAGCTCATTACCACCAGAGCAACAATCGCGCCGCCCAGCCAGTAGGGCACCGCGCCATTGCTGACCGCGTAGAGCGTGGCACCTCCGCCCATGACGCTGATGATGATGTAAGGAATCAACAGCGCGGCCTGCAGCAATGTGATCACCGTGCCGATGTGACCGCACTCCCAGCGATCGCGAAACAGTTGGACGGGCGTCATAAACCCGAACTGCTTGCCCAACGCCCAAACGCGGGTTCCAATGAAAAAAAGGCAAAGTGGAATGACCAAGGCCGATGACGAGGCCATCAGACCAAACGTCACGATGCCGTTGGAGAAAGCGTGTCCGGAACTGCCCAGGATGGCAAAAGCGGTCATGTTGGTGCCGAACAAGCTGAGCAGAAAGATGGCCGGACCCAAGGAGCGGCTGGCGAGGAAAAAGTCCTCGGCTTCGTGGGCCAGATCGGCGCGCCGGAACGCAAAGATACCGATGTAAAAAACAACGGCGAGATACAGGAAGACAACCAGGGCTGGGATCAAACGTCCGAATCCTTTCGGGGCTGCCCGGCGCGCCTCTCGAGTTCCGCAGGCCAGGCAGAACGTACCAGCAAAATCATCAGCAGGGAACAGGCGAGCGTATAAATTCCGTGATACCAAAGTCCTGGCGGCAAGACGCCGAAGAGCCGGGGCTCCTGCGCGCGCCAGAACCAAAAATCTTGATGCAGGGCATAGAAGAGCGCAATCCCAGTAACCAAGGCTAACCGTTTCATCGCCTTAACCGTAATGTTCGTATCTGAGGGGCTGCAGTTATGTTCACACAACCTTACGGAACGGGGCGAACAGTGAGAGCTGGTTGTTACACTCGAAGAGTCAATCTCTTCATCCCAAGCATGCAACGCAATTTCCGGCTCGTTGTCCTCTTCGCCTTGGTTGTGTGCGTTGGCGCATCCGCCCAAACTGCATCCCGGCTCTCGGGGCGGGTTGTAGATGCCTCGGGGTTGGTGGTAACCGGCGCGGAGATTGAGTTGTGGCAGACCTCCACAGGGTTCCGGCGTGTCACCAGGAGTGATGGGGAGGGGGCCTTTACCTTCGCGAATCTGCCGCCTTCCGGCTACCGTTTGCGCGCAACGGCGACCGGTTTCCGGCCGCTGCTTCGGGACCAGATCGAAATCCCTGTAGCGTCGGCGCTCAGCATTGATCTTGTGCTGGAAGTGGGAGCGATGGAGCAGCAAGTAACCGTGCTCGAGCAGCCTTCGATGGTCAGCACAACATCTTCTGAGTTGAGCTTCCTGGTAGGCGAAACGGCAATGCGGGAGCTTCCACTGAACGGGAGAAACTATACCGACCTGGCGTTGCTGCAGCCCGCTGTGGCGGCCTTTCCGCACCGCGATGGAGGCAGCGTGGTTGCCCACGGACTGGCGATGAGTTTCAACGGCCAGGATCCGCGTTCCAACGTTTATTTGCTGGACGGCACTCCGCAAAACGACTTCACCAACGGTCCGGCCGGCTCGGCGGCCGGAACAGCGCTCGGCTTGGAGGCGGTGCGGGAGTTCCGCGTGGAGATGAACATCTATTCGGCGGAGTTTGGCCGGAATTCGGGTGGGCAGATCAACGCACTTACCAAGTCTGGTTCGAACAACGTGCACGGTTCCGCGTATTGGTTCCACCGCAACGATAATTTTGATGCGCGGAACTTTTTTGACCCTGCGGAGCAGCCCGAGTTCAAGAGGAATCAGTACGGGGGATCGCTGGGCGGTCCTGTACGCAAAGAAAAGACTTTTTACTTCGTTACCTACGAAGCTCTGCGAGAGAGTCTGGGACGCACGATTTCCACGGTGGTGCCTGATGAGAACGCCCGCCGCGGCATTTTGCCGGATGGTCCTGTAGCCATCAATCCATTGGTGTTGCCCTACTTGAACGAAATGCCGCTGCCGAACGGGCCCAACCGGGGCGGCGGTTTGGCGAGCTACTTCTTCGGGTTTGACCAGCGCCTGCGCCAGGACTTCGGGCAGGGGCGCATCGACCACTATTTCAACCAGCAAAACCAAAGCTTCTTCCGGTACACCGCGGATGATGCAGACCAATTGCTGCCGACGGATTATCCGCAGTTCCCCCGCGCCTTCCGGTCGCGCAACCAGTTCGCCACGGCCGAGCACTTGTGGATTCAGTCCCCCGCCACGACACACACCTTCCGCGCCAGCTTCTCGAGAACCAGGATCGGGCAGGATGTGGAGAACAACACCTCGGGATCCTTGCAGCCCTTCGTGCCTGGGCGCCCCTTCGTCGGCAACATCGACATCGGCGGAATGCCGCGATGGGGCACACAGACTTCAGTGAACGTGAAGCTCGTGCAAAACGTTTACGGTTTCCAGTATTCCGTTGCGCACGTTCAAGGAAGGCACCTCTTGCGCGCCGGGACGCTGTTCGAGCGCTACCAGAACAACATGGCGAACCCCACGTTCTCCTTGGGAATTCATACGTTCGCCAGCCTGCGGACCTTTCTGACCGGCAATTCGCTACGCTTCCTGGGCCTGCCCCCAGGTGGAGCAATCGACCGTTACTGGCGATTCAATCTGTTTGGCTTTTACCTGCAGGACGACTGGCGGGTACACCGCCGGTTGACGCTGAATCTTGGGCTGCGGTACGAATTCGCTTCCATGCCTAGGGAGCTTTACAACCGGGATGCCGCATTGCCGGATCTTCGGGATCCCGCTCCTACGGTCGGACCGCTATATCGCAACCCGACGTACTTGAATCTTTCGCCGCGGCTAGGGTTCTCACTGGATGTGACAGGTGACAGCAAGACGGCCCTGCGTGGCGGCTATGGGTTGTACTTCAACACGAACAATCAGCAGCATCTGATTGTCACCGTGACGAATCCTCCGTTCACGCCAAGGGTATCGATTCCGGCGCCGCAATTTCCCCAACCTGATTTTTCACGGGGCATTGGCAATTCGATGCGCCCGATCGACTACAACATCCAGAGCCCTCAGGTGCAGTATTTCAACCTGGTGCTGGAACGCCAACTCCCATTCGACACTCTGATCTCCGGAGGATATGCCGGATCCAGAGGGCAGCGTTTATGGCGCTCGACCGACTGGAACATTGCAGAGCCGCTCCGCGAGGCGGATGGGACTTTGTTCTGGCCAGCAGGCAGGCCCCGGCGCAACCCGAATTTTGGGGTGATCGAACTGAAGGCAAGCGACGGCAACTCCTGGTACAACGCGGCGATTCTGGAAATTCGCAAGCGCTTCAGCCAGGGGATTCTTGCGCAATCTTCGTATACGTTTTCGAGGAACATCGACACCACTCAGGCGTCCACGTTCTTTTCCGATGCGACAAACGGCACGGTTGTGGCCTTCCCTGAATTCCCTGGTTTCGAGTACAACAAGGGGCTGGCCGATTACCACGCCAAGCACAATTGGGTGACCAGCTTTGTCTGGCAGATGCCATTCGGCGCGACATTGCAGGGCCCGGCCCGGTTCCTGCTTCACGGCTGGCAATGGAGCGGCATCTTTTCGGTGCGCAGCGGAAATCCCTTGACAGTGTTCGTCTCCCAAAACCGGTCCAGGAGCCAATGGCAGCCGTCCATCCAATCGGGGCAGGGGTTTGACCGGCCGAACATGGCGCCGGGATTCACGCATCAAAGCGCGGTGCTGGGCAGCCCGGATCAGTGGTTTAACCCGAATGCTTTTACGCTGCAACGCGCCGGAACGCTCGGCAATTTGGGCCGGGGAGCGCTGATCGGGCCAAACTTGCGTTCCTTCGACCTGGCGTTGATGAAGAATTTCCCGATCGCGTGGCTGGGGGAGACTGGCGGATTGCAGTTCCGGGTGGAAACATTCAATCTGCCCAACCGCGCGAACTTCGGTCCTCCGTCGATTGCCGCTTTCGCGGGCGCAGCGGATAATGAAAGGCCATTGGGCTCGTTCGGGCTGATCCGCAGTACGGTGACGTCCGCGCGCCAATTGCAGTTGGGGCTCCGGATTAACTTCTGACAAACGAATGGCAAGCACTCCACAGGGAAAGAAGAAAAGTATGCTTTGGGTAGCCTTCGCGCTGGGGGCAGCGCTGTTTTGGGGCATGTACGGCCCGATTCTGCATAAGGGCCAGGTGCAGTTGGGCAAT
This sequence comes from uncultured Solibacteraceae bacterium, assembly GCA_964460395.1. GTDB lineage: Bacteria > Acidobacteriota > Terriglobia > Bryobacterales > Bryobacteraceae > CAYWQS01. The sequence continues at coordinate 168,655 of CAYWQS010000001.1, read as the reverse complement.
CCGTTGCGCGCCTTACTGTGCGTGGGCGGAGCCTACTTCCTGGTGGGGGTTCTGGTGCCCGCGTTCATCCTCGCGCCCGCGGGGCAGCTTCGAGGCTTCAATTGGGGCGGCATTGTGAACGCCAGCCTGGGGGGTGCGCTGGGCGCCCTGGGAGCGATCTGCATCATTTGGGCCTTCAGGAACGGCGGCGTTCCCAACTACGTGATGCCACTGGTGTTTGGCTTGGCCCCCCTGGTGAACGTGGCCGTATCCATGGCGACACACCCGCCGAAAGAATCGCCGAATCCGCTGCTTTGGGTGGGGTATCTGATGGCGAGCGGCGGAGCTGCGCTGGTCTTCTACTTCAAGCCTCAGGGTTAAACCGGACAGATTCAGCGCCGCATTTTTTTCCGCACGTCGGGCCAAAATTCGGCGAACGCATGGCTTCCCATGCGGCCGCTTACCCCCAAAGCAATGCGGAGCAGCGCGGAGGACGCGTCCGCCTCGCTTTTCTCCCGCCAGAGATTCGAAAGAAAGTTGTTGCCCACGTTTGCGGCGTAGCGCGCATACGCCGGGCGGTAGCGGCCGTCGCGGCCGGGAGCGAGAAACGTCGACTTCACCACGTGCTTCACTCGGGGTCCGAAGGCGCGGTCGGGCGAGGGGAAATAGCGCGGGTCTTCGCCCCAGGCGGCGCCGAGAGCCGCCTCAATGGCGTTGTTTGTGGACACGCCGGTGAGACGCATTCCATACCGTTTGCCGAAACCCTCCCAGGTGGGCCCGTATTCTTCCGGATTATTCTGCCAGGTGCCCCAGGCCGAGCTCAGAATCCCTGCGCCGAACAGGCTGGCAGGACCCACGGTGGAGACCACGAACCACTTCCCCCGTTCGGCAGCGTTGATGGGCTGGTAGTCCTTTACGACACCGGGGTTGGTGGGCGTGGCGATCTGAGCCGAGAGAGCCTGAATCAAAAGTCCCAGGACGGCGAGGCGCTTCATTCCCATCAGTGTAGCTTCGCGGCCGGGGGGAGGCCAAAGCAATAGATCGCTTGTTGAGTCCGCAGGTAGATGCGCCCGTCTTCCAGCGCGGGCGTCGCCCAGATTTCTTCGCCGAGATCGTTCACGCGAAGCACTTCCCATTCCGCCCCGGCACGAAGTACGGCCACCAGACCCTTGCGTGAGGCCGCATACACCTTGCCGTCGCCTGCGACGAGAGAGGCGAAGTATGCATCGATCGCGCCTTCGACTCTTCCCTGCTTCGTCACTTTGCCAGTGGCTGCATCGTAGGCGGTCAGAATTCCGCCCTCCTTCAACACGTACAGCACGCCGTTGTAAAGAACCGGCGAGGGAATGTTAGGCAACTGCTTTTCGGCTTTCCATTCCACCGCTTGTTTGGTAATGTCGCCCCTGCCGCCAAGCCGGATCGCATACAGGCCACTTCTCTCCTCAGACCGCTTCATGATGGCGGCATATTCCGCCTCCTCCAGAAAGCCTGACCGATCGAGATCGTAGAGAAACCACAGTTTGACCATCTCCTTGTCGGGCGCTTCGTCACGGCTCACCTTGCCGTCCTTGTCCTTGTCCTGCTCCGCAAGGAAATCCGGCCAGGGACGGACCGGCAGCTTGGCGATTTCGTTCAGTCCAAAGGTCCAGGAGTGCAAATAGAGCCGGTCGCCCGCAAGAACAGGGACCGATTTAGCCTGCCACGCCATGCCCTCCACCCACCAGAGTTTTTCTCCAGTTTTCAGCGAGTATCCGGTCACCTGGTAGCTCTCCGACACGATCAACTGGTCTTCGCCTTTTTCCGGCCGGTAGAAGGTGGGTGTGGAGTAGCCGTGCAGGGCCTGCGGCCGCATCGTCCGCCACAGTTCTTTCCCTGTGGAGGCATCCACGGCCAGGAGAAAACTGCCGGTGTCCTGGTCGGCCTGGAGGACCAGGATTCCGGCGGCCAGCATGGGGGAATTAGCCATGCCGTAAGGGTTGTTGAACTTGCCCAAGTCCTTTCGCCATCGTTCCCGGCCTTGTTCGTCGTAGGCAATGAGTCCAGCCGCTTCGAAGAATACCCAGACGTTCTTGCCGTCCGTCACCGGAGTCGCGGAGACCGGCGTATTCACAGAGCCGAATTTTTTTTCAAGTTCAAATCCCTGCTGGCGCCATAGTTCACGTCCCGTGGTTCGGTCGAGACACAGTGTAAAGCCCTTGAGTTCTTCGTAGGCGGTCAGAAAGACGCACCTTTCGCCCAGAACTGGAGAACTGTAGCCAGGCAGCATGGGAGTTTTCCAGAGCAGGCTCTGGCTGGGCCCGAATTCGACGGGCAGAGCACCTCCAGAGGCGACCCCCGACCCATTGGGTCCCCGGAAACGGGTCCAGGCTGGGGCGCCGGGTAAGACGGCTGTCGCGAATCCCAACAGGTAAAGCAGCGTCAGGGCTTTTTGAGGCATCTTCTCAACTGTACGCGCTGTACACTGGTCTTGTATTGAGGGGCCGACTCAATGTTTACATCTTTATCTTCCTCATCCGACTTGCAATCACGAATGGCTGAAGCTCGCCAACGCCTCGACGAATGGACTGTCGAAGTGGTGCAGTGGCACTTTAGCCCGGAGACAGGCACGCCGTTCTGGCTGGAATGGGCGCGGCAGGCCGGATGGGACCCCAGGAAGGAAGTGCGGTGCTACGCAGACTTAGATAAGTTCGGCTTTTTTCAAGACGAATGGCTAAGGGGCGGGCCCGTGCAGCGATGGGTGCCAAAAGGTCTGGCCGGCAAGCCGATTTACGTATTTGAAACCGGCGGCTCCACGGGCGTACCAAAATCGCGTATCGCCTCGGAAGACTTCCGCATTGACTACTCGGAGTTTTCGAAGACGCTGCCGGACAGCGCATTTCCCAAAGGGGCGGACTGGCTGCACGTTGGGCCCTCAGGGCCGCGGCGGCTGCGCCTCGCGGTGGAACATCTGTGCCAGCACCGGGGCGGCATCTGTTTCATGGTCGACCTGGATCCGCGCTGGGTCATCAAGCTCATTAAGCGCGGCGCGATGGCAGAGATGGAACAGTACAAGCGGCACGTAATCGACCAGGCGCTCACCATTCTTCGAGCCCACGAAATCAAGTGCCTTTTCATTACCCCCAAATTGCTGGAAGCGCTTTGTGAGCGCATCTCGTTAAGGAAGGCTGGGATTACGGGTATCTTTTGCGGCGGCACGGAGATGACGCCACAGTGGGTCAGGTTTGCGTACGAAGAGCTTCTGGAAGGCATCTACTTTGCTCCGACCTACGGCAACACACTGATGGGACTCGCGACGCACCGGCCTGTCCGGGCCGAGGATGGTTACGCGATCGTGTACTATGCGCCTTCGCCGCGGGCCATGATGGAAGTGGTGGATCCGGAGGATCCGTGGCGGGTCGTGGAGTATGGACAGACCGGGCGTGTCAGGCTCACCACACTCACCAAAGAGTTCTTCATGCCTCGCTTCCTCGAGCGCGACGAAGCCGAGCGGGACGTCCCTTACGAGGCGTACCCCTGGGATGGTGTCCGCAATGTGCGGCCGTTCCGCAAGTTGGAGAAGCAGGTGGTGGAAGGGGTGTACTGATGCTGCACATTCCCTTGCTGCGGCACGGCAAGCCGTACCGCTCGGTGGACACCGCCCCGGCGGTCCACTTCAAATCACGCGAACCGATCGCTCAAGTGTCGCAGGCCAACATTGGTCTCATCCGCCGCGATCTGTTGAGGCAAGATGAAGCGCGCGCCGTGCTGGCGGAGATTCCGGTAAAGAAACTGATCGAGATCACCCACCATGCCGGCGATATCTTTCTGAAGGGGCGCGTTTCGTTGAACGACCACGCGCAGGGGCCTGAAGATTACGTATTGCAGCTTTCGGCCACTACCGGCATGCCGCATGTCTTGATCCGCAAAAACATGGAGCGGATCTACAACATGTTCGCCAACGTCGAGACCGTGCTGAAGGGGTTGACCCGCGGGCTGGATCTGGGCATCCTGGACCGCGGCTTCGCCTTGAACGGAACGCCGATCAGTTTCTTCCCGCGAGGGAACTCGCTGGGCGTCATTTTGCCGTCGAATTCGCCGGGCGTTCATTCCCTTTGGGTGCCCGCGATCGCGATGAAGACCCCGTTGGTACTGAAGCCGGGCAGCGCCGAACCATGGACGCCCTGGCGCATCATCCAAGCGTTCTTGATGGCCGGGCTACCGGGGGAGGCATTCTGCTACTACCCCACCGATCACGCCGGCGCGAACGAAATCCTGCGCATGACCGGGCGAGGCATGTTATTCGGCGACGTCGGCGCGGTGAAACACTGGGCTGAAGATCCCCGCATCGAGTTGCACGGTCCCGGCTATTCCAAGATCGTGATTGGCGAGGACCGCGTGGATGATTGGCCGAAGTATGTCGACCTTATCGCGCGCTCGATTGCTGACAATGGCGGCCGGTCTTGCATCAATTGCTCAGGAGTGTGGGCGCCACGGCATACTCGAGAGATCGCGGAGGCTGTGGCCGCAAAACTGGCGGGGATTGTGCCTCGCGCGGCGGAAGATCCGGACGCCCTCCTGGCGCCTTTCGCGAATCCGGATGTCGGCCGCCGGGTGGACGCCATGATCGAACAAGGACTGGGTGAAGCGGGCGCCGAGGACGTTTCGTTGCGCCTGCGCGCCACTCCCCGCTTGCAGGAATTTGAAGGTTGCGTGTATCTTGTACCCACAGTCCTGCACTGCCAGTCTGCGGAGCATGCGCTTGCCAACCGGGAGTTTCTGTTTCCGTTCGCCAGCGTAGTAGAAGCCTCGCAGGAAAGCATGCCCGAGTCTTTGGGGCCGACGCTGGTGGTGACAGCCATCACCAAGGACCCCGAATTCCTCGACCGGCTGCTGACGTCTCCTCTGGTGGGCCGTCTGAATATCGGCCCCGTGCAGACGAACGTCATACAGTGGGATCAACCCCACGAAGGAAATCTCTTCGATCACCTTTGGGCGAGGCGGGCTTTCGCCGCCGCTGAGCCCGAACTGGTTGCCGCGTGGTGAACGATGCGGATTCTCGCGCTCACCGCCGGCGCCGCGCAAATGTTCTGCGGCAGTTGCCTGCGGGACAACTCCCTGGCACGTGAGCTAATCCGGCAAGGTCACGAAGTTTCGCTCGTGCCCATCTACACTCCGACCCGCACAGACGAACCGAACGCCAGCCGCCAGGACAAAGTCCTTTTTGGCGGCATCAGCGTGTACCTGCAACAGAAATCACGTCTTTTCCGCCATATGCCGGGAATTCTGGACCGGCTGTGGGATTCGAATTGGGTTTTACGGCTGGCAGCGAAACGTTCGTTGGCGGTGGACCCGAAAGAGTTGGGGGCGCTGACGGTTGCGATGCTTGAGGGCGAAGGCGGGCCCTTAGACAAGGAATTCACGAAGTTGGAGTCCTGGCTGGCGCAGCAACCTCGCCCCGATGTCATTCAACTTCCGAATACACTGCTGATCGCCATGGCGCCGGCGATTCGCCGGGTTTACGACGGCCCCATCGTGGTTACCCTGCAGGGTGAAGACCTCTTCCTGGAGTCACTGCCAGAACCTTATCGTCTGCAATCGTTCAAGTGGATTGAACGGCATTCAGGCAGCGTGGACGCATTCGTGTCCATCAGCGGTTTTTACGCGAGCCACATGGCACGCCTGCTCCGACTGCGAGAAGACAGGCTTCACGTGGTTCCTTTGGGAATCGACACCCGGGAAGGGAGCGGCCTGGATTTCCCCGCAGGCCCGCCTTCCAAGAAAGCTCCCGCGACGTTCCGCGTAGGCTATCTGGCACGAATCGCGCCTGAGAAGGGCCTGCACTTTCTGGCTGAGGCATGGAAGGAGTTCCGGCGGCGCGTTCAGGCTCCGGCCCAACTTGAGATTGCCGGCTATCTTCCTCCGGAACATCGAGGCTACCTGGAATCGGTCGAGATGGCCATGAAACAGGCTGGGTTTGGTGCCGAATTGCACTATCATGGCGAGTTAGACCGGGACAGCAAGGTGCGTTTTTTGCGCTCGCTCGATGTTTTTTCAGTTCCTGCCGTTTACGACGAGCCGAAAGGTCTATATGTTCTCGAGGCACTGGCCTGCGGCGTCCCCGTGGTCCAACCGGACCGTGCCGTCTTCCGTGAACACTTGGCACGCTGTGGAGGCGGATTGTTGTTCGACGCCGCTTCGCCTGCCGCTCTTGCCACCCATCTGGAAACGCTTTACCGCGACGACGCGTTCCGCCGGGAGCTCGGCGCGCGCGGTCAGGCAGCCGTAAAGCAGCGGGCTACGCTCGAAGAGATGGCCAAGCGAACTGTGGAGGTATATGCAGAGGCTGCTGCGATCGCCCGGCGTGGCGCTATGGCTGGTTAGTCTGGCGCCGCTGCACTTGACTGCCAGCCCACCTTGGCCACAATGGCGGGGTCCTGCGCGCGACGGCCACGCGCCCGATATCACGTCACCGAAACAGTGGCCGGGCAAACTCACGGCCCTCTGGACTTTCGATGTGGGGGAGGGGTATTCCGGCCCGGTGATTACTGAGTCGATAGTGTGCGCCATGGGCCGCGAAGGTCAGGATGAGGTGGTGGTCTGCTGTGACCGCCGGACCGGCAAACCAATCTGGCGCGACCGCTACGCGGCGCCGTTCACAAAGTCTTCGTACGCGACTCGCATGGCGCCGGGGCCCTACTCGACGCCGGTTACCGACGGGTCGAGGCTGTTCACTCTGGGAGTCAACGCTACTCTGTCTGCCTACCGTCTTGACAGCGGCAAGCTTCTTTGGCGCAGCCGTCCCAAGCGGACCCCTGGCACGGGCGGCCTTTTCACGGGGACGGCGATGTCCCCGCTTCTGGACGGAAGCCGGCTGGTGGTGTTTTGGGGTGACGACCGGGAGGGCGAACTGACCGCTCTGGATGCTGACTCCGGAAAAGCCTTGTGGGTGAACGGAACGGATCGTCCGGTGTACGCTTCTCCGGTCGTGGCGCAGTTTTCCAACACGCGGCAATACGTAACTCTGGCCGAGGGCAGCGCGCTGGGTGTGGACGCGGCAACTGGCAAGACCCTCTGGAAGCTCCCCTTCAAGGACCAATGGAACGAGAACATCGTTACACCAGTCGTAGCGGGCGACATCCTGCTGCTGGGGGGTGTACGTAAACCAACCCGCGCGTTCCGGTTTGCAGGTGGCCAGCCTGTCGAGCTGTGGTCCAACCCTGAAGTGTCCTTCTACATGAGCACGCCAGTCTTGCTGGAGGGCATGCTGTATGGCTTCCAGTCGAAACAGAAGGGGCAACTCGTCGGTTTGGAGGTGAAGACCGGCGCCAGGAAAATGGCCTCCGAGGGAAGATGGGCGGAGCATGCACATGTGGTGGCGGCTGGAGACTTGATCCTGGCCCTCACAAACGCCGGCGAACTGGTTGTACTGGACAGGAGCTTGCGTGAGGTGACCCGATACGAGCTGTCTACTTCGCCGACCTGGGCGCATCCGGCTGTAGCGCCTGGAATGTTAGTCATCAAGGACGAGACGAAGGTGCGTGCCTTTCGGCTACCATAGGCCAAGTACAGGAACTGGCCAGTACATGCTGGTAGTCACAGATCTCCACAAAATTTACAGCATGCCCGCCGGCCCGCTGCCGGTTTTGCAGGGCGTGAGTTTCCAACTGGCTCCGGGCGAGGCCCTGGCCGTGATGGGCCCCAGCGGCTCGGGCAAATCCACTCTTCTCCATGTGCTCGGGGTACTCGACCGGCCCACCTCGGGGAGCATGACTCTGCAGGGTGAAGATCCGTTCTCCCTTGATGAAAGGGCTCAGGCCCAATTCCGGAACGCCAACGTAGGTTTTGTCTTTCAAGATCACTGCCTGTTGCCTCAGTTGAGCGTCATTGAGAACGTGCTTGTGCCCTTGCTGGTGGGGGCGGCCGATCCAGGTGCGGAAGGCCGGGCCACCAGCCTGCTTGAGGAAATGGGCCTGGCGGAGCGATTGAACCACAAGCCGGCGGAGTTGTCTGGCGGAGAGAAACAGCGGGTTGCCATTGCCCGGGCGCTGATTCGCGAGCCTAAGCTCCTGCTTTGCGACGAGCCCACGGGTAACTTGGACCGGAAATCCGCTGCCCTGGTAGCCGACGCGCTGGAAAAAGCGCGGCGTTCTCACCATGCCTGCTTGGTTGTCGTCACTCACTCGCAGGAACTGGCGGAGCACTTCCCGCGCCAGGCGATGCTGCGTGATGGCCACCTCGTGGAACAGAAGGCTGGATGAGGGAGCCCATGCGGTGGCCGTCATACATCCTCCGCTCGGTGCATTACTATCGCAAGCCCCAACTGGCGGCCCTGGCCGGCGCGAGTTTGGCCACCGCCGCGCTTACGGGTGCTTTGTTGACGGGTGATAGTGTCCGGACAAGCCTGCGGCGGCTGGCGGTTCAACGCCTAGGAGCCACCGAGTATTTGCTGGCATCCCGTTCCTTCTTCCGGGATCAGCTCGCGGAGGCGATGGGCCAGGGTTCCGGTAGTGCCCCGATCATTTCTTTGGAAGCGCACGCCAGCAACGAACGAACCGGGCAGCGAGCTTTGGCGGTTGACCTGCATGGGATTGACGCTCGCTTCTACCAGTTCCATGGCGCCAGCACCCAGCCGCCAGAAGGCAGGGACGCCATGTTGAGCCCTGGCTTGGCACGGGAACTAGGCGTTCGCGCCGGGGATACCTTATTGCTTCGGATTGAGATGCCCTCGGCCATTCCGAGAGAGTTTCTCTACGGGCAGAAAGAAGAGACGAGCCGGGTGCTTCGATTCCGCGTTGCAAAGGAGGTCACCCCGGCGGCATTGAGCGATTTTGCTCTCCGTCCGCGGCAGGGAGAGGTGCACGCCGTCTTTGTCCCCATAGACCGCTTGCGACGTGATTTGGGCGTGGGGACGCGGGCCAATGCTGTTCTCCTGGGCGCTGGGGCATCGCGCGAGATGCTCGTGCGGAGATTGCAGGAGAACTACTCACTGGAAGACATTGGGCTTCGCCTTTCGAGCACAGGCAGCAGCGAGAATCCAGTGACGATCCTGGAGCATGAGTCCACCGTGCTCGACGACCGGACAGCCGCGCGCGCCATCTCCGTTGGCCGGGACCTTCAGATTCTTACCCGTCCCTTTCTTACGTATCTCGCGAACTCCGTACGGCGGGGTGAACGGCAGTCGGCCTACGCCCTCGTTGCGGCAGCCGACGCGGAGACGCTTGCGGAGCTGAATGGCGACAAGCCGTTGCCTTCATCCCGCCTCCCCGCAATTCTTCTCACTGAATGGTTGGCGGCGGATCTTGGCGCTGAAACCGGCGACAGCGTGAACCTCGAATATTTTGTTTGGGAAGACACGGGGACGTTGGCAACAAACTCCGCTTCCTTTACCGTTGCGGGTGTCATTCCCATGCGTGGTCTCGCCGCTGACCGGAGGATTGCACCCGAATACCCTGGCATCACCGACCAGACGTCGGTTGCCGCTTGGGATCCACCTTTCCCGATCAACCTGAAGCTGGTTACGCCACGCGACGAACTCTATTGGAAACTCTACCGCGCCACGCCCAAGGCCTGGGTGCTCTTGGAAGCCGCAAGACCGCTTTGGGCAACCCGCTTCGGCTCTTACACCTCCATCCGGTTTGCCATGCCTGCCCAGGCTCTGGCCCCGGTTCTCCGGGCCTCCCTGGATCCGCTGGATTCACAATTCACGCTCCTCCCGGTACGCCAACAGGCGCTGGAGTCATCCCGCGGCGCCACTGATTTTGGTGAGTATTTCTTATATTTCAGTTTTGTTCTCGTAGTTTCTGCTCTTTTACTGATGGGGCTTTTCTGCCGGCTGGCCATTGAGCAGCGCTCAAGCGAAATCGCGTTACTCCGGGCACTGGGCATACATGATGCGGCGATCCGCCGCCTCTTCCTGGCGGAGGGAGGCTTGGTTGCTCTGGCTGGCGTAATTGCCGGAACCGCCCTCAGCGTTGGCTGGGCGTGGTTCATGATTGAGGGCCTGCGGCGCTGGTGGAGCGGGGCTACCGGAACGCGCCTCCTAACACTCCACATCGACCTTTCTCTGCTCGCTGCTGGCGCGTTCATCAGCTTCGTTGCCGCCTTGCTCGCCCTTTGGCTTGCCCTGAGGCGCTATGAGGGTCTCCTGCCGCGCCAAGTTGACGCAGCGTCACTTCGCCGCTCAGGCTTTGCCCAGATCTGGATTGGCTTGTTCCTTAGTACAGTAGGAGCTCTTACGCTATTTGGGTTGTCGGCGGCTGGCATTGTAGGTGCAGCAGCGGGATTTTTTGGCGGGGCGTTCTTGCTCTTAGCCGCTTTCCTTCTGGCAGTCAGCCTATGGCTGCAGCGGCCATCCGCCGCGCTCAAAGGCCAGCCAGGTCTCTGGCGTCTGGCAGTCCGGAATGCGGCGTGGCGGCCTGGACGCAGCGTCCTCTGCATTGCATTGGTCGCGCTGGCGTCGTTCCTGCTTGCATCTTTGGAAGCTTTCCGGCAGGACGAGAGAGGTGCGTCCGGAATATGGGCAGAAAGCCTGGCGCCTATCGTCCAGGATCCACGCTCCTTGGATGGGCTGCCACCAGTTAAATGGACATCTTTCCGCCTTCGGCCAGGCGATGATATCAGCTGTCTCAACCTGTACGAACCTAGAAATCCGCGCATTCTTGGTGTTCCGCCGGCGTACTACCGGTCCAATCCGTTGCCGATTACTGCCTCGCTGGCCCGATCGGAGGAGACTGCGCGCAATCCCTGGCTGCTTTTGGATTCGCAGTTGGAGAAAGGCGTTGTGCCTGCAATTGTCGACCAGAACTCGATGGACTACATCCTGCACAAACGTCTGGGCGATTCGATAGAAATTGAACGAGCTGGCGCCGCACCGTTGAAACTCCGGATTGTAGCCACGACGGCGCCAGGGCTTTTTCAGAGCGAAGTGCTGATTGCGGAACGCGACTTTACGCGCCTTTTCCCGGATATTCCCGGGTGGCGCGTATTCCTCATCGACGCGCCCGCTGCTGTGATTGAACCGCTCGAGGAATCGCTGGCCGCCTATGGGTTTGACGCACAGCCGGTAGCCGACCGTTTGGCCTCGTTTCATCGCGTGGAAAACACCTACCTGAGTACGTTTCAGACACTCGGCGGTTTTGGGCTGCTCATCGGCGTGTTCGGCCTGGCCGCCGTCATGCTGCGAAACGTTCTTGAGAGGCGCGCAGAACTGGCTCTGCTTGCGGCGGTTGGTTTCGATACAGCCACACTGCAGCGGCTGATCCTCTACGAAAATCTGGTCTTGCTGGGCGCTGGATTAGCGGCTGGATCTCTTTGTGCACTGCTGGCTGTAGCGCCAGCGCTTGCCACCCGCGGCGCAATACTACCCCTTGCCCGAATCTCGTTGCTTCTGGCGAGCGTCCTACTGGCGGGGGCCATCGCCTCCTGGCTGGCAGTACGAGCCACAGCGCCGGCGCGGCTCATAGCCGCCCTGCGCTCCTGATCGCATGCCCAGCTCAGTGGGCGAATTTCAACACCCACATGGGCTGGGCCATCAGATCCTCCGGCAGTTCCGGCAGGTCAACGGTAACTCCGCCAGCAGCGGCACGGAATCTCAGCGGCTCAGCCTTCCCGAGCAAATGAACGGCCTTCGGCTGAACGCTGCTTTCCTTCAGAGTGAACCTGCGCCCCGGCCAACGCGGCAGAATTGCGTAAACATTGCTCCCTTTGGTGGTAAAGAAGGCTTCAATGCCCGCTTGGCCTGGCTCCGGTTTACTCGCCAACTTCGTCACGTCGTACGTCGTTGAATATTCCTTGTTGTACTCGATCTTAGGTACCTGCCCCTCGCTCCATTGCCGGGTGGCTTTCCACGGTCTGGTGCCGTAAATGGCCTCGCCGTTTACTTTCAGCCAGGAGCCGATTTCGATCAAACGCTGTTCCATAATGACGGGAATCGTGCCGTCGGCGGCGGGGCCGATGTCAAGCAAGAAATTACCGCCCCGGCTCACCAAGTCGACGAGCATGACCACCAGCTGCCGTCCCGAGTGGTAATGCTCCAACCGTTCCGCGCGGTTGTACCCGTAGGAGAATCCCATCCCGCGGCTCTCTTCCCAGGGATGATCCATACCACTCATTCCAGGGGTATACTCGGTGGTCCAGTAGCCGCCATGTTTGTGCCTGCATTCCTTGCCCCAGCGGTCGTTGATCACTACTTCTTGCTTGACGGGAGAATCGTTGAATAGCCAGGCGAGAAGCTCAGGACTCCGCCAGTCTTGAGAAGGTAAGTCCCATTCGCCGTCGCTGAAGATCAGTGCGGGTTGGTATTTGTTCACCAGGTCCTTGAACTGCGGAAACATGTGCTCGGCCACGTAGCGCGGTTTATCGTTCAGCCAGAGCGGGTTGTACCACTCGTAGAGCGAATAGTAAAAACCCATGCGCAGATTGCGCTTGCGCACTGCGGCAGTCAGGTCGCCCAAGAGGTCGCGCCGGGGTCCGATTTCCATGGAATTCCAAGGCCGGCCCCATGTGCGGGAGGCCTCAGCGCTCGGCCAGAGCGCATAGCCGTCATGATGCTTGGAAGTTAAAACCACGTACTTGGCGCCGGAGTTCTCAAAGACTTGTGCCCAGTGATCGGGGTCGTACAGTTCCGCCTTGAACTGTGGAGCAAAGTCCTGATAGGGGAAGTCCGCGCCATACTGCTGCTGGTGATACTTCCAGGTTCCGGCTTGCGTAGGATTGGCGTTGGGCCGCTGGCCGTTGGTCATCGCGTTCCAATACCACTCTGAGTACGCCAAACGGCCGGGGATCACCGGCGCGTACGCCGGAACTGCGTAAACGCCCCAATGAATGAAGATGCCAAACTTCGCATCCTGAAACCAGGCGGGGGTGGGCCGCTTGTCGATGGAGTCCCAAGCAGGCTGATACGTTTGCGCGGCGAGGACCCCGCAAAACCCAAGCAATAACAGTTGGTTCCGCATTGGCGGTTAGTACTCGCGATCGATCTTGATGCCGGGTTCGGGGACGGGGTACTTGCCATCCGGACCCATTTGTAGAGGCGCCGGGCTGTCAGCTGTCAACTTGTCCACCCCGGGGGCAAATTCGTGCGGGCAGTTCAGCATTTGATCGTAAGTAACTATACGCCCGGTGTGCGCCGCCATACGGCCCATGGAAGTCACAAGGCTGGCAATGGTGCCGCGCTCTACCTCGTTGTAGGGCTTGTCGTTCCGAATGGCATCCATCAGATCGTCCCACTCCAGTTGATAAGGGCTCTTTTCGGGCTGTGGGTAGGCCCAGACAAGGTCAGGGGTCGGCTGAACGGGCAGATCCTCCTTGGACTCCACTCTCGGGATATTGTGCCCGCGATAGATGCGCGTGATGCCCGGCGCGTGCACAAGCGTGGAAATCACAGCCGAACCTTTACTCCCATGAGCATAGCTGGCAAATTCGTTGCGCGCGCCTTTCATGTTACGGCCGTCGAAAAACAGACGTGTCCCATCCGGGTAGACAAACTGCACCGAGTAAGTATCGAAGTTCTGGTCCAACGAATCGCCCCGATAGTGACGTCCACCCATACCGTGGGCCTCCACCGGCCAAGCGCCCTTGATCCAACTGCACTCGTCGATCTGGTGGATGTAATAGTCGCTGAAAACGCCGCCGCTGGCCCAGAGGAAAGCGTGGAAGCGTGAAACCTGGTAAGCCAGTTCACTCATGCCCTCGGGGCGCGGACCCGCAGTGCCGCCTCCCTGTCCCATGCGGTACGCCCGCATAGCGATGATGTCGCCGATGGCGCCATCCTGGATCCGCTTCAGTAACTCCTGCCGCGCGTGGCAGTGGCGCACCATCAGGCCGACGCCCACCTTGAGGTTCTTGCTCGAGGCGAGCTTGGCGAGCTCCAGCATCTTCTTTGATGTCGGCCCGTCGACCGTGACAGGCTTTTCCATAAAACAATGCAGGCCCCGGTCGATGACGTACTGAAACATAGGCCAGCGGAAGGCCGGAGGCGTGCCAAGAATCACCACGTCCCCCGCCTTCACCGCATTCATGGCCTGCCGGAAGGCCTCGTACCCCAGGAATCGGCGCTCAGGAGGGACATCCACCTTGTCGCCAAACTGCGACTTCAGCTTGTCATAGCTGGAGTTCAGTTTGGCAGGCACGACGTCCGCCATCGCTACCAGTTTTACTGGCCCGTTGGTAACGGAGAGAGCGTTTACTGCCGCACCCGTACCTCGGCCGCCGCAACCCACGAGGGCGATCTGGAGGGTATTGTTCTGGGCGGCGAAAACATGCGGGAGGGCCACACCGGATAATGCTGAGGCGGCGGCAGTACGCTTCGCAGTCGAAAGGAAATCGCGGCGGGATGGTTCGGCGTTCGGATTCTGGGTCATACGTTCCTCGCTTGTTGGGTCAGCTTATCGCAAATACCGGGCCGGCGGGCGGCGCGGGGCTTGCGGCAGCGGGCCGCGACAAACCTAGCTATCCTAAGAAGTTCCCCGTGGCAAACAGTCTTGGAAAGCGGTTCGAGCGTTTGGTAGAGATCATGGCGCGTCTGCGAGCGCCGGATGGCTGTCCCTGGGACCGCGAGCAGACCCTGGATTCGATCAAACCGTACACGCTCGAAGAAACCTACGAAGTCATGGAAGCCATCGACCGGCGTGATTACCGGGCGCTGGCTGAGGAATTAGGCGATTATCTCTTGCAAGCGGTGTTCTACGCGCGCATAGCAGAAGAAGCGGGCCACTTTCACATTGGCGATTCTCTGGACGCAATCAACGAAAAGCTGATTCGCCGGCACCCCCACGTCTTCGGCGAAGGCGACGCCAAGACACCGGGAGAAGTCAAGAAACGATGGGACGAGATTAAGGCTGACGAACGCCTCGAACGGGGCGAGGAGCCCAAGGGCCTGCTCGACAGCGTCGTCCGCGGTCAGCCCGCCTTGGCCGAAGGCATGCAAATCTCACGCAAAGCAGCCGAAGCGGGCTTTGAATGGGAGAAGCTCGAAGATGTCGTGGCCAAACTGCACGAGGAACTGGAGGAACTTAAGCAGGCACGGCTGCAAGCGTCACGCGAGGAGATGGAAGCCGAGGTAGGCGACGTTCTCTTCACGGTGATCAACATCGCGCGATGGTTGGACATTGATGCCGAACAAGCGCTTCGCCGGACGAATGCCAAGTTCCGGGAACGCTTTGCGTTCGTGGAGAAAGAATTGCGCGCCGCCGGCCGCACTCCGGCCGAGTCCACCCTGGAGGAGATGGAATCGCTTTGGCAAAAGGCGAAATCGAAATCCGTACGCTGAAGGAATTGCCCGAATTCCAGGAGGCGGTTCGCCTGCAGAAGGAAATTTGGGGGTTTGCCGACATCGAACTCCTGCCCGTACGCCTGTTCGTGGTTGCCACAAAGGTAGGCGGGCACGCGCTGGGCGCATTTGACGGCTCGCGAATGGTGGCCTTCCTGCTTGCCATTCCAGGGCTGAAACCAGGCGGAAAAACATATTTGCACAGCCACATGATGGGCGTCCTGCCGGATTACCGCAATGCCGGACTCGGACGCCGCTTGAAGCTTCGCCAAAGAGAGCTTGCTCTGGCGGCAGGAGTTCATCTGGTGGAGTGGACCTTCGATCCGCTGGAGATTAAGAACGCGTTTTTCAACATCGAGCGGTTGGGCGCAGTGGTGGAGAGATACGTCTTGAACCAGTACGGAACCACAACCTCCACTTTGCACGGCGGTTTGCCCACCGACCGCTGCGTCGCCTCGTGGTACGTCAGCAGTGAGAGAGTGGAACGCGCGATTAAAGGACAACCACGGTCCCCGCTGGAGGTGGTCCGGCGCATCGAGGTGCCGAACGATATCGCGTCCCTGCGCGCCAATGAACCCAAGCAGGCCCGGTCCATTCAAGCCCGCATCAGCGAGGACTTTTTGGCTGCGTTCGACGCAGGCCTCGCAGTGACTGGATTTGAGCGCGGCAATACGCACGCCGCCTATCTACTGACCCCATGGAATTCCGAATAGAACAAGCCGTCCTGCACCAGATCAGCATGCCGCTGGTTCATTTCTTCGAAACCAGCTTCGGCCGGACATACACCCGCGACATCATCGTGGTGGAGGTCCGTTGTGGCGCCGTCTCCGGTTGGGGGGAAGTCACCTGCGGCGAGCACCCTTTCTACAACGAAGAGTGGACGGAAGGAGCGTGGCTGCTGCTCCGCAACTACGTTGTTCCCCGGGTTCTCGGCCAGAGGTTTACATCCGCCGCGGAGGTCTCGGCTCGGACCGCAGGGATGCGCGGCCACTACATGACCCGCGGTGGCCTGGAAGCCGCCTGTTGGGATCTGGAAGCGCGGATGGCCGGACTGCCCCTTTGGAATCTGATCGGTGGTGGAGCACGGCGCGAGATTCCCTGCGGCGTCTCCATCGGGATCCAGGATTCGGTGGGGCAATTGCTCGAGAAGATCCGTACCGAATTGGAGGCCGGCTACCAGCGCATCAAAATCAAGATCAAGCCTGGCTGGGACGTGAACGTGATCGCGGAGGTGCGGCGGGAATTCCCCGACACCCTGCTGATGGCTGATGCCAATTCGGCCTACCGCCTCTCCGACCTGTCACGCCTGAAAGAACTGGACCAGTTCGGGTTGATGATGATCGAGCAGCCGCTGGCGCATGACGAGATCATCGACCACGCGCAATTGCAAGGGCAACTCCTCACTCCCATCTGCCTGGACGAATGCATCCGGAGCGCCCATCACGCCGAACAAGCCATACGGCTCGGAGCCTGCCGGATCATCAACATCAAACTGGGGCGTGTGGGCGGCTTCGCAGGCGCCAAAGCGGTCCATGACGTCTGCCAGCAGCACGGCGTCCCGGTATGGTGCGGCGGGATGCTCGAATCCGGCGTCGGCCGCGCGCACAATATCGCCCTGGCCTCTCTGCCGAACTTCGTTTTGCCGGGTGATGTAAGCGCTTCCCGGCGCTACTGGAAACGCGATGTCATCGATCCTTGGGTGGAGGCTACCAGCCAGGGCACGATTACACTCCGCGATGACCCCGGCTTCGGTTACCCGCTCGACGCTGACTTTTTGAGAAGCGTCTCCGTCCGGGAGGAGCAGTTCACCGCGACGTGAAGTCCTCGCACTTTCGCATTTACGCCCTGGTTTCGTTTATGACGGTCATCTGGGGTGTGAACTATGTAGTTGCCAAGTTGGCGCTGAAGTACTTCCCTCCGCTGGTGTTCGCTCCGCTGCGGACCATCTTCGCGACCGCCCTGCTGATCCCCATCTACTGGTGGAGCCACCGCCACGCGGAAGCGGCGCAGGATCCACCCTGGACCCGCCGCGAATGGCTGCAACTGGCGGTGCTGGGCGTAGCAGGCATCACGCTTAACCAGGTGTTCTTCATCGTTGGCATGGGGAAGACAAGCGTGGCGCACGCAGCGCTCATTATCGCCACGGGCCCAGTCGTCGTTCTTTTGATGGCCGCCATGCGGGGTCTGGAACGGATCAATGCGCGCAAAGTAGCCGGTCTCGGATTCGCCATCCTGGGGATTGCAGTTCTTCAGTGGGCCCCCGGCAAGGCAGATCGCGGCGCGAGCCTTGCGGGGGACGCCCTGATTTTCCTGGCCGCCTTCTTCTTCGCATTGTTCACCATTGGTGGCAAGGAGATGACTCGCCGCCACGGCCCTATCGTGGTCAACACCGTTGGCTTTGCCTGCGGCACCGTGGCTTCTTTACCGGTGCTGATCTGGGCCAGCCGCGGCTTCGATTGGTCCTCGCCCGGCTTCTGGGGCTGGAGTACCGTCCTGTACATGGCCGCGTTCCCGTCGGTGCTGTGTTATTTGATCTTCTACCATGCGCTGGAACATCTGCCCGCCACCCGCGTTTCGGTGTTCAGCTATGCACAACCGCTGATTGCCGCCATCTCAGGCTGGCTCATTCTGGGCGAGCCAGTGACCGCCGGAGTGGCGGGAGCCACGGCGCTGGTGTTAGGCGGTGTTTGGCTGGCCAGCCGCGCTCAGTGACGCTTCCTCTACGCTAATAGAATGGCGGAGCCTTCGAATGGCAAGACCGTACTGATCACCGGCGCGGCCAAACGAATCGGGCGGTGTATCGCAATGCACCTGTATGAGCGTGGCTATCGCATCCTGATTCACTATGGCGGCTCGGAGGCGGAAGCCCGGCATACCGCCTTGGAATGTGGAGGGGCGCCCTTATTTCAGGCCAACCTGGAGAGCGTCGCGGAGATCCGGCGCATGTTCGGCGAAGTGGAGTCCCGCGTGGGCCGGCTGGATGGTCTGGTGAACAACGCCGCACGCTTTACGCGGCTGGACGCGCTCGAGATCACTGAAGCCGACTGGGATTTCATCCACTCTGTGAACCTCAAGGCCTGCTTTTTTTGCGCCCAGCAGGCGGCTTTGCTGATGAGGCGCGTGAACCCGGAAGGCGCAGGCCGGATTATCAACATCAGTTCGATGGGGGCGTTCCTCGCCTGGCCGGAACACGTGCATTACTGCGCCTCGAAAGCCGGCGTCATCGGGCTCACCCGGTCTCTTGCCAAGGCTCTGGCCCCGTCGATCACAGTGAATTCCGTCGCTCCCGGAGTGATTCCGTTCGAAGAGGCCGAGGATCCGCGCATTCAGCATATGGCCCGTTCGACGCCCGTGGGCCGCCCCGGCACAGGTCAAGAGATTGCACAGGCAGTGGCCTTTTTTCTCGAAGCCAGCAACTTCGTCACCGGCCAGACGCTCCAGGTGGACGGTGGCCTCGGATTGCGGTAGGGAAAAGACTAGTGAAACGGTGCGTTCGACACGATGGTGAACCGCACGGTGTGGTTCGATTCGAAGATCAATCCGGAACGCCTGAGAATCCCCTGGTGCATGTACCCGGTTTCCAGGTTCCAATGCGGAGCCAAACGCCAGCCAACCGCGGCATAGGCACGGTTCTGATCGAAGGCTGAATTCGACACAAACGGGGGCACGAACACCCAATACTCGTCGAACATAGTGAAGTACGTGCGGTCGTTTATCGGCACACTGAACTTTTGCATCAAGCGAATCCGATTCTCGTATCGGATGTCCTTGGGTGGCGATTCCAGCCAACGGTTCTCAAAGCGGAACCGGGACGACCAAGCCACTTTCCCGGTCTTGTACTTCAGGCCAAGCTGCTCCCAAAGCCGGTGCTCGGTAAAGGCCTGCCCGGAAGCATACGGCCCGTATGGCCACGTCTCGATAAACGCGTAGCCCGCCGTCACGCTTGCAAGTTTGTTTAGCGAATAGGTGATGCCCGGACGCAGCAGCAATTGCTGCCACTTGAGGCCCCAATCGTGCCGCCGCCAGTGCCCTTCCAGGTGCATGGCCCATCGAGACTCGCCCAGTTTGTGGTCGCCGTCGTAAGTGAACCAGGCATGCGGGTTGTGATTCACAATCCGGCCTTCTTCCGCGCAGCACACCAACGCGGCCGCCATCAGAACAAGCGCGATTCTCACTGGACGCTATCCAGAACCAAAACCCAATCCATTCCCGTGGCGGGGGGAACGAAAGTCCGCTCGCCACTATTCGGATGCACGCCAGCTTCGGTGGAGACGCCCGTTCGTGGGTCGAACCAACTCGCCTTCACCTCTTTGCCGGCAATCCGGCCCAGAGCCACGCGCACCCCTGCCGGCAGAGGCGTGTAGATAAGCGCGTATGTATTGCCTCGCGTGGCCTGCCGGTGCTCCGCGTGCCAGCCGCCGCCCCCCACAATCAGGCTTTGGTCGGGCACCCGGTCGAAGTACGGCCGGGACAACATCAGTTTCTTCAAGTGGCCCATCTGTCCGGCACCTGGCAGATCCAGTGAATTCTTCCAGTTGCCTCGCGCATGGCCTACAGGTTCGCGTCCCGGGGCCAGCATCTGCCAGATGTCGTGGCACCCGTAAGTGTGGCCTGCGGCCCCGGCGAAAACAGACCAATACGCCAGCTTGCGCACGTCGTACTCATCGAACCAGCCCAGCTCATTCGGCCGCCAGTTCACCGGGTGGTTTTCGTATGCGGGTTCGCCATCAATCACCGGCTTCACCGGATCGCGCCCATAGTCCCGCGTGATCATCGCCCAGTTCACGGCGTTCCGCTCCCCATGCCCCGACTGCCACATATTGAAGTCGAGCCATGGCTCGTGATGCACCCATTCCGAAGAGCCACGGCCACCCACCGGATGAAACGTGATCAAATGCCGCCCGCCGTCCCCTTCTTTTAAGCCTTTGGCCATTGCGCGCCAAAGCGGCACCTTGCCGTCTGCCGGGCGGTCGCCCCCCAGGATCCAGATCAGGTTCACCGCATCCCGATAGCGGCGGCCCAGCATTAGGCCATACTCGTAAGCATTCTGTTCCGTGAAGATCTCCGGGCCTTTCCCCCACATTCGCACCACTTTGTCGCCCCAGGTCGGCAGCATGCCGATGTACAAGCCCTTTCCTGCCGCTGCCTTCACCACCCAATCCACATGCTGGAAATACTGCTCGTTCCATTTCGTCGGATCAGAGCCGTCCCCCGCCAGCGGCTTTTGGCCGTAAGCGTTCGGTGTGCCAAGCCCGTCCAACTCTGCCAGGACCACCGCTTGGATGACGTTGAAGCCCTTTCCCGCCCGGTTCTCCAAATACAGCTCCGTTTCTTCCCGGTTCAAACGGTGGAACAGTTCCCAAGCGGTGTCGCCCAGATAAAAGAAGGGATTACCGGAAACCGTTTCCAGGAATCGCCCCGTGCCATGCACACGCAGGTCCTCCAGTGGCTGCGCCCACAGGCCGGCGCTGATTCCGAAGATGAATACGGCTGCCCACTTCATACCTGCCACCTCACTTGGAACTCTGCCCGTAGGTCGCCTTCGGGCCATGCTTTCGCAGCCAGTGCTGATCCCGATGATAAACGGGCAATTGCACAGCGCCTGGATTGAGGCCCAGCGAAAGCGCCGTGGACCTTGCAACCTCCTCCAGCACGACTGCATTGTAGGCAGCCTCAGCCACAGTCTTTCCCCAGGTAAACGGCGCGTGCCCGGCTACCAGCACAGCGGGGATCTCCAATGGATCCATCAGAGCGAACCGCCTTAAGATGGCTTCTCCGGTATTCAACTCGTAGTCCGAATCCACTTCCTGCTGGGAAAGCGGCGCCGTCACCGGGACCGCCCCGCGAAAGTAGTCGGCGTGTGTCGTGCCAAGACAAGGAATTTCGCGGCGCGCCTGCGCCCAAGCGGTGGCGTGCGTCGAGTGGGTATGCACCACTCCGCCAATCGAAGGGAATCCGCGGTACAGCGCGGCGTGCGTGTCGAGATCGGAGGAGGGCCGTAGCGCTCCTTCCACGATCTTGCCCTGCAGATCAGTCACCACAAGATCAGCCGGCTTCATCCGATCATAGGGGACGCCGCTCGGTTTGATGACGATGAGGCCCCGCTCCCGGTCCACGCCGCTTGCGTTACCGAACGTGTAGAGCACCAGGCCGCGCCGCACCAACTCCAAGTTTGCTTCCAGCACCTCTTCCCGCAAGGCCTCGAGCATCATCACGCAGTCCTCGCTTTTGCGGCAATCCGCCGCAGAACCGGCAGCACGTCACCGGCGGCTATGGCCCCGGATTCGCGCTGGCCGAACCCGAAATAGAGCTTGCGAAACAGCGGATAGATCTCCTGATATACTCCAACGGCCTCGGGGTCAGGCTCTACCACACGGAAGGAAGGACAAAGCTGCTTCTGCGCTTCCTCTACCGTGCGGAATACTCCGGCAGCCAAAAAAGCGAAGATAGCTGAACCCAGACTTGTCACATCGCCGTCGGGCACCATAACGGGTTTTCCGAAAACGTTTGCATAAACGCGGTTTAGGGTTTCGTTCTTGCGCGGAATGCCGCCGGCGTTAATTACCCGCTCGACGGGAACCCCATATTCGGCCATGCGCTCGAGGATGATCCTCTTGTGGAATGCCGTGCCCTCGATGGCAGCGAAGATCTCATCCTCTGCGGTGTGCGTCAGTTTCCAGCCGAGTGTGACCCCGCCTAACTCGGGGTTCACCAGAACGGTCCGGTCTCCATTGTCCCAGGTCAGCCGCAATAGTCCCGTCTGGCCGGCCTTGTACGCTTCCAAAGCCCCAGCCACCTGGCCCAGATCCTTTCCCGCCCGCCGTGCAATCGCATCAAAGATGTCGCCGGTCGCCGACAGTCCGGCCTCGATGCCGGTGTACAGGGGATGAATCGAGCCCGGAACCACGCCGCAAACTCCGGGCACCAGCGTGGCTTCGCGGCTGATCGCCATCATGCAGGTGGAAGTACCCACCACATTCACAACATCGCCCAGGCCGATGTTGGCTCCGATCGCATCCCAGTGTGCGTCGAACGCGCCAACCGGGATCGGAATGCCTGCACGCAGCCCAAGCCGGGCGGCCCAATCCGCTGTCAGGCGGCCGGCCACTTTGTCCGATCGTTCAAAGCGCCCCGGCAGCCGCGATGCAATCCCGTCCAGCAGGGGGTCCACTGCGGCGAGAAAGTCGTTGGCTGGAAACCCGCCCCACTTCGGGTTCCACAGCCACTTGTGCCCCGCGGCGCACACCGATCTCGGCGCTTGGGAGGGATCTGTAATTCCGCACAGCACCGCCGCCACCATGTCGCAGTGCTCGAGTGCTGTCGCCATCCGCCCGCGCTTCTCCGGGTTATGGCGCAGCCAGTGCAGAAGCTTGGAAAAGCCCCACTCCGACGAATACACCCCGCCGCACCAATCAATCGCCTCCAGCTTCAGGTCATGCGCTTTCTGCGTGATCTCCGCCGCCTCGCGCCAAGCCCGGTGGTCGCACCACAGGTAGTAATCGCCCAGCGGCTCCAGCCGCTCATCCACTGGAATCACGCTTGAGCCGGTGGTATCGAGCGCCAGCGCTTCCACTGCGTTGCCGTCTACCTGCGCATCCGACAACGCGCGCTGGCAAGCCTCCGCCAAGGCGCGCATATGGTCAGCATGGCTCTGCGTAGCATGGTCAGGATCCTCCGGCTTCCGGAAGAGCGGATACTCCGCAACACCTGCGCCCAACCGTCCCCGCTCCGAATCGAAGAGTGAAACCCGCACGCTCAACGTGCCAAAATCAACGCCTGCCACCACTGCCACGCCATGTCTCCTGGCCCGGCCTCACCGGGGAAACCGCAATCATATCTAAGTCTGCGAGCCTGAATCCTCCACGAACTCACCGGAGAAGTGGATGTGAGTGAAGCACTCGGGCCGGTGCGTGTCGTAGATGCCATGGGGATTCCAGCACCACGCGGGATGTGGCTGGATCTCGACCCCGCCCGCCCGCAGCGCCTGGAATCTGCCGAAGAACATTCTCCAGGTGTCCCCCGGTTTTGGAGGAAGTGAACGGCCATTCGCCAGCCACTTCATTCCGTTCCAGGGCAGCGCCAGTTCGACGCCCCATCCGCGGTCCACGACGGAATCGTCGTTCAAACGGCCGTCTACGTGCACCGCGGTCTCGAGCCCCGGAAAATCCCAATCCAAGAACGCCCAGCGCACTCCGCGCGGATGGGTGCCGCGCCAGAACGACGCTGCCTGCCGGTCGTAATCGCCTCCAAACGACAGCGCCTTACGCTGCATGGGATCCAATTCCGGCACATCAAACCGGCTGCCCTTCCCGAACGCATCCTTCCACACAAAGAACACTTCGTAGACCGTCCCCATCGCGTTAATCTCCAGTTCGTAGTAACAGTCTCCACCGTCGATAAAAAGTTCGACGTCGTTCTCCTGGAAGATCAGCGAGTCGCGTTCCGTCAGGCTTGCTCGCACGAACGGCTCCTCCACCCGAAACGCGACGTAGAGAGCCCGGTCGTCCCACACCGCGGCCGCTCGCGTGTCGTACCACCCCGGCTCTCCGCTCACCATGTCTACAAAACGGGGAGAATACTCCGCTATCCGCCAGACCGGGTCATCCAGGCGCCCGTCAATCACCGGGGCAGTCCTGGCGCGGCGGCAAGTGTAGTGCGCGGCCTTTTCCTCGGGCCGTTCAATCCGAATCATACAGATCCACTTGCCGGCTATTGATGCCAGTACACGTCCCAGCCCAGGTATTTGGTGGCCGCCTCGTGCACGGCCCCGGCACACCTGCTGAGATTGGCCGCCACGTGGTGTTCGAATCCCTCTTCACAGATGTACCGGAGCAGCTGTTGGAGCCTTTCAATGCGGACTACACCCGCTCCGCCAAACGTTTCCAGAGGATCCGTGGTGAACTCCCCTTGCCCAACGTATCCGCGGATCCGTCCGGAATAATCGTCGGTCGAGAACCGCGCGAATGTCATGGGCCCTGACTTCACCCGCCCTACACACGTGCCGAAGGTGTTCAGTTTGCCTACGGTACCCGCAATGATCTCCTGGAAGTCCATCCGCACGTCCGCAAAGAAATGCTTAGGCAGATTGGAGCAGTGGAAACAAACGGCCTTGTCCGGATCTTCGCCGTAGTTGTTGTTCCAGTCCAACAGTGCGCTGGGGGTTTCCGAGGCCAAGCGCATGGCGTGCATGCCGATCACGCCCGCAATATCCACCTCACACGCACTGGACATCAGCTCATGCGACATCATGCTCATCACTGTGCACGGCACGACGCCGAAGTATTCCTCCATCGAAGTCCAGCATTGGACGGCGCTGACCGCCACCTCAGTCTCCCGCATCCACCGCTCCACCACTGCGCCCAATTTGGCCATCTTCAGCAGCGAGGCCGCGGGAATACCCTCGGTGGAAACGTAGCCCTGAATGGCCTGGACCTTCGCCTGCACCTCCGGCGCATCATCGGAAAGCCGCTCAATCCGCCCGAACACTTCGGAAAGATCCAGCGTCTCAATCGAAATGCCGCTCTTCTCCAGCAGTTTTTCGCTGTACCGGACGGTATTGAACGCCGTTGGCCTGGCGCCGATGGCGCCCACGCGCAGCCGCCGCAATCCCTTCACCACCCGGCATACCGCCAGAAACTCGTCCAGATCTGATTGGAACGCCGGACTGGCGAGGTCTACCGTGTGTAGCTTTGTCAGCGAGTACGGGATGCCGTACTGTTTCAGATTGTTGCAGGCTGACATCTTGCCGCAGAAAGAGTCGCGCCGGTCAGCGATGGTCATCTTGCCAGCCGAATCAGGCGTAGCTTGTACCAGCACCGGCACCGGCAGGCCGGCCTCCCGCAAGGTATCGGCAATCGCCCGTTCCTCCCCGAAATTGGGCAGGGTTACGACAATGCCGTCAATCTCAGCGGCGTGCTGCTTAAAGAGCGCCGCGCATACGTGAGATTCGGTGCGGGTTTCCACCGCACCGTACTTGGTTTGATCCGGAGTTGGGCAGATCGCTTTGACGCCCGATTCTCCTAACACCCGCAGGATCTCTTCACGGCCGGAACGCGCGAGGTGGTCTGGGAAGAACCCCCGGTTGCCGACAATCACGCCCAAGGTCATTGGTTTCTTTGAAAAAGACATGGGAAATTACCAGAAGACAATGTTCAGAACTATAAGGACAACACCCACCACCAGCGCCCAGAATCCCGGGCGCATATGGAGAGGCAAATGCTGCTCGCCGGGCAGATCCACCGTGCCGTAGACGAGACCGCGGAGTTCCGCCTCCGGCTTCGGTTTGGTCGCCCAACTGACCGCCACCGTCACAATGACACAAACCAGCCAGGCCCACCACGCCCGGTACATGTTCTCCGCCATGTCCTTTGCATTGGTGGAAAGCGCGATGTACCGCAACGCCGAGGGATCCGCTTTCACCCAAGCCCACATGGCGATGGAGGAGACAGTGCCCGACAACAACCCCCAGAACCCCCCTGCCGGCGTAGCCCGCTTCCACATCATCCCTAACAACACGGTGCCAAACAGCGGAGCGATGAAAAAACTGAAGAGCGCCTGCACGTAGTCCATGATGCTGAGGAATTGCATGACCAGGTATGCTGTGCCGATCGACACCAGCACGCCCAGAATCGTGCACCAGCGGCCCATCCGCACATAGTGGCGGTCCGGCGCCTCTTTGCGCATGAAGGCCTTGTAAATGTCGTAGGTCCATACTGTCGCGAATGCGCTGACGTTCCCCGCCATCCCAGACATAAATCCAGCGATGAGCGCTGTGATGCCCAGGCCGAGCAAACCGGGACCACAGTACCGCGCCAGCATTAGAGGCAGCACTTCGTTGTAGCTGTGCCCTCCGGTCGCCAAGGCCTCTGCTTCACCCTTCAATTCCATCGGCAGTACGGCAAGCCCCAGCAGCCCTGGCAGAATCACGATAAAGGGCACCAGCATCTTGAACGCCGCGCCAATGATGGGCGCCATCTTGGCGGATCGGAGGTCCTTGGCCGAAAGCACTCTCTGCACTACGAGAAAATCGGTGGTCCAGTATCCGAAACTAATCACCCAGCCAAGCCCTAGAACAATACCGGTCCAGTGAATGCCCATTGGGTTATCGGTGAAGGATCCCAGCGTGGACCACATGTGCAGGTGCTGGTCGTTGCCCATGCGCTCCACGATCTTGGCTTTCATGCCGCCCCAGCCACCCGATTCCACCAGCCCGAGGATCGGAATCAGCGCCGCGCCGAGCCAGATCAACACAAACTGAAGTACTTCATTGAAAATGGCCGACAACAAACCGCCCAGCACTACGTAAACCGCTACCGTCAGGGAACTCACCCAGATGGAAAAATTGATGTCCCAGCCCAGAACCACCTTCATCACCAGCGCCATCGAGTACATATTGATGCCGCTCATCAGGACCGTCATGAAGGCAAAGGTCACGGCCGACAGCGCCCGCGACCCCTCCCCAAAGCGGAGTTGCAGGTAGCCCGGAACCGAGTGGGTCTTGCAGATGTAATAGAAAGGCATCATCACGATGCCCAGGAACAGCATCGCTGGGATGGCGCCAATCCAGTACCAGTGGGCGGCCAGAATCCCGTACTGATAAGCCGCCGCTGCCCATCCCATCAGTTCCAGCGATCCCAGATTCGCCGCCAGAAAGCTCAAGCCCGCAATCCACGCGGTCATCTCCCGGCCGGCCAGAAAGAAACCTTCTGCGCTCTCGGCGCGCGACTTCAGATAGAAGCCGATGCCGATGACAAAGGCGAAGTAGATCCCGATGATCGCCAGATCGACGGGCCCCAGAGTGATTAGCTTTTCTGTCACAAGAGTCCGAAATTATCGAAGCGCAGCCCACACTGTCAAATGGGGCTTGCGGCCAACGGGCCTCCCTAGTGTCCCGGCTCCCACTCGAAGTAGCTGGCATATCCCGCCCCAATATTCCTCGCCAGCCAGAGCCGGTACTCGCGGCTGGAGGTGCGGGTAACCTCCGCGCGGCTCGCCAGGGTAGTATTTGTCAATACGCGAAAGACTTCGCCGCCTCCGGATTTGGGTACAGCACAAACGATCTCGTCCCGGTAATCGCCCAATAAATCCGCGCTCATCACGAAACGGCACGGCTCGGCCGAAACCGTCTCGTTCGCTACCGGCGCCACCTGCCGACCGTCGAACCGGTGCAATTGCCTCGAATCCGGCGGTAACAGGTCGCGCACCACCCCGCCCGTCCAGTTCACAGGACGCATCCGCCAGGGAAAACCTTCCATGATTATCTTCCCCGTCCCGCTAAACAATACGGTTTCCTTGGCTTCGTGACCATCCCGGTTGGTGAGCAACTCGTAGCCCGGTGAACTCGCGTCGATATCAGCGGCCCAGCCCACATGGGCGTGCACCCACCGCGAATCATCCTCCCGGTTGAGCTTCCAATGCAGCTTTCCCGTGGCCGCATCCACAACATATGCACCTGCATGCGTGTTGCTTTCCACGGCAAAGTACACTTGGCGTGTCTGGCTGCCGAGTATGTGCTTGATCGCCACGATGTCAGGATGCAGCCGGTATAGAGACCATCGCACCGAACCGTCGTGATTCAACAGGGTCGTTCCGTCGAACACCTCATCCTTGCCGTCCCCATCGACATCAGCCACGTCGACATGATGCGAGCCCGACCCGGACGTTGGGCCAAAGGAATCGAACTGCCAGAGCGCCTTCAAGAAAGCGTCGAATGCATGGAATCGCTCGTTCTCGTAAAGTCCGGTCTGTGTGATGATGGAGAGCTTCTGGCCCGTCAGGTTCGCTACCGCCATGTGCACCCGCGTTGACGTGCCGGAATGATCGGTTGCCATCGCCGGCCACGGCGCCATGCGCAACACCTCTCCCGTCAAACCGTTTAACACCGCTAAAAAAACGCCGGCCCCCATCTGTAAACGTGCGACCACCTCCGACCGCCCATCCCCATCCAGATCGGCCACCAGAAACGGGGCGTTATTCGCGTTGCCATACGATCGCTCGTAATCGATTAGCGGCTTCCGCCAAAGCTGTTTGCCGTAGGAGGTGAAGGCCTCCAATTCCACTGGTACGCCCGGATCGCGAGTGTTCTCCTTGATGCCGTTGTCGCACCGGAAGAC
This sequence comes from uncultured Solibacteraceae bacterium, assembly GCA_964460395.1. Taxonomy (GTDB): domain Bacteria; phylum Acidobacteriota; class Terriglobia; order Bryobacterales; family Bryobacteraceae; genus CAYWQS01. Next base: position 140,317 of record CAYWQS010000001.1, on the reverse strand, counting down.
CACGTCCAGCACTCCGTCGCCGTCCAGGTCGCCGAAAACAGGCGAGCAATTGCCTTCCTTTGCAGAGGGTTCAAAAACTGCCGCAATGTTTCCCTCTTCCTTCTGCAAACCGGCGGTAGCCCACTCCGAAGGCGGACCCTCTACGCCATCCTGGAGCACCGCACGCACCCTGTAGTACGCCACGCCGTCCAACTTGGCCGGATCAATCCAGGTAGTCGAGTTCCGCAGCGGTGAACTCGTCACGCGAATTCCGGCCGCATCCCGGCGTGGCGACCGGTAGACATGAAAACCCCTTCCCGCATTCTCGCCGGGTAACAACTGCCACGACAAAAACACCCCTGCAGCCCCGGGCAGGGCCACCACACGGCGCGGCGTTCGGCGCAGATGGTAGGTGCCCTTCACTTCTCGTACCAATCGGAATCCAAGGTCGGGATGCGTAATGCCCGCACCGCCCGCGCCTCCCCGCGCCGTGACGCGCAGATACGCCGGCCCGCGCGCCCATGATCCTCCCGCCACCGTGCTCTCTTTCTCGAAGGGCATCGTCATCCGGAACACCCACCGACGCTGAGCCGGGTCGGCATCGGTGGTGACCATCTGCCACACGTTGCCTGCCATATCGTAGAGCCCCCAGCTGTTCGGCGGGTAAGAACGGACCGGCTGGAGGTGAGCCTGCCAGTCAGGAAAAGCCCGCTTCCCCTCCGCGTCGTAGTTCGCATGGCCCACCGGGTCGGCGCTGCCCCAAGGATAGATTGCCTCCGCGTTTCCTGCCCGGGCCGCATACTCAAATTCGGCGGATGTCGGCAACCTGTACACTCTGCCTTCCAATTGACTGCGCCAGGCGACGTAAGCTTCCGCATCGTACCGGTTCACGTAGATCACAGGATGGTTTTCGAACCCCGCCGGCGGTTTACCGTTCACCCAGTGCGCCGGCGCGCGGTGTCCTGACGCCCGCACAAACTCCAGGTAGTCGTTGTTCGTCACCGGTGCATCAGCCACTTCCAATTCGTCCAGCGCTACCCCGGGACGGCCAGGCATGGCCCCCCCCGCCAGACGCACAAACCGTTCTTGTCCGGCCAGCAGGCAGGCCAGCAAACCGCAGATCAGTGCTCGCCACATAGCGAGCCGATCTTACCTCACGTCCTTGGTCCGGAGTAGCTGGCCATGAGTTTTTCGGCGTGACGCAATGCCTCTTCGGAAAGCCGGGCCCCGGATAGCATGCGGGCGATCTCGGCCACGCGTTCCTCTCCGGATAGTTCCTTCGCTTCGATGACTGCCCGTCCGCCCGCCTCTCGCTTGCTGATGACAAAATGCTGGTTCGCAAACCCCGCGATCTGCGCCAGGTGCGTGACGCAGAGCACTTGATGGTGCTGCGAGATCCTTTTCAATCTTCGGCCGACGGCTTCGGCCGCCGCCCCCCCCACCCCGGCGTCCACTTCGTCGAATACCAGCGTCCGTGATTCGTCGGGCGAAGGTTGCGCGGCCAGCACCGTCTTCAAAGCCAGCGCGATCCGGGACAATTCACCTCCGCTGGCCACGCGATCCAGTGGCCTCGGCGGTTCCCCAGGATTCGCGCTCACCATGAACTCGACGGAATCCATGCCGTGCGCCGCAGGCTCCCCCGGCGAAAGTGCGACTTGAAACTGCGTCCCTTTCATCGCGAGCGAGCCGAGTTCCTTGCCCACCGCGGCCTCCAGGACACGGGCAGCCCGCTTGCGCTCCTCCCTCAAGGCCAACGCCCGGGTCCGGTATGCCTTCTCCGCCTCCGCAATGCGCCGCTGCAAATCCTCCCGCCTCTCGCCCGCCGTTTCCACTGCTCTCAGCCGTTCTCGCACTTCAGCCAGGAACGCAAGAATTTCCTCGATCGTTGGCCCGTACTTGCGCTTGAGCTTCTCAATCTGGGCAAGGCGCGTTTCCACCGTTTCGAGCCGCGCCGGGTCTGATTCCAGACGCCCCAGGTAGTGGCGCAACTCGTGGACTGCGTCCTGCAGGGCAATCTGGGCCGGCCGCAGCCCCTCAACAACGCTCTCCAGCGAAACATCCACTCGCGCAGCCTCTTCCAGCCGTTTCAACGCTCCGCCAATCAGCGACAGAGCATTGTTGTCGCCCTCAGACAAGGCATCGTATGCAGCGGTGACGGATTGCGAAATGCGGGTCACGTTTTTCAGCACGCGCCGCTCATTCTCCAACAGGGCATCTTCTCCCGGCGTGAGGCCAAGGATTTCGATTTCGCCGCGCTGCATCGTCCACAAGTCGGCCAGGCGCAGCTTTTCCTGCTCCGTGCGGTCGAGCACCGCCAACTCGGCCTGTAGCGCGCGCCAGTTGGCGTAATCCGCTGCCACTTCCTCCCGCAAGTCCGCCTGCCCCGCCGCATCGTCCAACATGCCCCGCTGCGCCTCGCCGGAAAAGAGCTTTTGCTGTTCGTGCTGCCCGTGAATGTCGCCCAACCAGGGCGCCAGATCGCGCAGGAACGACGCCGCTACCGGGCGGCTGCCAATAAACGCGCGGGACTTTCCGTTGGACAGGATCTCTCGTGCGATGAGGAGTTCCCCATCCTCCACCCTGAGTCCCGCCGTGTCTGCCAGACGTTGAAATTCAGGTTGGACAGGCGCTTGAAAAATCCCGCTGACAAACGCGCGGTTCTCGCCGGAACGGATCAGGTCCGCCGATGCACGCCCTCCCAAGAGCAGGCCCAGCGCATCGACGATCAGCGACTTCCCGCTGCCGGTCTCGCCCGTCAGAGCATTCAACCCAGGGCCGAACCGCAACCGGAGCCTCCCGATCACGGCCAGGTTTTCCACCACCAGCTCGATGAGCATTCATGAAAAGTATAGGGTCTGAGAAACCGGACCCGCTGCCGCATGCGTTTAGAATGGAAAGGGAACAATTTCCCGGAGTTACGTTTTAGTGTCTGACGCCCTCTTTGCGCCGCTTCCGCCTGCCCTTCTCCAACTCTCGCTTTGGGAACTGGTCATGCAGGCCTCGCTGGTTTCCAAGCTGGTGCTGCTGCTGCTGTTGGCTGCTTCACTTCTGAGTTGGACCATCATTTTCGCCAAATGGAAGCAGTTCCAGGGCGCTCAAATTGCGAATCGCACGTTTCTGCGCGCCTTCCGGAAGGCACCAAGCCTGGAAGCCATCGCCGTCTCGGTGGAACAGTTCCGGGCGGCGCCGCTCTCTGGCGTCTTTGATTTCGGTTACCAGGAGGTGGCGCGCCAGCTTCAGGGCCGGGGCGGAATCGCCAACAAAGTGGCCTTGGAACGTTCGCTCCAACTTGGGATCAGCGAGGAGTTGGCGCGGCTGGAACGCAACATGAGTTGGCTGGCCACCATCGCCACAGTCTCTCCCTTCGTGGGCCTCTTCGGAACGGTACTGGGCATCATTGATGCGTTTCAGGGCCTCGGCATGGCGGGAAGCGCGAGTCTGCGGGCCGTGGCGCCGGGCATCTCTGAAGCCCTCATCGCCACGGCGGCCGGTTTGGCCGCCGCCATCCCCGCCGCCATCTTCTATAACCAGTTCGGCCACACGATCCGCGAACTTGGCGCCCGCATGGACGACTTCTCGCTCGAATTTCTCAACCTCACTGACGCCTCTTTGGGGGATTAGCAAATGGGCATTCAAATGGGCAACGGCGGATTCTCGCGGCGCAGCAGACGCAGCGCAGGTGCGCTTGCCGAAATCAATATCATTCCCCTGGTCGACGTAGTGCTTGTTCTGCTGGTGATCTTTATGCTCACGGCGCACGTGATGGAGTTCGGGCTCGAAATCGAAGTGCCGAAGGTGCGCCAGCAGAAGAACACCACCGAAGAGTTCCCGGTCGTCTCCATCACGAAGAACGGCGAGTTGTTCCTTAATGAAAAGCCGGTCAACATCAATGAACTGGCCGCCGAGTGCCGCCGCCGCTTTCCAAACCAGAACGCCGTCTATCTCCGCGCTGACCGCAATACCATCTTCGATCCGGTCGCCCAGGTGATCAGTGCCTTGGGCGATGCCAAGTTGGCGATACAGATCGTAACCCAGCCGGATGATGCCGGATCACGCAGGTAGGGTTCTGCCGTGCGCCACGTCGACATCCTGGACGAACGGGACTCCCTCAAGCGGCCTTTCACGTTCAGTCTGTCGATTCACGTTGGGCTTTGCGCCGCGTTGCTCTTAACCCATCAATTCCCCGGCGGCCGCACGGAGCGCTGGGGCGACCCGAACGCCTTGGGAGGGGGCGCCGTGGGCGTCACAGCGGTCCGCTCCATTCCGATTCCCGGCCGCACCGGACCCATCAACCGCGTCGCCGCGGATACCCGTTCCCAAGTGCCGGAACCCGCCAAGCCCGAACCCAAAAAGGCGGTGCGGGAAGACCCGGCTGCAATCGCCCTAAAGTCCCGGCAGAAGTCGCGGCCGGCTGAACGCAGCAAGTTCGCCTCCAACCGCCGCGACCTGCAGGACCAGTCGCCAAACCAGCTCACCAGCCGGGGAGGCGCGGCTGCCACGTCGCCTCTCTATGGCCTGGCCCCGGGATCAGGCGGCGTTGGAGTTGGCACGGGAGCGCCCTTCGGCACCCGCTTTGGCGCCTACGCGGCGTTGATCCGGGAAAGGGTCGCCCAAAAGTGGAGCACTGATTCCGTAGACGCGCGGATTCGCACTTTGCCCCCCGCTATCGTCACTTTTGACATCCTGCGCAACGGCCAGGTGCGCAATATTCGCGTTGCCCAGTCGAGCGGCAACTACGCTCTCGACATGTCCGCGCAGCGGGCCATTACGGACGCAGCGCCGTTCGAGCCGCTCCCCGCCCAATATGAAGGGCAGGTAGCCACAATTGAGTTCTGGTTCAACCTGAAGCGATGAAAAAAACTACTATCTGGACTCTCTCTGTGCTGGTTTCTTTCCTGCTTGCCGGGCTGGCCTGGAGCCAGGGGCAGAACCGCATCGTGCTCGAAATCACTGGTGGCACCAAACGGACGATCGCCTTGCCCGACTTCCGTGGCGCCGGTGGCGCCGCACCATTTATGGAAGTCTTCAACCGCACGGTCTTTGAGGACGTCCAACGGTCCGGCCTCTTCGACATGGCGGCCAAGAGCTTCTACCCGCTAAGTCCGCCGCAGCAGGAACAGGACCTCCGCCAGCCCCAGCAACCCGGCGCCGCCTGCGCAGGACGGTGCCTCAACGATTGGGCCTCGCCTCCCGTCAACGCCAACTATCTAGGATTTGGCTACGCCGCCGAACAAGGCGGGCAATTTGTTGCTTTCGGCCACTTGCACAATACGTCGGTTGCCGACATCACTGGCGCCCGCTTGATTCGTAAGCTCTACAATGCGCCCCTCACGGAAGATGGCGCCAGGCAGGCGGCTCACGAATACGCTTCTGATATCTTGGCCCAGTTCGGCGTGCCCTCCTTGGCCGGCTCGAAGATCTACTTCGTCAGCGACCGCCAGGCCAGGAGCACCAAGGAGATCTGGGTGATGGAGTTCGACGGGTCCAATCAGAAGCAGTTGACCCGCTTCAACTCCATCTCCACGATGCCCGCCATCTCTCCGGATGGCAGCCGGCTCGCATTCACAACCTACGCCAAAGGGCAGCCCCAGATCATGATGTATGCCACTGCCACTGGCCGGTTCATCCCGTTCTTTAATCCCCCGGCGCCCACCAATGGCACTCCCTCCTTTACCCCCGACGGTTCCAAGGTTCTCTATGCTTCGTCCATTGGCGGTTTTATGCAGATCTACTCTGCGAACATCGATGGCGGCGGAGCCGTCCGCCTGTCGAATTCCCGATCGATTGAGGTCGAGCCCAAGGTTAACCCCAAAAACCCCAACGAAATCGTTTTCGTAAGCGGACGCGGGGGTCTGCAACAAATATATAGAATGAACATGGACGGCGCCGATGTGGTCCGGCTGACCAATGGCGAGGGCGAGGCGGGCAACCCCGCCTGGCATCCCGACGGCAAGCACATCGCCTTCGCCTGGACTCGGGGTTATGCCCCCGGGAATTGGAATGTCTTTATTATGGATGTTGCTTCGCGGGAAACAGTACAGCTCACGCACGGGGAAGGCCGGAACGAAAACCCGACTTGGGCTCCCGACGGACGGCACTTGGTGTTTTCTTCGAATCGCAACGGCCGCTCGCAAATCTACAGCATGCTGGCCGACGGGACGGAGATTCGGCAATTGACTTCGGAAGGCAGCAATTGGATGCCTGTCTGGGCAAAGTGACTGCGCGTGTGCGGATCTTGGCAGTGACGGCCGCGCAAACGGATTGAGAAATAGTGGAGGCCCGAACGTAGTAATGAAAACCCAAAAGATAGCCCTGATGCTTTGCGCGGCAATTCTGGCCGCCGGGATCACAGGCTGCAAAAAGAAACAGGTGGCGGCCGCGCCACCCCCCACCCCCCCGGCCAAGGCGCCGGTGCAGACCGAACGGGGACCGGCTGCCGTCATCAACAGTTTCCGTGCCGACCCATCGACCGTTATCCGAGGGGAGTCCACAACACTATCCTGGTCGGTGTCCAACGCCACCGAGGTCTCCATCGACAACGGCATCGGTGTCGTACCGGCCACCGGCTCCCGCCAGGTAAGCCCCACCCAAGGCATTACCTACCGCATGTTGGCCAAGGGGCTCGGTGGCGATGCCGTGGCGGCCGTCACTGTCAACGTCACTTCAGCGCCTGCGCCTCCGCCGCCTCCCCCCAAAGAAAAGCCCTCACTCTCCGAACGCATGGCCCGGGAAATCCAGGACGTCTACTTCGACTACGACAAGAGCGAGGTGCGTGAGGATGCCCGCGCAACCCTTCAGCGCAATGGGGATGCCATGAAGGCGATCTTGAACGATTTCCCCTCGGCCGTAATCACTGTCGAAGGCCACTGTGACGAACGCGGTTCGGCGGAATACAATCTCGGCCTGGGCGACCGCCGCGCCAACTCCGTCAAGGAGTTTCTCGTGCAGATCGGCGTCCCCGATGAGCGCCTCAAACCGCTTTCTTACGGCAAGGAGCGGCCCATCTGCACCGACGCCAATGAAAGCTGCTGGCAGAAGAACCGCCGGGCTCACTTCCAGGCGGTGCAATAAGTCATCCTCAGCCGAATCCCCTGGCGGCGCGCGCCGGACCCTGAGTCCGGCCGCGCCGCTTTGCTGTAATGGACGAAAGGAACTGTAGCTATGCGAACTTTGCCCGTCATCTGCACCGCCTTGGTTCTAGCTTCGCCCTCGCTTCTGGCTCAGAAGAAAGAGATCGTGGAGGTTAGCCGCGACTTGGGCCTGCTCTGGGAAGAAGTGCGGACATTAAAGGAGGCACAAAATAATCGCCTCACTGCCATGGAGGCCACGCTGAAGACGATTCTCGATCAGCTCAACTCCACCAGCCGTGCCGTTACGGTGCTCGATAGTGGCCTGAAGGACCGCATGGAGCGGAATGTCGTGTCACCCGTCATGGGCGTTGGCTCGAAAGTCGACTCGCTCTCCGAGGAGTTCCGCTTCGTTCGTGAGAACGTGAGCGAAGTCAATACCCGCCTCAACAGGCTGCAGCAACAAGTGGTGGACCTGAGCAACTTGATCCGCACGATGCAGGCCCCGCCCACGCCGCCACCCGCCGCCGGCCTCGCGCCCGATGCGGCCACACCACCCCCTGGGGTAACCGCCGAGGGCCTATTCCGGGAAGCGCTGCGGGATCGTAGTGCGGGCAATCTCGATCTCGCCCTCAAAGGATTCACGAACTACGTTGCCTGGTTTGGTGACACCGACGCTGCGTCGGAAGCCCTCTACTACGTGGGCGACATCTACTACAGCCAGCAGGTTTTCGACCAGGCTTTGGCCGCTTTCGATGGGGTTCTGGAGCGCTTCCCCTCAAACCGGAAGACCTTGGATGCACGATTCATGAAGGGCCGCACTCTGGTCCGGTTGGGCCGCCGTGACGATGGCGCCGCCGAGTTCCGCGAAATCATCCGTTCCTCCCCCGCTAGCCCTCAGGCCGCCCGGAGCCGGGCGGAGCTCAAAGACATGGGGTTGAGCGCCCCCACCCCCGCCGCCGCCAAGAAGAAGAAGTAAGAACATGAATCAGGAATCCGTCCAGGAGGCAGCCGGCCGCCCCCCTTTGGTCACATATGAGGACCTGGCCCAACGCATCGACCACTCCCTGGTCCGGCCGGAACTCACCGACGAAGACATCGCTGCGGGCTGCCGTCTGGCCCTCGACTACCGCGTAGCCGCCGTTTTCGTTCGTCCCTCCGACGCCGATTTCGCGGTCCGCATGCTGGAGGGCAGCAGCGTTAAGCCAGGCAGTGTCGTCGGCTTCCCCCACGGCTCTTCCACCACCGCGGTTAAGTTGTATGAAGCACGTGATCTCCTTCGCCGGGGCGTTCAGGAAATCGACATGGTGCTCAACATCGGCAAGCTTCTTTCTCGCCAATTTCAATACCTGGAGATGGAGGTGCTGCAAATCGCGAAGGCTTGTCATGAAAACGGCGCTGTTCTCAAAGTCATTCTGGAAAACGCATACCTCACCGAAGACCTGAAGATTATCGCGTGCAAAATCTGTAAACGCGCCGAAGCCGACTTCGCCAAGACTTCCACGGGATTTGCCCCCGGCGGATCCACTCCGCAAGATCTCGTCCTGATGAAGCGAGTCCTGAAGGATTACTGCGGCCTCAAGGCCGCCAGCGGCATCCGGACCCTCGAGGCGGCGCTGGAGGCTTATCGCCTGGGCGCGGACCGCATCGGAGCCACCCATACCGCTGCCATCCTGGATGAGTGGAAAGCTCACCTCGCCGCCCAGCCGCAGACGCCTTCCGGTGAGCCTCTCAGCTAGGCCACGCCTGCGTGATATCCTCTGACAAACCTGAAGTTTGACTATGGCTGCGCGTTTCACACTTCCGAAGATTTGCATCGCGCTCGGAGTGCCGGACGCGGCGAAATTGATCGAGCACGCGCGGCGCGAGGCGGATAACGGCGAACGTTTTCTCGAATTCCGTTTGGATTATCTTCCCGTCCCCGAACAAGGCTTGGCCGTCATTCGCGACTTCCTCAACGCCTATCCTGATGCCACCCTCCTCGCCACCTGCCGCCGCCACCAGAATCACGGCCGTTTCAACGGCAGCATCGAAGAGCAGACTCGCATTCTCACGGCGGCAGTGGAAGCCGGAGCCTCCGCCGTAGACATGGAAATCGAGAGTGCCGAAGCCGCTGGCGTCGATCTCCACCAACTGCAGTCCGCCGCGCAATTCATCGTCAGTTATCACAACTATGAGGGCACGCCAGCCCTTGACCCCATTGTGCGCCGCATGCTCAAGGTGCCCGCCGCTGCTTACAAGATCGTCACCACCGCCCGCAAACCTTCCGATAACGTCCGCGTTCTTTCGCTGGCGAAGAGTTATCCCAAGGTCCCTTTCATCCTGCTGGCCATGACAGAAATGGGATTCCCGACCCGGGTTCTCTGCACCTCGGTGGGCGGAGTCTATACATACGCCGCCCCGAGCGCGGTGGAAGGTACCGCTGCCGGCCAGGTAGCCGCGCGCCAGTTGCGCCAGCTTTACCGGGTCGAGCGCTTCGCCAAGCCGCCGCGCATCTTTGGCGTCATCGCCGATCCTGTCCACCACTCCATCTCCCCTGCGGTGCACAACCGGGCGCTGCAATCCAAGCGCATCGACGGTGTGTACCTGCCTTTCCTGGTTTCGCCTTTGCAACTCAAGGATTTTTTCCTGCTGGCCGACCGTCTGCCCCTGAGCGGATTCAGCGTCACCATACCGCACAAACAGCGCATCATCCGGTATCTGGACGCCGTAGATCCTTTGGCCCGCCGGATTGGCGCAGTGAATACTGTCTGGAGAAAAGCCGGGCGGTGGCGAGGCGCCAATACGGATTCTGAGGGTATACGCCTGCCACTGGAGAAGCGTATCCGCATCTCCAAAGCCTCGGTTCTGATCGCCGGAAACGGCGGCGCTGCCCGCGCGGCGGCCTTCACCCTCTCCGCCGCTGGCGCCAAGGTTTCCATCACCGGAAGGAACCCGGACCGGATTCGCGCATTAGCCCGAATGGCCGGTGGCGACGCTCTGACGCCTGAAAAGGCTGCGGCTGCGAAATTCGACGTGGTGGTTCACGCTACTCCGCTCGGAATGTGGCCGCACGCGGAAGGCTGCTTCTTCGAATCCACCATCCCCGGGGAGATCGTTTTCGATCTCGTCTATACGCCTCGCGAAACCGAACTTCTCAAGCGGGCCCGCGCCCAGGGCAAGACTCCCATCTGTGGCATCGAGATGTTCATCGAGCAGGCCGCCCAACAGTTTCAGCTCTTTACCGGCGAGAATGCACCCCGGGCATTGATGGAACGAGCCGCCGAGGAGGCTTTGGCGGAGCAACAGGCCCGTCCCCAGAATAGAATTCACCATCCCGGGGGGAACTCGAAATGAAAACACCTTCATTGTCCCGTCGCAGGTGGGCGATCTCCGCATTTCTCACTCTGCCGGCCGCGGCTCAGACTCCTCGTGGAGGACAATCCGCCACGGCGCCAGAACAGGATCCTGACCGGGCCTCATTGAATCGCAACTCGACTGCGATTTCCAAGGCCGCAGAGAATTCACAGATCGATCCCGCGTTCCGTTTTGTCCCCTGATCCCCTGGCGGCGCTCCAATGGCTTCGTTTCCCGAAGAAATCTTCTTCTCCACGGCAGTAGAACTCCACCGCCGTCTCGAAACGCGAGAGTTTTCCGCCACCGAACTGACCAAGGCCTTCCTCGACCGCCTGGAAAAACGAGCCCCGACTTACAACGCATTAGCCCTGCTTCTGGAGGGTGAGGCTGTCAGGAAAGCAAAGGAAGTCGACAAAGAGCTCAAACGGGGCCGGCTTCGTGGCCCGCTCCAAGGCATTCCGTTCGGCGCCAAGGATCTGCTCAGCTTCGCGGGGAAACCCACCACTTGGGGCGCTAAACCATTCGCGCAACAGGTGTTTGACACGACAGCCACCTCCCTGATCAAGCTCTCTAAAGCAGGTGCTGTACTGTGTGCCAAGCTCTCCATGGTTGAACTGGCAGGTGGTGGTGGCTACCGCTATCCGGCCGCCTCCATGTTTGGCCCGGGCCTCAATCCTTGGGATCTTCAGCGGTGGTCGGGCGGCAGTTCGAGCGGCTCGGGCTCAGCTGTCGCGGCAGGCTTGGTTCCTTTCGCCCTCGGCAGCGAAACCTCCGGGTCGATCCTCACGCCGTGCGCGTTCTGCGGCATCACGGGTCTCCGGCCTACTTATGGCCTTGTCAGCCGCGCCGGGGCGATGGCCCTGTCCTGGACCATGGACAAAATCGGTCCAATGGCGCGCTCGGCGGAGGACTGCGGCCATATTCTGCAGGCGATTAGCGGCGGCGACCCGAACGACCCTGGCTCCGCAGGGAAAAGTTTCTACTTTACGCCACAGTATGCCCGCGAACCTCGCGCGTTACGATTTGGGTTTGCCCTGGCCGATTTTGCCGCTTCCGCTGAAGAAGCGATCCGGCCTGCGCTCTCTGAAGGCTTGGATGCGCTACGCGCGCTAGGAGGCCACTGGGAGGAAGTGGAGTTACCCGACTTGCCGTACGGACCAGTGACAAGTGTGGTGATCGGAGCAGAAGGGGGAGCGGCGTTCGCCCGGTTCATCGAATCCGGCGCCGTCAACGAGTTAGCCGACACCAGGCAAATCGCTGGCCTTCGCAGTTCCTTGGAAATCACTGCCAAGACATACCTTCAGGCCATGCAGGTGCGGAGGACCATTCAAGCGGCGTTCGCCAAGATTTTCGGCGGCATCGACGTCCTTGTCGCTCCTGCACGATTCTCCGTCGCTCCACCGATACAGGAACCACTCGACCGGCCCACCGGGGCGGCCGGCGCCAGCACCGGCCGGGGCTTGAGGGCGATCATCCCGGCGGGCAATTTGGCCGGGCTGCCAGCGCTGGTCTTGCCCTGTGGCCTGAGCCAGGGGCTCCCCGTTGGGCTGCAACTGGTTGGCAGGCCGTTTTCTGAAAACACACTCCTGAAAATCGGAATGGCATTTCAGAATTCAACAAACTGGCACCAAGCACGCCCCCGCATCGGTTAGGGTACTCGCCCTATTCAACCCTAAGAGACATAGAACTAAATCTTTCGATTCCTGCCAGCCTGACCCACAAAAAGGTGGATAATTTCTCCCATCCTTTGAACAATATAGAAAGGAATGTCGACGCCCGGACCGGCTTTCTTTCCCAGGCCTTCCCAGCCTGAGGAAAACACCGACACCATGACCGGATTGATCACCGGAGCGGCTTTTGAGTCCCGCTTGGCCCGGCTCCTTCAATCCGAACGAGGTGCCCAGAACGGCCCTGCGGTTGTTCTGATCGGAATGGATCGGTTCCGTCGGCTCAACACATTGTTGGGTTTTGAGGCGGGGGATCGCGCCCTGATCTGGGTGGCGGACAAGCTTTGCCACGCGGCCGGACCCTGTCGCTTCGTGGCCAGACTGGGCGGGGACGAGTTTGGCATTCTGCTCCCTCCTCCTCTACGCGTCGAAACCGCAGTGGCATTCGGCATCAATCTGCTCCACGCCATTGAGGCGCCGCTAAAGATCGAGGGACGAGAGATCTATCTTTCGGCCAGCATCGGCGTGGCGTTCCACCCGAACAACGGGGAGTCGGCTTCCGCCCTCATTCGAAGCGCAGTGAGCGCCATGGAGAAGGCCAAGTTGCGTGGCGGCAACGCGGTCGAGAGTTTGCCCGTGCCTCGCTTGGTGAGCCCCGAGGAACGGTTCCACTTGGAGAGTGAACTCCGCCGCGCAATGGAACGCAAGGAGTTCTCTCTGCGCTTCCAGCCCCAGGTGGACCGGGAAGGCCGCCTGGTGGGTATGGAGGCTCTGATCAACTGGGAAAACGCCACGCTAGGCCGCGTGGACACCCAGACGTTCATCCGGCTGGCTGAAGAAAGCGGGCAGATTGGTGAGATTGGGCACTGGGTGATCGAAACCGCCTGCCGCCATGTCCGTGAATGGCTGGACGCCGGATTCGATCCGCCGCGGGTCGCCGTGAACGTTTCGCCCATTCAATTCACGGACCCGGCCTTTGTGGACCGTGTAGCCCAGATTATCCGGCAGCAGGGCGTTCCGGGCCGCTACCTGGAAGTTGAAGTGACTGAAAACGCAGTCCTGCAGGATCTGGAAGAGGCAGCCCGCCGCATGGCGAGGCTGCGCGCGTTGGGAGTATCCATCGCCATCGACGACTTCGGCGTCGGGTATTCTCCGTTAACGTATTTGCACAAACTCCCGCTGGATTCCCTTAAAGTCGACCGGTCCTTTGTGGGCAACATCACCAAACCCATGGGCAGCCTGCCCGTCCTGCACACGATCTCGGTCATGGCGCATAACCGGGGGCTGAAGGTGGTGGCAGAGGGGATTGAAACCCCAGCCGAGTTGGAACTCGTGCAAGCAGCCCGCTTCGATCGAATGCAAGGATATCTGTTCGCCACGCCTCTGAACCGCATGGAAATCGAGCAGATGATGCGAGATCCTGAACCTCTGAGCCGGCCCTTTCACACCAGCACCAGCAGGGGAATTCTCTTCTAGCAGCCGCGCAAGCGGGCGGCGGCGTCCCGAAAGCGGACACTTTGCTCGTGACTTCATTTCCAGCTAACGCATTACTATCATGGAAGTTCGGCTAGACGCGGCCATCCGCGGCGGATGGCCCTTTGCGTGCCCGATGGAAATTGAGGTCACACTATGGACGTACCCCGGGAAGGCGCCAGGAAACGGAGGATTATCCGCCGGACACTCTGGATCTCGGCCTTCGCGATCACGATACCTCTGGTCACTTGGGGGCTGTCCCGGCTAAAGCCGGCCGCGCCCAGCGTCGAACGGTCCACGCTTTGGACCGACACTGTGAAACGGGGTCCGATGGTGCGCCAGGTACGCGGGTTGGGCACCCTGGTCCCGGAAGAGATTCTTTGGATTCCCGCCATTAGTGAGGGTCGGGTGGAGCAGGTGGTGTTGCGCCCGGGAGCGCAGGTGCGGCGGGACACAGTCCTGCTGGTACTCAGCAACCCGGAATTATCTCTCGCGGCCGAAGACGCGAGGTGGCAGTTGCGTGAAGCCGAGGCCAAGATGGCGGACCTCCGCGTGAAGTTGGAGACCGCAACGTTGGATTTGAAGGCGTCTTTAGCCCGTGTGGAAAGCGAATACGTGCAGGCCAAACTGAAATGGGAACGCGACGAGGCCCTGGCGAAGGAGGGCTTGACGCCTGATCTCACTGTACGTTTGTCCCGGGCCGCTTCCGACGAATTGGGGAAACGTTTCGAACTCGACAAACAGAGGCTGAAAATCAGCTACGATTCCACGGCAGCCCAATTGGCCGCGCAGCAGGTTCAGATTGAGAAACTTCGTGCCGCGTGGGAACTCAAGAAGCAGCAGGTCGAGAATCTCAAGGTTCGCGCGGGGGCAGACGGCGTACTGCAGCAGATGGCGGTTGAGGTTGGGCAGCGGGTGACACCCGGAACTGTCCTGGCCAAGGTCGCACAGCCTTCCAAGCTCAAAGCCGAGATCAGGATCCCCGAAACGCAAGCCAAGGATCTTTTGATCGGGCAGAAGGCTGAGGTCGATACCCACAACGGCATCATTCCGGGCACGGTGTCCCGCATCGACCCTGCGGCTGTGAACGGGAACGTAACCATAGACATTCGTCTGGAAGGCGAACTGCCACAAGGCGCCCGGCCAGACCTCAGTGTCGACGGCACGATCGAGATTGAACGGCTGGCGGACGTTTTGTTCGTGCAGCGGCCCGTTTCGGGGCAACCGAACAGCCTGATCGGCCTGTTCAGGCTCACGCCAGACGGGAAGGAAGCGACGCGGGCCCAAGTCCGCATTGGCCGCGTGTCGGTCCAGACCGTTGAGATTTTGGATGGACTGGCGCTCGGCGACAAAGTGATTCTCTCCGACATGTCGCAGTGGGACGGCCACGACCGGTTGCGATTGAACTGAAGCGTTTGACGGAAGGGAGCAGGCAGGTGAACGACAGGATTATTGAACTGGAAAGCGTGACTAAGGTCTTTGTGACAGAAGATGTTGAGACCCATGCCCTTTCCGGTATCCACCTCAGCATCAAGAAGGGCGAGTATGTTTCGATTGCCGGTCCGTCCGGATGTGGCAAGTCGACGCTGCTAGCGATTCTCGGCTTGTTGGACTCTCCGTCGTCGGGCAGTTACACCCTGAACGGCCAGCCGGTACAGAACTTGAAGCTGGGCGACCGTGCACGGATACGGAACCGGGAGATCGGGTTTATCTTTCAGGCCTTCAATCTGATTGGCGACCTGACCGTCTACGAAAACGTCGAACTTCCGCTCACGTACCGGGGCATGAGTGGAGCGGAGCGGAAGAAAAGAGTGCATGAAGCCCTGGAGCGTGTCGGCATGTCGCACCGCGTGAAGCACTATCCCTCGCAGCTTTCGGGCGGCCAGCAGCAGCGCGTAGCCGTAGCCCGGGCACTGGTCGGAAGCCCGACCATTCTGCTGGCTGACGAGCCCACCGGGAATCTGGACTCGGCCAACGGTGAGTCCGTGATGGAACTGCTGAGCGAGTTGCACCGCGGCGGCGCCACGATCTGCATGGTGACGCACGATCCCCGCTACGCCCAATTGGCTGACCGGACCATCCATCTTTTTGACGGCCGCATAGTCGAGGAGGTGCGTGGGGCGGTGCCGTCATGAGGCGCCCGTCTCCTTGTGCCCCTGAGACATGGGCGCTCACTGTCCTGGTGGCGGCAACGCTTCTCGTTCCCCCTCCCCTCACGGCTCTCCGGCTGCGGCTGGCAAACTATGTTCCGGCGGAAAGCGGCAAAGTTCTGCTGGAGCCCGCGATAGAGCGATTGGGAAGCCGCATCGACCTCCGCACCCAGGAACTTTGGCGCCGTCTTGAAGGCCGAATGCGTCAACTGAGGCAGCAACTTCGTGACGAAGGGCCCCCAAGGCGGTACCGTATGGTGAAAGCTTTCGAGTCCTGACCGGCGATCCTTTCAGGTTGTATTCATGAACGATTCCACTCTGATCTCACTTCAAAGCGTCGAAAAGTACTTCCCCCAGGGCGCCGAAAAATATTATGTGTTACGGCGAATCAATCTCGACGTCCGCGAGGGAGAGTTCCTCGCAGTGATGGGGCCTTCAGGCGCCGGCAAATCCACGTTGCTCCACATTCTGGGTATGCACGATACGGCGTGGCAGGGAGAATACTTCTTTCTGGACCACCCAATCCACAGGCTCGACCGCAAGCAGCGCTTTGAGATCTACAAGCGATATTTCGGATTCGTATTCCAGAGTTACCACTTGATCGACGACCTGACGGTCTACGAGAACCTGGAGGTGCCCCTCAGCTACCGTGATGTAAAGAAGGGCGATAGGCAGGCGATGGTGTGTGACATCCTGGACCGGTTCAACATCGTGGGCAAGAAGGACCTCTATCCCAACCAGCTTTCCGGCGGTCAGCAACAACTGGTGGGGGTAGCACGGGCCGTGATCGCCAATCCGAAAGTAATCCTGGCGGACGAGCCCACGGGAAACCTCCACTCCAGCCAAGGGAAAGAGATTATGGAGATGTTTCGGGGGCTGAACGAGAGTGGCACCACCATCATCATGGTGACCCACTCGGAGGCCAACGCCTCTTATGCCCATCGCATCATCCGGTTGGTGGACGGATGGATCGAAGGCGCGCCGCCGGAAGGATAAAGATTGCAGCCGATTGGCGCACGGCGCCGAGGCGCGGTATCAAAGAAGATTCGTGATGAACAAGATGCAGCCCCGTGTCCTGGTGGCGGACGACCAGGAAGATGTTCTGGCCGCCCTCCGGATTCTCTTAAAGCCGGAGGGTTTCGCGCTGGAACCCGTCAGTTCCCCGCCGGCCGTTGTCGCAGCACTCGAGTCGCGCGAATTTGATGTCCTGCTGATGGATCTCAACTACACGCGGGATACGACATCCGGGCAGGAAGGGTTGGACCTGCTGAGCAAAGTGCTGGCTCTCGACCCCACCCTTCCCGTCGTGGTGATGACCGCGTGGGGCAGTGTGGATATTGCGGTGGAGGCTATGCGGCGGGGCGCCAAGGATTTTATTCAGAAACCTTGGGACAACGCCCGCCTGCTGGCAATTCTCAGAACTCAGGCAGAATTGTGCGCAGCCTTGCGCCGCGGAGCGCGGCTAGAGGCGGAAAACCGTCTTCTGCACGGCGAAGGCCGGCCCGTAATGATTGCTGAGTCGCCTGCCATGCAGCCGGTAGTGCAACTCATCGCCCGCGTTGGGCCGTCCGACGCCAACATCCTGATCACGGGAGAACCCGGCACAGGCAAAGAAGTGGTAGCCCGGATGCTCTACGGTGTGAGCGAGCGCGCTGGCCGGCCCATGGTCACAGTGAACATGGGAGGCTTGGCTGAGGGGGTCTTCGAGAGCGAGTTGTTCGGTCATGTCAAGGGCGCCTTTACCGACGCCAAAGCAGACCGTGTCGGGCGTTTCGAACTCGCCGATGGCGGCACGATCTTCCTGGACGAAATTGCCAATCTGCCCTTCAATCTTCAGGCCAAGCTCCTGCGGGTCCTGGAAACTGGCGAAATGGAGCGCGTCGGCCAATCCAAGACAAAACGGGTGGATGTTCGCGTGATTTCCGCCACCAACGCGGACCTGGCCCGGGAAGTGGCGGAAGGCCGCTTCCGGCAGGATTTGCTTTTCCGGCTCAACACCATCGAGATCCACTTGCCCCCACTTCGCGAACGCCGCGAAGACATTCCCCTGCTGGCGTCACACTATCTGTCTCAGATGGCCAAGCGATACCGGAAGCCGGTGGCGGGGTTTGAGCCGTCCGCCCTTCAACTCCTCCGAGAGCACTCCTGGCCCGGCAATGTGCGCGAGCTATGCCACGTCGTCGAGCGGTCTGTGCTCATGTCCGCCGACAAGCTCATTCGCGCCTCCGACTTGGCCTTGCGGCCGCCTAAGGATGGCCCGGGCCGCCTGGAGGAGATGAGTTTGGAGGAGGTGGAGGCTTTTCTGATCAAGAAAGCGCTGGCGCGTCACCATGGCAATGTAAGCCACGCTGCCGAAGCTCTGGGCCTGAGCCGCAGCGCGCTGTACCGGCGTTTGCAGCGTTACGGGCTATGAAGCTCTGGCGCGCGGCCACGTCCTGGTGGGCAGCGCATGAAAACCGTGTGCTGTTCCACTCGCTGGCCGCAGCGCTCCCCGCCGTAGCCTTTTCTCTCGCGATCCTATGGGGCGGCGATTTCAGCGCCAAAGTGCAGTGGACTGTGACGTTGCTCATCACACTGTTTTGGCTGGGCTTTGCGTTCTCGGCGCGCGACTTGGTAGTTACCCCGCTCCGTACGCTCGCCAACCTGCTGGAGGCGATGCGCGAAGGCGATTATTCGATTCGAGGCCGGGGCGCCGGCCGCGATGACGCTTTGGGCGAGGTAATGACGCAGGTGAACGCCATCGGCGCCACTTTGCGGGCACAGCGACTCGGAGCGGTGGAGGCCACCGCGCTACTGCGCAAGGTGATGGAAGAGATTGAAGTGGCGGTCTTTACCTTCGATGGGTCGGAGTGTCTACGGTTGGTAAACCGCGCGGGAGAACGGCTTCTGGCTTCTGAATCTTCCCGTCTGCTGGACCGCACTGCCACCGAACTGGGATTGAACGAATACCTCCAGGGTGAGCATACCCAGACAGCAACCCGCACATTTCCGGGTGCGACTGGGCGGTGGGGCATCCGCCGCACCACATTTCGCGAGGGTGGCCTGCCGATTACCCTGCTGGTGGTCGCCGACCTGACGCGCGCCCTGCGAGAAGAAGAATTGCAGGCATGGCAGCGGCTGGTCCGCGTGCTTGGGCACGAGCTCAACAATTCGCTCACTCCAATCAAGTCGATTGCAGGGAGCCTGGAGGCGATGCTCGCACGCACAGAGCGCCCCGACGATTGGGAACAGGATATGCGGGACGGGCTGTCAGTGATTGCGTCCCGGGCCGGCTCCTTAGGGCGGTTTATTGGAGCCTATTCCCGGCTGGCCAAACTGCCCCGGCCCCGGTTAGCCCCGGTCGAAATCGCTCAGTTGGTGCAAAGGGCTGCCGGCTTGGAAACCCGCGTAGCCGTCCAGGTAAGGCCCGGACCATCCGCGGTGATCGAAGCCGACGAGGATCAACTCGAGCAGGTGTTGATCAACCTGCTGCGGAATGCTGCCGACGCGGCGCAGGAGACAGGCGGCGGCGTTACAGTCACGTGGGAGGTTCCAAGCAGTTCACTCCTGGCCGTGAGGGTGCTCGATGAGGGTCTGGGGCTTTCGAACACAACGAACTTGTTCGTCCCGTTCTTTACCACCAAACCGGGCGGTTCCGGTATCGGCCTCGTACTGAGCCGGCAGATCGCAGAGGCCCACGGCGGCACTCTTGGTCTCAGCAACCGGACAGATGTGAGGGGATGCGAGGCGCGGCTCACTTTGCCGCTCCGGCCGTCCACTCCCTAGCTTTCCCTCCCCCACTTGGGCTACTTGCGGTTGCTCGCCGCCCATCGCTAGAGTAGTAGCATTCTTTGGAGAGTTGGCTTGACGAGCCTTTTTGACGAAATCCGTTACGGATTCCGGCTGCTGCTCCGGCAACCCGCATTTACGCTAACCGCCGTGTTAGTGTTAGCCGTTGGAATTGGTATTAATAGCGCGGTGTTCAGCCTTGTGTACGCCGTGCTGCTTCGCCCGCTTCCTTACCAGAATCCCGAACAGGTTTATCTCATTTGGAACCGCGTTCCGGCGGCGCAGAAAGTCCGCGAGCTTTGGTCTTCTCCGGATTTTCGCGAGGCACAAAAGAACGCCACTTCCTTTTCCGGCCTGGCGGCCACCCGCCAGCATGTGGGCACGTTTAGCGATGGCAGCAGAGCCGAACGGGTTCGCTGCCTGCTGGTGAGTGCCAACTATCTTCCCTTGTTGGGCTTACATCCCTTGATGGGCCGCCATTTTCTACCGCAGGAGAACACGCCAAGCACAGGAAATGTCGTTATTTTAACGGAGGGCTTTTGGGAAAGCAGGTTCGGAAGGGATCCTGCAGTCATTGGAAAAGCTTTGAACCTTGACCAGGAACCACACACCATCGTTGGCGTTCTGCCTTACAAACCCGGGAATTACCAAACGCCCGACCTATATGCAGCCCTAGTGGACCCACCCAACGTGGACAATCTTCGCCGTTATAAGACGTTGGAGGTGGTGGGCCGGCTGAAGCCCGGTGTGAGCAGTGCTCAGGCGGAGGCTGAACTGAACAGCCTGGCGCAGGCGCTCCAACCAGAGGAATCCGACCCTAACCGGCGCTGGCAGCCCTATCTGCAGCCAGTCCATGAGTTTGCCGTCGGGGACAGCCGCGATCCGCTTCTTTTGTTAGGGTTGGCGGTGAGCATGGTACTTCTGATCGCCTGTGCGAACTTGGCCAATTTGCTGCTCGTCCGGGCAACCAGCCGCATCCGGGAACTGGCGATGCGGATCACGTTGGGAGCCGGGCAGTGGCGCGTGTTCCGGCAGATGCTCATCGAGAGTTCGGTGCTGGGCATTCTGGGCGGGCTGGCTGGTCTCGTGGTGGCCTATTGGGCGATTCGCTTGATCGGCTCGATGGATTTCGCGTCGATCCGGCGCCTGGATCAGGCCGAATTGAACTGGCAGGTGGTGCTCTTCGCCTTTGGAGCTGGATTCCTCTGCAGCC
Organism: uncultured Solibacteraceae bacterium; assembly: GCA_964460395.1. Lineage (GTDB taxonomy): Bacteria > Acidobacteriota > Terriglobia > Bryobacterales > Bryobacteraceae > CAYWQS01. The sequence goes on along the minus strand of CAYWQS010000001.1, from coordinate 119,664 downwards.
TGTTGTTCGGCCTCGCACCAGCCTGGCTGGCGCTCCGGCTCAACCTTGCGGAAGTCCTGAAAGACAGCAGCCGCGCCTCGTCGGGCAGTATCCAGCGCAGCCGGGGAAGGGCCACATTGGTCGTACTGGAAGTGGCTCTGTCTGTGGTCCTTCTGGTGGCGGCGGGGTTGTTATTGCGGACATTCCATGAGCTAAGCCAGGCGGACTTGGGCTATGAGCCTGACGGTTTAGTAGTGACGCGGGTGGTTCTGCCGCCAAATCGGTATCCCACAGAGGCCTCTCGGCTGATTTATATCGAACGGATCATGGCTGGCTTGCGCGGAATTCCGGGCGTCCAAAGCTTCTCGTACGGGACTTCCACGCCATTGACGGCCTTGTCCTGGCGGATTGAACTGCAACCGCCAGACGGGGGCGGCCGCCCGGAATCGGCCTACTACGCCGCGGTGGGGCCAGGGTTCTTTGAGACCTTAGGCGCCCGTTTGAAGAGCGGCCGTGCATTCGACGACCGGGACAAGCAGAACACGGAGAAGGTCTGTGTAATCACGGAAGAACTTGAAAGAACCCTCTTTCCCGAAGGAAACGCCGTTGGCCGCATGGTGCGAGGAGCTGTTTTCGGGGAGCCTGTCGACGCGCGTGTGGTGGGCGTTGTGCGCGAAATCAAGTACCGCCAGCCGGACGATCCCCCCCGCCGGATCCTGTATCAGGCCCAACAGCAGATGCTCTGGCCGTATCTGACTTTTATCGTGCGCACGCGAGGAGAAGAGAGCGCCGTCATGAGTCCACTTCGGAGCGTGTTCTCCGAAGTGGACCGTGATTTGCCACTGGGCAATATCGAGACGATGCGCGGGCTGGCTGACCGTCTTTACGCCGACCGCCGGCTGGCACTGAACCTTCTTGGGGTCTTCGCCGTGCTAGCTCTAGGGCTGGCGGCTTTTGGCCTGTATGGAGTGCTTTCGGTAGCGGTCACGCAGCGGAACCGGGAAATCGGAGTCCGAGTCGCGATGGGTGCGTCCCGGTCGGACATCGCACGGCTCGTGGTGGGCGAAGGAATCGTTTTGGCTGGCGTGGGCTCGGCGGCCGGCTTGGCCCTGGCGCCGTTGGCAGGCCGCTTGCTGGCCGACCTGCTCTATCAGGTCAAGCCTCTCGACCTCGCCACTTATGCCAGCGTCTGTGCGGCCGTCGTGGCGTTGGCGGTCCTGGCATCAGCCCTTCCCGCCTTGCGGGCGGCGGGGGTGGACCCCGCCACGGCACTTCGCAAGGAATAGAAACCGGCAGCGAGATGCCGTGCTACCCGGCAGGCTTGCTGCCGGGCTTGTGCCGCGGCAACAACGCAATCGCAATCGCCCCTAGAAACGCCGTGCCAAACACCGCGAGCATGGCCTGAGTGTAGTCTCCCATCAACAGGTCGCGGAGGCGGGCGACGAGATTCGGGAACCAAAATTGGGCAATCGTGTCGGTCGGCAGGATCGCCGACATGGCCCGCGCCAACGAGGCCAACCCAAACTGGTCAGCCGCCATCAGCGGGATCAGCATGTAGTCAGCACCCATCGCGAACCCGAAGATGAGCGAGAACAGGTACACGTAGGCCGGAGTCTCGGGGCGAACGAGGAAGAGCGACGGAATCGCAATCGCCACCACCAGATAAGTGACCAGCATGACGTACTTTCGAGGAAACTTGTCGGCCAGATAGCCCGCCAACAAGCGGCCTGCGATGCTGGCCCAGAGCACCCAGAATGAGGCGGTGCTCCAAATCTCGTTGCGCTGCGCCTGGTCTGTAAAGCCCTGGTATTCGAAGACGAACTTCATATGGAAATTGACCGCCGCAATGGAGCCGATGGACGCGGCGCTGCCTACCAGCAGCAGCCAGAAGGCCGGTGCGCGCATGAGATCCGCGAAAGAAGAGGAGTTCGAAGCACCTGGTTGGCCCGCCGGCACCGCCGGAGGTTCAGCAGAACTTTCTTTGCCGTCGGGGAATTGGCCGATATCCGCCGGCTTGTCCTTCAGCAAAAACAGAGCGATGGGCCACGCCAGCAGGAGCAAGAAGCCCATGTACTTCAGCGCCTCAGTGTAGTGCATCTGGCTGGCAAGGTACGGGCCCAACTTATTGCCGAAGGATCCAACGACGGCCACGCCAACGTACGTGATGCCCATGGCACGGCCGCGTTTTTCCTTGAACCAGTTGCTGATGATGATCTGGTGCGGAATGGGACCGGCGAGAAAATAGCCCAGCATATATACCGACCAGGCAGCGTAGTATTCCCACTGCGCGCCGCTGAGCCGGGCCATCCACTGAAAGGCGACAAAGGTGAGGCCGGTGCCCATGATGATGAGGAGCCGCGGGCTGACGCGCGGAACAATCACCGGGCCTGCCCAAATCGTAAGCAGCGTGGCCACGGGAGCTCCCAGAGTGACAAAACTGATCGGCCAACTATGCTGATCACGGAAATAGTCAAAGAAGAAGGCGATGTTGTAATAAGGGAATCCGGTGGAGATCCCGAAAGTCAGGAAGCACGAAGCGACAATCCACCAGCCGTAGAAGCCTTTTTTCATGATGAGGAGGACTCCGGGGGAATCAGATCGAACCCAAGGTTATATCACAGCGTCCGGAGGTGAAAACCGCCGTCAGCGTTGAGGACCGTACCTGTACCGTAGTCGAGCAAGCCGTCCGCGATTGCACGGACGCACCGGGCGACATCTGCCGGATCGCCCAGCCGACCTTGCGGCAACAGGCCGCTCCGCGCCTTTTCTTCGTAGGACTCTCGCACCTTCTCAATCATGTCGGTACGGATGATGCCTGGCCTCACCTCGAAAACCTGGACATTGGAAGGCGCAAGCCGCGCAGCCCACAGTTGGACCGCCATGCTTAACGCGGCCTTCGAAAGGCAGTACTCCCCGCGCATTGTCGAAGCGGTGTAGGCCGAAATCGAAGTCACAAAGACAATGCGGCCACTTCCCTGCTCCTGCATCCGCCGTGCAGCCAATTGAGTAAGGAAATACGGCCCCTTCAGGTTGGTTTGCATCACCTCGTCAAAGACGTCCTCGGCAGCTTCCAAGATGTCGCGGCGCTCGCGAGGTGCGATGCCGGCGTTGTTCACCAATAGATCCAGCCGGCCGTGCCGTGCCCAAAGTTGCTCCACCAGGGCGTTCCGGTCCGCTGCCGATGCGATATCGGACTGAACGATCTCCGCTCCGCACTCCGCAGCCAGAGATTCAGCGGCGTCCCGCCGTCCCCGGTAAGTGGCTACCACATGATGGGTTCGCGCCAGTTCCAGGGCAATGGCACGACCAATCCCGCGGCTAGCACCGGTAACCAGGGCGACTGCTTTACCCTTCATTGCACTCCTTGCTCCGCCAGCGCTTTCTCAATCAGCGCGGCGATCTGTTCATAGGTGAAGGTCTCAATCAGGGCATCTCCGTGGATGAGGACCGTGGGCGTGCGAGAAACACCCCGGGCCACGCCTTCGTCATAGTCCGCCTGCACCAGGGACGCCAGCCGTTTGTCATCCAGCGCCGCTTCTGCCTGGTTTGGATCGATGCCTTGCTGCCGAGCAAACGTCCGCAAGTAGGCGGCGAACTGCTCGCGCTGAATAGAGCGCATGTCTCGAAGCACGGCCTGGCGCCAACGCACGGCAATCTCTCCGCTGGTGCGCTGGAAGAACCGCGAAGCGATTGCTGCGTCGCGCGCCCAGTTGTGCTTGGGTAGCGGGAAGTCGCGATGTTCGAAGGCCACGCGCGTTCCGTAGGCGGGCAACAGCCGTTGATCCAGCATTTCACGGAAACGGGCGCAATCCGAGCACTGCAAGTCTTCGTAAATGAGTACGCGCACGGCGCTCTTTGGATTCCCTTCCAATAATGGAGTGTCCATAGCTCCCAGCGGCACCGCCAAGAGCGCGGCGGCCGCCCACAAGAGGGTCATACGTCTTTTCTCCGCAGCCGTTGGAGCAGGGCGCTGGCCACCTCGCGGCCAGTCTGCAAAGCTCCGGCGTAAGCTTGGTCGCGCTCTTCCCGGGTTAACCCAGCTCCAATCCTGTAAATGCGCTCGATCATCAGACCCACCACGTAGGTGCCAGCGTAAGCAATCGCCGCTTTCGGAATCAGGCCTCCCCCGAAAGGCACCTTGCCCACCAATTGCCGCGCTGCTGTGCGCCAGCCCCACGCCCCGGCGAGGATGGATCCGATCTCCGAACGCTGTTCGCGGAAGCCCACCGGACGATCGCTGGCCGCAGCTAACAGAAACGCCATGCGCACCTGGTTGGCCGTCAACACCGCCGTGTCGGAGGCGAATTCGCCCACGGCCCAAGGCAATTCCAATACGTTAGGGACTACGTTGGGCAACGCCGTCATGAGGCTGAAGAGCGCATTTTCCTTCGAGATCTTGTGGACCACGCCCTTGGCGTATTGATCGCGAAACGGAGGGAACAGGCGAGCGAGCGGAAGGCTCAACTCGTCCCTCTGCCTCAATACGAACGGGGCCAGCCTCTCAGTATCTTCCGGAGCAAAGGGGAAGGCGTCCCGTCCGTAATTCCAGCCATCCGGGGTTGGCCAGCCCTCTTCATAAAAAAGAAGCTGGAAGCGGCCCTGCAGTTTCTCGTCGTCGGCCCGGGCGACCCAGCGTTGAATTTCGCGCCGCTTTTGCTCCGAAACGCTCGATGGACACAGATAAGCACCAATGGCTTGGTAACTGTCCTCCGAACGAGCCTCCACCAACACCCGCACGCGCCGTTCAGCTTGTTCACGGATTTCGTTCGGGTTCAGGTTGGCGAGCGCGGTCTTGATAGTGGAAATCAGGCTCATGCGTGGACTCGCCGGGCCGTGCGTTCCACTCCGGACGGTTCGCACCGCGCAGGCGGAACACCACTTGCAGGCTTGTCTGCCATTCTACGCCAAGGCCGATCCGCTCCACCTCAATGCCGGGCTTCAGGAATTTAAGCACCGTCTCGGTGGTGGGGTGAAAACACAGGGCCGGCGCGACCAGCAAAATCATGGGCGGGACGTTGCGCAAGGCCCTGCCGGGAAAGAACCCTTGCCGCGCGAAATCACCCCTTTCCAGGTGCCTTGCTACGCGCCACCAGTATTGCAGCGCCTGCAGCGGCAAGGCCGGGTCTTCCGTGGCCTTCAACTCCAGCACGCGCAATTGCCCGTCCACGCCCACGCCCAACAGGTCGATGACGCCCCGTGCGCCGCCACCCAGAGATGGCACTTGCCCGTAAATGGAGCCTGAATCCAGTTGCGGGTCGACCGCCTTTGGATTTGCCCGGACCATTGACTCGATCCACGATTCCGGTGCGCGCCGCCACCAGGCGTGCGTGCGGTCTCCTTCCGCACAGCGGATCTGCGCCAACTGCCGGGCGGTCCGCTCTACGGCTGTGGGGGACTTCACACGGGTCTGGCGGCCAATGCCGTGCCAGACTTCACCGCCAACGATGCGGGCGAATTCCATCCCTCGAACCCGCAAGCTCCAGGCATCGGAAGCAACTGGAACGCATTCGGTGTCCGGCAATCCAGCGAGTTGGCGGATCCAGGCGGGCAGGACGGACATGTTGGCCAGTGTGCAGTCGGGCGGAACACCCAGGCAGGTGTCCAAATTGCCAGTGTCACGGAGGTCCAATTCCACCTCATGGTCACCACGGTGCGAGAACAGCCGGAAGCGCCATGCCGGATTGAGGCAGGACAGCAGCAACCGGGTCTCCTGTGCGATGGCTTCGGGCACAAACACAGCAAGGCCCGGCGCCACCAGTCCCGGTGTCTGCCGTCGCAAGTGATCGAGCCAGATAAGGCCAAACGCCAGGGTTTCAGCGGCGTCGGAGTGGTCCAGGGGTGTGGCCAGCATGGCCCAGCTTTGCGCTCCGGAGGTCACCCAGCCCCGCGCAAATGCAGGGGACAAGGAGTGCTCCAGATCGGCGCCCACCGTAAGGGAGGACAGCCGCCACCCGGGAAACCAGCGCGCCGCCATCATCCGGAGACGCTCCCGTACTAGTTCGCGCGCCGCGCGCTGAAGGGGAACGGCCGACCTCGCATGCCCGAGGTCGGTGAGGATCAATTGCCCTTTGCGGCCCCGGAACCGGCGCACCTCGAAGACCAGGGTGTGGCTGGAGCGCTTGACGGGCCTGAGGATGACCCGAGCCAGGCTGCGCTCCCGGTCCCAAACCTCCAGCAGAACGCCGCCAGCCTGCTTGCTGATACGAAATTGCCCGGGAAGAAGCGCAAACGGTGCTTCGCCCGCTTCCAGCACGGCCGCAGTTTGCGCCTTAACGACAAACTCCTCCAGCTCTTTCAGTAGATCCGGGCTACACATTGATTCCGCTCGGTCCATTCGCACTTCGGCCGCATTATAAAATTCGGCTTGTGGCGTCTCCCATTCCCCTTTCGCCGCCGCTGGGCATAGCCGGCAGGCTCCTGCAGGTGGAAGAGCGTATTCAGCGAGCCTGCGACCGGACTGGACGGCGGCGGGCAGACGTCCAGTTGGTTGCGGTGTCCAAGGTATTTCCAGCGGCCGCCATCCTGGAGGCGCACGCAGCGGGTCTGCGCGAATTTGGCGAGAACTACGTCCAGGAGTTCGAGGGCAAGGCCAGCCAGGTGCGGCACCTGCCAGACACGAGGTTCCATTTGATTGGCCACTTGCAATCGAATAAATCACGCCGCGCCGCAGAGCTTTTTGATGTCATCCAAACCGTGGATTCAATGCGCCTCGCGCGCCGATTAGAGGAGACCGGACGGCCGCTGGAGGTCATGATCGAGGTAAAGCTTTCCAGCGAGGAGAGCAAGAGCGGAGCCAGCCCGGGGGAGTTGGAGCCTCTGGTGGCAGCGCTGCGGGCCTCAAAATGCCTGCGGCTCACCGGGCTGATGACAATGCCGCCCTGGTCAGAGAACCCGGAGGACTCCCGTAGATATTTCCGTCAATTACGTGAGTTGGCCGCGCGTTACGATCTGCCACGGCTTTCCATGGGCATGTCGCACGATTTAGAGGTGGCTATCGAGGAAGGCGCGACTATCGTGCGCGTTGGCACTGCGCTATTTGGATCTCGCAGGCGCCCGGCATGAGGATCCTCCGGCCTGCTGCGCTTCTTGCGGCAATAACCGCGATCGCGGCGCCGCCCCCACCTCAACTCAATCTGCGGCTTACGATGCGCGACGGAGTGGAGCTGAGCGCCAATCTCTGGCTGCCGGAGGCCAAAGGCAAGTTCCCTCTTGCTTTCTACCGCACGCCTTATGGGAAGACAGACCGGCTGACGCCGAACCTGCGCGCGTTTGTGGACGCCGGTTATGCCGTCATGCTGCAGGATGTGCGTGGCCGTGGCGATTCGGGAGGCGTCTTCCGCCAACTGGTGCAGGAAGAAAACGACGCCGAAGACACGCTCAACTGGGTCCGCCGCCAACCTTGGTCGAATGGCCAAGCCGGACTGTTCGGCGCTTCCTACCCAGGCATTGCCGCCTGGCAGGCCGCGCGCTCCGGACACCCGGCCATCCGCGCAATTGCAACCGGGTTTTGCGGGGCCGACGAGTATTTGGACCGCTACTACTCCCCCGGCGGTGCGTTCCGATTGGGTCATCGTTTGTGGTGGTTGGCCCAGAATTTCAGTCCGGCCGGCCGGAAGCGGCCGACTTACACGGAACTCGTGCGCCACCGGCCGTTACGTACTGCCGACGTGCAAGCTACGGGGCGAACCCTCGACTTTTACCAGGCGGCCATGGATCATCCATCCTACGACAGCTTCTGGCGATCACTGAGCACCCTGCAGGCGGCCGGGCGGATGAACGTCCCGGCGCATCTCACGGGCGGTTGGTACGACCCTTACTGCTCCAGCGATATCTCGCTGTTCAACACATTGAGGGCGGCTGGGGTGCCCGTCCGGCTGGTGATCGGCCCGTGGGGACACAATCCTGCGATTGCTCTGGAAACGGTGGACCCGGCGGCAGCCGCAATCGAGTTACGCAAGTTGGAGGTGGAGTGGTTTGACGCGTGTCTTCGCGGCGGACAAAAAGCAGCCACTGGCATTCGCTATTTCGTGCCCGGCCTCAATGCCTGGCGGGAGACGCCGCAGTGGCCACCCACGGCCACGGGAGATACCGAGTGGTATCTGGCCCCGGACCAGAGATTAGCTCCAAAACCAAGGCGGAAGGGCGGTCAGGTGACGTTTTCCTACAACCCGGATGACGCCGTGCCTACGCTGGGGGGCGCAACGTGCTGTGATCCGCGAGTGCAGCCGTGGGGCCCGCTGGATCAGCGCCCGCTGGATCGCCGGCAAGATGTACTGCATTTCACAGGCGCCCCTTTGGAGGAAGGTCTCGAGATTGCGGGAGCGGTGCGCGCAGTGCTTCACCTGCAGAGCGATGCCCCCGACACGGACTTCTCAGCGAAGCTTGTGGACGTAGCGCCAGACGGGACGGCCCGGCTGGTATGTGATGGGCTTATCAGATTGCGCTACCGTCACGGACTGGACCGCCCCGTGGCGTATCAACCGGGAGCCACCGAGCGCGTGGTGGTTCCCTTGGGAGATATCGCCTGGTACTTCCCCCCCGGCCACCGCGTCCGCCTGGACGTTTCCTCGAGCAACTTCCCCCGTTTCGACCGCAACCCCAACACCGGCCGGCCCGTGGCCGGGGAAACGCGCACCCGCATCGCCCGTCAGACGATCCTGTTCGGCCGCGCCCACCCGTCCCGGCTTCTGCTGCCGGCGAAGAAACGCAAAGCACATCCGCTGGCGCCCGCTTAACCGGCACAATCACACGTCGTGCGAGGACATCTCGCCCGTATTGGTCATGGAGCGGGTGGGGACGGGTTCCCTCGCGTTGCCGATGTTCCGGGCGGTTCGGTAGGATGAGGGATACTTTCCATGCTGCCTGAGCAACTGGCCGAAGGTCTCACCTTTGACGATGTCCTGCTGAAACCCGCCCGCAGCGCTGTCATGCCCGCCGAAGCAGACACCCGCACCCTGGTCACCCGGAACGTTCCACTCAACATCCCCATCGTCAGTTCCGCGATGGATACCGTAACGGAGGCTCATTTGGCCATCGCCCTGGCGCAACAGGGCGGGATGGGTATCATCCACAAGAACATGGCGGTGGACCGGCAGGCCGAAGAGGTCGATCGCGTGAAGCGCTCGGAGAGCGGCATGATCGTCGACCCCGTGACGGTACGGCCCGATCAGAAGATCTATGAAGCCCTCGACATCATGGCGCGCTACCGGATTTCGGGCGTGCCCGTGGTGACTGCGGACAACAAGCTCGTGGGAATCCTGACGAACCGCGATCTGCGCTTTGAATCCCGCACTGATATTCCAATCAGCGAGGTGATGACCAAGGAGCCGTTGTTTACCGTGGCGGTGGGCACCACGTTGGAGGAAGCCCAAAAGGAACTTCATAAACACCGCGTGGAGAAACTTCTGGTGGTGGACCAGAACTTCATGCTCAAGGGGCTCATCACCGTCAAGGACATTCAGAAAAAACTGAAGTATCCGAACGCGGCCAAGGATGGCCAGGGGCGTCTTCGCGTCGGCGCGGCGATCGGCGCCACTGGAGACTTTCTGGAGCGAGCCCAAGCGCTGGTAGCCAAGAAGGTGGATGTGATCGTAATCGACACGGCACACGGCCACAGTGAGCGTGTGATGGAAGCCGTGGTGGCGATCAAACGCTCGATGCCGGAGGTGGATTTGGTGGCCGGCAACGTGGCCACGTTTGAAGGCGCGCGCGACCTGGTTTCTCTAGGCATCGATGGCATCAAGGTGGGCATTGGCCCGGGCTCCATCTGTACCACCCGCGTGGTGAGCGGCGCCGGCGTGCCGCAGATCACCGCCATCGCCGAGTGCGCCCGCGCCGTGCGCGGAACCGGCGTGCCGCTCATCGCCGACGGCGGCATCAAATTCAGCGGCGATGTCACCAAGGCCATCGCCGCGGGGGCCGATTCCGTCATGATCGGCAGTTTGCTTGCGGGAACCGACGAAAGTCCGGGTGAAACGATTCTCTACCAGGGCCGCTCCTTCAAGAGCTACCGCGGCATGGGCTCTATCGGGGCAATGACGCAAGGCAGTTCAGACCGCTATGCGCAAGAAGGTGGCGGGAAACTGGTGCCCGAGGGCATTGAAGGGCGCGTCCCCTCCAAAGGGCCGCTGAGCGAACTCGTGTTTCAACTCGTGGGCGGGCTTCGCGCCGGCATGGGCTATTGCGGCTGCCGCACTATCCCCGAACTCCAGGAGCGATCACAGTTCATCCGTGTCTCCATCGCCGGGCTGAAGGAGAGCCACGTCCACGACGTGATCATTACGAAGGAAGCCCCCAACTACCGGCTGGAGAATTAGCGACCACACGGTCTTTTTATCTGCTGGCGCTCCGTGTAGGATCTAAGCGGAGGTCTGCCATGCTCCTGATCCGCCAGGTTGCGGACACGCTCGGAATTTCCGACGATTTCCTTGAATACTACGGCAAATACACCGCCAAGATCCGCCTCGAAGTGCTGCGGGAATTCCCGCTGCGCGGCAAGCTGATCCTGGTTACCGCCACAACGCCCACCAGCCACGGCGAGGGCAAGACGGTGGTGTCGATTGGGCTCACCCAGGCGCTCCACCGCCTGGGAAAACGTGCCATTGTCACTCTGCGCGAGCCTTCGCTGGGCCCCGTGTTTGGTTTGAAAGGAGGCGCTACGGGGGGCGGCCGTTCCTCAGTGATCCCTGCTGAGATGATCAACCTCCACTTCAACGGCGATTTTCACGCCGTCACTGCCGCTCACAACCTGCTCGCCGCTCTGCTTGACGCGCACTTGCATCATGGCAATGCGTTGCGCATTGACGTGGATGACATCACCTGGCCCCGAGCGCTGGACATGAACGACCGCGCCTTGCGGCACGTCATTGTTGGGCTGGGCGGAAAACTCAACGGCATGCCGCGCGAGTCTGGTTTCGTCATCACGGCAGCATCGGAAATGATGGCTATCCTCGCGCTCGCGCAGGACCGCGCAGACTTGCGCCGCCGTGTGAGCAACATCGTCGTTGGGTACAATCTCGACGGCGCTGCTGTCCGGGCCGGCGACTTGAACGCCACCGGATCGCTCCTGGTGCTGCTGAATGAGGCCATCATGCCGAATCTCGTGCAGACCACGGAAGGCGCCCCGGCCCTGATCCACGCCGGCCCGTTCGCCAACATTGCGCACGGAACCTCCAGCGTCATCTCCCAGTCGATGGGCCTGCGCCTGGCAGACTATGTGGTGAACGAAACCGGTTTTGCCGCTGACCTGGGGGCCGAGAAATATTTCGACATCGTGATGCCCGCAACGGGAATCCAGCCGTCGCTGGCGGTGCTGGTCACCAGCGTCCGGGCGCTTTGCGCCCAGGGCGCCACGCGCGACGACGGGCCGCTTGATCTCGCTGCCCTGCAGTCAGGTCTGCCAAACCTCGAACGCCACCTCGCCAACACCAGGAAGTTCGGCGTGCCCGTCTTGATCGCCGTTAACCGGTTCCCCGGCGACCCGCCGGATCTTCTCGAAGCGATTGCCGCTTTCGCCCGCAGCCAATGCGCCGAATGCGCAGTTGCCGACGTCTATGCACAGGGCGGTGCAGGCGCGATTGAACTCGCCGAAAAGGCGGTCGCCATCCTGGCGCAGCCCAATGGTATCCAGCCGCGCCCGCTCTATGGGCCGGAGTCGAGCCTGCGCGAAAAAATCGAAACCGTCGCACGGGAAGTCTACGGCGCCGCCGGCGTCTATGTGGAAAGCGCCGCGCGGCGGAAACTCGACCGAATGGAGCGCGCGTGTTTTGGCCGCCTGCCGGTTTGCATTGCAAAAACCCAGTCCTCGTTTTCGGACAACCCTAAACTCCGCGGCGCCCCCACGGGATGGACACTGACTATCTCCGACGCCTATCTCTCCGCCGGGGCGGGCTTCGTGGTGGCCATCGCCGGGAACATGATGCTCATGCCTGGCCTTGGCCGTGAACCGCAGGCCATGTTCATGGACGTCGACGACGAAACGGGCGCTATTCGAGGTCTGCGCTAGTGCTCCGGCGGGAGGCATACAGTAGGAACCATGCGATCCCTCAGCCTGCTGTTGCTTCCAGTCCTCCTGCCCCTCTCTGCGCAGGGCCCGCTGCGAGTGCATCCACGGAATCCGCGCTATTTTACAGATGATTCCGGCCGGGCCATTCTGCTGGCAGGCTCGCACGTTTGGCAGAATCTGCAGGACAACGGTCTGCTTATCCGCGGAGCTACCTCCAATCCTCCGCCCGTGTTCGACTACGCCGATTACTTGAACCGTCTCAACAGCTACGGGCACAACTTCTTCCGCCTCTGGCGCTGGGAGGTGACCAAGTGGACCGACAACTACACGGGCGAAGTGAAGTACGCCCGCAATCATCCCTGGGTGCGGGCGGGCAGCGGCCGCGCCAAGGATGGCGAGCCGCAATTTGACCTCGATCGTTTCGACGAAGAATACTTCCGGCGTCTGCGCCAACGGACGGAAATGGCGCGCAGCCTGGGCATGTATGTCGCGATTATGCTTTTCGAAGGCTGGGAGATTCAGTTCACTGACGGCTGGGCCCACCACCCGTTCCACGCTCCGAACAATCGCAACGGAGTGGAGGCTGACACGGACGGCGACGGCAAGGCCCTCGAGTACAACACGCTGCAGCCCACTCCGGCCGGACGCCGGGTGCTCGCTTTGCAGGAGGCTTACGTCCGGAAGGTGATCGACACCGTGAACGATCTTGACAACGTGCTCTACGAAATCTGCAACGAAGCCCACGGCGGCTCCACCGAATGGCAATACCACCTCATCCGCTTCGTCAAGGAGTACGAGAGAACCAAACCCAAACAACATCCCGTTGGCATGACCTTCCAATACAAAGGCGGTACGAACCAGGTCCTGTACGACAGCCCGGCCGACTGGATCTCACCCAACCCCGGCAGCGACAAGGAAGCCTACCGGACCAACCCCTGCGCCAACTGCTCCACGAAGATCGTCATTAACGACACCGACCATTTGTGGGGCCACACGGGTGGCGATAACATCTGGGTCTGGAAAACGTTCACGCGCGGCCTGCATCCGCTCTTCATGGAAGAGATGCTGCCCTCTCCCACCTGGCAGGATTCGGCGCGAACGGCCATGGGCCAGGTGGTGCGCCTCTCGAAGCGGGTTAATCTCGCTGCCATGAAACCAGAAAACGGGCTCTCCGCGACTGGCTACTGCCTCGCCGCCCGTGGCAGCGAATACCTGATCTTTCAACACGACAAGGGCGAATTCAATGTCGACCTGAAAGACGCACCCGGCGAGTTCGACGCCGAGTGGCTGGACATCAACCAGAACCGCCTTGTTCCCGGCGGCCGCGTGAACGGAGGCGCCTCACGAACGTTCACCACTCCCTTTCCGGGGCCGGCCGCGCTCTATCTGAAGAAGCGGTAGTTAGCGGACGCGCTCCCGCACCACCACAGGCGCTCCTGGTTTACCCGCGGTTCCCCGGAACTCGCGCAGGTCCAGGCCTTCGATGTCTCGCAGCACGAGTGCGCTGCCCCATGCCGGTTCGGGCTGGGCCATGTCCCAGTCCACTTCGATGTCTTTGAGCCTCAAACCCTTCACGCGCTCAAATACAAGCGCGTGTGTGGCGCGCTTGTCTGGCTTGTTTTCGGGAAGCATCCGGATCCTTGCGTTCGAAATCGTAATGTCTTCCAGCATTTGATCGGCGTGGCCCGCGACCAGCGAAGTTCCTCGCGCTGTCCCCTGCACCCCGTCCACGGTGATCCGCTCAATGCGGCCCAGCCGGGATTGAGGGGTCCGCTTCTTCAACACAAACTTCATCAGTTCCGCACTGCCCCACCAATTCCAATGGCGGCGGTTGGTCTCGAATGTGACGTTGACGAACCGCACGTCGCTCACGGTAGCCCCATCCTGCACATTGATCCCGAACACTTTGTTCGAATTGCGCACCACGATGTTCGAAAACACGACGTGCCGGATGTCTGCGTGGGTCTCCGTTCCGATCATCATCGGCGTGGACGACGAACCGAGAATGCAATTGGTCACCACAACGTTCTCCGTCGGCCGGATGGAGCCTTGCCCGGAATGGCCCAGGTCCACCGTTTTCAGGCAGATCGCGTCGTCGGCGGTGATGATCACCGAATCGGAGATCAGCACATTGGAGGACGACACGATGTCGATGCCGTCCGAGTTCACGCCCCGCTCCAGGTCCGAGTACAGGTGAATGCCGCGAATCCAGACACGGTCGCAATCCTGGAGGCGAACGTTCCACAGCGGGGCGTTCCGGATAGTCACGCCTTCGATGCGTACATCTTCACACTCCTGGAGCACGAATAGATACTTTTGCGCGTCGCCGGTCCGGTAGTAGCGCTTCATCTCGACACCGGCCTGACGCGCGTTCTCCTGTTCTTCCGCAATCTCGATGTCCACCCGCTTTACCGGTTCCCAGGCCCACTGCGCGTCCCCGTCGAACATGCCACGCCCTGTGATCGCGATCCGCCTTACGCCGCGCGCGTTGACCAGAGCCCGGACTCCCTTGGGCCAGTCCGCGCTGTTCTGGCTCAGCTTAATTACCGCCCCGGCTTCCAGCCGGAGCTCCACGTTCGTTTTCAGCCAAAACGGGCCGCTGACGCGCTCCCCCGCCGGCACATAGGCCACGCCTCCGCCCATGGCCGCGCAGGCGTCAATCGCTTGTTGAATCCCAGCCGCACCCGGTTCGGTTACCGGACAAATGGTTTCGGCCAATAAAGGCAAGCCGAGCAGCAAACAGAGCGGCGCTTTCATCGGCCAACATTCTATTCGGTTGGCGGCTGCTCTGCTTCCACCCGCGCCCGCAGCCGCCCACGCGCCAGCCGTATGTCGAGCCTCGAGGACGGCGGAGCCTGTTCAGGCGCGATCACCAGCGTCCCCCGATCGTTCTGCACGATCGCATAGCCGCGTTCGAGCACGGCCAGCGGGCTTAACGCCACCAGCCGCGCTTGGAGCAACTTCCAGCGCTGGCGGTCCGGCAGCAGCCGGCTGCGCAGGAGTTCTCTCAGCCGCTGGGAGGCCGCGAGCCACCGCTGCCGGTCTCGCGCAAGCCGCAGACGCAGATCCTGATCACGCAGGCGCCGGTCCAGCTCGGCCCACTGCCTGCGGTGCAGCAGCAGCCGCTGCTGCATCGAGGATTCCAGGGCGTAGGCCGCCTCGTCCACGCGCTGCTGGTAACGCCCAACCTGGCGATGCAAGTGACGGCTGGCGCGTTCCGTCCCTAGCTCGCCCAGCCTCCGGCGCAATACGTTCAACAGGTGTTCAATCGCGCGCGCCACCCTCCGGCGCGAAGTCTCCACCTGTTCTAGAACCGCCCTTGCATCCGGCACAATCAGTTCGGCGGCCGCCGAGGGTGTGGGCGCCCTCAAGTCCGCAGCGAAATCGGCGATCGTGAAGTCCGTCTCGTGCCCGACTGCGGAAACCACGGGAGTCCGGCACTCGGCGATCGCGCGCGCCACAGCCTCCTCATTAAACGCCCACAAATCCTCCAACGATCCACCGCCGCGCCCCACCACCACCACGTCGGCCCATCCGGATTCTGAGAAGTAGCGCAGACCAGCGCAAATCCCTTCGGCTGCGCCTTCGCCTTGCACCAAAGTGGGATAGAGCCGCAAGTGGATGCCTGGCCAGCGCCGCGTGAAAACGGTGATCATGTCGCGGATGACAGCCCCCTGTGGAGAGGTGACGATGCCAATCCGGCGCGGGAAACGCGGCAGCAGGCGTTTCCGTTCCTCATCGAAAAGACCTTCCTCGGCCAGCCGGGTCTTCAAACGTTCAAAGGCCAGCATCAAAGCGCCGGCGCCCTGCGGCTCCAGAGCGCTCACGATCATCTGGTATTCGCCCCGCTCGGCCCGCACTTCCAGGGAACCGCGCGCAATCACCGCCATGCCCTCTTGCGGCTTTACGCGCATATACCGGAGCGAACTCTTCCAAATCACAGCCCGCAAAAGCGCGCCGCCATCTTTGAGACTGAAGTAGGCATGCCCGCTGGACCAGACCTTGAGTCCGGAAATCTCCCCGGCCACCCGGACATCGTCAAAGTTTCGCGAGATCAGGCGATGGACCTCCGCCGTGATCTCACTCACCGTGTAGGTTTGTTTGCGCGGCGGTTCGATGTCCTCCGGGGCGTCGAAATTCAAGGAGAGTTCCTCCATGCCTCTCCTCAGGGTCGCATAGCCGCTCGCCCATTTACTCTTGCCGCATAGCTTTCATGGGGTCGGCCCGCGCGGCCCGCCAGGCAGGAGAAACTGCGGCCAAAGCGGTAGCTGTGAGGATCGCCGCGCCCGCCAAAGCCCACGCAAGAGGATCGGAGGGTGATAAGCCGGCGATCAACGATTGCGCGGTGCGCGCCAACCAGTAGGCCAAAACACTGCCAGCCAACAATCCCCAAACCGCGAGCCGCAGACTTCCGCCCAATACCAGGCGGAACACCGAGCCGCGAGCCGCGCCCAGAGCCATCCGCAAACCGATCTCCGGCATGCGCCGGGAAACCAGATAGCTGATCACCCCGTATACGCCGGCCATCGCCATGAGCAGGGCCAGCCCGCCGAAAAGCCCAACAACCCAGGTGCGGAATCGCGGCGCCGCCAGGCTCTGCTGCAGCAGAGACTCCATCGGGAAATACCGCGCCGCCACCTGCGGATACCGGCTCCGCAGATGCGCCTCCACGCTTTTTCGCAGGCTCTCCGGTGATTGCGCGCTCCGGACGACGACGTGCACTTCATTCGCATGGTAGGGATGCTGACGCAACGGCATATATAATTCCGGCCCCGGCGGCAGGCCCGGAGAATCCTGCCGGGTATCGCCAACTACACCCACAATCCGCATCCAGTTCGGGGAGTCCAGTCCGCACCTTAACCGCCGGCCAATCGGGTCCTGTCCCGGAAAGCTCTGCCGCGCCAGCGATTCGTTGATTACGGCAACAAAATCGGAGTCGTAGCGGTCACCGTTCGTGAAATCGCGCCCCTGTCTCAGCGGTATTCCCATGGCCGCAAAGTAACCCGGACTAGCCAGCCGGAACCCAGCCTGCGGCATCAATTGCCAGTCATCCAGCATTGGCTGCCCTTCCACCTGGTAGGCTCCATTCGAACCGTATCGCCCCAAAGGCAGTCCCATCGCCGCGGCCGCATGAGTGACCCCCGGAAACGCTCGCAATTCTTCCAGCAGACCAGCGATGCGATCCGTGCTCCGCAAATAACCTTCCAGTCCGCTGGCTGGGTCATGAGCCTCCACGACCAGAAGGTGTCCGGTGCGGAAACCGAGGTCGGCATTGAGCATGCCCGCAAAACTTCGGAACAACAGCCCGGCCCCAAGCACCAGCGCCAGAGAAACGGCCACCTCGGCCACTACCAACCCGCGCTGTAAGCGGGCGCTCCCGCCAGCCAGACTACCTCGCGAACCACTGGTTTTGAGTGCCTCAGCCATATCCACACGCGTGGCACGCAAGGCAGGCGCTAGCCCAAAAAGCACAACCGAGACGCCACAGGCCAAAAGAGTGAAAAGAAGGACCCGCGCATCCAAGTGCACTTCGCCGAGCCGGGGCAGATCGGCAGGAGCCAAGGCAAGCAGAACGTCCAGGCTCAGCCATGCCAGCAGCAATCCCGTAACACCGCCCAGCACTCCCAACCAAACACTCTCACCCAAAACCAACGCCACCAGTTGACGGCGAGAGGCGCCCATCGCGGCCCGCATGGCCATTTCGCGCGTGCGGTCTGCAGACCGTGCCAGCAACAGGTTCGCCAGGTTTGCGCAGGCAATCAGGAGCACGAGCCCCACCGCCCCGGCCAGCAGCAACACCGTGCCTCGCGCGGATCCCGTCAGGCTCTCCCGCAAGGGCACGGCGACAATCCGCTTTGCTTTGTTTGAACCCGGGTGCTCCTTTTCCAGCGTGGCCGACAAGGCGTCCAGCTTCGATTGGACCCCAGTCAAGCCAGTTCCCTCGCGCAAGCGTGCAAACGCCACATAGTTGAACGCCGTTCTGTTGAGGTTGGCCGGGACGTTCGGCGCTGCCAACCACAACGCTGCGCGAGGTGGATAGACAGCCCCTGGCTCCAGTACGCCCGTGACGTCGTAAAGCCTGTCCTCGACACGCAACTTTTGCCCCAGCGCTTGGGCTGCGCCACCGAACATCTCCTGGGCGAACGGTGCGCTGATCACTGCACCACGCCCCTCTTCTGCCTCGGTGAAAGCCCGCCCCGCCGCGAACCGCCGCCCAACCACCGAAAAGAAGGGAGGGTTGACGAAATAGGCACCCGCAAACTCAGAACGGTTGCCGGCTTGGACTCCGACATCGCCTCCATAGGACAAGCTCGAGGCCGCGAACTCCGGCAGATTCCTCAGGTCCTGCCAATCCCCCCCGGTAACGCGAGGCGTGCGCCGCCCTGTGCTCGTTCGCTCTGTCTGCAGTTGGATGATCTGGTCTGGCTCCGGGAAGGCCAGTGGTTTCAAGAGTAACCCGTCGGCGACGCTGAAGACAGCTGTGTTCGCCCCAATCCCCAGCGCCAGAGTCGCTACCGCCACAGCGGTGAAACCTGGATTCCGCGCCAAACTTCGCGCGGCCAGTTTCCATTCCCAGTGTGCACCCATACAGTACTCGCAGAGCAATTAGAAAGCCAAACGTTGGCGCGATGGAACTCTCACTTTGGCCTTGCCACATGTCCGTTCGTGGGACGCTGCTGTCCGCCCGTGAATGAAAAAGCCCCCGGGCCGAAGGTGCCGGGGGCTTTGTTGTTGCCAGTTCTGATGGAAGCAGTGGATTAGAACAGGTTCCAGAGGAACTGATTGTAAACCTCGTGGTGATACTGAACCTCGGGGGCTTTTACGAAGGTTCCCAATAACCGCGGGCACCGGTCTGCCGAAGCCTGTTTCAGCTCGGCATAACGGGTCTTTACTTCCGGAGTCAGTAAGGTGGATGTCCACTCGGCGGCAAGGAAGTTAGCCATTGCATCATAGATGTTGTCGGGCAGGTAACGTTCCGCCTGACGAAGATTCTTGATCTTGCTGATTTCTCCTTCCAGTCCGGTCTTGAAAACGGCCAGCATCACCATGTAGGGATTCGCATCCGGGGCTACTGAGCGAACTTCCACACGGGCGCTGCGTTCGTTGCCGATCGGAATGCGGATCATTGAACCCCGGTCTACCGCTGACGCCATGATCTGGTTCGGCGCCTCATAATGCGGATCCAATCGGCGGTAGGCGTTCACGCTTGCGTTCAGCAGCAAGCAAATGTCATTGCCGTGGGTCAGAATCCGGTCCACGAACTGCCAGGCGAATTTGCTCATGTTCTCTTCGCCCTTCGGATCCCAGAACAGGTTCTTTCCGTTCTTGTTGATCGACACGTTCGTGTGCATCCCGCTGCCATTCACGCCCACGACAGGTTTGGGCAGGAAACTGGCAGTGAGCCCCATCTTGGTCGCCACCTGCCGGCAGATCAGCTTGTAAATCTGGATCTGGTCCGCGGCCGCCACCACTTCGCCGTAGCTGTAGTTGATTTCGAACTGAGAGGGGGCAACTTCCGGGTGGTCCTTCTCGTTCTCAAAGCCCATCGCGCGTTGCACTTCCGCCGTGTGATCGATGAACTGACGGAGCGGATCTCCCGGCAGCGAATGGTAGTAGCCGCCAGTATTGACGTACTCAAACTTGCCGGTGAGATGATACTGGCGTTCGGCGTCAACCCCTTTGAACAGGAAGCCCTCAATCTCATTCGCGGCGTTGAGGGTATAGCCGTGCTTTTCATGCAACCCTTCGGCGTAGCGCTTCAGGCTGCTACGAATATCGGGAATGTACGGACCGCCGTCCTTATCGATCACCTCGCCGAACACCAGCACTTTGCCAGGCCCAAAGATGTCGGCAGGAGCCCAATAGAAAGCGCTCCAGTCCATTTTCAACCGCAGGTCGCTCTCCCGCTGGGCGGTGAAGCCCCTGATCGAAGATCCATCGAAAGTCAGGTTGTCGTGACTCTTCAACAGAAACTTCTTGTCATAGTCCAGCATGTGCAGGCGGCCTTCCAGGTCGCTGAACAATACCGTGACCGCCTTGATCCTTTTCTCATCGGTCAGATACTTTAGCCGGTCCTCCTGGATTTTGCCCGCCGGGACGCGGTTCTTGCGGTCCTCTTTGGCCTTGAGGTTCAGTTCCTCGAGTTCCGCGTAGGACAAGGTGAGAAAGTCTTGTAATGCTGACATCCGGACTCCTGGGTGCATTGGAGGCTTCGGCGCCTCTCGAACAGGGCGAAGAGACGGGCCAACAGCTCTCGTGATTCCTCAATTATCCGTCCGCACCCCCAGGGGTCGGCCATCGTAATTTTTTATAGACCTCATCGGCGGAAACGCCATCCGGACGCCCTTGAAGCCTTTGATACACTCACCCTGTCGGCGCGCCGCCGCAATCCTCTGCCCACGGAGGGCGAACCAGCATGACTCCAACGGAAGTTCTAGAATTTGCCAAGTCTCAAGGAGCCCGCCAGGTGGATATCCGGTTTACCGATCTGCCCGGCCTCTCCCAGCACGTCAGCTACCCGATTCAGCAGCTTTCTCCCGGCGCCTTTGAGGAGGGCTTCGGGATTGACGGTTCCAGCATCCGGGGTTGGGCGGTGATTAACGAAAGCGACATGCTGTTGATCCCCGACCCGGCGACTGCTTTCATGGACCCGTTCTTTGAAACCCCCACCATCTGCATGGTGGGAGACATCATCGATCCCATTACCCGGCAGCGATACGACCGCGACCCCCGCTGGATCGCAAAAAAGGCCGAGTTGTTTCTGCAGAACAGCGGCGTGGCCGATACCTGCTTCGTGGGCGCCGAGGCTGAGTTTTTTATTTTCGACAACATTCGCTTCGACCAGAACCAGCACAGCGGCTACTACTTCATCGACGCCGAAGAAGGCCGTTGGAACTCTGGCCGGGAAGAGAACAACCTGGGTTACCGGCCCCGCTACAAGGAAGGGTACTTCCCAACGCCACCTACCGACCATTACCAGGACCTCCGCGCCGAAATGGTCGAGGTCATGCAAAAAGTAGGGTTGGATATTGAGTGCCACCACCACGAAGTGGCGACTGGCGGTCAGTGCGAGATCGACCAGAAGTTCAACACCCTGGTCCGCTCCGCGGACAATATGATGCTGTACAAGTATGTGGTGCGCAACGTGGCTTACCAGTACGGCAAGACTGTCACGTTTATGCCGAAGCCCATCTTCGGTGACAACGGCAGCGGCATGCACTGCCACCAATCACTGTGGAAAGGAGGGCAGCCGCTTTTCGCCGGCGACGGCTATGCCGGCCTCTCTCAAATGGCCCTCTGGTACATCGGCGGCCTCCTGAGGCACGCTCGCGCGCTTGCCGCAATCATCGCCCCCACCACAAACAGTTACAAGCGCCTGGTGCCCGGCTACGAAGCGCCCGTCAATCTGGCGTACTCCCGCCGCAACCGGTCGGCCGCCGTCCGCATCCCCATGTATTCCGCCAGCCCGAAGTCCAAGCGCGTCGAGTTCCGTCCGCCCGACCCGTCCTCCAACCCTTACCTCGCCTTCGCCGCCATGCTCATGGCCGGTTTAGATGGCATTATGAGCCGACTTGACCCCGGCGAACCTCTCGACAAGGACATCTACGACCTCTCCCCGGAAGAATTGAAATCAGTTCCCTCCATGCCTGGTTCACTCGATGAGGCGTTGGAGGCTCTCGAAGAAGACCACGAGTTTCTCCTGAAAGGTGATGTCTTCACGGAAGAACTGCTGGAAACCTGGATCAACTACAAGCGCAAAAACGAAGCTGAAGCCGTGCGGCTTCGTCCGCATCCTTACGAATTTGCGCTCTACTACGACATTTAGCACCCGGCTTTCAGAACGTGCCGCTGACCCTCCCGGGGCCTGTGGCCACCGCCTGCGCTGCGCCGGCGCCCACGGCCACCCGGCAGGGCCTTTCTGCACGCACCTCGGCCCGCACGACATTGCCTTGAAATTGAACTTGCCGGAGCTCCACTGGGCCATCGGCGGCGAATAAGCGGCGGCCGTCCCGCTGCACATCCAGTCCGCCTGGTCCCAGTTGCACGTCATACAACGAACCCGCCACCGGGTAACGCAGCAGCGATGCCTCCTCCGTGGGCCTCAGGTTGCCGAATCGCAGCCCGTGCCAGGGGCTGACGTCGACTATTTCCTCCACCGCAATCTGCACCATCAAGGCCCCCCACGTGTAGTGCGGGTCACTGGAACCCTCGCCGGTTGTGGCCAGGAAGTTCTCGTAGCAATGCCCTTTTTCCCGCCAGGGCTTCAGGAACATGCGCGCGCTCGAAGCCGCCAGCATTGCCGCTTCACGGTCCCAGTCATAGATCTTCATCCCTTGATACACCAGCCAGTTCACCGGACCCCAAACCTTGCCCTTCCAGTAATGCTGTTTCGGGTATTCGGGATCATCCCGGCTGATCGTGGGCAGCAGCCATTCGCCGCCAAACTTGGTGGGATCGTGGAACAGCCGGCGAATCGGCTCTGCCTGCTCAGGGCCCGCCACCTTCGCCAGCAAGGAGTAGTACACGTCGGGCGCGATGTGGGGAAAAAATGGGCTCCCGTCCGATTCCTTCCAGCGGCGGTTGAAGTAGCACCCGCGCGCCGCGTCCCACATCAGCGCATTGATGCGCGTCCGCATCTGCGCGTGCTCCCGCCGGAGTTCCGCCGACTCCTGCAGCCGCCCCAATCGCTCCGCCATCCACGCCAGAATCCAGCAATCCATCGCATAGAGCATGTTGCGCTCCACCGTGTCTTGCTCGATCGTGCCCGTGGCCTCATTGAATCGCGCCACTCGCCACCACTGTGGACTGTCGTCATAAGACTCGTAGTATGCTACCTGCTCCCGGTCCGCGACCGGGATTTCCTCCGGGTAGTTTGCACCCAGTTCCAGCAGGCCGTTCCGGTTGCCATCCCGCCACGGTTGGCCGTCGCCCCGGTCGCGGAACCACCAGCGGTGATTCTTCAGCAGGCGTGGGTAAATCTCCGCCAGGAACCTCCGGTCGGGCCGCCGGAGATAAATCTTAGCCACCGTTAGTGCTCCGATGGGGAATTGCGTGTGCCCCCAGGCCACCGGAAAGATCGAACGGTTCGGATGTGGAGGCCACTGACCGTATTGGACGAACATCCCTTGGTCGTTTTGCCACTGCGTAATGTCGCGAATCAATCCGAACGCCTTCTTCTCGTCTTCCTGGGCCAGCAATACTGCGCTCAGGAAGCTGTCCCAAAGAAAGTCAGGTGCGGAGTTGTTGGCGCGCGCCCAGGCACGGCTCACTGTCACGTAAGCCCGCCGGCGCTCAGGCGTGTAGACCTCGCTCCATTGCAGTTGATCGTTGATGGCGGCGGGCACATCGGCAACCCATCCGCCGCCCTCGGGCCGCTGCCGCAAGTAAGCTTCGCGGTTGTTTTTCAAGAGTGCTTGAATCCGGCCGGAGTCCATCCACTGTCCGGTCTGCCGCTCCAGCGCCTCGTAGGTCTGCCCTTGCCTTCCGCAAAAACACAGGGCATCGGCCACATCGTAGACGCCATGCCACCTTACGCCCCCAGCGCCTGTCGTTTCCGCGGCGGCTTGGCTGGTCGCCAGCACCCATCGCATGCCATCACGAGTTCCGGGCACCCACGACCGGCCCCGCACAAACCGCCGCTCCGGTCCTTCCGAATAAATCGAGGCATACTGCGGCGGATTCGAGTCCCAGGGGATATAGGCTTCCAATGCCAGCGCAGCCGGCTTGGAACACCGGATGCAGCCAACGATCTCTGCCCGGTCCGTTCGCGCCCACTCATAGGTCACCAGCGGGCCGCCATCCGGCGTCTGCCACACAAGCCGCGCGTAGGAATCGTCAGGAGCCCGGGGCCCCACCTCCGTCCACCACCGCGGCCAGTCCCTCATCCACTGTTCAAAATTCCTTGCCGTTGCGCTGGCCCTTTGGCCCCGCTCCAGATTTGTCAGCCACACGTCTGTCAGACAAAGGAATCGGAAACCGAAGATGTCTGCATGGCCGGCGATGAACACCTGGCCGGACCAGCCGTTCGGCGCCAGCGGACCTGCCAACCACTCGCTGGCTGGCTTCAGCCTTGCCCAAAGCCGCAGCGGATCCTCGCCATTCATCGCGGCAAAGCCAAGAATGCGGTAGACCTCCCGCGCAGGCGCCTCCTCTGCTCGCGGAGTCTGGGCTATGGCGGCTCCCGAACCCAGGACCGACCCCGCCCACTCCCTACGCGTCCACGGCCGCTGGCCCATGCCGGATCTCCTCTCTCCACCGGCGCAGGGCGCCGGCGTGCCCCGAGCCTATCAGATACTGGGATGAACCTATGCGGGGCCGCATTCTGCAAGTCAGCACCTCTCCGGGCGGAGTGCCTAAGCTCGCGGTGGCGCAAGCCTACTGCTCCCCCTTGGGCCTGGAAGGCGATGGACACAATCATCCACGTTTCCATGGAGGCCCCCAAAAAGCACTCCTGTTGATCTCGGAAGAGGATCTCTGTGGCCTCCGCGCGGCCGGATTCCCAGTCCACCGCGGCGACCTGGGAGAGAACCTGACTGTCGAAGGGATCAACTTCCGCCAACTCCGTTCCGGCCAGCGCTGGCGCGCGGGCGAAGCGATCATTGTGCTCACCACAGTCCGCGTCCCCTGCCGGACCTTGGACGTCTACAATCGGCCTGGGATGGGACGAGTCCAGGACGCCATCTACGATCTCGATGTCAAGGCCGGCGACCCCTCATCCCCTCGCTGGGCCAAAAGCGGCTTCTACGCCGCCGTCTTCCGGCCTGGCTCGATTCGCCCCGGCGACCCGGTCACACTATTGGAGGAGAGCGCCTAGCCCCAGCAATGCCCGATTCGCCCAAGGCCCCGCCTGCATTGGACCGCCTCGCGAATGCCGTGCCCCCTGAGTTACGCCAGGGTATGGAAATCCTTCTCAGCCGGGCTGCGGATCCCGCTTCTGCCGTACGCCGCCTGGAGTCGTTCTTCCAGCAGAACCCGGCCGAGTTCCAGGAAATCACTTGGATGCCATTTGGACTCCAGGCTTTAGTCGCTCTGTTCTCCACCAGCCAGTTTCTAAGCGAGGAGGTGCTCCAGCACCCCGGTTGGCTGCTGAGCAGCTTGCAGTCGGGGTTGCTTCACCGGCCGCATACACCAGCCGAACTCGCCGCGGAGCTTGAGTCATTCCTGGCCCTCGATCCGAATGCCCCGCCCGCCCTGCGTCTCGCATCTTTCCGCCGCAAGCAACTGATGCGGATTTTGCTCAGGGACGTTCTCGGTTTTGCCGCCCTCTCGGAAACCACCGCGGAGCTTTCCCACTTGGCCGATGCCATCGTCGAGGGCGCCTATCACCTCACGCGCCTTGCTCTGGAGCAGCGCTTCGGCGTGCCTCGACTGGCTGTCAACGGTAGAGTGTGCGGCTTTTCGGTGCTCGCCCTAGGCAAATTGGGCGGCATCGAACTGAATTACAGCTCCGATATCGATCTGATTTTCCTGTACGAAGGCGCTGGTTCTACCGATGGGCCAAGCCCTCTCAGCAACGCGGAGTTCTTCAAGAAACTGGCCGTCCAACTTACCGCCCTGCTTGGCACCTATACCTCCGAGGGCGTCGCGTATCGCGTTGATCTGCGCCTCCGCCCCGATGGCCGCCTTGGGGAGTTGTGCGTCTCTCTGGAAGCGGCGCGCGACTACTATTCCCGGCGCGCGCGCGATTGGGAATTGCAGATGCTCATTAAGGCCCGCGCGGCGGCGGGCGAAGCCGAACCCGCGGCCACGTTTCTTGAGTGGGTGCAGCCCCGCATTTACTCCACCACCACCGACTTCCGTGCCATCGAAGCCATGACGGAAACCCGGGAGCGGATTGGCGAGAAAGTGGCCCGCCGCCGCCCCAACCGTGGCCTGGATGTCAAACTGGCGCCTGGAGGCATTCGCGACATCGAGTTCCTCGTCCAATGTCTGCAGCGGATGCACGGCGGGCGCGAGGCTTGGCTGCGAAACTCCTCCACGCTGCTCGCGCTGGTGCGCCTCCGTGATAAGGATCTGCTCAGCGACAGCGAGTACGGTCGCCTGTCCAGCGCCTACCAGTTCCTGCGCCATCTCGAGCACCGCCTGCAGGTCGTCGAAGACCGTCAGACCCACACGCTGCCAGACAAACTCGAAGATCTGGCTCTCCTGGCCCGCCGCATGCCCTCCGGCCTCCTTGGTGAAGACCCCTCACCCGAAAACCTCCTCGCCCGCCTGCATCAGCACCTCGATAACGTTCAGCGGATCTACGCGCGCGTTATTCACGCTCAACGGCTACCGGAACCGCCCGCCGCAACACCGGCACGCCCGCCCCGCGAGGGAGTCTCCGCACAGCCGGCCGAAGAGACTCTCGAAGTACCTGCCAGCAACCTTGTCCGGTTCCTTGAACAGCAGGCGCCTGTCTTCGCCGCCAACGTCCTGCACGCCCGGTTCGGCCGTACTCGCGCTGCCTTCGAACACTTCCTGGAAGAAGCCCTCAAGCACCCCAACTGGATCCAGGAACTGGAAGCCGACCCCACCCTCGCCTCGCACCTCATTGACCTGTTCACCCACAGCCCTTACTTCGCCGAACAGCTCGTACGCCATCCCGAGTACTTTGAAGAATTGCGGGGCATCCGTACCCGCGGCTTATCTGCCACCCCCTACGCGGAAATCTTCTCGCTGCTCGACCAGACTGCGGAGATCCGCCGCTACTTCCTGCAGCAACTCTTCCGGCTCGAGGCCGAGAGCATCTGCCTGCAGTCGCCTGTCTTCCACACTCTGCAACGAACCACCGCGCTAGCCGACGGCGTCATCGCGGGCGTCTACCGCGTGGCCCGCGAAGAGGTGCTGGCCCAATATTCCCCGTCCTCGCGCAGCTACGCCCCGGACCAGCAGATGATGGTGGTCGCTCTCGGACGCCTGGGCATGCTGGAGTTCGACTTGGGCTCGGACGCGGATCTGGTCTTCGTCCTTCCCGACGCCGACCTGGCAGAACTGCCCTTTTGGACCCGCGTCGCCGAACGCCTGATTACCCTGCTCGGCGCTTACACCGGCGACGGCACCATCTTTGCGGTCGACACCCGTCTCCGCCCCAACGGGCAGAGCGGCGCACTGGTCCAGTCCGAAAGCGCGGTGAAGGAATACTTCGCCACCAGCGCCCAAACCTGGGAAGGCTTGGCCTATATGAAGTCGCGCGCCGTCGCAGGCGACACCCGGCGCGCTACTGCCTTCCTCGAAGAATTGCAGCGCATCGACTGGCGCCGCCACGGCCAGGCTGGGCGCTCCCGCGCCGAACTCCGGGACATGCGCACCCGCATTGAGAAAGAACAGGGCGATGCCAATCCACTCAAAAATGCGCCCGGCGGCTACTACGATGTCGACTTCGCACTGACCTACCTGCGCCTCCGTGGCGCAGGCATGTTCTTCCCCGCATTGAACACACCCGCCCGAATCGACGTTCTCGAGCAAATGGGCCACCTGGAGCCTGGCGACGCCCGTTTCCTCCTGGACGCCGCCACCTTCTACCGGAGCGTGGACCACGGGATAAGACTCATCGTCGGCCACACCGAAGGAAACCTGCCCCGCTCGGAAGCCCAGCTTGGCATCCTGAACAACCTCATCCGCCGCTGGGTGCCCCCCCATCTCTGCGACCAGCCTCTGGCCGAGGAACTGCGCCAGATCCAGGAACGCACCCGAGTAGCCTTTGACCGGATCTTTTCGTAACGGCAAAGCCCTCGACTTTCAGTAAAATAAAAACGTACACTCCCGTGCAGCATCTCTGCATTGGGCAATTGGCCTGATTGGCCTTCGCCCTCTGGGCCGGCGGATCTCCTTAATATCCGGAACACCAATTGATGTTGAAACAGAAAACTATTTGTGTGTTGGTGGTCGCTTCGGCGCTGGCGCCGGCTTCGCCTGTCGCCTCGACCAGTCTGGAGCCAGCCTTGAACCGTCTTTACAGTTTTGATTTCCTGGGCAGCCGGGAGGCCTCTGGACAATACATCGCACAGAACGCGCAAGACCCCATGGGCTACGCGCTGCAAGCTGCCTCCTATCTTTTCTCGGAGTTGAACCGGTTGGACGCTTTGTCAGGCCCAATTGGAGAAAGCAAGCTCAAGGGCGCGGCCTTGAAGCCGGATCCCTCTGCCCGTAGCGCGTTTTGGCAGGCGGTGAACGAATCCCAGCGGTTGGCGCTGGCCAGCCTCGCGAAGAACCCCTCCGACCGCAACGCGATGACAGCCATGGCCATCACCAGCGGGCTGCAGCGTGACTTCACCGCCCTGATCGACAAAAAACTACGGCAGAGCCTGGACTACATCAAGCAAGCTCACGAATGGTCCACCCGGTTGCTGGCTGCGGACCAAGCCGCACATGACGCCTACCTGAACACGGGCTTCAGCGAATACCTGATCGGTAATTTCCCGTTCTTCCTGAAATGGGTGGTGAAGATCGACGGCGTCGAAGGCGACAAGGAAAAAGGCCTGCGCCTGATGGAAGTGACGGCGCGAGATGGCCGCTATATGCGCCCTTTCGCCCAGATGCTGCTGGCAAGCTTCTATGAGAAAGAGGGCCGTCTGGACGACAGTGAGCGCATGTTGCGCACGCTGGTGCAGGAGTATCCGGACAACTCAGCCATCCGTCGGGCGCTGGAAAGACTTGTCAAATCAAAGAGTTAGACAGGCGAAGTCCCGGTGCCCGCCACCCCCAGCAACTCCGCATTGGCTCGCATCGCCTCAATGCAGAAGCTGATGTGGTCATCCAGATCCACGCCTAGTTCTTCGGCCCCGCGCACAATGTCTTCCCGGCTGACAGCACGGGCAAAAGCCTTGTCTTTCATCTTCTTCCGCACGCTCTTGACGTCCACTTCGTGGATGCTGCGGCTGGGCTTGACATAACTGACGGCCGTGAGGAATCCGGCCAGTTCGTCGCAGGCATAGAGGGTCTTTTCCAGCGGAGTCTGGCGAGGCACACCCGTGTGGTCAGCATGGGACAAGATTGCCCGCCGGATTTCTTCGCTGACGCCCCGTTCGGCCAGAATCGGCTCGCCCTTCACCGGATGGTCTGGCAGTTGCGGGTGGATCTCCCAGTCGAAATCATGCAATAGAGCAGCGACGCGCCAGGTTTCCTCTTCACCCCTAGCCTGCCGGGCATAAGCCGCCACGCAGGCTTCCACCGCCAGGGCGTGCCGCCGCAGCGCCTCGTTCTGCACAAATTCACAAAGAATCTCCCAGGCTTGCTCCCGCGTCATCGCTCCTTATGCTATCCTTTTGGTGTCTTCCCCGGCGGGCCTGTGGCGCAGTTGGGAGCGCGCTTCCATGGCATGGAAGAGGTCGTCGGTTCGAACCCGACCAGGTCCACCACCCCCCCTTCTCAAATATCGTTACTGCCGCTCTTCTACTGCCGCAGAATCTTCTCCATTGGTCGGCCCTTGGCAAGTTCATCGATCAGCTTGTCGAGGTAGCGGATCTTCCGCATCAGGGGATCCTCGACTTCCTCCACCCGGACACCGCAAACCACACCCTTAATCAGGGAACTGTTGGGGTGCAAAGCCGGAGCTTCTGCAAAAAACGACTCGAAGTCGGCCTTCTTTGCAAGTTGCCGTTCCAAGCCGCCTTGGTCGTAACCCGTAAGCCAGCAAATGACTTGGTCCACTTCCTGTTTCGTGCGGCCCTTCCGTTCTGCTTTTTGCACGTACATCGGATACACGTTCGCGAAGGGGGTTGCGAAGATTCGATGCTTTGCCACTGACACTCCTTCTCACGCCTGTCGCGGCTGGTAGGCCATCCTCCTCCACTGTACGCCGAAGCAATCCAGGACCACGCGGCGGCAAGGGACGTCCCGCCGTTCAGACTCTGCTGGCCCCGCGCTCGATGCAACCAATCAGCTCCCTTCCGCGAACTTGGGCACGCTGAAGCATCAATCCGCCACGTGCAAGTGGCTTTGTGCACAGCGGGCCAGGCAGGCGTGAAACTGATCCGCGGTGAACGGTTTGGCCAGGAAGTCATCCACCCCGTTTGCCAGGCAGTACTCACGGTCGCCATGCATCGCATGGGCCGTGACAGCTACGATCGGCACTCGCTCACCCTCCGGACAGGACCGGATCTGCCTCGCAGCTTCCAGGCCACTGATGCCGGGCATCTGCAGGTCCATCAGAATTGCATCGAACGGACCCTGGGTCCGAAACACATCCAGAGCTTCCGCTCCATCAGCGGCGAGCACCGCGCGGTGACCCGCATTCTCCAAAAGGCGGGAGAACAGCCTGCGGTTCACCTGGTTGTCTTCTGCCACCAGAATCCGCATTGACCGGGAGACCCGCTGAGGCGCCGCCGTGGGGCCAGGCAGCGCGTCAAGTACCCCCCTCGGAAGTTCAATGCTGAAGCTGAACTCGCTGCCCCCACCCAACTCGGAGTTGGCGGAGAGATCTCCGCCCATCAGACGCACCAGAGCCCGCGAGATTGGCAGCCCCAGACCGGTGCCCCCAAACCTGCGAGTGATCGTCGTGTCCCCTTGCTCGAACGGCGCAAAGATGAGCTGCAGTTTCTCTCGTGGAATGCCGATGCCCGAGTCAGTGACAGAGAAACGGATGCGGTCTCCGTCTGGCTGCAGGGTAAGGCGCACCTCCCCGGTTTCAGTGAACTTGATGGCGTTCGACAGCAAGTTGTTTAAGACTTGCAGCAACCGGGTAGGATCTCCCCGGTAGACACCGGACAGCGCCTCCGGCATCTCCAACGACAGCCGCAATCCCTTTCGGGCAGCCTCTGGCCGGGCGATCCGAAGCGAATCCGCCACCACAGTGTCGAGTACAAAATCGATGGTCTCCAGTTCCACTTTGCCGGCTTCGATCTTCGAGAGATCCAGCACATCGTTCAGAATCCCCAATAGTGATTCTGCCGACCGGCGAGCCCATTGAAGATCTTCCCGGGTCCGCGGGTCGCCTTCCGCTTCAATTGCCAGCGCCAACATCCCCAAGACGCCATTCAAAGGCGTCCGGATTTCGTGGCTCATGTTGGCCAGAAACGCCGATTTCGCTTCGCTCGCGCTGCGGGCGGTAACCATCGCCTCTTCCAACTCCGCGCTCTTCCTGGCCAGGTCCGCTGTTCGGGCCCGAACCCGCAACCGAAGGGTGCTGGCCCACCCGATAGCAAGGCCGAGACAGGCCACCATTCCCACGGCCACCCACAGCCAGTTCACGCGCTGCCACCAGGGGCGGCTCGCCAGAACCGTGAGGTCCGCGGGCGAACGCAGCAGTAGCGATGCCCGGCCCAGCCGGCTGTTCAGGGTCCAGAATCCATGTTGAAAAATACCCACCAGCGCAACTTGATCCCCGGCGCTCACCTCAGGCAGGTTCGTCGAGCCAGTCCCACGGTGGTACTCTGCCCTTACCGTTTCGTTGCCCCATTGGATGTCAAGCAGGTCTCCCTCGGCTGCCCTGATGTGGGAAAGTACCCGTCCATGCAACTCTGTCAGAATGCCGCGTGCGGCGTACTTGAGAGTCATCCCGGGCTCGGGTCTGTATACATCGAGAGGTGGCAGTTTGTCTTCGCTCTCATGCGCCCAGGCATCTTCCAATAAGAGAAAGCCATCCTGCGACGTATTCAGGCGGCCAAACGCCTTCGCCGTGTCCCCCACTTGCAGACCGTAGGCCGCATCGGGAGCAAGGTAAATCGAGTGCTGACCACGCTGAAGCACAACACAGAGATCGGAGGCGTAGGCCACCACTGCGTGAATTCGCACCAGTTCTCCCACCCGGCCCGGCCCGGAATAGCGCAGCAGCCGTTGTAGATCAGAGAGCGGCAGATCCACCCAATGCCGCGCCCGGGATTGCAGGATCTCCACCCATCTTGGCCCATCAGTAAAGATTTGCGCGCCGATTGCCTGCCCTTGCCCCGTGAACAACGCACCCGAAACGCCCCTGACTCGCACACGCGCCCCGTACAGCGAATTCCGCAGCGTTCCCAGTGACCCGTGAGGCGCAAATACACGAACGGGGCGCCCCTCAACTACCAGCATGAAGGCGTCCGGCCGTGGATAGGCGCCCGGGTCTTGTTGGACCCGAAGACTCGAAACGATTCCTTCAGCCTCTACCCATCGGTTGTGGAAAACGTGGGACTCCAATTGCTCCAGGCGAACGGCCCGAGCCTCGGGAAGGCCCGCGTGGCCCACCATCCGAATCTCGCTGAGACAGACGGCGGGTGCGAACCGGCCCTCGGCGGTCCTTCCACGGATCTCAATCAAGTCCCCTGCTTGAATCCTGTCAACCCCGCTCCACCCCGCCGGCCCGCACTGCGCATCAACGTACAAGCCCGAGGTTGCGTCTTGCGCCATGAACCAGCCAAGATCCCGGTTGAGAAGCGTCACCACTACTTGCAGGTGCACCGGCAACCCCAAGGCCGCCTCGGCCGGTTCCAATCCCTGAACGGCCGCGGCAGTTTTTAGCGGTGTCACTTGGGCTTGGCAAAGCGCCGCCAACCCCAGCACAAGTGCGGTCAGCACCCCGATACGGAAGGAGATTGCCACAATCCGCATATCGGCTGAACCGCTTGAGAACTTGCGGCTGCCAGGCCGAACCCAGAGGCCGTTTGAAATAATACCGCCATGGTTCGAGTTTCCTTGCTCCTGCTGACTGTCCTCTTCCTGGGCGGATGCGCCGCCGAAAAGCCTGCCCCCCCTAAGAAGCCCGTCCCGCGCTCCGGGAATCCGGCGGACGGACCCGTTCCGGAGACTTACCGGGTACTGTTCGACACCTCACAGGGGTCGTTTATTGTGCAGGTCCACGGCGCCTGGGCCCCCAAGGGAGCAGAGAGGTTTTGGAAACTCGTACACTCTGGCTTCTTCAACGATTCCCGCTTCTATCGCGTCCGGCCTGGCTTTATCGCCCAGTTCGGTCTCGCCGGCGACCCGCAGGTGACCGCGATGTGGAACAACGCCCCGATTGACGATGATGCCGTGAAGCAGAAGAACCGCAAAGGCACCATCGTCTTCGCTCAGGCGGGCAAGCGCTCCCGCCGTACTCAGGTCTTCGTCAACCTCAAAGACAACTTCGAACTCGACAAGGACGGCTTCGCCCCGTTCGGGGAGATCCTGGAGGGCTTCGATGTTTTCGGCAAACTGTATGCGGGCTACGGCGAGTGGGAGCCGCCGGGCAGGGGTCCGAACGCCAACCGGATCCAGACTCAGGGCAACAGCTATCTGGATGCCCAGTTTCCGCGCCTGGACAAGATCTTGCGGGCCAAGGTAACAAAATAGACCAGTTACCCTGGAAGCAGTGGGGCAGACACGCGTCAAACCCGAGGTGATGAGTCCAGCGGGCTACTGGCCGCAGTTGCGTGCCGCCATCGAAGCAGGGGCCGATTCGGTCTACTTCGGCTTGAAGCACTTCACGGCCCGCGCCAAAGTGGGCTTCACCCTCCCGGAACTGCCCGAGGTCTTCCGCTCTCTTCACCAGCGAGGCATCCGTGGCTTTGTGACATTCAATACCCTCGTGTTTGAACACGAGTGGCGGGAGGCTGCCCGCGCTATCGCCGCCATTGCGGAGGCCGGCGCTGACGCCCTCATCATTCAGGATCTCGGCGTGCTCCAACTGGCGCGGGAGATCGTGCCCGACCTGGAACTCCACGCCAGTACTCAGATGAGCATCACCGATGCGGCGGGTGTCCAGTTAGCCGTCGAATTGGGCGCCAGGCGCGTCACGCTGGCCCGCGAACTCTCCCTCGACGAAATCCTGGCGGTCCGGGCGAAAACCACAGCCGAATTAGAGGTTTTCGTGCATGGCGCACTCTGTGTCGCCTACTCCGGGCAGTGCTTCTCCTCAGAGGCCTGGGGCGGAAGGAGCGCTAACCGGGGCCAGTGCGCCCAGGCTTGCCGCCTGCCTTATGAAATGTATGTCGACGGGCGCCACCAGCCTCTTGGCGACGCACGCTACTTACTATCCCCCGAGGATCTCTACGCCCTGCGCCAGGTGCCCGATCTGGTTGACATCGGCATTCACGCGTTAAAGATCGAGGGCCGCTACAAAGAGGCCGATTATGTGGCCGCGGCGACACAGGCGTACCGACGCGCCGTCGACGACGCCTGGGCGAATCGGCCGCTCACGATTTCCCCTCGGGAGGAACTCGAACTCGAGCAGATCTATTCGCGCGGAGCAGGGCCCCACTTTCTGACTGGCACCAACCACCAGACGGTCGTTCGCGGACGCGCACCGCGCCACCGCGGGATTTTGATGGGGCGCGTACACTCTCTCACCTCCGATGCAGTCGTTCTCGAGCCCACCGACGCGCAAGCCCTCTCTCCCCTAAAGGCCGGCGATGGCGTTGTCTTCGACGCGGCCGATTGGCGCAGCCCGGAAGAACCCGAGGAGGGCGGTCGCGTGTATGAAGTGGTGCACCGCTCCGGCGGCCGGCTGGAACTCCGATTCGGGCGTGGCGAACTGGATTGGTCCCGGATCCGTCCGGGCGACTGGCTATGGAGAACCAGCGACCCCGCCCTGCTTCGCCAGTTGAGAACCTGGACGGAGCCTGCTTCTCCAATCAGAAAGCAGGTCGTGGATGTGCACGTGCGCCTGGCAGCCGGAGAGCCGCTGGCCGCCCGGTGGCGCCTTCGCCAGAACTCTCAAGTTCAGGCCACTGTTCAATCACCCGAGCCCTTGCCAACCGCGAACAACCGGGCGGCCGGCGCGGTGGAACTCCGCGAGCACTTCGGCCGCCTGGGGACTACGCCTTACGAACTCGGCGAACTCCTGGTGGAATCAGGCGCGCCGGCCTTTGTTCCGGTTTCACTCCTCAATCAGCTCCGGCGGCAGGCAGTGGAGGGTTTGCAGTCGCTCCAGAGCCAGCCTCCCTTGCGGCCCATCGCTGCGCCCGTCGATTGTGCCGAACGGCTCCGGCCCTTTTCGTCCAACACACCGAAAACCGCCGAGCCTGCGCGGCTGCATCTGCTTGTGCGCACCCCCGAGCAACTCGAAGCCGCCATCTTCCTGAAACCTGCAAGCATCACGTTGGACTATCTGGATCTCTATGGCTTGAGGCCGTCTGTTCAGCGGCTCCGGGATGAGGGAGTGGCAGTCCGCGTGGCTACGCCCCGCGTGCTCAAGCCTGGAGAGGACCGCGTGCTGGCCTTCCTGCTGCGGCTCGAATGCCCGCTGCTGATCCGGCCTGCCGGGCTACTGCACGCTCTTCGGAATCGATCAGGGCTGGAGTGTACTGGCGATTTCAGCCTGAATGCCGCCAACTCAGTCACTGCCCGGTGGCTCCTCGATCAGAGCCTCAGTCGCATCACGCCTACGCATGATCTCAACGGCGCTCAGGTGGCTGAACTGGCTCGCAGCGCCGGCCCGGATCGAATCGAGGTCATCGCCTACCAGCACCTGCCCGTGTTCCACACTGAGCACTGCGTCTTCTGCCGGTTCCTGTCCCAAGGCACTAGCTATCTGGACTGCGGCCGGCCTTGCGAAAAGCATCGCCTGGAGTTAGGCGACCCACAAGGCCGCCGCCACCCCGTGGTGGCGGATGTGGGCTGCCGCAACACGGTCTTCGGCGCGGAGGCCCAGGAAGCCAGCCGTCACATCGCGGATTGGCGAGCCGCCGGCATCTGTCATTTCCGTCTCGAATTCGTCCATGAATCGGCCGGACAGGTCCGCGCTGTGACCATGGCCTTCCAGCAGGCTTTCAGCGGAGCCATCACCTTCCGCCAGTTAGAGGCCGAGCTCCGCCGGCTGGCGCCCCAAGGCTCAACTCAGGGCAGTCTATTCGTGCCGGCAAGTTTCCCGGAACTTCCCATCCTGCAATGAGCAATCTCATCCACAAGTCCGGCATGCTCATCCTCCGTGAGGGCCGGATACTGCTCTGCCAGAAACGGAAGAAACCGGATGAGCCGTTGATACTCCCTGGCGGCAAACTGGAGCCCGGCGAGACGGAAATCGAATGTCTCGCGCGCGAATTGCAGGAAGAGCTAGGCGCAGTAGCGGCCCGGAGCCTCTGGAAAGTAGGAACCTACGAGGATTTCACCGCCGACGGGCGCCGGCCCGTAAGAATCGAACTCTATGGTGGCGACCTGTCCGGAGAGCCCCAGGCTCAAGCCGAAATTGGCGCCCTCATATGGTTTGGCAAAGATGACGACCGTGCACGCATCTCCCCAATCCTGCGCAACCGCATTGTGCCTGACTTGATTGCCCGCGGGATACTCCCCTGGCCGCCTTAGCCGCGCGGGCTGCAGCATTCCCCGCGGGCCAAACTCCACAATGCAACAATCGCCAGCGCCGTGTGGGCAAGGGAGGAGCCGAGTGTGCGAATGCCAACACGGGTGAGCGGTTCGCTCAGCCCGAGTCCGGTGTGGATGCGCCGGACCTCGAGGAGATTCGCCGCGACAGAGTATCCCGCCGGCAAGACCAGCGGCCAATGAAACGTGATGAAGGCCAATACCACTGGCGTCTGAATCAACTGGTACAGCACGTCCCTCTGAAGGCTTGAGCCAACGCCGGCTTGCCTGGCAGCCGTTCTTGCGGCCAGCCGCGCGTGGACGACAAGAATGGAGAACGCGGCATGGGAGAAGAGCACCGCCCAGAGCAGCCAAGCCCAGTAGGGCAAGGCGCCCGTCACAAGGTAGACCACAAGCGGCGCGGAGACGCTCAGGACAGCCGCACTGGCTAATTGAAACGGGATAGAACGCTGCCGGTTCCGGACCGTAACCCAAACCGCCAGCATGGTCAACATAAAACCAGCCGCCAGAAAGCCTGCCAATAAATCGGCCGGCACGCTGGTGCTGAGGGCCAGAGCACAAAGCGCCAGTCCGCCCAGTTCCAACAGCAGCCATCGAAGAGCGCGCGGGGTGTCCGGATTGCGGGCATGCCAGACGAGTGCCTGCCGGGCCAACACTGTCAGGGGGGCTCGCAAGACAAAGCCGAGAAACAGCAGCACGGCGGCTGGAAACAGCAACCAACTCCAGCGGCCCGCCAGGATCGCCCCGGCGAGAAACGGTTGGAAAAGAAGACCCCAGGCGCCGTGCTCGCGCGGCAATAAAACAGAGGACGGGGCGCTCATCCATTCAGCTTACCCGCTGCCCCCAAGGTTTCCACCTTGCGCACTACGGCCAGTTCCAATGTGTCCGCCGGATGATAAGTTCATGGAGAGACATGCTATCGACAACTTCGCAGTACGCACTGCGGGCGCTGGCCTTCCTTGCCGCTCAGGACAACAACCAGGCTGTGCTCGGCCGGAGGATCGCGGCTGAGACGGGGATTCCCCAGAACTATCTCTCGAAGATCCTGATAGGCCTCAACAATGCCGGCATTGTGAGCGCAGTCCGGGGCACGGGAGGGGGATATCGCCTGACCTCAAAACCGGACGCAATCAAGCTGGATCAGGTCGTGGCTGTCTTCGACCGGGACGTGGTGAACCCTTGTTGCCTGTTGGGTTACAAGCGGCCTTGCTCCGATGAGAACGCTTGCTCCGCCCACCACGCGTGGAAGGACACCCGCGCTGCATTGATGGCGTTCCTTCAGGGCACCTCTTTGGCGGATATAGCGGCAGCGGCAAATCGCAAGCCGCGAATTCGCCGGGTGGCCAAACCTCAGTGAGTTGTCTGCGCTTCTAGCCTCCGGGCGAACCTAGTATCCCCACATTATTGACTCGCTCGCCCGAATACGATACTTCTTCATGCACAACTGAACAAGTTGTCAAGGTATCGCCTGAATGACACCCGACTCACCCGCTCCCACTGCCCGCTGCGGCTCGCCTTGGAAGTCCCGCCTCGCTATTTATGTACTGGCCTTCCTTGCCGTCGAAGCCGTAACCGGGTTCGCCATCCGTTTCGCCCCCTTTCACGCCGCCAACCAATGGGGTGTGCTGATCCACACGGCGCTCGGCTTGGGCTTCCTGCTCCCGGCGCTGTATTACGGATACCGTCACTGGCAGGCCTACCGGGGCCAGGCGGTCTCTGACGTCGTGGTGCTGGGCTACATCGCGGCCGTCCTGTTTCTGGGCTGCCTCTTGAGCGGCTTGGTGGTGACCGGACAAGCCCTGTTGTCGGCGAAGACCAGTTCCACGTGGCGGGACATTCACCTTCTCACCACCTTCGGACTGCTGCTGCCAGGAGGCGGGCATGTCGTGCTGTCTTATTTGCGTTCGCGCAAGGTGGGCGAGGGCAAAAGCGCCCGGGTAGGCTTGGCCCAGGCGGCAGCCGTGGCGGCCGCGGGTCTTGCTCTCGTTGGCATTGCCACTGCTATTTACGGCGGCCGGAAACCCGTGAATCAGCTTCCCGCCGACTACCGCTACCTTTACGGAGAGAACCGTCCCTTTGCGCCCAGCCTGGCGCGCACCTCGACCGGCGGAGCGATCGATTCCCAGTCGCTGGCAGGCTCAGAGTCTTGCGGGACCTCCAACTGCCACCAGGAGATCGTTGAGGAGTGGCGGCCCAGTGCACACCGGTATGCGGCGATGGACACAGTGTTCCTGGCGATTCAGGACGTCATGGCGAAACAGAACGGCCCGGAATCCACGCGGTATTGCGCGGGCTGCCACGATCCCATCTCGCTGTTTTCCGGCACGAAGAACATCTTTGTGGAAAACCTGACGAGCCTGACGGGCTACCAGGAGGGTATTTCCTGCCTGGTTTGCCACGCCATCCAGAAGACGGATGTGCGCGGAAATGCCAACTATACGATCGCCCAACCCAGTGAATACCTGTGGCAGTGGGAGACGGCGGGGATTGGAAGGTTAGCGAGGGATTTCCTGATCCGGGCCTACCCCGAAGAGCACAACCGTCTGAGCAAGCGAATGTTCAAGACTCCAGAATTTTGTGCGGCATGCCATAAGCAATTCATCGACCAGGAGGTGAACCGGGTCGGCTGGGTGCAACTGCAAAATCAGTATGACAATTGGGCGGCCAGCCACTGGTTCACCAAAGGAGATTCGCGCAAGACGGTGGAATGCCGCGAGTGCCACATGCCGCTGACTCCATCCGCGGACCCGGCCGCCGGCGATACTGCCGACTACAACCGGACTGCCCGCGACGGAAAGCACCGGAGCCATCGCTTTCTGGCAGCGAACAACTTCATGCCCGCGGTGTTGAACCTGCCGGACTCCGCCAAGCACGTCGAACTCACCGAGCAATGGTTGCGCGGGGAGTTTCCGGTTCCCGAGATTCAGGAAAAGTGGGCGGAGGGGCCAATCGTCCGGATCGGCATCGAAGCCCCGGCTTCGGTGCGGAGCGGCCAGCGCACGGCGGTGCGCGTGACCATGGCCTCGAATAAAGTGGGCCATGACTTCCCCACCGGCCCCTTGGACATGATCCAAAGCTGGGTACACCTGACGGTTGTAGACGAGCACGGAACGACGGTGTTCGAATCGGGCGGGCGCGACGAAAACAACTTCATTGAGCCTGGCAGCTTTCTGTTCAAGGCCGAGCCGGTCGACCAATACGGCAATTTGATCGACCGGCACAATCTGTGGGAAATGGTTGGAGTCCGGTACCGGCGCAGCCTCTTCCCCGGTTATGCAGACTTCGTGGACTATCCGCTCGATTGCCCGTCCACTCCAGGTTTACGCCGTCCCGGAAAAGAGGCCGGCTCGTTCCGGTTTAAAGCGCCGGAACCCGCTTCGAGCCGGCAGCTCCACGTGACGGCACGGCTGCTTTACCGCAAGATCGACCAGTTTCTGTTGAATTACGTAGAGGGCCGCAAATCCAGCCGAACCGCGCCAGTCGTCGAGATTGCACGGGCTCAACACATCATCGAGGTGGAGCGGTGACGGCAGGAACCGCAGTCCCACCTGAAAAGGGCGCCCGCCCCAGCCGCCGGCTGTATCGGATGCGCTTGGCGCTTCGATGGAGCGCCGTTACATTGGCCGGTTGCCTCCTGTTCTGGATGGCTTGGACTTTGCTCAGCAGGGAGCGGGAATACCGCCCCGGCGAGGAGATGGAGGGGATCACCCGGGATCTCGAGAAACCGGCTTCCACCACTGGGCAAATGATGAAGTTCACCGACGTCTCGAAAGAGGCGGGTCTGGACGGTTTTCTTACGTTCTCTGGCGAACGCACTTCTCAATTGCCCGAGGATATGGGCGGGG
The DNA here is from genome assembly GCA_964460395.1 of uncultured Solibacteraceae bacterium. Taxonomy (GTDB): domain Bacteria; phylum Acidobacteriota; class Terriglobia; order Bryobacterales; family Bryobacteraceae; genus CAYWQS01. The sequence goes on along the minus strand of CAYWQS010000001.1, from coordinate 79,644 downwards.
GAGCCGCCTGGGGCGACTTTGATAATGACGGCGACGATGATCTTTTTCTCGTCAGCGCAGGCGGGCCTCTGGGGACACCTGCAAATTCTTTAGGCCCATCGCTCCTCTACCAGAACCAGGGGAACGGAAGATTCGTGGTTTATGACGGCTTTCCGGAGTTGCGCATCCGAGGGATGGGCGCGGCCTGGGCGGATTATGACAACGACGGCTGGCTGGATTTGGTAGTCACCGGATACGACACCATTCTTCTCTTCCGGAACAAGGGAGGAAGATTCGAACCCTCGTCCGCCATCCGGCCACACGCCGGGTTCTGGGCTGGCGCCTCTTGGGCCGACTTCAACCGCGACGGCTGGCCGGACTTGTACATTTGCGGCTACGTCAAGTACCGGTTCGATCCCAGCCAGCGCACCAGGCAATCTCAGCAATTCGGCCAGTCAGTGCCGCACACGCTGAACCCGTCTTCCTACGAACCCGAGCGCAACCTGCTGTTCCAGAGCGACGGCCGGGGCGGCTTCCGCGAGGTGGGGCGGGCGTTGGGCGTGGACAATCCAGCGGGCCGGAGCCTGAGCGGGCTCTGGCACGACTTCAACAACGACGGGTGGCTGGATCTCTACGTCGCGAACGACATCTCGGAGAGTAAGCTGTTCCTCAACCGCGGAGGGCGTTTCGAGGACGCGGGCAGTTCCGCGTGGGTTGCCGAGTACCGTGGCTCGATGGGGCTGGCCGCCGGCGATTTCGACCGGGACGGCGACGACGACTTGTTCATCAGCCACTGGATCGCACAACAGTTCGCCCTCTACGAATCCCTGCTCTCTCAACAATCGCTGCTCAAAAAGCAGGGCGACGCTTCGGCGCCCGGATTGCACTTTACCGATGTGGCCGAGATGAGGGGGATCGGGCAGCCAACTTTGCGGTCGATTGGCTGGGGCGCGGAGTTCGGGGATTTTGACAGCGACGGCTGGACGGATCTGGTCGTGTCTGCAGGCAGCACCTTCGAAACCCAAGCAGACCGGAAGAAACTCGTGGGCATGCCCTCCTTCTTGTTCCGCAATCTCCAGGGAGAACGGTTCGAGCCGGTCACCACCCCCGGTCTGCCTTTCGCCACCGCCAAAGTCAGCCGAGGCTTGGCCGTCAGCGATTACGACGGCGACGGCGATCTCGACGTGGCGATTGTCGACTTGGATGGCGGGGTGCGGCTGCTACGCAACGATTCCCCTCAGGGCAATGTTCTGCAGTTGCAGATTCGCGGCCGCTCCGGCCGGCTGTGGAGCGGAGCCGACGGCGCCCAGGTGACGGCTTGGGTCGGCAATGTGCCTTTCCGCAGAACGATCTCGAGTTCTTCCTACCTTTCCCAAAGTTCACGCATGGTTCATATCGGCCTGGGTGAGGCAAAGGGGGCGGACAGGCTCACCATCCGATGGCCTGATGGAACGATCGAGGAAGCTGGGCCACTCGCCGCGGGGAGCCACTATCAGTGGCGTCCCGGCGAGTCGCCTGCCACCCGGCTTTCCGGCGGGAGCGACAAGGACCGGCAGATTGCATTTTGGGACAGGCACCGGGCCGCCATGGACCGCCTGAAGCGTGACGGCGACCCTCAGGCCGCCGCACTTTTGTTTCGTGAAGCGCTGGCGCTCGACCCAAATCACGAGGACGGGCGTTACTATCTCGCAAGTTGTCTGGCAATGATGGGAGATACGCAGGGAGCGATCCGGGAATTGCGCTCGCTGCTCGCGATTAATCCCTCCAGCCACCGCGCCATGCAGAGGTTGGCCCACCTCCATGCCCGGGAGGCCCGCACCAGAGCCGATCTCGGCCTTGCTGCGCACGAAGCCGAACGTGCCCACGCGCTGAACCCGGAAGAAACGGGGGCTCTCCTGCTGCTGGCGGAGATTGAACTCCTTCGAGGAAATCCGGCCAAGGCGCGGGGCCACCTCGAGAGGGTCGTCCGCAGCAACCACCGTGCGGCACTGGCCTATTTCTTGCTGGCCTACCTGGACTCGCGTAGCGGCAACTCGGTTGGCGCGCGCGCTCACCTCGAGTCGGTCGTCCGGGCGCGTGGCCCTGAGTGGAAGCCCCGGGGTAGCGTACACGAGGGAGAGGTCCAACGCCGCATGCACGAGGAGTCGTCGCTCCTTGCCTACTACGCAGACCTCTGGGACGGAAAGCAGGACGCGCGCCCGGCGTTTGCCGCCTTAACAGCCCGCCTCCAAAGCGGCCTGGGGAGTTGAGTCGCTTTGAAATCGATAGGGCTTGACTTCGGCCAATCTGAGATATATGCTGTCCGCATTATCGGCTTTTGACTCATGCTTGGCAAAACCTCCATCTCCGCCGTTCGCACTCTGCTGCTGTTGGCGCAGCAGGAGACTGATTCCTGCTGGTCCCCACGCCGTATCGCGGAGTTCCTCGGCGAGTCCCCCACCTATCTGGCAAAAGTGACCCGTCACATGGTGAAGGCAGGGATTCTGGAAGCCGAGAAGGGCGTGAAAGGCGGAGTTCGGCTGCGAAAGTTGCCAGCGCAAATCACACTGCTGGAGGTAGTGGAGGCCTGCCAGGGGACGATCGTCGGAGATTACTGCAAGTCAGCCCGGCCGTCCTCCACTTACTGCAGTTTCCATCGGGCTGCTATGGAACTGCACCAGGCAATTACCGGCGTGCTGGAACGTTGGACCCTGGCCGATCTTCTGAAGCAGCCAGTCTCCAGCGGGATGATGGCAGGCGGCGTCAGTTGCTTGATATCCCGTGGGCTGGCCGTCCCTTTTACAGCCCTTGGCCAAACTGCACACGCTCTTCAGCGGGAGGAGGCCAACCGGTGACACCTTTGCATGTCAATATTCCGGACGAGGGCTATCACCAGAATCTGATCTCCTGCCAGGTGGCGTGCCCGGTTCACACCGACGCCAGAGGCTATGTGCGTGCAATCGCCGAAGGACGTTTTCGCGACGCGTACCTGATTGCCCGCGGCCCCAACCCCTTCGCTTCCATCTGCGGAAGAGTTTGCGGCGCTCCTTGCGAAGTGGCTTGCCGCAGAGGCAAAGTGCCTCGTGTCGACGACGACGGCGCCTTCGTGGCGAACGACCGTCCAATCGCTATTCGCGCTCTGAAGCGATTTGTCTGTGAGATGTACGGCCCGGAACAGCGCGGAGCGAATTCCATTCTCTTCGACGTGCGGAATTTCGGTCCTCCCGTGGCGGCCAATGCGGAGGAAATGGCCGCGCTCCTGCGCTCAACGCTGGACGGTTCTTTGCCGCTGGGAAACGGACAAAAAGTTGCCATTATCGGGGCTGGCCCGGCAGGATTGTCCGCGGCGCACGACTTGGCCTTGCTGGGCTTCCGGCCCACCGTGTTTGAAACCGAGCCCGTACCCGCCGGAATGCTCGCCTTGGGCGTACCCGCCTACCGGCTTCCCAGAGAAGTGATTGCAAAAGAAGTGGATGTAATCCGCGCCTTGGGCGTGGACATCCGCTGCGGCGTGACTGTGGGCAAGGAAGTTTCTTTCGCGAGCCTTCGCGCGGATTATGACGCTGTCATCATCGCAGTGGGCGCAAAGTCCTCGCGCGGACTCGGGCTGCCAGGAGAGGCGGGCCCAGGAGTCTTTGGCGGCGTCGATTTGCTCCGCGCCGTTTCGCTCGGCGAGCCGCTGCAAGTGGGAAAGGACGTGGTGGTGGTGGGGGGCGGTAACGTCGCTTACGACGTGGCGCGAAGCGTGTTGCGTCAGATCGCCTACGACACCGCACGGACCGCAGCCCGGCTTCCTGGAACCGCACGTGTCCGGCTGGTCTCGCTCGAAGCACTGGAGGAAATGCCGGCTGACACGGTCGAGATCCTGGAAGGCGATGAAGAGGGCATCGAGCGGCTCAATGGCTGGGGTCCGTTGTCCATCGAACGCGACATAAACGGCCGTGTCACCGGGATGCGATTCCGCAAGTGCCTGCGTGTGTACGACGAGAGCCGGAAGTTCTCGCCGTTGTACGACGACAAGATGCAGATGACGCTGGAATGTGACTCGGTCATGCTGGCCGTGGGTCAGGCGCCGAGACTCGACTTTCTGGCAGACGGCGGCGGTGACGTGGAGCAGTTCCGCCCCGGTTGGCCCAGAGTGGATCCGAAAACCCTGGCCACAACAGCCAAGGGCGTGTTCGCCGCCGGCGATCTCGCCCACGGAACGCGTCTGCTCATCGACGCGGTGGCTTCCGGCAAGGCCGCCGCGCGCTCGGTGTACGAATATCTTACGGGTGCACCGCTGAAACCCCATGCTGTGACGGCACACCTTGTGCAGGACCGCTACCGGCGGGAGAAGGGCTACGAATCCATCCGGCGGGTGCCTGTGCCCCTCGCACACCCTGAGGAGCGCCTGCGCCGGCCGGATGCGCTGGTCGAACTGGGTTACACGCAGGATCAGGCGGTGCGCGAGGCATCACGATGCCTGGACTGCGGAGTTACGCCAGTATTCGACGGTTCGCGTTGTGTCCTTTGTGGTGGATGCGCGGATGTTTGCCCGACGCTTTGCCTGAAACTGGTCCCGCTCAGCGATCTGCTGCTGGACGATGATTTGCGCGCGGCGATTGACGCAGTGGCCGGAAGCAGGGACCTTGACCAGAACTCCGCCATTCTCAAGGACGAAGACCGTTGCATCCGCTGCGCGGCTTGTGCGATGCGATGCCCCGCGGACGCAATTTCGATGGAGCGTGTTTCCTACAGCACAACCTGGAGCACCCAATGACGATAAAACCCACCTCGCCCCGTTCCCGTCTCGATCCGGAGCCCGTGCCGCGGCGCGACTGGCTCGGCCTCAGTTCGCTCTGGGCAATGGGCGGCGCGCTGCTGTTCGGGCTCGCCGGAATGTTGCGGCTGCCGAAAGCCGCTGTCCTGGCGTCTCCCTCGAAAAAATTCCGGGTCGCACTGCCCGACAACCTGCCTGCCGGTGAGGCCTTCGTGCCGCCGGGCCGGTCGGTGGCCCTCTTCAAGGACGGCGAGGGCGTATACGCTGTCTCGACCATCTGCACGCATTTGGGCTGCGTCGTAAAGCCGAATCCCGAGGGCTTCGAGTGCCCCTGCCACGGCTCGCGCTTCACGGCCAGCGGAGAGGTCACCAAGGGCCCCGCGCCGCGGCCGCTGCCGTGGTTAAAGGTGACCGTGGCCGGGGGCGCCGTAACGGTGGACGAGGGAACAGTGGTCCCGCACGGAACAAAGGTGGCGTGATGACCCCCACTCTCCCCAAACCGGACGCCCTCCAGGAGTTCCTCGGGAACTTGAAGTCCGCACCTCGCCGCTTTATCGAAACGGCGTTCCGGACGGGTCCCCCCGTCACTGACCGCACGCGCTCCACCTTCGTCTTCGGCAACGTGTTTCTGCATCTTCACTCGGTGCGCACCCACCGCTGGAGCCTTCGCTGGACCACCACGATGGGCCTGGGCATCATGAGCGTTTCTGCCTTTCTCATCGCGCTCGTCACGGGTGTGATGCTCATGTTCTACTACAAGCCCTATCCGGATGCCGCCTACCAGTCAATGAAGGACATCCACTTCGTCGTCCCCACCGGCCGCCTGATCCGCAATCTCCACCGGTGGTCGGCCAACGTGATGGTAATCGCGGTGATCCTGCACATGGCCCGCGCATTCTACACGGCGGCCTACCGGAGGCCACGCGAATACAACTGGCTGATCGGGATGGGCCTCCTGGTCGTCACCTTGGGGCTCTCGTTCACCGGCTACCTCCTGCCTTGGGACCAGTTGGCCTACTGGGCGATTACCATCGGCGCCAACATCGCGCAGTCGCCCCGGGAGATTACCGACGCATTAGGCATCACGGAATACTTTGACCCCGGCGGATTCCAACGCCTGCTGCTGCTGGGCTCCGATCAGGTGGGCGCTGAGGCCCTCATCCGCTTTTACCTGCTCCATGTCATGCTGCTGCCCCTGGTGCTCGCCGCGCTGATGGCCGTTCACTTCTGGCGAATCCGCAAAGACGGCGGCATGGTGCGGCCGGCCGATGCCGACGAACAGTTGGCCAAAGTCCGGCACGAGGAGACCTATCCCGTTTTCACGGAGGCCCCGGCGAAGACTTATCACCTGGCGGCAATTGTTCGCGGCAGAACCTCCAATGTCGGGCGCGGCCCCGAGAACACCGTTCCCTCCATGCCCCACTTGTTTTATGCGGAGTTAGGAGTGCTGATGACCACACTCTTCATCTGCGTGGCGCTCTCACTCGTATCGGACGCGCCTCTCAAAGAGTTGGCCAATCCGGCCGTTCCCGAGAACCCCGCCAAGGCGCCCTGGTACTTCCTGGGACTGCAGGAGATGGTCTCTTTCAGCGCCTTCATGGGTGGCATCGGCATTCCCGCGATCGTGCTCCTCGGCTTGGGCCTGATCCCCTATCTCGACCGCGAAACCGACGGGACGGGCAAGTGGTTTGGCGGACCCGGCGGCTGGCCCCTGGTGCGCTTCTCCATGGTCTTCGGATTCTGCGTGCCCGTTCTCATCGAGTCTTTCGCCATCCGGTTCGGGTGGCTTCGGGAGTGGTTCCCGGCGATCCCGCAATTGATTGTCACCGCCATCAATCCGGCAACTCTTCTCACCGCGGTCTACGCTCTGTATTCCGTTTGGTGCATCAAGCGCTACCAGTCTGTGCGGGCGGGCGCGCTCGGGTTGTTCACCTGTTTTCTGTGCGGTTTTCTCGTGCTGACGATCATCGGCACATACTTCCGCGGTCCCAACTGGGTCTTCTACTGGTCCCCGGCCGAGTGGCCGAAACACTGATGCCATGAAGAAGAACAAGTACCTCCTCCTGGGTTCGAGCGTTGCTGTGCTGTTGCTCCTGCTCGGCGCGGCCGTCGAAGAGAACTTCCTCAAAGAGTGGCGGCGCATCCAGTCACGCGGACGCGGAGATGAAGGCGCTATTCCTGTCCAACTCCGGCAGGTAGTGAACCCGAGCCTCGGCGCTTCAGACCGATGTGTGTCTTGCCACGTCTCGATGGGGCCAGGGGAACAGAGTGTGCGCGGCGCTGCCGTCCTGGTTCCTCATAAGCCGGTGGTGCATGATCCCGCGGAGTTGGGCTGTACGGTCTGCCACGGAGGCCAGGGCCAGGCCACCGAAAAGGCCGACGCCCACGGAAACGTCCATTTCTGGCCGGAACCGATGCTGGACAAAAGCATGTCCTGGGCCGGATGCGGCACGTGCCATGCCACTCTTCAGGTACCGAACCAGCAACGTTTGCAGGCGGCGGTGCTGGCCTTCGAGCGCCTTGATTGCTACGCCTGCCACCGTGTGGACGGCAAGGGTGGCACAGTCCGTCCGGATCAGGGCGGAATGGAAGGGCCGGATCTTTCGAGAACCGGGTTGGTTCCTTACGACCTGGCTTGGCACGACAAGCATGTGGCGAAGGCCTCAGCCGCACCGTCCGGACCCTGGAAGAGCTTCCAGCCAGTGAACTCCGAGGACCGGGAGCTGCTGGCAATCTTCCTTCGCACGCGCGTGGCGGCGCCGCAATTGGTCGCCGCAAAAAGCGTCTTCCACACTGCGGGTTGCCTGGGATGCCACAAAGTCAGCGGCGTCGGCGGAGATGACGGGCCCGACCTGACAATTGCCGGGTTCAAAGATCCTGGCCAGGTCAGCTTCGAGCATGTCCCCGGAAAGGGCAACATGAAGAACTGGATGGCCGAGCATTTCCGCGCCCCCTCCTCCGTGGTGGTGGGCTCGCAGATGCCCCCCGCGGGACTCTCTGAGAAGGAAATCCAGCAACTCACCTATTACACGCTTTCGCTCCGCAGGAAAGAGCTCCGCGACGTCTACCTGCCGAAGGACCGTATCCAGGCGACGAAATTTGGCGCGCGCGAGTTTACCACCGACGGAGCCACTCTCTACGGTGCGTTTTGCGCGGGCTGCCATGGCCTCGACGGCCAAGGCAGAAGGCTGCCGGGACTGGTTTCGTTTCCTTCAATCGCCAATCCGGATTTCCTGGCGATTGCCCCTGACGCCTTGCTGGCGCAAACCGTGGAGCATGGCCGTCCCGGCCGCCGTATGCCTGGCTGGCTCAAAACCGACGGCCTTCGGCCCGAAGAGGTTGAAGCTGTTGTCTCCTACATCCGCCAGATCGGACGGGTCCAGCCGGAACCCGACCTGCGGCCCGCGCGCTGGGTGACCGCGGACGCGGCCAAGGGCAAGCGCATTTTCGAGTCCACCTGCGCCGGGTGCCACGGGCCGCAGGGCAAGGGGGGAGAGGGGCCGGCTCTCGTCAATAAGGTGCTTCTCTCTACCGCAACCGATACCTATCTGGTCGAAACGATCCGCCGTGGACGCCGCGGCACGGCGATGACACCGTTCTCGGAACCGTCGCCGGTACGCCCCACCCTCACCGCTTCGGATATCGAATCCGTGGTGGCCTATCTGCGTTCGTTCGAAGGAGGCAAATTATGAAAAAGCGCTTGGAGCGCCGCGATTTCCTGGGCATGATCAGCGCCGCCGGTTTCGGCGGACTGGTTGCCTCCACAAGCGAGGCGTGGGGGCTGCAAACCATCAGGAACCCGCTGGCCACTTACCCCGACCGTGGCTGGGAACGCGTTTACCGCGACCTCTGGAAGTACGACTCCGTCTACACCTTCACTTGCGCGCCCAACGACACACACAACTGCATCCTCAATGCCTACGTCCGCAACGGCGTCGTAGTGCGCATCGGTCCTTCAATGAAATACGGCGAGGCCACCGATCTGCTTGGCAACAAGGTGACGCACCGCTGGGATCCCCGGATTTGCCAAAAGGGTCTGGCGCTGACCCGCCGCTTTTACGGCGACCGCCGGGTAATGGGCTGCATGATCCGGAAGGGCTTCAAAGAGTGGTACGACGCCGGGTTCCCCAGGGAACGGGACGGCCTGCCGCCCCGGAAGTATTTCAACCGCGGGCGTGACGAGTGGCAGCGCATCACGCATGACGAGGGCGCAAAGATCGCTGCCGCCGTACTCAAGAACATCGCCGAAACCTACAGCGGCGCAGAAGGAAAGCGGCGGCTGGAACAGCAACATTATGATCCGGTAACCATCGAGGCCACTGAGGGCGCCGGCGTACGCACCATGAAGTTCCGGGGCGGAATGCCCCTCCTCGGCATTACCCGTGTCTTCGGAATGTACCGCTTGGCCAACTCGCTCGCGCTGCTGGACGCCAAGGTGCGCGGCGTTGGTCCCGACAAGGCGTTGGGCGCTAAGGGCTTTGACAATTACTCCTGGCATACCGATTTGCCGCCCGGCCACCCTATGGTCTCGGGACAGCAGACGGTGGAGTTCGATCTGCACGCCGTCGAGCATTGCAAAACCTTGCTGGTGTGGGGCATGAACTGGATCACGACAAAAATGCCCGACGCGCACTGGCTTACCGAAGCGCGGCTGAAGGGGACTAAAGTCGTCGTGATCGCATGCGAATACTCCGCAACCGCGACCAAAGGCGACGACGTTTTGGTGGTGCGGCCCGGCACCACGCCCGCCTTGGCGCTGGGGCTATCCAACGTGATCCTGCGCGAGAAACTCTACGACGCCCAGTACGTAAATCAGTGGACCGACCTGCCCGTGCTGGTGCGCATGGATACCCTCAAGTATTTGCGCGCCAAGGATGTCTTCGGAGGCGGCCTGGCCTCCTTGAAGAACACAACAGTCCTGGCAAAAGGGCAGGCGGAACCTCCGCCGCTCAAACACAGCCAGACACTCGTGACGGAGCAGATGCGCATGGAGTGGGGCGACTACGTCTGGTGGGACCGGTCCGCCAACGCCCCAAAACTCCTCACGCGCGACATGGTCGGCAAAAACTCTAACGTGCAAAACCCGCTCCTTGAGGGGTCCATCGAGGTCACTCTCGCGGACGGAAAAAAGGTGCGCTGCCGGCCTGCGTTTGACCTCGTGCGCGAGTACGCCGCCCACTTCGATCCCAAAACCACAGAGGAGATCACCTGGGCCCCGGCCCACGCCATCGAATCTCTCGCCCGGCATATCGCCAAGGAGCCCGGCACCACTCTGATCGCCATCGGCATGGGGCCCAATCAGTTTTTCAACAGTGACAACAAGGACCGCGACACGATGCTGCTGGCGGCCTTGACCGGCAACATCGGGAAGATCGGGGGCAACATTGGCTCCTACGCCGGCAACTATCGCGTTGCGTTGTTTAATGGGGCTCCCCAGTGGATCAATGAGAATCCTTTTGACATTGAACTCGACCCCGCCAAGCCTGCGCGCATCCGGCAGTACTGGAAGCCGGAGTCTGCCCACTACTACAACCACGAAGACCATCCTCTGCGCGTTGGCAACAAACTGCTCACCGGGCAGACTCACATCCCTGCCCCCACCAAGTCGATGTGGTTTGCGAACGCAAACTCGATTCTGGGCAACGTGAAGTGGCATTTCAACACCGTAGTAAACGTGCTCCCGCGCATTGAGATGATCGCCGTCAACGAATGGTGGTGGAGCGCCTCTTGTGAGTGGGCCGACCTCGTGTTTGGGGTGGACGCCTGGTTCGAACTGAAGCACCCGGACATGACCGCCTCCGTTACCAACCCGTTCCTCGTCCCCTTCCCGCGCACCCCGATGCAGCGTGCGTTCAACACGATGGGCGACATCGAAGTGCAGGCTTTGGTTTCCGCCAAACTCGCGGAACTCACCGGAGACCAGCGGTTCAACGACTACTGGAAGTTCGTGCGGGAACAACAGACCGCTGTCTATCTCCAGCGCATCCTGGACAACAGTACAAACACGCGCGGCTACCGCTTCAGCGATCTCGAAGCCAAGGCGAAGCAAGGGATACCCGCGCTGATGAACAGCCGCACGTCGCCGAAGAGCGTCGGATACGACCAGGTGACGGATTCCATGCCCTGGTACACGAAAAGCGGGCGGCTCGAGTTCTACCGTGAAGAGGACGAATTCATCGCGGCGGGCGAGAACTTGCCCGTCCACCGCGAACCTGTGGATTCGACCTTCTACGAGCCGAACGTCATCGTGTCGCCAAAGCATGAGGCGCTCCGCCCGGATGGGCCCGAAAAGTACGGAGTGAAGCGCGATGATCTCTCCTGCGAAACACGTTGCGGCCGCAACGTAGTGCTGACCTGGGAGGAAACGAAGAAAACACGGCATCCGCTGATGAAGGACGGCTTCAAGTTTATATTTCACACGCCCAAGTACCGGCACGGCTCGCACACTACGCCGATCGATACGGACATGATCGCCGTGTTGTTCGGCCCCTTCGGCGACCTCTACCGCCAGGACAAGCGCAGCCCCTTCGTCACCGAGGGCTACGTGGACATCCATCCGGACGATGCGAAGGAACTCGGGGTCGAGGATGGCGACTACGTCTGGATCGATCCGGACCCTGAAGACCGGCCTTTCCGCGGCTGGCAAAAGGACAAGAAGAACATGGAGTTCTCCCGGCTGCTCTGCCGGGCACGCTACTACCCGGGCACGCCCAGAGGCGTTACCCGAATGTGGTTCAACATGTATACGGCCACGCCGGGCTCAGTGGAAGGTCAGAAAGCCCGCGCCGACGGATTGGCGAAGAACCCCAGAAGCGGCTACCAGGCCATGTTCCGTTCAGGCTCACACCAATCAGCCACCCGGGGCTGGCTGAAGCCTACCTGGATGACGGATTCTCTGGTTCACAAAGCCATGTTCGGACAGGGCTTGCGCAAAGGCTTCGAGCCTGACATCCATTGCCCCACCGGGGCGCCTCGCGAGGCCTTCGTGAAGATCTCCAAGGCGGAGCCGGGCGGATTGGAAGGAAAGGGATTGTGGCGCCCCGCAGCCCTTGGCATCCGGCCGAAATATGAGTCCGAAGCGATGAAGCGCTACCTCGCGGGGCAATTCGTCAAGCAGAAAGAGGAGAAGGCGTAATGGCACGCGTATTCAACTGGCAACTCGGCCGGGAGATGTCCTATTGGTATCCCGAGGCCCGTCCGCAGCGGCAGTTCGCCGCCGTATTCGACACCAACAAGTGCATCGCCTGCCAAACCTGCACACTGGCCTGCAAGACCACCTGGACCTCCGGCAAGGGACAGGAATACATGCTCTGGAACAATGTCGAAACCAAACCGTATGGCTCCTATCCCCTTGCCTATGACCTGAAATTGCTCGAGATGCTGAACGGCCAGCACTGGAGCGGCCCTAAGTACGAGGGTCAGACCATCTTCGAATCCGCACCGGCGGGTGAAAGGGTGCTCGGCTGGCGGCCCGAGCAGCAGGATTATGCCTACCCGAACGTCGGAGAAGATGACTGCGCCAATCAGGTGGACCATGGGGCGTTCCTGTCCCTGCCCCACATGAATTGGTTCTTCTACCTCGCCCGCATTTGCAACCACTGCACCTACCCGGCGTGCCTGGCTGCGTGCCCGCGCGGGTCCATCTACAAACGGCCGGAGGATGGCATTGTTCTGGTCGACCAGCAGCGCTGCCGCGGCTACCAGGAATGTGTCAAAGGCTGCCCCTACAAGAAAGTGTTCTTCAATCCCCTTACGGGGACTTCCGAAAAGTGTATCGCCTGCTTCCCGAAAATCGAGCAGGGCATTCAACCGCAGTGCTTCGTGAACTGCATCGGCAAGATCCGGCTAGCAGGGTGGATCTCCAAGCCGGGACAGGCCCGTGCCGACAACCCGATGGACTACCTGGTTCATATCAAGAAGATTGCGCTGCCGCTCTTTCCGCAGTTCGGCTTGGAACCCAACGTGTATTACATCCCGCCCATTCACGCCCCGGTATCATTCAACCAGCAGTTGTTCGGTCCGGGCGCCGGCGACGCGATGAAAGCCTACCGGAACGCGATGAACGATCCGGATCTGGCCGGGCTGCTCTGCCTGTTCGGTTCAACCGAAATGGTCCTGTCCCGCTTCCGCCGGCAGGGCGATGTTGTCATCGGCGCCGATGACAAAGGCGCGGAAGCGGTCCGGGTGCCGTTACGCGAACCCGTCCATTTGCGCCCCGCGCTCGATGCCGCCAATCAACTTGTGCGCATCAATTGCCCATAGGAGCCCCGGCCATGCGATACACAACCTTGTTCCTTGCCCTCTTGTTGGCGGGCTGCAGCAAAGCTCCCAAGCTGGTCAACGAAGTGGTGGCTGTGCAAACCGCCAAGCTTCCTGACACTCCTGACGATCGCGCCTGGAATGGCGCCCCCGAACACCACGCCAAGATGATCCCGCAGGACTTGGTCGAGCCCCGGCTGATGACGGCCTCTACGCCGGAGATCGCCGTTCGCGCCCTCGCCAATGACTCCGGAATCGCATTCCGCCTCGAATGGGCCGACGATTCAAAGAGTGACGCTCCAGGCTCTGGGCAGATGGTGGATGCGTGCGCCATTCAAGTGCCGGAGAAATTGGAGAAGGATCTGCCCGAACCGCAAATGGGGCAGGATGGCAAACTGGTTCAGGTCACCTACTGGCGGGCCGACTGGCAGGCCATCGTGGACGGCCGGGGCGACACCATCCAAAGCCTCTATCCGAACGCCAGCATCGATCATTACCCCTTTCAAGCCAAGCCGCTCACCAGCGGCTCGGACGCACAGAAGGAGATGGCGTTACGCTATGCCCCCGCTCGCGCATTGGGCAACAACCGTAGCGGTCCGAGGACGGTGCCTGTGGAGGATCTCATCGCCTCCGGCCCCGGAACACTGTCGCCCGGGCCCCCATTGGGGGCAAAGGGGAAAGGCGTTCACGGCAAGACCAAATGGTCGGTAGTCATCAGCCGCAAGCTGCCTGATGGCCTCGCGGTCAACCAGCGGACCCACATCGCCTTCGCCGTGTGGCAGGGCTCGCAACATGAGGCTGGCGCCAGAAAAATGCGTACGGGCTGGATTCCGCTTGTCCGGCGCGGAGAACAGTGACCATGAACGCCGCGCTTTCCCCGCAAATCATTACGATCCTCTCCCAATCGGCCGAATGGCGTCTGCTCGGATTGTTGTTCGAGTACCCGGAGGCCGCCTGGAAGACTCGGCTCTCAGCTCTGCTGCCTGCGCTGACACCTGCTGAATTGCGTGCCATGGGAGAGGCGGCCCTCCGGCAGTCGACGGAAGGCCTGCACATCGCCCTGTTCGGACCCGCAGGCTCCGTACCGGTCCGGGAGGCCGCCTACCAGGGAGGTGTCCAACTCGGGTATCTCATGGCTGAGTTGTCAGCCTATTACTCCGCCTTTGGTTACGAAACCCAAACCGGGGAGGCGCCCGACCATTTGTCGGTAGAGCTCGGCTTTCTCAGCTACCTCCACTTGAAACGAGCGCATGCCCTTGCGCAGAACCAGACGGAGCAAGCCGCCCTGGTTGAAGAAGCGGCCGGGAACTTCACGCGGAACCACCTCGCGGTCCTGGCCCAACCAGTGTTGAATCGCTTGAGAGAGTTCGGTCCCGGCTACCTCGTGGATGCTGGCCTCAGGCTGCTGGCGCTCGCCGGACCCGCCCCGCAGTCCAGCTTTCCTCTTGGAGACGCCGCCGCGTTCGACGATTGCGAATCCATGCAATGCGGCGCTTCCGCCGCCAACGATGACTTCATTCAACTGCACCCATAAAGGATCGTTCCATGGCCGTTCAAGACCCAATTACTGATCTGATGAATGACCACCGGCTCATTGAGGCGGTGCTCACCGCGCTGGAATTGAAACTGAATGCGGATGGCGAATTCCCCAAGGAGTTCGTAGAGCAATCGCTGAACTTCTTCGTCGAATACGCCGACCAATTCCATCATTTCAAGGAAGAAGAATCACTCTTCCCCGCCATAGCGGAAAGGGGCGTTCCCGTAGAGGGAGGCCCGATCGGCATGATGCTCCATGAGCATACCCTTGGCCGCAGGATGCTGGCCGGGATTCGGGAAAATCTGGAGGCCGCCGGCAACGGCGACGGGCGCGCACGCCACGCCCTCCGGAACTTCGCGAAGCAATACTCGGATCTCCTCCGGAACCACATCTGGAAAGAAGACAACGTCCTGTTCAACATGGCCCGCCGCGTGCTCGACGAACAGGCTTCCCATCAACTCTCCCGGACTTTCGCTACTGGAGGAAATTCCAAAGTGACTCCGGAAGCCGTCGATCGCTACCGCTCATTCGCAGCTAGTCTGGCAGGAGCATAGCCAGTACCCATGGGCGTGCGTTAGCTGCCGGCTGCCGCTGAGCAGGACTTCAACGGAAGGTCGAGCGTACCGAACAGGTTGGTGGTTTGGTCGCGCACGATCATCCGGACCACGGTCGCGCCCTCCTTGGGTTTCCACGTGTGCTCAAACCGGTTTTCGTCTGGAGGCGGCATCGTCTTCGCCGCCGCCGGAATCTTCATCGATCCATTCAGGCTGGTGTAGCCAATCAACCCTTCCGCGTTCTTCTCGCCGACGCCTATTTGCAGGCGCGCGACGGATTCCTCTCCCTTCCGCTCGAAATGAAACGGGCGCGGGTCGATCCGTAGTTCCACCGACACTTCTCCTCTTTCCGGCGCCAGCCGGCAAGTGGCGTCTAGAGGGATGGCCGACGAACCCAGCGGATTCGCCATAGCGTAACCCCACTGCTCCTTGCCCCAGTTCGATGGCGGCAGTACCGCAGCCTCGCTTAGATAGCCCTCTGGATGTTGGATCCGGACTCCCGGACGCGACACCTTGATCTTCAGCCCGTGCCATTTCCCGTCCGCTTCCTCCGGCACATAAAAACCGAGGGTGTAGGCGGCCCGCAAATCGCGCACCGCTTCTCGAACCCCGTCCATCGGGTCGTTGGTGTTCTGAATCACGCGCCCGCCCGTTACTTCGGCCATGGCAAACATCGCCGGCAGCGGATCAGCGCTGAGAGTCGCGGCCTGCTGCTGCCGCTCGAACCGGCGCCGCCCCGGCGTCGAGGACCCCGAGACGCCACTATCGAAGGCGGCCGAAGCCTGCAGTCCGCGCGCATCCACGTTGTAAAGCGTGACTCCGTGCTGAGCCAGCCGCTGCGCCGCCGCGCGCACCTTCCCCTCGTACGACTCCACCCCGCCTCGCGATCCAAACCCCATCGCGCCTGTCACAGAGAGCATGGAAATGCCGCCGCCCACCCAGATCAGGTTCTTGCGCCCGGGAATTGCGGAAAGATGCCGGCCCAACGATTCGATGAGGTTCAACGTGTTTTCCAGCCGCTGCCTCTGTGTGGCCGCATTCGCCTGCATGTCGCTCTCAATCTGAGCCCGCAACAGCTTCTCCATGAGCGGATCGTAGTCGTGCATCCGCAATAGCGCTTCGGCCTCCGCAATCAGTGTGTTCATGTTGAGTTCCGTGAGCGGCGGCAAGGCCAGCGTGGCCTGTTGAAGCCGGCGCCGCAACGCATCCCAATCATCCGTAAAGTCATGCAAGACCGTAAGGCGCGATCCAAGCAGATAAACGGCCACCCGCGTCTCTGGAGCCAGCGCCCTGAGAAACCGTACGGCTTGGGCGCGCACCCAAATCGCATCCCGCGGGTCTGTGTTTGCGGTGTCGAGGACAATCGCCGTGATATTTCTTGGCGGCCCCCCGGCCCGCTCCACCCGGTTGCTGAACTCGCCGGCCGGCAAAGCCTCCCGCGGCTTGTCCGGTACTGTCTGCGGTCCGCCTTCAAACCGGAAGACCGCTAGCGGGCGCTTCTTCCCCTTGTCTTCCAGCGTGAATTCCTCCGCCCGCAAGTCCGTCACCGGCTTGCCGTCCCTGTCCACCGCTACGACGGTGAACTGCACCAGTTGCGTGGTGGAACGGAATACCAGTTCGTCCTCCGCGGGGGGACCTTGTGAAGCCCATACCAGGCTGCCTAGCATCACAGCGGAAATAACCAATCGCATCCGACCGCAAGTGTAGCACCGGCTCGGCAAACCGGAATCGCATCCGGCACGGCTTCTTGATGGCGGTAACATGAAAGTGTGAAAACGTGGACCGTGCGGAAATTCTCCAGCTTTGAGGAAGCCGGGCAGGCGGACCGCGCGGAGTACCGATTGATGACGGCGGAACAGCGCCTCGAGTTGATTTCTCTCTTGCGCGCTCGGCGACATGGGCCCGACGATGCCTCTGCACCCCGATTGGAAAGAGTTCTTAGGATTACTGAACTCAAGCAGGGTTGAGTATCTGATCGTCGGCGCGCACGCTCTTGGCTTGCATGGCATCCCCCGCTATACACGCGATATCGACATCTTTGTCCGGATGGAGCCGGAGAATGCCGCAAGGCTCGAAATGGTCATGCACACGTTTGGGTTCGCCTCTGCTGGCATCACCGCTAACGATTTCCTGACTCCGAACCGCATAATCCAACTGGGCATAGATCCGTACCGCATCGATCTGCTGACCACCATCTCCGGAGTCGAATTCGAGGATGCATGGTCCGATCGTGTTTCCGGGAAGCTGGACGGCGTTCCGGTGTCGTTCCTCAGCGTTCGCGCCTTCCGAAAAAACAAGCTGGCCGCAGGCCGCCCCAAGGACTTGGCGGATCTGGACAGCCTGTTGGAATAGATGGTGCTTCTCGCCTTGAGTCTTGACTCGGCGGGTATCATTGTCACGATGGTGCGAACCCGGACGCTCGGCCTCATGGCGGCAATGACGATTCCAGCCCTGGCCCAGATCCCGTCCGAACCAGCGCACTTTCTTCGCCGCTACTGCACGGCCTGCCATCAGGGCGCTAAACCTGCCGGCGGCTTTGCGGTCCGTCCACTCCTCACTTTGGGTTCGTTTCGTCAAAATTCCTCCGGGTGGACCCGTACCCTCGGCCGGGTCCGCAATCACGAGATGCCGCCCCGGACAGCCCCCGCCCCCAGCCTGGAGCTGCGTGAAGCATTCGTCAGTTGGGCCGAGGGAGAACTGCGGCAAGCGGCCTGCGCCGGGGGCATTCAAGCCGCCCCTTTCCCGGTCCGCCGGCTCAATCGGGCGGAATACGCCGCTACGATCCGCGATCTGCTGGATGTCCATTACAACGCGGCCCACGCCCTGCCGGCCGACGGCGCTGGTGGCGAAGGCTTTGATAATGCAGCAGAAACGCTCTTTTTGTCCCCGCTGCACGCGGAAAAGTATCTCGAGGCGGCCCGGTCCGCTCTGGAGTACGGGGCGGCTGATTCGAAATCCCGCGCACGTTTTTTGCGAAACGAACCCAATCCGGAAACGCCCCCCGATGTGGCCGCGCGAAGAAACCTCGAAGCCTTTGTCCCCCGCGCCTTCCGGCGAACAGCCCGTCCGGGGGAAGTGGACCGCTACCTGAAATTGTTCCTGGATGCCCAGCGCCGGAGTGAGTCGTTCAACAGGGCCATGCTCTACAGCCTGCAGGCCGTATTGGTTTCGCCTTACTTTCTGTTCCGGTTCGAAGAACCTAACCCGGAACCACGGCCCCGCCCGGTGCCCGGCCCTGCTCTGGCCTCTCGCCTCTCCTATTTCCTCTGGGGCAGCATGCCCGACGACGAACTGATGCTGCTCGGCCAGACCGGCAAGTTGGAAGACGATACAGTCTTGCGCCAACAGGTGGTCCGGCTGCTCAAAGACCAGAAATCCCGCGGGTTTGCCGAGCAGTTCGTCGAACAGTGGCTGGGAACCCGGGAACTGGGACGCGACATCAAGCCGGATCCAAGTTTGTTTGCTGCTTACTACGATGCTGAGTTGCAGTCCGCCATTCGGTACGAACCGGTCCTCTTTTTCCAGGAGTTACTGGCGGAGAATCTTTCGCTGGTCAACCTGCTCGACTCGGACTTCACCATCCTGACCAACAGGTTGGCCCGGCATTACGGCCTGCAACTCAAGGATCTCAGCCAGCAGCCCAAACGATTTGCCCTGCCGGAGGGTAGCCGGCGGGGCGGTCTGCTGGGGATGAGCGCTGTGTTGGCGGTAAGTTCATTGCCAACCCGGACGAGTCCGGTCCTGCGTGGCAAGTGGATCCTCGAGTCGTTGCTGGGCGCCCCGCCGCCACCGCCTCCCCCAAACGTGCCGGAATTGGCAGAGGATCACAGCGGTGCTTCCCCCAGAACCGTGCGGGCGAGGCTGGAACAGCACCGCCGAAACCCTGCATGCGCCGGTTGCCACGACCGCATCGATCCGCTCGGGTTTGCGCTCGAGAATTACGACGTTTTGGGGCGCTGGCGGACCGAAGAAGCTGGGCAGCCGGTAGATGCCTCAGGGCAGCTCCTCACGGGCGAGAAGTTCCAGGGGCCAACCGAGTTCAAGCGCGTTTTGATAGAGCGCCATCAGACAACGATTCTGCGCTCGTTAACCTCCCGGCTGCTAGGCTATGCGCTGGGCCGGGGATTGCGGCTGGAAGACTCCTGCGCCGTGGACGCCATCCTGGCCGAAACCCAAAAGGACGGCTACCGGGCACAGTCCCTCATCACGGCTATTGTGCTCAGCCCGGTCTTCCGCCTGCAACCTCCGGCTTCACCTCCCAACACCAGGCGGGTATATGATCGGAAATAACCTGGGATCACCCCGATGACACGCCCCCGCTTCCCCTTGTCCCGCCGCACCGTCTTGCGCGGTGCGGGCGCCGCTCTGGCGCTGCCATGGCTGGAGGCCATGACGCCAGCCAGGCAGTCCGTGAAGAACCCCGTCCGGATGGCAGTGCTTTACATGCCGAACGGTGTGCATCCGGAAATGTGGACGCCGGAGGGCCGGGGCCGGGACTTCCGGTTGTCCCCGACGTTGGAACCTCTCGCGGATCTTCGCGACCAACTGTTGGTGCTCACCAATTTATGGAACCAGGCCAGCCGAGGAGGTGATGGCCACTACGTCAAAATTGCCGGGTTCCTGAACTGCACCACTATCACCAAAACACTGGGTGTGGATATCAATGCCAACGGCATCTCCATGGACCAGTTGGCCGCGCAGCGCCTGGGCGGGCAAACACCCTTGCCTTCTTTGGAACTGGCCACCGCTCCCGTCACGACTGGGGTGGATCGTAACGTCGGCTATACCCGCGTTTACGGCTCTCACATCGCCTGGAGCAGCCCGACGAATCCGCTTGCCCGGGAAATCAATCCACGGTTGGTTTTCGAGCGGTTGTTCCGGGCCAGCCAGCCCGCGGCCGCCGGCCACCGGGAAGAACTTCGGCTTCTGGATACTGTCCTGAGCGACGCAAAAGAGTTGCGGCAGAGCCTGGGCTCGGCAGACCGCGCGAGGTTGGATGAGTATCTGTCTGTGGTCCGCTCCCTCGAGGCGCGGCTGCAGAAGGCTTCTTCGCCGGATAAGAAAACTTGGCAGCCGCGGACACCGTTGCCGGTGGATGCGAAGCCCGAGGGAATCCCGAAAGACTATGCGGAGCACGTCACGCTGATGCTGGACATGATCGCCCTGGCCTTTCAGGCTGACATTACTAGGATCGCAACGTTCCTGTTCGCCAACGAGGTAAGCAACCAGAACTTCTCGTTTATCGAAGGCGTGAAGGAAGGACACCATTCGGTGTCGCACCACCAGAAAGACCCCGACAAGCTGCGGCAATATCAGCTCATCAACCGCTGGCACATCGAGCAGTATGCGCGGCTGCTGCACAAGCTGCATGCAATGAAGGAAGGCGATGAGCCCCTGCTGGACAATGCGATGGTGTTGTTCGGATCGGGCATTCGCGATGGCGACCGCCACGACCCTCACAACCTGCCGCTGGTGCTGGCAGGTAAGGGCGGCGGGCGTTTGGCGGCGGGCCAGCATTTGGAATTCACGCCCGACACTCCGCTGGCCAACCTTTACGTCTCGATGCTTGACGCCTTCGGCTCACCCGTCGAATCGTTCGCCGACAGCACCGGCCGGTTAACGGGCGTGCTGGCTTAGTGAAACTGTTCGCGCAGGAAGCGGAGCCCGCCGCGGGCGATGTCCTCGGCCGAAGGCGCCAGGTCGCGCCAAATGCAGGCCGCCGCGGCAATCTCAGGAATCTGCGAGCCAAAACTTTCGATGACAAGCCAGCCCTGATAGTTCATATCGCGCAAGGCGCCGATCAAGCTCGCCCAGTGAACCTGTCCTGTGCCTGGGATTCCCCGGTCGCTCTCGCAGGTATGTACGTGCGCCAGGCGCTTGGCGATGCGGCGCACCGCGGCGCCGCTGTCCTTTTCCTCGATGTTGGCGTGAAAGGCGTCAAACAGGATGCCGAGGCGTGGATGCCCCGCCTCCTCCAGCAGCCGGTAGGCATCGTAGGCGGTATTGGTGAAGTAGGTTTCGAAGCGGTTGAGCGGTTCATGGGCTAACTGGACGTCGCAGGCGTCCAGCGTTTCTCCCAAGGCAGCCATGCCTTCCACTGCCCGCTTCCACTCGTCCTGATTCGGCCGGCGGCCCACCAGTTTGCCTACCGGCGAGCAGAACGGCCCGAGGAAGACCGGCGAACCGAGTTCGGCCGCCACCGTGATTCCGCGCTTGAGGAAATCGAGAGCTCCCTGCCGGACGGAGGCATCCTCGCTGATTAAGCTAAGCTCGCCGGTGAGAGCAGAACAGAAGGTGCATTCCAGCCCTTCGTCTTTCACTGCCTGGCGAATCTTGGCCGCCGGAAAACCGTCAAAGGAAAAGCGGGCGATTTCCACGCCGTCGAAACCCCAGCTCTTGAACTGTTTCAACAGTGGAAGGTGCTCCTCTCCGAATCCGGCGGTCCACAGCAGGGTGTTAATTCCGATTTTTGGGCGCGGCACTGGGGGTGGTTTCCTTTCGCTTGGTGAGGTTTTCGAACAGGTAAAGGCCAGACTTGCCGGGCGCGACAATGTCCAGGTCGCCATCTCCTTCGAGGTCGGCGACGGCCAGTTGCATGCCGGCGCCGGCCCGTGAGCCGTAGTCAATGATGTGGCGGACCCACTGGATGCGTCCGTTCCCGGCGGGGATGGATTCGTACCAGAAAATGCCTAACGGATCACGCGCGCCGGGGTCGTAATCGTGGGCGAGAAACCGCTTGCCTGCAACGATGTCGAGCTTGCCATCGCCGTTCATGTCGGCCAGCGTGACGGCATGCACTTGCGACCAGAAGCCATCGATGGTCCGCTTCTCCCATTTTCCGGGCGCGGTTTGCTCCAGGTAGAAGAGGCCGTAGTCATGGGCGTTGCCGAAAATCACCTCCGGCTTTCCGTCACCCGTCACGTCATGAACGAATTGAAACCCGAGGTGTTCCTTGAACTCCCAGTCAGGGTGATAGGTCCACTGGCCGGAGCGCGGATCGGCGGGGGCCTCGAACCAGCCGCGCGGCGTCAGCACGTCGGTCCTTTTGTCCCCGTTCAGATCGCCGGCGCCAATGCCGTGGCCGAAGTTCTTCTCGCTGATCGTGTGGCGCCGCCACTCGCCGCCCTGATATTCAAGCCAGACTGTGGGCCCGTTACCGCCAAACTGAGGCAGAACCTCCCGGGCCTGGCCGTCGTTGTCGATATCCACCAGGAAAGCGAACTCAGTATTGAATCCGGTAATGACGGGGCGCTTCACCCAGACCATGCGGGTCCGGCCCGGATTCTTCCACCAGGAGATCTCCTTGCTGAACCACGAGGCGGTGACGACATCCACCCAGCCGTCGCCATCGACATCCATCGGCAGGTCGCTGAAGGCGTCAATGTAGTTACTTTCGAAGTGGAGTTCGCGGAACTTGCGCTTGGCCCAGGTGGGGGCTTCGTACCAATTCTCGCCACTCACGATGTCCAGCCGGCCGTCGCGGTTGATGTCGGCGACAGCAGCGGTTTCGTTCGCACCCAGGTCGAGTTCTATCTTCTTGAACGAAATATCGGGAGGGCGGGGAGCGCCGAGAGCCACCCAGGCGGCCGCGGCCAGCAGGAAGCGTTTCATCGCTTGAGATTCTATCGGATGACAGTGTTTGAATGGAGACAGGATGGATCAGTCGCGGCGGCACGAGTTGGAACACCACGAGGAATTGTACTCGGGGTTTGCCCAACAGCACTTTGCGAAGCCGGCCGTTCGCGCGTTCCGGGAGTATCTGGTGCAGCGGATGCTGCAGCGCATGGCCCTCGGGCCGCGCAGCCGGGTGCTCAGCCTCGGTTGCGGCATCGGGGATACAGAACGGCTGCTGGCCCCCCACACGGGCTGGGTTCACGGCATTGACCTCTCACCCAAAGGAGTGGAAGAGGCACGCCGGAATGCGTTGCCGAACATGAGCTTCTCCAACGCCGCACTGGAGGAGTTCCAGTTGAATGATGCGCCCTATGACGCCGTGATCGCGATCTTCTTCCTGCACCACCTCGCCGCGGATCTGCCCGGGGCGGCCCGGCGCATTCGCGGATTGCTGCGCGAGGGGGGCGTTTTCTATGCGATCGACCCATCGCGGTACCGGCTTTCAGGGATGGTGGGCCGTTTGGTGGTGCCTCACCTGATGCGGCGCTACCAGACGGAGGGGGAAGAGCCGCTTGCCCGCAGCGCACTGCTGGAGGCATTTCACGGGCCGGAATTTTCGGCGGAGTGCGGCTATTTCGACTTCGTATCCACGCCGTTGGCCGGACTGTTCCCCTCCTGGCGCATGGGCTACCGGGCGGCGCGCGTACTGGACGAGTTGCTAATCCACGCACCAGTCTTGCGGCGGCTATCGAGCAATCTGGAACTTGTGGCCTGGGCCCGCTAGGGCTCAGGCGCCCGGATGACGCCGCCCAAACAAAGCGCGCGTTTCATCTCTTGGGTGGGATTGGCGGGATCCTGGTCGAGGATCATGGAGAAGCTGCCATCGCGCCAGGGGATGTCGTCACGGCCTCCAAGAGTGAACATGACGTTTTCGAGGTTCGCATGGGCATGGCGGGCGTCATGAATATCTTCCGGTCCGGCCAGGACGACGATCAACCCAGGCTCAACCGCCTGCGACCACGCAGCCAGCGGATGGCGTGGATTCCACGCGGTGATCAGAACGCGTTCGCCTGGCTTCATACGGCATGCTGGCGCAGTATCTGTTCGACCCGCGCAGCCACCTTTTCCGCGTCGCCCGGCTGCATCATCCACACGCCAAATACGAGTTTTTCCTTGTTGGTCATCGGGCAGGCTTCGATGCCTGGCGTACCTTCCGCCAGCAGTTTTTTGGCTTCCGGGGGCGTTAGCCGGATCTTGGCGGGATCCCAACGCAGTTCCAGGTGGGGCACGTGATTGGCGACTTCGGGCACGTGAACAGAGGACTCCACACTCTTGACTCTGCAGGCCGCCCGGGCGATGACGTCGCAGCGGCGCTCCCACTCCTTCCAGTCAGCGGCGTGGTCGCGTGCCAGATAGAGTTCCAGCGCCACCAGCATGCCGAGGATCTCTTCCTTGTTGACTTTCATGCCGCGCCCGATGGTGTCGGAGTTGGGGGATGTATTCAGGCGCGCTGCGGCGATGAGGTCACGGCGGCCCATAAGGATGCCGGCGCTCTGCGGACCCATCAGGCCTTTGCCGCCAGAGAAGGCAACGAGGTCGAAACCAAGCTTGTTGTAGAGGGTCAAGTTACCCACGGGAGGCACGTCAGCAGCGGCGTCGATCAGGGTGGGGATCGCGAGTTTGCGGCCGAGGCGAACCCAATCCTCATGCTTCAACTGGCCGCGGGAGGTGGCGTCGTTGAAGTAGAGCATCATGGCCGTGCGGGGACCGGCGGCGCGCTCCGCCTCTTCCGCGGTTTCGATCTCGATCAGCCGCACCCCTACGGCGCGCACGGAATGGTCGTAAGCGAAGCGGTGGGATTTCTGCACGAGCACTTCGTCCTTCATGCCTTCGATGTGCGGGATGCGCTGGACTTTGACGGGGTCCGCGCCGGTGACGCAGCCGGCGGTGCCTACGAAAAGCGCGCCCGCGCATCCGGAAGTGACCATGGCAGCTTCAGCCCCCAGCAGGGAGGCGATTCGCGCACCCACAGCGTCCTGCAAAGCGTTCAGCTGCACATAGTGGCGAGAAGCGTAACGGATGGCATCCAGGACAGGTTCAGGCATGAGCGATGCCGTTAAGGCTGTATAGGTTCCGGCGCCATTGATGAAGGGCTTCACGCCGAGTTCGGCGAAAAAGTCGCGGGCGGGCGCCGCGGCGCGGGCGCCGGGGACGAAGAGCGAAAGCAAGGGCCATTGCGCGGCGCGTTCCAGGAATCCACGACGATCGAACATGAGTGCACCTCCCGTCTGTGGCTCAGAATAGCAGCGTCAAGGGCGCCGGGCGAGGCGGGCCATGCCGCGGGCCGCTTCGTCCAGGACGCGCCGCATCGCAGGTTCAATTGCATTCAACTGCCGCAGACGCTCGAGTTCTGACGCGGTGGACGTGCTGAACACGAGAATGGCGTCGCTGACGGGCCGCGGAAACGGATCCGAGGGCCGGTTGACGACCTTGCCCTCCAGCACCATCGTGGTTGAGCCGCCGCCATCGAGGTTGATGGCATGCCGGGCGCCGAGTTCCACCAGGAGCGCAGCCAGTTCCGGAAGGCTCATGCCAATACTCGCGGCCTGCCGCCCGTCCACGGTTACCAGCAAGAGGTCACCGTTTGGACGGATTCCCACGGCGGTGCGGGGATGGCGGACAGCCGCGTGCCGGAAGCCTTCGTTCTGAACAACGGGACGGCCGTCGCGCACCAATGCGGGACCAGCGCCGAGCAAATCGGTGGCTGGACACGCGGATTGCGGCGCGCCCGCACGCACTTCTACCTTCTGCCCGGGACGGAAAGCAGGAAGACGGTGTTTGCCCGGCGCACTCAGCACGGAGCCACCCGTGGGAATTGGTGCGTTGCCTCCCTCGCGGACTTCCAGCATGCGGCCTTTCGGGTCCAGCAGGAGTTCCGTGCCGGAAGTGGTCCGCGTGGACTCTCCCGCCTCTGCGGTATAGAGAATCAGTTCGTCAGGCTGGCGGGGACGGTTGACTCCATCCAGCCCGGCGCGCCAACCCCGGGTCTCCACACGCCCTTCAAAGCGCGCAGGCGCTACAGCCAGGCGCTCCACATCGTCTTTCTCGCGGCAAAAAATGAGAGCGGAGCGCGGAGCGCCGGAGGCGACAAGCTTGCCATCGATCATCTGGTTTCCGGCTGGAAACCCGTCGTAAGGCGCGTAGAAGAAGTAGCCACCATTGATAGCCGCTGCGGCGCCATAGCGTTGGGCCATGGCGAGGACGGTTTCCCGCCCCGGCGCTTTGCCGTTCGCCTGTACGGGAACCACGTCAATGGCCGGGTGGCGAACATCGACTTCCAGCACATGGATCACGAAGGGTCCTGTATCACCACGCATTCCCTCGATGACACGGTGGCTGATCCCCGGCGGGGCCAGCAGGAGGCCAAGCACAGCGGCGGTGAGCATTGGCAAGGCGCAGGATTTGAGGCGCGGCGGCGGGTCAGGCCGAGCGGAGCATTTCCATCCAGGTGACCTCTCGGCGGGTCTCGACCGCCATGCGGCCGAGGATCGCCGTGAGCGTGCTGTTGATCGAGCTCTCGGTCATATCCATGGGTTTGCCAGTCACGATGGTCTGGAAAAAGACTGTGGTGGCTTCGCCGGTGATGTCGGCGTTGGACTCCTCGCGTTCCATCAGGCTGGTGTCACGCAGGTCATCGGCGCTCTTAAATCTCACGTCGGGCGTCATGCCATGGAGCTTCATATATTTCCGTGAGGTTTCCAGCATGCCTTGCGAGCCGTAGAATTGCTCCTTGACATCGCGATAGCCCGCAGTGTGCTTGATGGAAATCAGCCAGCCCTCGAGGCCGCCGGGGTACTGGTAGATGATGTCGTGGTGGTCGGTCTGGTCGCCATAGGAGACGGGATAGCGGGCGCCGCCGCGGCCGACCGCACTTTCAGGATGAACGTCCTTGGCAAACCAGTTGAGGGTATCGAGGCCATGGCAATCCTGCTCAACGATCGGTCCGCCGGAGTATTCGGTCCAGGAAGCCCAGCGGCGGATGCGCTGTTCGTCCTCGGGCAGATCGGGGTAGGGTTGCGGGCGGCCGGTGGGCGGCAAATAGCCGAGCACCCAGTAGCTCATCATCAGCTTCATCTCGCCGATGCGGCCCTCATTGAAGTAGCGGTAGGCCTTGAGATACTGCGAGCTGAACCGCTGCTGGAAGCCGAACTGAATTGACTTCGTGGGGTCTCGTTTTTCCCAGGCCTTCAGCATGCGCTTGCAGCCGGCAACGTCGGCGCTGGCCGGTTTCTCGCAGTAGATGTGCTTCTTTGCCTGGATAGCCGCTTCGAAGTGCTCGGGGTGGAGGAACACGGGCGTGGCGATGAGGACGGCGTCGACGCTCCTGTTATTGAGCAGCTCGCGGTAGTCGCGGTAGGCAGGCGCCTTGTCGGCGCCAGGCAGTTTCGTTTTCGCAGCATCGATGCGGTCAGGATACTTGTCGCAGATGGCGGCAAGGCGCGCGCTCTTGTCCTTGAGCATCAGGTCGCCGACGTATTGGCCGCGGCCTCCGGTGCCGATGATGCCGACGCCGACTTGCGAATTGGCCTGGTAGCCGAAAGCTGTCGCGCTGGAGAGAATGAGCGGACCTGCAGCCCGTCTGGTCATGGTCATAGTTGGACTCCCGTTTCTACCCACTGGCCGGTACGGCCGGATTCCAGGACGGCTTCACAAACCTTCTGAGTCTGCAGGGCGTTACGGAAATCCGGCTGGACAGAAGCGCCCGATTCCAGGCCTTCCACAAAGTCAGCAAGGGCGTTGAGGAAGGTGTGCTCGTAACCGATCACGAGGCCGGGCACCCAGTAGCGGTTCATGTAAGGGTGTTCGCCATTCGTGACATGGATGCGGCGCCAGCCGCGCGAGGAGGAGTCGGGGCCGGGGTACTCGAAATAATCGAGATACTCCATCTCCTCGAGGTTGAACCGCAGCGATCCGTGCTCGCCGTTGAGTTCGAACGTTTTGAGCGCCTTGTGGCCGCGGGCGTAACGGGTGGATTCAAACAGTCCCAGCGAGCCGTTGGCGAACTCGCAGATGAAAAGGCAGGCGTCGTCGATGCCCACCTTCTCCACCTTGCCGGTAAGGTTGTGAAGGCGTTCCTTGACAAAAGTTTCGGTGCGGGCCACGACGCGGGTGATGGGGCCATTGAGCCACATGGCGCTGTCAATGTTGTGGGCCAGCAGATCGCCGGTGACACCGGAGCCGGCCGCCTGAACATCAAGACGCCAGAGACCAGCGCCGCCCTGCGGCACGTCGGGAGAGATAGTCCAATCCTGAAGAAAATTGGCGCGGAAATGGAAGGCGCGTCCGATTTTGCCAGCATCGATCATCTGCTTGGCGAGCGTGATGGCGGGGACGCGGCGGTAGTTGAACCACACCATATTAGGCACGCCCGCCTTTTCCACGGCATCCACCATGGGCTGGGCTTCTGCGACAGTGCGGGCCAGCGGCTTCTCGCAGAGCACCATCTTGCCCGCCTGAGCCGCGGCGATGGCGATCTCCGCATGCGAGTCGTTCGGGGTGCAGATATCGATGAGATCGACATCGGAGGCGGCGACCACCTTTCGCCAGTCGGTTTCAGCGCGCTCGTATCCCCATTGGGCCGCAAAGGCCTGCGCCTTTTCCGCCGTGCGCGCGCAGGCTACCTTGAGCACCGGTCTATGCCGGACAGGGAAGAAATCGGTGAGGCGCTTATAGGCGTTGGAATGGGTGCGCCCCATAAACCCATAGCCGATGACGGCGACGCGAAGTTCTTTCATCCGTATTGCTCCACGAGTTGGCTGACGCGTTTTTTGCAGGTTTCGGTGGCAGCCCAGGCGTCGGGCCAGAAGCAGAGGTCGATGGTCCACCAATCGTGCGGCAGACGGCTGGCCTTTACCAGTTCAGGCAAAATGCGGTCGAAGTCCAGCATGCCCAGGCCGAAGGGCGGGTGGGCGCTGGTTTCATCGGCTCCGCTGGCATCCTTGTGGCAGGTGTTATCGGAATCGATCAGATGGATGTGGAAGATGCGGCCATCCAGCAGACGAATGAACTCCACTTGATCGGCGAAGACTTCCTTTTCGCCCTCCTGGCGGGCTCCCACCACGCCAACCATCTGGCCGTGGCACGTGTCATACATCAGCCCGAAGTTTGACCGATTGACGGCGTCGTGGATTTTGACAATGTCGCTGGGTTTGTTGAAAGCGAACCCGGGCTCGAATTCCCAGACCACGGTCTGGCCACGCTC
This sequence comes from uncultured Solibacteraceae bacterium, assembly GCA_964460395.1. Classification (GTDB taxonomy): domain Bacteria; phylum Acidobacteriota; class Terriglobia; order Bryobacterales; family Bryobacteraceae; genus CAYWQS01. The sequence continues at coordinate 50,698 of CAYWQS010000001.1, read as the reverse complement.
CTTGGCGATATCAGCACAGGCTTGCCATGCGGCGACCACCCGCTGGAAGGCAGTATCGTAAGGAATTTCGCGGAGGATGGTGGGCGGCTGCACGGAGTCGACGCGGATGCCCTGGATGCCGACATCCTGGGCGAACTCGGAATTCTTGCGGAATTCCGCAATGTACTTGGAGGGATCATCCGTGTTGATCAGCTTCTCGCCCCAAAGATTGGCCGCCATGCCGCTGAAGCCGAGGCCGAGCGAGGCCATGTAGGCCTTCAGTTTCGCGCGGCTTTCTTTGTCCGGCAGGGCGCCAGGCCACTCGCTGTCCGGTCCGTTGGGGTTGCCCGGGTTGGGATGGGGCGGGAAAGCGCCCAGTTCCACTCCATCGAAGCCGAGCCGCTTGAGCGTTTCACACACGGTTTCGAAAGGAATGGGTTTGTCCGCATAAGGGCCGATGGTGTAGGCCCAGGTACCAATGGAGATTCGCTTTGCCATTTTTCTTGTCCCTCAAGAGATGAGCCGAAAGGCATTTAATACTGGACTCAGTCCAGGGGTTTGATGCGCAAGTTCCGGAACCAGACGCGCATGGGCGGGCCGCGGTGGAGTTGCAGAGCCAGGATGCCCTTGAGCTTGACGCTGTCTTTCAGTTCGGCGGTGAGCAAGCCGTTGACGCGGATTTGAATGAGGTCACCTTCGCAGTGGACTTCGACGTCGTTCCAATCGTCCGCCTTTACCACCGTCTCGGCCTTGCCTTTCCAGCCGTTCACCATGACACCGCGCGTGCCGCGCTCTTCGTAAATGCTGCCCCACCAATTCCCCTGAGCCATGTCAGCCTGATAGCCCTTGACGACGAAGCCGGGCAGTTCTTCGCTGCGGAACTGTATGCCGCTGTTGCCGTTGCGCAGTTTGACTTGCGCGCGCAGGATGAAGTTTCCGAACTCCCGGCCGCGGTAGATGAGAAAGGTGTTTTGCTCGATGGGAGGAACGCCTTCGGTGCTGCCGGCCAGCGTGCCATCCTCGACTTTCCAAAGGCGTGGATCACCCTCCCAGCCCTGAAGAGTCTTTCCGTCGAACAACGGCACAAAGCCGGGCTCATCCGCAGCAAGCGCAAGCGTCATCGCGGCCAACAGGAGAATGAGGAATCGCATGAAAGAACCTCCGGAACGGGTTCGCGGGAAAGCGCGGCGGGCGTGCCCCTGCCTGCCTCCGCGAGGGGGAGCATATCACAACGAAATCACCGGAGACCGGAACGGCTTCCGCTCAGGCGAGCATTTTTTTCACCACCTCACCGTGCACGTCGGTGAGGCGGAAGTCGCGGCCCATATGGCGGTAGGTGAGCCGGGTGTGGTCGAAACCCAGGCAGTGCAGGATAGTGGCCTGCAGGTCGTGGATATGTACTTTGTCCTCGACAATGTTGAAGCCGATATCGTCGGTTTTGCCGACCACATGGCCGCCACGGATGCCGCCGCCGGCAAGGAACATCGAATAGGCCAGCGGGTGATGGTCGCGGCCGGCGTTATCGGGATCCGAGGTGTTGCGGATTTCCACCATAGGGGTGCGTCCGAATTCACCGCCCCAAACGATCAGGGTGGAATCCAGCAGACCGCGCTGCTTCAAGTCCTTGATCAGGGCCGCGGTGGGCTTGTCAGCGATGTCGCACTTCCGCTTCAACCCTTTGTTGAGGTTCGTGTGCTGGTCCCACGAGGCGTCCATCATGAGGACAAACCGGACGCCGCGCTCGACGAGGCGGCGGGCAAGCAGGCAGTTGGTCCCGAACTGTTTCGTCTTCGGGTCGTCCACGCCGTACATGGCCCGAATGTATTCGGGTTCGTCGCTGAAATCGGCGAGTTCCGGAGCGGCCATCTGCATGCGATAGGCCAGCTCGTAGGACTGAATGCGGGAACCGATTTCCGCGTCACCGGTTTCTTCCTGGCGCAAACGGTTCAAGTCGTTGATGGCGTCGATGGTGCCACGCTGGATTTCGTTCGTGATGCCATTGGGGTTGGAAAGGTAGAGAATCGGATCGCCGGAGTTCCGGAACAAAGTGCCTTGGTAGTGCGAGGGGAGAAAGCCGGCGGAAAAATTGCTGGCGCCGCCGCTGGTGCCCACGCCGGATGTGAGGACGACGAAACCCGGCAGGTTCTTCGATTCGCTGCCGAGTCCATAGATGGTCCAGGCGCCGAGGGTGGGGCGGCCGAACTGGATCGACCCGCTGAAGAGGAGCGCCTGGCCGGGGTGGTGATTAAATGCCTCGGTGTACATGGAGCGCACCAGGCAAATGTCGTCGGCGCAGGAGGCGATGTGCGGGATGTAATCAGAAAACTCAGTTCCACACTCGCCGTAGGGTTTGAACTCACGCCGGCTGGCCATCACCTTCGCGTCTTTCTTGATGAAGGCGAGGCGGAGTTGCGAGGTGAGCGATTCGGGGAGCGGCGTGCCGTCAAGTTTTTGCAGGGCAGGCTTGGGATCAAAGAGGTCGAGTTGGCTGGGGGCGCCTTCCATGAACATGAAGATCACGTTCTTGGCTTTGCCAGGGAAGTGAGGGGTTCTAGGCGCGAGCGGATCGGCGAGGGCTGCTGGCGCCTGGCCGTCTGCCCGTAGCAAATCCGCGAGCGCCATCATGCCGACACCACTGCCTACTTCTTTCAGAAACCGGCGACGGTTCTTTATGGCTCGCAACTCCGGATCCATCATCTTCATAGCTATTCCCTCGTGATGAACTCATCAGTATTCAGCAGCACGCGAGCCAGCGAGACCCAATGCGCCGCTTCCGGATTCAACGGGAAGATTTCGCGCGCCGCTTCCGGATTTTCCGCCAGGACCGAGGCCTGCTGATCGAGGAAGCGGCGCAGCCGGTCCTTTTCCGCCTCACTTGGCAGCCGGCCGACGGTCAGCAGGAAGCCGTTTTCCAGCCGGTCGGTTTCGCGGTATTCCGTGAGCAGGCGGTGGGCCAGAGTTTGGGCGGCTTCCGAGAAAACTGGATCGTTGAGCAGGTTTAACGCCTGTAGAGGTGAATTGGAACGCCGGCGGCGGCTGCAAGCCACGTTGGAATCCGGGGCGTCGAAGTTCATCAGCATCGGATAGGGCGTGGTGCGCTGGAAGTGGACATAAAGGCCGCGGCGGTACTTGGCCGGGCCCTCGCTCTCCTCCCATTTGACGCTGTTGGCGTATCCAAGTTCGGCGACGCCGGCGGGCTGGAAAGGCTTCACACTGGGGCCGCCCACAGCGCTGTTCAACAGGCCGGAAGCATTGAGCGCGGCGTCGCGGATCAATTCGGCCGGGAGCCGCACGCGGTTCTGGCGGGCCAGCAGCAGGTTCTCCGGATCCCGGTCCTTCAGTTCGGGCCGGGCGTGAGAACTCTGCCGATAGGTGGTGGAGGTGACGATCAGCCGGATCAGATTTTTGGTGCTCCATCCGCCGTCGCGGAACTCGGCAGCGAGCCAGTCGAGCAGTTCCGGGTGCGTAGGCTTCTCGCCTTGCGTGCCGAAGTCTTCCGAGGTGCGGACCAAGCCACGGCCGAAAATCTCCTGCCAATAGCGGTTGGCCATCACACGGGCGGTAAGCGGGTTTTCGTCCGAAACAAGCCACTGGGCAAAGCCGAGGAGGTTGCGTGGGGCGTCCTTGGGCAAAGGCGGGAGCGAGGCAGGCACGTCCGGCTCCACGGCTTCCCCGAGACTGCGGTAGTCGCCTTTCAGAGCGATGCGGGTTTCCGGGAGTTGCTCCCACTGCTCCATGATCATGGCTTTGGCGACCTTGGGATAGCGGGCGTCCAAGCGCGCCAGCCGTTCGCGGCATTCGCGGACTTCGTCCGTTTTGTGGATGCCGGCGCCACGAGCGGGGCCCGGGTTGCCGAGGAACCAATAGAGCAGGCGCTCCTGATCGCGGGGATCCCTTTTCTCGCGCGGGGTACGGATGACTTCTTCGTAGTAATCAAACATGGGCCGGCTGTTGGCGATCTGGAAGTCCCACTCAAGGTCGCCCTGGCCGGGATTTTCAAGAGCCTGGACCATGTTTTGCTCGTAGTCGCGCATCCATTCGTCGATGTTGTAGACCCAGAGCAGGTGTTCGCGCTCCTTTAGATACTCGGCGCGTTTCTGCAGCCAGGGGCCGAGTTCACCGGGGAGAGGGGCGTCGATGTCGCGCTCCTTGACATGGTTAAAGAAGGCGTAAAGCTGGTAGAAATCCTTAGCGCGGATGGGATCGTATTTGTGGTCGTGGCACTGGGCGCATCCGGTGGTCAGCCCCATCCAGGTGGTGGAGGCCGCACTGACGCGGCTCACGAGCTGTTCGTAGCGGTTCTCACGCGGATCAATACCACCCTCCCGGTTGACGAGGGCCGTGCGGTGCCAGCCAGTGGCGATGAGCTGGCTGGCCGTGGCGCCGGGCAGAAGGTGGCCGGCAAGTTGCTCGATGGTGAACTGGTCGAACGGCTTGTCCTCATTGAATGCCTGAATAACGTAGTCCCGGTATCGCCAAGCCCAGGGGCGCTGAAGGTCTTTCTCGAAACCATCGCTGTCGGCGTAGCGCGCGAGGTCGAGCCAGAAGCGGGCCATGCGCTCGCCGTAATGGGGGGAGCGCAGCAAGCGCTCGACGGCCAGTTCATAGGCATCCGGCCGGTTGTCGTGCAGGAAGTCGTCGAGTTCCCGCGGCGAGGGGGGAAGCCCTGTGACATCGAGATAGACCCGGCGCAGGAGCGTAGCCTTCGCGGCTTCCGGCGAAGGCTGGACGCCTTCCTTCTCGAGGCGTGCCAGTACGAAATTGTCGATAGGATTGCGCACCCATCCCTGTTTTTTAACTTCGGGAACTGGGGGGCGCTTGAGCGGCTGGAACGACCAAATGGCAACTCGGGGGATTTCCGCGGGCGCGGCGGCATCCTTCGGCCAGTTGGCTCCGCTTTCTATCCAACTCTTGAGAGTCGCCACCTCCGCCGGGGAGAGCGGAGGGCCGACGGGCGGCATGCGGTGGCCAGGCCGGTCGCTGATGACACGCTGATAGACCTTGCTCTGATCAGCCTTGCCCGGAACAATCACGGGGCCTGAGTTGCCGCCCTTGAGGGCAGCCTCCCCGTCGTCCAGCCGCACACCCGCCTGCGGGAGTTTGGCGTTGTGGCACATCATGCATTTGCGCTGCAGGATGGGCTGGACCTGCTTGGTGAAATCCGGAACAGCTTGCGCGTGGAGGCTGGCGGCCAGGGCCAGCGCCAGGATCCCAGTCGTGGCTCCCCTCATGGTTTGTCCTTATTCTATACCGCTGGCAGGTGGCGGGTATCATGAACGCATGAAGCGACGTTTCAGATCGCTGTGCCTGATTAGCCTGCTGGCGGCACAGGCTGGAGCGCAGACGCCCGGCGTGACCGGCACCTGGTCTGGCGAACTCAAGACTCCGGGCGGAAGTTTGCAGCTGGCACTGCACGTAACCGGGGCCGAAGGAAAACTTACGGCCAAGCTCGACAGTGTGACGCAAGGCGCCTACGGATTAGCGGTGGACGAAATCACCCTGGAGAATCGAGTGCTGCGCTTCTCCATGCGGATGCTGGGAGCTTCGTTCGAGGGGATGCTGGCTGAAGACGGCTCCGCCATCGACGGCAAGTTTACGCAAGGGGGGTTGGCAATGCCGCTGAGGCTGTCACGCGGTGCGGTGGCGCCGCCGAAGCGGCCACAGGAGCCACAGCCACCGTTGCCCTACAAGTCGGAGGAGGTGATCTTTCCCAGCGCAGGAGGCAACGTACGGTTGGCCGGCACTTTGACGTTGCCGGCGGGCAAACCTCCGTTCGCCGCGGCGATTCTTCTCAGCGGATCCGGTCCGCAGGACCGCGATGAGTCGATCATGGGGCACAAGCCCTTCCTGGTGCTATCCGACCATCTCACAAGGCAAGGCATTGCCGTGCTGCGATATGACGATCGGGGCTTTGGCAAATCCACGGGGCAATTTGCGGCGGCGACAAGCCAGGACTTTGCCGTGGACGCCGAAGCCGCGCTGGAGTTCCTGAAACAGCGCCCGGAGATCGATCCGCGGCGCATCGGCTTGATCGGACACAGTGAAGGTGGCATTGTGGCGCCGATGGTGGCCGCCCGGCGGGCGGAGACTGCGTTTGTGGTTCTGCTGGCAGGCACCGGGGTGACGGGAGAGCAGGTGATGTTGTCGCAAGCCGAAGCCATGGCGAAGGCGGCTGGCGCTCCACCGCAAGCCATTGAGCAGAATGCGGCGATGCAGAAGCGGATCTTCGCCCTCATGAAAGAAGAGAGCGATCCTCAAAAGTTGGCCGAGAAACTCGCCGGAGTCTTACCCGCCGGGCCACAGGGCGATGCGCAGATCAGGCAACTCACTTCGCCCTGGTTCCGCTTCTTCCTCACGTATGATCCCGCCCTGGCGCTGGAGAAGACCAAGTGCCCCGTGCTGGCGCTCAACGGCGAATTGGACCTGCAGGTGGCGCCAGCGCTGAACCTGCCGCCCATTGAAGCCGCTCTCCGGAAGGGTGGAAACAAGGACGTGCGGATAGAGCGTTTGCCAGGACTCAATCATCTCTTCCAGCCGGCCAAGACCGGATTAGTGAACGAATACGCACAGATCGAAGAAACCATGTCTCCGAAGGTGCTGGATCTGATCGCCAGTTGGATCCGCGAGCGGGCGGCGCGTTAGCCGGCAATTCACTACACTCAAGTTCAATGCATCGCCGAGGGTTTTTCACCACAATCGGTGCGGGCGCGGTGTCCGCCGTTGCTGGAGCGCAGGGAGGGCCGTATGCAAGGCCGAAGGCGCTGCGGCCAGGCGACACGGTGGCGCTGATCACGCCTTCCACGTATGTTTCCGACCCGGATGATCTTCTGCTGGCCCGCCGCACGGTCGAGTATTTCGGCCTGAGGCCGAAGTTCGGGAAGAACGTCGGCAAGCGAAACGGGTATCTGGCGGGGTCCATTCCGGAACGGGTGGACGATTTGCATGCAGCGTTCGCCGACCCGGAAGTTAAGGCCGTGTTCTGCACTCGAGGCGGGTACGGCGCGGCAATGCTGCTGGACCGGATTGACTTCGCGTTGATCCGCCGGAACCCGAAGATTTTCTTGGGCTACAGCGACATCACGGCGTTGCATTTAGGGATTCATCAAAAGGCGGGCCTAGTGACGTTTCATGGCCCAACGGCGCTCTCGGAATTCAGTGAGTACACCGTCGACCACTTCCGGCGCGCGCTATTCTCACCAAAGCCATTGGGCGAACTCAAGAATCCTGCTGAGACAAACACTTTGCGGCCGCGGCACCCGGTGCGCACATTGCGGGGCGGGAAGGCCACGGGTGAGTTGACCGGAGGCAACCTCACCTTGATCGCAACCACGATGGGAACACCCTGGGAGATCCAAACGGATAACAAGTTGCTGTTTCTTGAGGATGTAGACGAACAGCCTTATTCGATGGACCGGATGTTGACTCAACTTCGCCTGGCTGGAAAGTTCCGCAACATCCGCGGTCTGGTCCTGGGAGAGTGCACGGATTGTCGGCCGCGCGATTTTCGTCCGTCGTTCCGGTCGACCTTTACACTCGGCGAGGTGTATGACAACATCCTGGGGGACTTAAGTGTTCCTATCGTGAGCGGCTTGACGATCGGCCATACCAGCGATCAAATGACGCTGCCCTTGGGGTTGACTGCCACGCTGGACGCGGACGCAGCCGCCCTGACGATCTCGGAAGCCGCCACCACGGAGTAACTGTTAATGAGAATTTTCACTCTGCTCGCCGGCACCGCCTTGCTCTTGCCGGCTCAAAAGACAGAATTGCTTTGGCCTGGCGGAGCGCCGGGCGCGGTGGGCCAGGAAGAGCGTGACCAGCCTTCGCTGACCCACTACCCCGCCCCTCAGGCGAACGGAGCCGCGGTGCTGGTGTGCCCTGGCGGCGGGTACGGAGCACTGGCAATGGACCATGAAGGCAAGCAGGTGGCGGAGTTTTTCAACTCTTTTGGGGTGTCGGCGTTTGTGCTGAAGTACAGGCTGGGGCCGCGCTACCGCCATCCTGCGCCCCTGGATGATGCCAGGCAGGCGATGCGGATCATCCGGACGCGGGCGAAGGAATTGGGTGTTGACCCGCAAAGAATCGGGGTGATGGGATTTTCCGCCGGGGGCCATCTGGCCTCGACGTTGAGCACCCACTTCCAGCAGGGCGAGCGGCCGGATTTCGCCATCCTTGTTTACCCGGTGATCAGTTTCACCACCCGTTACACGCACTCCGGCTCGATGCGCAACCTGTTGGGGGATCCGCCGGACACCCGGCTGGTGTGGGAGCTTTCAAACGAATGGAAGGTGACGGCGGACACACCTCCGACGTTTCTTTTCCACACAAACGCCGACACGGGAGTGCCGCCGGAGAATAGCGTACTGTACTACCTGGCGCTCCGGCAGGTGGGTGTGCCGGCCGAGATGCACATTTATCAGGAGGGACGCCACGGCGTGGGATTGGCTCCGCAGGATCCGGTGCTGTCTTCCTGGCCGGCCCGGTTGAAGGATTGGCTCAGGGTGCGAGGCATCGTGCCCGGGACGCCAAAGTGACGAAACGAAGCCAATCCTGCAGCCGTCTCAAGAAGTGGATGGCGCGCAGCGCGCTCGCGGTATTTGCTCTTGCGATTTCACTCGGGGCGCAGGAGAAACCTGCGCAGGAGAAGCCGCCTGGGCCAAGCCGGGAGACGAGGGAAGCAGACTCCGGCCGGCCCGTGCTACGCAGAGGCGGCCCGGCGCAGAAGCGGGAGACGCCCGCGCCATCCGCCACACCGATTCCTTCCAGAGCTCCTGTGCAAGCGGGCGACGAAATCGAGGTCGACGAGCAGGGACGGACGGTGCAGACTGTGCGCGCCGGCAAGGTGAGTGAGTCCGGGCCCAGCCTGGTCGATCGCGTCCGGCAAGCCGCCTACGAATTCGACCAATCCTTGCCCAACTTCCTTTGCGACGAACAGGTCATGCGGTTTGAAAGCCGCACGTTAAAACCCGACTGGAAGTACCTAGACCGCATTGATGTGGAGTTGCTGTACCTGGAGGGCAAGGAGGAGTACCGCAACATCCGGCGCAATGGAAAACCGCTGAAGAAGGAAGACCCCGAGAAGAGCGGCAGTTGGTCGACGGGCGAGTTTGGTTCGACGCTGATCGATATTCTTTCCTCGTCATCGCAGGCGCGTTTTGAATACAAGAAGGATTCTTCCATTGGTGGGCGCCCGGTGAAGATTTACACGTTTCGCGTGGAGCAGCCAAATTCGAACTGGCGGATTCGCTTCGGACCGGAGGTCAAGCCTGCCTATAACGGCTCGCTGTGGATCGACCCCGAATCGGCGCGTGTGTTGCGCATCGAGAAGGATTCGAACGAGCTGCCGCCCGCGTATCCGTTCGACAAGGTGGAGACCGTAGTGGATTACGGATGGGTGCCGATCGGAGGGACCCGTTACTTGTTGCCTACCCGGAGCGAAAGCCTGGCGTGCGAACGAGGCTCATTCAATTGCTCGAAAATTGAAATTGAGTTCCGCAACTATCGCAAGTTTGCGGTCGAGTCGCAGGTACTGGCGACCGATAGCGAGATTTCGTTCCCTGAGGCCGAAGAGTCAAAGAAGCCAGCGGAGCCCAAGAAGAAGAAATAACGGTGCGGTGTATCATGACGGGATGCGCCGCCTGTTGTTTCTAGCGTTGTTGTGTCTCTGCGCCTCGCCGCAGGCACCCAAGAAGGGAATGGAAGACGAGACGCTGTTCCAAATGGAGAGCATCTCGAGTCCGCGGATTTCCCCCGACGGAAAGATGGCAGTATTCAGCCGCGGCTGGGTGGACAAGATGAAGGACCAGCAGCGGTCGAATCTCTGGCTGGTGGATGTTCAAGGAGCAAATCCGCGCTTGCGGGAACTGACGGTGGGCAACTGGCGCGACACCAATCCCGTGTGGTCGCCGGATGGCAAACGGATCGCGTTTCTCTCGGACCGGGATGGGACGCAGCAGATTCACGTGATGTGGACCGATACACGCGACGTAGCCCAGATCACAAGAGTGGAACGCAGCCCATCCGGGCTGGCGTGGTCACCCGACGGCAAGCAAATCGCGTTCACGATGAACGTGCCTGACAAAGAGGCGCCGCTCAAGGTGACGCTGCCCGAACGTCCCGAGGGCGCGCACTGGGCGCGAGGTGCGGTGCTAGTGGACCGCCTGACGTGGGCTCGTGATGGCGTCGGGCCCGTGCCGAAAGGTTTCTCGCACGTGTTCGTCGTCGATGCCGTCACAGGCGGCACGCCTAAGCAGGTGACGGACGGAAAGTACAACCATGCCGCCCCAGCCTGGTCGGCAGACGGCAAGAGGATCTTTGTCAGCGGAATGCGCAAGCCGGACGCTGAGTACCTGCACAACGACAGTGAGATTTACTCGATCGACCTGGCTTCCGGCGCGATTTCGGCGCTGACGGACCGCAAGGGGCCGGACAATAGTCCTGAGCCCAGCCCGGACGGGCAGTGGATCGCCTACACCGGGTATGACGAGCAAGAGTTCACCTACACCAATTCCTCGATCTACTTGATGAAAGCGGCGGGAGAGGAAAAGAAGTTGTGGGCCGGCAGTCTGCCGAGTTCGCCTGCCGGACTGCAATGGTCCAACGATGGAAAAGGCGTCTACTACACGATGGAAGAAAAGGGCACCAGTAATCTGTACTGGCTGCCGCTAGGGGGAACACCGAGGCAATTGACCGAAGGCACGCACATGCTGGGGCAGGCCAGCGTGGCGGCGAGCGGCGACGCGGTGGCCGTGCGAAGTTCTTTCCACCAACCGTCTGTACTGGTCCGTTTCAGCACGCGGTCGCCCAAGGTGGCCGAGACCCTCGTGGATGTGAACCGCGACGTACTCGAAAGCCGGGCGTTGGGTGAGGTGGAAGAGATGTGGTGGACGTCCGCGGATGGGTGGAAAATCCAGGGCTGGCTGGTCAAGCCCGTTTCGTTCGATCCGGCGAAGAAGTACCCCCTAGTGCTGTACATTCACGGGGGCCCGTGGTCCATGTACAACACGGGGTTCAACTGGGCATGGCAGAACTTCGCCGCGCACGGCTATGCCGTCCTCTATAGCAACCCGCGCGGTTCAACCGGGTATGGGCAGGAATTCATCAACGGGATCCAATATTCCTACCCCGGCAAAGATTACGACGATTTGATGGCGGGCGTCGATGCCGCGGTAAAGAAAGGGTTCATCGACGAGCGCAATCTGTTCGTCTGCGGCGGTTCCGGGGGCGGTGTTTTGACCGCCTGGATTGTCGGCCATACGGACCGGTTCCGCGCAGCGGTCTCGATGCGGCCCGTAATCAACTGGCATTCTTTCGTCGGCACCACCGATGGTCCGGCATGGTATCGCCAGTTTCGCAAGAAGCCCTGGGAGGATCCGATGGAGTACGCGGTGAGGTCGCCGCTTCATTACGTGGGCAACGTGAAGACGCCGACGATGGTGATGACCGGCGAGGCGGACTTGCGGACTCCGATGGCACAGAGCGAGGAGTATTACCGCGCACTGAAGATCCAGAAGAAAGAGACCCTGCTGGTGCGCATGCCCGACGAGTTCCATGGCTGGCGAAGACCATCGCACCAGTTGTTGCAGCAACTGTATCTGCGGGCGTGGTTTGAGAAGTACATGGTGCGCGACAACACGAAAGGGACTCCGAGCAACGAATGACCGGCGATTTTGCCAATGCCCTTTTGATGGTGGTGATTTTTTGGGCGCTCACGACACCTCATGAATACGCTCACGCCTGGGTGGCCGACCGGTTGGGCGACGATACCCCGCGATTAGAGGGACGCGTTACTTTGAATCCGCTCGCCCACGTGGACCTGTGGGGTACGGTCATCATCCCGATTCTGGCGGGCTTGTTCGGCGGAGTGTTCTTCGGGTGGGGCAGGGCCGTGAATGTGAATCCGCTCCGGTTGAAGGGCGGGTTAAATGGACTGGTGATGGTGGCGCTGGCGGGCCCGGCGAGCAACGTGGTCTTCGCGGTAATCCTGGCGGCACTGGCCGCCGTGCTGCCCGCCGGCGGCGACATCCTCTTTTTCGCTGCGCGGCTCAGCATCTTTCTCGCCCTGTTCAACATGATTCCCGTGCCGCCGCTGGATGGATCGAAGCTGCTGATTGGCCGGATCCCCGACAGCTGGCTGATTGAACTCAGCCGCTTCGGATTCCTGGTAGTGATCGTGCTGATGTATTCCACTGGGCTGGGGCGATATCTTTCCTATGCCAGCAGCGCAGGCGCCGCCTTTTTGTTCAGGATCTTCGCATGAAACGCCGTTGCTTTCTTTTTGTTCTCGCCTTCGCCGGAATCCTGGCAGCCCAGCCGCGCCAGCAGGACCCGAAACGGGTGGACGCGGTCCGGGAGCGCTACACGAAGCAGGAATTCCTTGTCCCGATGCGGGATGGCGTGCGGCTGTTCACCGCCGTCTACACGCCGAAGCAGCAGCGGGAGAAGTATCCCATCCTCTTAAACCGCACCCCCTACACGGTGGCGCCGTACGGGAGCGACAACTACCGCCAGTCGCTGGGGCCAAGCCAGAAGTTTCAGGAGGAGGGCTTCGTCTTTGTTTACCAGGATGTTCGCGGAAAAGGGCGGAGTGAGGGGCAGTTTGTGCACGTGCGCCCTTTCAATCCCAACAAGCAAACGCCGAAGGATATTGACGAGGCCAGCGATACGTACGACACGATCGAATGGCTCCTGAAAAACGTACCCAATAACAATGGCCGCGTGGGGATGTGGGGGATCTCCTACCCCGGCTTCTATGCCGCCATGGGAGTGCTGTCCAAACACCCGGCTTTGAAGGCAAGTTCGCCGCAGGCTCCCGTGACCGATTGGTTCATTGGGGATGACTTCCGTCACAACGGCGCGCTATTTCTCACACACGCGTTCAACTTTCTATCGATGTTCGGCCGGCCACGCGCCCCGGAGAACAGCGTACCCGGGCCGCGATTCAACATGGAGACGCCGGACGGCTACGACTTCTTCCTTCGCTCTGGGCCCTTGCAGAACATCGACGAAAAGTATTTCCGGGGCCAGATTGAGTATTGGCGTGAACTGCTGCAGCAGGATACTTACGATTCCTATTGGCAAGCGCGCAACATGCGCCCGCACTTCCGAGGGATGACGGCTGCGATGATGACCGTGGGCGGATGGTTCGATGCCGAAGACCTATTCGGGCCGCTTCGGTTGTACGACGCCAACGAAGCGGGCAGCCCTGGCAGCGTGAACACGCTTGTGATGGGCCCCTGGATTCACGGCGGCTGGGCAGGGGAGGACGGCAACCGCCTCGGCGCAGTCAGGTTCGACAGCAACACCTCAAAGTACTATCAGGAAGAGATCGAGTTTCCGTTTTTTCTGCATCACCTGAAAGACAAGGCGCCCGGGAGACCGCTGCCGGAGGCGTATATGTTTGAGACGGGCCGCAACGAATGGCACCGGCTCGAAAAATGGCCGCCTCCTTCCATCCGTCCGTCGCCATATTTTCTCCAGCCAGGAGGAAAGTTAGGGCCTGAACAGCCTGCGGAACCGCAGGCGTACGACGAGTATGTCAGCGATCCGGCGAAGCCTGTCCCGTTTGTCGGCTTCATTACCAACCAGATGGATGTCACCTACATGGTGGCGGACCAGCGTTTCGCCGCCTCACGCCCGGACGTGCTGGTTTTTCAGACAGAGCCGCTGGAGCACGATCTGCGCATCGCGGGACCTATCAAGGTCACGCTCTATGTGAGCACGACTTCCACCGACGCCGACTTTGTGGTTAAGCTCATCGATGTGTATCCAGGCGATGCGCCTGACCCGAATCCCAATCCGCGCAACGAACGGATGGGCGGCTACCAACAACTGGTGAGGGGCGAACCGTTCCGGGGCAAGTTCCGCACGGGATTCGACAACCCGCAACCGTTCACCCCAGGAAAGGTGGAGCGAATCGAGTTCGAACTTCCCGATACCTTCCACGCGTTCCGCCGCGGCCACAGGGTAATGGTTCAGGTGCAGAGCAGCTGGTTTCCGTTGGTGGACCGCAACCCGCAGAAGTTCCTGAAGATCCACGAAGCTCGCAGCGAGGATTTCGTGAAAGCCACCCACCGGGTACACCGGTCGGCGCAGGCGGCTTCGCAGATCGTATTGCCGGTGTTGCCTTAGCCAGAGGTGAAACAGTCCGCAGCTGGCTTCCCCTAAAGCTCGTTGCCAAAACTGATGCCCAGGGCGCGGCCGGTGCGGACCAAGTCGCCATGCGGCGGTACTGTGCGGATCCGGCCAATGGCGCTGGTGAGCGGAACCGGAAGAATGGAGCCGCCTTGCAGAGCCACCATGTGGCCAAACATCTCGTCGGCGATCAATTCCACCGCATGCACGCCAAAGCGGGTGCAAAGCTGCCGGTCGAAGGCTGTGGGTCCGCCGCCGCGCTGCAGGTGCCCGAGGACACAAACGCGCGACTCCTTACCGGAGCGAGCTTCGATTTCGCCGGCTACTACGGCGCCGATCCCACCCAGGCGCGCTTCGCGGTCGGCGCCAGCGTAGCCAGAGGTAATGAAATCGCCGCCACGCTGGCGGGCCCCTTCCGCCACCACGACTAAACTAAAGCGGCTGCCCTTTTTCTCGCGTTCCTGAATCTTGGCCAGCACCGATTCGTACGTGAAAGGGATCTCGGGAATCAGAATCACATTGGCTCCGCCCGCAATTCCGCCCATGGCAGCGATCCAGCCTGCGTAGCGGCCCATCACTTCCAGAACCATGACGCGATTGTGGCTTTGGGCGGTGGTGTTGAGCCGGTCTAGCGCGTCGACCACGACGGAGACGGCGCTTTCAAACCCGAAAGTCATCTGCGTGGCTTCCAGGTCGTTGTCAATGGTTTTCGGCACGCCCACCAGAGGGATGCCCTCTTCGTACAATTGCTGAGCGATGGTGAGAGAGCCATCACCGCCGATGACCACCAGTGCACGCAAGCCCAGGTCGTAGAAATTCTTTTTGGTGGCGGCCAACGTTTCCGCGGGAATGCGTTGCACTTCGCCGTGTCCTGTTTTGGCGGCGAAGCGGCCCCGGTTGGTGGTGCCCAGAATCGTCCCTCCCGCGGCGAGGAGGCCGTCAAGCTGGTGATAGTCAAGTTCGCGGTAGGTAAGGTCCAGCAACCCCTCGAAGCCCCCTTCGAACCCGATGGTGGTCCAGCCCCGGTAGGTGGCGGCCTTGGCGACCGCGCGAATCACCGCATTCAATCCGGGGCAGTCGCCGCCGCCTGTGAGGACACCAATCCGCTTCGCCGTTTCAGCCATGCGCACCAGTTTAACCCGCAGTTCGGGCACTAACCGGATGGTAAAATTGAGGGTTTCGGAGGTTCGACTTGGCTTCTCTGCCTATGGAAGTGACCCCGCAGCAGGTCAAGCAGATGTTGGAGGAGGGGCGCGCGGTCCATTTGCTGGATGTGCGGGAAGTCTTCGAGCACCAGATAGCGCGGATCGAGGGCGCGGAGCTCATCCCCATGAACACAGTCCCTCAGAGGCTGCAATATCTGGATGGGTTGGCGGACGAAAAGTTATTGGTCGTGCACTGCCACCATGGCATGCGCAGCCTCAATGTTGTGAACTGGCTGAGGCAACAGGGGGTAGACAACTGCGTGTCACTGGCGGGAGGCATCGACTTGTGGAGCACACAGGTGGATGCCACGGTGCCACGTTACTGAAGGCCATGCGGTTCTATACGAAACCCACTTGAACCACCTGCCGCAAGGCGAGGAGTTACCTCGCGGAACGGGGCCTGGAGCCGGAGATCGTCGACCTCAATCGCGGGTTGACGGAGGAGCAGCTCGACCAACTGATCGGGGCGCGGGACCACCGGCTGTTCCTCAACCCCAAGAACGAGTTGTACCGCCAACGAAACATGAGAGAGCATCCACCGGACCGGGCAGAGGCGATTGCGCTGATGGCGCAGCATCCCAACCTCATCCGGCGCCCACTGCTGGTGGACGGCCAGCGGATCCTGATTGGCTTCCAGGCGGAGGAATGGGCCCAGGCACTGCGCCGGTAGCGCCTGCCGCCCGGAAGGCGCTCATCTTCGTTATCCTCACGGTCTTTCTTGACCTGCTGGGGGTCGGCATCCTGATGCCGGTGATCCCATACCTCACAGGGCGCTTTCGCGATGATGCGCTTACCGTGGGCGCACTGGCATTGTCGTTCTCCGCCGCGCAGTTCCTGGCTCTTCCGGTGTTGGGCGGGCTCTCTGACCGTTGGGGCCGGAGACCAGTTCTACTGATCAGCCTGTTTGGCTCCGGCATCGGCTACGTTCTCTTTGGCATTGGCGGCGCTTTGTGGGTGCTTTTTCTATCACGCATCCTGGACGGCGCGACCGGCGGGAACATCTCGGTTGCGCAGGCCTACATTGCTGATGTCTCCGGGCCCGAGGACCGCGCGAAGAACATGGGCTTGATTGGCGCCGCTTTCGGCATTGGGTTTATCATTGGTCCCGCCGCCGGGGGCGCGCTCAGCAAGATCAGCCTGGAGGCCCCGGCTTGGGCGGCCGCCATTCTCTGCTTCGCGAATGTGGCCTTTGGCCTCTTTCACTTACCTGAGTCCCTGCCGCGCGAAGCACGCAAACATGGGCCCTTCCGTCCCCAGGATTGGAACGCATTTACTGCCGTCGGGCGGGCTTTGCGCGCGCCAGAACTACAGACCCTCATGCTGGGCGCTCTCGCCATCAATGTAGCGATGAGCGGGCTGCAATCAAACTTTGCCGTGTTGACCTTGAAGCGCTACGGTTACGGCCCAGACGACAATGCAATTCTGTTTGCCTACCTGGGGGTGCTGGCCGCCCTGGCCCAGGGAGTTCTGGTGCGGCGGGTAATTCCGGCACTCGGCGAGGAACGGACCGCCCGCACCGGCCTGGTCCTGAACTGCCTGGGCTTCTCTCTTATGGCCTACGCGCCTTCGCCGCTATGGATCTACCTGGCGATTGCCTTTACCGCCGCGGGCAACGGACTGGTGATGCCCTCGATGACGTCGATCCTGGCGCACCGGGCGGGGCCAGGGCGGCAGGGCGAAGTGCTGGGTTCCATGCAAGCCCTGGCAAGCCTGGGCCGCATCTTCGGGCCTTTGATCGCCGGTTGGTCTTTCGACCATATCGCCACTGGCGCACCCTACTGGTTTGGCTCAGCCGTGCTGGCCGCGGGCTGGTTCGTGTTGCGGAAAGAAGAGCGATACACTGCTCCGCATGGCTGACAAAATCACGCGGCGCACAGCGGCGATGGGAGGATTGTTAATGGCACGGGCGCGAGCTCGTCAGGCCGAGGGTCCAGCAAAGACAGGCTCGCTCGATCGCTTCCAGAATCAGACGGACCTGAGCGGGCTTGATCCGGTGGAGTGGACGAGGCGGCGCTACGAAGAGATGCCACGGCGCCTCCGTTTCCGGGCGGCGGGGAAGCGCGAAGCGCAGGCATGGCAGAAAGAACTGCGGGGCAAAATCACAGAATTGCTGGGCGGCTTCCCCCGCCGCACGCCTTTGAAACCTCAGGTCCTCGAGACCCGTGATTTCGCGGGCTACCGCCGCGAGTCGGTGCTGATGGAAACGCGTCCGGGGCTGCAATCGTTCGGCTACCTGTTGTTGCCCAAGCACGGACAAGCACCGCACCCGGTGATGATTTGCATCCCTGGCCACGGGCGCGGCGTGGATGACCTGGTGGGCATCGACGACAAGGGGGAGGACCGGACGCAGAAAACCGGTTACCAGTTCGACTACGCGCTGCAGGCAGTGGAGAACGGCTTCGCTGCCTTGGCCGTCGAGCCGATGGGGTTCGGTTGCCGGCGCGGAACGGAAGCGCGCAAGAAGGGCCTCTCCACCAGTTCGTGCCAGCCGGCCGCCGGCGCTGCCTTCCTGTTCGGCGAAACGATGGTGGGCTGGCGTGTGTGGGACGTCATGCGCTCCATCGATTACCTGGAATCCAGGCCCGAGGTGGATGCCCGGCGGGCAGGCGTCATGGGAATTTCCGGTGGAGGCACCATCACGCTGTTTTCATCGGCGTTGGATACGCGCGTCCAGGCGGCGTACGTCAGCGGATACCTCTGCACGTTCAAGGAAAGCATTTTGAGCCTCTCGCATTGCATAGATAACTACGTCCCCGGCATCCTGAATTGGGCAGAGATGAGCGACGTGGGTGCGCTGGTGGCGCCGCGTTACTTCTTCGCGGAAAACGGGCGGCGGGATCCGATTTTCCCGGTCCAGGCGGCCGAACAGGCTTTTGGCGAAATCCGGCGGGCCTATGCGGTCTTTGGCGCGGAAGACCGGTGCGAGCAGGAAGTGTTCAACGGAGCACACGTGTTTCACGGCCAACGCGGTTGGCCGTTCCTCCGGCGCGCCTTGGCCGTAGGCTAGTGAGCCGGTCCATGGAGCGGTTCGAGCGATTGGACCATACCGCCGACGTGGGTTTCCGTGCTTGGGGGCCGACGTTGGAAGTGCTGTTCGAAAACGCCGCGGCCGCTCTCGTAGACGTAGCCATGGATGCTTCACGCGCCGAGGCAGCAGACTGTTTGACGGTGACGGTGCAGGGCGAATCTCCGGAAGATCTGCTGGTGAACTGGTTGAACGAAGTGGTGTGGCTGCTGGATGGGAAACGTCTGGCCCCGGCGAGGTTTCGTGTTCAATTGCCAGTGGAGGGGCTATTGCAGGCAGAGGTGTGGGGCGAGCCACGGGACGACAGCCGCCACCCGCCGCGCCTCGTTGTGAAGGGCGCAACGTGGCATGGGTTGCGCCTGGAGCGGCAGCAGAAACAGTGGACGGCCGAGGTCATCCTGGACGTGTGAAATGCGAATCGAACGGATCGACGAAGTACGGTGGCGCATACCACGGGACGCAGCGCCGGGCATGCGGACGGAGGTACGGCTGTTCGCCAGTGAGGCGATCCTGGAACAGGCCCGGCGGGATCGCGCGCTCGAGCAGGCGATGCATGTCGCCCACCTGCCGGGGTTGATCGGGCCAAGCCTGGCGATGCCGGATGTTCATCAAGGATATGGCTTCCCCATCGGCGGAGTTGCCGCAATGGACTGGCGCCACGGTGTCGTGTCGCCCGGCGGAGTCGGCTATGACATCAACTGCGGAGTGCGGCTGGCCGCTTCCAGACTGGAGGCAGCCGATGTGCGCCCGCGGCTGCGCGAACTTGTGGAGCAGGCGTTTCGCGATGTGCCGTGCGGGGTAGGCGGGCACGGCCGGATCGCCCTCAATCCCAAACAACTCGACCAGGTGCTGGAACGCGGCGCGGAATGGATGGTGGAGTCCGGCTACGGGGAGGCAGGCGATCTGGAGCGGTGCGAGGAGGGCGGGCGCTTGCACGAGGCCGACGCCACCTGTGTGTCAGCGCGGGCCAAGGAGCGTGGCAAGACGCAGGCAGGCACACTGGGCTCGGGCAATCATTTTCTCGAGATTCAGTACGTTGAGCACGTGGAGGACAAGCAGGCAGCCACCGCGTTTGGCCTGCACGAAGGGCAGGTGGTGGTGTTGATTCACTCCGGCTCCCGCGGCTTGGGCCATCAGGTTTGCACCGACGCTTTGGCGGAAATGGGCCCTGCCATCAAGAAATACGGGCTCAGTTTACCGGACCGCCAGTTGGCCAGCGTTCCGGTGCAGAGCGAGGAGGGCCAACGCTATTTGAAGGCCATGCGCGCGGCCGCCAACTTCGCGTGGGCGAACCGGCAGGCGATTCATCATTTCTTGAGGAATTCGTTTCAAACGGTTTTCGGGAAAATGGCGCGGCTCACTCTGGTTTACGACGTGTGCCATAACATTGCGAAGCGCGAAAAGCATCATTGGGGCGGGGCGCCGGTGGATGTACTGGTGCACCGCAAAGGAGCTACCCGCGCGTTCCCGCCGCACCACCCGGAGATCCCGGCCGCATACCGCGCGGCGGGGCAGCCCGTGCTGGTGCCGGGCAGCATGGGCACCGCATCCTGGGTTCTGGCAGGCTTACCGGGAGCCATGGAAGAGAGCTTCGGCAGCGTCTGTCATGGCGCGGGGCGCCTGTTGAGCCGCAACGCGGCACGGCGCGGCCGCGACGCGCGGGAAGTGCGGGAGGCCCTGGCCAGCCAGGGCATCGTGGCGCGCAGCGAAACGCGAGACGGGCTGGTGGAGGAGACGCCGGAAGCTTATAAGGACGTGGACGAAGTGATCGAGGTGGTGGCCCGCGCCGGACTGGCCCGCAAAGTGGCCCGGTTGCGGCCCATGGGCGTGATCAAAGGCTGACGGCAGGCTGGTAAGCTGAAGGGTCGAATTATGCGCGTCGCCATCTTGGGAACGGGATATGTGGGCCTGACCACGGGGGTCTGCCTTGCCTATGTCGGGCACGAAGTTGCCTGCCTGGACACCGACAGCGGAAAGATCGCGAGCTTGAAGCAAGGCAAGATCCCGATTTACGAACCGGGACTCGAAGAACTCCTGGCGGAATGCCAGGAGCGGTTGCTCTTCACGACATCCACACAGGAAGCCTTGCGCGGAGCAGAGGTGGTTTTCATCGCCGTGGGCACGCCGCCAAGAGCTGACGGCAGCCCGGACCTTCGCTATCTGCGGGCCGCCAGCGAAAGCATCGGAGAGTTCTTGCCCGGCAATTTTGTGGTGGTGGTGAACAAAAGCACCGTGCCCATTGGCAGCGGAAACTGGGTGGAGACGTTGATTCGCACGTCCTACGAACGGCACCACACGGAGCCCGCGGATGGAAAGTTTTCGGTGGCGTCCAATCCGGAGTTTCTCCGCGAGGGCTCGGCTCTCAGCGACAGCCTGTACCCTGACCGAATCGTCGTGGGCTCTGACGATCAGCGGACGCGCGAAACCCTGTATTCGCTCTACCGGCCGCTGGTGGACCAGAGTTTTCCTGCGCCTTCGTTTCTACCCCGGCCGGCGGACATGGCGGCCGCTCCGCTGGTCAGTACGGACCTGGCCTCGGCCGAACTGATCAAGTACGCAGCCAATGCGTTCTTGTCTCTAAAGATCAGTTTCATCAACGAAATTGGCGGCCTGGCCGAACGGGTGGGCGCCGACATTCGCGAGATAGCGCGGGGCATTGGCCTGGACTCGCGGATTGGACCCCGGTTTCTTCAGGCCGGCCTGGGTTGGGGTGGATCGTGTTTCGGAAAGGACACGAGCGCACTCATCAGCACCGCTGCGGAATACGGGCTGAGCATGCCGATTGTGAACGCGGCGCGTGAGGTGAACCAGCGGCAGCGGGTGCGCGTCGTGGAGAAGCTTCTGCAGGAGCTGAAGATTCTGAAGGGCCGCACCATCGGACTGCTGGGTCTGGCGTTCAAGCCAAACACGGACGACCTGCGTGAGGCTCCCTCCATTGACATCGCCCGGCGCCTGCTGCAGCACGGCGCCCTGGTCCGCGCCCATGACCCGGTGGCGATGGAACGCTTCCGCCAGGGAGGCTACGACCTCGACATTGAACTGGTGGAATCGGCGGCATCCTTGTTTCACCGCGCCGACGCCGTGGTGCTGGTGACCGAGTGGACCGAATACCTGGATCTCGACTGGGAGGAGTTGCAGAAGAAGATGCGATCGCCGGTGCTCATCGACGGACGGAGTTTCCTCGACCGCCGTGCCATGGAAGAAGCGGGGTACCGCTTCCTCACGCTGCCCTGAGGTGCACATGGTAGAAGTGCGCAGAGCACGGCCCGACGAGTTTGGCACACTGATGTCGCTCATCCGGGCCCTGGCAGATTACGAGAAACTGACCCCGCCGGATGCCGCCGCGGAAGCCCGCCTGGAGCGCGACATTTTCGGCGCCAAGCCGCGTCTGGAGGCATGGTTGGCTCTGGCGGACGAAACCGCGGTGGGCTACGCCCTGACCCTGGAAACCTATTCGAGCTTCCTGGCGCTTCCCACGTTTTACCTGGAGGATCTTTTCGTCCTGCCGCAGTTCCGCGGGCAACGAGCCGGGGCGGCGCTGTTCCGGCGGATGGTGGAGGAAGCCGACCGCCGGGGCTGCGGGCGCATGGAATGGACGGTGCTTGAATGGAACACGCCTGCCCAAAGCTTTTACAAGCGGTTTGGCGCCAAAGAACTTGACGACTGGCAATACTGGCGCCTGACGAGCGAGGAATTCCGCAAGGTGCTGGGCGATGCGTAAAGGCTGGGTGCTTTGGACCGCGGCCCTTCTGATCACGCTGGCCTCCGCCGTCTATCAGCGCATGACCGGACCAACACATCCGCAGCGCGGCCAAGTCAAGCTAAGCGGAGAAACCATCCGCTACCGTCTGGTGCGTTCCTGGGGCGGTTCTACCGATGCGGAGGTCCGTGTGCCGGCGCCGCTGCCCGGCATGCGTGGACAGCTTTTGTATAAGCGGTACAAAACGAAGGACGAATTTACTGCCTTGCCCATGGCGCGGGAAGGCAACGAGCTGGTAGGCCGGCTCCCCAATCAGCCGCCGGCCGGCAAACTGCAATACCGGCTGATGCTCGACACAGGCGGCGAATTTGAACGCGAGCGGGTTTGGGTCGGTGGTGAAGGTGTGGTGATCCGGTTCAAGGGCGATGTGCCAATGCCGGTCCTGGTGGTGCACGTCATCGCCATGTTTGCTGGCATGCTCTGGGCCACGCGCACAGGCCTGGAGGTGTTCTCTGCTCAGAGAAATTACGGGGCCTTATTGGCAGTAACTCTGGCGCTCTTCACGGTGGGTGGCATGATCCTAGGCCCCGTGGTTCAGAAGTATGCATTCGGCGCCTATTGGACTGGCTGGCCATGGGGCACTGACCTGACCGACAACAAGACAGCAGTCGCCTGGCTGTTGTGGGTTGCCGCCTTTGTTACGCACCGCCTAGGCAAAGACGTGACGAAGCTCGCTACAGTGGCCGCCCTGGTCACGCTCCTGGTATATCTCATCCCTCACAGCATGTTCGGCTCGGAACTGAAGTACGAGTAACGCTCGGACCGCGGCGCTCAGCGGCGTTTCATCAGGTAAAGGGACCGGTCCCCCGCGCCCAGCGGCGTCTTTTGCTCGATGTTGAAGAATGCCTGCCAGGCTGATTCGAAGTGCTGCTCAGTCCAGTTTTCAGGCGCGGGTCCGTTGGAAGCGAGCAGCCGTTGAAAGGCCAAATCGCGCGTTCCGATGAACTCGATCGCCAGGCGGCTGCGCGAGAGTTGCGAGCAGAGCGCGGCGAGCCTTTCCATAGGCACCCGCTCCTTGACACCGAGGTGGTGCAGCCAGTCCAGCAGGAGAACAAATTCGAACCGGCCGGTCATCCGCTGCAGAAACGAAGGGTTTTCCGAGTTGAGCCAACCGACGGGTGGAGTGGGGCGAGCGATGTTGACCTGGAGCGGCAGAACGGGAAGAGCTTCCGCTTCGGCTTGCGTGTGCAGACGATCGAGTCCGGTCGAATCCTCGTCAACAGCCACTACGTGCTTTGCGCCCATCCGCGCGGCCAGCAGACTGAACTGGCCGTTCTTGCAGGCGATATCCAGAACTGTGGAAGGCGCGTGACGCCGGAAGGCGGCTTCCAGGAGGCGTTGCCGGGTTTGATGGCCGCTGGCAGGCGCCGGATCGGGTCCGTCCGGTCTTCGCCACACGAGGTCGAGGTCGTGGTCGAGCCGGTCCAACTCCTCCTCCACGGGGCGCGCGTGCTGGCTCGCCCTCGTGATGTAGCGGAAAGCCGGGCCGCCGAGGCGGTTCCACGCAGGCAGGAGCCGTGCGGCGGAGGCCCGGTCCAACCCCTCCCGCCGGGCCATAAAGAGATCCCGCGGCTGCAAGTGCAGGCGGGCACACACCAGCAGAGGCAGCAGGAAGCACTCCACAAACTGATTGGCGGCCCTCCACCCGGTGGTTGCAGGATCGTGGCGCTCAAAGCTCGTCCAGTCGACGAACACCGCTTTGGCGCCGCGGAACAGGACGTTGTAGGGCGTTGCCTCCTTCAGGCTCAACCCGGAGGGCAAGGCCTCACGCGCAAGCTGTAGCGTCCGCCGGGCCGCAGCAGCGAGAAGAGACGGGGGCCATTCGTGCGGGTAGCTGGGGAACTCGATCCGCTCGTGCTCCAGCACCAGCCGGTCCGGTGTGCCCTTCATCTCGATTGCGCTCACCAGGTTCCCCTGGCGCACCTGTTCCCGGAGAAAGCTGAGCTGCGTCAGTTCCAGCACCCAAGGGACGGCGTGCGGCTGGATCAGCCGGAGAACACGATCGGCCTCCAGCCAAACCTGGCAATCCGGATCCCGGAAAGTCGTGAATGTAGCACCCATGGAGGGCCGGTGTGGACCTTTCGTGTCTCGTGGCGGAAGCGGGGCTCCCAGACTTTCTATCGACTTTTGTTCAGAATTGCTTTACGCCGCGAGGGGATGCCTTTACATTTCCGGTACGGCGGGATAGGTTAGGCGCGGGAGGGAACGTGAGACTCGCCGCGTGGGCCATCTTGCTGAGCCGGTTTATGGTGGCGCAACCGGCGCCGGAGGGGTTGGCTGTCAACATTGATGGCGTGATCCATCCGGTGACTGTGGAGATTGTCCAGCACGCGATCGAACAGGCGCAGCGTGAGGGCAAATCCATCCTGCTGGTGCGGCTGAACACGCCAGGAGGCTTGTACGAAGCAACGCGGCAGCTCATTACAGCGCTGGAAAGCGCGCCCATGCCGGTGGTTACGCTGGTGGCCCCCATCGGCGCCAGGGCCGCCTCCGCCGGATTCTTCCTCCTGCTGGCAGGCGACGTGGCCGCCATGACGGAAGGTACACACGCGGGAGCGGCTTCTCCCGTCCTGCTGGGCCGCGAAATCGATCAAGTGATGCGCAAAAAGATAGAGAGCGACGCCGCGGCGGCCATGCGAAGCGTGGCCGAGCGCCGAAGCCGGAATCCGGAGTTGGCCCAACTCGCCGTGACCGAAGCGAAATCCTTTACCGCGCCGGAGGCGCTTGCAGGCCGCCTGGTCGATCTCGCGGTAAAGGACGAATCCGACTTGTGGGCCAGACTTGACGGGCGCACGGTCACGCGCCCCAACGGCCAGCGCTGGGTCCTGAAGACAAAAGGAGTCCGCTGCATCGATTACCAGCCCAACTTGCGCGAACGGGTCGTGCAGGCCGTGGCTGACCCCAACCTGGCATTCGCGCTGCTGGCATTGGGCGGGCTACTGATCTATGTCGAGTTCGTCACGCCCGGCTTCCTGGGTCCGGGCGCTCTGGGCGCCATCCTCCTTCTGGTGGGACTGATGGCGCTCTCCGCCCTGCCCATCAGCGGGACAGGCGTGGCCTTACTCGTTCTGGCGCTGGCGCTTTTCCTGCTGGAAATCAAGATCGTTTCGCACGGTGTGCTGAGCGCGGGAGGCGTCGTGGCATTGGTGTTGGGCGCTGTGTTGCTGGTGGAGGGCCCTCCGGAGGTCCGGATCCGGCTGTCCACAGCCCTGGCCGTGGGTTTGCCTTTCGCGGGCATCAGCTTGTTCCTGGTGAGCCTCGTGCTGCGGGCGCGATTCCGCCCCGCCGCGGTGGGCGCCAGCACGCTGTTGAACGAAACTGGTGTCGCCTGCACTGAACTCGCTCCGCGCGGCATGGTACGGATTCGCGGGGAATATTGGCGCGCGGAGGCGCCGGCCAATCTGCCGGAAGGGACGCGGGTGCGGGTCACCGCGGTGGAGGGTTTGCTGTTGCGGGTGGAGCCCGCGCCTTGATTGGAGCAAAGAAAGGAACCTGTTATGCAGTTCGAGATTCCCGTCACCTGGTATGCCGTCGCAATCATCCTGCTGTATCTAGCATCCTCGATCCGCATCCTGGCGGAGTACGAACGCGGCGTGATCTTCCGCCTCGGGCGTGTTTTGCCCCGCCCCAAAGGCCCGGGCCTGATTTTCGTATTCAAGCCCGTAGACCGGATGGATCGCGTGTCGCTGCGGCTGGAAACGCTCGATGTCCCGCCCCAAGACGTGGTGACGCGTGACAACGTCACGGTCAAGGTGAACGCGGTCGTTTTCTTCCGGGTCGTGGATCCGCAGCGCGCCATCCTGGAGGTGACAAACTTCCTTTACACGACTTCGCAACTGGCGCAGACCACACTCCGGAGCATCCTCGGCGAGGTTGAATTGGATGAACTCTTAAGCCACCGCGAGAAGCTCAACCTTCGCCTGCAGGGCGTCCTGGATCAGGACACCGATCCCTGGGGCATCAAAGTGGTGAAGGTGGAAGTGAAGCAGGTGGACCTGCCAGAAACCATGGTGCGCGCCATTGCGCGGCAAGCGGAGGCCGAACGCGAGCGGCGGGCGAAGATCATCCACGCCGAGGGCGAATTTGCGGCGGCCGAAAAGCTGGCGATGGCTGCCAGCCGGATCCAGCAGGAGCCGGTGGCGATTCAGTTGCGCTACCTGCAGACCCTGGTGGAAATCGGGGCCGAGAAGAACACCACCGTCGTTTTTCCGCTGCCCATGGATATTGTGGGCAATCTGGCTAAGTTGGCGGAAAGAGCCGCCAGCCGCGAGGGATAAGATGTTGGGGGAACGCCCCCATGCATCACCTTGGCTCTCTCGCTTTGGCCGTCGCCGCTTTTACTTTCGCCATGCCGAATTCGCAACCCGCCGCCTCTCCGGGCATGAAGGTGGACAAGAACCTGGTATACAGCCAGGCAGGAGAAACGAACCTCCTGCTGGACATCTACCGGCCCGAAAGCCAATCGGGCGCATTGCCGGTGGTGTTGTGGGTTTACGGCGGCGCGTTTCGGATGGGCAGCAAAGACGATGGTCAGACAGCCGGCGCAACATGGCTGGTGCATCACGGCTATGCCGTGGTGGCGTTCAACTACCGGCTCAGCCAAGTGGCGAAGTTCCCGGCGCAGATCCACGACTGCAAGGCTGCCGTCCGTTGGATTCGCGCCCACGCCGGGGAGTATGGATTGGACGGTGCGCGGATTGCTGCGTGGGGCCCTTCTGCCGGCGGGCACCTGTCGGCCATGCTGGGCACATCGGGCGGGGTGGCGGATCTGGAAGGAATCGCCGCGCCGAAAGAGTCCAGCCGTGTGCAGGCTGTGGTCGATTTCTTCGGACCCACCGACTTCCTGCAGATGGACAAGGCGGCGCCCCCGGGCGGCATGAAGCACGATCCGCCGGATTCCCCCGAGTCGCAACTAATCGGCGGCCCCATCCAGGAAAATAAGGATAGGGCAGCCCGCGCCAACCCCATCACCTACGTGAGCGCCGGCGATCCGCCATTCCTGATCGTGCACGGTGAGCGCGACCCTCTGGTGCCAGTCAACCAGAGCGAATTGCTGTTTGAAGCGCTTCAGAAGGCGGGCGTGGACGTAACGTTCTATAAAATCGCGGGCGCCGGACATGGCGGACCGGCGTTCCAGACCCCGATGGTGCGCGCCATGGTGCTGGCGTTTCTGGACCGGCATTTGAAGCCGGCCGCCCGGTAGGAGATCCCGCTCATGGATGCCCGCGAGATCTGCGACCTGAGAAGCGCGCTGGAGTTCCTGTCCGGCATTCCCGGCCAGTTGGAAGCCATCGGCGCCCCCGTGAATCCGGTGGCGGAACTGGCCGGTGTGTACCGGCACATTGGCGCAGGAGTTCCTGTCACGCCGCCCGCACCGCTGGGTCCGGCCATTCTCTTTGAGAACGTGAAGGGCTACAGCATGCCCGTGGTGGTTGGTCTGCTGGCCAGCCGGGAGCGCACCGCGCTGCTGCTGAACAGCCGGGCGGACCGGTTGGGCTTCGACCTGCTGGCGGCGCTGCAGCACCCACAGCCGCCAGTCCTCGTTCCCCCAGAGAAAGCGACGTGCCAGCAGGTGGTCCTCCGGCCACCGTTCGACCTGCGGACGTTGATTCCCGCTCCCACGAACACATTGGAGGATGCCGGACCCTATTTCAATCTCGGACTGGTCCGCGCGCAGGATCCGGAGACCGGCGAGGCCGACGTGACCATCCACCGGCTGTGCGTGCAAGGCCCGGATCTGCTGACCATCTACTTCGCGCCGGGCCGGCACATTGACATGTTTCGCGCGAAGTCGGAGGCGATGGGCCGTCCGCTGCCGGTCAGCATCAACATGGGCCTGGACCCGGCCATCTACCTGGCCGCTTGTTTCGAGCCGCCCACCACACCGGCCGGTTTTGACGAATTGACCGTGGCGGGCGCACTGCGCGGACGCCCTGTGGAACTGGTCCGGTGCGTCAGTGTCGAGGCGGCGGCCCTGGCCCGGGCCGAAATCGTGCTGGAAGGAGAGATCGTACCGGGGTTGCGTATCCGCGAAGACGCCCAAACCAACACCGGCTACTGCATGCCCGAATTTCCGGGCTACCTCGGCAAGGCGCAACCGGAGTTGCCCGTGGTTCGCGTGACGGCCATCACCCACCGGCGCAATCCGATTTTGCAGACCATCATCGGCCCGGGCGAAGAGCACACCAATCTGACGGGCATCCCCACCGAAGCCAGCATATTGCGCCTGGTGGAGCACACCATGCCAGGACGGCTGGCCAATGTTTACTGTCATCCGGCCGGCGGAGGAAAATACCTCGCGATTTTGCAGTTCCGCAAGCGCTCCGTTACCGATGAGGGCCGGCAGCGGCAGGCCGCGCTGGCCGCGTTTGCCGCCTTCCCGGAACTGAAACACGCCGTGCTGGTGGATGAGGACGTGGACATTTTCGATTCCAATGAGGTGCTGTAGGCGATGACCACCCGCTATCAGGGCGATGCCAGCACGGTGTTCATCCCGGGCGTGCGGTGCCATCCGCTGGACCCGTCACAAAGTCCGGAGTTCAGCTCTTCCATCGCCGGGCCGGGCATTTCCTGCAAAACGATTTTCGATTGCACGGCGCCTTTCCGCATGCGCGAGCAATTCCGCCGCGCCGCATTCTTGGACGTGGACATGAGCCGCTTTCTCCGCAAGCCCGCAGTGGTTCCGCGATGACGCGCCGCCTGTTCTGCGCCCTTGCGGTTGCGGCATGCCTGCCGGGGCAGACGCAGCCGCGCGAGGACGGCTATCGCGGCATCTGGTTCACGCTTGGCCAGAAAAGCCAATACGGCGACAAGTACTCGGGCGGCTTGGGCACATACACCGCCAACCATGTCCCCATGGCCATCTACTCAGCCGCCACGCACAAGACGTTTTTTGTGTACGGCGGCGGCCAGGGAGGCCGGCGGCATCTGCTGGCAATGGCCTCTTACTATGACCACCGGAGCGGCACGGCGCCCCGGCCCGTCATCGTCCATGACAAGCAGGGTGTCGACGACCCGCACGACAACCCCAGCCTCGCCATCGGCGGGGATGGCCGTCTGTGGGTGTTCGTCAGCGGCCGCGGCCGCCAACGGCCCGGCTACATCTACCGCAGCCGCGCCCCCTACTCCACAGATTCTTTCGAACTCGTCTCCAGCCGCGAGTTCACGTACCCTCAGCCGCGCTGGTGGGATGGGTTGGGCCTCTTTCACCTGTTCACGAAATACACGCAAGGCCGGGAGCTCTACTGGAGCCGGAGTGCGGATGGGGTGGAGTGGACGCCGGACCGCAAATTGGCGGGCATCGGCGGCCACTACCAGACCAGCCATCAGGCGGACGGCAAGGTGATCACCGCTTTCAACATGCACCCGGGCGGCAACGTCGACCTCCGGACCAACCTCTACTACCTGGAAACCGCGGACGGCGGCGAGACCTGGCGAAACGCGCAAGGCCAGACAGTGGCCGTGCCGCTCAACGATCCGCGCAACCCCGCGCTGGTGCGCGATTACCAATCGGAAAGGCGGCTGGTGTACATCCACGACCTGGACCTGGACCGCGAAGGGCGGCCGGTGATCCTCTACACCACCAGCGCCCACCACGAGCCCGGTCCGCCGGGTGATCCGCGCTGGTGGACTCTGGCCCGCTGGACCAGCGAAGGCTGGCGGTTCACCGAAGTGACCCGGGCCAACCACAACTATTCCACCGGCTCTCTGCACCTGCAGGGCGGCGTGTGGCGGATCATCGGCCCCACGGAGCGCGGGCCGCAACCCGTAGGCTCCGGCGGCGAAGTGGCCGTTTGGGTCAGCCGGGATCAGGGCCGCACCTGGCGGAAGGAGCGCGAGGTCACCCGCGGCAGCGTGCGGAATCACAATTACGTCCGGCGGCCCATGCACGCCCACCCGGACTTTGCCGCATTCTGGGCCGACGGGGACCCGGACCAGTTTTCGCGCTCGTACCTCTACTTCAGCAACCGCGGCGGCAGCCGGGTCTGGCGTCTGCCCTACGACATGCCGGGGGACACGGCGCGGCCGGAGCGGATCCGCTGAGGAAGGCTACTGCCCTACCCATCGTGCGTTGGTGAGCGGGTGTGAGGAGGTGAAGGCGCCGCCGGAGTTGAACACCAGCCCGACCCCACCCATCCCGGCGGATGACGTCCGAAAGTCGATAAACCCGCGCCGCCCCTGCGTGGCCGGCCAACGGGTGGGAAACACGATCGCCAGCTTGTTCAAGGCCGGCAGACTGAACGTCTCGCGGACCAGGATGTTGCCGTCTTCGTCCCGGGCAATCACATCCACCGTCGAACCTGTGGTGTACGGGTTGGCAATCGCCACCGCCGTCGTGTAGCCCGATGTGTTGTTGTAAGTCACCACGAATCTGCGGTCGAATTCGTTGGCCGTCGGCACGACAGCTTCGAAATCCGGTCTGCCCGCCACGCGCTGCCGGAACACGGTGAGGCTGCCCAAGTCCAGGTTGGTTTCCACTGAGTTGATGTAGGCCCAGCCCTGATTGAGCGCTCCTGCCGTCCCACGGGTCTGGATCGTGACCGCCTGGTCGGGCGGTAATCGCACTGTGATGGCATCCGTCACCCCGATACCCGGCAGGTCGACAAACATGTCGTTGCCATTGTCGGTGAAGAAGAACACCTCGAACTGGTTGGTGGAGGTCTTGAAGTTCACGAACGTCATCGTGGTTTGCCAGCCGCTGCCGTCGGCGACCTGCGGGATCACACGGTCGCCAGTAAAAACGGTAATCCCTCGGGTATCGCCCGCCGCGCGCAGGCCGAAGCCGGATTGGGTCCGGTCCCGGGCAGCCATCGCTGCTTGCTTTACCCCAGGCTTGGCCACCTCCACCAGCGGCTGCCCGAAGGCCGGCAAGGCCAAACAGGCCAGAAACGCAAATCCAAGATGACGCATCACGGCATCTCCTTTCCGATTGGGCAAGTATAGATCGGCAGACGTGCGGCTAAACTGAAGGCCCCGCCTCTTGCCAAGGATAATCGGGCGGAATGGGAACTGTCTGCTCGCCATTCGGCGTCCGGAGGCGAAGGTCTCCCAACGGTGGAACGGTTTGAGGCCAGGGAACCTCAATCGCGGTGGGCGTCACCCGGGCCACTTTGAAATGGTGGCCATTCAATTCCAGATCCGTGGCGAACCTGTGCCTGGGCAAGCCTAAATGGGCCCCGTGGATCTGGAAGCTTTCCCCGGGACGCCAGGAGAAAGAGCGAATGGCGGGAGGCGGCGCCAGCAAAGCCTGGTCGATTGTTTCTCCGTAGAGATCGACAGCTTGCAGGGACAGACTCGCGCCTTGGAATCGAATCCGCACGAAGTGGTGAATGGAGCGGGCAAAGACGTTAGGCTCGGTCAGTTCCGCCGGGTACAGCCCTCCGCCGCCCCCGCCCGTCGTGACCACCAGTGTGCCGCGCGATCCCCTGGCAGGCGCAGCCGTCCGCTTGTAAAGATGCTCGTGCCCGGCAAGCAGCAGGGGCACCTCAAACTCCTGCAAAATGGGCATCAAGTTTTCCCGCACCAGGCTGGACCCGTAATCGTTCTTGTGGCGTCCAGCCGGGTATGGCGTGTGGTGGATGACAACGACGCGCCAGAAGGACCGGGAGTTCTCGAGTTCACTCCTCACCCAGCGCAACATATGGTTGGTTTCGGCGGGTTCCCAGAGGGGTTCATTCGAATCGAGGAAGATGAAATGGACCGGCCCGCGCACCAGCGAGTAGTATCGGCCTTCGTGCTCGGCAAGCACGCCTCGCGCCTCTGGCAAATCGTGCATGGCGATGACGGCGGCGCCTTGATCGGCCGGGGTGTCGTGGTTGCCCAAAACCGGATAAAACGGAACGCTGGACATCAACGGCGCGTAGGGGTCGAAATAATGTTCCCGGAGCGAATCCGGGTTCGCCACGGGATACGCCAGGTCGCCCGTGTGCACAACGAGTTCCGGATCGGGCACGGCCATCATCTGGCGCAGAACCGCTTGCTGCTCCCAACAAACGTGGCCGGTATCCCCCACAACCAGCACTTCCCCGTCCAGAGAATTGGGCGCGGGGATTCTTACCGTCCAAGGGCCTCCCATGCTGACGCCGTGGGCGCTGGCCCGGCATTGAATGAGCGCGCCGGCAGGCAGCCCCTCCAGCCTGGCAGTCACCGTCGAGATTTCTTGCCCGGAATCGGCCAGACGAGCGGATAACGCGTGCCTCTTCATCCTGGCCGGGCGCCATGACGGGTCGTGCTGCGGCGCGCGCCATTCCACATCGAAATCGAGGGCGTCGTGCGCATGAAACACCAGGCTCGCGGACCCGGGCTGCACATTCTGCACGATGGGCCGCAGTAGCCCGCTGCCTCGCACAGCCGGCGCACACGCTCCCGCGGAAAGAGTGAAGAGGAATTTACGCCGAGTGGTCAAGCTACCGGGTTAGATGTTCGCGAGTGGCGTCGCGCCACAACTACAGGTTACTGCGGACATATCATTGCAGGATTATCTCTGGCAGGAAACCGCTGCTCTCTTTTATCCACATGGAAACGGTCCGGATTTCGTTCAGACCGTGAGATCAATAAAAGAGCTGAAGCCTTGCCCGGAAGAGCCAGTTGTTTTGCCTGAGCGTCACTCCGGAAACCTCCGGCCGGTCGGCCCGTTCCCGAACCAGATTGGCCTGAGCGAGCACGTTGCGTTGCGGGCGCCAGTTGACGCCTGTCGTCCAGCCGCTGGCGTGGTTGGCGAGGATGGTGGCTGCCCGCGGGTTGCTGGACGCGCGGCCGCCTTCCGCGCCTCCGCCATACCCGATTTCCTCATACCGGACGGCCAGTTCCAGTCCCCCGGGAAACTTGGGGCGCCAGCCGTCGCGTTTCCGCTGCCGCACGAGGTCGTACACAGTGCTCACATACCAGCCGTTCGTGATCAACGGCAACAGGTCCCGAGCAAGAATGCTCTGCTGCCGGCGCTGTTCGCTCATCCAGGCGTATTCGAACCGCGCGTGCAACCGGCCGCGGTCCCAGGAGGCCTCGCTGCCGGCCCGCTTTCTCCAGCCTTGGAGGTACAGCCGTGGAAAGAATACTTCGCCTGCCTGGGTCTCGCCCTTGCCGGAGTTCAACCCGGAGGAGACCCAGCCGAGTGTCCCCGCCCCGCCGAGGTCGAGCGTACCAAAGCGCTTGGACTTGAAGATACGCGCGTTGAGGTGCGTGGCCCAGGTGGTCCGGCCTCCACGCGCGTTGTCGCCATCTCCGGCGAAAGCGCCCGCCTGCCATTCAAACGGTTTCCCGATCTTGCCTTGCAGCAGCACACCCGTGTCTCGAGCAGGCGCCAGCAGGTCTCCAATTCTTGACCGCTCAATGAAGTCCAGCTTCCCGATGGGCGTCACCTGGTCCATGCCGAAGGGAATCTTGGTGCGGCCAGCCCGCACCCGGAGGTGTCGCGAGAAACGCCATTCGGCCCAGACGTCGCGCCAGGGGTGCGAGCCCGGGGTTGCCGGTTCATACTCCACCTGGAATTCGCCCCGCTCGCCCAGGTAGCCGTTCACCCCCACCCGCCAGCGGTGCAGTTCCCAGGCAGGAGCCTCAATCGGGCGGCCGGGACCCAGGTAGGCCGAATCCCACTGGATACGCCCGGTAAGGTCCAACCGCAACCAGCCAGCCTGCAGGCGCGGGTGCTCATCCCGGAGTAGCCGGAGTTCGGCCCCCCCAAGGGGGAGGTGGGCTAGGATGAGCGCCAGGGCGGCAGGGCCCCAGCGAGGCAAAACCCGGCGGTCCATGGCCCGCCCCCCTCAAGCCGCAATCGGGACTGGTTTCCGGTCCTTTTTGAACGCGCTGTCCCGCCAGGAGATCGAGAGCGGGATCCCGGCTTCATCGGCCAGCAAAGCGTTGAGAAAGTCGAGGGTCAGACCGGAACGCAGAGTCACCTCATACTTCAACACGGGCATTGGCGCGAAAGCGGCCTGCCGCAGCGTGAACTCTTCCGCGTGGGCAGCCAGGACGCTCTCAATCTGCTCCACCGGAATCTGCTCGGGCGAAGAGAGTTCCAAGACCCAACGGCGCGGTTTGGAATCGCCGATACGGTTCAGCGCGAGCAACAGGAGCCCAAGAAACACTGTGCCCAGGATCGCCACCCAAAAGTGGCCCAAACCGCAGGCCATACCGATGCCGAGCAGGAGGAAGAGACTGATGGTGTCGCGCGGGTTATCCACGGGGGTTCGGAACCGGACGATTCCAGCTGCCCCTGCGATGCCAAAAGCGCGGGCCAGGGAGTCCCCGATGATGATCATCATCAGCGCGCCAGAGACGCAAAGCAGCACTTGCGCCTGTTTGAGGGCTCCCGTCAGGTCCGGATCCCGGTGTCGGCGATGCGCGTTCAAGAAAGTGAGCAGGAATCCGCATGCCGCAGCCAGGACCAGCTTTAGTAGATCTTGCGTGACGTTGGGGAAAGCCATGGCTCCATCACCTCCGGGGGAGTCGGGACGTTGATGGACTCCAGCGCGAGGAGTGCCGCGGCAGGCCTCTCGCGCAGAAAATAGAAGAACTCGTTCAAGGCGTTCTCATAAGGGCCAAGACCAGCGGGGCGGAACGAATCCCGGACAGCATAGTCAAAGGAGACCGCCCGCAGGAGTTCGGCCTGCTCGGGAAGCCAGCCGGATCCGAGAACAATCGCTTCCCGGCAGTACTCCACAAACTTGTCCATCAATTGAGGGTTGTTGCGGATCAATGTGATCCAGCGGTTTTCGATGCCCGTTTCATCCAACGGGAAAAGCGGATAGTCTTTGTCGATAAAAGTGGCGTCTTTATCCCAGGGAATCAAGCGCCATTTCTTGTCGAAGTTCGCACGGTAGATGTAGAAGTTGTTTGTCGCAAAATCCCCGGCAAATCCGTCGTGGTCCCCGGAATACCAGTCAACCGCCAGGTACCGGAGGACCTCATCCCAATCGATGAGATCAGCGAGTTGTTCGTTGGCCTCCACGGGGTCAGCAGCATTCAAACGTGCCACAAGCTCCATCAGTGCTGCCACGTTCGGTTTTTGCTCGTGGGTTTTAGGAGAAAACGGCACGGGGACGTAGGAGTCCGGCAGTTCTCCCCGCGGTTCCCAATGCCACATGTCGCCCCAGGAGTATTCGAACAGGTCACCCTTGGTTTCTTGGAAGTGCCTCTCCAGGAAAGGCTTCCCGATTTCCTCTTCCGCCAGGTACAGGCCGGCCGGCTCGCCGTTCACTTCGAGACGCACATACAATGTGCGCGGGGCAGGAACACCCATCTGGCGGTAGAGCGCCATCGCGGTGGCCTCTCTCAGTTGAGGGGGATCCTGTGTCATGTTGTCCAGAACGAGCCCCGAGAGGCCTAAAAGCTCCAGTTTTTCGTACCGGTTGAAATCGACTCGCAGTCCTGGTTTCAGAGGGTTGCGGCTTCCGCGGCCGCGGCTCCGGATGCCTACCGGCTCCAGCCACTGATCCCGCCAGATCAGCAGGGCCGGATAATAGTCGTTGGTCAAGTAGTTGTCGCGCAGTTTCTGCCAGTCATCGGGGTGAACCCAGATCTGGACTTTCTCCACCGTGGAGCGGCCGAAGAAATCGTCCGCGGCGTCGAGGGAGGGAGAGGTGGGTTGCGCTGGGGTGGAAGGCAGAAAGGAGACAAGCGCGATTACGGCGAGGAAGTGTTTCAACAGGTTTCGCACTGAATGCCCTCCTTTCCATGGGCGGAACTCCTGCTGGAGCGTTCGCCAGACTCCGATTGCCGCCCCTTCAATGTCATTTGACGACGAACGGTGCCCCTGAAGGATACAGGCTGCGTAAAATGTATGCGCTTTTTGACGGATATGTGCATGACAAGAACGAAATAGTGAAGAAATCGCATCCTTCGATAGGCGAACATGCGGTGCACGAGTGTGGCTGGCCTCGCCGCGGCCGGGTGCCAGGCGGTTGGCTCGCGTTATGATGGGCGGAAACGCATTGCCGACCGGACAGGCCAGCCGGATCCATGATCTTCCTTCTGACCATCACATACGTCATGCTCACCTTCCTCTCTCCTGCGGAGGTGATGCCGGCGCTGGCGCCATTCCGGCCAATGATCATCTTGAGCGGGCTGGGCCTGCTGGCGGCAATCCTCACGATTCCGCTCAACCAGCTCGCCTGGCGTTCCCCGCAGCCGGTGCTGCTGGCTCTTTTCATCGGGATGTTAATGGCCAGCCGGCTTCTCAACGGGTGGCCCGGCGGCGTGCCGCTGGCATTCATGGCTTTCATGCCCGCCGCGGCATGCTTCTATCTCACGATTGGCACCATCGATTCGCTACGCAAAATTCAGCTGACCGCGGCTGGCCTGCTGGTGGTTGGTCTCTACTTCAATACGATGGGGATCCTCTCATTTCATGGCTACATCCATGACGAGCGGTTCCTCTTCGAGCAAACGATCCGGATCGACCCCGAAACCGAAACGGCAGAGCGGATCATCCGGATGAAGGCGGTGGGGATCATGGACGATCCCAACGAC
Source organism: uncultured Solibacteraceae bacterium (assembly GCA_964460395.1). GTDB lineage: Bacteria > Acidobacteriota > Terriglobia > Bryobacterales > Bryobacteraceae > CAYWQS01. The sequence goes on along the minus strand of CAYWQS010000001.1, from coordinate 14,130 downwards.
TTCGCCCAGTTTCTCCTGCTCTTGATCCCGTTGCTCTGGCTGTGGAAGGGAGGCTGGTTGTGGAACTTCTTCACAATTTGGCTGCCCAGTATGTATCTGCTTTACGGGATCTATCTCACCCGGTCCCGGGGCGCGCTGGTAGGCTTGGCCGTCATTCTGCTTCTCGTATTGCGCCAGCGGCTTGGCAATGTGGCCTCTGCCTTCATGACGTTTTTTCTTGTGGTCGGAATGCTTGCTGTTGGCTTCACAGGCGGACGCAGCGTATCGATTGGGAGCGGCAGCGACCGCCTGTCTCTCTGGTCAGAAGGAATTGGCATGTTCAAGTCCTCGCCTCTGTGGGGCATCGGTTACCAGGGGTTTGCTGACCATGCGGGACTCACCGCGCACAACTCACTGATGCAGTGTCTGGCGGAAACTGGTCTGTTAGGGTACTTTTTCTGGCTGGCCCTGGTGATCATCAACATCTTTTTCTTGAATCAGCTTTTGGCGCCGGACCGTCAGCCGGCGCTGCCGCCGGATCTGGTCAAGTCGGCGCGAGCAGTAGCTCTGGCGTTCTACGCATTCCTGGCCACTTCTTGGTTTCTTTCGCGCGCCTACAACCCGGCGCTTTACCTCTTCCTGGGGCTGACAGTGGTTCTCCACCGGCTGGCCTTCGAGTCGCAGCCTGGCTTCGTACCGTTCGTGCTGCCGCACCGGTGGGCCGTTCTGGTTGGCGGCACCGCGCTGGCTTCGATCGCCTTCTTCTATGTCGTCGTCAACCTCCGCTAGGCGAGTGCAACCACTCCCGGAAGCAATCATCCTGAGTGCAGGAACGAACGCGCTGGGAGCCGTTCGCAGCTTGCACCTGGCGGGGGTCCAGTCCATTGCACTGGCCCAGGGACCAGCGGAACCAGTGCTGGATTCCCGCTTCCCTGTGCTGCGCGTGGCCATCCCTTCCCTTCCGCAAGCAGAACGCGAGGGGCCGTTGCTAGAAAGCCTTGATCGACTGCGCGACACGCGCCGCCGGGTACTCATCCCCACCTCTGACTTCTTCGTCTCGCTGATTAGCCGTCACCGCGAGCAGTTGAGCGAATCTTTCGATTTCTGCCTGCCTTCTCCGGAATTGACCAGTTTATTGCTGGACAAGGCGCGCGAAGTTGAGCTCATCGAATCCGTCGGCATCCCCCTCCCTGTCAGCGTGCTAAAACTGCCGCCCACTTGGGAGGAACTGCGCGCCCGCCTGCGGCTGCCCATTATCGTGAAACCGCGGACCTTTGCCGAAGTGGCTCTGCTGGGGCGCAAGAACGTCATTCTACGAACCGAGGAAGAGGGGCGGGAGTTCTACCAACGCGCGGAACCGTTAAGGGACGCGGTGCTGGCGCAGGAAGTGGTGCCGGGCGAGGACGACACGTTGTGGGTATGCAACTGCAGTTTCAACGCCGCCGGTGAAATGGTGGAAGGGTTTACGTTCCGCAGGTTGCGTCTCACTCCTGCTCATTTCGGTGTAACCAGCTATGCGGAGAGCATCTACAACCCGGAGGTGCTGGAACAATGCCGCCGGCTCGGCGCGGCCTTGGGCTATAAAGGCCCGGCGATGATCGAGTTCAAACTGGACGCGCGCGACGGAGTCTACCGCTACATCGAAATCAACCCGCGCATCGGCCTCTGCAACTATTTCGATACCCGCTGCGGTATAAACAACGTATTACATGCCTACCAGTTGGCCCGCGGCGTCGAACTCCGGCCCACCAACCGTCGCCAAAAAGAAGGCGTCATGTATCTGGAGTTCGTGGAGGACTTGCTGTGCCGCTGGCAGACGGATCATGAACCGTTGTGGCGAATCCTTCAGCACTACGCCAGTCACGCCGGGCGGCCCCATGTTGGCGCTTATTGGGATTGGCGCGATCCCTGGCCGGGACTCCGTTACGCGCTCCAACAGTTCAGTCGAGTCAAGGCGGTGGGCCGCAAGCTGAAACGCCGTTTGGCCGGTCAGGGCCAGTGACGTCCCGTACAGCCGCACACAGCCGCTTGCACGCGGAAACGGGCCCTGCTTTGTCCGTCCACGCCGACACGCTTGATGTCAAACCGGTTCGTTGTGCCGGCCCGGTTTGTTCCGCCGTGGAAGGAGAATGCGGCGCGATAACCGGTTTCCCCGGCCAGGCGCTGCGTTTGCGGAGAGTAACTGTTGCGGTTGCCAACGGGGTAGGCCAGTGCCGTGGGTGGTTTCCCCAACTGCGCAGCGAGAATGGCGTAAGACAGCGCCAGTTCCTCCCTTTGGCGATCCGGTTCCAACTGGCTCAGCACATGGTGGGAGTGGGTGTGCGAGCCGATAGCCATGCCACCCTGGATCATCTCCCGCGCCTCGTCCCAATTCAAGAACCGGCGCACTGATTTGGGCGGTTCATCGCCTTGCGCACTCTCCCGCAGTTCGGCAAGAAAAAGTTGGCCATCGGTATTCTCGGGCCGCTTGTAGAGCTGCAGCACATTGCGCAGCGCGGCGGCAAAAAGCTGAGTATCCAAGTCGACCGCCAGCGGCGCGGGATAGCGCAGGTCGAACTTCCGGCGGCGAGCGGTCTTCATGATGTAAGCCACCTCGTCCCACCAGGGCACGTGGCTGGAGCCTGCAATCCCGGTGGCCAGAAAGAATACCCCCTGGACACCATGCGCGCGCAGGATCGGATAGGCAGCCTCGTAGTTATCCAGGTAGCCGTCGTCGAAAGTGATCAACGTCCGGCAGCGTGGCCGCCGGTCCGGCGCTTTACCATCCAGGTATGCCAACGCTTCCTCCAACGTCACCGGTGGAAAGGAGCGCTTCAGGAACCGGACCTGGTCCTCGAACTCGCCTGCGGTGGCCGAGAAAACTCCAGGGTCGAACAGATCGCTGGAGGGATCCCCGATCCGGTGGTAATTAAGCACCACCAGCAGATCCTGTTGGGGGAAACCGGCCAGCAACCGCGAGACTCCCGAGTAGTACAGTCCCCGGGAGAGCAACTCACGCAATCCCACCGCCATTCGCCCGTGATCGTAGCACACGTGCCCGGTCACAGCCGAACAGGAGGCCGGTCAGAATCCCGCAATCGTTTGATTTGCAGCTAGATAGTCGGACATGCGGGCGAACGCAGGGCGGAAATTCGGCTTTCGGTTGCCCTTAGCTGCGCTCCGTTGGAAGACCTTGATTCGAAAGGAAGATCTACAATGGGAGTCGGCCGAGGGACGAGCACTGCCTGCGCAGTCTTGCTGTGCGGGGTGTTCTGTGGAGGGACCGGTGCGCAAGCGCAGACACGGATCAACGTTCGGACACAGACGCAGGATATGGACCTCCGGCAGTCGGAAAGAACCTTCACAGTCCAGACGGGCGAGGCATTGCCCGCCGAATGTGATCCGGGGCAGTTGTATTTGCGCTCGCTCAACGGAGGGCTGACGCTCTACGGATGTTCGTCGGAACGGCAGTGGCATCAGGTGAGTCTGCCTCAGGCCGGCTTGGGTCTGGTGCAGGCCGGAGCGGGGCTGTGGGTGGATGACACGGAAGTGCCGCGGTTCAGTGCCGCGCCGGGCGGCCCTCCATCCGTCTGCCTGGCGGGCAGGGACTGGCACGTCGACACCAGCGAAGGGCAAGTCTACCATTGCACAGGTTTGAACCAGTGGCGGGGTTTGGCAACGGCAGTGCACACTCATGCCGCCGACGTCATCCAGTCGGGCGTGCTTGCACCGGCCCGCCTCGGCGCCGGCACGGCCGATGGCACGACATTTCTCCGCGGTGACGGCACTTGGGCGGCAGTTTCCTCCGGTGGCGGGCCGTCCGACCCCGGAGCCAATGGCATTGTGGTGCGAACCGCGCCGGGGGTAACTGCCGCGCGAGCTTTGAACGCAGGAGCGGGTCTGCAACTGACCTCGGCCGACGGTGTGACAGGCAATCCCCAAATCGGCCTCGATTTCTCGCTGGTGGTCAGGCATGCCGAGGGGTTGTCCGACCCTACGGGCGCCTGCACGGCAGGGCAGGTATACCGGCAATCCGCCAACGGGAGCTTCTGGGTCTGCATACGCAATAATGAATGGATGAGGCTGGCAGCGGGTGTGCATACGCACGACGCGGCGGACATCCTGACGGGGCGAGTGGCTGCAGGGCGTCTCGGCACGGGCACGGCGGACGCAACCACATTCCTGCGGGGCGACGGCACCTGGGCCGCACCCACGGGCGGATCGGCCGGGACACAAGGCCGTTCCATCTTTTTGCCCGCCGGATTTCGCAATCAGGCCGGCTCGGCGAACGTTCCGTTCGTGAACTTCGACAGCGGGGTGACTGTCGCGTCACAATCCCCCGGCCTGGTGGTTGGGTTTCCTGACTCGACTGAGTATTGGGCCTGGGCGCCTTTTCTGATGCCTTACGACTGGAACGGCGGAGCCGTCACCGTCGTCCTTCATTCCATCAACGTCTCCAGCACAGCCCAGCAGCACGTCATGCGGGCCGCGGTTTCCTGCACCGATCCGGGCGCTCCATACGGGCGGGACGCGACCGGAGCGGTGGCGCAGACCGTGACGGCCGCAAGCGGCTCCGCGCCGCGGATCGCCTACTGGGCAGTTCCTGGCGTTCCCGCCACGAATTGCAGCCCCGGCGAATATGCATTCCTAATGTTCGGCCGCTTGGGCAATGACGCCAACGACACCAGCACCAGCAGCGCCCAAATTCTTGCCGCGGAGATCCGGTATGTGTCGAATCAGTAGCCTGACCTTGCTGGCGGCCACCGTGCTCAACGCCCAGACCACGGTCTATTTGCGCACCGGCGAGCCTGGTTCGTTTCATCAGATCTCCGGCGCCACCAATGCCACACCGGTGGTGGTAACGACGAAAACGGCACATGGTTTTCAAGACGGTGACCTCGTTTCCATTCAGCAGGTTTACGGCAACTGGGCCGCGAATGGCGTTCGCAAGGTAACCGGCGCAACAGCAAAGACATTTGCTCTGGCCACCCTCGACGGGCAGCCGGTCGCCGGCGATGGAAACTACCAGCACAGCGGAATTGTGGGCAAGGTGACACCGCACACACTAAAGCCGCACCCCCGGATGATGCTGGATGGACCGGACGGCGCCATCACGGCCGCCGTGCGGGGCCGTGACCAAAACGGATATGCCCCTTGGGAGGCGTTGAAGCAACTGGCGGATGCAGCCACTTCGCTGACGCCTGCCCGCCGGACGGGGCCCAATGCCTTCTTGAGCGCGCTCGGCTGGCAAATGGACTCCTCCAAAACCGCATGGTTAAACTCGGCGCGCACGATGATCAACGAAGTGGAGAAGGCCTTGCTGGACGGAACAACTTCGTTGTCATTCTTCCCCGGCCCGTTTTCGGCCTCTTCGCTAGGCCGTGGATCCGACGTGGATTGGGCCAGTCACAACGCGGTGCCGTATGCATTCGCATACTCCGTCATCCGGGACCAACTCAACGGTCAAGAGCGCCGCGCTTTTGCTGACAAACTGCTGAACAACTCCACCGACTACGGCGAATCCTGTACGCCGCCGCTCACCTGGCTCAGCGGGCGGGTGACCACCACCAGCGGCAGCAAGAACATCACGGGCGAGGGCACAAGATTCTCCAGCATCCAGCCAGGCTCGTTGATCATGACTCTGGCGCCGCACCAGGGGCTTATGAACATACCCGGACGCTGGTTCAAGGTGGCATCGGTGGAAAACGATGGCAGCCTCACAGTGGAGAATGCCGCGGCCAACAACCACTCCAACGCCATGATTGCGGTAGTGCGCGCCTGGCAGCCGGGCGATTGCGGCTGGCGGTGGTATGTCCGCCAGCATCCCTATTCGCCGATGTTCGACCGGCGCCGGTTCCGCTTCACGCTGTCGGCTCCGGTGTCGCCCGGAGATACGCAGATCACGGTTTCCGAAGCACCCGCCAAGAGACCTCCTTACTACATTGGCGGCGGCATCGTGTCCGCGAACAAGTACTTTGATGAAATCATGCGCGTCACGGCACAGGAGGGCAACGTCCTGACGGTCGAGCGTGGCGCGCTGAACACTACGCCCCTGACGATTCCGGCGGGAAGGGCCTTTTTCGCCGCGGATCCGGAGGAGAATTTTACGGTTGTCTCCAGCAAGTTTGATCCGCCGGTTGAAACAATTCCCTTCGACGACCCGCGCCACAACCTGGTGCTGGCCAAGCTTTACGGCTACTTCATGGTCGGGCTGGCACTGGCGGATGAAGACGAGCGCGCGCGATTAATGTTCGAGCAGGCTTACAACTACTGGTTTGATGCGGTGCTGCCGTATAACCGGCGCAGCTGGACAGGCGTTACGCAGTCGGCTGGCAACCCTGGCTACAACCGGCGGCATCTCTGGAACGCCGTGATGGCCTGGGCCGCCAAGCACAGCCTGTCGCCCTCCGCGGACGTCACGGGCGGAGAATGGCTGCGAAACACACTCTCTTATTTTCCCGCCATGGAGTTGCCTGGCCGGAATTACGGGGTCTGGCCATTCTCGGATGCGCAGATGGACACCGATTTCGCCCTGCGCCATCTGGAAGGCGTGCTGCTTTCGCTCGCGTTCTTTCCGGAGGATCCGCGCGCCCAGAAATTCAACTGGTGGCTGCGGACAAGGAAGAACCTGTGGTCCAGGAGCGTGTTCACGCAGGCGCCGGAGATGCTGATGTATGCGTTGTTCCTGCCGGGACCCGGTGAAGTGCAGATCGGGCAAATTGACTACACAGCCACGGATCCTCCGCATTTCACGCTCAACCGCGTGGATTTGAACGACGGGAAACAGTCACCGATATCGGTTTGGCACTCCCGGACGGACTGGAGCGACAATGCCACGAGCGTATTCGCGCTCGCAGTCAGCCGGCCGAATGACCATACTGGCCAGTATCCGGGACCGGGGGCATACCGAATCCGGAAGGGAAATACGTTTCTGGCCGGCGACGCCGGACCCGTGGTGAATAACACCGGCAACCGCCAGTGGTCGAACTACCTGCAGATCGGGACAACGCATACGCCCGGGACGGGTTTCCCGCTGATGGACCGGAGTGACGGCAACTCGCAGTATGCGTATGTGCGCATCAACAATTCCAACACTTACCCCGCAGCCACTGGAACGACCCGCGCCTACCGTCACCTGCTGCACTTGAAAGGCGCCATCGATTCCGTCATTGCGTACGACGAAGTGGCCACTGCGCCGGGCCAAGCGAAAACGGCCCGTTTCTGGTTCTATTCCGACAACTACGAGACACCAGCCCTGGAACTGAACGGCTGTTCGGCAGTCTACAAGCGGCCATCCGCGCAACTCGTCACCCGGTTCCTGTTGCCCGCCGGCGCCAGTTGCAGGACAGCATTTGTGGAAGGAAATGTGTATGCACCCGGCCGGTTCAAGCTCAATGGGATCGTATTGGATGCCGGCAGCGAACCGGAGACGCGCTTATTGGCGGTCCATAAGGGGTTTAACAACACCTATGAAGAAATGCCTCCCAGCACGCTGCTGAGCGGCGGGCCACCCTCGCATGAGGGCGTATTACTGGAGGGTCCTTCTCCGGTGCTGGCTTTGTTTCCGAAGAACAGCCATCTGCCTTCGGCGAGTATCAGCCTGACGGCGCCTTTCTCCAACATGGGGACGGTCTACGTGGCAGGAATGGCGCCGGGCGAGTATCAGGTGGCGGGAGCACCAGGCGAACCCCAATCCGTCTCTGTCGGCGATAGCGGCGTTCTGACCTGGTCGGGGCCGGGCGGTGCCTACGTTGCGTCCCGCGTGGGCGGTGCGCCGCTTGTGATCGCCACCGGGGTGCTGCCGGAGGCCCAGGTGCAGACGACCTACGCCCAGCAACTGGTTGCCGCGGGCGGCGTGCCCCCGTATCAATGGAGAGTGGAGGGCGAACTTCCCCGAGGACTGGAACTGAATTCTTCGACCGGGATGCTCGGCGGTGTTCCCGAGGATGCCGGCTCATTCAACCTCCACATCGTGGTGACCGATTCGGCGGACGGGCGCGCGGAACAGATTTTTCCCCTCGAGATTCTCCTCACCGCCCTGCGGATTTCCACGATGGACTTGCCCCCTGCCACCACCGGCGAGCCCTACACAGCCGTGTTAACTGCCACCGGCGGAACTCCACCCTACCAATGGAGCCTGGTGGAAGGTTCGTTGCCGGAAGGCTTGATGCTGGAGGATAACATCATTCAAGGAATCGCTTCGGAACCGGCTTCCGCGGAAGTCACTTTCCAGGTGACCGACAGTGCTTCCGAACCTGGCGTCAGCTCCGCTTCCTTTACGTTGCGGGTTGTGGAGCCGGATCAGACCAATCTGGAGGCCTCAGTGGCGGCAGTGGTCAGCGGCGGCGCCATCCTCCGGTACCGGGCAGTTGGCCCGCCCGCTCAACCGTGCTTCACGCGATTGAGCACGGACGCGGCCTTTCTGAACGTTGTCTCCACTGTTACGGATACCGGGCGGGGGCGGCGCGAAATCGTGCTGGGCCAGGGGTCACCGTTAACGCCCGGAACGCAGTATTGGGCTGAAGTCTCCTGCGGAGCCGTCCGTGCTGCCCGGACATTCCGTACGCCTCCATGGAGAGCCAACTCGACCGTCCAGCTTCCCCTTGGGGTTCCGCCAATGACACGCCGGGAGGCAGCGGAGGTGGAGGTTGCTTTCGGGCCCACGCCGGCTTTAGGCTCGGCGAAAACCCAGCCATGCCCCGGGGGATGTGCTATCAAGATTCCCGCACTTTCCGACAGCATCACTTACTTCCGGCTGACGTATCTTGACGGAGGCGGTCAGCCGCTGGGCAGCAGCGACATCCGCGCAGTCGCGATCCCTTGAGCGCTCGCCATCCTGCATGAGCACAAACGCCTCGGGGAATACCGCCAAAATCGCCGCGAACACCTTCTGGTACGGGCTGGAGATGGTGTTCGAGATCGTCACCGCCTTTGCCACTTCGCTGGTGCTGGCGCGAACTTTCGGACCCGAGCGGCTGGGCTACTTCAACTACATCATGTGGTTGACCAATCTGAGCGGGAGCATCGGCGGTCTGGGGCTCCCCGTAGCCTGCCGGAAATACATGGCGGAGGCGTTGGGCCAAGGGCGGCCCGAACTGGCCCGCGCCATTTTCGAACATGGCTTCCGGCGCCATATTCTCCTCAGCCTGGGTGTGACCGCAGCAGGCTCCGCCGCCGTTCTGACGCTGTCCGATCCACTGTATCGAACGGCGTCGCTCTTGCAGGTGCTCAGCGTACTCCCAGGGATGCTGCGATTCCTGCCGTCGCAGGCCAACATGGCCGCGGAACGCCTACGGGCCAACGTGCCGGGAAGCATCATCGGGCAGAGTTGTTACATCGCGGGCGTATTGGGCTCAATTGCCATGGGTTGGGGACTGGAAGGAGTGGCAGCGGGGATTCTCACGGCCCGCACGGTGGAGTTTGTGGTGCGGGCGGTTCCGGTGATGCGCTGGATGCGCCAACTGCCGGTGATGGCGATGCCCGCGGACTTGCTGACCCGTTTCCGGCGTTTCGCGCGGGACAGCGTGTTCACGCAGTTGTTTCACCTGATTGTCTGGGACCGCTCGGACATGATTTTTCTGGAACGGCTGGCGCGGTCGCGCGCGGAGATTTCGTTCTTCAGCGTGGCCGTGAATCTCACGGACAAGATGCTGATGGCGCCCATGGCCTTGGCGCAGTCGACCGGAGTCACTCTCATGGCCCAATATGGGCGGTCGGCCGCCGCCATGCCGGAAATGGCCGCATCGACGATCAAATTCATCGTTCTGATGAGTACGCCTTTGCTGTGGGGCATGGCGGCTTTGGGGCCGGTGGTGGTGCCAATGCTCTACGGGAGGGAGTTTGCGCCTGCAGGCACTGCGCTGACGTGGGCGGCCAGCCTGGCCGTTTTCCGCGGCCTGCGCGGCCCCGGCGTCAGTTATCTGCAGGCCATAGAACAACAGCGTTTCGTGCTGGTTTGCAACCTGCTGTGTGCGGGGGTCAACGTGGCCCTCGACATCCTTTGGATTCCGCGCTATCAGGCGTTAGGCGCCGTTGCGGCCAGCGGCGTTGCACAGTTTCTCGCGATTGCCGGGGTTTGGGGCAAGGCGATTCAAGCGGGGCGCATTCCGGTGCCGTGGCGCGCCATCGCGGGGATTCTTGGGGCGGGGGCGATGATGGCCGCCGGCGTGAATTGGCTGGTGCGCATTGAACCAGCCTGGCTTGGTGTGGCGGTGAGCATCCCGGCGGGCGCGATCTTCTATACGGTGGGCCTGCGGCTTTTCGGCGTGCTCGACCAACGCGACGCCGCGCGGCTGGACCTGTTGAAGCGGCGGCTTCCTTCCTCGCTGCAGCCCCTCTGGTCGCAAGCCTCGCGCCTGCTGCTGGCCCAGAAGCCCTGAGCGGAATGAGCCGCGATCCGGCTATGCCTGCCGGACCTTCCGAACCTCGGCGGTGAGCGCGGGCACGACGTCGAAGAGATCGCCGACGATGCCGTAGTCGGCGACTTCGAAAATGGGCGCGTTGGGATCCTTATTGATGGCAACGATGCACCCGGAGCCCTTCATGCCGACCAGGTGTTGAATCGCGCCGGAGATGCCGACGGCGACGTAGAGCTTAGGCGCCACGGTCTGGCCGGAAGACCCTACCTGGCGTTCCATGGGCAGCCATCCGTTGTCACAAATAGGGCGGGAAGCGGCGATCTCGGCCCCCAGCGCTTCCGCCAGATCCTGAACCAGCGGCAAGTTGCCTTCTTCCCCGATGCCGCGGCCGACGCTGACGATTACGCTGGCGGCGGAGAGGTCCACAGCGCGCGCGGCTTCCTGGAAGGGAGGTTCCGGGCGCTGCCGGATGGCGGAAGCCTCGAGCGACGGGCTAAAGCGGCGCAACGGCGCGCTGCCGGCGGCGGCATCGGCACGGTACGCGCCTGCCTGAATCGAGGCGAAAGCCGGCCTGGCGTCCACTTGATAGGCGCCGGTCAGCTTGCCCTGGTACAACTGCCGCTGGAAGGTGAAGCCCCCGCCGGCGGCCGAAGCGCTGGTGACGTCGCTCACCAGTACGGTTTCGTGCCGGGCCGCGAGTTTCGGAGCGAAATCGCGCACCTGGTAAGTGTGCGGGAAGAGGACCAGCGCCGGCTGAAGCTCCGCCAGCAGTTGCTGAAGCGCAGCCGTATAGCCGTCCGCGGTGTACACGTCCAGCAGCGGGTGTTCGGCGAGGATGACTGCCTGCAACTGGAACCGGGTAAGATCCTGGGCCAGCGATTCGATCCCCGAACCCAGCACGGCGGCCTCGACGGACAGGCCTGTTTGCGAGCCGAGGGCCTGGGCGGCCGCCAAGGCTTCGAACGACATCCGGTGCCAGGCGCCCTGCGCCTGTTCCATCACAACAAGAATCCGGCTCATAGGGCGCGCACCTCGAATCTCAACTTCTCCACCAGCGCAGCCGCCTGCTCGGCGGGTCCGCCCGGGATCAGTTGCGTCTGCTTGGTCCGCTGAGGCGCGGCCAGCGCACCCAAACGAACTTGACCGCGGGGCGGGACAGCCAGTTCTGCGGCCGGAATGGTTTTCAGTTCCTTGGTCTTGGCTCTCTTGATCCCCATCAGCGTGGCGTAACGCAGCTTCGAGATACCGCTTTGAATGGTGAGCAGCGCGGGCAGCGGGAGCGTGACGTGCTGGAACCAGCCCGCCTCCAATTCCCTTTTCACGCGCAGCTTCCCGTCCGCCGCTTCCACTTGCATGATGATGGTGGCGTGCGGCAGGCCCAGCAGTTCGGCCATGACGACGCCGGTCTGGCCGAGGCCGAGGTCATCGGACTGGAGACCGGTGAAGACGACATCCGGGGCCTCGGGGCGCACAGCGGCTGCCAGCAGGCGGGCGAGGTCCAGGAGATCGTAGGCGCTGAGATCCGGTTCGGCGATGTGAATGGCGCGGTCGGCGCCCTTCGCCAAGGCCTCCCGCAGGGAAGATTGAACCCGCTCGGGTCCGGCGCTCAGCACCACCACTTCCCCGCCCTGCGACTCTCTCAGTTGCAGGGCAGCCTCGAGCGCGTAGGCGTCGGGCTCGTTGATTTGCCACTGCAGGTTGGATTCGTCGATCGAGCAGCCACCGGGCTCCACGCTGTATTGCTGGTCCCGGGCCGGAACCTGCTTGAGAGCAACCAGGATTTTCATGAGGGTCTTGAAAACATCATAGCGGCCCGGCCCGGGGAGAAAGCTGCATCCCCCAGGGTGGGGTGCGCGTCTACTCAAACACATTCTTGTTCTTTTCGTCAGGATGCACTTAAATCCCAGATTCCAGGAAGCTCAATCTCCTTGTGTCTTGTGTGGCTGGACAAAGGCCGCTGTCGTTAGCCGCGCCGACAGGGACCGGAAACCGCTAACCACGGTATTGTGCGAAGGATGTGGTCTGGTGCGCAGCGACCCGCTGCCCGAGCAGGCGAAGCTGCAGGCGTATTACGAGTTGGAGTACCGCCTCGCCTACAAGGGAACGGAACAACCGAGGCCTCATCACGTCTACCGGGCGGCCAAAATTGCGAGGGAACGGATGGAATGGATTGCTCGAGCGGGCGCGGGATCCCGGGCATTGGACGCCGGCTGTGGAGGCGGCGAACTGCTGTTTCTGCTCCGGGCGGCCGGTTACGACGCGGAAGGCCTGGAGCCAAACGAGGGGTACGCCAACCATGCGCGCCTCAATCTGGGGCTGCCGATCATGTCGGGCTGCTTGGAAACGGCAGAACTGCCCGCGGAATCCTACGACCTCATCTGCTGCTTTCACGTTCTCGAGCACGTGCGCGAACCAGTGTGCTTTTTGGGCCGGCTAGCCAAGGCTGCGAAGCCGGACAGTTGGTTGTTTCTGGAGGTGCCCAATCTGGAGGCGCCATTCCCCCACCCCGCCCGCCGGTTTCATCCGGCGCACCTGTTCAATTTCTCAGCCCGAACACTTACCCTTTGCGCAATAGCGGCGGGTTGGGTTGTAGCTGAGATTGGCACTACGCCGGATGGCGGCAACCTGCGTTTGGCTGCGCGGCCAGGGAGGGAGGCGTCGTGCAGAGGAAACTCTGAGGCCGGTCTCGAAGCGCTCCAGCGCTGGGAGGAAGTATCCAAGTTGCGGCGCTATTACCGGTCGGGGCGTGTGTGGACACGCGCAATGCGCCGGTTGGTGGCGCAGGCCAGGGAACGTTGGCAAGCGCGGAAGCAGGTTTCGAGCACCAGTATTTTGGAGAATTTCGCGCGCCAGGATCCGAAACGGCCGCCTATTCGGAGAAGCGCTTAAAGATCAGGCTGCCGTTGGTGCCGCCGAAACCGAAGCTGTTCGACAGCGCATAGTCGATTTTCATATGCCGCGCGGTGTGCGGCACGAAATCCAGATCACAATCTTCCGAAGGATTGTCGAGGTTGATGGTGGGCGGCGCGATCTGATCGCGGATGGCCAACACGGTCAGGCCCGCTTCCAGGCCACCGGCGCCACCCAGCAAGTGGCCGGTCATGGATTTCGTGGAACTCACCGCCAGTTTCCGGGCATGCTCGCCGAAGGCGCGCTTCAACGCGGCCACTTCTATGCCGTCGCCGACAGGAGTCGACGTGCCATGCGCGTTAATGTAGTCGATCTGATCGGGCGCAAGGCCGGCATCTTTCACGGCGTTGCGCATGACACGGTACGCACCGTCGCCATCCTCCGATGGCGCGGTGATGTGGTAAGCGTCGCCGCTCATCCCATAGCCCACAACTTCGGCCAGAATATTCGCGCCGCGGGCCTTGGCGAACTCGAGTTCTTCCAGGATGAGGATTCCGGCGCCCTCTCCCACCACGAAGCCGTCGCGGTCGCGATCCCACGGACGGGAGGCTTTGCCGGGGGCGTCGTTGCGCGTGGAAAGCGCGCGGAGCGCCGCGAACCCGCCGATACCCATCGGTGTAATCACGGCTTCAGCGCCGCCGCAGATCATCGCGGTGGCATAGCCCCACTGGATGAGGCGGAAAGAGTCGCCGATGCAGTGGGCGCTGGTGGTGCAGGCGGTGGCTGTCGCGCTGTTCGGCCCCTTGGCGCCCGTACGGATCGACACGTTGCCTGACGCGAGATTGACGATGCTGGCGGGAATGAAGAACGGGGAGATGCGGCCGGGGCCCTTTTCCAGCAGGTTGCGGTGCTCGCGCTCGATCACCTCGAAAGCGCCGATGCCGCTGCCGATGTAGACGCCCAC